>NZ_KZ984442.1 GCF_003569915.1 Comamonas testosteroni | reverse complement strand
CAGTCAGAAGTGGACCATGCCGATTCGGGATTGGAAGGCAGCGTTGACCCGATTTACCATTCAGTTCGGAGACCGCATCTCCGTCAACTGAAGTCCGCCCCGTTTACACAAAAGTTCGGACACGCCCAGGTGGATCGGGCTGATGTAGGTATGCCACATGTCATGCTGGCATACTCCAGAATCATTAGCCTTCCCCTTTTACCGAATACTTTGCCAAGCTGTTCATGCCTGCCTCACGTCCCATTGATTTTTCCGCTGTAGTCACTGCACTGAAGGACATGGTCCCAAGTCTTACTGCTGTCTATGCTTTCGGTAGTCAGGTGTGAATCACACCGGGTTTGGTGGAGGCTAGTTTGTTGAAGTGCAGGCGTCAGCCTGCACGGTCTTGGCAACTTGCCGCCAGTAGTTTGCCTCAGCCTCCGCTGGCGGTATATGTCCTATGGATTCCAGCAATCTGCCGTGGTTGAACCAGTGCACCCATTGCAGTGTTGCCAGCTCCAGTGATTCCCGTGTTTTCCACGGCCCTCGCTTGTAGATGACCTCCGTTTTGTAAAGCCCGTTGATGGTTTCGGCCAGAGCGTTGTCGTAGGAATCTCCAGTGCTACCCACCGAAGGCATCAGGCCAGCTTCCTCCAAACGTTCTGTGTAGCGAATGGAAACGTACTGACTGCCCCTGTCGGAGTGATGAATGAGCTCCGTGTCACTTGAAGGCCGCCTTGCATACAGCGCCTGCTCCAAAGCATCCACCACAAAGTCCGTGCGCATGTGGCTACTAACCCGCCAGCCCACTATGCGGCGGGCATACACATCAATCACAAAGGCCACAAACATCTGCCCTTGCCACGTTGATACATAGGTGAAGTCTGCGACCCAAAGTTGGTCAGGGCGCTGAGCTGTGAACTGGCGGTTGACGAGGTCTAGCGGGCATGGCCTTGCTGCATCTGGACGTGTTGTGCGCACCTTCTTGCCACGCCTTGCGCCTTTCAGGCCCAGCTTGCGCATCAGTCGTTGTACGGTGCAGCGGGCAATGGGTAAGCCCTCTCGGTGCATCTGCTTCCAGACTTTGACCGTCCCATAAACCTGCCAGTTGGCATGCCACACACGTTGAATATGGGTGCAGCGTTCTTCGTCCGATTGACTGCGCTTACAGCGCAGCCACGGGCAGTTTCTTTGCTGAACCCTGCGCCTGTAGCCCGATGGGGCAATTTGCAGCAGCCTACAAATTGGCTCGACCCCATAGGCATCGCGATACTGGTCTACAAAGTCAATTAGCTCTTGATGCGACGGTCCAGCTCCGCCTGCGCAAAAAAAGCGCTCGCAGCCTTGAGGATGTCATTGGCTCGGCGCAGCTCCTTGTTCTCTCGCTCAAGTTGCTTGAGTCGCTCACGTTCATCCGTGGTCAACCCTGGCCGTTGGCCTGCATCTATTTCTTTGCGCTGCACCCATCCATGCAGGGTGCTAACAGAGCAGCCAATCTTGGGGGCTATCGACTCACATGCACCCCACAGTGATGCGTAATCCGCTTGGCATTCCTGCACCAAACGTACGGCACGTTCACGTACCTCGGGGCTAAAACGAGCAGCTTTAGTGTTCATGACTCAATCCTCTCAGGAGTTGAGCCTCCACGGAAGCCGGTGCGATTCACTCGCATCCTGTCTGCGTATGTGTACATGAACTATCTCCTCTGATAGTCCAAGTTTTTGTCCGCATGCCCGGCGGGTCAGTTCTGCGTGGAAATCAACACTATTCATCTATGTGTAGGGTTTTTCGGCCGACAATGCTCCTATGGAGAGACGCTTCATGTTCAAGGCTGAACGACAACAGAAAATTCTGGCGCGCATGCAAGAGACCACCTCGGTCACCGTCAAGGACCTAGCCAAGGTCTTTTCCACTTCCCCCATAACCATCCGGCGCGACCTCATTGAACTGGGCGAGCTCGGCCTATTGGAACGTACCCACGGTGGTGCCATAGCCGCTCAGGAGGTCTTTGCCGAAGGCTCTGCGCGTTACGAGATGTACAACTATGGCGAGCGCAACGATCAGCAGGCACAGGAGAAAGCGGCGATTGCGGAATGCGCAGCCCAGTTCATTAGCGATGGCGACAATATTCTGATCAACGGAGGCACTACGGCCCACGCGCTGGCTCAAGCTTTGCGAGGTCATCAGAATCTGTACGTGATCACAAATGGCCTTTCCGTGGCCAACGTGCTCGGGCAAGGGCTGCACGCTAATGTCTACGTGCTGGCCGGCCGCCTAGATGCCCGCAAACAAGCCACTGTCAGCCGCCCCAGCGACGAAGGCCTGCCTCATCTGCAAGTGCGTGAGGCCTTCTTGGGCGTGCATGCATTGTCTGCCCAAGGAATTTACATGCGTGACCCGGAAGACGCCGACATGAACAAGGCCTTCATGGGCGCTGCCAGCCGCGTAACGGTGCTGGCTGATTACACCAAGCTACACGCCTTTGCCAGCTTCCGCATTAACGACTGGTCTTCGGTACAACGGCTAGTCACCGATGCGAAGGCCGACCCCGACATCCTCAATCTCCTTCGCCAGCAAGGAGTGGAGGTGGTAGTCGCTGCCTGAGCGGCTAGTTGCGCTACCAAGCATAGCCTATCACCCTGTGATGCGATACATCAAGCACGTGCGCGCCACTCAGCAAGTGGTTGATCCACGATGTCGATTGGGCTTGCACATGACATTCGTCCACCTAGCGCTTACTGGTTGTTACGAGGCAGCGGTGTGCAACATTAGCCACCAAGCAGGTAAGTGGGCTCTTGGTCCAAAAAGTCTTCCAGGTGGATCAGTACTTGCTCGGGCGAAAGCATCAGCACGCCGTATTGGGGACCTTCGTTTTTGCCCACGATGCGCAGCGAGGGGTCTTGTAACACCAATGCCACTTGGTGATTGGTGCCCCGCAAGGTGGAGTAGGGGATACCTTTGAAGGATCCCAAAATCGGGCGATGGATGTGTCCAAAGAAGAAGTGTGCGATCTTGTGCTGAAGTCCTTCGATGGCAGTTTCAAAGGGTTTGGTGTTCAGCAAGGAGATTTTGTCCATGCTGGTTATGCCAATAGGGAAGAAGGGGTGGTGCATGAACAGCAACACGGGCTTGTTAGCTTGCTCAAGCTGAGCTCGCAGCCAAAGAGCACGTTTCTCGCAAAACACGCCCCAGTGCACGCCAGGCTCGTTGGTATCGAGAAAAATGGCGGTTTGATGTTCGAGTTCAAGCACATATTGCACAAAGCCGTGCTCGTCTCGTGCAATGTGGGCAAAGTGCTGCTGGAAGTTGTTGCGGCTGTCGTGGTTGCCCAAGATGGGGTAGACGGGCATGGACAAGCCACTTAGGCACTCGCGTAAATGCACATAGGCTTGCTCGTGGCCGTAGTGGGTCAAGTCGCCTGTGATGAACACCGCACGTGCATCGGCATGGTGTTGCTGAATGTGGGCCACGGCTTGCTGCAGGCGTTGCTTAGGGTTCAGTCCGTATAACAGGCCGTTGCCGTCTTGCACGAGGTGGGTGTCTGTCAGGTGGATGTATTTGTCGAAATGAGGCATGGGCAGTGATGTGGCTGTTAGCGTGCTGGGGGCTAGGCTGCGTGAGGTCGGGGCATGTGCTCACACAAGGCGTGCAAGCGCATGCTCCAAAGCGTGCAGTTCTGATGTTTAGTCGAGAAGTTTTTGCACGTCGGCAGACATGGCCTTGAGTGCATCGGCGGGTTGCTTCGAGCGGTCGAACACAGTTTGCACGTGGTCATCAATTACGTCAGTGATTTTTAAGCCGTTCTGGCCAGGGAAGGCATACCAGCCAGTCAACCAAGGAATCTGCTTCACCGCGGTGTACTGGTTGGGGTTGCTTTCGTAGTAGCCTTTGAGTGCCTTGGGGTCGTCAATTGGCAAGGTGTTGGCTGGGAAGTAGCCGGTGTTTTTGGTCATAACCGTGGCTCCTTCGGGGCCGGTGGCGAACTTGATGAACTCCCACGCGGCCTTTTGGCGCTCGGGGTCCTTGGCAAACATCATGGCTACGTTGCCTCCTGCAGGTACTTTGCCGCCTTTAGTGGTTACGGGGAACATCCCGGTCACCAGTTTGAAACGGTCGCCAATTTGCTTTTCCATCACGCCCAAGCGTGAGGTGGACGACGACAGCACGGCCAGCTTGCCAGCCGCAAACATTTGCGCTGCTTCTTTGTAGCTGATGTTGGCCATGGTGCCGTTTTGCACCATGGAGCTCATGGTGTTCATGGCTTTGAGGCCCTTGGCATCGTCAAATGCCACCTTCTTTTCGGTGCTGTCGAGAATCTTGCCGCCATCGGCAAACAGCAGCGCCTGCCACAACCAGTTCCCGGTGATGCCCCAGTCGAAGTAAATGCCGCCCGTTTGTGGGCTGGCTTTACGTGAAGCTTCGCCGAGCTTGATGATATCGTCCCAGGTCTTGGGCAGTTGATCGACGGTGGTACCTGCCTTGTTCACCAAGTCCATGTTGTAGTAGACGATGGGGGTGGACAGAGCAAAGCCAATGCCGACCTGTTTGCCTTGAATTTGCCCCAGCTCCATCAGCGATGCGCTGTAGCCGCTCTTGTCCCAGTTCTTTTCGGCTTGGATGAAGGGCTTCAGATCCACAGCAATGCCGCGGTCCACAAAGATGCGCTGGCGGTTCAGACCTTGAAAAGACACATCGGCCAGTTGCTTGGTCACTGCATGGCGTAGTGCTTGCTGGGCGGCCACTTCGTAGTCAGGCGTGGGTGCACGGAACTTGACCGAGTAATCAGGGAACTTCTCGTTGAACTTTTTGGCGATGACTTCTTGAGTCTCGTTGAACATCTCAGGGTAGACGTAGTCCACCACGAGCTCGATTTTGGCGGCATGGGCAGCACCCATGGTGCAGAGCACGGTTGTAACAGCTGCAATGAATTTCAGTTTCATCATGACTTCCTTCAAGCTTTGACACCTGAAAAGGTGACACCTTCGATAAAGCGCTTTTGCGCGAACAAGAAAAAAACAACCAGGGGAATGGTGATCAGTACCGTGCCGGCCATCAGCGGGCCGTAATCGTTGCCGGCTTCTTCGTTGGCAAAGAACATGGTTCCCAGCGGGGGTGTAGCGAGGTCTTGGGTATTGATGACGAGCAGGGGCCAGAAGTAGTCGTTCCAGTGCCAGACCACCGAGAAGATCGAAAAAGCGATCACGGTAGGCATGCAGGCCGGCAGCAGCACGCGCCACACCAACTCGAACTCACCCATGCCATCTAGCCTTGCGGCGTGGATGAGGTCATCGGGAATGCTTTTGATGGACTGCCGGAACATGAACATGCCAAAGGCAGACGCGATGAAGGGCAGGATCAAGGCCGAGTAGCTGTCGAGCAAACCTAAGTGATACAAAAAGATGTACAGCGGAATGGCAGTGGCCTGAAATGGCACCATCAGTGACAGCATGGTTAAGCCCCATGCGAGGTCATGGCCGCGAAACTTGATCTTGGCGAAGCAGTAGGCGGCCGGAAATGCCAGCGCAATTTGTACGACCAAAATGCCAGCGCACACCACCACACCGTTGAGCAAATATCGCAGCAGCGGTACGCGTGTGAGCGCTGCGCTGTAGTTTTCCCAGGCAGCCCATTCGCGGGGGATGAGGTTAAAACCTGCATCGAAAATCTCACTCGCGGGCTTGAGTGAGATCGATAGCATCCACACAAAAGGCAGCAGATAAATGAGGGCTAGACTCATCAACACGACATGGCGCGCAAAGCGGCTGGCCAAGGAGGGGGATAAGGGATCGGCCATCATCAGTAGTGCGTCCTTTTTTCCATGCCCTTGTGCTGAATAAGCGTGAGCACAAAGATGCCGGTCACAAACACGACCGTCATAGCCGAGGCATAGCCCATCTTGAAAAATCCAAATCCTTCGGCGTAAATGCTGTGCAGCAGCACATCGGTGGCCTTGTTGGGACCACCCTGTGTCATCACATGCACGGTGTCGAATACCTGTAGGGCGCGAATGGCACAGATCGTCACCACGAACAACATGGTGGGGCCGAGCAAAGGTAAGGTCAGGCGAAACATGCGATCCAGCGGATGTGACATACCATCAAGCCAAGCAGCTTGGCGCAGCTCATCTGGAATACCTTTGAGACCCGCCAAAAACATCACCATGGCTAAGCCTGACATTTGCCAGATGCCAATGGCAGCCAACGTTGGTAACGCCAGTTCGTAATCTTTGAGCCAGTTGAAGGGCCCGACCCCAATCAATGCGAGCAACTGATTGAGCAATCCCATCGTGGGGTGCAATATGAACTGCCACACCACCGCCATGCCAATGAGGGTAGAGGCCACGGGCAAAAATAGTGCCGTGCGGTAGAAGCCGCGCCAACTTGTATGGCTTTCAACCAGCAAGGCGCTGACCAAACCCACGGTGATGCTGCCCAGTGACACCCACAGCAGATAGTGCACCGTGTTGGTAAAGGACTTGCGAAATCCTGCGTCGTCCCACAGTTCGCGGTAGTTGTCCAGGCCGACCCATGCAAACTGGTCGGATCCAAACTGCCAGTCGGTCAGCGACATCACTGCCACCAGGCACATGGGCACCAGCAGCAGCAAAACCGTCAAGATCAAACTGGGTAGCAGCATGAGCGAGGTTTGCAGACGTGAGATGTGCATGCTTATGCCTCCAGACGGCGACCATGCGCATCAAAAAATATCAGCTCTGAAGGCTGTATGTATAGGGTGACGGTTTGTGTCTCATGTACTGGCTGGGTGGCCTCGGTTTGTATGGTCATGGCTTCGTGATGCTCGCCTTGTGCCACCACTACTTTTTCGCTGCCCGCGTACTCTACCGACTGCACCTGTGCCAAAACGCTCCAGCAACCTGTTTGTGTTGTCCACATGAATTGGTGCGGGCGAATGCCTACGACAACGGCCGAAGTTGGCGGCAACACACCATCATTCAGCTTCACCGCAGAAAGCGGCAACAGATTGATGCGAGGTGAGCCCACGAAGCTCGCCACTTCTTGGCTGGCAGGGCGCTTGAACAAAGCCTCAGGGGTGTCGAGCTGTAAGATCTTTCCGTTCTTCATCACAGCCACACGGTCAGACATGGACATGGCTTCGTGTTGGTCGTGCGTCACGTACACAAAGGTTACGCCGAGTTTGCGGTGCAACGCGCGAATCTCGGCGCGCAAGGCCTGACGCAAGTTGGCGTCGAGGTTGGACAAAGGCTCGTCGAATAAAAACAGCGAAGGCTTGCGTACCATGGCGCGAGCGAGTGCTACGCGTTGTCGCTGTCCGCCCGACAACTGCGAAGGCTTGCGTTGCCACAGGTGCTCAATGCCCAAGACCTGCGCCACCTGTTTACCCTCTTGCTCAATCTCGTTGCGAAGAGCACGTACCGAAGGGTTGAGGTACTTTATGCCCGGCAGGCGCTGCCAAAACGAGAGCTTGCGCATCAGCAAAGGCGTACTAATGTTCTCGCCTGCAGTCATGTGTGGATACAGCGCGTAGGTTTGAAACACCATGGCGCAATCGCGCTGTGCAGGTTTTTGGCTCAGCATGCTTTGGCCTTGGCTTTGAATGTCACCGCTGTCTGGTGCTTCGAGGCCAGCGAGCAAGCGGAGCAAGGTTGATTTACCGCAGCCAGACGCACCCAGCAAGGTCAAAAATTCTCCGTCGTGAATCTGTAAGTCCAACTGATCGAGGATGGTCGTGTCGCCATAGCGTTTAGAAATGCTACGAAGGTGGATGTCAGCCATGGCTTCAAGCCTCCAACATGTCGTTCAACTGCTCATAAGCATCAAACCTCAGTACGCTGGGCTCAAGCTCATGCATATTGCGGTGATAGCCGCGTACATGGGCTGCAAAAGCAACTTTCGCGGCGTGTGCGCAGCTGGCGTCGATTCCCGAGTCACCTACGAACAAGGTCTCGGATGGTGTGGCACCCAGCAGTTGCAGACAGGTATGCAAAGGCTCGGGGCTGGGCTTGGGAAAAGGTGTGTCATCGATGCAGACCACGGCTTCAAAAAAATCGCTAAGTTGGTGGTGGCGCAGCAGTTGCAGGCTACTTGCACGGTCGCGGTTGGTGCAGATGCCCAGCTTCAGGCCTTGAGCTTGCAGTCGGGCCAGCAATTCGGGTACGCCCAGGTACACGGTGGCGTTCAGCACAAAGCGGCTCAGGTAGCTGCGCATGAGTTGGGTTTGCGCTGCTTCTTGTTCGGAGCCTCGAAGATCCGCTTGTTGAGCAGCCAGTGCCAACATGGGAGCGATGCCTGCGCTCAACTCGAGCTTGAGAGAGGGCATATCCAGCGTGCGGCTGTTTAAGCCCTCGTGCAGCGTGGCCTGCAAGCTGGGCCAACTGTCGAGCAAGGTGCCATCCAGATCAAAGATGACAGTTTTGAATGGTTTTGCAAATTTCATGATCGAAATTTATCAATGGATCATGAAATATTCATGACATCGATCATTTTCGATCTCAATAGATCAATTTTTTACCGATGAAATGCGATGCGATTTTTTTCGTGGGCGGCGTTGTTGCATTACAGAGACTTCCCATAAAAGCAAGCGCTGATGGTTTTCTTTTTTGATAGACCTGACTGCCGTGTGATCACGATGCGTAAAACGAGGAACAGACTGCACATCTACAGACGGGGTTTTGCACTTTGGTGTGCGCCCCAAGAAACAAACCGCGCAGCAGGGCTCCATTCAAATCTCGTGATGTCCTTGGACTCACAATGCAACAAGCGAGCTTGTCTGCTGCTGGTCTGACCTGTCTATTGCATCTTTGATTTCACGTCTGGCAAGTTAAGGATTGGGGCTTAAGCGATGAGCTCGCTTGGCCTGGTACTGATATGGTTGGTTTCGTAGCTGCGCTGACGTGTCATCAACGCCCAGAGGATGCGAGCATTTTTATTGGCAAGAGCCACGACAGCTTTTTGCCATCCACTGCGCTGCCTCAATGCTATGGCCCATTGTGAGATGGGATCAAGGTTGTATTTACCTGTGAGAACGACGGCTTTAGCACCCTGTATCAACAGAGAGCGCAAGTAGCTGTCACCACGCTTGGTGATAGAGCCAAGACTGGATTTACCCCCGCTGGAGTTTTGTCTGGGCGTTAATCCCAGCCAAGCGGCGAACTGGGATCCATTCTTAAATTGTTTGAAGTCGCCAACGGTGGCCACAACAGCCGATGCACTTAGCGGCCCAAGCCCTTTGATGCCAGCAGCACGCTGAACTTGCTCATCATCTTTGTAATGAGCATTGATGCGCTGCTCACACCAATGAATATGGCTATCGAGTTCCTGCCAGTGCATCAATGCTTGGTGGAGCACAAGGCGAGCTGTGCCAGCAATCTCGTTGCTGGCATCCTCCAAGATGTCATGTAAATGCGCACGCAACACTCTGGGGCTTTGCGGCAAGACAATCCCGAACTCAGCGAGCAGGCCACGGATACGATTGATACATGCTGTGCGCTCTTCTTTGAAGCCTTCACGCAGCCGGTGCACACACAGCATGCCCTGTTGGTCGATGGATTTAACGGATACAAAGCGCATCTGCGGGCGGCTAGCGGCTTCACAGATGGCCGCAGCATCATTGGCGTCGTTTTTACCGCCTTTGCCTTGCATGCGATATGGAGTTACCAAGGCGGCAGCGATCATTCGTGCGTCTAGACCCATGCCTTGCAATTGTCTGCACCAGTGGTGAGCTCCACCGCAAGCCTCCATGGCAACCAAGCACCCAGCGGGCAATTGAGCGCACCATGCCAAGAACTTGCTGCGTTGAATTGGGCGGTTGGTCACGACGCTGCCTCGAGCATCTACCGCATGCACTTGCAGCACATTCTTGGCGATATCCACACCGACACGGACGATGGTTTGCATGGCACAGCTCCTAGTGAATGACGAATGAACTTCACTTACTTTGTACCTGACACTGCCCTGCAAACAGAGTCAAGAAAGTGGGAAGTCTTTCGTATTCAAATCCAGTTTGAGGCGAGTTACCCCCAACCCCGGCCGTGGCTATGCCACGGCTGCCGTATGAGGACGAATCCAAGCCGCAGTAATGCGCAAAACCCTCTTGAGAAAATCCCTGTGCTTTGCGATACACGCGTACGGCATTCCCGAAAGCCTTGAGCAAGGGGGAGCGGTCTGCATCGGTCATTGGTTTGCTTGCCATGGGGCGCAATGGTTACGATTCGTAGCAGTCTTGACCACAGTGCATCTGCACACGTGACAAAGCATCACGGTGTGCAAATACACGGTGTTAAACACTACGGTCTATGCGATCACGGTCTTTAAGATGACGGACTATGCGTACCATGGCGCAGCCGGTTTAGGGTGCCATCATCGGCGGCCTCAATGCCAGAGCCAGTGAGCGTTGGAGTGCCATCGGGATAAAACTCCTCCACAATCTCAGCGACTTCATCCGGCGCGTCTTCGAAGCAGCCATTGGCAAAGCCGTGGCGTGCAGCACTGTCCAAAGCCATCTGGTCAAAGCCTGCAGCCAAGCGCTCTGCAGCCAAGTCCTTGGCTTGCCCAATGGCAGCATTGAGCGATAGCCCTGAGCGCACGACCAAGTCTGCGTAATAAATGGCTGCGCGGTGTGACTGCGTAGTCGATTTGCCCCGCAGCTTGAGCTCCAGCGGCATACAGGCCAGGTGCCCACCAGAGACAGCAGCGAAGTACTGCAGTCGTGCAGCCAAGGTACGAATGCTGTTAAAGCCCGTGGTGCGAAACACAAAGCTGCCCAATTCATCGCTGTCACCGATGCTGACGTTCAGCCGCCCATAAGGCTTGCAGTTACCCAGCCCAAAACGACAGCTATCAGGACCGGGACATTCCATCGTCTCCAGCCCTTGATCCGTGACGCGCTTGCAGCTCTCCCCGTCACCCACGCAGACAGGACGCGCTGTGCTGCGGTCAAACATGCAGTAGTTGGCCCGCAGGTTCAGATCTGGGTCATTGAACAGAACGCGTACAGGAATGCTGCGCAGCTTGCGCCGTGGCGTACTGGCATCTGAAGACGCTTCACCTGGAACTCCCATCTTGTCTTTGAGCGTGCGCTTGGCACTGCGTGCGGGAATACTTTCACTTTGACTGTCGGAAGGCTCAGCGCCTTCCTTTATGCCGCCAACGGTGAAGGCATCTGGTTGGCTTTGGCGCAAAGCCTCATCCAACGGGTGTAGCACCCATTGTCCGCGCTGCTGGACTTGGGTGGTGATGGTGAATTCATCGTCTTTCTCTGGCAGGCGCTTGCCATTCTTTTCCACGACTTTGCCAATAGAAATTCGGCCAATGACGGGCGGGGTAATCATCAAACCTTTGATCATGTTTTGCTCCAAAAAAAGAAAGCTCCCGGTGGCATGGGCCACAGGGAGCGAGAGGGGGATGGATGTGGGAAGGATGGTCAGCTCAAGCTGGATACACGCAAAACCGCCGAGATCCAGGCCGTGTGGTGAGGTAGGCTTTGGACAGCTCGGGATGGTCTTTGACGAACTGCGCTGTGTCGAAGGCTTGCCCGTCTTTGCTGCGCCTCCAGGTCACGCTACCACCACAGGCAAACGTGGCTTTGTCTGCTTCGCCCATGTGGATCTGAATGGCCTGGCGCAGGCGTGCTTCCTGCTTTTGAGCGGCATCAAGCTGCTCCCGTGCAATCAGCAAGGCGTCGAACGTGGCATTGAGCTCTGGGTTGTCACTCATGTCCACTTCTTCACCGCCACTGTTGGGATAGAGGCAGCGCAGCGCTTTCTCAGCACTGTCAGAGCCATCTCCGGGAGGCGGCGTATTGCTTTCTACCAGTTGCCAGAATGCGCGCTCCATCTCGATCAAACGGGCAATCAATGCCTCATCCCGCTCAATGTGGAAGATGCGCAGCTCTTGTCCCCCAATGAGCACGGCCACATCTGCAGCCTTGTAGCCCGTGACAGCCAACTGGTGCATGACCTGCAATTGCACATACTCAGGCACGCCATCCTTCCAAAGGCGTGCACCGTGAATGCCTGCAGTCTTGCATTCCAGAATTTGCACCTCGGATGAACCCACCACCTCACGGTCCACATTGGCCAGCATCCAGGGATGCTTGGGATGCTGCAGCACGGCATTCACACGGCGTACCTTGTTGCCTGTGCGCTTGGTGTAGTGCGCAGCCACTATGGGTTCTAACAGCGTGCCCCAGAACATGGGGCTGGTGTCATCGTTGGGGTCTACCGCTGGCAGCAAGTCAGCCTTGCCCGTCTTTTGCATCCACAGCTCCAGTTGGGACTGATAAGGGTTAAGGCCCACTGCTGTAGCGGCATCGGAGCTACCAATGCCTGTACGACGAACCTCCAGCCAATCGTCTCTGGCTAGATCCTTGGTCGAGACCAGGCGCAACGCAGCCCCTTTGCGGGTGGCAGGTGCACGTACGGTAGACAGGCTCTGCAGATCCAGATTGGCATTGCTGAGCAAGTGAACAGACATACAAATCTCCTTGGCCCGCAGAAATTGCGGGCATAAAAAACCGCCTTAGAAGGCGGTTCGTGGTGGTGGAAAGTAGATGGGAAAGCCCAGAGGAGAAGGCCAGTAGGGCCATGTAAGCCAGCGTCTGAGCATGATCAAGACACCAGCTGCAAAGCGTGGTCCAAAGCACGCTGCTTGATCACAGCACCTTGGCCAAACCAAGCGCTGTCGAGACGGTTGTCTTGGCTGCGGGCTTGTTTTTCATGGTCAATGAACTCGGTCACAGAGCACAGCAAGCCCCAGGCAGTGTCTTTAGCGGCATGCATTTCAGCTCCCCGCCCATGGCCTTCGTAGAGCATCTGCACTTTCTTGAGTGCCCGCTCATTGGTCAGACCCACAGACAAGTCAGAGTTGGCATCTGTGTTGCAGATCACCTTGAGGAAGTAGTTCATCGCCTCGTGGGTTTTGACCTTGCGTTCAGCCAGTGTCTTCATGCGGTACATAAAGCTGTCCCACTGGCCAACTGCAACCCCCAACTGGCGTTTAACGGCCTGGGGATCAAACGAGGTGCTATGTGGCACCTTGACTGCACCCACGCCATCACGCAGGGCAATTGTCAATGTGTTGTTGCACACCACGCGCACTGTGGTTGGCATGGCCACCGTAGCCAGAGAACCATCACACGACGTAGCCAGCAACAAATAGCCGTTGACCACATCATTGCCTTTCAACGCAACAGATTTACCAGTGCGCGCCAATGCCCAGAACTTGCGGCCAGCTTTGAGCACGCCTGCAGTTTCCAACTCATAACCAGCTACTTCAGTCAGGTCGCGGTAGAACTCCAGTACCTCGCGGGGCTGAACCACGTTGTAGCGACTGCCCACTACGGACAGGGGTGCCTGCGTGTCGCTGCGGTAGAGCACCTTTTGTTCTGGAAACTCTTTGGGCTCGGCATATAGACCAGATAGGCCTGTATTTCCATCGGAGGCGAGATAACGCACCGGCGTTTCCTGAATGCGCCAGTCCATACCCGCAGCTTGTGCCCAGACATCAATGCTTTGTTTGGCTGGAAGGGAGTTGCCCAGTTCATGCCAAGGGGTTTGGCCAGCGTAGGCCATGGTTTCAATGAGGTGTGCCATCAGATTTCTCCTTAATTAATAAATGAGACGTATTCAAAAAAAGAATGTGAAGCGTCGCGCTAATAAACGACTCAGACCTTAAAAGTCTTTCCGCATGCGCAGCAGCGATAGTTATCAAACAGCACGAGGTCAATCTTGGCGCCAGCTTTAGCGCCAAGTTCACACCCAATGGCTGCAGCCGTCATGGCAGCAACCACGGCGCCGGCAACGCCATTGAAAGCGAATCCTGCTGAAGCAAGAGATGTGCTGGGGGGACTCGCAATTGCTAGTCCTCTGTTCGAGGCGAGAAAGCCTCCTGCAGCACCGACAGCACACCCAAGTACGGCACAGGCATATGTGACAGGTGTTCGATGGGTGACTTCCGCGTGCTCACAGAAGGGGCAAGACAGAAGCGAGGGTATGGATATTTCCAAAGTGGTCTCCTATACACAGCGACAAAAAAGCCCCTGCGCAGATACACAGGGGCTTGAGACGTTGGGTTGGTGAGGATCTGTAGATGACCTCAGCTTCGTGATATGTGGTTCAAAAAAATTAGAAATGAAAAAACAAGATTGCTAGTTGCAGTCCGATGCAGCCCGAACAGGACCGGATCAATCAGAAATCTAATGGTAGATGGTATGGTAGAAAGACTAGGGTGATAAATAAAAAAGCCCCTGAAAACAGGGGCTTAGAAGTATTCTTGGCGGAGGCTGTGAGATTCGAACTCACGGAAGGATCACTCCTTCGGCAGTTTTCAAGACTGCTGGTTTAAACCACTCACCCAAACCTCCGGATGGAAAGATTCTACACAAGGAATCAGCAGGTTTTTATGATCTAGGCATGGCTGTGCCAGATAAACCGAAGCCGGAAAGGAAAGCGGATGCCGATGAGTTTAGGCACATGCAGCACCTAAAAAGCCCCTCAGTGAAATTCACTGAGGGGCTTGAACTTGCAGGGCTTAGCCGCGCAGAGCGATGGCCTGTGCTGCCGCCAGGGCCGTCATGTTGACCACGCGGCGCACGGTGGACGAAGGGGTCAGTACGTGGGCGGAGGCGGCGCAGCCCATGAGGATGGGGCCGATGGTGGTGCCGTGGCCACCTGTGGTCTTGAGCACGTTGAACAGGATGTTTGCTGCGTCGAGGTTGGGGCAGATCAGCACATTGGCTTCACCGGTCAGGGTGGAGTCCAGCAGCGAGTGGCTGCGCACGCTGGCGTCCAGAGCGGCGTCGCCGTGCATTTCGCCGTCGCATTCGATGCCGGGGTTGGCGGCAGCGAACAGGTCGCGAGCGGCGCGCATCTTGCGGGCGGAGCCACGGGTGGACGAGCCGTAGTTGCTGTGCGAGAGGAAGGCCACCTTGGGGGGCAGGCCAAAGCGGGCCACTTCGTCGGCTGCCATCTTGGCGATCTCGGCCAGTTCTTCGGCGCTGGGCGCGTCGTTGATATAGGTATCAGCGACGAACAGCGTGCCGGATTCCAGCATGACGGCGTTGACGGTGGCGAACTCGTTGGCGCCCTTCTTCAGGCCCAGCACGTCTTCCAGATGCGTGAGGTGGCTGTCGAAGCGACCGACCAGGCCGCAGAGCATGGCATCCGCATCACCCAGGTGCACCATCAGCGCAGCGATCAGGGTGTTGGAGCGGCGCACGGCAGCCTTGGCAGCCTCGGGCGTCACGCCATCACGGCCCATGAGCTTGTGATAGGTTTCCCAGTACTGACGGAAGCGTGGATCGTCTTCGGGGTTGCAGATTTCCACGTCCTTGCCCAGTTGCATGCGCAGACCGGCCTTGGCGATGCGGGCTTCGATGACGGCGGGACGGCCAATCAGAATGGGTTTGGCCAGGCCGTCGTCCAGCGCGACCTGCACGGCGCGCAGCACGCGTTCGTCTTCACCTTCGGCATAGGCCACGCGTTGCTGACCCGCCTTGGCGGCGGCAAACACGGGGCGCATGAACATGCTGGTCTGGTAGACGAAGCGGGTCAGGCTTTCGCGGTAGGCGGCGATGTCCTCGATGGGGCGGGTAGCCACACCGGACTCGGCAGCGGCCTGGGCCACAGCGGGAGCGATGCGCAGGATCAGGCGCGTATCGAAAGGTGTAGGGATCAGGTAGTCGGGGCCGAAGCTCAGTTCCTTGCCTTGATAGGCAGCGGCGACTTCATCGCTGACGTCCTGCTTGGCCAGGGCGGCGATTTCGCGCACGCAGGCCAGCTTCATGGCTTCGGTGATCTTGGTGGCGCCGCAGTCCAGCGCGCCACGGAAGATGTAGGGGAAGCACAGGACGTTGTTGACCTGGTTGGGATAGTCGGAGCGGCCGGTGGCAACGATGCAGTCAGGGCGGATGGCCTTGGCCAGTTCGGGGCGGATTTCGGGCTCGGGGTTGGCCAGGGCCAGGATGATGGGCTTGTCGGCCATGGTCTTGACCATGTCGGCCGTCAGCACGCCGGGGGCGGAGCAACCGAGGAACACGTCAGCGCCGTTGACCACATCGGCCAGCGTGCGGGCCTCGGTGATCTGCGCATAGCGCTGCTTGGAAGCGTCCAGACCACCGGGGCGGCCTTCGTAGATCACACCCTTGGAGTCGACCATGTAGACGTTGGTGCGCTTGACACCCAGACCCACCATCACGTCCACGCAGGCGATGGCTGCAGCGCCTGCGCCGGAGACGGCGACCTTGACGGAGCCGATGTCCTTGCCGACCAGTTCCAGACCGTTGAGCAGAGCGGCGCTGGAGATGATGGCGGTGCCGTGCTGGTCATCGTGGAACACCGGAATGTTCATGCGCTTGGAGAGTTCCTGCTCGATGTAGAAGCACTCGGGCGCCTTGATGTCTTCCAGGTTGATGCCGCCCAGTGTGGGCTCCATCGAGGCAATGATTTCGATGAGTTTGTCGGGATCGCGCTCGGCCAGTTCAATGTCGAACACGTCCACGCCGGCAAACTTCTTGAACAGGCAGCCTTTGCCTTCCATCACGGGCTTGGACGCCAGTGGGCCGATGTCGCCCAGACCCAGCACAGCCGTGCCGTTGGTTATCACGCCGACCAGGTTGCCGCGCGAGGTGTATTCGGCTGCGGTGGCGGGGTCTGCCTCGATGTCCAGGCAGGGGTAGGCCACGCCTGGCGAGTAGGCCAGGGACAGGTCACGCTGGTTGGACAGAGGCTTGGTAGGGGTGACGGAAATCTTGCCTTTGACGGGGCTGCGGTGGTATTCGCGGGCCGCATCGCGCAGGGCTTGTTCGGCGGAGGACAGGTTTTGTGTCATACGAAAAATATCAGCAAATGGCTTGTCTGAGCTTACTGGATGGCGAGAGGATTTTTGGGTCAGGACTGTTTTGCCTGAAGTACACCGACAACAAACCCCCTGGCGCAGGATGCGGCGGCAGGGGGCTGGGCCGGCGGGTAGGCCGGCAGTTTCAGAGGCTGCGTCTTAGTGCGCGTCAGCCTGGCGCGCTGCGTTGATGGCAGCGCTGTTGTCCTTGGCGGCTCCGTTAAAGAAAAGATTCAGTGCCACAGCAGTAAGCGAAGCCAGCAGGATACCGGATTCAATCAGTGGATGGATGGAATGTGGCATCCATTGGCGGAAATTAGGCGCAACCAAGGGAATCATTCCTACACCGATAGACACGGCCACGATCATGGCATTGTGCTTGTTGGTCTTGAAGTCCACGTTGGAGAGGATGCGAATGCCGGTGGAGGCCACCATGCCGAACATCACCAGACCTGCACCGCCCAGCACCACGGTGGGCAGAGATTCGATCAGCGCGCCCATCTTGGGCAGCACGCCCAGCACGATCAGGATGGCACCGCCGGCCACGCAGACCCAGCGGCTCATCACGCCCGTCACCGCAACCAGGCCCACGTTCTGCGAGAAGCTGGTGTAGGGGAAGGTGTTGAAGATGCCCCCAATCAGCGTGCCCAGACCGTCGGTACGCAGACCGCGGGTCAGGTCGTCCTGAGAGATCTCGCGGTTGGTCATGTCGCCCAGTGCCAGGAACATGCCGGTCGATTCGATCATCACCACAATCATCACCAAGCTCATGGTGAGGATGAGGATGGGGTCGAACACAGGCATGGCGATGTCAAAAGGCAGCACCAGGGTGAACCAGTCGGCCTTGGCCACCTTGTCGAAGTTCATCAGGCCCATGGCCACGGAGATGACGCCGCCGATCAGGATGCCCATCAGCACCGAGATATTGGCGATGAAGCCCTTGGCAAAGCGTGCGATCAGCAGGATGGACAGCAGCACCACGCCGGAGACGGCGGCGCCGCTCAGATCGGCGTACTTGGGATTGGGTACGGTGGGCAGCACCGAGAAACCCTTGGGAACAGCGGGCAAAGAGGAGCCGGGAGCGCCAGCCATGGCCTGGGCTTCAGCCAGCCACTTCAGGTCAGGTGCTCGGGGTTGGGCACGGAGGGAGCGGTCGGGCCCACGGGGTTGCCGAAGATCCAGTTCACACCCACACGCATCAGGCTGATGCCGATGACGGCAATGATGGTGCCGGTCACCACTGGCGGGAAAAAGCGCAGCATGCGGCTGATGACGGGCGCGATGATGATGGAGACCACCCCCGCGCCGATCACCGAGCCAAAGATCAGGCCCGCCCCTGCGTTGCCGCCGGTCGACTGCGCAATGGCCACCATGGGGGCTACGCTGGCAAAGGTCACGCCCATCATCACGGGCAGCTTGATACCAAACCACTGGGTTGCGCCCAGCGCCTGAATCAGCGTGACCAGTCCGCAGACGAACAGGTCGGCCGAGATCAGGTGCGCGACCTGCTCGGGCGGCAGATTGAGCGCGCGGCCCACGATCAGCGGCACCGCCACGGCGCCCGCGTACATGACCAGCACGTGCTGGAGGCCTAATGCGGTGAGTTTGCCAAGCGGCAAAACCTCATCGACTGGATGCACTTTGGATGTCATAAGAACATGTCTCCTCACTCATATTGGGATCAGGTTTGCGCACAGATGCTGGCACCGTGTCAATCCATACAAAAAGTGTATACAACGCATAATCCGCCACATCTACCGGTAAACCCTGCTCAAAAATTCGGCGCTATGGGTGGATATGAGGGTTATGCGCGTAACGCATAGGGCAATGCTTTAAATCCTTCTTGCTACTAAATGTGTAGCTCTATGTCCTGTGGATATACGTTTTATTGATGGAAGTAATGCTGTTATCAATAAAAAACATGGACATATAGCTACTAAATTTGTAGCGAAATTTGCGTAATATGCAATTCGTGGATCATGGGCAGGTGTTATGCGTGCCGAGGTCATGGCTGCTAAAACATTCCCTGCCAGAAAGCAGGAGTGCCAAGTCGGCTGATGGTGCTTGATTACCTCTGAGGAACCCATGGAAAAACGGCATGAAGCGCTGAATTGGTGCATTGCTGTGCAAAAACGTGCATGAACTGTCCCGAGGACTGGTGCATGCCTTGCCTTCACCGGTTCAATGCAAAAGCCGTGCCTGAATGTGTCTGACTGCTCCGCTTTTTGTGATTTTGGCGTTGCCCTGACGCAAAAAAGGCAGCCTGCTGGCTGCCTTGTGGTGCGGGGCGCGCTCACGCATCACGCACGCGCTCTACACTGCTCATGCCTTGTCAGGCGTTGACATGGGTGGGGCACACTGCGTCTGTGCTGCGGGCTTTGCCCAGGTATTGATGCAAGACCGTCAAAGCCAGCCCTGCAGCCGCCAAGGCCGCGCCCACCCAGGCGATGGACGTCAGGCCCAGGCTGTGCGCAATCACCTGACCGCCCAGCCAGGCCCCCAGCGCATTGCCCAGATTGAAAGCCGCAATATTGAGGCTGGACGCCAGGTTCATGCCTGCAGAGCCCGCCGCCTGCAGCACCGCCATCTGCATGGGGGCCACGGTGGCAAAAGCCGCAATGCCCAGCACCAGCACATAGGCAATGGCCAGCGGCGTGCTGACAAACATCCAGCGGCCCAGCAGCAGCACGGCCATCAAGGCCAGCAGGGTGATCAGCAGCGCCGCCATGACGCCCGCGCGGTCCGCCAGCTTGCCGCCTGCGGTATTGCCAATGGCCAGACCGGCACCAAACAGCAGCAGGGTGGTGGCCACGAGTTGGTTACTCATATGAGTGATCTGGGTGAGCAATGGCTCTATATAGGTATAGAGCGCAAATACCCCGGCAAAGCCCACCACCGTGATGGCCAGACCCAGCCACATCTGCGGGCGGCGCAGCACGGACAGTTCCTCGGCCAGACTGTGCTGGCCCGGCGTGCTGATATTGCGCGGCACAAAGATCATCAAGATGGCCAGCGCCACCACGCCCACGGCGCTGACGGCCGCAAATGACATGCGCCAGCCCCAGTGCTGGCCAATCCAGGTGCCAGCAGGCACGCCCAGCAGGGTGGCCAGGGTCAGCCCCGAGAACATCAGCGCAATGGCCGATGCTTTCTTTTCAGCCGGTACCAGCCCGGTCGCCACCACGGCGCCCACGCCAAAGAAGGTGCCATGGGTCAGTGATGTCAGCACGCGCGCGGCCAGCAGCCATTCATAGCTGGGCGCAAATACGGCGGCCACATTGCCTGCAATGAAGATGCCCATCAGCGCCATCAGCAAGAACTTGCGTGGCCAGCGGCGCGAAGCCAGCGTGAGCACGGGTGCGCCGACGGCCACGCCCAGGGCATAGCCCGAGATCAGGGTTCCGGCGGTGGGAATGCTGATGTTCAGGTCCTGGCTGACCTGGGTGAGCAGACCCATGATGATGAATTCCGTGGTGCCTATGCCAAAGGCACCAGCAGCCAGGGCGAGCAAAGCGGCGGGCATGAAGACAGTCCTTTTTGATTTTGAAGAGCCTGAACTGTGAACTTGCCGGGCCGTTGGCGGTAGCCCATAGCCAAGAAATGGATTTGTGCCTGAGTGGAAACAATGGCGCGAATACCATTGGTGCATGAATGCCAATCCTTTTTTGCTGCCGCCTGCCGAACAAGGTGCAGATCGCTTTGCAGAGCTGCAGACCTTTGTGCAAGTGGCGCAATTGGGCAGCTTCTCGGCGGCGGCGCGCCAGCGCGAAGTCTCGCCTTCGGCCGTGAGCAAGATCGTGGCGCGACTGGAAGCGCGCCTGGGCGTGCAGTTGTTGCGCCGCAGCACGCGCAGGCTGGAGCTGACTGCCGAAGGCGAGCAATTGCTGGAGCAGGGCAGACAGTTGCTGGCGGACTGGCTGGCACTGGAGTCGGCTGTCACCCGCCAGGGGCAGCCCACGGGCGTGGTGCGCATCAATGCCAGCTCCAGCACGGGCACGCGGCTGCTGGTGCCGCTGGTGGCCGAGCTGATGCAGCTCTACCCGGGCTTGCAACTGGACTTGAGCTTTACCGACCAGGTCGTAGATTTGATAGCAGCCCACGCAGATATTGCGCTGAGATGGGGGCGATTGCCCTCTTCAGACATGGTGGCGCGGCTGCTGGGGCAGACCCGGCAGGTGATTGTGGCCTCGCCCGCCTATTTGCAGCAGCACGGCAGCCCACAGTTGCCGCAGGATTTGCAGCACCATGTGCGCATAGGCTGGAACTACCCGCGCGCCGTGCCGCACTGGCCGTTTGTGGTGAATGGCGAAAAACAGGCCATCAGCATGGGGGATGTGCTGCGTGTCAACGACGGCGAGGCCATGCGCGCCCTGGTACTGGCCGGCGCCGGGCTGGCGCGGCTGTCGCTCTATCACGCCTGGGAAGAGCTGCAGGCCGGGCGCATGAAAGTGATGCTGGAAGACTTCAACACCGGCATTCTGGAGCCGATTCACGCCGTGTACGTAGGCAAACCCGGCCAACTGCCCGCCCGCACCCGCGCTGTGCTGGACTTCCTCAAAGAACGTGTGGACCTGAGCTACGCCGAAACCCTGCCGCCCGAATTCAAAGCCAAATAAAAAAGCCCCATCGAAAAAGCCCGGAAAACCGGGCTTGAGTAGGGCGCGCCTGCAAAACAGGCACACCCTAAAGTGAGAGGCAGCAAGCACAGCTCACGGCCTTAAATTAGGCGCGTCCCAACAAAGGGGCAGCGAGCAAGAGCCGCCTCGCGGCGATGCTGTCGTCCCCCTCCCGATGCAACGCATCGAGAGAGGGGGAAGCCGCAAAGCGGCTCAGGGGGTGACCTTACGAAGTGAGGTCAACCAGCGAACGGGCGACAACCTTAGTCGCACGGCGCAGATCTTCCAGCACCAGACGCTCGTCCGAGCGCTTGGCGTGCGATTCCAGCACGGTGCGGGGGCCAGCGCCGTAGATCACACCGGGAATGCCGCGTTCCACATACAGGCGCACGTCGGTGTACAGCGGCGTGCCGACAGCGGGAGGCACTTCGCCAAACACGGCCTTGCCGTGGGTCTGGATGGCGTCGACCAGAGGCTTGTTGCCGTCCAGAGGCGTCATGGCGTTGGCCAGCAGCAGGCGCTTGATGTCCACGCGCACAGCGTCTTCACCGGTGTAGCCGCCCTGGGTGTTGAAGTCTTCAATGGCCTTGGCGATCACAGCGCGGATGCTGGCTTCCACTTCCACGGGATTCTCTTCAGGAATCATGCGGCGGTCGATCTTGAGCATGACCTTGCCGGGCACCACATTGGTGTTGGTGCCACCGTCGATGCGGCCCACGTTCAGGTAAGGGTGCTTGATGCCGGGCACTTGCGAAGTGACTTGCTTGTACTTGACGTTTTCGCCGTACAGAGCCGTCAGCAGCACCGCAGTGGCTTGCAGCGCGTCCACACCGGTGTGGGGCACGGCGGCGTGAGCCATCTTGCCCTGCACGGTGATTTCCATCTGCAGGCAGCCGTTGTGCGCGGTCACGACTTCGTAGCTGAAGCCCGCTGCAATCATCAGGTCAGGCTTGGTCAGGCCTTTTTCCAGCAACCAGCCGGGGCCCATGATGCCGCCGAACTCTTCGTCGTAGGTGTAGTGCAGTTCCACAGCGCCCTTGCTGGGCTTGGCCACGGCTTCCAGAGCACGCACAGCGAAGGTGAACGAAGCAAAGTCGCTCTTGCTCACCGCAGCGGCGCGGCCATACAGCTTGCCGTCTTCGATCTCGGCACCGTAGGGGTCCTTGGTCCAGCCTTCGCCTGGAGGCACCACATCGCCGTGGGCGTTCAGGGCAATGGTCCTGCCGCCGTCACCATAAGGGCGACGAACGATCAGGTTGGTGATCGACTCCATGCCATAGGCCTTCACATCGGCTTCAGGCACCACATGCTTTTCGGCCTCAAAGCCGAAGTCCTTGATCAGCTCAGCAGTGCGCTCTGCGTGGGGAGCGTTGTTGCCGGGAGGCGTGTCTGTGGGCACTTGCACCATGGCTTGCAGAAACTTCACTTCTTCGTCGAAGTGTTCGTCAATCCATGCGTCGATGGCGGCGTAAGTGGCTTGCTTGTCTTGGTTCATATTGGTCATTGCTGTTCTTGAGCCAGTTGGTTGAGGACGTGGGTGAAGGCGTCCACGGACAGTTGCATATCGTCAGAGGTGGAGGCCTCCAGCGGGTTGTGGCTGATGCCTGCGTTCATGCCGCGCACGAACAACATGGCCTGGGGCATGATTTCGTGCAGCTTCATGGCGTCGTGGCCCGCGCCGCTGGGCATACGGAACAAGGGCACGCCCAGGGCGTCGACGGCGTTTTCCCAGCGCTTTTGCCATTCGGGCGCGCTGGGGGCAGCGGCTGCCTTCATCGACAACTCGGTGGTGTAGCGCAGGCCGCGGCGTTCGGCGATGGCTGCCAGCTCGGCCATGATGTCGTTGATCATGGCGTCGCGCTGCTCATTGGTGGGGGCGCGCAGGTCCAGCGAGAACTGGCAGCGGCCGGGCACCACGTTGACCGAGCCCGAGGGGACGTTCAACTGGCCGATCGTGGCCACGCTGTCGCCAGCCTGGCCAGCGCGCTTTTCGATGTACAGCGACAACTCGGCCACGCCCGCAGCGGCGTCACGGCGGCGGTTCATGGGGGTGGTGCCAGCGTGGCTGGCCATGCCGATCATCTCGCACACATAGCGGGCGCTGCCGTTGATGGAAGTGACGATGCCCAGCGGAATGTCCAGCTCATTGAGCACGGGACCCTGCTCGATATGCACTTCGATAAAGCCCAGGTACTTGGCGGGATCGCGCTGCAGCTTGGGAATGTCGTCGATGCACAGACCGGCGTGCAGCATGGCCTCGCGCAGCGTGATGCCGTCGGCGTCCTTTTGCTCCAGCCATTCGTTCTTGAAGTCACCCACCAGAGCGCCAGAGCCCAGGAAGGTGGCCTTGTAGCGCTGGCCTTCTTCTTCCGAGAAACCGACGACTTCGATGTTGAAGGGCAGACGCTTGCCTTGCTGGGCCAGTTGCTTGACGCAGGCCATGGGCACAAAAATGCCCAAGCGGCCGTCGTACTTGCCGCCGTTGCGCACGGTGTCGTAGTGGCTGCCGGTCAGCAGGGTCTTGGCTCCTTCGGTCGCAGCCTTGTAGCGGCCGACCACGTTACCCACGGCGTCGATCTCGACTTCGTCAAAGCCGATTTCGCGCATCCAGTGGCTGATGCGCTGAGCACAAGCACGGTGGGCATCGGTCAGATAGGTAACAGTCAGCTGACCTTTTTCGGCGTAGCCGGGGTCGCTGTTGGTGGACAGGCGTTCCTGCCAGTCCCAGACCTCGTTGCCTTCCACGGGCTCGTAGCCGAACTTGTCGTTCAGACGAATCTCGGCAATGCGGTGGATATTGCGCAGCGCTTCAGCCTGCTCGTAAGCAGGGTGGTTGAACATGCGGCGTTCAAACGTGGCAATGATCTCGGCCTTGTTCAGACCCAGACCACGCGCACCGCGCACGGCCAGGATGAAGGGGAAGCCAAAGCGCTTGCCGTATTCGGCGTTGAGCTTGCGGATGTGCTCCAGCTCTTCGGGCGTGCAGTTGGTGAGGCCCGCCTTCTTTTGCTCATTGGTCGATTCGGCCGTGAGCGTGTTGGTCTCCATCTGCTTGCCGGCCAGCTCCGGGTGAGCGCGGATCAGGTCGAGCTTGGACTGCTCGCTGGATTCGGCCAGTACCTGCGCCATGGCGTGCTTGATGTGGGCCATGGACTTGAAGGGGCGCTGCTCCAGTGCCTTGGCGGCAATCCAGGGCGAGTGCTCATACAGACCGTCGAGCAGGTCTGTGGCGGTGGCCGCGTCGGCGGCATTCAGTTGTTCCAGGGTCAAAGCCATGACGCAATCAATCCTTGCAGGGGAAACGCTCAGCCCAGTGGCGAGCCAAATCAATACGGCGGCACACCCACACGTTGTCGTGCTTCTGGATGTGGTCGAGGAAGCGCTGCAGCGCTGTAATGCGGCCGGGGCGGCCCAGCAGTCGGCAGTGCATGCCGATGCTCATCATCTTGGGGGCGTTGTCACCGCTGGCATCGCCTTCGGCATACAGGACATCGAAGGTGTCCTTCAGATACTGGAAGAAGGGGTCCGCATACGAGTAACCCTGGGGCAGGGCAAAGCGCAT
This sequence comes from Comamonas testosteroni, assembly GCF_003569915.1. Classification (GTDB taxonomy): domain Bacteria; phylum Pseudomonadota; class Gammaproteobacteria; order Burkholderiales; family Burkholderiaceae_C; genus Comamonas; species Comamonas testosteroni_D. The sequence goes on along the minus strand of NZ_KZ984442.1, from coordinate 217,882 downwards.
GTCATTGCAGTCCAGCGTGTAGGGCACGATGAGCTGGTTGCGGGTGCTGCCATCGGTCTTGGCAACCTTCATCCAGAAGGGCAGGTCGTCGCCGTAGTAATCGCTGTCGTAGGTAAAGCGGCCCGTATCGGCAACCAGGCGGTGGCTATTGGGGCTGTCGCGGCCGGTGTACCAGCCCAGGCCATGGTCACCATCGTGGCCGTACAGCTCTTCAAAGATTTCCACGCATTGCTGCAGGTGGGCGCGCTCGATCTCTTCGGGCACGTTCTGGTAGTGAATCCACTTCAGGCCATGGCAGGCCACTTCGTGACCCAGCTCGTCAAAAGCCTGGGCCAGCTCACGGTGCTTTTGCAGGGCCGTGGCCACACCGAACACGGTCAGCGGCAGACCACGCTTTTCAAACTCCTTGAGAATGCGCCACACGCCAGCGCGTGAGCCGTATTCATAGATGCCGTCCATGCTCATATGGCGCGCGGGATAGGCGGCCGGGTTGAACATTTCAGACAGGAATTGCTCGCTGGCGGGGTCGCCGTGGAGCACATGGTTCTCACCGCCTTCTTCGTAGTTCAGCACGAACTGCACAGCCACGCGGGCTTTGCCGGGCCATTCGGGGTTGGGCGTGTTGCGACCGTAACCGATCAGGTCACGGGGGTAGGGGGCGGTGGAATCGTAGGTCATAGGGATACGGAGGAAAGTGCCATCGACAGATCGTTCGTTGGCAGGTCGCGGTCGAAGGTCAGGCCTGCTTCCACATGGTCCAAGTGCTGCTGCATCAGGAGCACGGCACGATCGGCATCGCCATCGGCCAAGGCGGCGACGATGTCGGAGTGCTCTTCGTGCGAGTGCTCGGCGGCCGATGCAGACTGGTACATCAGCGTGATCAATGCGCAGCGGGAAATCAGCTCACCCAGCAGTTGCGCCAGCACCTCGTTGCCCATCAGCTCGGCCATGCGCACGTGAAAGTCGCCCAGCAGCTCGGTGCGCTGGCCCACGTCATTGGCTTCCATGGCCTTCTTTTCGGCGGCCACGTGCTGCTTGAGCGCACGAATCTTGGCTGCCGTGCTCTGGCTGATAAAGCTGCGAACCATCTCGGCTTCGAGCATGCGGCGCACGGCAAACACCTGGCGGGCTTCATCGACCGAAGGGGTGGCGACAAAAGCGCCACGCGCGGGCTCCAGGCGAATCAGCTTGTTTTGCGAGAGCTGGAACAGGGCCTGGCGAACCAGGGTACGAGACACACCAAAGTGGTCGGCCAGTTTTTGCTCGGCCAGCTTGGTGCCGGGCATCAGACGATGCTCGACGATGGCCTTGGTCAGGCTTTCGACAATGAAACTGGTGGTGGAAGTTTCCATAAATCCATCATAGCGGTTGAAGACAAGTTTTGTATACAGTTTCAGTCTACCAAGTTCGGTGTTTGTCCTAGGTCTGCATACTGGGAATGGCGAAAAGTTCATGAAAATCAAGGCGGGGCAAGGATTTTCATCATTGCTGCAGCAAAGTCAGCAGTGTTGTGACCGGCCCGCGTCTGTGAAGCAAAAAGGCCGGAATGCACAATGAATGAACTATGCAAGCACAGAATACATCCTCGCGCGCGCACAACGCCGCTGCGCCCTCGCCACAGCAAGATCCGGCGGGTTTCCTGCGTCACTTGTATGACGTGGCCGTGCGCAATGCCTTGCCCATCGAAGGCCTGGCCAGGCATCTGCCTAAGCCCCCCAAGGGCCGCACTCTGGTGCTGGGTGCGGGCAAGGCAGGCGGCTCCATGGCGCAGGCGGTGGAAGCGCTCTGGCCTGCAGATGCCCCCTTGTCCGGTCTGGTGGTAACGCGCTATGACCATATCCCGCCACGCCCCGAAGGACTGCCTGTGCGCCTGGAAGTGGTGGAAGCTGCTCACCCCGTGCCAGACGCTGCAGGTCTGGCCGCTGCCGAGCGCATCCTGGCGCTGACGCAAGGCCTGACGGAAGACGATCTGGTGCTGTGCCTGATCTCTGGCGGCGGCTCATCCTTGCTGACGCTGCCTGCAGACGGCATTGATCTGGCCGAGAAGCAGCGCATCAACAAGGCGCTGCTCGAAAGCGGCGCTGCGATTGGCGAGATGAACTGCGTGCGCAAGCATCTCTCGCGCATCAAGGGTGGGCGCCTAGCTGCTGCTTGCTACCCGGCCAAGGTGGTGACGCTGACCATTAGCGATGTACCCGGCGATGATCCTTCCGTGATCGCCAGCGGCCCCACGGTGCCGGACGCCACAACCTGCGCCGATGCGCTGGCGATTCTGAGCCGCTACCAGATCAGCATTCCGGACAGCGTGCGCGCCGCGCTGCAAAGCGGCGAGTTGGAAACCCCCAAGCCTGGCGACAAGCGCTTTGCAGACCATGAAGTGCATCTGATCGCCACGCCCCAGCAGTCGCTGGAAGCAGCGGCCGCAGCGGCACGTGACGCAGGGATTGCCGTGCATGTGCTGTCCGACGAAATCGAGGGCGAATCGCGTGAAGTGGGTAAGGTGCACGCGGCGCTGGCGCGGGCCGTGGCCAAGCGCGGTGAGCCATTTGCTAAGCCTTGTGTGATCTTGTCGGGCGGAGAAACCACGGTGACCATTCGCCCGCGTCAACCCGGCGCAGCCAAGGGGCGCGGCGGCCGTGCAGGCGAGTTTTGCCTGGGGCTGGCCCAGGCCTTGCAGGGGCAGGAAAAAGTCTGGGCGCTGGCGGCAGATACAGATGGCATTGATGGCGTGGAAGACAACGCGGGTGCACGTGTCTCACCTTGCACCCTGAAGCGTGCCGCCGAGCAGAACATGCGCATCAGCGACTATCTGGATCGCAACGATGCCTATGGCTATTTCTCGGCGCTGGGCGATCTGGTCGTTACCGGCCCCACGCACACCAACGTCAACGACTTCCGCGCGATTCTGGTTCTGTAATTGATTCAAATTGGATAGCTGCTTGCGTAGGTTATTCAAGTAATTCAAGCCAAAAATACCCTGCAGCTACCACTGAATAAGCGGTAGCTGCTCTTGTTTTTGATCTGAGCTGTTGACGAGGCAGGAGTCTGCCTCGGCACATAAATTCGGCGCGCCCCAGCCAGGGGGCAGCCGAGCAAGGGCCGCCCCGCAGCGAAGGCTGCGTCCCCCTTGGGGGAAGCGGCAAAGCCGCTCAGGGGGTATTAATTTCTAGCCGCCGCGGGGTAAGTCTTCCCACCAGGTGTCATCAAACTTGCCTTGCAAAAAGGCGATGAAGGATTGGACCTTCTGCGGCACCAGCCGCGGCGAGGGATAGACCGCGTGAATCTCCTGCTCGGGCAGGCGACAGGTTTTGAGTACTTCCACCACACGGCCATCCTTGAGCGAATCATGGGCTACATAGTGGGGCAGGGCGGCAATGCCCATATGCGAGCGCGCCGCAGCCAGCAAGGCTGAAAGATTGTTGGAGCGCAGTCGCCCGGTGACGGGCACAGACACTGGGTCGCCACTGGGGTTGCGCAGCCGCCAGATATCGTTGCCCTGCACGCTGCTGTAGATTAGCGTGGAGTGCTCCTTGAGGTCGCTGGGTCTGCGTGGCGTGCCGTGCTTGCGTAGATAGGTGTTGGATGCCACCAGCACCCAGGGGTTGATGCCCAGCATGCGCGCGCCCAGCGATGAATCGGCCAGTTTGCCCAGGCGTAGCGCCACATCAATGCCATTGGCCACCAGATCGGTGTAGCGGTCTTCAAAGCTCAGATCGACCTGCACCTGCGGGTTGTGCTTCATGAACTCCATGGCCAGTGGAATCAGCACGCGGCGGCCAAATGCGACCGAGCTGCCGATGCGCAACTGTCCTTGCACATGGGTCTGGCGCACTTTGACGACGTTCTCGGCCTCGGCCACATCGGCCACGATGATCTTGCATTTTTCGTAGTACAGAGCCCCCGCTTCGGTCAGGCTTACACCGCGTGTATTGCGGTTGAGTAGACGAACTTTCAAGCGGGTTTCCATGGCCGCAACCTGCTTGGTTACGGTGGGCTGGGTGGTGGCAAATTCCTGTGCCACCTTGGTGAAACTGCCGGTCTCCACCACACGTACAAACATGTGCATGGCATCGAGTCTGTCCATGGGTTTTGTCTCCTATTTATTCTTCAGTGGAATAAATTTTATGGTCTGTGAGCGGCTTCCGGCAAGCAAAGGTCTTCACTAAAGTTCAACTCAGTTTTAAGGAGACCCTCATGGCCAAAATGAAAGCGATCGATGCAGCAGTCCTGGTGCTCGAAAAAGAAGGTGTAACCGTTACGTTTGGTGTGCCCGGTGCGGCCATCAATCCGCTGTACGCCGCAATGAAGAACCACGGCGGCATCGGTCACATTCTGGCCCGCCACGTGGAAGGCGCCAGCCACATGGCTGAAGGCTACACGCGTGCCGTTGCCGGCAACATCGGCGTGTGCATCGGCACCAGCGGCCCTGCTGGCACCGACATGATCACCGGCCTGTACTCGGCCAGCGCGGACTCCATCCCCATCCTGTGCATCACAGGCCAGGCTCCCCGCTCGCGTCTGCACAAGGAAGACTTCCAGGCGGTGGACATCGCATCGATTGCCAAGCCCGTGACCAAGTGGGCCACCACGGTGCTGGAACCGGCTCAAGTGCCCCGCGCATTCCAGCAAGCTTTCCACCTGATGCGCTCCGGTCGTCCCGGCCCTGTGCTGATCGATCTGCCTATCGACGTGCAACTGGCCGAGATCGAATTCGACATCGACACCTACGAGCCTCTGGCCGCCTACAAGCCTGCTGCCTCGCGCAAGCAAGCCGAGAAGGCCATCGAGATGCTCAACGAATCCGAGCGTCCTCTGCTGGTCTCCGGCGGTGGTGTGATCAACGCCGACGCTTCCGACCTGATGGTCGAGCTGGCCGAAATCCTGAACGTGCCCGTGATCCCCACGCTGATGGGCTGGGGCACCATCCCTGACGACCACCCTCTGATGGTCGGCATGTGTGGTCTGCAGACCAGCCACCGTTACGGCAACGCCAACATGCTGGCTTCGGACTTTGTGTTCGGTATCGGCAACCGCTGGGCCAACCGCCACACCGGCTCGGTCGAGGTCTACACCAAGGGTCGCAAGTTTGTGCACGTGGATATCGAGCCCACGCAGATCGGCCGCGTGTTCGCGCCTGACTACGGTATCGTCTCCGACGCCAAGGCTGCTCTGGAGCAATTCGTTGCCGTGGCCAAGGAGTGGAAGGCTGCTGGCAAGCTCAAGTGCCGCAAGGCCTGGGTGGCTGAGTGCCAGGGTCGCAAGAACAGCGTCGAGTACCTGCGCAAGACCAACTACGACAACGTGCCGATGAAGCCCCAGCGCGTGTACCAGTGCATGAACCGCACGCTGGATCGCGACACGACTTATGTGTCCACCATCGGTCTGTCGCAGATCGCCGGTGCCCAGTTCCTGCACGTCTACAAGCCACGTAACTGGATCAACTGCGGCCAGGCAGGCCCTCTGGGCTGGACCACTCCCGCTGCTCTGGGTGTGCGCGTGGCGGACCCCAAGCGCAAGATCGTGGCCCTGTCCGGCGACTACGACTTCCAGTTCATGATCGAAGAGCTGGCCGTGGGCGCGCAGTTCAAGCTGCCCTATGTGCACGTTCTGGTGAACAACAGCTACCTGGGTCTGATCCGTCAGGCACAGCGCGCTTTCTCCATCGACTATTGCGTGCAATTGGCGTTCGACAATATCAACATGGATGAGGGTGATGCGACCCGTGGCTACGGTGTTGACCATGTTAAGGTCGTTGAAGGCTTGGGTTGCAAGGCAATCCGCGTTCACAAGGCTGAGGATTTTGCGCCTGCCATGCAACAGGCTGAAGCCTGGATGGCCGAGCACAAGACCCCTGTGGTGATCGAGTGCATCCTGGAGCGTGTGACCAACATCTCCATGGGCGCAGAAATCGACAACGTGGTCGAGTTCGAAGACTTGGCCACTGAAAAGGCCGATGTGCCCAGCGCACTGGCTTTGCTGGACTGAGTTGGCTAGCACCCCCTGAGCGGCTCTGCCTCTTCCCCCTCTCTCGCAAGCGGGAGGGGGACGAGATCACCACTGCGGGGTGGTGCGGCCAGCTAAGGCCCTTGCTTGGCGTCTAGCGCCTGCAACTATTAACGATTCTGGAGATTTGACCATGCCCCGTTTTGCAGCCAACCTGAGCATGTTGTTCACCGAGGTGCCTTTCCTCGAGCGTTTCGAGCGTGCCGCAAATGCAGGCTTTGAAGCCGTGGAATTCCTCTTCCCTTACGCTCACACTGTGGAAGAGATCAAGGAGCGCCTGGACGCCACGGGCCTCAAGATTGTTCTGCACAATCTGCCCGCCGGCGACTGGGATGCCGGCGAGCGCGGCATTGCCTGCGACCCGACCCGCGTGGACGAATTCCGCGCTGGCGTGGCCAAGGCGGTGACCTATGCCCATGCGCTGGGTGTGCCCCAGCTCAACTGCCTGGCAGGCAAGGTTCCTGCCGGTGCTGATGCCGCAGTGGTACGTCGCACATTTGTGGAAAACCTGCGCTTTGCCGCAGCTGCGCTGAGCGCCGCCAACATTCGCCTGCTGATCGAGCCCATCAACCCCTTCGACATTCCCGGCTTCTACCTGAACCGCACGGATGCGGCCCTGTCCATCCTGGATGAGGTCGGCGCGCCCAATGCCTTTGTGCAATACGACATCTATCACGCTCAGCGCGTGGAAGGTGAACTGGCGGCCACCATGCAGAAGAATCTGGCCCGCATCGGCCACATTCAACTGGCCGACAACCCCGGTCGCAACGAACCCGGCACGGGCGAGATCAACTACCCCTTCCTGTTCGCACATCTGGACCGCATCGGCTACGACGGCTGGATCGGCTGCGAATACAAGCCCGCCAATGGCACCGAATCGGGTCTGGGCTGGCTGGAGAAGATTGGTGGTTGGAAAAAGGCCGTAGTCGCGGCTTGATAAGAGCCACCAGCTATCAAATTTGAATAAGCGTACTAGAGATATTTAGGAGAACACCATGAACGCATCGTCCCTCAAACTGGGCTTCATCGGTCTGGGCATCATGGGTGCACCCATGTGCGGTCATCTGATCAATGCTGGCCATCAGCTGTTTGTGAACACGCGTGGCAAAGTGCCTTCGCCCATCGCTGAAAGCAGCGCCACGCAGTGCACCACAGCCCGTGGCGTGGCCGAGCGCGCAGACATCATCTTCCTGATGGTGCCCGACACTCCCGACGTGGAAGGCGTGCTGTTTGGCGACGACGGCGTGGCCGCTGGCCTGAAGGGCAGCACCGGCAAGATTGTGGTGGACATGTCCTCCATCTCGCCCGTGGCAACCAAGGAATTTGCCAAGCGCATCGAAGCCATCGGCGCCCAATACCTGGACGCTCCCGTCTCCGGCGGCGAAGTCGGTGCCAAGAACGGCACGCTGTCCATCATGGTGGGTGGCCCTGACGAAGCTTTTGCACGCGTCAAGCCCCTGTTCGAGAAGATGGGCAAGAACATCACGCTGGTCGGTGGCAACGGCGACGGTCAGACTGCCAAGGTGGCTAACCAGATCATCGTGGCGCTGAACATCGAAGCCGTGTCCGAAGCGCTGCTCTTCGCATCGCGCGCCGGTGCCGATCCAGCCCGCGTGCGTGAGGCTCTGCTGGGCGGCTTTGCCTCTTCCAAGATTCTGGAGGTGCATGCCGAGCGCATGATCAAGCGCACCTTTGACCCGGGCTTCCGCATCGCCCTGCACCAAAAGGACCTGAATCTGGCTCTGTCCAGCGCTCGCGCTCTGGGTGTGTCTCTGCCCAACACGGCTCAGACGCAAGAGCTGTTCAACAGCTGCGTGGCCCACGGCGGCGCTGGCTGGGACCACTCCGGCATGGTGCGCGCTCTGGAAATCCAGGCGAACTTTGAAATCGGTCAGAAGGCCGAATAAGAAAGCTTAGGTGGGGAGGGCGGTGAAGCTACGCGTACGGCGAACCGCTCAAAGTAAAAGCCGCGCTCGGGGGAGCGCGGCTTTTTTGTCGGCGGGCTTGTCTTCAATAGCCTAGTGTTTTGCCGTCTGGGTTGCGCGGATCGGAAGCTCCGAGCAATGTGCCATCTTTGATTTCGATGGTCTGTGTGCGGCCCATGGCTGGCTTGATCGCGAGTTTGTGGCCCCATTGCCTGAGCAGGTTCAGCGTGTCGGCGCTGAAGCCTTTTTCAACGCGCAGCTCGTCAGGCGACCACTGGTGATGAAAGCGCGGCGCGGCAGCCGATTCGGCGGGGTTCATGCCAAAGTCGATGTAGTTGACGATCTGCTGCAGCACCGTGGTGATGATGCGAGCCCCACCAGGGCTGCCAGTGACCAGCACGGGCTTGCCATCCTTGAGCACCAAGGTTGGAGTCATGGAGGACAAAGGGCGTTTGCCTGCCTGCACGGCATTGGCATCGCCGCCCATCAGACCATAGGCGTTGGCCACGCCGGGCTTGACGGAAAAATCGTCCATCTCGTTGTTGAGCAAGATGCCAGTGCCTTTGGCCACAATGCCGCTGCCAAAATTGGTGTTGAGCGTATAGGTCACGGCCACGGCATTGCCTGCCTTGTCGACTACGGAGTAATGCGTGGTCTGATCGCTTTCATAGGCTTGCGGATTGCCGGGTTTGATGTCCTTGCTGGCACGCACTTGCTGGGGCTTGATGGTGGCGGCCAGTTCATCGGCATAGCGTTTGGAGACTAGGCCTTTGAGCGGCACGGTCACAAAGTCCGGATCGCCCAGATGCTCGGCGCGGTCGGCATAGGCCAGCTTCATGGCTTCCGTCATGTGGTGCACGCTTTGGGCGCTGTTTGCACCCCATTGGTTCATGGGCCAGCGCTCCATCATGTTCAGAATCTGCAGCAAATGCGCGCCGCCTGATGAAGGCGGGGGCATGGTCACGATCTGATAGCCGCGATAGCTGCCGCGCACGGGTTCACGCTCCACCACTTTGTAGTCCCGCAGATCCTGCAGCGTGATGGCGTTGGTGTGGGGTGCCATTTCAGCAGCAATCTTCTGGGCAATCGCCCCTTGGTAGAACGCCTTGGCACCTTGCTGGCTGATGAGTCGCATGGACTGGGCCAAGTCTTTCTGCACCAGCCGCTCACCGGTTTGGAGCGGCGCACCGTTTTTCCAGAATACAGCCTGTGTGGCGGGCCACTGGCCCATGTTTTTCTTTTCCTGATTCAGCGTCTTGGCTAGGGTCACGCTGACGGGGTAGCCTTTTTCGGCAAGAGCAATGGCTGGTGCCATCACCTTGGACAGCGGCATGGAACCCCAGCGCGCAAGCGCATGCGTCATACCCGCAACAGTGCCGGGCACGCCCACGGCGTAATGGCTAAAGAGAGATTTGCCATCGATGACTGTGCCCGATGCATCCAGGTACATATTGCGCGATGCCCCTAGGGGCGCGACTTCGCGGAAGTCCAACGCAATGTCTTTGCCGCTCTTGGCGTCATGCACCATCATGAATCCGCCGCCGCCAATATTGCCTGCGTTGGGCAGCGCTACAGCCAGGGCAAAGCCCACGGCCACGGCGGCATCCACCGCATTGCCGCCAGCTTTGAGAATGTCCACGCCAATTTGCGTGGCCAACTCCTGCTCGCTGGCGACCATGCCGCTGCGGGCTTGCACGGGGTGGAATACGTCCATCTCGAAGTCATAGGCCGCAGCAGCGGCCTGGGCGGCAGAAGGCTGTGTTGCAGCGACCTCGGAGAGGGTGCTGGACACATTTGCGGGTGCAACCCCCGGTGTTGCTGCAAGCGTCGAGCCACTGACGACGGCTGCGTGTCTGTCGGCCTTCGCCTCCGGCGGGTTGCTGCAGCCGCTCAGGTGGGCAATGACAAGGCTGGCGGCCATGACCGTGGCACGTATTCGCATCGGTGACTCTCCTGACAGTACGAGAGAGCAGTTTAGGATTGCCCGCCTGCCGTGGCGTCCTCAGCGGTGTGTTATGCGGGTATGTGCCTAGAAGTCAAATCAGTTCCGCCTTTGATGGAGTACAGAAACTGTATACACTTTGCACATCAAGAATGCGTGTGTCAGCGACGCGCGCGTGCTTTTTTGTGTATTGACGATTGACACAACCAGGGCAGGTCTGAACTGCCCATGAGGAGATTTCCATGGGACTGAGCACCCACGTTCTCGACACCATGAATGGCTGCCCCGCAGCTGGCATGAGCGTTGAACTGTTTTCCACCGAAGGCGACAAGGCCACGCTGATCAAGAGCCTGGTGCTCAATCACGATGGTCGTACCGATGCGCCACTGTTTGACAACAACACACTGAAGACCGGTACTTACCGCCTGACTTTCGATGTGGCTGCCTATTTCAAGGCCCGTGGCGTGCAACTGCCCGAGCCCAGCTTTCTGAACAAAGTGAGCCTGGACTTTGGCGTGGCCAATGTCGATCAGCACTATCACGTGCCGCTGCTGGTCAGCCCCTGGAGCTACTCCACCTACCGTGGCTCCTGATTGACTGCACCCTCTGCATGAGGGGCATGGCAAAAACAAAGGGACTGCTTGGCAGTCCCTTTTTTGCGTCTTGCGTCGAACTTATTTTCCCCGGGAATAGGCCATGGCCACGACCAGGGCGGTGACGAAGTAGAAAACCTGCAACTCCAGCGCCCAGCCGCCCGAGTTCTGCAGCAGCAATACCTGCTTGGTGTGCACCAGCACAAACGCGACGATCATATTGACGGCAATCACCAGTGCGGCAGGCACAACCCAGAGGCCGACCAGCAGCAGCAGCGGCGCCACGACCTCGCCCAGATACACAGCATAAGCGAGCCAGCCCGGCGCGCCACGCGCTTCGACCATTTGCTCGATACCGCCAATGCCATGGCGAATCTTGGCCCAGCCGTGGAACAGCATCAGCAGCGCCAGTGTGATGCGCAGCAGCACCATGGCAGCTTGTGGGTGGTGAAAGTAATTCCAGAACTTCATGAATATCCAGTCATCAGCGCCAGTGATATATCAATAATGCTAGCGCCGAATTGGCGTGCTTTGTGTCATTCAATCGCAATCAATGGGTGAATGTCAGGTTTGAGCAGCGTTGTGTGCCCTTGACGGAAAGAGGCTGACGTATTTGTGAGTACTTTTAGACAAACGGGCTTGCGCTATGTAGGTCAAAGACGCAAGCTCGCGCGTCAGGGTTTACTTGATGGTTAAGCACACTAGGATCATGTCAACCTTGTTCTGAGGCGGTCGTTGCGACACAGAGGGGTGAGCAGCGATCACATGCAGCCTCATGCAGGTCTTTTAACAGTCTGGAATGTGCACACACATTCATCCCATGAAAGGAATCGTATGCGACAAATTTCTCTGCGTTCTCTGGCATTGACAGCAGCCGTGGTGGCAGGCGCCGTATCCATGACGGCTTGCACGACGACCAAGCCGGACACCGCTTCGGCTCCTCGTGCGGATGCAACCACGATCAACACCCGTGCCAATGCGGCACTGGAGCGTCTGTACCAGACCGCTCCTGGCTCCAAGGAAATGGTGCAGCGTGCCAAGGGTGTGCTGATCTTCCCGTCGGTCATTGGTGGCAGCTTTGTGGTGGGCGTGGAGCATGGCCGTGGCGTGTTGCGTGTGGGTGGTCATAACCATGGCAACTACAGCACGACAGCCGCCTCCATCGGCTGGCAGGCTGGTGGTCAGTCACGCGCAGTGATCTATGTGTTCAATACCCAGGAGGCTCTGGATAAGTTCCTCAAGAGCGATGGCTGGTCCGTTGGTGCCGATGCCACCGTGGCCGCAGGCAAGATCGGTGCCAATGGCACCATCGACACCACCACCGCTGCGGCACCTGTGACCAGCTATGTGCTGACCAATGCTGGCTTGGAGGCCGGTGTGTCGCTGCAAGGCACCAAGATCACCAAGATCGTGGAGTAATTAATTCTGGCTGGCAGCGCGAGCTGCCTGTCCAGGGCAACAAAAAACCGGCATTGCGCCGGTTTTTTCTTATCTGCCCAGTGCAGACATGGTGTGCAGGTGTCACTCTCCGAGTTGCCCTTCGGACAGGGTATCGAGCTGAAAGCGGCCGGATTTGTCCCAGAGCCAGGTTTCTGTATAGGTCACAGGCGCTCGGCTACCTGTGGCGGGAAACGGGGCCGCGGCGCGAACCGTGCGCTCGATCTCAGCCACCACCTCGGGCGCGTGCGAGGGCTTGCGCAGCCAGTGCAGATTGCGGATGCGGCCTTGACTGTCCAGCTGGGTTTGCAGCACGCCAACGGCATACAGCATGGGCGGCAGCTTGCCTTTGTAGATGCGATTGGCGTTGCGCTCATACAGGTGCTGGGCGGCATCCTTGCGATAAGCCTTGGGTGCGGAGCCAGATCCCGGAGCGGGAGTGGTCTGGCAGGCAGTCAGCAAGAAAGCGGCGGACATTGCTGCACAGGCCCAGAGCCAGGCTTTTTTGAGCAGCGAAGGGGATGGGAGGGAGGCTGTAGGTTCAGACATGGGACCCAAGCGTATCCTGAAAAATGTCCTTGCGTGCAGACTTGCTGGCGGCGCTGGCAAGCAGATGCAACAGCTTCTTTTTTTCTGCAAGAGCGCGCGGCTCGGCGGCACGAATCGCAAACCCGTATGCGCAAGTGATTAGGCGGTTCATATCGGCACACTTCTATTGCCCGGCCAGAACTGCGCGAAGATGGGAGCCTTGTCCAGTTTCAGAGCGGATATTGCCTGCCCATGTGGAGCGAAACCTACGAAAAAATACTGAGCCGCCTGGAGCGGGAACCCCTGTGTTGGGTGCAGGTTCGCTCCACGCGCGGCTCCGTGCCTCGGGAGCAGGGCGCCTGGATGGCCGTGTTTGCCGATGAAGTTCTCGGCACCATCGGCGGCGGCCACCTGGAGTGGCAGGCCATTGCGCAGGCCCGGCAACTGCTGGCGCAATGGGGCAGGCAAAGCGAACAGGGAAGCCAAGGCGACCAGAGTCGCAACCACACGCAGCGCTATGCCCTGGGTCCCAGTCTGGGGCAGTGCTGCGGAGGGGCGCTAGAGTTGGATTACTCTTTTTTTGATAGCAATATGTGTAATCAAATTAAAGACTACATGCCAATTCCACCCAATTGTGTGGCCTTGTTCGGTGCAGGGCACGTGGGGCACGCGCTGGTGCGCATTCTGCGCAGCCTGCCGTACCGCGTGATCTGGGTGGACAGCCGCGATGCCGTCTTCCCCGCACAGGAGCAGATGGGCGTGCAGTGTGAGCATTCCGACCCCGTACAGGCGGCAGTCGATGAGTTGCCACCGCAGACCCAGGTGCTGATCATGAGCTTCAGCCATGCCGAAGACCTGGAGGTCGTGGCGCAGTGCCTCAAGCGCCAGCGCGAACGCGGTGATCTGCCTTTTATCGGCCTGATTGGCAGCAAGACCAAGTGGGCGACCTTCAGCAGGCGCTTGCGCGAGCGCGGGTTCAGTGATGCGGAACTGGCGCAGATCACCTGCCCGATTGGGGTGCCAGGCATCACGGGCAAGCAGCCCGAAGTCATCGCCGTGGCCGTGGTGGCCCAGCTTTTGCAGCAACTACCCAAGGATTGAGTCGGAATTCTGACAGTTTCCACTGCCAGAATTTCAGGACATTTTCTTTGCGCTGAATCTAGATCCTAGGGAAATCACTAGGGCGATAAACCCTGAATGCGGATTTTCTGGCTGCAAAAATTGCATACACTTTCAGTCGACAGAATGGTCGCAGCGGTGCCCCAAGTTTCAACGCAAGGGAGCGCGGCCTTTTCTTCTGCTCAGAGCGCCCGCAGTGGTGAGCAGGTTTGTTCGGCAGCCCCACGCTGCCAAGGTTGAGAGCTATGGAAAGCTACATTCTCGACTGGGCCGGCCTGCTATTGCGGTGGCTCCACGTCATTACCGCCATCGCCTGGGTCGGTTCCTCCTTCTACTTCGTGTTCCTGGACAGCAGCCTGACGCCGCCCATCGACGACGACCTGAAGAAACAAGGCGTCAGCGGCGAACTCTGGGCTGTGCACGGCGGCGGTTTCTACCACCCCGTCAAGTTCAACGTGTCTCCTCCCAAGATGCCAGATCATCTGCACTGGTTCTATTGGGAAAGCTACACCACATGGCTGTCCGGTTTCGCGCTGCTGACCGTGTCCTATTTGTGGAACGCGAACATCTACCTGGTCACGCCGGGCGACCCCAATGCCATGAGCACGCCTGTTGCCGTTACCGCGGCTCTGGCCTTTCTGGTGGTGTTCTGGCTGCTGTATGACTTCATCTGCCGCACCTTCGGCCAGAAGAAGAACGGCGATGCCACCGTCGGTGCCATGGTTCTGGTGCTGGTGTGTATTGCCGCCTACCTGGCCTGCCACATCTTCCCCGGTCAGGCTGCATTCCTGCTGATGGGCGCGATGCTGGCGACCTCCATGAGTGCCAACGTGTTCTTCTGGATCATCCCTGGTCAGCGCAAGGTGGTTGCCTCGCTGAAGGCTGGTGAGCCCGTGGACCCTCGCCATGGCCAGCGCGCTAAGCAGCGTAGCGTGCACAACACCTACTTCACACTGCCCGTGCTGTTTGCCATGCTGTCCAACCACTATGGCTGGTTGTACACCCACAAGCTGAACTGGCTGGTGCTGATCGGCATGATGTTTGCCGGTGCCGCGATTCGTCAGTTCTTTGTGATGCGTCATGGCTACAAGCTGGGCCGCAACAGCCACCCCTGGCCTTACGCCGCTGTGGGCGTGGTGGCGCTGCTCGCCGTGTTCGTCTGGCTCAAGCCTGCGCCTGTGGCTGCTACCGCAGCAGCACCTGCGTCCGCTGCTCCTGCCGCTGCCGTGGCTGCTGCAACGCCCGCTGCTCAAGCACCCGCAACTGCCGCCCCTGAGGCTGCCGCTGGTGGCGAAGGATTTGCCAAGGTCAACGCAGTCTTCCAGCAACACTGCGTGGTCTGCCACGGCGCAGCCATCCAGCAAAAGGCTGTGCGTCTGGACTCTGCGGAGGCTGTGAAGTCTCATTCTCAGCAGATCTACCAGCAGGTCGTTCAGCTCAAGAAAATGCCTTTTGGCAACCCTGCTGCTCTGTCCGAAGACGAGCGCAATCTGATCAAGAGCTGGTATGAATCCGGTGCTGCCGTGAATTGATTCACTGCCCTGCTCCAGTTCATCCCTAAAAAGCGCTCCTTGTGAGCGCTTTTTTGATGGGAATTCAGGAGGGCTTGAAAGAGGGGAGCCGACAGAGGCTCTCGGCATGCCCTAATTGGCACTGGTGCCTGCCACCAGCACAAAAGCAATGCGGGCAGGTTTGCCGGAGCGATTGGCCCATGCGTGGTTGGTGCCACGCTGAATCAGCACATCACCTGCTCGTAGCACCGTCTCGCCCTTATCCATGATGGCGATCAACTCGCCTTCCAACATGATTGCGTAGTCCACCGAGTCGGTGCGGTGCATGCCGGGGTGCTCACCCGGCTGCACATTACGATGGGCATCGCCATACATGCGGGAGAACGTGGCATTCAGTGCGATCTGGAGTTCCTGTGGGTCGGTGGGCTCGGCAGGAATATCCAGTATGCGAAGCACCGTGCCAAACGGTGGGGGTGCAACGCCCTGATGCAGGCGGATGGTGTCTGGAGACTCGATGTGTGCAGGCGCGGAGTCGGTGCGCCACAGGTTGGTGATCCGGTAACCGGGACGTTCTGGCACGAAGCGCACCGCTGGGGATGCGCCATCCTCGGCCAAATAGGATTTTCCCTGCTCGTCGTTTGCGGTCACAACGCGGCGAATGGGCTGGAGGTCGGGTGAATCGCTCATAAGTGGGCTGTGATGGTCGGGTTACTGAGTGGCGCCATTGCGCTTTGCTGTCTCGCCCTGTTTGCGAAACTCAGCCGAGATGCGTTGTTGCCATTGCTGGCGGTTCTGATAGTTCACGACCTGATCGCCGCTTTGGGCGATGCGCTTGACCGGTTCAGACTTCGCGGCGCTTGCGCAGGCGGCATCGAGCTTGGCAAGAGCTGCCTCCGGAACCCCTCGCGGAACAAAAAGACCCGCAAAAGAATCTTCACGCACCTTCATGCCCAGCTCTTTGAAGGTGGGGATGTCAGGGAACGCGGGGTGGCGATGTTCAGAGCTTACGGCCAGCAATCTCAGCTTGCCTGCACGAACCTGCGGCGCGGCAGAGGCTGCAATGCTGCTGACGAAATCAAGGCGCCCTGCCAGCAATTCCTGGATCGAACCTGAATCGCCCTTGTACGGAATGTGGTTGAGCTGCAGTTTCTGATCTCGCTCAAGCTGGTCGATGGCCAGGTATGGGGCTGAGTTGGGGCCCGGCGATCCATAGTTGAGTGGCTTTTGCCGGGCTGCCGTCACTAGCTCTGTGATCGTTTTGTAGGGGCTGTCCGCGCGCACGCTCACGCCCAGAATGTTTTCGGTGACGCCGCACAGAGGCTGCACAGCCTCTGGGCTGAGCTTGAGCCCTTTGATGTAGTGGGGCTGGATGGTGATGGGTGTCATGGGCGTGAAAGCCATGGTCAGGCCGTCGGGTGCTGACTGGGCCAGCACATTCATGCCAATGACGCCAGAGCCACCCTCGCGTGAGATCACCACGATGCTTTGACCCAGTTGCTTGTGCATTTCTTCGGCCAGCGTTCGTGCCATCACATCGGTAGGGCTTCCGGCGGCCCAGGGATTGATGATGGTCAGCGGCCTGCTGGGGAAGTTCTCCTGTGCGTGGCTCGGATGGATTCCGAGGCTGGCCAGCCCTAAGGCAATGGGCGTGATACAGCGCCAGATGCTCATTGTTTGTCTCCTCATCACGGATAAGTGCTTTGCTGTCACAATAATTCAGTCAGTCGACTGAATCAATCATGGTTCAAAATTTGGAAATGTGCAAGGAGAAGCTTGCGAGAGACCTCTATCATTCGCAGCCATGAACACAAGAGCCACTCATACCCCTGATGTGTCCAGAAGAAAGGTCGCAAAGGACTCTGGCAAAGAGGTGGAGTCAGCCTCGATCGGCACTGCAGCGCAGACGTCGCGTTCGCAGGCCCGTGAGCGCATGCTGCGTGCAGCCGAGTTGTTGTTTGCGCAGCACGGCTATGCCGGGACTTCGTTGAGGGCGGTCATGGCTGCAGCGCAGGTGGATACAGGGGCGATTCACTATCACTTCAAGAACAAACTGGGCTTGCTCAAGGCTCTTTTTGAAGAACGCGTCCAACCCGTCAATGCACAGCGTGAGGTCTTGCTGCAACAGCTTGAGCAACGCAATGAAAATCAAGCGCCTAACGTCGAAGAAGTGCTTCACGCATTCATCGCCCCAGCTCTGCGTACAGCCTACAACCCAGAAGAGGCTTCATTCAATCGGGTGACGGCCCTTTGTTCCGTGGACCCTTTGAAGGAGGTTCGCGAGGTCGTGTTCAAAGCCTATGACAGCACTGCACTCAGATTCGCATTGCTGTTGCGCCGGGCCACCCCTCATCTCAGTGAGACAGACTTCCAGTGGCGCCTGGAATGCATGTACGGCGCGATGATGTACATCCGGTCTGACAACGGCCGTGTCAGTCATATGTTGAACAACAGGCACCGCGGCGACCCTGTGGAGAAGGTGATTGCACAGCTGATTGCTTTCACTGCGGCGGGGTTTTCAAAGTAGTAATGCGGCGGCTCGGTGCACAGTCGCACGCAGTTGTGAGCTGACCGTACGAGCACTTCGCGTATTCCATAACTGCTATATATTGAGCCAAGCAACACAGCCTTCGAGAGGATCGCATGCCGATCAAATCCATTCTGAAATCAACCGTGGTGGCACTGTCTATCGTCACTGGCGGGTCGCTTTTTGCACAAGGCACGCCCATCAATACGGCGGCGTATGACGCGCTGATTGCGCAAGGTCCTGTCGCCAGCCCTGCAGTCATCGCATCCAGCGCCTGGGCCACCAAGATCAAGCAGGCAGGCACGCTGCGCCTTGGCACTACACAAACCTCCAATCTGTTCTCGCTGCTCAATGAAAAGGACGGCAAGATTCGCGGCTTCGATATGGGGCTGGCGCAGCTCATCACGCGCTATATCCTGGGCGATGGAGCCAAGTACCAGTTCACGCAGGTGACCTCGTCCACGCGTGAGCAGGTGCTGATCAACAATCAGGTGGACATGGTGTTTGCCACCTACTCGATCACCCCCGCACGGGCCGAGAAGATTTCGTTCGCTGGACCCTACTACACCTCGCAGTCTGGCGTGCTGGTCAAGGCGAACAACAAAAACATCCAGTCGTACAACGACCTGGCGGGCAAGAAGGTTGCAACCCAGGCGGGCTCCACAGGCCCCGCGATACTGGCTCAATATGCTCCCAAGGCCGTTGTGCAGGAGTTTCAGACGCACCAGGAAGCATTGGACACCCTGCGCCAGGGACGTGTGGATGCCTATGTGACCGACCACACGCTGTTGCTCAATGCTTTGAGCCTGGGGGCCAGCAACGCGCGGCTGGCTGGAGCACCCTTTGGTGTGCAGGACCCTTACGGTATCGGACTGCCCAAAGGCTCGGACGGTGTGGCTTTTATCAATACCTTCCTGAAGAAGCTGGAAGCGGACGGCACCTGGGCCAAGCTCTGGACGATTTCCATCGGTCAGCGTACCGGCAGCACGGCAGTACCGGCACCGCCGGCTATTCCCTGAGCGATGGGTGAGGTTTCAAGGCTTTTGACCGAGCATGGGCCTGCCTTCTGGCAGGCCCTGTTTTTGACGTGGAAGCTCACGGCGGCATCGTTTGTGCCTGGCGTCGTGCTGGGTATGGTGGTGGCCGTGCTTCGGCTTTTCCCGCTGCCGCCGCTGCGCTGGGCTCTGACGGTCTATGTCGAGATCTTTCGCAATATTCCCAGTGTGGCGCTGCTGATCTTCATCGTGTTTGCACTGCCCGATCTCAATGTCGTGATCGACTATGAGCCCAGCGTGATTCTGACGCTGATGCTGGTCTGCTCGGCATTCACTGCGGACTATGTGCGCTCGGGTATCAACACCATTCCCGGCAGTCAGATCGAGGCCGCGCTGAGTCTGGGCATGCGGCCCATGCAGATCATCACTGCGGTGGTATTGCCGCAGGCTCTGCGCTCGGTGGTACAGCCCATGACCTCGTTGCTCATTGCGTTGATGTTGTCGACCTCTCTGGCATCCCAGGTACCACTTCCGGGGCGGGAATTGACCGCGCTCGTGTCCAAGATGGCCAATGACTCTGCTGCCGGTATTGCTGCCTTTGCAGTGGCCGCAGCCATGTATGTGGCCACCGGTCTGCTCATCGCCTGGGCTGGCGCGGCCCTGGAAAAGAAAGTGCGGATATTGCGATGAGCCGCTCTCTCGAAGAGATTCTGTTTGGGGCGCCCAGCCCCAAGGCCTTGGGCGTCACGAGGGCGGTAAGCATGGTTGCCGCCCTGCTGCTGATTCTGCTGATGGTGGGCGTTGCGCTTGAGTTCCATTCAGCGGGGCAGCTCGATGCTCAGCTTTGGGAATTCTTTGCGTGGCCTACGACCTGGGCATTTCTTGGCAAGGGCTTGGTGGGTACGTTGGCATCGGCTGCGATGGCTGCGGTCATCGCGCTGACTCTGGGGCTGCTGCTGTTGCTGGGACGGCTTTCACGCTTGCGGTGGCTACGCTGGCCCAGCATTGCGGTCATTGAATTTTTGCGTGGCACACCTACGCTGCTGCTCATCTACGTGTGTTTTCTGGTGCTGCCGGCGGCAGGCGTCAAGCTGAGTACCTACTGGATGCTGACCTTGCCCGTTGGTCTCAGTACCGCTGCCGTGGTGGCAGAGGTCTACCGCGCTGGTGTGCTTGCGGTTCCGCGCGGTCAGACCGATGCAGGGCGTAGCCTGGGGATGAGCGAAGCCCAGGTATTTTTCGCCATCGTCTTCCCGCAGGCATTGCGATTCATCGTCCCGGCCCTGGTCGCGCAACTGGTCATCGTGGTCAAGGACACGACTTTTGGCTATGTCGTCACCTATGGCGAACTGATGCAGAACGCCAAGGTTCTAATAGCCAACTACAACTCGCTGGTTCCCGTGTACCTTGTGGTGGCGTTGCTTTACTGCCTGGTGAACTACGCGATATCGAGGCTGAGCAAGCGGCTCGCACGCCCTGTGCATTGAGCGTCGATGAGAGGCTGCAAGCTGCAGTTTCTGGCGTTTTGAGGGTTGAAACTTGCCATTGTTCTGATCGTAATAGGCCGAAGCCTGCTGTTTCGGCGGGGGCCGCCTTCAGGCTTTTTGATGTGGCTCAATGCGGTCTGGAGCGAAGCCGGGCACAGTCCAAAGCATATGTTCACCATGCCCTCCATGTCGCACGTCGCATCCTCATTTGGGCAGCCCGAGAGCTTTGCTCCGGGCTCGTGGCTCAGACTGCGCCGTCAACCTCTTACTTCGGTCCTGTACCTGGAAAGCGGCAGTGTGCTGCTGGGGGTGGAGCAGGGTTCTTGTTTGCGCCATCAGCTAGGGCAGGTGGAAGGGCCGGCCTGGCTGGATGCGGCTTTTGCACTGCAGGGCCGCAACTCCTGTCTGGACATGCAGGCGCAAAGCACCGGCCAGATCTACGCCATTCCCATTGAGCGCTTTCACAAGGCCGTGGCCGACATGCCCCAGCCAGCGCAGCAATTGCTCAAGGATCTGGCGCGGGCCTATTGCTCGCAGACAGAGCTGGCGGTCAGTCGTCTGGCCCAGGATGCCGAGGCACGCTGCGCGCAGTGGCTGCTGCACCATGCCAAGGAGCGCGCCGAGGGCGGGCTGCGCGTCACGCTCAATGCGCGTAAGCGCCTGATTGCTGCGCAACTGGGCATTGCTCCCGAAACCTTCTCGCGTGTGCTGCGCCAGTTGCGTGAGCATGGGCTGATCGCAGGTCGCGGCAATGTCATCGACCTGCCCAAACCGCAGGCACTCGAATTGCTGGCCCTGAGCTGAAACGCCGACATTTGGTGCAGGCTAAGACCTCGAAAAGTGTTGGAGCGGCAGGCACTGCGGGTATGCACTGCCTGCTTCTCGGGCTTCCTCTGATTGGTAAACGACAGGCTGTCTCTATATTGAGATGCCATGTCCGACTTCACCGTAAAGACTGCTGTTGAGCCCCCCTGGGCTGTTCCGGCGCCTCCCGGGCCTGTCCAGCAGACCCTGGCCGACAGGCTCAGGCGCGGCCCGGGCCCCATGCTGCGCATCATCATGTTGATTGCCTTGCTGGTCGTCATGCTGGTCGGGGCGGGCACGGCTGTCTGGGTAGGGTATTCCATGCGGCAGACGGCGGCGGATGGCGCATTGCCTACCCAGACGCGGGCGCTGGAGTACATGGCGCGATCACTGGCCTTCAAGGTCGAGCAGCAGCAAAAGCCCTTGCAGAATCTGGCCATTGTGCTGTCCGAGCATATGCATGCCCCGCGCGAGTGGCTGGAGGCCTTGCTGCTGCTGCCCACATCAGTTGCTCAGCAGTTCGATCAGGTGCAATTGGCCGACAGCCGCGGGCAGTTGCTGCTCAATCTGCAAAAAGAACAGAGCCGCCCGCTGGCACAGTTGCCCGACGCAGTGCGCGATACGCTCAAGAGAGGACTCTCTGAGGGTAAACCCCTGGTCAAGAGCATGATTCAGACCACGGATGCGGGTTTGCAGCTCGAGTTTCAGAACGTGGTGCCAGTGCGGACCTCCCAGGGGCGTTTGCTGGGCGTATTGGGCGCCAGCCATCGAGCGGCCGTGCCCAGTCTGCTGCCGCTGGAGGATGAGCAGGCCGGTTTCAGTGGCGAATTATTGCTTTTCGACAAGGAGGGACGACTGCTCGCCCATGGGTACAAAGGCCAATGGCAGCTGCCGCAGGCTGCGGCTGACAGCCGAGCTTTTGACGCCGAGGATCTGGACTGGATCAGAACAGCGCAGGCCGGGGCTCTCAGCGAGCGCCGGGGCAGTGAGCTCTGGAGTGCGGTGGCTCTGCCCTGGACGCAGTGGGTGCTGGTCAGGGTATCCAATGTGCAGGACTGGATGCCGGGCATGAGCACGCGGGCGATCTGGCTGCTGGTGGCCGCTCTGGTGTTGACGGCCATTGCGCTGCTGGTGGTGATGGCGCTGATCTTCTATCCGCTGACCGAGCTGTTTCGCAAGGCCGAGCGTGCGCGCCTGCGGGGCGTGGTCGATGAGGTGGACGGCAATGTCTTTGGTGCCCGTTGGTGGCAGCGGCTGTCCGCCCATGACTGGGGAGAGGCGGAAGTTCTGAGAAATGCGCTGCAGACGCTGGGGCGCAGCCGTGAAAGCCATGACGAGCGTGAACGCCATTTGCAGTTGCAACTGCAGACCTTGATGGACTATGCGCCTGTGGGGCTGATCGTGACGCAGGGGCGCAAGGTGCTGCGCGTGGGCATGCAGGCGGCCCGCGTCCTTGGTTACCAGCCGCGCGAGATGCAGGACATGCCGGTGCGCCAGCTTTTCGCCAGCGACCAGGTTTATGAAGAGCTGATGTCCAAAATTACACGCGGCCTCGATATTTACGGACAATTTGATAGCGAGGTTTGCTTATGTCGTAAAGACATGAGCCCTATTTGGGTCCGATTGAACGGGCAAAGCATGCAGCGCATCAGCCGGACCTGGGAGGCTGGCAGCCGTGAAGAGGATGAGCGCTATCTGGTCTGGGAAGTCGAGGACGTGACCACGCAGCGCATGGTGCGCGAGCAGTCGAGCTGGAAGGCCATGCATGACCCGCTGACACGTCTGCCCAACCGGGCGGCCTTTGTGGTGCGCCTCAAGGAATGGCTGCAGGAATGCGAGGCAGCCGCCACTGCAGAAAGGGCTGAGGGGCAGGGTGACGCGGCCGACGCCGTACTGGCGGGCCATGGCGTCATTCTCTATGTCGATCTGGACCACTTCTCACAAGTCAACCGCCAGGGCGGGCGCGAGGTGGGGGATGAGGTGCTGGGGCATATCGCGCGGCTCATCGAGTCCTCGGTGCGGCCTCAGGGTTGGGTGGCCCGCGTGGGCGGTGACGAGTTCGCCGTGCTCATGCCCGGCCTCAACCGCGAGCAGGGCATGCGCCATGCGCAACTGCTGTGCATGGCCATTCAGGACTGGGAAGGCTCGTATGAAGGCCAGCGCTACATGCTGAGTGCCAGCATCGGCATGCTGGTGCTGGATGCCAGTTGCCACTCCGTGACCACCGCTTTCCAGGGGGCGGACATGGCTTGCTACGCGGCCAAGCGCAAGGGACGCAACCGGGTGGAAGTCATCACGGCGGCCTCCTGAGCGCCGAGTTGTTTTGCCGTAGAAGGGCAATCCCTTGGCTGTGCGGGACCCCGGCCTCGGTTACGCTCGTCATTATTTTGTATACAAAACACGATGGAGCTGATGGCCACCCCAGAGCGCAGCTCAACAGCCTATGCGCGACCAGACTTTGTTCGACAGGATTGATCTGCACCTGATCCGGGTGCTGCACACGGTGCTGACGGAGCGCAGCGTCTCCCGTGCGGCGCTGCGGCTGGGTATGCACCAGCCCGCGGTGTCTGCGGCGCTGCGCCGCCTGCGTGAGCTGGCCGATGACCCGCTGCTGGTGCGCTCCGGCACGCAGATGCAGCCTACCGAGGTGGGCCTGCGCATGATGCAGCCCGCCGCCGACATCCTGCGGGCTGCCGAAGGCTTGTTCAGCGACGCGCGCCAGTTTGACCCGCGCACGGCCAAACGCACCTTCAGCATTGCCGCCAGCGACTATCTGGACCCGCAGTTTCTGCCTCGGCTCATGGCCTATCTCAAACAGAACGCACCTCTGTGCCCGGTCGATTTTCTGCCGCTGAGTGCCGAATCCCACTATGAAGGCCAGTTGGCCGAAGGCGAGGTCGATGTGGTCATCGGCAACTGGCCGCAGCCGCCGCAGGGCCTGCACATGGCAAAGTTGTTCGAGGACGAAGTGGTGTGCCTGGTCAGTCCGCAGCACCCGGCGGTTCGCCGTGGCTGGGATGTGGAGCAATGGCTGCAGGCCGAACATATTGCTCCCACACCGGCCTACCCCGGCGCGCTCGGTGTGATTGACGAGCAATTGGCGGGCATGGGGCTGAGCCGCCAGGTGGCCGCGCGCTGTGCGCATTTCAGTCTGATTCCCGACATGGTGGCATCAAGCTTGCTTGTCATGACCTCGGGCCGTTTGTTCTGTGAGCGCTTTTGTGAGCGCCTGCCGCTGACCATCCTGCCTTGCCCTGTGGAGTTTCCGCCACTGGTGTATTACCAGCTCTGGCACGCGCGTTCGCACGCGGGCGCAGCCACCCGGTGGTTGCGTGATGCCGTACGTAACGTGGCTTTAACGCTTCGAAATCAATAGCTTGAGGCGCATGTCCATTCAGCGCAGAGAGCCTGTTTGAGTCAATTTGTTATTGAAATTGAGAGACAATCCAGCGATGAATCCCCCCCCAACACACAACCCGTCAGCGGATGCGCCTGCGCGTTTGCAGCTGACAGGTATTACCAAACGATACCCGGCTGTCGTTGCGAATGACAAGGTGTCGTTGACGGTGCGCCCTGGTGAGGTGCATGCCATCCTGGGTGAGAACGGCGCTGGCAAGTCCACGCTGATGAAAATCATCTACGGTGCCGTCAAGCCCGATGAAGGCGCCATCATGGTTGATGGCAAACCCGTGCAGGTGCGCAACCCGCAGGAAGCGCGAGCGCTGGGCATTGCCATGGTGTTCCAGCATTTCAGCCTGTTTGACACGCTGACCGTGGCCGAAAACGTCTGGCTCGGCCTGGATAAAAGCATTCCGCTGGCGCAAGTCGTCGAGCGTATCGAGGCCACGGCCCGTGACTACGGCCTGGAGGTCGATGCCCATCGCCCCGTGCACACCCTGTCCGTGGGCGAGATGCAGCGTGTGGAAATCATTCGCGCCCTGCTGACCAATCCACGCGTGCTGATTCTGGACGAACCGACTTCGGTGCTCACGCCCCAGGCCGTCGAAAAGCTGTTCGTCGTGCTGCGCCGTCTGGCTTCGGAAGGCTGCTCGATTCTTTATATCAGCCACAAGCTGCATGAAATCCGCTCGCTGTGCACGGCCTGCACGGTGCTGCGCGGCGGTGTGGTGACCGGCGAGTGCAATCCGGCCAACGAGACCAATGCCTCGCTGTCGCGCATGATGATTGGCTCCGAGCCGCCAGAGCTGGAGCGTCGCAACTCCCGCACGGGCGACACTGTGCTGCGCGTGAATCAGCTCAGCCTCAAGAGCCAGGACCCGTTTGGCGTGGACCTCAGCGATGTGAACCTGCAGGTGCATGCGGGTGAAGTCGTGGGCATTGCCGGTGTCTCCGGCAACGGCCAAAAGGAGCTGATGTACGCGCTGTCTGGTGAAGACACACGTTCTGCGCCCGAGATGGTGCAGGTGCTGGGCAAGGGTGTGGGCCGCATGGGCCCGGGCCGCCGCCGTGGCATGGGTCTGCACTTTGTGCCTGAAGAACGTCTGGGGCGCGGCGCCGTGCCCAGCATGGGGCTGGCGCACAACCTGCTGCTCACGCGCAACAACGCGCTGGGCAAGGGCGGCTGGATTCGCATGGGCAAGCTGCAGGAGCAGGCGCGCGACATCATTCGCCGCTTCAACGTCAAGGCCGGTGGCCCGGCCTCGCCAGCACAGTCGCTGTCCGGCGGCAATCTGCAGAAGTTCATCGTCGGTCGTGAAATCGACGCCAAGCCGCGTCTGCTGATCGTCTCGCAGCCCACCTGGGGGGTGGACGTGGGCGCTGCTGCGCAGATTCGCGGCGAGATTTTGCAACTGCGCGACCAGGGCTGCGCGGTGCTGGTGCTCAGCGAAGAGCTGGACGAATTGTTTGAAATTTGTGACCGCCTGCATGTGGTGGCCAAGGGAAGGCTGAGTCCTTCGGTGCAGCGCGCCGATGCGACCGTGCAGCAGATTGGTGAATGGATGAGTGGACTGTGGGATAACGCGGCGGCGCCGGCAATGGCAGGAGGTGCCCATGCTTAAGCTGGAACAACGGCCCCAGGCTTCCAAGCTCTGGACCTATGGCTCGCCCGTGCTGGCGCTGCTGATCACGGTGCTGATCGGCGTGGCGCTTTTCGTGATGCTGGGCAAGGATCCGGTCAAAGGTCTGCAGGCCTTTTTCTGGGAGCCCATCAAGTCCGGTTACGCGCTGGGCGAGCTGGCCATGAAGGCCACGCCGCTGCTGCTGATTGCGCTGGGCCTGGCGGTGTGCTTTCGCTCCAATGTCTGGAATATTGGCGCGGAAGGGCAGTTCGTCATTGGCGCGGTGGCTGCGGGCGGTATTGCTCTTTTGGCCGACAAGACAACCGGGCCGTGGATAGTGCCTGCAATTTTGATAGCAGGCATGCTGGGCGGCATGGTGTGGGCAGGCATTGTGGCCTTGCTGCGTGACCGGTTCAACGCCAATGAAATTCTGGTCAGCCTGATGCTGGTCTATGTGGCTACGCTCACGCTGGGCTATCTGGTCTATGGGCCGTGGAAGGACCCCATGGGCTACAACTTCCCGCAGACCAAGAGCTTTGAGCGTGTCACCCAGATTCCGCGTCTGGTGCAAGGCATGCGCATGAATATCGGCGTCATCATCTCGCTGGTGGGCGCAGGTCTGCTGTGGGCATTTCTGTTCCGCACGCGTGCGGGCTTTGCGCTGCAAGTCGGTGGTCTGGCCCCTGCTGCGGCGCGCTACGCAGGCTTTTCCTCGCGCAAGGCGCTGTGGACGGCGCTGCTGATCTCGGGCGCTACTGCCGGTCTGGCCGGTGCGCTGGAAGTGGCAGGCCCTCTGGGTCAGCTCACGCCCTATGTGCCTGCTGGCTACGGCTTTGCGGCCATCATTGTGGCCTTTGTGGGCCGCCTGCATCCTGTGGGCATGATTTTCTCGGCCATTCTCATGAGCATGTTCTATATCGGTGGTGAGCTGGCGCAGTCGCGTCTGGGTCTGCCCAAAGCGCTGACGGGCGTGTTCCAGGGGCTGCTGCTGTTCACGCTGCTGGCCTGCGACACGCTGGTGGCTTACCGCATTCGCTGGGTGGCCAGCAAAGCCAAGTCCGCTGTGACTGCAGTGAAGGGAGCCTGAACATGGAATCCTATGCACTGCTTTTGGGCGCGACGCTGAGCGCGGGCACCGTTTTGGCGCTGGCTGCACTGGGCCTGCTGATCAACGAGAAATCCGGTATCGTCAACCTGGGCGCCGAAGGCATGATGCTGTGCGCAGCCATTGCCGGTTTTGCAGCCACGGTTCATACCGGCAGCACATGGGTGGGCTTTGGCGCGGGCATGTTATCGGGTGCCGTGTTGGCCGCCATCTTTGGGGTACTGGTCATCTGGCTCAACACCAATCAGTACGCCACAGGTCTTGCACTCTCGCTGTTCGGTGCGGGCTTTTCGGCCTTTGTGGGCCTGGGCTATGTGCAGGCCAAGCTGCCTGAGCTGCCCAAGTACTCCATCCCCGGACTGGCGGACTTGCCCGTCGTGGGGCAGGCGCTGTTCACACTGCATCCGCTGGTCTATCTGACCATTGTGCTGGCCGCCGTGATGGTCTGGTTTCTGTACCGCACGCGCGCTGGACTGGTGCTGCGCGCAGTGGGCGAGTCGCCTTCTTCGGCTCACGCGCTGGGCTACCCGGTGCGTCGCATCCGCCTGCTGGCCGTGATGTTTGGCGGTGCCATGTGCGGTCTGGCCGGGGCTTTCATCTCCGTGGTCTATACCCCGCTGTGGGTGGAGAACATGGTCTCCGGCCGCGGCTGGATTGCGCTGGCTTTGACCACGTTTGCCACTTGGCGTCCCGCTCGTGTGCTGCTGGGTGCCTACCTGTTCGGTGGTGTGACCATGCTGCAGTTCCACCTTCAGGCCACCGGTGTGCAACTGCCCAGCCAGATCCTGTCCATGCTGCCGTATCTGGCCACCATCGTGGTGCTGGTGCTCATATCACGTAATCCGACCTGGATTCGCGTGAACATGCCAGCTTCGTTGGGCAAACCTTTTTATCCTGGTTCCTGATGCTCCGTTATGGTGCAATCCAGTTTCGATTTTTGACTTTGAGAGGACTTACACAATGACGACCCTGCGCAAGCGCGCCCTCATCAAGATGATTGGCCTGTCGGCCGTTTCCCTGGCCGTGCTGACAGCCTGCGGCAAGAAGGACGAAACTCCAGCGGCTCCCGCTGCAGCCCCTGCCGCCGCCGCTCCTGCTGCTGACAAGCTCAAGATCGGCTTCATGTATGTGAGCCCCATCGGTGATGGCGGCTGGACCTTCCAGCACGAGCTGGGCCGCAAGGCGATTCAGGAAAAGTTCGGCGACAAGATCGAGACCTCCATGGTCGAGAGCGTGCCCGAGTCTGCCGACGCCGAGCGCGTGATGCGCGACATGATCGGTCAGGGCAACAAGCTGGTGTTTGCGACCAGCTTTGGTTACCAGGACTTTGTGCAAAAGGTTGCCGCTGATGCCAAGGACGTGAAGTTCGAGCACGCCACCGGCTACAAGACTGCTGATAACGCAGCCGTCTATGACACCAAGACCTTTGAAGGCGCTTACCTGGCCGGTATCGTCGCTGGCGCGATGACCAAGACCAAGACCGTGGGTGTGGTCGCTTCGGTGCCCATCCCTGAAGTGGTGCGCAATATCAACTCCTTCGTGCTGGGCGCGCAAAGCATTGATCCTTCGATCAAGGCCAAGGTGGTCTGGGTGAACGAATGGTTTGCTCCTCCCAAGGAATCTGAAGCTGCCACCAGCCTGATCAACGGCGGTGTGGACGTGATGTACCAGAACACCAACTCGCCTGCTGTGCTCAAGACCGCTGAAGAGCGCGGCGCACGCGCCTTTGGCAAGGACGGCGACATGAGCGCCTTCGCGCCCAAGGCGCACCTGGGCTCGGCCGTGATCGACTGGACGCCTTACTACACCAAGGTGGTGGAAGACACGCTGGCTGGCAAGTGGCAGACCGGCAACTTCTGGTGGGGTGTGAAGGAAGGCGCGATTGACCTCAAGAAGATCGCCGACGACGTGCCTCAGGAAATCAAGGACAAGGTTGAAAAAGCCCGCGCGGGTCTCAAGGATGGCACGTTCGCCGTCTGGACCGGCCCCATCAAGGACAACGCAGGCAAGGAAGTCCTGGAAACCGGCAAGGTCGGCGATGACGCCTTCCTGCGCGGCATCAACTTCTATGTGAACGGTATCGAGGGCTCCGTGCCCGGCGCCAAGTAATCACTGCTACACGCCTTTATGGCGTCTCAAGGCCCTTCGGGGCCTTTTTGCTAATCGATGCATAGGCCCTGGGTTGACGAAGGATGTCGTTTTACCGATACCGCTTCGCATTCTGGCCCGGTTTATGCATATATTGCAGGAAGGCGAGGGAGGCGAAAAGATCCGCAGGGCCACGCCACAAACCATTGACCAATTCACCTACCGATCTTTCACCAAGGAAAAAAAGATGACTGATTTGAACAAGCGTTCGCTGATGAAAGTGGCTGCGCTGTCGGCTGTGGCCGCTGCTGCCCTCGTGGGCTGTGGCAAGAAGGACGAAGCGCCTGCACCCGCTGCCGCTCCTGCCGCCGCACCAGCTCCCGCAGCCGCCGAGCCTTTGAAGGTCGCGTTCGCCTATGTCGGTCCCGTGGGCGACGGCGGCTGGTCTTTTGCCCATGACCAGGCTCGCAAGGCTCTGGAAAAGGAATTTGGCGACAAGATCAAAACCAGCTACGTGGAAAGCGTGCCCGAAGGCGCTGACGCCGAGCGCGTGCTGCGCGACATGGCTTCGCAAGGCAACAAACTGGTCTTCGGCACCACCTTTGGCTATATGGACGTGATCCAGAAGCTGGCCCCTGACTTTCCCGATGTGAAGTGGGAACACGCCACGGGCTACAAGACCGCTGCCAACGTCAGCACCTACGACAGCCGTACCTACGAAGGCGCCTACCTGGCCGGTATCATCGCCGGCGGCATGACCAAGTCCAACACGCTGGGCGTGGTGGGTTCTGTGCCCATTCCCGAGGTGATTCGCAATATCAACAGCTTTACGCTGGGTGCTCAGTCCGTGAACCCCAAGATCACGACCAAGGTGGTTTGGGTCAATGAATGGTTCAGCCCTCCCAAGGAAACCGAAGCGGCTACCAGCCTGATCAACGGCGGAGCTGACATCCTGTTCCAGAACACCGACTCTCCCGCCGTGCTGAAGACGGCTGAAGAAAAGGGCAAGCGCGCCTTCGGCTGGGACTCGGACATGACCGCCTACGGTCCCAAGGCTCACCTGGGCTCGTCCATCATCAACTGGACCCCTTACTACATCGACTCCACCCGCAACGCCCTGGAAGGCAAGTGGAGCAGCCGTCAGACCTGGTGGGGCGTCAAGGAAGGCGTGATCGACATCGTTTCTCTGGCGGATGACATTCCCGCTGAGATCAAGGCAAAAGTTGAGGAAGTGAAAAAGGGCCTGAAGGAAGGTACATTCACCATCTGGAAGGGTCCTGTCACTGGCCAGGACGGCAAGGAACTGATCGCTGCCGACAAGGCTGCGGACGATGCCTTCCTGAAGGGCATCAACTTCTACGTCAAGGGCGTGGAAGGCAAGGTTCCCGGTGCTGAGTCTAAGTAACGGCTCCCTGCACCTGTGAAGGCCGCCACAGGGCGGCCTTTTTTATTGAAGAAAAAATATTTCCCCATGACTGAACGTACTCTGTGGCACCCCGTGGCCCAATCTTCCGAGGTGGTTACTGCGCCACTGCCCGTACAACTGCTGGAGCAATCGCTGGTGCTGTGGCGCAATGCCGAAGGCCAGGTGCAGTCTTTTGTAGACCGCTGCCCGCACCGCGGTGCGCGCCTGTCGCTCGGTCGTGTGGAAAATGGCAGCCTCGAGTGCCCTTACCACGGCTGGCAGTTCACCAGCGGTGGGCAGTGTGTCAAGGTCCCGGCTGTGCCCGACTTCGTGCCGCCACCTTCGCAGTGCGTGAAGTCCTTTGAAGTGCAGGAAGCCTACGGTCTGGTCTGGGTGCGTCTGGAGCCATCGGACAGCCAACTGCCCGTATTCGCAGCCGAAGCCGACAGCTATCTGCGCAAGGTGAACTGCGGTCACTACGACGTTGCCGCCAGCGCGCCGCGCATCATCGAGAACTTCCTCGATATGTCGCACTTCGGCTTTGTGCACGAAGGCTGGCTGGGCAGCCGCGATGCCACGGCCATTGCCACCTATCAGGTCGAAAAGACTGACATGGGCGTGATCGCCACCGGCTGCAAGGCGGTGCAGCCCCAGTCCAATCTGCACTCCACGCAGGCGGCGGAAGTCGAATACACCTATGAGGTGACCGCCCCCTACACCGCTGTGCTGACCAAGATTCCCGAAGAGGGCACTTCCAAGCAAGGCTGGCGCGAGCAGATCGGCCTGTTCATCTGCCCGATTACACCGGAAACCAGCCGTGTCTGGTTTCGTCTGGCTGTGGCAGACTTTGAGTCGACCGATGAGCAGCTGAAGACCTTCCAGCACACCATCTTTGTGCAGGACCAGCCCGTGCTGGAGTCGCAACTGCCCAAGGCTTTGCCGCTGGACCCGCGCGCTGAAATGCATTCGGCAGCGGATCGCATGTCCTCGGCCTACCGTCGTTTCCTCAAGTCCCAAAACATCACGTTTGGAGTCTGCTGATGAATCATTCCGTGCCCCAGATCGAGGCTTCAAGCCTGCCGCAGCTGCTGCGCGCCATGCCCAAGGCCGAGCTGCATATGCATATCGAAGGCTCGCTGGAGCCGGAATTGATCTTTGCGCTGGCCGAGCGCAACAGCGTCAAGCTGCCTTATGCCAGCGTGGAAGCGCTGCGCGCGGCTTATGCGTTTACCGATCTGCAGAGCTTTCTGGACATCTACTACGCCGGGGCCAGCGTGCTGCTGCACGAGCAGGACTTCTACGACATGGCGCGAGCCTATCTGAACCGCGCCGTGGCTGATAACGTGGTTCACACCGAAATCTTCTTTGACCCGCAAACGCATACCGAGCGCGGTGTGAGCATGGAGACCGTGATCAACGGCCTGTACCGCGCCTGCCGCGATGCGCAGATTGAGCAAGGTATTTCCGCCTCGCTGA
Organism: Comamonas testosteroni; assembly: GCF_003569915.1. Taxonomy (GTDB): domain Bacteria; phylum Pseudomonadota; class Gammaproteobacteria; order Burkholderiales; family Burkholderiaceae_C; genus Comamonas; species Comamonas testosteroni_D. Next base: position 185,919 of record NZ_KZ984442.1, on the reverse strand, counting down.
TTCTGAGTTTTTTGCGTCACCTGAGCGAAGAAAGCGCGCTGCAGACGCTGGAAGCGGCGCTGCCGCTGCGCGACCGCTTTATCGGCGTGGGCCTGGATAGCAGCGAAGTCGGCAACCCGCCCGAAAAGTTCGCTCGCGTGTTTGCGCGCAGCAGGGAACTGGGCCTGCATTTGGTCGCTCATGCGGGTGAAGAAGGCCCGCCTGCGTATATCTGGGGCGCACTCGACACCTTGGGCGTGGAGCGCATCGATCATGGTGTGCAGTCCGAAAAAGACGAGCAGCTCATGCAGCGCCTGGTCAAGGAGCAGATTCCGTTGACGGTCTGCCCGCTGTCCAACCTCAAGCTCTGCGTGGTCGATGATCTGGCAGATCACAACCTGCCGCGCCTCTTGAAGGCCGGGCTCAAGGTCATGATCAACTCGGACGATCCGGCCTACTTTGGCGGCTATGTGAACGAGAACTACACCCAGCTGTTTGCCGCAACCGGCATGGGTGCGCTAGAGGCTTACCAGCTGGCGCGCAATAGTCTGGAAGCCAGCTTTGTCAGCGATGCCCAGAAAGCCGAATGGATTGCACGGCTGGACGAAACCTTCGCCCAGTTTGCTGCCAAGGTCTGATCTCTGGGCATTGATGGCTTGACCCAAAGGAGCGGTTTTATGAGCACAAAAAGCATGTCTTTGGCTTTGAAACTTGCTGCTTTGTGTTTGGCTCCGTGCCTTGCTTTGAGCTCGTTGGACGCAAGAGCCGCTGGTGAATATTCACGCCAGTACGAGTCCTGCATGACGCAGGCACAGAGCACGACAGCCACCGTGGGCTGCATAGGCGATGAAGTCGAAATTCAGGACAAGCGCCTGAACAAGGCTTATCAGGCCTTGATGCCAACGCTCAAGCCTGAACGTCAGAAAAAGCTCCGCGCCTTGCAGCGCCAGTGGCTTCAGTTTCGTGACGCAAACTGCGCTTTCTACCTGGACCCAGAGGGCGGCACCATCACGAGGATCACAGGAAGCCGCTGCATTCTGGATATGACGGCTTCCCGTGCTGATGAGCTGGAGGCTCTACTTTTTCAGTAGCGCCAAGCTCTTTGCGTAAACGTTGAGCCAGCTCCTGCAGCACTACAGGGCCTGGCTCGACGCGTTTCCAGGCCACTGAAAGCCCGTCACCTTCATAACGCGGCAGCACATGCAGGTGAAAGTGAAACACCGTCTGCCCAGCAGGCGCGCCATTGGCCTGGAAGATATTGATACCGTCGGGATCAAAGGCCTGCTTGACCGCCTCAGCCACGCGCTGCGCGGTCTGCATCACGGCACCGGCTTCTTCCTGAGTCAGCTCCAGCAGATTGACCGCATGGCGTTTGCTGGCCACCAGCACATGGCCTTCGGTGGCCTGGCCGATGTCCATGAAGGCAATGGTCAGGTCGTCCTCATAGACCTTGGCTGATGGAATCTCCCCCTTGACGAGCTTGCAGAAAATGCATTCGCCGGGAGGCGAGTGATCTACAAACATGGGCATGACGCTCTCCTTTGTTGTTATGGAAGCGTCCTATCTTAGAGGCAGGTCTATTCAGTCACGTGTCGCCATCAGGCAATCCGCCGTAACTTCTGCGATGGAGTTTGCGCCCAGCATGGCCATATTGCGATCCACCTCGTCGCGCAGCAGCGTGATGGCGTGGCTCACACCTTGCTCGCCGCCCACGGCGGCGGCGTACATGAATGGGCGACCCAGAAACACCATGCGGGCGCCCAGCGCTACGGCCTTGAGCACATCGCTGCCACGGCGTATGCCGCTGTCCATCATCACGGCTGTGCGGTGACCCACGCGGTCAACCACGCGCGGCAGCATATCGAGTGGAGCGACTGCGCCATCGAGCTGACGCCCACCATGGTTGGAGACGATGATGCCTTGCGCACCAATATCGGTGGCCATCACCGCGTCGGCTTCGTTCAGGATGCCTTTGATGACCAGATTGCCGTTCCAGCGCTGGCGAATGCGCTCGATGTGCTGCCAGTTCAGATGGTCGCGGCCCGTGGTGTCGCGGATGGCGGTGCCCGACAGGAGCGGCGCGCCACGCGTGGCAAACGAGTTTTCAAAATGCGGCATGCCATGCTGGATGAGGGTGCGCAGCAGCGTGCCCGTCATCCAGCGCGGGCGCATCAGTCCGTCCATGGCCAGGCGCAGCGAGGGGCGCAGCGGCATCGAAAAACCCGTGCGCACATTGTTCTCGCGGTTGGCCCAGACGGGAATATCCACGGTGATGACCAGCGTGCCAAAGCCCGCTGCGTCAATGCGATCGATCAGGCCGTCAATGCGGCTGGTGTCGCCCGGCAGATAAGCCTGGAACCAGGTGCCGGGTGCAGCCTTGGCAACTTCTTCCATGGGAATCAGCGAGGTGCCGCTCATGATGGCGGGAATGCCTTCGCTGGCTGCCGTGCGTGCCAGCACCAGATCACCGCGATAGGCAGAGATGGCGCTGATACCCACGGGGGCCACGCCAAATGGCGAGTCCCAGGTCTGGCCAAACAGCTCGGTCTTCTGGCTGCGCCTAGAGACGTCCACCATCACCTTGGTGCTGAAACCATATTGGCTGAAGCTTGCGCGGTTGCCTTGCAGCGAGACGCAATCTTCCGCCGCGCCAGAGATATAGCCAAACAGTGGGCGGGGCAGATGCTTTTGGGCGGCCAGCTCAAAGTCGTGCAACGACAAAATCTTCTGCAGATGACGGGGCAGACCTGCGCGCTGGCCATAGGCCGCTTGAGATGCCGGGGCTGCTGCGGCGGAAAGTGCTTGTGACGAAGCCATGATGAACGATTCCGGTGAAGCCCAAATTACTGCGCGAACGTGCCGCGCTGGCGCATCAGCTCGCGGTGCAGCTGCTCGTTGCGCTCAAACGGCGCGCGGCCATGCACGTAGAAGTAGTTGTTGAGCACGACCAGATCACCGGCAGGCAGGCTCACCGTGCGGGTGCCGGGCGAGGCTTCCATGGACTCCGACAGCGCTTGCAGATAAGCCGCTTCCGCGCCGTTGGCCGGTTGCACAAACTGGTCGATGAACGAAATCGACAGGCCAAACTCGCCGTGGAAGAACACGGGGCGTTCCACGCGCTCGTTCACATTCTTGGAGCCGGGCGCCTTGTACAGCAAGGGCTTGGCACCCAGCGGGTCCTGTACAAAGCCGTTGAGTTCGCTCCAGTCGTCCAGATGCAAAAAGCGCGATTCGCCGCCCATGGCGTTTTCTTCGCTGAACTTCATCATCAGCAACCAGTCCGTGGCTTCGGTCACAAAGGTGCCGTCGGTGTGCATGGTGAAGAGGCGATAGGCCTGGCGCAGATAGGAGTCGCTGGCATCCGTGTGCTTGACCAGAAAGCGCGCGTAGTACTTGTTGGACATGGAGTCGTGGTTGGCCGGGCCCAGGATATGGCCGATGGCGGTGCCGAACTTCACGAAGTCATCACTGTCCTGGCTCACGCCTTCCAGGCCCAGCACAAAGCCGCCGTGCTTGCGGTCTTTGATGATGCGCACCAGCGTCTGACCAAAGTCCTCGCCCAGATGTGCCATCAGGCGGCGGGCCAGATGAAAGCGCATGAAGGGCACGTACTCCAGGTTCTGCACGTCGATGCTCTGCACATCAGCCAGAAAGGCGGCCAGCGCATCGGGGTTCAGGCGCAGCTTTAGCAAACGGGGGTGTTCGGGGTGAGCGGTGATCTCAAAGCTGGCTTGCTGCAGGAGTTGGGCGGGTGTGGTCGCGTTCATGGTGCGGTCTCGGGCTGTTTTTTCTGAATCGGGAATGCTGCGATTGAACCGCGGTTGTTTGATACGATCTATGGGGAGAAATTGATTTTTTGATAATTAATTCAGATTAAAAAAGGCATGCTCATGCTCAGCTACCGACAACTGGAGCACTTTGTGGCCGTGGCCCAAGAGCTGCACTTTTCCCGCGCAGCAGACCGGCTCGGCATTGCCCAGTCCGCCGTCAGCGTGCAGATTCAGCAACTGGAGCGGCAATTGGGGGTGCGGTTATTGCAGCGCAACAAGCGCAAGCCCATCACGCTGACCGATGCGGGCGAGTTGCTGTACGAAGAAGCGCTGGCGGTGCTACGCCATATGGAGCGCGCGCAGCAGATCGGTTTGCTGGCCGCGCAGGGCATGAGCGGCCATGTACGGCTGGGCTATATCTCCTCGTCCATCACGTCGGGCGTGCTGGCGCGCATGCTCACGCAGTTCCGCCCCGGGCATGAGCAGGTGCATATGCAGGTGTTTGCCATGGAGACCCCGCGCCAGCTGCAGGCGCTGCAGCAGGGGGAGGTCGATGTCGGCCTGCTGCGCCCGCGCCGCCGCTACCCCGAGGGGGTGAAGGCCGTCATCGTTCACAGCGAGCCCTTTATGGTCGCCATGGCCGAGAGCCACCCGCTGGCGCGCCACGACACGGTGAGCGTGGCCGATCTGCGCGGCCAGACCTTTATTGCGCCGCAGTTCATCAATGAAAGCGAAGGCTTTGCCGAAGTGCTGGCCCGGCTGGCCGATGCGGCGGGCTTTTCCGCGCGAGAGGCCTATCGCGTCAATGACTTTGTGACGGCCACCAGCCTGGCGGCGGCGGGCTATGGGCTGGTGGTGCTGCCAGAGTCCAACCAGCGAATCCATCAGCCGGGCGTGATCTTCAGGCCGCTGCGCGACTTCCAGGAAAAAGTGCACATGGCGCTGGCGTACCGCGAGCGCGAAAACTCACCCGCAGTGCGGGCGTTTCTGGCCATCGCCAAAAGCTGTACGCTGATCTGAAAGAGCTGCAGCCCCTGAACTGGCGGGTTTTTTTCAATAAAGTTGCTTCCAAAAATATAGCTTCAAGTCTATGTTTTATATAGGCTTGAAGCTATATTTGTTGAATTTTTTATGGCTGGACCTGCCACTCTATGCGCGGGTGCAGTGACAGGACAGGCCCAGTGGGTAAAGACTCAGAATTCCTTGCGCAGCAGGCGGTCCACGGACAAGAGGCCTCCGCCAAAAGCGGCAAAGAACAGGCAGCCAGCGGCCCAGATGCTGGAGAGCTGAATTGCCTTGTGCTGCAGCAACTCCAGCGTGGCAGCGCCGCCATCGAACAGGCGCTTGGCGCCATTGGGCGTGATGTATTCCGCATGGGACTTCACGGCTTCAATGCCCGCGCTGGTCAGCAGATGGGTGGCGTCGTATGGGAAGTGAAAGTGGAACCACACGGTGACCATCAACATCACTGCATTGGCCAGCGCCATTGGGCGGGTAAGCAAGCCCAGCACCAGGCAGATGCCTCCCACGACCTGCATGACGGCAAGCAAGGGAGAGAAAAACCAGCCCGGATGGAAGCCAATCATCTCGACGAAAGCGACCTGGCCCATGGGATTCATGAGCTTGGGCCAGCCTTCGATCAGCAGCCAGCCACCCAGAAGCAGCCTCAGCAACAGCCAGCCGATGGGTTGGGCAAATTCGTTGTAAAAGCCTGCAAAAGAGCTGATCCAGAGCTTTTCCTTGGAAGTATTGAAGTCAAGTGCGTTCTTCATCGTGATCCCTTGTTTGATTGTTTTATTAACTTCAGAGTATCCAAATGCGCTGAGAAATGATTGATCCTGCTCAACCCACCAGAGATTCGGGAACGGTTTCGTGCGCTTTTCCGATAACGGCAAAGCGGGTGGACAAACGCGGTGGTAGAGGGCCGAAAAGAGGGCAAAAAAGGACACGCAGAGCAGTTGCTTTCCTCATGGAGTTGATGGAAGTGCCGGTCTGCGTGCCAGCATTGGCCAGGTAAGCAGACACAGACCACTGGCTGCCAGCCAGACCGCTGCCCAGGACTGGAGCAGCAATAGGCTCGCCACCGCTTGTGGTGTCAGAAAGTTGGCGGCAAACACCAGGGTATTGCACGGTCCCAGCGCCCAGCCCGCAGCATGGCCTGCGCCGGCCGCAGCCAGCAGAGCAAACAGCAAGCTGCTGATCAGCACACAGGCGCCCAGATAGCCGTGGCGATTGCTTCGTTTATCTGTCCAGTGCCCGCTCCAGATGCGCAGCACCATGGCGCTGACTTGCAGCGTAGCCATGGTGGCGGCAATTGCAGCCGTGCCCAGCAATCCCAATCATGCTGAAACACGCTGCCGAACTGCAGCACGGCAAACTGCGGCACGCACAGCAGGCCAATGCCCAGGCACAGTTGCCAGACGACGCGGCTGCGCAAGGCGGAATGATTTTTTTGAGGCTGTTTTACCGCTCAAGCCCTTGATGTGTATGGACTGTGGGTCATAAATCCATAGCGCGCACAGCAGCAGACCGAGGGCGCAGACAGCCGCCAGCAGGGCAGACCATGCTGACCTATGCCCGCCTGCTGCTGGAGCTGAACGACGAGGCGGTGGCGGCTGTGCGCGCCAGCCAGCTTGAAGGCCTGGTGCGGCTGGGCTTGCCGGAGGATCTGGGCGAATCCGTGCTGCCCACGGTGCTGGGCCGCTTTGCACGCGCCCACCCGCGCCTGCCGGTGCAGGTGCAGTCGGGCAAAAGCGCCGAGCTGGTGCAGGCCTACGAAGCCGGGTTGCTGGATTTGACCTTGCTGGGGGATGTCGGCCATATCACCCCATTGGAGCCGTGCGTCGAGTTGGCGCATTTGCCGCTGCGCTGGATTGCGCCAGCGGGTCTGCCCCTGATGCGTGACAGCCTGCCGTGGTGGCCAGAGGCAGCAGAAGACACCAACCCCGCATTGCCGCTAGTTCTGCTGAGCAAACCTTGCCCTTTGAGCGCGCTGTTGCCGCAGATTCTGGGCCGTGCCGGGGTTAGTTGGCGGCCTGCTTTTTCAAGCCCCAGTTTGGCGGCGCTTTGGGCTGCGGTGTCGGCGGGGCTGGGCTTGCCAGCTCATGTGCTGGCGCTGGAAGGCGCAGAGGCAGCTGCCTTGCCTGCGCTGCCTTCCATGCATTTGTATCTGTGCAGCAAAGGCCAGCAAGCGCCGGTGCAGAAACTGGCGCAGTTGTTGATGCATAGCGTGCAAGAGCGCATCCGACTGGATGATTGCTACTAAAAAAAGAGCGACTGGCGCGCCATGGGTGCGCAACAGCCGGGGAGACTATGCGGCCCGCCTCTGCCCATCCGTGCCAATCACTGCACAAACCCCATCGACTTCTGCTCGCGCACGTCGGGCTTGATGCGGTGCTCGGCCTCCAGCTGTTCCATGAATTCTTCCACCGAGATCTCGGCAGCCAGAATGTCGCACTGCCGCTTTACCGCCGCAAAATCGCCGGGTGCCAGCTGCGTCAGCTTGGCCAGACGGCGGCTGATTTCGGGTGTGAGCTGCTGCGCGTCGCCCGCCAGTGCCTCGGTGATGAACATCCTCTCGCGCTGCTCTGCTGTCAGTGGCATGAACTTGATCTTGAAGGTGAAGCGGCGCAGCGCAGCCTGGTCGATGCGGTCGAGCAGGTTGGTGGTGCAGATGAACACGCCATCGTGGCGCTCCATTTGCTGCAGCATCTCGTTGACTTCAGTCACCTCATAGCTGCGCTGCGCGCCGCGCCGGTCCATCAGAAAGCTGTCAGCCTCGTCCAGCAGCAGCACCGCTTTTTCCTGCGCAGCTTCGGCAAACATGGCGGCCATGTTCTGCTCGGTTTCACCCACGAACTTGCTCACTAGACCGCTGGCCTGCTTGACGATGAGCCGCTTGCCCAGGTGCTCGGCAATGTATTCGCCCAAAGCGGTCTTGCCGGTGCCGGGCGCGCCGTAAAAGCACAGCGCGCCGTGGCCACGGGCTTTCAGCGCATCCACAATGCGTGGAATCTCGAAGCGGGTTTCAACATTCAGCATGCTGAGGTCATAGGTGGTGACCTGATGGCGGCCTTTTTTGCCGGTGGTATCTGGTTTGTGGCCCAAGGCAGCGTCGGAGTGTTTCAGCTGGCGCTCGATCAGCGCTTCAAACGCTTCTCCGCCCGCTTCGGGGCCTGCGTGCGCCAGGTCGGCAAAGCGTACGGCGGTGCGGATTTGCGCGGGCGTGAGGCCGCTGCGTTCAGTGAGCTTGGCGACAAAGGCCTCGCTCACGGCCACGCCTTCCAGCGTCTTGCGCACGAGTTGTTCACGCGCACCAGGGGGCGGCGATTTCAGCTCCAGATGGTAGGCAAAGCGGCGGCGGAAAGCCGGGTCGATCTGCTCGATGCGGTTGGTCACCCACAGGGTCGGTACGGGGTTGGATTCCAGAATCTGGTTCACCCATGCCTTGCCGTTGACAGAGCGGCTGCCACCGCTCGATACCTGCTGTTCGGCACGCGCCAGCAGTCCTGCCGCATCGACACTGATGGGGGGAAATACGTCCTCCACCTCGTCAAACAGCATGGCTGCGGCGTCGGCGCCCTTCAAGAACACCTGCGCAATTTGCAGCGAGCGATATCGGTCGCGGCCCGAGAGGCTGTTGCCATCGCGGTCAGCGTATTCCACCTCAAACAAGTCCAGACCCGCTTCGCGGGCCACCACCTTGGCCAGCTCGGTCTTGCCGGTGCCGGGCGGGCCGTAGACCAGCACGTTCACGCCTGCGGCCCTGGTTTTCATGGCCTTGCCAAGCAGATTGACCAGCACTTGCACGTCGTCGCCCACAAATTCAAAGTCGCTGGCCTGAAGCTGGCTGGGTGCGGCAGGGCGTGTGAACTCGGCCATCAGCTCGGAACGGTCGCGGTACTCGCGCATCAGCACGGGGGGCAGTTTTTCGCTGACCTTCATCAGGTCGGCCAGATCGGTAATGCTTTGCTCGGACAGCAGGTTTTCCACCAGGCCAATGCGCTCCAGGCGGCCGCCGGCGCGCAGGGCTTCTGCTACTTCAGCGGCGGGCACCCCGGCCAGTTCCGCGATGGCGGCATAGGCTTCGGGGGCGTTGTTGACTTTGAATTCCACCAGCACGCTGCGCAGGTCACGCTGATAACGGGCCAGAGTCCCATAAAGCAGCAAGGCGCGCTCGGCCCTGTTCAGCTGCAGCAGGTTGGCGAGGGAGTCGATATTCTTTTCCACCAAGGTGGATTGCTTTTTCAGCGCATGGCTCAGCCACTGGGCGGTGCTGGTCAGCAGGGTCAGCAGGTCTTTGGGCGCGTCCTTGGCGTATTCGTCCAGGTAGTAGAACAGCGTGCCTTCTTCATAGGGGCCACGCCAGACGCCATGGCGCTCCAGAAACTCGGCGTTGGGCAGCTGTTCGTGCCCGCGCCAGCCCTCGTTGTCCTTGCAGCGGCGTGCGAGAAACCCCCGAATGCGGGCCAGTACGGCGTCAGGCCACACCAGGTGACGGCCCGAAAGCGCCATCAAGCCGTTGATGTCACGACGCACATTGAACTTGGAACCCTGCTTGGTGGCCAGGGCCAGCACCAGATGGGAACACATCAAATCCAGCACAGGCGCGGCCTGCAGGCCCGGTGAAGGGACTACACCAGCTTGTTCCTGAAATTCAAGGGTGCGCTTAGACATTCGAAAATCCCCTTATGAGGCTTCAGATAGTTTTTCCATAACGCAGGCAGGAAGGCGTCAGATGACGGCACAGACCCGTACTAGGCAGAAACTTTGCTTTGAATTGTCAACAATTCTGCAACTGTGGGCGGCAGGGGAGGGCGGTATGAAGGCACCCGACGTGCGCCAAAAACGGGCGTCAGGCCCATCGTTGGCACGGGTGACGACCGGTAGCGGTGCTTTGGGGCAAAAACATATAGAGCTTATAAGCGGCAACGTGTGCTGGCGGCGTTTCCCAGCGTATAAGCTCGCAGTCATGAAGATCTACCGTAGCTCCCTGCTGCGCTTTGCCGATGGTGGCGAAGCCGTTTATGACTCCGATGCTCTGCTGGCGATTGCAGCTGACGCGCATGGCGTGCAGCGCGTGGTGGCGGCTGGCAACTGGCAGGCGCTGGCCGAGCAGTACATCCACCGCGAAGGCGTGGAAGTCATCCACCTGCCCGGCAAGCTGCTGGCGCCGGGCTTTGTGGACTTGCATATCCACTACCCACAAACCGATGTGATTGGCGCACCGGCCAGCGGCCTGCTGCCCTGGCTGGAGAACTACACCTTCCCGCATGAGTCGCGCTTTCATGACCGGGCCTACGCAGACAGCGTGGTCGAGTTCTTCATGAACGAGCTGCAGCGCAATGGCGTGACCACGGCACTGGCGTTTGCAACGTCGCATCCGGCGTCGGTCGATGCCATCATGACCGCCGCGCAAAAGCGCCACATGCGCATGATTGCTGGCAAGGTGCTTCAGGATCGCAACAGCCCCGATGGTGTGCGCGACGAGACCGAGCAAAGCCTGATCGATACCGAAAACCTGATACAGCGCTGGCATGGCGTGGACCGGCTGGGCTACGCGATTACGCCGCGCTTTGCGCCCACCAGCACGCCTGAGCAATTGCGCGGCGCGGGCGAGCTGGCGGCCAAATATTCAGACGTGTGGATTCAGTCCCATGTGGCGGAGAATCTGGACGAAATCGCCTGGGTCAAGGAGCTGTTCCCCACGGCGCGCAGCTATCTCTCGGTCTATGACGACTTTGGCCTGATGCGCGAGCGGGCCGTCTATGCGCACAGCATCTGGCTCGATGCGACGGACCGCAAGCTGATGCATGACACCCGATCGGCAGCGGCCATCAGCCCGACCAGCAATCTGTTCCTGTCCAGCGGCTACTTTGACTACGGCAAGGCGGATGAGGCGCACATGCTCTACGGCTTGGCCAGCGATGTGGGTGGCGGCATGAGCTTTTCGCCATTTCGCACCATGCAGGCCGCCTATGTGGTGGGCCGTGAGGGCCATGCCAAGCAGGGTCAGAGCCTGTCGCCCCAGCATCTGTGGTGGCAGCACACGGCAGGCGCGGCGCGGGCGCTGGGCTTGCAGGGCGTGATCGGCAATCTGCAGCCGGGCTGCGAGGCAGATTTTGTCGTCATCAACCCCACCTGCACGCCGCTGCTGGCGCGCAAGACGGGCCAGGCCCGTAACCTCGATGAGCTGCTGTTTGCCATGATCATCCTCGGAGATGACCGTCTGATTGAGCAAACCCATATCGCCTAGCCCGCGCGCATTGGGGGGCTGGGTATTAACGTGGCTTTGTTTCAAAAAGTGGAATGTTTACACTGGCTCACACTTTTGACGATTGGTATGAGCCATGGCCCGAAGCGAGCCTCCCAGTCAGGCACTTGAGTTGCTGGAAAGTTTTTACGACGGCATAGCCTCCTCTGAAAAATGGGGGCAGGCCCTCAGACATGCGGGGGAAGCGCTGGGCGGCCAGTGTGTGGGCGTCGTCAGCCACCACGTACCCTCGGACACGCTGGTGATCGACGATGCGGGCAGTCTTTTGCCTGGGGTGGCACAGGGCTTTTCGGACATGAGCGACATTGACCCCGCACGTGCCGCATTGCCTCACCTGAAGGCCGGAGAAGTCTATGTGGACCATGAATTTCATGGCGCGACCAGTCTGAGGCGAAGCCCTTTCTACGCCGACTTTCTGCATCGTCATGGCATAGGGCATTACGCCTTGGTACCCAGTGCCGCCGATGACGAGTACTTTCATGTGCTGTCCGTGCAGCGCGAGCTGGGGCGAGGTGCGTTTTCGGACGATGAAATGCTGCTGATGCGCACAGTGTAGACGCATCTGCGCCATGCGCTGCAACTGCGCAGGCAGCTGCGTCAGCAGCAGGCGCAGACCCTACTGCTGCAAGGCGCGCTCAATGCGTTGGGCTTTCCCATCATGATCTGCACCTTGCGCGGGCAGGTGGTGACGTCCAATGCCATGGGGCAGCACTGGCTGCGCCAGCCGTCCTGCCTGCTGGCGCAGCCCGGGCGTTTGCCCGGCCCGGCGCGCCGGGTGCTGGAGCAGGCCTGCGGGCAGGGTGTGCCGCTCCCCAGGGCTGCCGCCTGGCAGCAACCCGATGGGGACCTGATGATCGCCCTGCCTTTCGTTCCTGTGTCGGCCGCGGCAGGCGATGCGCTGGCGCTGGTCGCCGTGCAGGGGTTGCGCTGGCGCCATGTCGTGCCGGATACCTTGCTTCAGACCCTGTTCGGACTGACGCCCGCGGAGATCCGGCTGGTGCACCATCTGATGCAGAACGACGAGCCGCTGACCGTGATCGCCGGGCAGATGCAGCTGTCGCTCAACACCCTGCGCACCCAGCTCAAGGCGATCTTTCAGAAAACGCATACCGGCCGGCAGTCGGATCTGCTGCGGCTGATGGGACAGCTGGGCCTGGTGCGCTCGCCAGCCATCGCTTCCGGCTGACTGGCGAGCAAGGTGCGTCAGGGCTCGTAGGTCCAGGCGGCAATGATCTGTTTGCCGATCTGGCGGAATACGACCGTAACCGCTGTGCCTATCTGATAGGCATGGAGCTTGGTTTTTCCATCGCTGTCGGTATAGCCCGCCTCCGAGAACAGCGCGTTGACCTGCGCGGCGCTGACGGACTCCGTGCCGCCGTCGGCCTGAATCGAGAGGGAGCCGTCACTGTTGAAGGTGACGGAGGAGGGAATCTCTCCCTTGCCGTCGCCCTGCTGGCAGTCCTCATACCATTTGAAGCTCTTGCCCGCGAGCGCCTGAGGCTGGGTGACGGTTGCGCTGGCGGGCAGCACCAGATGAATGGATTGCCCGTTGCGGCAGACCTGCGCGCCTGGGTTGTCGCCATCGAGGCCACCGATCAGGCTGTATCCGTCAGATGCCTTGAAGCTTTCGGTGGCTGCGTTGTAGGTGTAGGTGAAGGTGTCTGCCCCCAGCGTGACGGTGGCGCTGGTGGCCTGTGGGTCAAGCTCGATCTCGCGGGTGCCATCGTGGTTGTTGCTGTAGTAGATGTAGCGGCCTGGCTGGCTTGAAGAGGGCGCCTGGGGCGTTTCAGTCGGTGGTTGCGGGGGCTGCGGGCTGCTGCCGCCGTCACTGCTGTCGCCTCCGCCACCACCGCCACAGGCTGTCAGTGCTGCGGTCATGAAGGCCGTGGCCATGAGTTTGCGGCTTGTGTTCATCATCCTGGTCCTTTGCTCGTTTGTGATTGACGAGCCCATTGTTGGAAACCAAGGGGCTATGCACATCACCCGAACCTGTGATGCCTGGCTACACCTACAATCGGTCGCCATTGCAGGAGTTTTCAGACATGAGCATCAAGAGCGACAAATGGATTCGTCAGATGGCGGAGCAGCACGGCATGATCGAGCCTTACGAGCCCGGCCAGGTGCGCCAGGTCGATGGCAAAAAGGTCATCAGCTACGGCACCTCGAGCTATGGCTACGACATCCGCTGCGCGCGCGAGTTCAAGGTCTTCACCAACATCCACAGCACCGTGGTGGACCCCAAGAATTTCGATGAAAAAAGCTTTGTCGACTTCGAGGGTGACTCCTGCATCATCCCGCCCAACAGCTTTGCGCTGGCCCGCACGGTGGAGTATTTCCGCATCCCCCGCGATGTGCTGACCGTCTGCCTGGGCAAGAGCACCTATGCGCGCTGTGGCATCATCGTCAACGTCACGCCCTTCGAGCCCGAGTGGGAAGGCTATGTGACGCTGGAGTTCTCCAACACCACGCCGCTACCCGCCAAGATCTACGCTGGTGAAGGCTGCGCCCAGGTGCTGTTCTTCCAGGGCGATGAGCAGTGCGAGACCAGCTACAAGGACCGCAAGGGCAAGTACCAGGGCCAGCATGGCGTGACCTTGCCCAAGGCCTGATGTTCTGAATTTGGCAAAAAAAGCCCGCAGCGCACACTGCGGGCTTTTTGCGTTTCAGGCTTTGTTTCAGACGTTGCTGGTTTCGAAGGCAGGCCAGTCGGTATTGCAATGCGCGCCCACGCTGTGGTGGCGTTGCAGGGCGGCGTCCACCATCAGTCGGCACAGGGTGAGCTGGTTGCGCAGAGCAGGGTCTGCACCATGCCACTGCGCACGCCATAGCGCCAGCTGCTTGGCGGCGGCGACCAGGCCCTGATTGCTGCGCACAATGCCCACATGTTGCTGCATGAGCTGCTGCAGCATTTGTTGCCTCTCTTTGGATGATTTTGCGCTCTTGTCTATATATTGTTTAGACTTGTTGCTATCAATAGATGATTTTTGAGGCAGAGGTTGAGCCGCAATGCGCTGAGCCACAGCACGGCCCATGACCACGCATTCCAGCAGCGAATTGCTGGCCAGCCGGTTGGCACCATGCAAGCCGGTGCGCGCCACTTCGCCAATCGCAGACAGGCCGCTCAGGCTGGTGGTGCCATCCACCTCGGCCTGCACCCCGCCGCAGGCATAGTGGGCGCAGGGCGCAACGGGTATGGGCTGGGTGGCAATGTCCACGCCATGCGCTGCGCACAACGCCATCACGCCGGGAAAATGCTGGGCCAGCCAGTCGCGGCTCTGGTGGCTGATGTCCAGCAACACATGGTCAATGCCGTTCTCGCGCATCTCGGTATAGATAGCGCGGGCCACGATATCGCGCGGGGCCAGTTCGGCCCGCTCGTCGTAGCGTGGCATAAAGCGCTCGCCGGGCCTGCCATTCCTGCCGGGCAAGCGCAGCAGCGCACCTTCGCCGCGCAGCGCTTCGGATACCAGACCCAGCGCCTTGCCGCCGATATGCAGCGCCGTGGGGTGGAACTGCATGAATTCCAGATCACGCAGCGCGCAGCCCGCGCGCCATGCCATGGCCAGACCGTCGCCCGTGGCGCTGGCCGGGTTGGTGGTGGATGGGTAGAGCTGCCCCATGCCGCCCGTGGCCAAAATGGTGTGGCCTGCCGCAATCAGGTGGGTGTCGCCCTCGGCATGCTGCACCTTGGCTCCCGTGCAGCGGCCTTGCTCATTCACCAGCAGGTCGAGTGCGGTGCAATGCTCCAGCAGCAGGATGTTGGGGCGGCTGCGGCAAGCTTTGAGCAGACTCTGGTGCACAGCCAGTCCCGTGCGGTCGGCGGCGTGGGCAATGCGGCGCTGGCTGTGGCCGCCTTCGCGGGTCAGATGCAGGCGGCCATCAGCTTGACGGGTAAACGGCACGCCTTGCGCGACCAGCCAGTCAATGGCGGCAGGGCCTTGCTCCAGAATGCGGCGCACAGCGGCTTCATCGCACAGGCCGGCGCCGGCAATCAGTGTGTCCTGCACATGTTCTTGCAGGCTGTCGCCAGCATCAAGCACGGCAGCAATGCCGCCTTGCGCCCAGGCGCTGGCGCATTCGCTGGCCGGGCCTTTGCTGAGCACCGTGACGCGAAACTGCTCGGGCAGGCTGAGCGCTGCCGTCATGCCTGCCAGACCCGCGCCAATGATGAGGATATCGGTGGTGGAGTTCATGGCGCGCACCTCAGGCCGGACCAAAGTTCTGAAACAGGGCGGCATCGCGCGCCAACTCACCGCTGGCCTGCACGCGCTGGCTGGCCTGCTTGTGGGCGGCGGCAAACTGCAGCATGCGCTCAATCGGCTTGCGCGCGGCGCGGCCCAGCTCGGTGTCCAGCTCAATCGCGCCCAGGTTGTGCAGCAGCGCCTGCTCCACACCTTGCAGGCTGTTCATAGCCATCCAGGGGCAGAAGGCGCAGCTTTTGCAAGTGCCGCCCGTGCCCGCCGTGGGCGCGGCCAGAAAGGTCTTGCCGGGGTAGCGCTGGCGCATATCGTGAAGAATGCCCTGATCGGTGGCGACGATAAAGGTGCTGGTGGGCAGCTTGCCCACGGCCGCAATCAGCTGGGTGGTGGAGCCGACCACGTCTGCCAGCGCCGTCACGGCGGCGGGCGACTCGGGGTGCACGAGGATGGCCGCCTCGGGGTGGGCGTCGGCCAGGGCTTGCAGTTCATCGGCCTTGAACTCGTCGTGCACCACGCAACTGCCTTGCCACAGCAGCATGTCGGCGCCGGTCTGCTGCTGTATATAGCTGCCCAGATGGCGGTCAGGCGCCCAGAGGATTTTTTCGCCACGCGCATGCAGGGCGGCCACGATGTCCTGCCCCACGGAGGAGGTCACCACCCAGTCGGCCCGCGCTTTGACGGCGGCGCTGGTATTGGCATAGACGACCACGGTGCGGTCCGGGTGGGCATCGCAGAACTGGCTGAATTCTTCGGCCGGGCAGCCCAGATCGAGCGAGCAGGTGGCATCGCCATCGGGCATGAGAATGGTTTTCTCGGGGCTCAGAATCTTGGCTGTCTCGCCCATGAAGCGTACGCCAGCCACTATCAAAGTAGTAGCTGGGTGCTCAGAGCCAAAGCGGGCCATCTCCAGAGAATCCCCCACGCAGCCACCCGTCTCGCGCGCCAGATCCTGCAGCGCACCATCGACGTAGTAATGCGCCACGATGGCGGCGTTGCGCTGCCTGAGCAGGGCCTTGATGCGCTCGCTGCTCTGGCGCTGCTGCGCAAGGCTTTGCTCAGTCGGCACCTTGGCCCAGGCCTGGCCGATGCTGCATTGGCCGCTGGCGGCCAGGGTGGGGTGATCGAACTCAACGGTCTTGATTGGCATGGTTTTCATCCGGTTTTGGTTGCTTATGTCTAGCCATTTATACTCAATTTGAGTATTATTTAAGCCGGTTTCACCTGCCTTGTCATCTGTTCAAAAAGTCAGTTCTGTCGTTCCAAAATTGTCTTTTTGATGGTTTCGGGCATCGAAATAGCCGTCAGTCCAGATAAATCATGCGCTGGTTGCTATCAAAATAATTTTGAGCATCTGTGTCAGAACTGCTGCAGGTACTTGCGCAGCGCCAGGCGCGTGGCAGCCAGGTCCCAGCCGCCCCAGCCGCAGGACTTGAACAGCACCGGCCCGGCAGGGCGCGGCCAGTGCTGTTGCACTGCGGTGGCCAGCGTGGGCAGGGCTGGTACGTCGATACCGGCCTGCAGCAAGTCCCCGGCCTCATGCACGGCGTCTTCGGTGTCCACCACAATCTGGCCCCGGGCCTGCAGTTCGCGGCATAGCTCGGGGGCCAGTTCCACCATCTGGGGCGTGAAGGCACCAACGGCGCAGACAAAGACGTCCGCACGCGGCGCTTCACGCAGCACCACGGCCTGCGCAGGTGTGCAGGTCACGATCAGCGGGCAGTGGCGCACTGCCTGGGCCATATCGTTCACCAGCCGGGCCTGCAGCCCCAGAGCCTCGGCCTGCGCAACCAACTGCTGGGCGCTGCTGGCGCTGCGCGAGTGAATCCAGACCTCGCGCGTGCCCAGCCCGGCCGCAAAAGCCTGCAGATGGGCGCTGCCCTGCACGCCAGCGCCGATGATGAGCAGCGGCCCTTGCGGTACCGCAGCCAGTCGGCGCGCTGCCAGCAGCGACACGGCAGCGGTGCGCCGCGCGGTGACGGTGGGGCCATCCAGAATCAGCTGGCGCTGGCCGGTGGCGACGTCAAACACCACGATATCGCCCTGAATTGTGGGTCTGGCAGTGCCCGCATTGCCGGGCGTGAAGCTGATCAGCTTGGTCATGGCGAGCTGCCCATCGGTGGCGGGCATGCAAAACAGGCTGTTGCCCTGACCCAGGGACATGACGATGCGTGGCGGAACCGAGACGGTTGAATTGTTTTGCAGCTGTTGCAAAAGCGTTTCGATTTCATCGGCCAGATCCGTCCAGGGCAGCAGCGCGGCGGTGGACGCAGCGTCCAGAGAGTCAGAGCGTGATTGGGTTGCAGCGGACATGGAGGCCTCCGTCAGGGATGCAAACAGATTGAGAACAAAGGTCAAAAGCTTACGCACTTGCAAGTTCTTGGCGGCATTGACCGACAGCGGCCGGTGGGCCGGGTGCTTTCGGGAAGACGCTGGCAGCGAGCACAATAGCGCCTGTTTTACCCATAGAGTTTGTTGCACACATGTTTGGCCTATCTTCCCGTTCCGGACAACGCAAAGAGCCCACCTGGACGCAGGCGCCCTCCAGCAGCGCGCAAGCCGAGCCGGTCTGGCGTGATGCAGCAGCTTCCGCTCCTGCGTACGAGCCCACGCGCCAGCAGACAAGCCCGCAGCACAAGCCTCGTTCCCAGGCGCGGGTGTGGATCTCGGCGGTCATCGGCATCGTGGGCCTGCTGGCCGTGGCCTATCTGTTTCTGAGCATGGTCAACGTGGTTGAAGAGCATGTGGCGCGCAACCAGCCGCAAAGAGGTGGCAGTACCGGAATGACGCTGGTTTCCAGCCCGGCTGGACGTTAAAACGTCAACAATGGTGTGGGCTTGTGCGTTCAGAGCAGGTCTGTTCGCAGTCGGACGCAGCAGAAAACAGCCAGAGCACGTGATAATCGCGCACCGGCGCAGGCCGCAAGCAATACACAAGGAGTAAGCACCATGAAATGGGAAGGGAACCGCGAGTCGGACAATGTGGAAGACCGCCGTGGAGACGGTGGCGGCGGCGGTGGTGGCTTTCCCATCGGCGGCCGGGGCATCGGTATCGGCACCGTGGTGCTGGCGCTGATCGGCTGGGGTGTTTTCGGCATCAACCCGCTCACAACCATTGGCGTGCTCTCGGGCGGCGGCTCGCCCCAGGTGCAGCAGCAGGCTCCGGCCAGCCGTCCACCTGCCAATGACCAGGGCGCAAAGTTCGTTTCCACCGTGCTGGCTTCGACCGAAGACGTGTGGACGCAGATCTTCAACGCCAATGGTGCTCAGTATCAAAAGCCCAAGCTGGTGCTGTTCACGGGCGTGACGCGCACGGCCTGCGGTACCGGCCAGTCGGCGATGGGTCCGTTCTACTGCCCGGGCGACTCCAAGGTCTATCTGGACATGGACTTCTTCAACACCATGAGCCGCCAGTTGGGCGCGCCCGGTGAATTTGCCCGTGCCTACGTGATTGCCCACGAAGTGGGCCACCATGTGCAGAACCTGCTGGGTGTCTCCGACAGGGTCGATCAAATGCGTGGCCGCGTGAGCGAGCGCGAGCAAAACGCAGCCTCCGTGCGCCTTGAGCTGCAGGCCGACTGCCTGGCCGGTATCTGGGCCAACAAGTCGCAGGAAGCCAAGAGCTGGCTGGAGCAGGGCGATATCGAATCGGCCGTGAACGCTGCCCAGCAGATTGGTGACGACAAGCTGCAGCGTGAAGCCACAGGCACGGTGCGCCCCGACAGCTTCACCCACGGCTCCAGCGCCCAGCGCGTGCGCTGGTTCACCCAGGGCTACAAGACCGGCGATATCCGGGCCTGCGATACCTTCAAGGCGCAGTCGCTCTGATCGGTTTGTGTTGCAGCAAAAGGCGTGTGCATAGTCACACGCCTTTTGTTTTGGGCGCGTATGCTGGTTCGATGCGGGTTATCCCGATAGATTGCACGGGATATTGAATCCGCCCGTACCCCTCTGAAAACAAGGGCCGCAGCAGTGTCAAAAAGCCTCAAATGCACAAAGCCAGCGCGAAAAATCCACTCGGTGCGACAATAACGCTCTCAATGACAAGCTCTTTCTCCAATCTTCATTTGGCTGAGCCCCTGGCTCGCGCTGTGGCCGACATGGGCTATGAGTCCATGACTCCGATTCAGGCGCAGGCCATTCCGGTCGTACTGACCGGCAAGGACGTCATGGGCGCTGCCCAGACCGGCACAGGCAAGACTGCTGCTTTCTCGCTGCCCCTGCTGCAGCGACTGATGCGTCACGAAAACGCTTCGGCATCGCCCGCGCGCCACCCGGTGCGTGCGCTGGTGCTGTTGCCCACGCGCGAGCTGGCCGATCAGGTCGCCCAGCAGATCGCGCTGTACGCCAAATACACCAAGCTGCGCAGCACCGTGGTGTTCGGCGGCATGGACATGAAGCCCCAGACCATCGAACTCAAAAAGGGCGTCGAAGTGCTGGTGGCAACGCCTGGCCGCCTGCTGGACCACATCGAAGCCAAGAATGTGGTGCTCAACCAGGTTGAATATGTGGTGCTGGATGAGGCCGACCGCATGCTGGACATCGGCTTTTTGCCCGATCTGCAGCGCATCCTCTCCTTCCTGCCCAAGAGCCGCACCACGCTGCTGTTCTCGGCCACTTTCTCGCCAGAAATCAAGCGTCTGGCCGGCAGCTATCTGCAGGACCCGATCACCATCGAGGTGGCTCGCCCGAACGAAACGGCCTCCACCGTGGAGCAGCGCTTCTACAAGGTCACGGACGACGACAAGCGCTATGCGATTCGCTCCGTCCTCAAGGAGCGCGACATCCGTCAGGCCTTTATCTTCTCGAACAGCAAGCTCGGCTGCGCTCGCCTGACCCGCGCTCTGGAGCGTGACGGCCTGCGCGCCGCCGCGCTACATGGCGACAAGAGCCAGGATGAGCGTCTGAAGGCTCTGGAAGCTTTCAAGGCCGGTGAAGTCGATCTGCTGGTGTGTACCGATGTGGCCGCCCGTGGTCTGGACATCAAGGACGTGCCTGCGGTCTTCAACTATGACGTGCCCTTCAACGCCGAAGACTATGTGCACCGCATTGGTCGTACGGGCCGCGCGGGCGCATCGGGTCTGGCGGTGACGCTGGTGACCGACCATGACAGCCGCCATGTGGCCGACATCGAGAAGCTCATCAAGAAGAAGCTCGACATCGAACCCGCTCCCATGTCGGACTTCCGCCCCGCACGCCGCAGCCGTAGCGAAGAGGAATACCGCCCACGCCGTGAACGCGAGTTCGATGGCGCCGCCTCTGGCTCGCGCAGCGGCCATGCCCACCGTCCTTCGCGCATGGCTCGCCCTGCCAATGTCGATCCGTTCTTCGACAAGCCCTATGAGGCCAGCGTCTCGGCAGAGACGGCATCCTGGGACAGCAAGAGCGCCGCTCCCATCAAGAGCACGAATATCAAGCCCAAGCGCAAGATTGCGGCGCTGTTCAAGGCGCCGGTGGTGGCTTCGGCTTCCTGATCGGTATCTGCCCCACGAAAAACGCCTGCATGCTGCAGGCGTTTTTGTTTTCCAAGGACGCTTCAGCCTTTTCCGGGCACCTGGGCCTGCGGGCATTGCAGCTGAATCAGCTCACGCTCGTGCATGCGGTCACCGATGCGCATCATGCTCAGGCAGCCGCCCCAGACGCAGCCAGTGTCCATGGCCATCAGATCGGGGCGGTTGATATGGCCCAGCGTGGACCAGTGGCCAAAAGCCATGGGCAAGCCTGCCGTGGCGCGACCCGGCACGTCGAACCAGGGCATCAGGCCTTCGGGGGCCTGCTCGGCTGATTCGGCGCTGTCAAAGTCCATTACGCCTTCGGCGCTGCAAAATCGCAGGCGTGTGAAGGCATTGACGATGCAGCGCAGGCGGTCGTCGCCTTGCAGATTGGCATCCCAGCGGTCGGGCAGATTGCCGTACATGTTTTGCAAAAAGCGGGCGAAGTCGCTTGCTTGCAGCACGGCCTGCACCTCGGCGTTGAGTGTCACGCAGTCCTGCAGGCTCCACTGCGGCAGCACGCCTGCGTGCACCATCAGCAACTGTTCGCCATGGGCGTTGGCGTGCAGGCGCATCAGAGGTTGCTGGCGCAGCCAATCGAGCAAGGCAGGACTGTCGGGCGCGTCCAGCACCTGAGCCAGTGTGTCGCGCTTGCTCTGGCGGCGCAGGCCTTGTGATGCGGCCAACAGATGCAGGTCATGATTGCCCAGCAGGGCGCGCATGGAGTCGCCCGCCTGCAGGCAGCGGCGCAGCACTTCGGCGGACTTGGGACCCCGGTTGACGAGGTCGCCCAGCACATAAAGTGTGTCCCGACTTGCGGAGAAATCCACGGTTTGCAAAAGCTGCCCGAAGGCGTCGTCGCAGCCCTGGATATCCCCGATACAGTAAAGTGCCATGGTCTTCTTTCTTATGGACAAGTCATGGATTTTCTGCTGATCGCATTGCTGACGCTGCTCAATGGTGTGTTTGCAATGTCGGAATTGGCATTGGCCTCCAGCCGCAAAGCCCGTTTGCTGGCTCTGGCCGAGACCGGCGACAAGGGCGCTCAGGCCGCACTGGCCTTGCTGGAGAACCCCACCCAGTTTCTGTCTTCGGTGCAGGTGGGCATCACGTCGATCGGTTTGCTCAACGGTATTTTGGGCGAGGCCGCATTCAGTGATGGGCTGGCTCGCTGGCTGATATCTCTGGGAATATCGCAAGGGGCGGCGTCTATATCGGCTACCGCTATTGTGGTAACTGCTATTACATTTATAACGATAATCTTTGGGGAATTGGTCCCCAAGCGTATCGGACAGTTATATCCAGAGCTGGTTTCCACCGTCATCGCACGGCCTATGACGTGGGTTGCTTCAATAGCCAAGCCCTTTGTGCGGCTGCTCTCATTTTCGACGCATGCTGTTTTGACATTGCTCAGAATTAATGAATCGCAGAGCCGCACGGTGACCGAGGAGGAAATCTCGGCGAGTTTGGAAGAGGGGCGTGAAGCGGGTTTGATCGAGGCCAATGAACATCAAATGGTGCAAAACGTATTTCACCTTGATGACCGTCCTTTGACATCTTTGATGGTACCGCGCGCCGATGTGCATTGGCTTGACGCCGATATGACGATTGCCCAGGCGCTTTCAGCTGCAGCCGATGGACAGGAAATGGGCGGCCACTCCTGGTATCCGGTTTGCAAAGGCTCATTGGATGAAGTCCTGGGTATTGTCAGTGTGGCCCATATGCTGGCCCTGAGTAATCCAGAGCAAGCCATTTTGCGAGAGCATGTACTGGCTTCATCCTTTTTGCCGGAAACCCTCAGCGGCATGGAGCTGCTCGATCAACTGCGTGCCAAAACCGGGCGCATGGTGTTTGTGGTGGATGAATATGGTGTGGTGCAGGGCATCATGACGCCCACGGATTTGCTCGAGGCGATTACGGGTGAATTGCGCCCGCTCGAAGAAGCCGAGGCCTGGGCTGTGCAGCGCGAAGATGGTTCCTGGCTGCTCGATGGCTTGATGCCTATCACGGAATTGAAGGCGCGCCTGGCTATTCGGGAGTTGCCTGATGAAGATAAAGGCCGCTATAACACCGTGGCGGGTTTATGGCTGGCTGAAAGTGGACATCTGCCTATTTTGGGTGAGCATGTGCAGTGCGATGACTGGATATTTGAGGTGGTGGATTTGGATGGCAAGCGCATTGACAAAGTGCTGGCCTACCAAAAACCTTGAGTAAATGAATTGATAACATTTGCTTACTTTGTAAAGAAGCTATATTGTGGTTATTGCTTACTCTAAAAATCACCAGTTTGAAATTATTGGATTTATAATGTTTTCACATTAATCAACTACCAAGCGCATACCATGAGCTCATACAAGGAACTGCTGAAGCAAAGAGAAGAACTGGAACAGCAAATCAACGAAGCTCGCACTCGTGAGCTGGCTGATGCTGTGGCCAAGGTTCGCGGCCTGATCGCTGAATATGGCCTGACTGCTGAAGACGTCTTCCCGCCTGCTCGTGCGCGTGCATCCGCCAACGCTGGTGCCAAGGTGGCTCCCAAGTATCGTGACCCCGCTACCGGTCAGACTTGGACTGGCCGTGGCAAGCCACCAAAGTGGATCGCAGATCAGGACCGCGAAAAGTTCGCTATCTAAGCCTGACTTGCGCACGTTGAAAGAGCCCACCTCGGTGGGCTTTTTTCATGGGGCGTCAGCGCCGGGCTTCGCTGATGGCGTTTTCGTGACGGCAGTTTTGCCATGGCTCAAGCCATATTGCCGTTCGGTGCGTGCTTGAGACGGCACAATAAGAATCCATGAACAAACAGGTGTTGATTGCGGGCGGTGGCATTGGCGGTCTGGCTGCGGCCATTGCGGCGGTGAAGGCTGACTGGGATGTGCGTCTGTTTGAGCGGGCGGCGCAGTTCTCCGAAGTGGGTGCGGGTATACAACTGGGGCCCAATGTGGTGCGTCGGCTGCAGGCCTGGGGTTTGCAGAGGCCCTTGCAGCAGGTGGTGGCATCGCCCACGGCGCTGCGTGCCTGCAGCGCGCTGTCCGGACAAGAGCTGGGGCGGCTGGCACTGGGCGCCGATATGGTGGCGCGCTATGGCGCAAGCTATGTGACGATTCACCGCGCCGATCTGCACGCGCTGCTGCTGCAGGCGCTGCAGGATGTGCCCGAGGTGCACCTGAACCTGAACCAGAGCGTTGCCAGCTATGCCGAGCAGGACGGCGTCATCACCATTCGCACCAGCACCAACAAGTTGATCGAAGGCGATGCGCTGATTGGCGCGGACGGCGTGCGCAGCGCCATGCGTGCCCAGATGCTGGGCGACGGCCCGCCGCGCGTGACCGGGCATCTGGCCTACCGGGCCATGGTGCACCAGGCACAACTGCCCAAGCGTTTGCGCACCCAGGAAGTCACGGCCTGGCTGGGCCCGCATCTGCATGCGATTCAATACCCTGTGCGCCGGGGCGAGCTGCAAAACTTGGTGGTGATCGTCAATGGCCCGGCGCCTGCCGATCTGGATCACTGGGACCACTCGGCCAATCTGCCTGACTTGCTGCAACACCTCAAGGGCACTTGCAGCTATCTGCAGGACCTGGTGCAGCATGTGCCCGATGCGGGCGGTGAATGGCGGCTGTGGCCGGTGGCCGATCGTGTGCCGGTGTCCTCGTCCAGCCAGATGGCACAGGGGCTGGTGGCATTGATGGGCGATGCGGCCCACCCCATGCGGCCCTATCTGGCGCAGGGGGCGGGCATGGCGATCGAGGACGCGGCAGAGCTGCAAAGCGCGCTGTCCATGCATGACCTCGATGTGAGCTTGCGGCTGCGCCGCTATGCGCTCAACCGCTGGCAGCGCAACGCCAAGGTGCAGGAACGATCTCTGCGCAATGGCCGCATCTTCCATGCCACCGGTCTGGTGCGTTGGGGTCGCGATATGTCGCTGCGCGCGCTGGGCGGGCGCATCATGGATGTGCCCTGGCTCTATGAAGGCTCTGCCTGATTGCTATTGAAATAGGAGCTATCAGTCTATGTTTATCATAGACTGAATCCACTTTTTCCTTGATTAGTGCTTGATTAGTGCTTGGCATTCGCCAGCAGCGGCGAAGGCCCGATCATGCGATAGGCCAGCGCGCCCAGGCCCAGCATGGCGGCAATCATCAGCATCACGGCCAGATAGATATCCATGCCCTGGCGCTCTGCCATGCCGGCCACGACGCCGGACAGCGACTGCATCAGCGCTACGCCCAGAAACATGGCCATGGTGAAGATGGACAGGGCGCGGCCCGTGGTCTCGGGCGGATAGGACGAGCGCACATCGGCATACAGCAGCGTGCCGTAGCCCGAGAAAACGCTCATGATCATCAGCAGCGCAACGCTCCAGATCGGGTGATGCACAAAAGCCAGCGCGGCAAAAATGCAGCCCATGAAGAGCGCGAAATTGGCAATCCGCGCGCGGCGGCGGGTCGGGCCGGGATCCAACTTGCCAAACACCGAGGGCACAAACAGCGAGATCACCGAGGCGGCCAGCGCCACATTGCCGGTGGAGATCAGTGAAAACTGATAGCGGTCCATCAGCATGGGGCTTAGCCACAGGCCGCGCACCGTGAGGAACGACGCGTAGCTGACCATGCCCAGCAGCACAATGCCCCAGGTGTGGGGCAGCAGCAGCAGGCTGCCAAAGCCTTTGAGGGCGGTCATGAAATCGGGCTTGGGCAGGGCGTCGCTGGCCAGCGCGGGCTCATGCACCTTGAAGTAAATCAGCAGCCAGGACAGGGCGCTGAGAAAAGCCAGCAGCCAGAAGCCACTGCGCCAGCCCATATGCTCGACCAGCCAGGCCAGCGGCGTGCCGGTAAACAGCAGGCCCAGCCCGCCAATGCCCAGTGCCATGCCTGAAAAATAGGCAAAGCGCTCCGCCGGAAAGTGGCGCGCGATAAACATGGTGCAAGCCAGAAACGCGGGCGAGCAGCCCACGCCGATCAGCAACTGCCCCAGCATCAGCCAGGCATAGCTGGGCGCCAGCGCCGAGATCACCGCGCCTGCAATGGCCAGCGGAGAGGTCAGCACCACCGTGCGGCGCAGCCCATAGATGTCCATGCCGATGCCCATCAGCAACTGGGCCACGCCGAACGACAGGCCAAACAGCCCCGCAAACGAGCCCAGCGACTGGGCCGAAAGTCCAAAATCGGTACGCAGCCCGTTGGCCATGATCGAGGCAATCGTGCGATAGGCCTGGCTCAGCGCAAAGCCTGTGAGCAGGCATAGCAACATGGGCCAGATCACGGACAGTGGGCTGGAAGAGGGGGCGCTGGTTGCAGATGCAGGGCTGGACATGAGGAAATGCCTTCAAAGGCATGGCAAAGCCGAAGTGTGGAGCAGACCGTCCACTGTTGTAACGAATTCAAAGCCCCGCGTCTGTCACGCAGGGGCGCAGGGAGCAGCCCGTAAAACTGGCGCACCCCAAACCAGAGATGCCAAGCAAGCGCCGCCGCGCAGCGAGGGCATCGTCCCCCTCCCATAGCGCGAAGCGCGTAGAGAGAGGGGGAAGCGGCAAAGCCGCTCAGGGGGAGCTTACAACTCCGTCCTTAAGCTCCAAATCTCAGGAAACAGAACCACATCCAGCATCTTCTTCAGATAGCTGACCCCGCCTGTGCCGCCCGTGCCGCGCTTGAAGCCGATCACGCGCTCCACAGTGGTCAGATGGCGGAAGCGCCACAGGCGGAAGGCGTCTTCAATATCGGCCAGCTTCTCGCCCAGTTGGTACAGATCCCAGTATTTGTGCGGGTCGCGGTACACGGTAATCCAGGCCTGCTTCACACCTTCGCTGGCTTCATAAGGCTGAGTCCAGTCGCGCTGCAGGCGGTCGGCGGGCACTGCAATGCCTTCGCGGGCCAGCAGTTGCAGGGCCACGTCATACAGCGACGGGGCCTCATACGCAGCCTGCACCTGGGCCAGCAAGTCGCTGCGGTGCTCATGGGGCTTGAGCATGGAGGCGTTCTTGTTGCCCAGCGCAAACTCGATGCAGCGGTATTGATAGCTCTGAAAACCGCTGGACTGGGCCAGATACGGGCGCATGGCCGAGTACTCGGGCGGCGTCATGGTCGAGAGCACCGTCCAGGCGCTGACCAGCTGCTCCATGATGCGACTCACGCGCGCCAGCATCTTGAAGGCGTCGGCCTTGGTTTCTCCAGACGCATTGGCAATGGCCGCCGTGGCAGCGCGCACCTCGTGCAGCATGAGCTTCATCCACAGCTCGCTGGTCTGGTGCTGGATGATGAACAGCATTTCATCGTGCGCGGGCGAGAGTGGGTGCTGCGCCGTGAGGATCTGGTCCAGATGCAGATAGTCGCCATAGCTCATGTCGCGGCTGAAATCGAGCTGGGCTTTTTCATCGCGAACAATGGCTTCGCCGCCGTGCATGGGGCAGCCGGAGGATTCGGTAGTCATGTCAGTGTGTTTGTTATCGTGTTCAGTGCGCGCAGCGTAACCGAAACCAGCAGGGCTGCGACAGCTGGCAAGTCAGAAGACGCGCCGCTGTTTTGAGTAGGCTCAGAATGCCCATTTCAAGCAAAACAGGGCTTGAGTCCATATATCAATTAGGCTGATAGCTCTTATTTAGATAGCAAAAAATGTCAATCCGCAATACGCTTGAATGCAGGATCGCGCTGCCAGAACACTATCGCTGGCAGGAATTCATCGCCTTTCACAGCCGCGATGTGAGCCAGAGTGCGGAGCGGCTGGATACAGCAGCGCAGCAACTGCTCAAGGCCTTGCACTGGCGTGGCAGCCCTGCGCTGCTGGCGCTGAACTGGTTGCGGGGAGAAATCAGGGCGCAATTGCATCTTTCGCAGGCCTCAACTGATGAGCAGGCGGAGTTGCTTGATCTGCAAGCCATGGTGCAGCGCATGCTGGGGCTGGCCTATCCGCCCAGCGCATTGGAGCAGGCCCATGGTTCACACCAAGAACTTGGCCCGCTGCTGGCGCGCCAGCGCGGACTGCATGTGCCAGCGGCGCCCACGCCATTTGAGGCGCTGAGCTGGGCCATCATGGGTCAGCAGATTTCGGTGGCTGTGGCCGTGGCGCTGCGCCGCAAGCTGATTGCACTGGCCGGTGTGCCTTTGAGCCCTGCCATCGAAAAAGCCGTGCCGCAGGCCAAGTCCATGCGCGCCTACCCCGAGGCCGCACAGGTTGCGGAACTGGATATCGAAAGCCTGCGCGCCGCCAGCTTTTCACAGGCCAAGGCCGCCACCTTGCTGACCGTAGCGCGCGCCGTGCAAAGCGGCGAGTTGCCGCTGGACGACTGGGCGCAGCACAGCGCGCAAGGGCTGTGGGACGCTGCTGCGGTGCAGCAAGTGGAGCAGCAACTGCTGGCCATCAAGGGCATAGGCCCATGGACCGTGAACTACTGCCTGTTGCGCGGTTATGGCTGGCCGGACGGTAGCTTGCATGGCGATGTGGCCGTGCGCAAAGCCATTGGCTTGCTGACCCAGACAGAAAAGCCAGATGCGGCAAAACCTGACGCTTTGCAGGCGCGCATCTGGCTTGATCAGTTCCAGCCCTGGCGCGCCTTGGTGGCTGCGCACTTGTGGGCTTCGCTCAGTGACCAGTCTTATTGATCAGGTCACTGCGTTGATGGTGTTGAACTCGGCCTTTTTCCATTCGCCCGATTCCAGCACCTGGCGCAGATGCTCGACGGCGTTCCACACATCTTCAAAGCCCACGTACAGCGGCGTAAAGCCAAAACGCAGAATGTCCTTGTGCTTGCCCGTGCCGCCATCGCCCTTGCGGAAGTCGCCAATCACGCCGCGCGCAATCAGGGCCTGGATGATGGCGTAGGCACCGCTGTCCTTGCCGTCCACACCCAGACCTTCTTCGCGGGTCAGGCAGACCTGTGAGCCACGCGCCGCATGGTCGCGCGGGGTGGCCAGGCCCAGGCCGTAGCCCTGGCAGCGTTCTTCCACCAGCTGGATAAACAAATCGGTCAGCGCCAGAGATTTTTTGCGCAGCGCAGCCATGCCGCCAAACTGTTCGGCCTCGGTATAGATGTCGATACCGCATTGCAGCACGCTCATGCTGATCATGGGCTGGGTGCCGCACAGATAGCGCTGAATGCCTTGGGCGGGGTGGTAGTCGGGCACAAACTTGAAAGGCTCGGCATGGCCAAACCAGCCCGACAGCGGTTGCCAGAAGCGGTTGATCAGGCGTGGGTGCGCCCAGACAAACGCGGGCGAGCCGGGGCCGCCATTCAGATATTTGTAGCTGCAGCCCACCGCAAAGTCGGCGTTTGCGCCCTTTAAATCCACGGGCACGGCACCGGCGCTGTGGCACAGGTCCCAGATGCAGAGAATGCCCTGGGCATGCGCGGCAGCCGTGACTGCCGCCATGTCGTGCATGGCACCGGTGCGGTAGTTGACATGGGTGAGCATGGAGATCGCCACATCGGTCTGCAGCGCAGCAGCGATTTCTTCGGGCTCCAGCAGCACCAGCTCCAGCCCATATTCCTGGCAGACGGACTGGGCGATGTACAGATCGGTGGGGAAATTACTGCGCTCGCTGATGATTTTTTTGCGGCTGGGCGAGTCCTCACGGGCGATGCGCGCGGCGGCGCTGAGCACCTTGTAGAGGTTGATCGATGTGGTGTCGGTAAACACCAGCTCGCCTTCGCCCACGCCAACCCATGGCGCAAACTGGTTGCCCAGACGTTCGGGCAGGGTGATCCAGCCGGCCTTGTTCCACGAGGTGATCAGGTCCTTGCCCCATTCCTGCGTCACGACTTCAGCCACTCGGGCCGCTGCGGCCTTGGGCTGGGCACCGAGCGAGTTGCCATCCAGATAAATCGTGCCTGCAGGCAGTGCAAAGCGCTCGCGCAGCGCGCGCAGCGGGTCGTTGGCGTCCAGTGCCTGGCAGTCTTGCAAAGTGGTCATCGTCTTCCTTCTATTGTTTTGATAGCTACTCACCTAAATTGTGTCTAGGCTAGAGCCGGTTTTTATATCAATTCAGCGCAGCGCACGCAGTATGGCGCGCACCGGCGAGGCGTCGGCTTGCGTGAGCTTGAGCGGCAGGGCAATCAGCTCGTAATCGCCTTCGGCCACATCATCGAGCACCAGATTTTCCAGCACGCGCAGGCCGCGCTGGCGAATCACCATATGGCTGTCGAGTGTCTTGCTGGTCGCAGGGTCAATGCTGGCCGTGTCTATGCCGATGAGCTTGACGCCCAGGTCGGCCAGCTTTTGCACGGTTTCGGGCGCATAGGCGGCAAGGTCGGGGTCCCAGCTTGTGGGGGCGGTCTGGTAGGTGCGCACCAGTATGCGCTCGGGCACCTGCTCCGGAAGATCGGAGTTGATGGCGTGTTCGATATGCTGCCATTCAATCAGCGGCCCGCAACCCATCGCATGAATCACACGGCAGGGGCCGAGAAAAGCGTTCAAGTCCACCGCGCCAATGGCTGCGCCTTGCGCGTCGTAATGCAGCGGCGCATCGGCATGCGCGCCCACATGGGGGCTTAGATGAATGGCGCTGACATTGACCGGGCAGCCCGGGCCAATGGTGGCGCACCATTCCTGCGAATAGGCGGTGTCGCCGGGGAAGACCGGGCTGGAAGGAGCGATGGGGGGGGAAATATCCCAGATCTGGCGAGTCATCTTCTTATGCTTGGGTTGCGCGTGGGCGGTACCACAGAGCATAGATCAGCACGAGGATGATGAGGAACGGAACACCTACCAGAGTTGTCGTATGAAACTCCTTGGTAAACAAGGTCGTCACAATCACTCCCGCCATCAGCAGCGCCCCCAGCAGCGTAAAGACGGGGAAGCCCCACATGCGAAATTCCAGCGTCTGGCCCGGGTGCTCGCGCTGCCAGCGCGGGCGAAAGAAGAGGTGGGTCACAAACACCATCAGCCAGGCAAACATGGCGCCGAACATGGCAATCGACATCATCAGCTCCAGCGACTGCTCGGGCCTGAAGACGTTCAGCACCATGGCCACGGCCATGCCCAGGCAAGACACCGCAATCGCACCCAGCGGCACGCCGCGCTTGTTGAGTTGGCCCATGGCCTTGGGCGCATAGCCGCCACGTGAGAGGCTGAACATCATGCGCGAGGTGACGTAAAGCTGGCTGTTCATGGCCGACAGCGACGCCAGCAGCACCACAAAATTAAGCACACCGGCAGCGCCGGGGATGTTCAAAATCTCCATCACCTTCACAAACGGGCTTTTGTCCGTGCCTGCATGGTCCCAGGGCACGATGGCCAGCATCAAGGCCAGCGACAGCAGATAGAACAGCACCAGGCGCAGCACCGTGGTGCGAAAAGCCTTGGTCACGGCCTGCTTGGGCTTTTCGGCCTCGCCCGCAGCAATCGCAATCGATTCCAGGTTGAGGTAGCTGAAGATGGCCACGATCACCCCCACCCAGGTGCCCCACCAGCCATTGGGGAAAAAGCCGCCCCGCTCTGTGTAATTGGCAAAGCCCACACCTTCGGGCCGCGTGCCAAACACCACATAGGCCCCGATCAGGATAAAAGCCACGATGGAGGCGACCTTGATCATGGAGAACACATATTCCACCTGGCCAAAGGCTTTGACGCTGGTGGCATTGACGGCGGCCAGCACTATCGAAAACAGAGCTACCCACACCCACTGATCCACGGCGGGGAACCAGAATTTCATGTATTTGCCGACGGCAGTGACCTCCATGCCCACGGCCAGCACCACGGCGGCCCAGTAGGCGTAGCGCACCACAAAACCGGCCAGCGGGCTGATGTAGTGCTCGGCATACGCGCCAAACGAGCCGCTGGTGGGGTGGGCCACCGTCATTTCGGCAAGGCACCCCATGAGCAGCAGGCCAATCAGCGCGCCAATCGCATAGCTGATGAGCACGCTGGGCCCGGCAAAGCCAATCGCAAACGCGCTGCCCATGAACAGGCCCGTGCCGATGGCGCCGCCAATGGCAATCATGGTCATCTGGGCCGAGCTGAGGTGCTGATGCAGCCCGGTTTCGCGTTGTTGGATGCTGTCAAAGTCAGCCATTGCTCATGGCACCGCTTGCGGATGCTGAAAAAACGAAGCCGCAAGTATCCCGCTTATGGTGAGTGGCTACTGCCGCGCAGCAAATGACCTGCCGGCTCTGGCGGCTGTATGTGCCGTGCGTGCAAAGTTGTCGGGCGTCAGCGCGTGGTGGGCCTTGAAGCTGCGCTGCAGATGGCCCTGGTCGGCAAAGCCCATGTGCAAAGCCACATCGGCCAGAGACTGCACCGTGGTTTCGTCCTCGGGAAACCGGTGCAGATGTTGCAGTGCGGGAAAGATGTCCTGCTGGACGGGCGGCAACAGCGCATCGGCGCAACGGCGCAAGGCCAGCAAGGAAGACAGCATGACATCGGTGGGTAGTGGAATCTGCCCGGCAGTCTGAATGGGCCTGCGGCGGCCGTATTGAACAAAATTGCAGCAAACGCCGCAAACAGCGGCAATAACGGCGTCTTGTCATACATGGAGATTCTGTTACTTGCGTTACGCTTGTAAGCTTCTTACCTGACCTTTGCGCCCGTTTTTCTCATGTCCACTTCCGAGCTTTCGAGCCAACTCCGGGTCTGGCCCGCGACCCATATGGTTGCTGGTGTGGATATGGGATTGCAGCGCAGCAACAACGAAGACGCCGTGGGCACCCAGCCCAAGGCCAAGCCCTGGCCTCTGGCTGTGCTGGCCGACGGCATGGGCGGCTATAGCGCTGGTGAAGTCGCCAGTGCTATGGCGGTGGATCTGATCACCGCAGGCCTGCAGCATGGCCCGGGCTCCTTCTCATCGCCGCTGCTGGCGCGCCAGGAGATGCTGGATGCGCTGGCCATGGCCAATACCGCCATCTATGCCGCCGCGCAGTCCACCGCGGACTACCGGGGCATGGGCACAACCGTGGTCGTGGCCCTGGTGCTGCAGAGCGAGGTGCTGCTCGCGCACCTGGGGGATTCGCGCGCCTATGCCTGGCGCAGCGGCAAGCTGCAGCGCATCACGCGCGATCATTCGCTGGTGCAGGAAGAAATCAATGCTGGCTTGCTGACCGAGCAAGAAGCCAAGAGCTCACGTTTTGCGCATCTGGTCACGCGTGCGCTGGGCGTTGCGCCGCAGGTCGATGCGGAGCTGAACCAGTGGCCACTGCAGCCCGGCGACCGCATCATGCTTTGCTCCGACGGACTGACCGATATGCTGGATGACAGCGTGATCGAATCGATGTTTGCCGAGGAACCGCCGCTGTCCCAGCTCCTACCGCGCCTGATTGCGGCGGCCAATGCCGCAGGCGGCAAGGACAACATCAGCGTTGTGCTGATGGAGGCGGATGTCAACGAAATGATTGGATAAGTAGCTCTACTATTTATAGCAAGCCACTTTCCAGTGCGGGCATGCCATGGCGCAGCCGCACGCGGTTGCAGGCGTCCGAGCCTGCGGCGAACTCCCGGCAAGGGGAGGGCCGCCATTCATAAATGCCGCAACTGGCCTTCTCTCCCACCTTGCCCATCAGGGCCGCGCAGCGCGGGCGTGCCCAGTCCGTGCCGCGCATGCGGCAGGTGTAGTCGGTGACTTCCTCGATCAGGCCTGTGGGTACCCGGCCCCCATGCTCCTGAGATTCATGTACGGAAAAATCCACACGGAACGATGCGCAGCAGGCGCCGCAGGTCAGGCAGGGGTGAGTCATGGTGGTGGTGAAAAAGCGCTGGGGCGGAATTTTCTACGCCGCGCAGCACCATGACCGGGGTCAAGTCCCAAGTCCGAGTGCCGTACATGGAAACACCGCGGGCAATGCGCTCAGTGTGAGCAAGCGCCGACTTGGCGACGTTGACAGGCGGATGGCTGCTGTCAAGCGCCACTTCGGCGCGCTGGGACTCTGAGGCATTCTTAACCATAATGAGAATTAAACTCAATAAAATAGCTTCCATGAGTATCTTGCAGTCTTCGGCCCCCGGTAGTGCGGCCACCGTTTTAGTGTCGGATGGCGCGGCCCAGGCTGCGATCAGCCTGGACAAGCTGGCTCTGAACACTTCCGCTCTGGTTGTGGACCTCGTCAGCGCAGGCAATGTGGAGGAGCAGGAGCTGATGCTGCGCCTCATGGAAATCGGCTTTCTGCCCGGTGAGCGTGTGCGCATTGTGGCCACAGGCTTTCCCGGCCCCGATCCGCTGGCCGTGCGCGTAGGCGCAGCCACGTTTGCGCTGCGCCGCTATGAGGCCTCGCGCGTGCTGGTGGCACTGGAGGGCAAGGCATGAACGCGCACGAGAACCAGACTATCGCCATTCAGCCGCTGAACTCCGGCGCTGGCGCTGCTGACCCGAAAGCGCCGCTGCGTGCGGCCCTGCTGGGCAACCCGAACTGCGGCAAGACCGCGCTGTTCAATCTGCTGACGGGCGCACGCCAGAAAGTGGCCAACTACGCGGGCGTGACGGTGGAGCGCAAGGAAGGCTGGCTGACCACGCCCGGCAAGCGCCGCGTGCGCCTGCTCGATTTGCCCGGCACCTACAGCCTGCATGCGCACAGCGAAGACGAACGCATCACGCGCGATATCGTCAGCGGCCTGCATGGCCGCGAAGCGCCGCCCGAGCTGCTGATCTGCGTGACCGATGCCACCCATCTGCGCCTGAACCTGCGTCTGGTGCTGGAAGCGCGTGCGCTGGGTCTGCCCATGGTGCTGGTGCTCAATATGAGCGATATGGCCAAGCGCCAGGGCATTGTGGTGGACAAGGCCAAGCTCAGTCAGGCACTGGGCCTGCCCGTGATCGAGAGCGTGGGCGTGCGTCTGGACGGCGGCAAGGAACTGCTGAACTGGCTGGACGGCGACGAAGCCCGCAAGCTGAAGGCCCCCTCTATGGAAGGCCACTGGCAGCCCAAGGCTGGAGAGGGTGCCAAGGAGCAACTGCTGAACCTGCACCAGCAGGTGGCGGACATCATGCGTGCTGCAGTGCAGGAGCCGCAGGTGGACAGCCAGCGCGCCGACCGTGTGGATGCCGTAGTGCTGCACCCCATCTGGGGCACGCTGCTGCTGCTGGTCACATTGTTCCTGATCTTCCAGGCCGTGTTCAGCTGGGCGCAGCCTTTGATGGATGGTATTGAAGGCGGCGTGGGTGACTTTGGCCGCTGGGTCAACAGCGTCATGCCCGACGGTGTGCTGCGCAGCCTGCTGGTTGATGGCGTGATTGCCGGTTGCGGTGCCGTGCTGGTGTTTTTGCCGCAGATTCTGATTCTGTTCTTCTTCATTCTGGTGCTGGAAGACTCGGGCTATCTGCCGCGCGCGGCCTTTTTGCTGGACCGCATCATGGGCACGGTGGGCCTGTCGGGCCGCTCCTTCATCCCGCTGCTGTCCAGCTTTGCCTGCGCGGTGCCGGGCATCATGGCCACGCGCTCGATTTCCAGCTGGCGCGACCGTCTGCTGACCATCATGATCGCGCCGCTGATGACCTGCTCGGCACGTCTGCCGGTCTATGCGCTGCTGATTGCGGCCTTCATCCCCGAGCGGGAAGTGGCCCGCTTCTTCAATCTGCAGGGGCTGGTGCTGTTTGCCCTGTATGTGGGCGGCATTGTCAGCGCCATGGCCGTGGCCTGGGTGGCCAAGCTGCTGCGCACCAACAAGACCCGCACGCCGCTGATGATGGAGCTGCCCGCTTACCGCTGGCCCAGCCTGCGCAGCCTGGCGCTGGGTCTGTATGAGCGCGCCATGATTTTCCTGCGCCGCGTGGGCGGCATCATCCTGACGGTGAGCATCGTGCTGTGGTTCCTGGCCAGCTACCCGGCGGCGCCCGAAGGCGCGGAAGCGGCGATTCGCTACAGCTACGCCGGCCAGCTGGGCCGCATGCTGGAAGTGGTGCTGGCCCCGATCGGCTTTAACTGGCAGATCGCGATTGCGCTGGTGCCCGGCATGGCCGCCCGCGAAGTCGCCGTGGGCGCGCTGGGCACGGTGTATGCGCTGTCGGCGGCCAACGACGACGCCATGGCCCAGCAATTGGGCCCGCTGATTGCCAGCAGCTGGTCGCTGGCCACGGCGCTGTCGCTGCTGGTCTGGTTCATCTTTGCGCCGCAATGCATCTCGACCCTGGCCATGGTCAAGCGCGAGACCAATAGCTGGCGCTATCCGCTGATCATGCTGGGCTATCTGTTTGCGCTGGCCTATCTGTGCAGCTTTATCACCTACCGTGTGGCCGTGGCGCTGGGCGCGGGTTGAGGAAAGGAGTTTTCCATGCAAGAAATCATTGTGGGCGTGATTGTGGTGCTGGCCGCCGTGGCGCTGGTCTGGCGCCTGATGCCCGGAGCGCTCAAGCGCAAGCTGGCGGGCAGCCATCCCGCCCTGTCGGGGCTGGGCAAGGAAAGCGGCTGCGGCGGTTGCAGCGCCTGTGAGGGCGATCACTGCGCCCCCAAGAAGTCCTGAGCTTTCACTTCTCGCAAAAAGGCCTGAGCGACCGCATGGTGGCTCAGGCCTTTTGTTTGATGGGTGTTATCAAAAATGATAGCTATCAGCGTATATGTTTTATGGACTTGAGCCTTGTTTGGCTCAAATATCCAGAAAGCAGGTCCCTTAGGTCCGATTCAAGCCGCTTCCAGCCACAGCTCCACCTCATCCTGAGCCAGTTCTGGCAGGCCGAACTTGGCGCGCGTGTCGTGGCAGCCATAGGAGGCAAACGGAAAGTCGCGGCAGGGGCGTGAGCGCTGCTCGTAGATTCCACAGCCTATGCAGCCTTCACCCACCTCGGGCAGCTCGCGCAGGGCCACGCAGCGCACGGGGTGTTTTTCCGTGCCATTCATGCGGGCACGGTTGCCCTTGCCGGGTACCTCATGCGCCATATCGTCAGGCACGGTGCCGCCCATGGATTGCAGCTCGTAAATGGAAAACTCCACACGGTAGTTGGTGCAGCACACGCCGCAGGTCAGGCAGGGGTGAACAGGGGAGGTCATTGTGTTTCTTCAAAATTCAGGCATCGCAGTCACGCCGTCCTCCTCTCTTAAAAGGACGGTTTTGGCTTGTGTGAGCGAGGTCGCGGGGCAACCTCAGGGCCTGGCCACTAGGTGTGGCCTTGAAGAAACTTCAGATAGAAGGTGTGGATGCGCACATACAGCGCACGCACATGGGCTGCAAAGCGCTTGCGTGGCCCATAGACGGAAGGCACGCGGCTGTGGCGTGCAATATGCGGCTGACGCAGGGCCAGCAAGCCGCCGCGCTGGCCGTAGCGCACATCGCCCATGCTGGGGCGCAGCGGACAAAAGAAAACCGCCAGCTGGCGCAAGGCCCGCTGGCGGTTGGGAGATGTGATGTGGCTCAGGTGCATGGTTGTGGCGGTATGCAGATGAGCCAGGGCGTAGCCGATCAGCCGGGTTGGCGGCCCAGCAGCAGGTATTCCATCAGTGCCTTTTGCACATGCATGCGATTTTCTGCTTCATCCCAGACGACGGATTGGGGGCCGTCGATCACGTCGGCTTCCACTTCCTCGCCACGGTGGGCGGGCAGGCAGTGCATGAACAGGGCATCGGACTTGGCGGCGGCCATCATTTCGGCGTCCACGCACCAGTCGGCAAAGGCCTTGCGGCGCTCTTCGTTTTCGGCTTCGTAGCCCATGCTGGTCCACACATCGGTGGTGACCAGATCGGCGCCCTTGCAGGCATCCAGCGGGCTTTTGAAGACTTCGTAGCAGCCAGGGTGCACGGGCTTGCCGTTGAAGGCCAGTTGCTCGTCCACTTCGTAGCCACCGGGGGTGGAGATGTGCAGCTTGAAGCCCAGCAGATCCGCCGCTTGCAGCCAGGTGTTGGCCATATTGTTGCCATCACCGACCCAGGCCACGACCTTGCCCTTGATGGAGCCGCGATGCTCGATAAAGGTAAAGATGTCGGCCAGGATCTGGCAGGGGTGGAACTCGTTGGTCAGGCCGTTGATGACGGGCACGCGCGAGAATTCGGCAAAGCGCTCGATGCGGTCCTGGCCAAAGGTGCGGATCATGACCAGATCGGTCATGCGGCTGATGACGCGGGCGCTGTCCTCGATAGGCTCGGAGCGGCCCAGCTGGCTGTCACCGCTGGTCAGATGCACGACCGAGCCGCCCAGCTGGTACATGCCGGCTTCAAAGCTCACACGCGTACGGGTGCTGGCCTTCTCGAAGATCATGGCCATGGTGCGGTCGGTCAGCGTGTGGTGCTTTTCGTAGCCCTTGAACTTTTTCTTGATCAGGGCCGCGCGCGACAGCAGGTAGTCGTACTCGTCGGCCGTGAAATCAGAAAATTGCAGATAGTGTTTGATGGCTGTCATTCGACAAATCTTTCATTCAGCCAGGAACTGCTGGATCAGCGGCTTGAGCTTGGCCACGACTTCGTCGGCCTCGGCTTCGGTCATGATCAGCGGGGGCACCAGACGCACCACGGTATCAGCCGTCACGGAGAACAGCAGACCGGCTTCGGCGCCGCGATTGAGCAGCGCGCCGCAAGGCTTGTTCAGCTCGATGCCGATGATCAGACCCTCACCGCGCACTTCCACCACGCCAGTGATGGCGCCCAGTTCCTGTTGCAGCTTGGCCTTCAAGTGTGCACCAACCTTGGTGGTGTGTGCCAGCAGTCCGTCTTCTTCCATGATGCGGATGGTTTCGATGCCAGCGCGCATGGACAGGGGGTTGCCGCCAAACGTCGTGCCATGGTTGCCGGGCTTGAAGACTTCAGCCGCCTTGCCCTTGGCCACGATGGCGCCCACTGGCACGCCCGAGCCCAGGCCCTTGGCCAGAGACATCACATCAGGCACGATGCCTGCCCACTGGTGGGCAAACCACTTGCCAGTGCGGCCCATGCCGGACTGCACTTCGTCCAGAATCATCAGCCAGTCATTGGCGTCGCACAGCGCGCGCACTTGCTGCATGTACTCGGCACGCATGGGGTGCAGGCCGCCTTCGCCTTGGATGGGCTCCATCATCACGCCCACGATATTGGGGTTGTCGGCCGTGGCCTTCTTCAGTGCCTCGATATCGTTGGCGGGAATGCGCAGGAAACCTTCGAGCAGCGGGCCAAAGCCTTCGCGCACCTTGGGGTTGGCAGTCGCGCTCATGGTGCCCAGCGAGCGGCCATGGAAAGCGTGGTCATACACCACGATCACGGGGTTGGCGATGCCCTTGTCCACGCCATACTTGCGTGCCAGCTTGATGGCCGCTTCGTTGGCTTCCAGGCCGGTGCTGCAGAAAAACGCCTTGTCCATCTTGGCGCGCTCGGTCAGCAACTGAGCCAGTTGCTCCTGGCCGGGTACGTTGTAGTAGTTGGAGCAGTGGATCAGCTTGGCGACCTGCTCCTGAATAGCGGGCACGAACTTGGGGTGGTTGTGACCCAGAGTGTTGACCGCAATGCCACCCAGTGCATCGAGGTACTCCTTGCCGTTGACGTCCCACAGGCGGCAGCCCTGGCCTCGCTCCAGAGCGATAGGCACGCGGCCATAGGTGGTCATCACATGGGGTTGGGCAACCTCGGTGAAAGCGGTCATTGCAGGAATCTCCTCAAAAGGATGGTCAGTGGTGCCAGAGAGCACCTTGAAAATAGCGAGGCTTGATTCTAGAGTGCCCGGATAACCCCAACATTGCGCATTGCGCATCGCTGCCATGCAATGGACCTACGTCATACTGGGGTTGACATCTGCTTACTTACCCTAGCTCTTATATAAGAGCTAGAATGATTGATTGGGCGAATTGGCGGAGATCCCGTCTGGTGGCCCCAGATCTTTTTGGCGAAAACTTGATGGTTACCCCTTCCAGCAAAGAACTGTTCATTCTGGGTATGACCCAGGCCGGCAAAACCTTCCGACCCAGCGACTGGGCCGAGCGACTGGCTGGAGTCATGAGCCAGTTTCGCCCTGGAGGCGCCTGCGCTGGCAGTCATCTGAGCTACTCTCCCTGGTGCGTGCCCACGGTGATGAACGGCGTCAAATGCGTAGTCATCAACCGCGACCTGCGCGACTACGAACCCATGGCTTGGGATTTCTGTCTGAACTTTGCCAAGGACAACGATCTGCAAGTCGCCGAAGCCTGCCTGATCCCCGACGAGCCTAAAAAGAAAGCCTGAGTGCTTTCTTTTTCAAAACACCAGGACATGAACGAACGCACTGAAGTGCGTTTTTTTATGCTTGGAACCCAAGATTAGGCATGCCCCAAGCCAGAGACGGCCAGCAAGGGCCGCCCCGCAGCAAAGGCCGTCGTCCCCCCTGGGGGGAAGGCGCGAAGCGCCTCAGGGGGGGCTGATTACGCGGGCACAAAAAAACCGCCCGAAGGCGGTTTAGTTGTTTTTGCTGACAGCGCACCCGTTACAAACGGCAGATGACCGAAGTCATCCGTGCTTGAGGGAGGCTGGTATTAAGCAGCCAGAGCCAGGGTCTTGACCTTGGCGGACAGGCGGCTCTTATCGCGAGCTGCCTTGTTCTTGTGGAAGATGCCCTTGTCAGCGATCGCGTCGATCACGGACTGAGCCTTGGCAAACAGTTCAGCTGCCTTGGTCTTGTCGCCGGCCACAACAGCCTTTTCGACATTCTTGACAGCAGTACGGTACTTGGAACGCAGCGAAGTGTTAGCAGCGTTCAGCTTGACGTTCTGGCGGGCGCGCTTGCGGCCGGAAGCCAGGCGGGGGTTCTTTTTGGCTTTAGTTGCCATGATTTATTTCCTTGTGTGTCTGAGGATGATGTCAGCAAAACGCGAGATTATAGCACCCCCTGTGCGGCTTTGCCGCTTCCCCCTCTCTCGCTTCGCGGGAGGGGGACGACAGCTTTGCTGCGCGGCGGCGCTTGCTCGCTGTCCTGGCCTGGGTTGCGCCAGTTTTAAGCGGTTGATCTGTGGCTCGATGAGTTGGCGTCTCAGCTTGTTGTCACAGAGTGCAAAGCGCATGTGAACGGCAAGCAGCGCTTGGCGCGAACGCATACACTCGCTGCGTGTCACTGTTCAAAGCCGCCTCCACTGTCTCCCTGCTGACCCTGGCCTCCCGTATTTCGGGGCTGGTGCGTGATTTGCTCATGGCTTCCATGTTTGGAGCCAATGCCCTCACAGACGCGTTCAATGTCGCCTTCAGGATTCCCAATCTCTTTCGCCGTCTGTTCGCAGAAGGGGCGTTCAGCCAGGCGTTTGTGCCGGTGCTGGCCGCCAGCAAGACCCAGAACGGGGAAGAGGCCACGCGCGGGCTGATCAGTCATGTGGCGACGATTCTGTTCTGGACGCTGCTGGTGGTCTGCGTGGTTGGCGTGATTGGTGCGCCGGTACTGGTCTGGCTTCTGGCCAGCGGCATGCGCCAGTCGCCTGATGGCTATCAGGCTGCGGTGGTGATGACGCGCTGGATGTTCCCCTACATCGGCTTTATGTCGCTGGTGGCGCTGTCGGCCGGCATTCTCAATACCTGGAAGAAATTTGCCGTGCCTGCGGCTACGCCTGTGCTGCTCAACCTCAGCATGATTGTGGCGGCGCTGATGGGCGCGCCCTGGCTCAAGAAATATGGGGTCGAGCCCATCTATGCCATGGCTGGCGGCGTGATGCTGGGTGGCGTGCTGCAGCTGGCGGTGCAGATTCCGGCGCTGCGTGCCATGAGCCTGATGCCGCGTATTGGTTTTTCTGTCTCGTCGATTCGCGAGGCATGGAATGAAGCCGGTGTGCGCCGCATTCTCAAGCTCATGGGCCCGGCCTTGCTGGGTGTGGGCGTGGCGCAGATTTCGCTGATGATCAATACCCAGATTGCCTCGTACATGGCACCGGGCAGCGTGACTTGGCTGTTCTACGCCGACCGGTTGATGGAGTTCCCCACCTCGCTGCTGGGCGTGGCTCTGGGTGTGGTGCTGACGCCGCAGCTCGCCTCGGCCAAGGCAGCGGGCGATGCACAGCGTTACTCGAACATGCTGGACTGGGGCTTGCGTCTGGTCGTGCTGCTGGCCGTGCCTTGCGCCGTGGGTCTGCTGACCTTTGCCACGCCGCTGGTGGCCACACTATTTCATCGCGGCGCGCTGCATGACAGCGATGTAGGCCAGATTTCGCTGGCGCTGATGGGCTATGGTGCGGGTTTGCTGGGTCTGGTCGCCATCAAGGTGCTGGCTCCCGGCTATTACGCCAGCCAGGACATTCGCACGCCCGTGAAGATCGCGATTGTGGTGCTGGTCATCACGCAGCTGCTCAATCTGGTGCTGGTGCCCTGGCTGAAGCACACGGGACTGGCGCTGTCGATTGGTCTGGCGGCCTTGGTCAATGCCACCTGGCTGCTGACAGGGCTGCTGCGCCGTGGCGTGTATCAGCCCAATCCGGGCTGGCTCAAGTTCATCATCCAGGTGCTGGCTGCCAGTGCGCTGCTGGCCGTGCTGCTGCTCTGGGGCAGTCAGCATTTTGACTGGGTGGCGATGAAGTCCAGCAGCCTGCTGCGCGCAGGCCTGCTGGCTGCGCTGATGGCGGCGGCGGCCGTGTTGTACTTTGGCGTGCTGCGCATTGCGGGGCTGAACATTCGCCAGTTGCTGCGCCGCTAGGCAACGGCATGAACCTCAAAAAAATGAGCGTCTAGTCTAAGTTCTGCCTAGACATCAGGGGTATTTCGCTTGTCAGGGCCGCCAAGGCAGCTTACAAAGCCGCTTATGAGCTGGACGATTGACGAGCACCCCACGGCCCTGCAGTACTTTGCCTCTCTGGTGCAAAGCGATGAAAACTTTGCGCTGATGGAGGCGGCCGTCAGCATTGCACAGGATGCCGAGCCCGATCTGGACCTGCAAGGCGTGATGGCCGAGCTGGACCGTCTGCAGGTGCGCCTGAATCAGCGCCTTGCGGGCGAGGACGACGGCCTGCGCAAGCTCAGCGCGCTCAACAAGTTCTTCTATGGCGAGCTGGGCTTTGCGGGCAATCTGAACAATTATTACGACCCGGCCAACAGCTATATCCACCATGTGCTGCAGACGCGGCGCGGCATTCCCATCAGCGTGGCGCTGATCTGGCTGGAGCTGGCGGATAGCATCGGGCTGCCGGTGGAGGGCATCAGCTTTCCCGGTCACTTCATGGTCAAGGTACTGCTGCCGCAAGGGCAGGTGGTGCTGGACCCCTTGAGTGGTGAGTCATATTCGGCCAATGCGCTGGCCGAGCGGCTACAGCCTTTTCTTGATCAGGCCGGCATCACGCCCGATGAAGCCGCGCCGCTGGGTCTGTATCTGCAGTCTGCCAGCCCGCGCGACATTGTGGAGCGCATGCTGCGCAATCTGCAGGAAATCCATGTCTC
This sequence comes from Comamonas testosteroni, assembly GCF_003569915.1. Lineage (GTDB taxonomy): Bacteria > Pseudomonadota > Gammaproteobacteria > Burkholderiales > Burkholderiaceae_C > Comamonas > Comamonas testosteroni_D. The sequence continues at coordinate 143,027 of NZ_KZ984442.1, read as the reverse complement.
CCAGCGCGACTGGGGCATGCTGGTGGCGGTGCTCAGCCGCCTGATGCTGCTGCTGCCCGCGAATACCGAGCTGCTGCGTGCGCGCGGACTGGCTTATGCGGAGTGGGGCGCCAATGACAGAGCGCTATCGGATTTGGAGCGGTATGCCCAATCAGTTCAAGGAGATGAGGCTGATTTCGCTCAAAAAACCATCGCCAAACTACGCAAGGGGATGTGAGTGTGACCCAGAGGCTCAAACCAGCTTGGCCGCTTCCAGCTCTTTCTTGAGGTAGGCGTAGAACAGCGGCGCAGCCACTAGGCCGGCGGGGCCAAACACGGACTCGGCCACAAACATCACGGCCAGCAGTTCCCACACGCCCATGTGCGTGCGCGTGCCAACCACCTTGGCGTTGATGACGTATTCCGCCTTGTGAATCAGGATCAGAAAGGCCAGGCAGGCCGCTGCGGCGGCGGGCGAGACCGACAGGCCAACAATGGTCAGCACCGTGTTGCACAGCAGATTGCCGACGATGGGGATCAGGCCCGCCACGAAAGTCAGGGTGATCAGAGCCGGGGTGTAGGGCAGCTGCAGATCCCAGATGGGCAGGACGAACAGCAAAAAGATGGCCGTGAGAATGGTATTGAAGGTCGCAATCCAGAACTGGGCGGCGACGATCTGACGGAAGGCTTCGCCAAAAAACAGAATGCGTTGCCGCAGCGCTGTGACCAGCGGCTTTCTGTGCAGCGAAATCGGGCGCACGGCAGCCAGCGCACCGATGATGATGCCCACATAGGCGTAGAGCAGACCGGTCAGCCAGGTGCGCCCGGCCAGAGCCAGGGAGCCGGCTTTGGTGGCCAGATAGTGCGAGAGAAAGCGCTGGATTTCCTTGGCACCTTCGGGCAACTGCGCTGCGATATCGGCGGGCAGCTTTTCACGCAGCTCCAGTATGGTGTTGGACAGATAGTCCAGCAGCTCCTTGTACTGGGCAGGCGCTTCGGTGATGTAGGTGCGCGTTTGAGAGAGGGCGCCGCTGAGCAGCAACAGGGGCGCCAGAATAACAATGGCGGTGGCTGTCACCTGTGCCCAGTGCGGCAGCAACTGCTTGGGGCGCGGGCGCTTGTCCAGGCGGGACAGCAGCCGGGTCAGCGCTCTGGTGAGCAAAAAACCCACACAGACGGTCAACAGACCCGGCAGCAGGCCCTGGTGCATGACCAGAAGCAGCACCGCTGCCATCAGTAAATAACTCGCCAGAATGACCTTGCTAGAAGGGGCTGGTGGCTCGGAAGCGATGGGAGCGGGCAGTTGCTGCGTCATGCAAGCTGGGGTTGGCTAGGCCTGGGGATGGAAGATGCGATTAGCGTACTTCAACGGCCTTGCCGCTGCCAATTTCAGCAATAGCCCCAATGGTGTAAACCTTTTCACCCAGATCGGCCAATGTGGCAGCAGTGGCTGCAGCGTCTTCAGCCGCCACCACGATCACCATGCCGATACCGTTGTTGAACGTGCGGTTCATCTCGATATCGTCAATGCCAGCGGTCTTTTGCAGCCAGGCAAACAGCTCGGTCTGGGGCCAGCTGCCAGCCTTCAGGTGGGCAGCAGTGCCTTCGGGCAGCACGCGGGGGATGTTTTCCAGCAGGCCGCCACCGGTGATGTGGGCCAAGGCCTTGATGGGGTGCTTTTCCAGCGCAGCCAGCACGTTCTTCACGTACAGGCGGGTGGGTTCCATGATGGCGGCCTTGAAAGGCTTGCCGTCCAGTGTTTCGGGGATGGAGCCATTGGCTTCGGCGCGGTCGATGCACTTGCGCACCAGCGAGAAGCCATTGGAGTGCACGCCGTGCGAGGCCAGGCCCAGCACCACATCACCGGGCTTGACGTTCTGGCCGGTCAGAATCTTGGACTTTTCCACGGCGCCCACGGCAAAGCCTGCCAGGTCATATTCGCCATCGGGGTACATGCCGGGCATTTCAGCGGTTTCACCGCCGATCAGTGCGCAGCCGGACAGCTCGCAACCCTTGGCAATGCCGCCGACCACGGCAGCGGCCGTGTCCACATGCAGCTTGCCGCAGGCAAAGTAGTCCAGGAAGAACAGGGGCTCGGCACCCTGCACCAGCACGTCGTTGACGCTCATGGCGACCAGGTCGATACCCACGGTGTCGTGCATATTCCACTCGAAAGCCAGCTTGAGCTTGGTGCCCACGCCGTCGGTGCCGGAAACCAGCACGGGCTCCTTGTAGCGCTTGGGCACTTCGAACAGGGCGCCAAAGCCGCCGATGCCGGCCATCACGCCTTCGCGCATGGTCTTCTTGGCCAGCGGCTTGATGCGCTCGACCAGTGCGTCGCCTGCGTCGATGTCAACACCAGCGTCTTTGTAGGAAATAGGGGTAGAGGAGGATGCGGAAGAGCTCATCGATGGATCCGGTGCGGTGCGCCCTGGGTGGGCGGGAAACCCCGGGATTCTACGGCCCCTGTCCGGCGCGCGGGCGGGCCGGGTTCGCACCAAAGGGTTTTGCTGGGCAATCATGGCCTGTCAGCAACAACAGCAGTAGGCAAAATCAGCCCGAACTCGCTTGGGGGAGGCTGGTGCAGACTAAAATCAGTGTTTTTGTTACTGACCGATCACGCCGGGGCAGTTTGCCAAGCCTGATCCGAACGCATTTCCGGGCCTTTGTCTCTTCCACATTGATGCTGATGAATCTCCTGCCAGATCTCGCCGCATGGGCTGTCGATTGCCCAGGAAAGGGGGCGCTGCGCGTATGTCGCAGATGAAGCAATTGGCTCTGGATATCAGCATGGCTCCCGGCCCGACGCTCTCGCGTTTCTTTGTGGGCTCCAATGCCGCTGTTATCGATCACCTGCGCCACTGGGTGGGTGATGGCCAGCTTCAGAAGTCGCGTACGCCAGTACCTACTTACCTTTGGGGTGAGGCGGGATCGGGGAAGACCCATTTGCTCAAGGCCGTGCGTGAAGCACTGCGCGAGCAGGGGGCCATGGTGGGCTGGATGGATGCATCCACGCCGTTCCCGCCTGAGTTCGATGAACGCTGGGCGGCCGTGCTCATGGACGATGTGGACATCTACACGCCGCTGCAGCAGGCCCGGGCCTTCAACTGGTTTGTGAATGCCACCAGCCCTGCGACCGGCTTGCCGCGCTGGGTGCTGGGTGCTGGGCAACTGCCCGTGGCAGACCTCAAGCTGCGCGAGGACTTGCGCACCCGCCTGGGCTGGGGCCATGTCTTTCAGCTGCATCTGCTCGATGAATCAGCGCGCCGTGCCGTGCTGCGTCAGGAGGCCGATGCCCGTGGCGTGTTCCTGAGCGACGAAGTGATGGATTACATGCTCAGGCGCTTTTCGCGCGACCTGGGCAGTTTGATGCAATTGCTGGACATGCTGGACGGCTTTGCCCTGCGCAACAAGCGCGCCATCACCATTCCGCTGCTCAAGACCATGCTTGAAACCGAGTGAAGTCACCCGCTTTGCTTTCCGCTCTGGCCCTGCCACAGCACTCTTTGTTGGATTTGCATGTCGACTTCATCTGAATTGCCGAACAAGCCAAAGCTGGCGCTGTTCGATCTGGACCATACGCTGCTGCCACTCGACTCCGACCATGGCTGGGGCGAGTTCTCCATCGCCATCGGCTGGTGTGACCGCGAAGAGTTTGGTCGCAAGAACGACGCTTTTTTTGACGACTATCTGGCCGGCAAGCTCAATATTCCCGACTATGTGCGCTTTGCCACGGCCGCCGTGGTCGAGCGTGGCGAAGCCGAAGCCAGCGCCGCGCACCAGCGCTTCATGGATGAGGTGATTCGCCCGGCCATGAAGCCTGCGGCCATCGAGCTGGTGCAAAAGCACCTGGATGCTGGCGATACCGTGGTCATTACCTCGGCCACCAACGAGTTTGTGACGCGCCCCATCGCCCAGGCCTTTGGCGTGCAGCATCTGCTGGCAACCGAGCTGGCGCGTGACGCCAGCGGCTGGTTCAACGGCGAGATTGTCGGCATTCCCAATATGCGCGAAGGCAAGGTGGTGCGCATGACCGAGTGGCTGGCCCAGCGTGGCCAGACCTGGGAAGACGTGGAAGCCACCTTCTACAGCGACTCCATGAACGATGTGCCCCTGCTTGAAAAAGTGGATCACCCAGTGGCCACCAACCCCGATGCGCGCTTGCGTGCCCTGGCCGAGGAACGCGGCTGGCGCATCGTGGACCTATTTAGCGAAGCACCATGATCAAGACCTTTATTGACAAGCTGCTGGGTAAAGCGCCCGCAGCTCCCCGCTCGCGCAAGCCCAAGTTCGGCAAACGTGACGAAGTGCCGGTGCAAGTGCATGGCATTGACCCGAATCTGGTGGACCGCCGCGCCATCGATGTGGTGCAGACCTTGAAGCGCTCGGGCTTTGAAGCCTATATCGTCGGCGGCGCCGTGCGCGATCTGCTGCTGGGCCTGCGTCCCAAGGACTTTGACGTGGCCACCAATGCCACGCCCGAGCAGGTCAAGAACCTGTTTCGCCGCGCCTTCATCATCGGCAAGCGCTTTCGCATCGTGCACGTGGTCTATGGCCGTGGCCGCGAGAACGAAGTCATCGAAGTCTCCACCTTCCGCGCGTTTCTGGACAACAGCCAGGCCGAGCATGTGGATGGCAACGAGCGCACCAGCAAGGCGCAGCTCGCAGGTCTGAAGCATGCCGTGGACGCCAGCGGCCGCGTGCTGCGCGACAACGTCTGGGGCCCGCAGGACCAGGACGCCACACGCCGCGACTTCACCATCAACGCCATGTACTACGACCCCGAGACACAGATCGTGGTCGACTATCACGGCGGCATTGCCGACGCCAAGAAGAAGGTGCTGCGCATGATTGGCGACCCGGCCACGCGCTACCGCGAAGACCCGGTGCGCATCATCCGCGCCGTGCGTTTTGCGGCCAAGCTGCATGGCAAGGGCTTCAAGCTCGAAGCCAAGACCGCCAAGCCGCTGGTGGAGTGCGAGCCGCTGCTGAATGAAGTGCCGCAAAGCCGTCTGTTCGACGAAATGCTCAAGCTGCTGCAGACCGGTCATGCGATTGCCTCGGTCGAGCAACTCAAGGAGCTGGGCCTGTCGCGCGGTATCTATCCGCTGCTGGACGTGGTGATGGAGCGCGCCGACCATCCGTTTGTACAAGCCGCCTTGCTGGACACCGACCGCCGTGTGGCCGAAGGCAAGCCCGTGGCCCCCAGCTTTTTGCTGGCCTGCGTGCTGTGGCAGGACGTCAAGCAGGGCTGGGAAAAGCGCCTGGGCAAGGGCTATCACCCCTTCCCCGCGCTGCAGGAGTCGATTGACGAGGTGTTTGACCAGCGCATTGGCGATGTCTCGGGCCGCGGCAAGCTGGCTGCGGACATGCGTGAGATCTGGGTCATGCAGCCGCGCTTTGACAAGCGCACGGGAGCCACGCCACTGTCCATGGTGGCGCAGCCGCGCTTTCGCGCTGGTTTTGACTTCATGCGCCTGCGCGCCGACATTGGCGAGATCGAGGAAAGTCTGGCCAGCTGGTGGCAGGAGTTCCAGCAGGCTGACGACGCCCGCCGCGACGACCTGATTGCCCAGGCCCGCGACGAGCAGCGCGCGCGTCAGCGTGCCCAGCAGCAGACGGCGCCCAAGGTGCACCGCGTGGCCAAGAAGAAGGCCGATGGGGAAGCTGCGTCCAGCCCGCTCGATCAGGTGGCTGGGGAGGGTGATGCCGCAGCGCCCAAGAAGCGCCGCCGTCGCCGCCGCAAGCCCGCCGGTGATGGTGCAGCGCCTGCAGGCAATGAGTAAAGCGGTGCAGGCTCTGGCGGCTGATACGGTTGCCATTGGCCTGGGTGCGAATCTGGGTGAGGCGCAGCAGAAGCTGCGCTGGGCTGTGCAAGCGATTGCGCAGTTGCCCCAAACCCGGCTGCTGAGCGTTTCTTCGCTCTACAGCACCAAGCCCATTGATTCCTCGGGGCCGGATTATCTGAATGCTGTGGCGCTGGTCAGCACTCAGCAAAAGCCGCTTGCGTTTTTGCAGTCACTCCAAGCGATCGAACTGCAGGCGGGCCGCGAACGCCCTTACCGCAATGCGCCGCGCACGCTGGATCTGGATATCGAGCTGTGGGGCGACTGGCAGTCCGATGCCCAAAACCTCATCGTTCCTCACCCCCGCATGTGGGAGCGGGCTTTTGTGCTGGTGCCGCTGGCGGAAGTCGCGCCGCAATGTGTGAGCGAACCGCAATTGCAGGCCGTGGCCGATCAGGGCATTGAGCGCAGTCAGGGGCCTGACTGGTGGCAGTGAATCCGATGAGATTGATTGCTATTGATTTAATAGCTTCAAGCCTATATGTTTTAAAGACTTGAGGCCCAAAAATATCAAAACCCCGTGGTCTTGCGGCCACGGGGTTTTTTGTGGGGCGGAAAAAAATCTCAGTCCACCTTGGCGCCAGAGGCCTTGACGATAGGCTGGTACTTGGCGCGCTCGGCGGCCATGAACTTGTCGAACTCGGCAGGGGTGGAGCCCACGGGCTCGGCCATCAGTGTGTTGAAGCGAGTCTTGGTCTCGGGCGCATGCAGGGCGTCGTTGAAGGCCTTGCTCAGCTTGTCCAGCACAGGCTTGGGTGTGCCTGCGGGGGCTACCAGACCCCACCAGGTATCAATCGCAAAACCGGGGTAGGTCTTGGACAGGGGAGGCACGCCGGGCAGCAGCGGCGTGGCGTTGAGCGAAGTCACGGCCAGCGGCACGAGCTTGCCGCTCTTGATATTGGGAGCGGCTGCGGCCAGGTTGTCGATATTGAAATCCACTTCGCCAGACAGCAGGGCCAGCTGTGCGGGGTTGGCACCGCGATAAGGCACGTGCAGGGCGAAAATGCCCGCTTTTTGCTTGAGCATTTCACCGGCCAGATGGCCTGCTGAGCCATTGCCGCCGCTGCCGTAGTTGAGCTTGCCGGGGTGGGTCTTGGCGTAGGCGATCAGATCGGCCACGCTGTGAATCTTGAGCTGCTCGGCCTTGGCAGCGTTCATTACCAGCACATTGGGCACGCGCACCATCTGGGTGATACCGGCAAAGTCCTTGCCAGCGTCATAAGGCATTTTGGTATAGAGCCAGGGGTTGACGGCGTGGGTGGCGGTGGCGGACAGGCCAATGGTCAGGCCATCAGGCGCAGCCTTGGCAATAGCGTCAGCGCCGATATTGCCGCCGGCACCGGCCTTGTTGTCGATGATGACCACGCCCAGAGAATCACGCACTCGCTCGGCCAGGGCGCGGGAGGTGATGTCCAGAGGACCACCGGGCGCATAGGGCACGATCAGACGGATGGGTTCTTGGGCCTGCGAGAGGGGAGAGGCCAAGGCAGCAACGGCCGCCAAGACCGAGAGAAGGCTGTTTCTACGGTTCATGGACGGCTATTGTGCAAAAAAATGCAGCCCAGCCTGATCTCTCAGTTATTGAATCAGGAAAACTGCGTGTAAACCCTGATGTATGCCAGATTCCATCAGGGTTGGGCGGGCAGCTGCTGCTTACTTGTCCGCTTCGGAGGTGAAGGCGTCGGCGTAGAACTCGTCGGCAGGCAGGGCGCGCTCGCTGGTATAGGCGGCGCGGGCCGAGTCCACCACGATGGGCGCGCCGCAGGCATAGACCTGGTGACCGGAGAGGTTGCCAAAGTCATCCATCACGGCCTGGTGCACAAAGCCGGTGCGGCCCGTCCAGTTGTCTTCGGGCAACGCGTCGGACACCACGGGCACATAGGTCAGGCCGGGCATGGCGGCGGCTTGCTCGGCAATCCAGTCGGCGTAGTACAGATCGGAGGGGCGGCGGCCACCCCAGTACAGCGTGACGGAGCGCTTGATGTCCTTGTGGCGCATATGCTCGATCAAGGCCTTGATGGGCGCAAAACCGGTGCCGGAGGCCAGCATGATGATGGGCTTGTCCGAATCTTCGCGCAGGAAGAAGCTGCCGAACGGGCCTTCCACGCGCAGGATTTCCTTTTCCTTCATGGCGCCGAACACATGGTCGGTGAACTTGCCGCCGGGCATGTGACGGATGTGCAGCTCGATGCCGGGAGCGGTTTCCTGCACATGGGGCGCAGTCGCCATCGAATACGCGCGGCGCGAGCCGTCGCGCAGGATGAACTCCACATACTGGCCTGCGTGGTACTGGAACTTCTCGCTGGCAGGCAGTTGCAGGCGCAGTTGCATCACGTCATGCGACTTCTTTTCGAGTGCGGCCACGCGCACCGGCATCTTCTTGATGGGGAAAGAGCTAGCGTCCGTGACCTGGCGCGACTCCAGCACCACATTGCTTTGCGGCGTGGCGCAGCAGGTCAGCACATAGCCATTGGCTTCTTCTTCGGCGGTGAGCGCCTTGTCCGAGTGCGTGCCGTGGGTGACTTCGCCCAGCAGCTTTTTGCACTTGCAGGAGCCGCAGGCACCGTCCTTGCAGCCATAGGGCAGGCCTACGCCGGTACGGATGGCGGCAGCCAGAATGGTTTCTGCGCCCTGGGTGGCAAAAGCACGGCCGCTGGGCTGGACGGTAATTTCAAACGAAGCGTTGGCAATCTCGGTCATGACGTTTTCTGGGTATCCTTGAAGGCGTAGATGGCAGCCATTGCCAAGCGTTGCAATTGCAGCAACGTGGTGACTCCTTACGCAGCAGGCCCCGATTTTGCCTTCAAACCAAAGCCCATTGGGCGCGCTACCGGCGCGCTTTCGTCGTGAACGTGTGCTCATCGTCGGTTATGGCGATGTGGGCCAGCGTGCCGCCCGCCTGCTGCCCGCAGCCCGAAGCCGCCGCGGTGTGCAGGTGCTGGCCCTGGTTCGTGATGCCAGCCGTGCGGCAGCATTGCGCGCCCAGGCCGTGCGGCCCTTGCGCGGCGATCTGGATCAGCTGGACAGCCTGCGTCGCCTCTCGGGCATTGCCACCCGAGTGCTGCATCTGGCCCCGCCCGCATCGCTGAGTGATGAGGAGACGGGCTGGTGGCTTGACGCCCGCACCACGGCGCTGATGCGTGCCCTCAGGCTGCGCAGCCTGCCGCGCAGTCTGGTCTATGCCTCTACATCAGGGGTCTATGGCGACTGCCAGGGAGAGTTGGTGACCGAAGCCAGAGCGGTGGCCCCGGCCACAGGCCGCGCTCAGCGCCGCGTCAATGCGGAGCGCGCCATCCGCTTTGCCGGGCGCAGCGGCTTGCGCGCCAGCATTTTGCGTATTCCCGGCATCTACGCGCCAGACCGCGAAGGCGGCACGCCCCGTGTCAGGCTGCAGCGCGGCACGCCCGTGCTGCAGGCAGCAGATGATGTCTACACCAACCATATCCACGCCGATGACCTGACCCGGGCCTGCCTGCGGGCGCTATGGCGCGGCAAGCCCCAGCGCATTTATCACGCCAGTGACGATACCGAGCTGAAGATGGGTGACTACTTTGACTTGGCGGCCAACCTGTACGGCCTACCCAGACCGCCGCGCATCAGCCGGCAAGAGGCGCAGACCGCCCTGCCCGCCAGCTTGCTGAGCTTTATGAGCGAATCACGACGCTTGTCCAACCAGCGGCTCAAGCAGGAACTCAAACTGAAATTGCGCTACCCCACCGTCACCGAAGGGTTGGGAAAAGACAGCCACTCTTAAAGCTGGCAGCCTCCCACATCAGAGGCAGCGAGCAAGGGCCGCCCCGCAGCGAGGCTGCCGTCCCCCTTGGGGGGAAGCGGCGAAGCCGCTCAGGGGGGCTCAAGGTATCGGATGGACCCCGCCCCGGTTGTCATAGCAACGAAAGACATTGCAGTTGACGATCTTTGCGGGCGGCTGGGGCAGAGGGTGGACGACCACGGGTGGGCGTGTCTGCCCATAACCCCACTGCGGGCGGTTAATGGCATTGGGTTGCAGTGCGCGGGACTGCTGCAACTGCTGATAGGCCGTGGCGCCCAGGCAGCTCATTTCCATCTGTGCCTGTGCGGCCTGGCTGCGCTCGCCCCAGGTGGAGATATCGGGATTGGGCTCCGCCAAGATGGTGTTGTAGCGCTCGCGTGCCTGACGGCAGGCAGGGCTGTTTTCCAAATTGCTGCCTGCACGGGCCTGGGCTTTTTCGGCAGCCTCGCGCTCCTTGCGCTCGGCTTCTTCACGCTTGCGGCGCTGGGCTTCGTCGCGGCTCATCTGGGCCTGGCTGAGTTCGCGGGCCTTGGCTGCGGCGGCGCGCTCCTGGGCAATTTCCTCGGCGCTTTGTGCAGGCTTGACCTGGGTCGCGGCCTCGCCGCTGATGCAGCGGCCATTGGTATAGGTCACTTCGCCGGTCTTGGCGTCGGTGCAGCGCATGATCTGCGCCTGGGCGGTACCTTGCAGCCCCAGCAGAATCAGACCCAGCAAGACGGGCAGGCCCCGGCGAAGCTTCACCATCACAGGCTGGTTGAAGTTCTCGGTCATGCAGGGCCTCCGTGTTTACTTTTGTATCACTACGAATTATGGGCTGCCCATACAAAAATCAAAAGAGCCGATGCAAGGCACTCTGATGACTATCGTTAGTCGCCAGTGGCGCGTGAAGGAACCGAGCGAGCATCCCATTGCCGCTTGGCCCATTCGCGCTCTTGCTGTGATCGGTCACGTGCTTGCTGTTGGCGGCTTTGCTGGCGCTCGCGTTCGCGCTGCTGCATCTGCTGCTGGCGGTCACGGTCTTGATCCCGGCGCATGCGGTCCTGGTCGCGCTGGTTTTGCTCCTGCTGGCGTTGCCATTCGCGGCGCTGCTGTTCCTGCTGGCGCTGTTGATCGCGGAACTGCTGGTCGCGGTTGCGCTCTTGCTGGCGCTGCCACTGGTCACGCTCACGCTCGCGGGCCTGACGCTCGCGCAGCTGCTGCTGGTATTCGCGCTCGCGCTGCATGCGTTCACGTTCGCGCTCACGGGCGGCCCAGTCGCCACCACGGTCATAGCCGTAGGCGGGGTAGACGGGCTGCGCGCCATAGATGGGGGTGGTGGAGTAGCCACCGCCACTGTAGCCACCATATCCGCCGTAGCCACCACCATAGCTGCCACCGTACCCGCCGCCATAGCCTTCGTCCATGGTGACGCAGGCGGTACAGAGCACGGCCAGTGCGCCCATTCCTGCCCAGCGAGCAGAGGTGCGGATGAATGCCTGCAATGCCTGTTTCTTCATGGTGTTCCTTGGAGGTTGCGGTTGTGGTCCTGCCGTCTTTGCGCGCAGTGTGTGGATGACTAACGCCCGAGCTGGTCCAATGGTTGACGGTTACTCATGAATTGATAGCTTGTAGTCTATGTTTTATAAGGACTTGAAGCTATTTTCATCGGATTTATGGGCTGACGCGCTGGTGACCCCGGCCTGACCCTTTTGCCGGAAGTTGTGTCAAAGCGTCGCTAGAATGGATTCGTCTTGTGGTGAACTTGCTTCACCGCAAAGCAGCGTTCTCAGGGCGGGGCGTAATTCCCCACCGGCGGTATCTGCAGCAATGCCTGTCATTGACTGCAGCAGCCCGCGAGCGCCTGCAGGCCCGTCTGGGGCTGCAGGGTCAGCAGATCTGGTGAGATGCCAGAGCCGACGGTCATAGTCCGGATGAAAGAGATCGCGCAGCATTTGCCCAAGGAGCAGCCGCGCTGCCGCATGGGTGGTGTGATTGCGCACGCCCTGATTCATTGGCTTTATTTGGGATAAGCAAACCATGAATCAGACCCCTATCTCCATGAACTTCGAAACCCATGCCACGTCTCAGGGCACGCCCTGGAAGACGACGGCAGGCCGCAGCCGCATTGCCATCATCAGTGCCAGCTGGCACACCGAGGTGGTGTACCAGGCGCGCGACTCGGCCCAGGCCGAGCTGATCGCCCAAGGGGTGCAGGCCGCCAATATCACGCATTTCAACGTGCCCGGCGCGTTCGAGATTCCTCTGCTGGCCAAAAAGCTGGTGCAAAGCGGCCGTTTTGATGCCGTGATTGCCACGGCGCTGATCGTCAACGGCGGCATCTACCGCCACGAATTCGTGACCACGGCCGTGATCGACGGCCTGATGCGTGTGCAGCTTGACAGCCAGGTGCCCGTGTTCTCCGCCGTGCTGACGCCGCGTGACTTCCACGAGCATGGCGACCATGTGGAGTTCTTCCGCCAGCACTTTGTGAAAAAGGGCATCGAAGTGGCCCATGCCTGCCTGAGCACGCTGGACCAGCATGCCAAGGTGGATGCGCTGCTGCAGGCCAAGGCTGCCTGAGCGCACCAAAGCGGCCGAAAAGACGCAAACGGATGCCCCGGCCTGGGGCATTCGGCTCGATTGGTGCTGCAAGTTTGCGAGCACCATCTCTTGCAGGTGCGTATGAGCACAGCTTGAATCGTTTGCCGATACAGACAAACGCTGATTGTTGTGCCGGTGTAGCACTCGTGGCTCCTATGTGATTGCCTCATTGCCAACTGCCTTGTGCGGCGAATATCGTTGCGGCTTGTCTCAACCGAGTGGAGTGCTCAATGAAGAATTTTGGCAAGCTGTGTATCGCGACCGTCGTAGCTGGCATGGGTACAGCAGTCATGGCCCAGGAACAAGTGATCAAGATCGGCCACATCGGCCCGGTCTCCGGCCCTCAGGCTCACTTCGGCAAGGACGATGAAAACGGCGTGCGCATGGCGATTGAGGACATCAACGCCAAGAACCCCGTCATTGGCGGCAAGAAGGTCAAGTTCGTGCTGGTTGCTGAAGACGACGTGGCCGACCCCAAGCAGGGCACGGCTGCCTCGCAAAAGCTGTGCGATGAAAAGGTCGCGGGCGCTGTGGCTTTCGTGAACTCCGGCGTGGCGATTCCTTCGTCCAAGGTGTTCAACGACTGCGGCATCCCCATGATCACGGGCGCGGCCACCAACCCCGATCTGACCAAGCCCGGCTGGAACACCACTTACCGCGTGATCGCCAACGACAATGCGCTGGGCGCTGCGCTGGCCACTTATGCGGCCAAGGACCTCAAGCTCAAGAACGTGGCCGTGATCGACGACCGCACGGCCTATGGTCAAGGCCTGGCCAATGTGTTCAAGAAGGACGCAGAAAAGCAGGGCATCAAGATCGTTGCCAACGAGTTCACCAACGACAAGGCCACGGACTTCATGGCCATCCTGACCTCCATCAAGGCCAAGAAGCCCGATGCCATCTTCTACGGCGGCATGTACGGTCAGGCTGGCCCCATGCTGCGCCAGATGGCTCAACTGGGCATGAATGACGTCAAGCTGTTTGGCGGCGATGGCATCTGCGTGACCGAGCTGGCCAAGGTGGCCGCAGGCGCCAAGCCGCTGGAGAACGTGGTTTGCGCCGACGGCGGTGCCTCGATCGCCAAGATGCCTGGCGGCACCGAGTGGAAGAAGCGCTACGACGCCAAGTACCCCGGCCAGTTCCAGGTCTACAGCCCTTACTTCTACGACGGCACCATGCTGCTGGCCGACGCCATGACGCGCGCCAACTCCTGGGATCCCAAGGTGTACATCCCCTTCCTGCAGAAGGCGGACTTCCAGGGCGTGACGTCCAAGATCGCTTTCGAGAAGAACGGCGAAATGAAGAACCCCAGCTACACGCTGAGCCGCTATGTGAACGGCAACAAGACGCCTATCGATCTGAAATGATGGAATGCGGCCTTGCCGGGGCTTGAGCGTTTGCTTCAGCCCCGCATGCAAAAAAGCCTGCCGGATTTTTCGGCAGGCTTTTTTTGTGGATGGATGCTATATAAAGTATAGCTAAATGTCTATATGAGTTATAGGCTATAGATCGAAATGAGGACTATTTCTTGCCTAGGGCCTTGAACGCCGGGTCGTTCTGCAGCTGCGACATGGCTTTGATTTGATCGCAGGACTGCTTTTTCTGCGCGGGCGTTCCCTTGTCCCACTTCTGCTTGAAGTCACTGACGGACTGCGCATAGATGCGGTCATATTCGCTCTCCGAGAGATTGAGCGACTTGCTGGCTGCCGTGCGCTGCTGCTTGTGCTCGGCCTGCACCTGGGCGGCGGTCTTGTCGCCGCAGGCCACGGCCATTTCATTCATGCTGGCGGCAAGCTGTACCGTTGCGTGGCTGGTCTGGCCGGGGATTTCTCCCGCTGAATGAGCGGCGCTGCCGAATGAAAGAACCAGTGCGGTGGCGAGGTGAAAAACGGTTCGCTGCATACAGACTCCTCAAGGGTTTCATGGACTTGGGCGCATGCTAACAAGCGCCCGGCATGTGTCCGGGCTGGCCACACCCCCAGAAAGTGGGGTTGGTGTAAGGGTTTGTGGAGCGGCCCGGACCCAGGAGGCAGGCCCTCACCGGGCCTTGACGCCGGGCAGTCGGGAGAAATACTGCTGCAGCACATCGATGGCCTGGCGGACCTTGGCGGGCTGGGCATCGCGCTGCGGCGTTACGGCCCAGATATCGATCTGGCCCATCTCCCAATCGGGCAGCAACTGCACCAGCTTGCCGCTGTGCAGGCTGTCTGCCACATCATGGGCCGAGAGCTGGGCCAGTCCCAGGCCGGCCTCGCAAAACTGCTGCACCGTGGCGCGGTGGTTGCTCACCATTTGTGGCAGCACTTGCAAGTGAAAGCTCTCGCCGCTTTCGGATTCGCGCCAGTTCAGTGACAGTTGGGCGTTGTCCTGGTGCACCAGATCGAGCCAGGCCGCCTGGGTCAGCTCGGAGGGGTGTTTGACGGGCTTGCCCCAGCGGCTGAGCCAGTCCGGGGAGGCGCATAGCAGGTTGGAGCTGCGGCCCAGGTGGCGAGCCACCCAGTTGGAATCGGCCAGGTTGCCAAAACGCAGCGCCAGATCGATACGGGCTTGAATCAAATCGATAGGCGCATCGTCCATCAACAGCCGCAGGCGCAGCTGGGGGTGCTGGCTCAGCCACTGGCCCAGCGCCGGTGCGGCATGGGGCGTGAATCCGGCAGGGGCGGACATGCGCAGCTCCCCGCCGGGCTCTTGCCGCTCGGCCGCCAGCTCTGCCCTGGCGCGCGCGGCGGCTTCGCACATGGTGGCGCACTGAATGTAAAAGCGCTGACCTGCATCGGTCAGCGAGAGCTGGCGCGTGGAGCGGTGCAGCAGGGTGACGCCCGCCTCGCGCTCGAGCTGACGAATATGCTGGCTGATGGCCGAAGGCGTCATATCGAGCAGGCGTGCCGCCGCGCTCATGCTGCCTTGCTCTACGACGGCTGCAAAAACCGCCATGCGTTTGAAATCATCCATAGGGTCATTTTGAAGTGAATCTTCAAAGTGATAGTGGCGAAATGGGCTTTTTTCGCCAATTTCGTGCGCTTAATCTTTAGCCCTGTTGAAACATAAGGAGTTTGTGCATGAAAGTCGCATTGATTGGGGCTACCGGTTTTGTGGGCGCAGGCGTGTTGCAGGAGCTGCTGCAGCGCGGGCATGAAGTGGTGGTGCTGGTGCGCCACCCCGAGAAATTCCCGGTGCGCGAGCATGTGCAGATCATCAAGGCCGATGTGTTGCACGCCGATGAGGTGCGCCGCGCCGTGGCTGGGGTGGATGCGGTCATCAGCGCCTATAACGCGGGCTGGACCAACCCCCATATCTATGACGATTTCATGCAGGGCTCTCGCGCCATTGCCGAAGGCGTGAAGGCCGCAGGCGTCAAGCGCTATCTGGTCGTGGGCGGCGCGGGCAGTCTGTTCGTCAACGGTCAGCAACTGGTGGATTCGCCGGACTTTCCCACTGCTATCAAACCAGGAGCTACAGCCGCACGTGATATGTACACAGAGCTGCAAAAAGAGGCGGATCTGGACTGGACGGTGCTCAGCCCGGCAGTGGGCTTTCACGGTGGCTCGGCTGCGCAGGCCAAGGGGCGCACCGGCAGCTACCGCAGCGGCAAGGATGAGCCTTTGATGAACGCGGACGGCACGCCCGGCGATATCTCGGTGCAGGATCTGGCCGTGGCGCTGGTGGATGCGCTGGAGCAGGGGCAGTACATCAAGTCCCGCTTCACGGTGGCGTATTGATCTTTTACTTGATCAGCGTCTGGATCACCAGCGCGTTGACCAGGTCGACAAAAAAGCCGCAGACCAGCGGCACGACGATGAAGGCACGGTGCGCGGCGCCGTGCTGTCGCGTCACAGCCGTCATATTGGCAATGGCTGTGGCGGTGGAGCCCAGGGCAATGCCGCCAAAGCCGGCCGAGATGACGGCGGCTTCATAGTCCCGGCCCATGAGGCGAAATACCAGCAGCACGCTGAACGCCACGGCCAGCAGAATCTGCAGCGCCAGCGCAGTGCCGACAAAGGCCATGGAGCCCTGAAGCACCCACAGTTGCAGCCCCATCAGCGCCATGGTGAGGAACAGGCCCAGGCACAGGTCCGAGATCAGTGCCAGACCGGCCTGCATGCTCTTCCAGTGCTCTTGCGCGCTTTGCCGCGTTTCATCGCGCAGCAGCCATGCGCCGACGGTGTTGCGCAGCACAATGCCCGCCATCAGGCAGCCGACAAAAGCGGGCAGTTTCAGGCCCAGATGCTCAAACACGGGCGTGATGAAGTCGCCCGCGATCAAGGCCACATTGAGCCAGAGCCAGGCGCGCAGAATACCGAAATAGTCCAGCGTGGACTCCGTGACCTCGGCCGCCACGCCCACGTCTAGCGGAGACTGGTGGCTGCCGTCCATCTGGTTGCGCCGCATCAGAAAGCTGGCGATCGGCCCGCCCACCACGCAGGCGGCAATCATGCCCACCATATTGCTGGCCATGCCCAGCTCTGCTGCATTCGCAATGCCCAACTGGTTGGCAAATACCGGCGCCCAGGCCAGCGTGGTGCCCACGCCGCCGGTCAGGGAGATAGAGCCGGTCATCAGCCCGGCTCTGTGATCGAGTCCGAACAGGCTGGCCACGCCCATGCCCAGCAGGTTTTGCAGCACGATGTAGACGCCAGCCAGCACCAGCAGGATCACGAGCGGCTTGCCGCCCTGGCGCAGCGTCTTCATGTCGGCATTGAGGCCAATGGCGGCAAAGAAGTACAGCAGCAGCGTGTTGAGCATGGGCAGCTCGAAGATGATGCGTATGTCCAGCACCCAGTAGAGCAGCCCGACCACCGCAGCGCACAGAAAGCCGCCGACCACGGGCTCGGGGATGCTGTAGTCGCGCACAAAGCGGATCTTGCTGCCAAGGCTGCGCCCCACAAACATCAGCACGATGGCCAGCGTGAAACTATTGAGGGGCGGTATCAGCAAAATCTCGGGCAGCGTCATGACAAACCAGATTCCAGAGGCGCAACAGTGGCAATTTAGCAGGCGCGATGCATTTATTGAATGTTTTTGTGCTCTTGTCTAGATGTTGATTAGGGTATTTGCTATCATTTTTGAGTGTTTGGGGTGCTATTCGTCCCCCTGCGGCGGCTGCGGAAAATCGGCCTTGCGCTGCGCCAGACACAGGCCGCGCGCACAATCGGCTCCCAGTGCTGCATCGCAGCAAGCTTGCTGATTTCATGACAGAGCCCTCCGCCATTTCCACTTCCGACTCATCTTCTGCCGCCGCATCCTCCCGCACCAGCACGCAGGCCTGGCTCAGCGTCATTGCGCTGGCGCTGGGCGCTTTTGTGTTCAACACCAGCGAGTTCGTGCCCGTGGGCCTGCTCAGCGGCATTGGCGCAAGTTTCGAGATGCCGGTGGAGCAGGTGGGGCTGATGCTGACCATCTACGCCTGGGTGGTGGCGCTGGCTTCGCTGCCCTTTATGCTGATGACGCGCAGGGTGGAGCGGCGCAAGCTGCTGATGTGGGTGTTTGCAGTGTTTGTGCTCAGCCACGGCCTGTCGGGCGTGGCCTGGAGCTTTACTTCGCTGGTCATCAGCCGCATCGGCATTGCGCTGTCGCACGCCATTTTCTGGTCCATCACGGCCTCACTGGCCGTGCGCGTGGCGCCGCCGGGCAAGAAGGCCATGGCGCTGTCGCTGCTGGCTACGGGCACCTCGGTGGCCATGGTGCTGGGCATTCCGCTGGGCCGCATTGTGGGCGAGTGGCTGGGCTGGCGCATGACGTTTTTAGCCATCGGCGGTGTGGCTGCCGTGGTGATGCTGGTGCTGGGCAAGCTGCTGCCTTTGCTGCCCAGCGAGAACGCGGGGTCGCTCTCCAGCGTGCCCATGCTGTTCAAGCGCCCGGCGCTGGTGGGCATCTATGTGCTGCTGGTGGTGGTGATTACCGGCCAGTTCACGGCGTACAGCTATATCGAGCCTTTTGTGCAGGTGATTGCCGGCTTTGAAGGCAATGTGACCACGGCGGTGCTGCTGCTGTACGGCGGCATGGGCATTGTGGGCAGCCTGCTGTTCAGCTGGATGGGCATGAAGTTCCCGCGCGGCTTTCTGGTCGCTTCGATTGCCGTGCTGGCGCTGTGCCTGCTGCTGCTGGTGGCCAGCAGCGGCCATGCCTGGAGCCTGTATCTGCAAAGCTCC
Organism: Comamonas testosteroni; assembly: GCF_003569915.1. Classification (GTDB taxonomy): domain Bacteria; phylum Pseudomonadota; class Gammaproteobacteria; order Burkholderiales; family Burkholderiaceae_C; genus Comamonas; species Comamonas testosteroni_D. The sequence continues at coordinate 124,701 of NZ_KZ984442.1, read as the reverse complement.
ATCTGGGGCGTGGCCATGATCTGTTTTGCGCTGTCCATGCAGTCCAAGGTGCTCAGGCTCGCGCCGGATGCGACCGATGTCGCCATGTCCATGTTCTCGGGCATCTTCAATATCGGCATTGGCGGCGGGGCGCTGCTGGGCAGCATCGTCAGCCAGACGGCGGGCATGGGCCAGATCGGCTATGTGGGCGGCGCGCTGATTGCGCTGGGCGCAGCGGGCTGCGCGTTCATGATGATCAAGCTGGCTGATAGCTTCAGCCTTTCAGGCGCTCAAAAGTAAGCACTCGTAAAACTGGCACGGGTTTCGCTTCTGTCTTCAGGTCACTGACCTCAAAGATAGGACTCAACCCATGAAAGCGATTCCCTCCAGCCTCTGCGCTGTGGCTTTGGCCGCATTCGGCATTAGCGCGCAGGCGCAAAGCTCTGTGCAACTGACCGGTCTGGTCGATGCCTATGCAGGCTCCATGAAACTGGCGGGCAATGCACGCTCGGCCCAGGTTGGCTCCGGCGGCATGACCACCTCCTGGTGGGGCATGAAGGGCGTGGAAGACCTGGGCGGTGGTCTGAAGGCGGACTTCAACATCACCTCCTTCTTTCGCACCGACACCGGATCTCCCGGCCGCTACGACGTCGACCCCTTCTTCGCCCGCGATGCCAACGTGGGTCTGTCCGGCGGCTTTGGCCGCGTGAGCCTGGGCCGCGGCATGGCGCCCAACTTCCTGCCCACGATTCTGACCAACCCCTACGGTGACTCGTTCACCGTCTCGCCTCTGGTGCTGCACGCCAACATGAGCAATGCGAGCTGGGCCAGCGCCAATCTGACCACGGCTTCGGACACGGGCTGGAGCAACCAGATCACGTACTCCACGCCCAGCTTTGGCGGGCTCAAGGCCAATGTGCACTACCAGTTCGGTGAAAAAACGACGCCTGGTGACAAGAGCAAGAACAACGCTGGTGTGAACCTGCTGTATTTCGGCGGCCCGGTGAGCCTGGTGGCCTTCTATGAGCGCGCCCAGATCAGCAACCCCGTGTCTCTGGCCGTGATGCCCACCAAGAGCAACTGGATGCTGGGCGGCACCTATGACTTCAAGCTGGCCAAGCTGTATGCCACTTATGGTCAGTCCAAGGTCAAGGATCTGGACCGCAAGAACACCACGTACTCGCTGGGTCTGGATGTGCCGGTTTCCGGCACCGCAGGCACCATCAAGCTGGCTGCTGCACGCACCAAGGCTGAATTGGCGGGTGTCAGCGGCACGCGCACCACGGCCAGCCTCGGTTATGACCATTTCCTGTCCAAGCGCACCGATGTGTATGCCGTGGCCATGTATGACCGCGTGAGCATGGACATCCCCGAGCGCTCGGGCACCAGCGTGCTGCTGGGCATCCGGCACCGTTTCTAAGCACTGGCGCGGCGCGCGCACTGCGCCTGTGCATGGATGCACCAACAAAAATCCCCGCAGCGCGGGGATTTTTTCATGGCTCAGATGAGGCTTACTCTTCCATCTTCAGGTTCTGCTTTTGCACCACGTTCTTGTAGACGGCCAGCTCTTCGGCCATCTGCTTGGCAAAGGCTTCAGGCGTGTCAGCCATGATGATGGAGCCGCTTTCCTCGATGCGCTTTTTCACGTTCGGGTCCTGCACGGCCTTGCGCACGGCGGCGTTGATCTTGGCCACCACTTCCTTGGGCAGGTTCTTGGGGCCGACGATGCCGTAGTACGCCATGCGGTTGACCTGGGGCAGGCCGACTTCCTTGAAGGTGGGTACATCGGGCAGGGCCGCCACGCGCTGGGGCGCGGCCACGACCAGGGCGGTGAGGCGCTTTTCCTTCACAAAGGGCAGGGTGGAGGGCAGGTTGTCAAAAATCAGCGGCACCTGACCGGCCACGGTGTCATTGAGCGCAGGGCCCGATCCGCGATAGGGCACGTGGGTCATTTCGGTCTTGGTCTCCAGCTTGAACATTTCCATCATCAAGTGCGTGATGGAGCCCAGACCAGGCGATGCATAGGAGTACTTGCCGGGGTTCTTCTTGATTTCGTCGAGGAACGCCTTGTAGTCCTTGCCCGCGAACTTGGGGTTGGCCGCAATGATGTTGGGCGTGGCGGCAATGTTCACGATGGGCGTGAAGTCGGTGGCCACGTTGTACGGAATCTTGGGGTTGATGGCCGGGTTGGTGGCGGTGGTGGATACGGTGGCAATGCCCAGGTTGTAGCCATCGGGCTGGGCGCGTGCGGTTTCTGCAGCGCCAATGCTGCCCCCGCCACCGCCCTTGTTTTCCACCACCACGGGCTGACCCAGCTCGCGGCTCAGTGGCTCGGCCACGATGCGGGCGATCAGGTCGGTGGTGCCGCCGGCGGCAAAGGGCACCAGCAGTCTGATGGGCTTGGTGGGGTAGTTGCTTTGCGCATGGGCTGCGCCGCACAGGGCAACTGCGGCCACGACGGTAGCGGTGAACTTGAACATGCTTGTCTCCTTGGGGTGGTGTGTAAAAGGCAGGCGCTGGTCTGCGCCGCGCTCTGCCCGAGTAAAAAGGGTGTCAGATCACGCCGCGCTCCCGCATCAGCACCAGATCGGAAGGGGCAAAGCCCAGCTCCAGCAGCACCTCGTCCGTGTGCTGGCCCAGAGCAGGCGGAGCACTGCGGTAGGTGACGGGTGTGGCAGACAGCCGCATGGGGCTGGCCACGGTGGCGATGGCGCTGATGCCATGGCCTGCGGTAGACGGCAGTTGTTTGCGAATGCCCCGGGCCTGGACCTGTGGGTCCTCAAACGCCTGGGCAATGGTGTTGATGGGGCCGCAGGGCACGGCCTTGTCTTCGAGCAGCGCAATCCAGTCGGCGCTGCGGCGCGTGAGCATCACTGGCTGCATCAGGCCCAGCAGCGCGGCGCGGTTGTGCACGCGGGCGGTGTTGGTGGCAAAGCGTGCGTCCTGCGCCCAGCCGTCCTGGCCGATCGCTGCGCAAAAGCGCGCGAACTGGCCGTCATTGCCAATGGCCAGCAGCACATTGCCGTCCAGCGTTGCAAAGTCCTGATACGGCGCGAGGCTGGGGTGGATATTGCCTGCCCGCCCCGGGGCCTTGCCGGTCGCCAGAAAGCCCGCAGCCTGATTGGCCAGCACGGCCATGCCCACGTCGAGCAGCGCCATGTCGATGTACTGGCCTTCACCCGTGGAGTGGCGTGCATTGAGCGCGGCCAGAATGGCATTGCTGGCATACAGGCCCGTGAACACATCGATCACCGCCACGCCCACCTTCAAAGGGCCGCCGCCGGGCTGGCCATCGGCATGGCCGGTAATGCTCATCAGCCCGCACATGGCCTGCACCATCAGGTCATAGCCTGCGCGCTCGGCATAGGGACCATCCTGACCAAAGCCGGTGATGGAGCAGTAAATCAGGCGCGGGTTCAGCGTTTTGAGACTGGCATAGTCCAGCCCATATTGCGCCAGACCACCGGTCTTGAAGTTCTCGACCACCACATCGGCCTCGGCCGCCATCTTGCGCAGCAGGGCTTGACCTTCGGGGTGGGCCATGTCCACGGTAATGCTGCGCTTGTTGCGATTGCAGGCCGTGAAATAGCTGGCTTCCCGCGTATCGTTGCCCGCGTCGTCCTTCAAAAACGGAGGCCCCCAGTGCCGCGTGTCGTCACCGGCCACAGGGCGCTCCACCTTCACTACATCGGCGCCCAGATCGGCCAGCATCTGCGTGGCCCAGGGACCGGCCAGCACACGGGACAGATCCAGCACCTTGATGCCGTTCAACGCGCCTGCAGAAGTCGATGTGGAAGGTTTCATATCAGTCAGCAAACTATGAAAAGTGAAGCGGCTAGCGCTGTATTTGTATGGGTTCTGAAGTCAAAAGCCTTAAAACCCATACCAATCAAGCGACACCTGATCTCCGTCATGGCCCCGAGGTCAGGGCAGCAAGCAAGAGCCGCCTCGCGGCGAAGCTGCCGTCCCCCTCCCGCGCAGCGAGAGAGGGGGAAGCCGCGCAGCGGCTCAGGGGGAGTTAATTAGCAAACGCTGCGATGCCAGTCTGGGCGCGGCCCAAGATCAGCGCGTGCACGTCATGCGTACCTTCATAGGTATTCACCACTTCCAGGTTCACCAGATGGCGCGCCACGCCGAACTCGTCGCTGATGCCGTTGCCGCCCAGCATGTCGCGCGCCATGCGGGCGATGTCCAGCGACTTGCCGCAGTTGTTGCGCTTGATCAGAGACGTCACTTCGATCACGTTCTGGTGCTCGTCCTTCATGCGGCCCACGCGCAGGGCGGCTTGCAGGCCCAGCGTGATTTCGGTCTGCATATCGGCCAGTTTCTTCTGGATCAGCTGGTTGGCAGCCAGAGGGCGGCCAAACTGCTTGCGGTCCAGCGTGTACTGGCGGGCGGTGTGCCAGCAGAACTCGGCCGCACCCAGTGCGCCCCAGGCGATGCCAAAGCGCGCGCTGTTCAGGCAGGTGAACGGGCCCTTCAGGCCGCGCACATCGGGGAAGGCGTTTTCTTCGGGGCAGAACACGTCTTCCATCACGATCTCGCCAGTGACGGAGGCGCGCAGGCCCACCTTGCCGTGGATGGCGGGGGCGGACAGGCCCTTCATGCCCTTGTCCAGAATGAAGCCACGAATCTCGCCCACATGGCCGTCTTCGCTCACTTCCTTGGCCCAGACCACGAACACGTCCGCGATGGGGCTGTTGGTGATCCACATCTTGTTGCCCTTGAGGCGGTAGCCGCCATCGACCTTGTAGGCGCGGGTGGCCATGGAGCCGGGGTCGGAGCCGTGGTCAGGCTCGGTCAGGCCAAAGCAGCCGATGAACTCGCCAGAGGCCAGCTTGGGCAGGTACTTCATCTTCTGCGCTTCGGTGCCGAACTCGTTGATCGGCACCATCACCAGAGAAGACTGCACGGATGCCATGGAGCGGTAGCCCGAGTCCACACGCTCGATCTCACGCGCCACCAGGCCGTAGCTCACATAGTTCAGGCCCGCGCCGCCGTACTGCGTGGGGATGGTGGGGCCCAGCAGGCCCAACTCGCCCATTTCGCGGAAGATGGACACGTCCACCGATTCGTTGCGGAACATGGCCTGCACGCGGGGCATCAGCTTGTCCTGGCAGTAGTCATGCGCCGCGTCGCGGATCATGCGTTCGTCTTCGGTCAGTTGCTGGTCCAGCTGAAAGGGGTCGTCCCATTGAAAGCCACGTGCCATGTTCATCTCCAGTTGCAGGGTTGTTGAGTGCCAGCGCCTTCTTCTTTGTGAATGCGAGGGCTTGAGGCGGATATTAGGAAAGCAAGTCAGTGCACGCAAACGATGATTAATCATCCATGAATGAGAAAAATGCATGTATAAGCTTGAATATCAGGGTTTTCCTTGGTGTTTATTGGGCTAATGCATGAGAAACCATGATTTATGCGAAGAGTTCTCCCCTCCACCCAGGCGCTGGCCTGCTTTGAATCGGCGGCCCGCCACATCAGCTACACCAAGGCCGCGCAGGAGCTGTCGCTGACGCAAAGCGCGGTCTCGCGCCAGATCATTGCGCTGGAAGAATTTGTGGGCGTGGCGCTGTTCAAACGCACGCGCCACGGTGTGCTGCTGACGGACGCAGGCCACCAGTACGCCAAGCAGGTCAGCCGCTGGCTGCAGGGGCTGGAACGCGACACGCTGGACCTGATGAGCCACCAAGGCGAGGGCGGGCCCATCAACCTCGCAGCCGTGCCCACGTTCGCCACGCGCTGGCTGCTGCCGCGCCTGCCGCAACTGGCCAAAGAGCACCCCGAAATCACCGTGCATATCGATGTGCAGACCCGGCCATTTCTGTTTGCCGACACCGTGTTTGACGCTGCGCTGTGGGCTGGTACGCGCGAGCAGGTCACGCGCTGGCCCGGCGTGCAGGCGCTGTGGCTGATGGATGAGGAAGTCGTGCCTGTATGCAGCCCGCAACTGCTGGCCACAGCTCAGCAACGCGACCTGGGCCGGGCCTGGCTGCCCGTGGGGCCGGAGGTGATTGCCCAGATGCCGCTGCTGCAGCAAAGCACGCGTCCGCAAGGCTGGCGGCAATGGTTTGACGCCATGGGCGTGGATGCGCCGCGCGCGCTGGACGGCATGCGGCTGGAGCTTTTTTCCATGCTGGCCGTGGCCGCCAGCCAGGGCCTGGGCGTGGCGCTGGTGCCGCCCATGCTGATTGAGCAGGAACTGGCGCGCGGCGACCTCATCATTGCCTGCCCGCAGCCGCTGCGCGGCAACCGCAGCTACTACCTGGTCACGCCAGAGCTGGCTGCTGATGCGCAGCCATCACCAGCGCTCAAGGTCTTCAGCCACTGGCTGCAGGGCCGGGCGCAGAACCCGTCTGCCACTGCAAAACAGCAATGACCTTGCAGTGATCTGCTCCACTGGTTTGAGGCCAGAAATTTGAACCAGAATGACCGATTGTTCAGTCAGTCAATAGGCTGACTGCTATGAATTTTTATAGTGAAGAGTGTTCGCCATGTCATTCAGTCAAAACCTGTGGGATGCCAACAAGGCGCTGTTTCAAAGCACGCTGGAGCAGCCTTTCAATCAGGAACTGGCCGCAGGCACGCTCAGCCGCGAGCGCTTTTGCCACTACATGATTCAGGACGCGCACTACCTCGTCGCCTATGGCCGCGCACTGGCGGTGACGGCGGCCAAGTCCGATAACGCCGAGGGCGTGGTGCAGTTTGCCAATGCGGCCAACGAAGCCGTGGTGGTCGAGCGCAGCCTGCATGGCGGATTCATGAGGGACTTTGGCATCAGCGCCGAGCAGTTTGCCGCCACGCCGCTCACACCGGCCTGCCACCACTACACGAACTTTCTGGTCGCCACGGCCTGGAGCGCGCCTTACCCGGTCACCGTGGCTGCGCTGCTGCCGTGCTTCTGGATTTATGCCGAAGTGGGGCGTGATATCCATGCGCGCTCGGCCCAAGACAACCCTTATCAGGCCTGGGTCGATACCTATGCCAGCGAAGAATTCCACGCCGCCGTGCGCGGCGTCTGCGCCACGGTGGACCGGCTGGCCACCGATGCGAGCGAAGCCACACGTGCAGCCATGTATGCCGCCTACCGTGATGCGGCGCGGCTGGAGTGGATGTTCTGGGACAGCGCCTATCGCCTCGACCAATGGCAGGGCGCGCTGGAGTAGGTGGCAGTCCATGCCTGATTAATTTTTAAGCAGGCATGGAATTTTCTTTGAGGAACAATGGCTTAGGTCGCTTATTCAGGTGCTGAGGCGAGCTTGTCCACAAGCTTGTAGCGGTTTAATGGGGAGAACTGCCTCGCAGTCCGGATGGACAGTGCGCAGGTTGCTATGAAATGCGAAGTGGGCCGCGAAGTGGGCTGCGATTTGCGCCGGATTTCGTGGGTTGCCTAAAAATTAAGCGCACATTGCAAATGGTAGCTGTGACAAGCACTTAGCCTGCTTATCCAAGTACCCCGTCCGCCTTGTCCACAAGCTTGTAGCGATTCTGTGGGGAAATCCTTGGCATGCCTCACAGGCTGGCTTGACCGGCCTCCACCAGATGGTCAATCAAGGCCCGCACCTTGAGCGGCACATGGCGCGAGGGCTGGTACAGCGCATAAGCCATGCGCGGGCCATAGCTGCCCGCCAGCGCCCAGCCCGGCAGCAGTTGCAGCAGCGCGCCGCTGGTCAGCGATGCGGCGGCGGCAAAGTCCGCCATCAGGCCCACACCCTGGTGCTGCAGAGCCAGACTCAGAATGCCGGTGCTGCTGGCCATGTGGATGGGGCAGGGCAGCTCCAGCTCGATCTGTTCAGCGCCTTGCTGCCACAGCATGCGGTTCTGAAAGCCGCCATAACCAAGCGCAATGCACTGCGCACGGCCTGAGTCCGCCAGCATCTGCAACTGCGCCGGGTGCTCAAGCGCTGCGCCCAGATGCATTTGCAGATCGTGCAGATATTGCGGCGTAGCTACGGCGATATAGCGCACGGGCCGCAGCGCTCTGGCCACCATGGCGGGCGGCAGTTGCTGCGCGGTAGTGATGCGTATGGCCAGATCCAGCCCTTGCTCGGTCAGGTCCAGCGCATGGTCGCTGAGGCTGACGCTCAGCTGCACATCGGGCCAGCGCTGGCGAAAGCCGGGCAGTTGCGCAGCCAGCCAGCTATCGCCAAACACCACGGGCGCGGTGATGCGCACCGTGCCGCGCGGGGTGTCCGCATAGTGGCCCGCCGTGGCATGAACATCGCGCGCCGTCGCGGTGAGCTGGGCGCAGCCCGCATAGACCTCGGCCCCCAGCTCGGTCAGCGACAGGGACCGCGTGGTGCGGTTGAGCAGGCGCACGCCCCAGAAAGCCTCCAGCCGCCCCACGCTGCGGCTGACGGCCGAAGTCGTCAAACCCAGCTGGCGCGCGGCGGCGGCAAAGCTGCGCAGCTCCACCACCTTGGCAAAGACCAGCATTTCGCTCACCAGCAGCGGCTCGGTAGTCATGGTTGGCGTTAATTGTTGAATTCAATGCAATAGTAAATGGAATGAAGATGGATTGATGCGTTGAAGTGCGTAGCGGAGCATGGAGGGCATGAACAAATCACTTCCCATGTCCGCAGCGACAGACGCGGCGCAGCCGTCTTTGTCCCCCACATTTGCAGGCACCTGGCGCATGGTGCTGGCCATGGCACTGTCTGGCACCATCGGCCTGCTGGTGGTGGAAAGCGGCTTGCCTGTGCTGCTCGTCGTCTGGCTGCGCTGCCTGCTGGGCGCGGCCGGGCTGGCTACGTGGGTGGCAGTGTCAGGCCAGTGGCGCAGGCCTGAGCGCCACGAGGCTTGGTGGCTGGCCGTGGGCGGGCTGGCGCTGGTGCTTAACTGGGTGGGTTTGTTCACGGCCTATCGCTATAGCGCGATTGCCGTGGCCACCGTGGTCTATCACGTGCAGCCCTTTATCCTGCTCTTGCTGGCGGCCCTGCTGCGCACCGAGAAACTGCCTGTGCGCAAGCTGCCGTGGTTGCTACTGGCGTTGCTGGGCGTGGCTTTGAGCAGCGGGCTGCTTGAGCATTCCGGCGCTGCATCCTGGACGGGCGTGCTGCTGGCGCTGGGCGCAGCCACGCTGTATGCGGTGGCGACGCTGGCCACGCAGCGCTTGCAAAGACTGGCCCCGGCGCAGATCGCCATGCTGCAGATGCTGATCGGTGCGCTGGCGCTGGCATGGCCTGCCAGGCAACTGGTGGCGCAGGCCGAGTTCACGTTCAAGGCCTGGGGAGCCGTGGCTGTGCTGGGCCTGGTGCATACGGCGCTGATGTACACGCTGATGTACGCCGCCTTTCAGCGCCTGAGCGCGCAGGCCATTGCAGGCCTGTCCTTTATCTACCCCGTGGTGGCCTTGCTGGTAGACCTGCTGTGGTTTGGTCACCGCCCCGCGCCCTTGCAGGCACTGGGCATGGTGATGATTCTGGGGGCGGTCTGGGCGTATCGAAGGCAGAAAAATTGAGTCTTTTTACCTTCTAGTCCTTAATTTATATAGGCTATTAGCTACTAAAAATATAGTAAAGCAGGTATTCAGAGCAGGGGCGTAAGCGCCAGCACAATTGGCATCAGCACCGCCGTGGCTACGCCATTCAGACCCATGGCCAGTGCCGAGAAAGCACCGGTCGTCGGGTTGACCTGCAGCGCACGCGCCGTGCCAATGGCGTGGGCCGTGAGGCCAATCGCAAAGCCCTGCACGGCAGGGTCCTTGAGGCGCAGCACGCGGCACAGCAGCGGGGCCATCATGGTGCCGCTGATGCCGGTAATCGCCACAGCCACGGCGGCCAGCGATGGCTTGCCGCCAAAACGCTCGGCCATGGGCAGGGCAATCGGAATCGTGGCGGACTTGGGGGTCACGGCAATCAAGGTTGCCTCCGAACCGCCAAACGCCCAGGCAATGCCCAGCGCCGACAGCAGCGCCACCACACAGCCCACCAGCAGCGCCACGGTAATCGGCAGCCACAGTTGCCTGATGCGTTCGCGCTGCGCATACAGCGGAATGGCCAGCGCGACCGTAGCTGGCCCAATCATCAGCCCCAGCAGCGCCACGCCGCTGCGGTAGGTCTCGTACGGCGTGCCCGTCAGCAGCAGCACCCCCACAATCACCAGCACGCCGGTGAACACGGGAATCAGCGTGGGTCGGCTGCCGCTTTTCTTGTAGACCGCCATGGCGCCCAGATAGACCACCATGGTCAGCACCAGCCAGGGCAGGGGCGATGCGGTGGAAAGACTGTCCCAGGCGGTGGAGATGCGTTCGAGCAGAGGCGTATTCATGGGCATGGTCATGCAGTCTCCTGCTCGGTGCCGGCCGCGCTTTCCTTGCTGCGCTGGCGGTTCAGGAAAAAGCGAAAGGTCAGCGCCGTCGCCGCAAACGTGATCGCCGCGCCGCCGATGCATGACAGCACAAACGGCAGCCACTCGCTGCGTAGATGGTCAAACTCCTGCATCACGCCTGCAATCACGGGGATGAACAGCAGCATCATGTTCTGCAGCAGCACGCCTGCCGTGTCCTCCAGCGACTTGGGCAGGCGCTTGTAAAACAGCAGGCCCAGCAGCAAAAGCAGGGTGCCGATCAGCGCGCCGGGCAGCGGCAAGCCTGTTGCCCGCACCAGAAACTCGCCCAGCAAATTGAACGCAAAAAGAGTGGCAAGCGCATACAGCATGGCGGCAGCTAGCTCCGAAAATGAGAGTGGAGAACGCTGCGGCCAGCGCTCTGTAACAGGTCTGAAAAGCGGGATGAAGTTAGGTAAAGCCGCAAGCGCGCTATTGCGCAGCGCAGGCTGCAGGTCTATCTTGAGCCCAGGCGCTCCGGGGCCGGAGACGCCACAGTCATCGCACGAGCTTAGGAGAAATCATCATGCAAACCGCAGTCTACCGTGCACCTGTGTATGAACCAACGGTCGATGAATTGGAAACGCTCAAGAAGCTGGAGTTGGGCGAAGATGTCTCCCTTTGGTCCGCCGCCAAGGAGTACCTGTCCAAGCGCCTGCTCGAACGGGGTCTGGTGACTCAGGATGCAGAGCGCCACTGGCACATCACCGAAACAGGCCGCATGCTGATTCGCCGCACCTTCTGAAATCACGATGCGCAATCATGGTCTTTAGGATCTGGAGGGCGAAATTTTCAGGCCGATGATGCCAAGAAAAAAGCCGTTAAGTTCATGAAACTTAACGGCTTTTCTGTATGTGGTGCCCGGGGCCGGAATCGAACCGGCACGCCTTGCGGCGGGGGATTTTGAGTCTTGCGGCTTTTTCATTTTTGGCGCGGCCTTGGCGCACCTTTTAGGCGCAAAGATTGCCAAGATGCCCCACTCTTGCAATGACCCTTTGCGCCTATGGTTTTTTGGCTCTGACACGCAAAAAAAAGGGCTCCATGCGCTGGAGCCCTTTCTAAATATCTGATCAGTCCCGAGTCTGATCTATCGCACAGCCTTCAGCCGCGTCGCCCGTGTCCGGTAGTGCTTGCGGGTCACGTTCACATTGGCGTGATCCAGCAGCTTGGATGCTTCACCGATGTCCTCGGCCAGGTTGGCCGCAAAGCTGCGCATGTCACGAAGAAACATTGAGCGGATCTGCTTGCCAAATGCTTCATCGCCAGTAACTTCAGCGCGATAGGCCGCCGCATCGCGGGCATCTTCCCAGCGGCGAGAGAGCATGCGGTATGTCACCGGCCTACCGTTGGGCAGAACGAGTAGATTGGGGCAGAGCGTGTCTACCAGCTCACGGCGCTGCACTATACGGGTGAGGACTGGAGACTGTGAAATATCAAATTCAATAGCGCCCTTTGCTCGCTGGGTCTTATTGGCGATGCGCTTCAGTAGCCCATTTTTGGGCATCATCACGGCAATTACATCCTTCAGACGCATGCCAGTGGCAGATGCGGTGTCCATGCCATCGCGCAGCACCTGATCGCCCTGGGCATACACGGCACGGAACAGTTCTGGCGTGACCTCGAAGACGCGGGCATTTTCTGGGTTCTTCCAGCCGCGTATGCCCTCGGCAGGCCACGGGCAGCGCGTCAGACCCCACAGCTTGGCCTTACCCCAGATCAGGCGCAGCAGTGACATCTCGCGGTTGCCCTGGGTCTTGGCGGTGCGCAGGTCCAGATATTGGCGCAGCGTGGGCAGTTCGATCTCATCCCAGACCATCTGGCCAAACACGGGCCGGATCGTGCGCAGGTTTTTGAGGTACCCCGTATAGGTGTCGCCGCTGTACTTCGGTAGTTCGCGCTCTTCCCAGCGGGCAAAGGCTTCTTCCAGGCGGCCAATGGTCTGGGGGCGCTGATTGTGCAGCTCATCCCACTTTTGCAAGGCCTTCTCATAGTCCGTGCCCAAGCGAATGTCTGACTTGCCTTCCTTGCGCATGTCGTAGACGTAGTAAACATTGACCTTGCCGCCCTTGCCCTTGAAGACCTTGGAGCGAAAGCGCGGATATTGGGAAACTTTTGGCATGTTCTGCCTCTTGCCTTATCGAATTGCACTCATGTTCATGCCGGTGCGGGTCAACGTGACCTTGCCTTCCAGCCAGTTCCGCACATGCTCACGCGACACGATGATTCGCTTACCGTCCACTTTGAACGGAATGCTGCGCCCGTTGAGCCAGCGAGACTTGCTGCTGTTCTCGCTGGCTCCAGTCAGACGGCTCAGCTCTTGATTGCTCAGGTATTCGTTATTCATAGCCCACCTCTTGTTTTTCTTGTGAATAGCAAAATGAATAGATAAATCTTCAATAAATCATTCACTTAGCTATATTTTGAATAGCAAAGTGAATAGAATTCTGAATAGCTATTGCGACTTGCGTTGCACTCCCTCGCTGGCAACCGCTAGCGCCGCCACAATGGGCTGCACCCAGATGGGCGTGCTGCCCAGCACAAAGGTTTCACCGTTGCGCGCCAGCAGGATGGTCTGACCCATCACCGTGGCGATGGCCTTGGCAGACTTGCGCGGCACGGCGTTGCCGATGGCTTCGCGCCAGCGCTGGTCACTTGTGCCGGCCAAAACAAAGTTTTCGCCGCGGCTGGCAGGGCCCATCGGGGCAAACCATTCCTCGGGGTCAATGAAGGATTGCAGGCATGCCAAGTCCAACGTCGTGAAAGGGCGGTGCCAAGTGCCATCCAGTGAGCGAATGCGCGCAACCAGCTTGTCATTGGGCTGGGGCATGCCGGAATCCTCGATCGCAGCAGCTGCACCAGCTGCGCGCGGGTCTGCCACGCTCCACTGGCCGTTGTCATGGCAAGCCGAGGCGCTGACGGTGTAGGCGTGTTCGTCGTATCGCACAACGCCGTAATGGCCGCCGGTCAGGTAGTTGTCGCCCTTGGTGCGGTGCATATTGGGGCGCGGGTCTGCCACAGCAAACGCACCCTGACCGGACGTGCTGCCCGCAATGATGGTGTTGCTGTGCGTGTCGTAGCCCGTGACGCCGTATTTCGCAAAGGCTTCACCACCGGGGCGCGGATCAGCCACGGCTTGGCCAGAACCGTGTGCGCTGGTGACAGCTGCAGCCGCATTGCCCCAGCGCTGAATGCGGAATTCGTTGGAATGCTTGGCCGGTCCATCGTGGCGTGGGTCGGCCACGCTGTACGCGCCCTGCAGCGGGCCTTGCTGGCCAGCGACGGTGCCGGTGTGCTCACCCCAGCGGCGCACGCCCAGGGCTTGGCCGTCTTTCCACTGGGCAGAGGGCGCAAAGCGTGGGTCAGCCACAGAGAAATCACCATTCGTGGGGCGGCTCTTGGATGTGATCACGCCAGTGTGCTTCGACCAGGACGTGACGCCCAGTACGCCGGGGTAGCACTCGGGCACGATCAGGTAGTCACGCAGCTGCCCGTCTTGCACAGCCAACTGATTCAGGCTGCGCCAGTCGCTACCCGCCTCGACAAAAGCCAGGCGCACCCATGTTTTCCACGCCAGCGCGGGCATGCGGTGCATGGGGCCAGCGAGCGGATCACCGGGCAGCGGCAACTTGCTGAGCACTTCGCCCACAGAGCGCAGCGGGCGCTTGGGCGGCTCATACAGAAATGGCGGCACCTTGCGCACCAAGCGGGCCACAAGCAGGAAGCGGCGGCGGCTCTGGCTCAGGCCTTCACCCAGCTCGCCGCAGTCATGCGTGGTTTCAGCGGTGGCGTAACCGTAGTGCTGCAGCATAGACACGATCAGGTCCAACAGATGGCGGCCACGGGTGGCGATGCGGGGCACGTTCTCAAAGACGATCAGGCCGGGCAGATCATCGGCAAAGGCTTCCAGCATCAGCCACACGCCGCGCAGCGTCAGCTCATTGAGCGCCTGATATTTAGGCGTGGACGCGCGGGTGGGCGACTGCAGGCCGCTGAAGCCCTTGCACGGCGCAGACAGAAACACGATGTCGGGGAACTGCCACTGCGCAGCTGCGCGCACGGTGTCGGCCGTAGCTTCGCGCCAGCCCTCGGGCGGGAGATGGCCGTGCCACTTCACATACTGGTCTTTGCTGAAGAGATCGACACAGGCCTGTTCCACGCCGGTCAGCGTCTTGAAGTCGGCGCAGGCCAGGGCGTCCACATCGATGCCGCCCAGCAGCACCATTTCGCCCTGCAGATTGCCGATATTCGGCTTGGCATCTTTGAAGCCAGCTGCGCCGGAACCAGCGCCGCCAAACAGATGGAAGTGTTTGATTTTTTGCGTGTGCATGGCTCAGGACCCCTGATAGGTTGCTTTGGCGATGGCTGCTGTCACCATTTCGCGGATTGCCTTTGGCAAGTAGGATCCAGTGCCATATGGGCGTGATCCCAACTTGGATGCCACGACCTGCAGCGCCTGCAGCATTTCGCCAGCAGCAGCCATGGCATGACCGGTGGCGGCCAGTTCGTCCAAAGCCAAGCCCGAAGGCGTGTGGACAGATGCAATGAGCTGCGAGCCCGGAACATCAGGGCTGATGCCTGTACATGCGTTAAATGGCAAGCGGATTTGGCTGCCATTGAAGAACATGCCTTTGGCTGGCTGCGGGTGGCAAGTGTTCTGTTCGCTCATGGTTCAAGCCTCCACTTCGTCAACACGTTCCACACGCAGCACGCCCTTGCCGCTGACGATGTGGGCTTGTGCGGTGGCTTGGTCGGAGGTGCCAGCCTTCACGCGGATGGTGGGCAGCAGGCCCGCATCGGCCAGGTCTTCCAGATTGGCGGGATCTGCATCGATGGGAATGAGGACGGCGCGATAGCTTTTCAGCGTCGTGATGTTGTGGTCCATGGTCTGGGCTCCGGTGGTGGTGGGTCAGATGGCTTGCTTGAAAAGGGGCAGGACTTGCGCGCCGGGCTCCAGCTCCAGCGCTTGCTGGGCCTGCTGGAATTCGGCGGCAGCAGCTTCGCGCTGGGCCTTGGCTTGCTCGCGGCGGATGGCGGCAAAGCGTTTGGCCAGATCGGTGCTGCCTGATGGCGTGTACTTGAAGCCCGCCGATTGATCGACGGCGCTGCGGCTGGGGTCGGTACGGCGGGCGCCCATATCAGTACGCCTTCCCGCCAGCGGCTTGACGGCTTGCCATCTTGTGATCGGGGCGCTGTGCGTTGAAGGCCAGCTTCTCGCTGATGGCACCGCCAAGGTCCATGTCATAGGCACCAGCCAGATCAAAGATGCGGATCACGGCGTCGGCCAGTTCCACTTCGCGCATGGGGCGGTGCGGCAGCTTGTCATCCATGAGGTTCTTTCGATCACCTTCCATGGCTTCCGACACTTCGCTGACGATCAGCATCAGCTTGTTGGAAAAGCAGTAGGGATTGGCCTGCACCGCTTCGCCAGTGGCGGGGTGCTTCCACCAACCAGCCAGCTTTGCTGCGCCGTGGCAGTTTTGTTGCAAAGCTGCGGCAGCCAGCTCCACTGGAGTGCCCAGCATCTGGTGCTCCAAGACCTTGACCTTTTCGCTCAGCGTCAGAATTGCTTGATCGCGCAGTGCGATAGCGCCAATCAGTTCAATTACGTCTCGGGCTTGCTGGTCTCGCACTTTTTTGAAGCCGTAAACAACGTCCTTGGCGTTCTGGTAAACGGTCGCAAGTTTTTCTCGGTTCATCGTGGTTTCTCCTGTGGTTGCGGACATGGGAATTCCTCCTGTGATGGATCAGTTGGCGTTTTGGAAAAAATGGGCTGCTTGCTGGAAGCGGTTGACCAGCGTTTTTGGCTGGTACAGCACCGAATCGGGGCTGTCTGGGCTGCACCAGTCCTCTGGTTCGTGCCTGCCACGGCCAAAAAAGGCCTTGGCGGTCTGGCCCGTGAGCCGGGCCGTACAGTTATTGAAACCAGTCCAAGGGGCCGCCAGCGGCGGCCTGGACACGGCCTCGCCTGTGCCCTGCGCCTCGTCGGCCCCTTGGGTGGTTTCAGTGCTGTCAGTTGCAGAAAATGTGGAGACGTAGGGACGCCATGCGATGCGGCGGCTGACCAGCCAGCGTCCGCGCATACGGCCACACTGAGGCGTCAGGCCCACGATGCGACCCTGCGCGACTACCTCACCGTATTGATTGACTGCCCCTGCCTCTGGCGTGCGATTCACTACGCGCAAGTGCCAGTCCTGACGCTTGCAGGCGTGGCCGCCCATAGCCTCCATGAATGCACACCAGTCGGCGCGGATTTCGCCGTGGCGGTGGCAGGCAGTAAAGGCCTGCCCCGTCTTGACGTCGCCTTCCTGTGCAAACAGCTCAAGCTGGTCTTTGCTGACGCGGCGCAGCTCGCGCCACACCGTCACGCTGGGCATGCCAAAGGTCTGAAACTGGCGAATGCCCCAATGACTGGCCCATGCATCCACGCGGCGGTAACCGGCAAAGCCGTCTTTCTCGGATTCCTTGGCGTCAGGCTGGACAGGTTTGTCCAAGTCCAGATCCATCTGTATTTCTTGGCCCTGTACCACGTCCGTATGCTCAGCCAGGGCGTGATGGCCAACAGACTTGGCGATGTACTTCGCAACGTAGCCAGCAGCACCACCAGCCACCATGCGCTTGACGCAGATGCGGTTCTTCTGCGCACCGGGTTCATCACCTTCATCGGCCAGCCAGTACCTGCGAATCAGCCCTTCCAGCAGCTGCGCCTCTTCTTCGTTCTCAACCCAGATCAGCGCATGCCAGTGAGGTGTAGCGTCATGGTGCGGCTCAGCCACGCGCAGGCCATACATGCCCAGCTTCAGGCGCTTGGCAGCGCTGCGCACCTTCTGCCAGTTCGTACGCAGCCACATCTGGCCGTCACGCGGTGTCAGGCCCGGCAGGTATTTGTCATTGGGTACAGGTCGGCCACCACGGCCCAGCTTCACGGGGTGGAAGCGGCTTGGCAGGGTGAGGGTGATGAACAGGCCCACATGGGCGCGGGCGTCTGCATATTCCTCAGCACCGCGAATGCGTGTCATCAGCTCACCACCGCGCACCACCGGGTTTGACGGCCCCAGCGCTGCCAGCTCTTTCAGATTGAAATGCTGACCGGCCTCATTGACGTAGAGAGAGCGAGCCAGAGCATCAGCATTGCGCTTGAGCTGGTGCGTGCGGCGCATCAGGCCTAGATGGCTGATATAGCCACCACTGGCACGGTGCACCATGCCCAGGCGGATATAGCCGCCTTCCACCACGCGGGCCACATGGGTGCGAAGACGCCTGCGCCACCAGCGTGGGTCTTGCGCACGCTTGATGCCTGCCTGCCCTTGGATTGGCTGGTCTTCGTCTACGCCAATCATGCGCACAAGCATGCGCACGGCATCCACCCGCAGGGCAAAGTCCTGTGCCTGGATGGCCTCTTTTTCCTCGCCCGTCATTGGGCGCATGGGGCCGGCGTTGCCGCGCGATTCCTTGCGCTTGACCTCTTCGCCAATGCAGAAGGCCTCAAGCTCATTGGCCTGCGCTGCCAAGGTCTTGGCCCACTT
Source organism: Comamonas testosteroni (assembly GCF_003569915.1). Taxonomy (GTDB): domain Bacteria; phylum Pseudomonadota; class Gammaproteobacteria; order Burkholderiales; family Burkholderiaceae_C; genus Comamonas; species Comamonas testosteroni_D. The sequence goes on along the minus strand of NZ_KZ984442.1, from coordinate 106,879 downwards.
GCAGATTTCGTAATCGTCCAGATTCCAGCGCATGGCATCGCCGTAGGCGTCCTGAAACGATGCCAGCTCTTTCAGACTGCCCCAAGCCTTGGCCCAGTCTGGCGGCTGCTGCGTGAACCAGCGGGCCAGCTCGTTTTCGTCGGCACCCATGGGCGGCACCGCCTCCATCTTCTGAAAGCGTGTGCGAATGACTGCGCGCCATTCCGAAGGAGCCGCATCAATGATGTTTTCCAGATGCTCGGCCACATCCATCAACCTGGGTTTGTTTTCTTCCCAGTTGGAGTAGCCCTTCGGTAGTTCGCGCAGAATCTTTGGCATGGTGGCTTACCACTTGCTGGTCAGCGCAACAAGGCGGCTGAACAATCGCTTTGCCAAGCGCAGCTCAGACTTGATGGCCTGACGCTCTGGCGGTGGCATTTCCACAAACTCACGACTGGACAACTCGGCCATGCTCTCGCCATCCACCCCGCACAGCAGCAGCAATGCCATGCGCCAGCGCTGGGGCAGAGAAAACCATTCTTGGTTTTCAGCCGACACAAAGCGCCCCTTGCTGGAAAGTGCAGCAAAGTCATTGCGCAGCTGCACGATCTTCACGCGCGTATCCAGCGGCATGGGCGCATAGCCGGTGTCAGCGGCCAGCGGTGCCCATGCATTGGCAGTGATGCGCAGCAGCTCCAGCGTGGCCTTGTCCAGCAAGTCATCACGCACCGGGGCCAGCGCGGCGGCAGGCTCTGGCATGTGACGCAGGCCGCACAGCGGGCACAGATCAGGCTCTGCATCCACTAGGGTCTGGGCGTGAAGGGTGGGGTGGCGATCCATGCTCAGACCTTCACAGCCGAGAGATACCAGGCATCGCCGTACAGCTGCACGGCAAACGCTTCTGCCAGCTTGCGGCTGGGTGCACCAATGACCAGACGGCGGCGCACACGGTCGGCGTCCACATGAGTGATGCTGTAGCGGTTGGCGGTCATTCGACACCGCCTTTCTGCAACTCACCCACGGCCACCATGCCCACGGCGGCAAAACGCTTGATGCCCCAGCACATGGCCCACTTGGCTTGCCGTTCGTCTGCCTTTGACAGGTATTTGCCGAAGTAGCTGGCAGCACGAAAAGGACGTTTTGCCCCTGTGGTGCTGACACTGATGCAGCCTGCACCAAAGTTATGCGCAGCCAAGCGCTTGATTGCGTGGCGCTGCACATCGTTTTCCACCCACAGCATGACGTGCCAGTGCGGCGTGCCATCGGCGTGGGGCTCTACTACGCGCAAGCCGTAGGCTTCACGCCCCATGCGGCGCATGGATTCGCGCACCGCATTCCAGCAGCGCTTCAGTTCTTCATGGCCTTTACGTGGTGTCAGGTGATGCTGATGGTCTGGATTGCCCACCATCACACCAGCCTCAAGACGCTTGGCGTGATAGCGGCTGGGCAGCGTCAGCGTGAGGAATACGCCTTGATGGCCCTTGGCGTTGGCATAGACCTCGCAGGCCTGCGCAATTTGCAGGGCGCGGGTGGCGGCGTTGTGCATCTTCATGCGGTACCGCCTTGCGCGATTTGCTCAGCCTTGAGCATGCGGGCACGGTAGGCAGCGGCTTTCAGCGCGTCAGCCAGCTCATCGGCAGCATCAGGGCTCAGAAAGCTGGGTACAGCCTGCGAGCCAGCGCGAAAGCCCAGCTCGCTGTACGTCATAAGCTGCACTTCAGGCGTGCTCATGTGGTCGAGCTGATTTGCAAAAACGCGGAACGCCATGCCGCCCATTTTTGCCTTCACATAGTCACCCGTGGTCTGCTCGTAGAGCAGCCAGTCATCGATCTCCGCTACCTCGCTGGGCGATCCCAGAGCTTGAATCTGGCGCACTTTCCTTTCGCCTTCATTCAGGCCTTGAACCAGACTGCTGATGGCAGCAGAAGTCAGATCAACTGACAGAGAGAAACCGCCCTTTTCGGCGCGGGCAATGAGCAATGTGCCGGCCTCGCTGTAATTGGCACTGCTTTCGAGGCGGCTGTACACCGATAAGCTCACACCATCCACAACCACACTTGCGTGGCCTTGCCAGTGCGCCCAGCCACCGCCAGAGCGCAGCACTTTTTCAGTGGTCAAAGGCTGATGCGCCACAGGTTGGACGCCATCAGCAACTGCATGGGTACGCTTGTACCTGTCAACCATCTTTTTCACCTCGCGCGGCGCGGTCGTTTTTGCTTCAGTCATCGCAATTACCTCCAGTTTTTGTGCGTAAAAAGGGCCGCAGCGCCTGCAAACAGGCTCTGTCGGTGCTATCGAAATGGGTGGTTAGATGGCTAGGCGACTAGCGCGTAGGCGGTCTGGGCGGAATGGGGTGACCACCGCTAAAAGTGCCTGCGATATGGGGCTGCGGCGCAGGCTGGCTGGCGAACAAGTCACCAGTCACCGGCGGTGTGTAGCGCGGCGTGTGGGCTGCGGTGTCGGCGTTGTCCAGCACCACGCGCATTCCATCGCGACGCACATGGCTGGACAAAGGGATATTGATCGTGGGGTCAGGCGTGGCAGACGGGCTCAGCGTGCGCACGATTTCTGTCAGCGCGATAAAGCTGTGGCTGCACTCGGGGTTGCTGCACTGATAAGTGGTTTCGCGCATCAGCTTGGTCATCATCCAGCTGGTGCGAATCACGCTGTCAAAGCCGCAGTGCGGGCAGGCCATGCGCGTACCCTCAGAGCGCACCTTTTTCCCGCCCTTGCGCGGGAAGGTCAGCACCTGAAAGCCTTCGGCGGGTGGAGTGGTTCCGTCTGACGCGTACATCAGCCGCCCTTACTTGGCGCACATGGCGCTGTTGGCCGGGCCGCATTCGCCGCCGCCAGAGCGGGCGCAGTGGCAATAGGCACCCACACGGCTCAGCACGCCGATGGCGTCCAGATACTCACGGCCCACCAGCACATAGCCAGCAGCGCTCACAATCGCGTCCAGCTTGCCAATGGGCACGCCTTGCTGGCCCGACAGAACGCGGGAGACGTTGGACGAATCCCAGCCCGCAGCCTCCTGCACGTCACTGCCCGGCTGGCTCAGCGCATGGCGCAGCACGCTTTCAATTTTTCCGGCGCCATGGGAAATGTGCATATTCATGGTGGATTCCTTCCGTGACCGCTCAGCGCGCAGCGCCACGCAAAACAAATTGCGTGTGATTGCGTGGGGTGTTGCGCAAGATGTGAGGCATGAACTTCTCAGCCCCCTGTACCGACAGATGCCGAAGCACTGCTGCCCTTGTGGGCCGCGATGATGGCTTGCTCCATTTCGAGGTCTTGCAGACCTCTGCCGATCAGCTCGCGGATGACACCGGCGATGCTGCTGCTGCCGCCACGGGCTTCAACAATGGCGCGCACCTTGCGGTGGTTCTCGGCGCCTTGTTTTCCGAAGCGGAAATACACCAAGTCATCGGGCTTGGCAGCGGCCTGCTGGCGGGCGGGTTGGGCTTGATGGGTGGACATGTATCATTAACCTTTGTTAAGAACACAAGGCTTGGGAGGGCTTGTTATGCCGATAAATGACGATTCTGGTTTTGGTGATGACACGCTCGATGTCGTTGGCAAAGCCTTGGGTTTTGCGCTGGCTGTTTACAGCCAAATCCCCGAGGGTGAAAGCCCTGGCTTCCGTATCAACAGCACACGAAAGACCCTCGACGCGATGGTTGAGGAAGGAGCCTTTAGTCCCGAGGTCGCTGCCGTCATTGAGGGTTTTTGTGCGGGCATCACCACATTCAGGCAGCAAATGCTGATCCAGCAATCCGGCGGCAAAGCAAGCAGCGGTCACATCCTCTGACTGTTGGCGGCGCTGCTTTTTGCGTTCCAAGCGGTTTTGCTGGATGGCCAACTCGGCAAGCACTTCAGCATTGCGCTGGCACTGAGCAGCACGACGCTGGCGGGCGGCTTCTGCAGCATGCGCAGTTCCACCCAACGCGCGTTCGATGAAGTCGGCCAGCTTGCGCAGTAGTCCGGGGATGGATTTAGCTGTTGTCATGTTGGTGTTTTGTCAATTCAAATAGAAAGAAATCAATGCCTTATTCGGTCAATACGCAAGTCTTTGAGCCCGGCTCGCGCAGCGAAGTGGCTTGCACATTTCCTGTAGCCACTGATCCGGTCTTGAACGTGGGAGACGTTCTCTATCTGGGATCCGGTACAAGGCGTGTGCGTGTGACTGGGGTGGAATACATCCTCAACCTCACGAAAGACCCTGAGGCTCGGCAAGCACCGCGTGCCGAACTGGCAGGCCGGTGCGTGTACACGGCCGAAGCGCCTCTGGAATAAGAGCCAGGGCAGGCGCGTAATCCACCACATTGACAAACCGACCCGCCACCACTCCCACACCATGCAAAGCCATGTGATGCATAGCCCCCAGTCCTGTGACATTGATGCGCATCTGTGCCGCAGGCTCGATAGCGTGCAGGCAGGCCAGCAGCACCTGGGCGTCATACACCCAGCGCTCTACCGACATGGCGTTGTCACCCGTCGCCGGGGTGATGTGCACGGTCACTGTGCCAAAGGCGCCGGGTTGAGGCGCAGCGCCCACCAGATCGACAAGGCATTCCTTCAGTCGCTCAAGGCAAGCGGAAAAGTCATTCCACTGGGGGGCAGGGCTGGTGGGTTTCGCTGTTGTCATGGCTGTGGTTTGTTAAGAGTTGATGCGACTTTAGCCGAAATTTCGGATTTGTCAAAGAAAAATGGGAATTGTCATGAATAAATCCGATAAACCGGATTTTAGGTTGGCGATGGCATTACGCCTCAGGGAGTCTTGTGAACGGCTCGGACTCACGGGTGTAGCCCTTTCCAAAGACACTGGATTCGCAAGTAGCACAGTCAATAACTGGCTCAACGGTGTTTCCGCACCAAGCGCCGAATTTTTGGCTTACATCCAGAATTTGGGCATTGATGTGCCCTTCATCCTGACCGGCTCAACTTCAAGCCCACCGGCAGCTGTGCGCCTGAAGCATTCAATTTCTGGCAGTGCGCCCGCGCCAGCCACTGATGAAGACGCGATCTATGTGCCACTGCTCAGCGCCACGGGCAGCATGGGCCCCGGCAATGAGCTGCTGACCGAAGACGTGGTGATGGGCGATGTGCCGTTTTCCAAGGTCTGGATCTCCAACCACCTGCCGCGCTGCCGCCCGGCGGCGCTCAAGCTGGTGCACGCCTATGGCGACAGCATGCGCGGCACGCTGGACAGTGGTGACTTCTGCCTGGTGGATACCGATGCCAAGGAAGTGCTCGTGGACGGCGTGTATGTGCTGGAAGCCCACAGCCGCCTGTTCATCAAGCGCGTGCGCCAGCGGCTCGATGGCCGCTACGAAGTCAGCAGCGATAACGAAGCCATCAAGACCTCCGACATCCTCGACGGCACCCAGCAAATCTGCATCAAGGGCCGCGTGGTGTATGGGTGGAATGGACGGCGGTTTTGATTTTTAGCCATAGCGCAACGGTCCATAGAGATGTAGTGCGCATTGCGGCGTGAGGGGGCTTGAATGGATGGGAGCACGGCTAGCGGGTGGGCCGTTCTTGGTCTACTCATCGGCATATCCGCTGGTGCAGTTTTTGCGTACAAGGCTCTATCTCGCACGGGGTTGCGAAAGGGCTGGAGCAATACCACTCGAAGAATGATCAGCCTGCTTTGCGCATGTATTGGTGCGTTTGCAGGCTTTTGCATAGCGGGCGGACTGTTCATGCCCGAAACCAAAGGTGCTGGATCAACTGTCGCAACTTGGTTTGGTGCTTTTGTTATCGCCCCTTTTGCCTGGCTTTGGCTGCGCAATGGCAAACCTGTCGCTCCAGCGACGGCAGTATCCAGCCAAGCTGCTGTGGAGCAGGCTTCCGAAGCGGCCATGCAGCACGAACCTGAATCGGTGCCAGCACCTGCGCAAGCACCAACAGCAGTTCAGATTGCGGTGGCCACTGATAACCCAATACAGCCGGAACAAGAGACGAGCATCGCAGCAAGCACGGAAGTTGCCCCCTTCCCGGGAAATCTTTTCCATCTTGTAGCGGACCCTACTGCAGCCGCCAAACCAACCGCAGTCAAACCAGTTGCAGCCAAAAAGCCACGCAAGTCAGTAGCAGTCAAGTCGCCTATGCCTGCATCTGTTGCAGATGTCGCTTTGCCATGCTTGTTCCAGTTTTCATATTCCGACAACTTTGGCGCAGCGAGTGTGCGCACAGTGAATGTGACTGGCGTTACCAAAAAGGGCCGTCAGGAATATCTGGAAGGTTTTTGCCAGCTACGCATGGACGTGCGCACTTTTCGCACTGATCGCATACGGGGCGACCTTGTGGATGTTGGCACGGGCGAGCTTGTTTCCGTCAAGCGACTGCTGTCTACGGTGCGAGAGCGCAAGGTGATGGCCTTTCAGCCATCGGCCCCAAGCACGCCTGCATCCACTCGCAAAAATTGGCAAACCGCCGTTGTGTTCACGGGGTTTTCTGAAGCTGCGCGTGAAGAACTGGAAGACTTGGCCGAGGTCGCGGGCTGGGATGTGCGTAGCACTGTTGGCAGCACGCTCGATTACTTAGTAACCGGCCCGCGCGCCGGCCCAAGCAAAGTTGCAAAGGCTGAAGAATTGGGCGTGACAGTGATTGATGAGGATGTTTTTAGAGCCTTGGTTTGAGATTGAAAGTTATGAAAAGACTGGTGTTGCTGGCATTCGCTTGCGCCCTGACCATACCGATTGAAGCTTTTGCCAGGGACGGCTGTGGATCGCATGGCGGCCCCGGCTATCGCTTGGCAAATGGAAAATGCGCCAGCTGGAGCGACGTTCCCGCATGCATTGACATCAGAGACCCAAAGTTACCCAAGAGAGCCCCAGACGAGCTACCCAACTGTGGCGAGGCTCCCAGACCACGAACCGGGAAGAATGGTCGATATCTGGAGCCTGACGAGCTTTGCATTCAGTTTCCGGGTTGCCCCGCTGATCTTCGTGAGCAAGAAGAAGCCATCGGGCGCAAGAATCAAGAAGCCTTGAAACGAATCCGCTGATTCAATCATGTACTTTTGACGAAAAAGCAACATTCCCGACAAAACTCGACACCGATGACACCCCCCAAACCCCGCCAAGGCCCGCACCGGGCTTGGCTTTGAAACCCGCCGACACCCCCGACAAAACACACCCTTTTAGCGCGCAGGCGCGGCGGGGTCTCGACTGCGCGCGGAGGGGTTGGGGAGGGTAGTTCTCGATTTCGAAAATCAGGGGTAGGGGTGGGGTGGGCGGTGCCCGCGCACCTCGTCAGGGGCGCGCAGGCGCGCACGACCAGCATGAGTTGTTGTGCGGCGGTGGGTATCACCCTGCAATGCGCTACAGGCCCGCTAATGCGGTCTGTGCAGTCGACGCAAAAAAGCCCGCACGCGGCGGGCTTGGGTTGATCGGACGGCGGCGCTGTCAGGCAGCCTTGAACTTACCTTTGCGGACGGCTTCACGCAGCACGTCATTCACGCGGGTCTGCCAGCCCTTGCCGCTTTCTTTGATGGCGCTAAGCACATCAGCATCAATGCGCGTGGTGATGGGTGCCTTGGGGTTAGCGACTGCTGGGCGGCCACGGCGCACAAGTGGCTGCATCTTCGCCATCATCTCGGCAGTGATTTCCATCGTGTCCGGGTCATCCGCAATACCGCGATTGATGGCGGCATCTTCGGCATCGGTGGGGACGATGAGCCCCGATTTACTCAGACGCTTGTTCATAGTGCTTTATCTCCCGCTTGTTGGCCTTACGCAGGCTGATGATTCGCATGGTGTCGCCGCGCTGCACGAACACCACCACATATAGGCGCTGCTCGATCACGGTAAAACCGACTTCACGAACCTCACCGTAATCGGTGCGGTCATCCACAAAACAGAGCACTTCAGACCATTCAATCTGGCTTGCCAGAGAAAGAGCGATGCCATGCTTTTGCTGGTTGATCGTATCTTTGTTGGCATCGTATTCTGTTTGCATGATATTTATTGTACGTACGTTAATTTAAAAGTGCAATGCTTTTTTGTACGTACGATAAATAATTCTGCAGATCGCGCATCAATCACTCTGCTTTTCGTCCTCATCCCCCGCCCGCTCCATCTGCACCTTGCTGGTCAGCCCGCCATCGCCCAGCGTGTGCGTAACTTCCTTCACCAGCCAGCCCTGGCCGTCAATCTCTGGCTTGAAGCCCACCACCCGCACAGGCGTCTGCGGCATCAGCTCGGGCACGCCAATGGCCAGGTTGAGGTCAAACGTCGCCATGCCCCGGTTGATGCGCTGCAGCTCGCTCTTGGCAGCGGCCAGCGCATCGGCCTCGCTGCCAAAGGTTTCCTTCATCGTCTTCAGGTTGCCGTCCTTCTTGCCCGCAATCACTTCCTTGCGCTTGCCAAACTTGCGGTCATTCCACAGCGCCTTCACACCGTCGTAGGCATCGCGTGTGCTGCTGGCCCAGCGGTGCTGGTCACCATCGATGCGGGTAATTTCAATCGTCGGCAGGCTCTCGCCCTTGCTGTTCTTGGTGCCATCGATGGGCATGAACAGCAGGTGCTTTTTCTTCACCGTCGCCACCGCGTCATATTTGCGCGCCAGGCGGGTGATGAAGTGCATGTCTGATTCGTTGGTCTGGTCAATGTGCTGCACCTTGGTGGCGCCCAGCTTGGCGTCCACCTTGTGCGTCAGATCATTGCGCTTTGCCAGCGTGGCCAGAATGGCGGCCAGCGTCGTGTCATGCCAGCTCTTTTCCGTGCGCTTGCGGATCTCGCCGCCCAGGTCAGCAGCACGGGCACGAATCGTGATGATGTCCGGCGCACCGCTGTGCTCGGCCTCGTCCACCACGAATGTGCCCTTGTCGATCAACTGGCGGCCCACCCAGCCCAGCTGCAATTCAATTTCGGCCTCTTTGCGCGGTATCGCCAGCTGCCCGTCATGGTCGCTCAGCACAATGTCCAACTGGTCAGCCTGATTGGCCCGACCCTCGGTCAGCGTCAGGCTGATCAGCCGGGCATCGATCGCAGGCGTAATGTCACGCCCCGCCACCACCAGACGGTAGGTGGGGGCAGGGTGCAGATAACGGCCCTCATTGCTCATTGAGCGTCCTCACCCGAATACTGCCCCTGCTCATCGACCGTCACGCGGTTGCCGCCCAGGTCATCGTCCACGCGCACCAGCTGCAAATCAAAGGCAATGCGGCGCGGCGTGCCGTCCTCATAGTGCAGCGTGCCCGTCTCGTTAAGACTCTCAATCACATATTGCCCAAACACCTCACCCGTGCCTGCAACCAGCGCAAACGCCTGGCCGCTATCCCCCATGGCCCGCAGCTCTGCCACGCTGGCATAAGTGCCGATCAGCTCCGGCGCTACCCAGCCGCTCAGCGTGATCTGGTCATCCCCCACGCCCACAAACTGCCGCGCAGGCCGCGCACCCACGCGGCTATTGCTTGGGTGCCGCCAGCTGTTGCTGCGCTTCAGCTCCTCATATGCCAGCGTCTGCAGCCCAAAAATAAACTGTCCCAGCGCCATCAAAGTGCTATTCATCGCCACCCCTCAATCCAAGTCAGACAGCGAGCTGCGACGCTTCGCACCGCTGGCCTGCTCGCGCCGGTCAAGCTCTGTAGCAACTGCGCGGGCAATCGCCTGCGGGTCCATCCCCGGCGCTGCGTTGATCGTGATCGGGTAAGTATTGCCACCCGTCGCCACGGGGCCAGCAGCTCGCCGCGCAATCGGCTGCAAGGCCCGCATGGGCTGCAACGGCTGCAGCGGGTTGACGTATGGCCGCTGCCCGGCATCCGACCCGTCGCTCGCCAACCCCTCAAGCTGTGGCTCAGTATGGGCCAGCATGGGCTGAATCGTCTGCAGACGCTGCAAGTGCTCAAGGCCCAGCAACTGCACCGCAATGCGATGCTCTGCAGGCAGCTCCAGCGGTGGCATCTGCTCAGACATAGCAGGCAACTTCGGCAACGCCTGCAGCACAGGCTGCACGCTCACCTGCTGCAGCCCCGCCACTGCCTGCGGTACCTCAATACCAGGTGCTTTCAATGTGGCGTTTGCCATCGGCGCCATGGCCGCAGAAGCCATGGCCAGCGCCGCAGCCCGTACGCCGGCCTGCCCGCCTTCAATACCCACTGCAGCACCTTCGCTAATCCATCCGCCAAACTGTGTAAACACCCGGCTCGGGCTGTTGATGCCCAGCTTTTCCTTAAACCAGCCCGCCGCGCTGGTCGCAGCATTCACCACAGTGTCACGAAGCGCGCCCAGCTTGTTGGTAATGCCGCCAATCAGTCCATCGATTATGAATCCGCCAAAGCTGCGGAACTGCTCCGGCACTTGAATGCCAAGCATCGACAGCGCAGAAGTGAGTGCATTCCAGATCAATCCGAATGGTGAGAAATTCAGAAAGACCTGCATCCACTCGCCCACACCCATATTCAATAGGCTGGACACCGTTGCCACGATGCGTCCCCAGGCTTCACTGGCCAGGCTCTGAATTCCAACCCACAAGCCGCCCAGCCAACTGACAAAGCCATTGAACGCGCCAGACACGAAGCCCCACAGCGCACCAAGCAAATTGCGCATTCCGACGATCAAACCCTCAATCAGAAAGGCCCCCATCTCGGCAAACACCGTACTGGGCGACTGAATGCCCAAAACCCACTTGGCCGCCTTAATCAAGCCCGTCAGCACTCCCTTGAGGAATCCATAAAGACCAAGCGTGGCCATATTGAGTCCAGCTTCAAGACCCTTGAGAATGAATCCGCCAATGGACGACCAATCTCCAGCACTGAAGGCTGCCTTGATCTTTCCCCAGTTCTGAGTAATGGACTGAAAAAATCCAAACAACCCAGCAGCAAGAGCCGCAAAAGGGTTGAGACGGAATAGCGCAGAACCCCAGCGCACCAGCAGCCCAAAGCCGCCCGCTAAGCGCGCAGCACCCGCCTGCAGCAAGCCCATTGCTCCACCAGATCCCATAACCCAACTGGCGAGGCGGGCAAAAACAAAGCGCATCAGCATACCTTTGGCAATCAGCAAACCAAGAGGAATTAACAGCGCAGACACACCAGCCATCAGCACGCCAAACATAATCGCCGCCTTCAGCACACCACCCACCAGTGCAGGGTTAGCTTGCACCCATGCGGTAAAACGCTCCAGCAGCGGGTTCACCACCGCCAGCAAGTCCTTGATTTCATTCTTCAGGCTCTCACCAATGACCGCCTTCAGGTTGAAAACACGGTTATCCGTCATCTGCCCCTGTGCGCTCATGGTCGCATTGCGCGCCGCAGCTTCGCGGGCCATAGAACCCTTTGCTTCCTCGCTGTTGGCAAGGCCGATCTGTCGGCGCAACTCCTCGGTGTTCGTCACCAGCTTTGCCAGCCGCCCCACATGTTCCTTGCCCGCCAGCTCAGCCATCACGCCCAGTTGATCTTTCTTGGGCAGCTTCTTGATGGCTTCAGATATTTTCAGCAAGGTGGCTACAGAGTCCGTCGCCATCCCGGCCTGCACATCCTTGGCCGTCAAACCAATCTCACCCAGCGCATGCTGAAACTTCTTTGTGCCTTTTGTGGCCGCGGCAAAGTTGGTAAAGATGGCCTTGACCGCAGTTCCCGCTGTTTCTTCGGTTTCGCCCGATGTCAGCAGCGTGCTGCCCAGCGCCGCCATTTCCTGCCCTTTGATGCTGACCACACCGGCCACACCGCCCACGCGGTTCAAAAATCCAATAATGTCCGCGCCCTTGCTGATCGCGTTGTCGTCAAGGTAATTGATGGCATCAGCCATGCCACGCATATCGGTGACAGGGATTTTCAGATTGTTGGCAATCTTTCCCATGCTGTCCGCAATCTCGGCAGGCACAGCGTCAAAGGCAGTCGCCATCTCCGATGTCATCAGTACAAACTCGCTGAGCTTGTCCGTAGGCACCTCCATACGGGCCGCAGCAGTAAACATTTCCGCAATCTGCGTGGTCGCCAGCGGCACGCGTGTACTCAGCTCCCGCACCTGGGCTTCGATATCGGTGTAAACCGATGTCAGCTGGCCCGAACTATCCCGCGCACCCGGCACCTGCCGCGCAATGCCCAGCATTGCATCCTCATGCTGCATATAGCTCTGCACCGGCTTCACCGCCGTCTGCACTGTGCGCTTGCCTGTATACACACCCACAGCCCCAGCCGCAGCCATGCCGCCGCCAATGGCCGCAGCCTTGGCGGACTGCTGCTGAATATGTGCCAGCTTGCGCTGTTCCTCAGCCTGCCGCTTCAGGGCATCAGACTGCGCTTTGATTTTTGCAGTAGTCGTGGCAATGCTGGCCCCAAGCACCGCCTGCGCCTGGCTGGCATTCGTAATGCCCATGTCCGTCAGCGCTGACCGCAGCTTGAACACCGTGGCCTGCTGTTCTTTGTACTTTGCGGTTTGCTTCTCGATGGCCGCCTGATGGGCCTTAATCTGGCTGGCACTGGCCTGCCCGGTGCTGGTCATCGTCTGCAGCTGCTGCTTGAGCACCTTCAGCTGGTTGCTCGACTCCCGCATGGCCTGCGTATGTTTGTCGAAGTTGCCCAGCGCATTCTGCTGGGCATTCAGCTGCTTGAGCTGCGCCCGAGTTTCCTTGAGCGCAGCCGCCGTTTCCTTGCCCCCCTGGCTGATGCGCTTGAGCGGGCCAAGCGCCCGGTCTGCCAGATCGAGCATGACGCGCAAGCGCATGTTTTGTTCAGCCATGGTCTATTTCTCGGGTGGTGCGTTGATCTTGTTATGCAAAGCCACTGCCCGCTCACGCCAGTCCATCAGCTCATCAAGGCTCATGGGCCATAGCTCACTGGGCGGCCAGTGGAAGATGATGGCAATGGTCGCAATCGCGTCCTCTACTCGCTCTGGAAGTCGGCTCGATCCGCCTTCGGCAGCAAAAAACTCGATACCGCCGTGCCCAGCTGCACCAAGTCAGCGGGGTCAAGGTTCTGCACTTCCTGCTTGACGATCATGGGCTCCGTTACGCGGGGCAAGATGGTCTGAATCGCATCGGTCTGCAGGCGCAGAAGATCAGACAGTGCCAGGCCGCGCAATGCGCCAGCGCTGGGCTTGCGCACGATGACGGTGGTAATGACTGTGCCACTGGGCAGAGTCAAGGGGGTGTCCAGCGTGACGGACTTGCTGTTGTCGTTGTTTTCGACGGTCTTGTTGCTCATGGTGATTTTCTGAAGTAAAGGTCAGGAACGTGGGCGGCGGCCTGCAGCCCACAGGGAAGGGCGCAAGCCTTAGATGCCCAGCAATTGGCGCACGGTCGCCATCAAATCGGTGCCACCCACTTTTTCAATCATGTTGATGGCGTCAATCTCAATCACGTCTTCGCCGTCAAACACCAAGCGGTAGTAGTTCAGCGCCATCTTGGCCTTGAATTCCGAAGCGTCACCGGGCTTGAAAGAACCGGGGTCAATCTCTTCCCAGCGGCCACGCAGGTGCACTTCCACACCCGTGTAATCGCCGGTATCGTCACGCTGCAGCGCACCGGCCAGGCGCAGCGCCACGCCGTCCACCTTGGCATTGCCAAACTGCTTGAGCACATCCTTAAGCCAGCCGCCTGCTGTCAGCTCCACTTCCAAGGCTTCCATGCCAAGGTCTGTTTTGGCGGGCAAGCGCATGCCGCCGCTGCGGAACTCTTCCAGCTTGCGGTTCAGCTTGGGCAGTGCCACCTCGGTGACTTCACCAACGTAGCTTGTACCGTCAACGAATGCGTTGAGGTGTTTAAGGATTTGAGGCATTCCCATGGTCTTATCTCCTGTTGATCAGTGACTGCGGGAAGGCTTACACGCCGGTCTGCACGCGCTGTGCAAAATCCGATGTATAGCGAGCCGTGATGCGCTGACGGAACATCAAATCTTCCAGCGGCGGCACGGGCGTGTAGTCGTAGTCAATGACCAGCTGCCCTTCCTTGAGCGTGTCTGATTCATTCACGCTTTCGTCATACCAGGCACTGCCGCCCAGGATGTAGCCGCGCGAAGTCAATTCACGGAACTTGGCGTTCACGCCTTCCAGAATGTCTTTCACCAGACTGGGGTGTAGAGGCTTGTCCACCGCCCACATATGCGCTTCGGCAATGCTGTCAGCCAGCACCTGTGCAGTACGCGTGGCGCTCTCAAAGCTGAACAGCGGCTCGTCGGAGCAGGTGCGCGATCCCCAGAAGCGGAAGCCATCGCGGTTCACCAGCGTGGTGATCTTGTTCTGGTTCAGCAGGCCCGCATCGGTGGCGGGGTTCTGCAAGTCCCAGTAAATGGGCGGGTTGATGCCCGTCACACCGTTGACAGCCACGTTGGAAAGCGTCTTGTGCCAGCCGGTTTCCATATCAATCTTGGCACGAAGGCCCAGCGCATAAGCCTCGGTGTAGGCGTTGACCGTGGCGTTTGTCACAGTGTCCCAGCGCTCAAAGTCAGCGTGGATCAGCATCAGCTCGCGTGCCGAGAAGGCGTTGCGGTAGGTGATGGCATCTTCCACCGTCTTCTTGTACGTACCGCAGTACGCCATGGCGCGCAGCTGTTGAGCAATGTCTTGAAAAGCCGTTGCCACAGGCTGATTCGAAAGACCAGGCGCACCCAGAATGCGCGGCTTCACACCCAGCTTTGCGGGGGCAGAAAGCAGCGCCTTCATGCCTGTGTAGCTGCCATCGGGCAGCGTCTCGCCAATGATGTTGCTGGTCAGGTCTGCTTCGCGTTCCACATCGCTGGAGCCTACGCCGTCCGGCACGCGCACAACTACCGTGACGGGCAGACACTGCGATGCAATGGCATCCAGGCTTGCGGCCAGCGTTCCCTTGGTGCCCGCCTTGCCAATGGCTGCGCGCACATTGGTAATGAGCACGGGCGTGTCATAGGGGAATGTGGCCGCGTCCGCATCTTCGGACGTTGCGATCAGTCCCACGATGGCCGTGGAAACTGTTTTGATGGTGCGGCTTCCGGTGGTCAGTTCAATGACGCGGACACCATGATGGTATTCGGTGGACATAGGCGCTTGAGGGGTGGAAGTTGGAGACACCCTCAAGTGTTCCCATCCCCTCGCGCGAGCGCCAGCGGTTGCCGCTGTGTGAGCAACGGCTACATTACTCAGTCCTAAATTTGCACAGTTGCAGCATGCGCGAACAGATTGTCCAACTCAGTTTCCGTCAGCTGCAACAGCTGTGCCATCACCTGCATGGTCGGACTAGCCCGCTCCCAGCTTGTGGCGCGCTGGTAGCCGATCTTTGCGGTGTAGCGCAGCACATCGTCTGGGATGCCATCGATAGCTTCAAGGATGTTGTCTTCAGTGATGCTCTTAAGCGCATATATGGCAACGAGGCCTTGAGCTGGAGTGCAGCTGCTTGGTTTGGTTTGTAGCTGTTGTTGCTGCACCAGTGCTAGCGCCTCTCTCTCGCTCACGGCTTGCATACCAGCGTAATACTCTTCTGGTGCATCGTCTTCAAACGCATGCACGACGCCATTGCTCAGATAGTATTTCATGGAGTTACCTCAGTTCGCGCCAAGAAACGCCACCCGTACCCGTGGCCGCAACCAGATAAACAAAGCCAGCCGGAATGACAGCATTGACAGCGATGCCGCCAGGACTGACGGGGGAGCGGCTTACCGACACATCGCCCATGGCGTTTGCATTGGCACCCATGCGAATGACCACAAATGCATCGCCCGCAATTTCAGAATTCGCGTTTGCATAGACGCAGATCGGCTTGCGCGTCGTGTTTGTGTAAACCACGCCCAGCACGCGAGACGAAGACAGGTCTTGCAAGGCTTGACCGATGCCAAATGCGGGTGCAATTTTTTTCGGCGTCACAGATCGCACATCGTCGTCGCCTGCATCCGTTTCTGGTTGGGTGGCGACCTCCGAGAGCCCCGCCACAGTTTCAGTTGCAATTTGAGTTCTAGCGACAACAAAGGCTGTGGTCGCAATTTGATTACTGTTGGTACCTGTGGCAGCAGTTGGCGCCGTAGGTACACCGGTTAGACCGGGTGATGCCAGCGGGGCTCGGCTAGTGTCGCTGGGGTGCACATGGTCTTCACGGGCGAAGCGCGTGGCCGTGCCGACAGTTGCAGCGCCGTCCATTTTTGGCGCTGCAGCACCCGCTTGCCCAATCACAAAAGCGGTGGTGGCCAACTGGGTGGTGCTGGTTCCTACCGCAGCAGTGGGGGCCGTGCTGGTGCCGGTGATGGCGATGCTGTCAAAGTCGTTAAAGCCATCGTAAACGTTGGTTCCATCGGTGTAGACAAGATTGCGCTTACCCTGGGCGACAGCCACACCAGTGCCTGCGGCGGTTTTGACCGTAACGCCAAAGGCGCCAGTGGTTGAGTTGTAGATGGCCCAGACCCGCTTGACGGTGACCGGCACCACGAGATTGAGCGCAGAGGTCAGCGTCCCCGTGAGTGCAATCACCGGATTGGATGCCTCCGCCTCTGTCAATGTGACTGTGCCACCCGTCACACCTTTGGCCAGGTAGCCGCCAACGGCGTTTTGTACAAAGGCCGTAGTTGCCAGCTGGGTGGTACTGGTGCCATCTGCAGCAGTCGGCGCCGTGGGCGTGCCGGTCAAGGCCGGGGAAGCCAGCGGTGCCTTGGCCGTATCGGATGGGTGTACATGGTCTTCGCGCGCATAGCGCGTGGCCGTTCCTACCGTCGCAGCGCCGTCCATTTTTGGAGCTTCAGCACCCGCTTGCCCAATCACAAAAGCGGTGGTGGCAATCTGCACGGTGTTGGTACCTGCAACTGCTGTGGGTGCGGTTGGAATGCCAGTCAGCCCCGGCGATGCAATCGGCGCAAGACTGGTATCAGATGGGTGCACATGGTCTTCGCGCGCAAAGCGCGTGGCCGTGCCGACATTTGCAGCGCCGTCCATTTTTGGCGCTGCAGCACCCGCTTGCCCAATCACAAAAGCGGTGGTGGCCAACTGGGTGGTGCTGGTTCCTACCGCAGCAGTGGGGGCCGTGCTGGTGCCGGTGATGGCGATGCTGTCAAAGTCGTTAAAGCCATCGTAAACGTTGGTTCCATCGGTGTAGACAAGATTGCGCTTACCCTGGGCGACAGCCACACCAGTGCCTGCGGCGGTTTTGACCGTAACGCCAAAGGCGCCAGTGGTTGAGTTGTAGATGGCCCAGACCCGCTTGACGGTGACCGGCACCACGAGATTGAGCGCAGAGGTCAGCGTCCCCGTGAGTGCAATCACCGGATTGGATGCCTCCGCCTCTGTCAATGTGACTGTGCCACCCGTCACACCTTTGGCCAGGTAGCCGCCAACGGCGTTTTGTACAAAGGCCGTAGTTGCCAGCTGGGTGGTACTGGTGCCATCTGCAGCAGTCGGCGCCGTGGGCGTGCCGGTCAAGGCCGGGGAAGCCAGCGGTGCCTTGGCCGTATCGGATGGGTGTACATGGTCTTCGCGCGCATAGCGCGTGGCCGTTCCTACCGTCGCAGCGCCGTCCATTTTTGGAGCTTCAGCACCCGCTTGCCCAATCACAAAAGCGGTGGTGGCAATCTGCACGGTGTTGGTACCTGCAACTGCTGTGGGTGCGGTTGGAATGCCAGTCAGCCCCGGCGATGCAATCGGCGCAAGACTGGTATCAGATGGGTGCACATGGTCTTCGCGCGCAAAGCGCGTGGCCGTGCCGACATTTGCAGCGCCGTCCATTTTTGGAGCTGCTGCGCCCGCTTGCCCAATCACAAAGGCCGTTGTGGCCAATTGCGCGGTATTGGTGTCCACAGCAGCGGTTGGCGCCGTTGGTGTACCAGTCAGACCGGGCGATGCCAGTGGGGCGGCACCCAGGGTGCTGCGAGCCGCAACCGCGTCGGCGTCATCCAGCAAAGTGCGAATAAATGCGGTCAATGGGGTGACTGAAAACTGATCTACACCCGTTGTGTAAATCAGCCTGTCGGCCACGATGTTGACGGCAGCCAGAGCGGTCAGTGTGGCATCCAGCGGCTGTTTGCCTTCAAGCAATGGTTTCAGCCCTGCGGACGTCACAGCGCGAACGCCATCTGCACCAAGAGCTGTTTCCTGCGGCGTAGCCAGCTCCACCACGCCCGGTTGTTCGGTGGTGGCCGGTGGGTTGATGAAATTGGTTGCGCCAAACTGCAGCGTGCTGATGTCTATGCTGCCGTCTAGCACCCGCAAGTCGGTGGACAGCAGAAAGATGGAAGCGCTGGACTTTTCCAAAATCACAGCTGCCTGCGAGTAGGTTCCTAGCAGCACACCATTGTCCAGGTACACCCCCAGACCGCGCACGGTATAGGTGCTCGTACCTTCGTCACGAATAGTGACGTGAATGGTGTCCTTGGCAACCACGTCACCGGCAATGGTGCTCAGGCGCTTGATTTCACCCGGTACTGCGGTGATGGTGGCCGTTGGCGTGAAGGCTGTAGCCGTGACGCCAATGCTCACGATAGTGCGTGTCTGCGTTCCGTCCTGCTTGGCATTGATCAGTGCCTGCCGTCCGGCGTCGGTGAGTTTGAAGATGATTCCGGCCATAGTTTTACTGCACTTGCATGTCCAGGCGGGCGTAGATCACAGGGCGTGCCACAGCTGCCAGTTTCAAGGAAGCCAGGGCGGCAACGCCCTGAATGAAGGTGAAATGAGAGCGGGCAGGCTTGACACGCGAAACCTCGGCCATCACGTCCTGCACGAATGCAGCACTGGCCTGCTCGCCGTCCTGGCCCGTCATCGTGAACACCAGCTCAAATGTGTGCGGCGTGCCCTTTGGCGCTGTCTGCCACCATTCGCGAATGCTGATGGCACCGCCAAAACTTTCCACGGTATCGCGCACACTCTTGATGGTCCCGCGCCTGCGCTGTACCTGAATTGCATTGCGCACAATGGCACGCTTGATGTGCTCCGGCCATTCGCTGCGCCAGGCCTCCACCCCCATCTGCCATGCCAGCCAGGGCAGCAGATCCATCGGGCAGGTGGTGGGATTCCACAATGCCCGGTGCGGGTTGGGAATGGCACGCAGATGCACATCAATGACAGTCTCTGCAGCACGGTCAAGCGGTGTTGAATTCTTGGGCAGCAGTGAATCAGTCAATCGTGCCTCCATGGGTCACGTTGATGGCGGTGCACCAACTGGCCTGCGTACCGCTCACAACCACGTCAGCCGCCGGACTTGTCAGCTCAACCCGCGCCACACCCTCGATATGCAGCGCAGCGTAGATGCCAGAAAGCGTAGGCCGCCTGCCAATGCGGTGCATGCCGTCCGCATAGTCGCGCACACGCTGCAGCGCAGTGGTCAGCACGCTGGAAGAATCCGGCCCCGGCAGGGTATAGACCTTTCCGGTAATCTGATAGTTCACAATGCCTGCCGCCTGCACGATCACCTCGTCTGTCAGCGGGCGCACATCCTCCGCACTGACGGCAGCCGCAACGGCATTGAGCAGCGACTGATTGGGCACACCGCTGCCGGTGCGCGAGAGCACCGAGACAACCACCGTTCCCGGCGTTGGGCTGGTGGCCGCGGCATCGAGCACCTGCCCGTCAGCGGTTCGCGCATGAAATACATAGGCACCAGCAGGCCCTGCCACGCTGTAGCCACGTGGGGCCATCTGGATGCGGGCGCGAAACTCATCATCACCTTCCATGACCGCCGCCACGGGCGGCACGGCCAGCGGCTCTGCAGGCTTGATGATCAGGCGCTCTACGCCAAAAAATGCAGCCAGCTGATCCAGATCACTGCCCGTCGAGTAGGCCAGCATCACCGCGTGCGCCGAGTCGTTGCGCGCGCTGCGCTCTGTCACCAGCTGATAGGCAAGTAGCTGCAGCCAGATGGTCAACGGCTCTGACTCCAGGCCCAACGTCTGTGCCGTGCCATCGCGGTATGCCAGCGGCATGGCTGCAATCATGTCGGCCTTGAGCGTGGCGAGGATCGTTTCAAACTCAGGCATCACCACCACTGCCGGGGCTGGCAGCTTGCTCATGTCAATGATCTGGGCGTTACTCATGCGGCCCCCCTTAGCTGCAGCGAAGTGGAGAACATGACTTTGCTACCCGTGGGTCGATATTCGCCCTCCAACGTGATGACGGCCTGACCAGCGGATTCCCCGGCCTCCATCCCCACGCGAGTGACGCGCAGGCGTGGCTCCCAATTCATGATGGCGCTGACAGTTGCCGCATAGCACCGCAGCCGGGTCGTTGCGTTAAAAGGTGCATCAATCAGGCCCGGCAACAGGCTGCCGAAGGTACGGCGTTCCAGCCGCGAACCCTGCGGCGTCGTCAGGATGATGGCGATGGACTGCCGAAGGTGGTCCATCCCTTCGAGCCTGCGCCCGGTGGTGCTGTCCATCATTACTGCGGCCCTCCGGTGCTGCCGCCGTGGCTGTCTGGGTGGGTGTGGCTGCTGCTGATATTGGTGCCGTTGTGCGTTAGCTGGCCGCCAACAATGCGGAAGTTGCCGGTAATGGTGGACGTGCCGCCACTGCCGCCACCGCCCACGCTGATGCCGCCCGCAATGGACACATTGCCCGTGAAATTGCTTTGCGGGCTGTCCACTGTGAGCTGGGGGGTTTTGAGTGTGGTGCCTCCCGGGGTGATGGTGAGCGTTGAGCTGTCTACCTTGAGCTGGATGCTGCTGGCAATATCAAAGACCAGCGTGCTTGCACTGCGGTCATGCTCCCAGTAATCGGCGGCATTGAAGTTGTGGCGCTCCACGTTTTCTGTGCTCGCGTTTTGCGGCATGTCTTCGCAGAACAGTCCAGGCAGCACCATGGCCTGCGCCAGATCGCCACCCGGTGCCAGCAGCAGGCATTCCTCATTGATGGCGGGCGTGCGCCAGTGGCGCGCCTGATTGCCACCGCCAGCCGCCAGCGCAAGCCAAGGCAGCCAGTCTGTCAGCAGCTCACCCGTGCGCACGCGGCAGCGTGGCGGGCTGGTGGTAACGGCCTCCACACGGCCAGTGCGCACGATGTTGTTCATCTGGCGCAGCTGCTCGGTGGGGCTTTGGTCTGGCGTATCGAAAGACATGCCAGCGATGGTGCCCAGCGTTACGCGCGAGCGCCAGCGCGCGCGCCTGTGTGGGCGCTCATGACATTACGCGAGGCTTATGAACCTGCGATATAGGCCAGCGTCAAATCCCGAATTTGCTCGATCTGCTGCTCAGAAATGCCAATCAGCGGGCGGGCAGGGTAGTCATACTGCGCCCCGCCAGGCGACACAAAATCGCGCAGACCAAAGTGATGCACACGGGCAATGCGGGCGGCAAAGCCCACAAACTGCACCACGGCTTCATTGCTAAATGCTTTGGTTTTGAGGTTGCGGGCGGTGCGCAGCTTGCGAAACATCGGCCCTTGCCGCAGCTTGCCCTTGGCATCGCGGGCGCGGTGTTTGCGCGGCTCCCAGGCTTCGCCGTCCGGCGTCTTTTGCGCAGCCATGGTTTGCTGGTTGGCCTTGCGCACGCTGCGCGCTACTTCGCGTGCCAGCTGGGTGCGCTGGGTGGGCTCCAGCCGGCGCAGCAGTGGGACCAGCCAGTCTTCCAGCTGCTGCAGATCATCAGCCATGGTGCAGCGGGTGGGGCGGCGGGTAGTTCCACTCGGCAATCTGCTTGCCTTCAAACATCACTTTCCAGTGTTCGGCCTTATGCAGATGGTCTGGCGGGTAGTCCGGCAAATGCTCCAGATTGACCTGGCCCGGCGTACCCGGCACGGGCTTGCACAGCACGCGCTCAGTCAGGTCCAAGTCCATCACAAAGTCCATGGAGCTGGTGTTCAGGTAGTCCACATCAAAGCGCATGCCGTTCTTGTTTTTGTCGGGGTTGGCAAGCAGCTCATTCTGGTTGTGGTGCAGCCATGGCAGCAGCAGCGCCACGATCACATCAGAGTGCTGCGTCCAGTCGCAGAAGATCATGCGCAGCGTGTACTCATACTGCCAGCTCAGCGACGGCGTGGCGGTGGATCGCACCTTGCCGCCGCGAATCAGCATGATCAGGCGCTCCGGGTCGCGCTGCAGCTCTGGAAGGCCAGCGGTGAGGTGGTTGCGCAGGTCAATCGGTTTGAGCATGCCCGGCCTCTTGCGCGCGCCTTACTTCGGCGTATTGGTCAATGCAGGTGTTGAGGTCGCGGATTGCGTTGTCTCCGTCTGCGGTGATGCGGACAAGAGCTTCAGCAGTCGCTGGGTCAAGTTCGGCTCTTGCTTGACCAGGCCCAGCGGCGGCACTGCCACCGCTGGCGGGCGGCTGGCCGGTGGTGCGGACAGACAGCCGCAAAGCGCCAGAGCGCAGATCAGCAGAGAGGGCATCAATCGAATGCTTGGCATCGGCTTTGTCCTTGAGGTTGTCATCAGTGATCTGGCCCAACCGCGTGGCAAGCTGGCCGCTGCGCTCGATCGCAAACGAGAGCTGGCTCAGCTCACTGGTCTTGGCCTGCAGCTGGGCCTTGTCATAGCCGCGCTGCTCAGCCCGGTGATCCACCGCGTAGAGCAGGGCCAGCGCCGCCAGCGGCAGCATCAGCCGGGCCAGCAGCGAGAAGATGGCGGCGACATTCATACGGGTAGGAAGGGTTTGCCGCCCAGAAATTCACCCAGGGCGCGATTGAGCTGCCAGCCGTATTCAAAGCGCTCATCCTTTGGGCGTTTTTCTGCCAGCTCCAGCAGGTAGACCGACTGCAGCGCGCAGACCATGCCAAAGATCACGCCGCCACCTTCCTTGCCACGCTTGGCCAGAAAGGCGCGCAGGGCATTGATGGTGATGGTGCCAATGCGGCCATCTGTTGCAATGTCCTGATAGTCGTCCTGGTTGCGGTTGAGCACATTGAGTGCACGCTGCAAATGCTTGGCCGCAGTGCTCTGCCCAGCCAGCACGCCGAAGTCCAGCAGGCATTCAGCCAGGGCGGGGTACACATCGTTGATTTTGTGGAAATTGGGCTCCACCCAGTAACGCTTCAGGTAGATCGTGATGGCAATGGCCTTGGTCATTTCTCGCATGGGACCGGTATAGCCATAGGCTCTGGCTGTACCCACGGTGATGCCGTAATTGGTTTCACCGCCCGAGTCCTTGGGGTCATTGACATAGCCACCCTCGCGGGCGATCAGGTCATTGATGTATTCGGTTGCGCTCATTGCTCACCACCTTTGTGCTTGTCGCCCTTGCCGCTCAGCTCATCGCGCAACTGGTCGGCAAGTTCGGTAATGGTCTGGCCCTCGCTGCGTTTGAGCCACAGAAACACGGCGGCCATGATCCACGGCCCCGGAATGGAACACACCACCAGCACGCAGCCCGTGACCGCAAAGAACCCGGCAAAAGCGGTGAGCGCCGCCATTTCAGCCAGGCGCATACCTGCCTGAAAGACCCACGGCCAGTGCTCAACCATCAGTACCAGCGCAGGAATACCCAGCAAAAAGCTGCTGAAGATGCAGGCCATTACGCGGTTGAGCAAGTCACCGCGTGGGTCATCTTTGCGCAGTGGCACAAAGCGCAGGCCCAGCCAGAAGGCCAGCAAACTGGCAAGCACCGGCAGGGAGAAGAGGGCGAGCTTGTAGCCCGCAAAGGTTCCAGCTGCAGAGGTGGGTTCTGTCATGGTGCGGCCTTGATGTGGTGAGTGAATCAGTCCCATAACTGAACAATGGGTTTGGGTTGAGGGGTGGGCAGGTCTGGCATGGAAACCAACAGCCCTTGCGGAAGAATCAGCCCCTTGGCGGCCAGCCCGGGATTGGCTTGCAGCACGGCTTCGGTCATCCCCAGCGTGCGCCCGTAGTGACGCCAGCACAGCGCATCGACTGTCTCTCCCTGGATGGTGCGCACCTGGGTTGCCATGGCTATATCAGCTCCGCAATCACGCGGCGCTGGCCCTTGAGGTCGGCAATCGCCCAGCGCTGCTTGCGGCGGTGCTCGTTTTGCTCGATGACCAGCCGCTCCAACACCTGGCCTGCCTTGCCGTTGCTGTCCGGCAGCTGCGACAAATTGCGGTAGGCCTCGGCCAGATCTGCCATCAGGCAGTAGCAGACGGCGCGGGTGTAGTGGTGCAGCTTGGCGCTTTTGCCATCGATCTTGACGGCCTGCACCTCGTCCAGGGCATCGCAACCAGACTCAATCAGCTCAGCCTTGAAGGTCTGCAGCTCAGCATTCACGGTAAGGATGGCTTCAACCAATGCAGGGCGCAGACGCTCCGGTGTCACCGTGCCGTCCAGACGGGCAAAGGCGCGCACATCGGCTGGCAACAGGTCAGGAAACCAACCGTCATTGCTGACAACAGCTTCCACGCCCGTGGCTGGCGGGTTGGCGGTGATGACAAAGGCATTCATGGTGTGCTTCGCGTTGTCGGTGGCTACGGCTCAGGTGTGGCGGTGGTCCCGAGGCCAGAGGGCAGTGCTTTGCATTGCCTTTGCCTCGGGGCCGCCACGGCGCGGGGTACGCTCGGTTACGGCTACTGGGCTGGCGTTTGCCCTGTGGGCTTCAAACGCTGTTCCAGTCGCTCGATGTCTTTTTTCACGCCAATGCCTGGGTGCAAGGCCATGGCCTGGCGCAACAGTGGCAGCGCCTTTTCGCAGGCGTCCAGTTTTACCTTCTTGATGTCGGCACCGTTGGTGGTGGTCTTGCCCAGCAGGGCATAGCCGCCCGCCTTGTACAGCTTGGCCTTGGCCTGATCGTGGCTGTCGAGCTTGTCGGTCAGCTGCAGCACCTTGCCCGCAATCGTCATGGCCTCATCACCAGTGAGAGCGCCGGTCAGTACCGCATCTGCAAACTCATCCTGCAACGCCGTGGCCAGGCCGCGCTGGTATTGGTCAGGCATCTTGAGATCGTGACGCACTGCGTATTCGGCCAGCTCCAGCGCACGCGGGTACAGGCCGGCATCAATGCTCCAGATCAGTGCCGTCATCAGCACTTCGTCCTGGGTGCCCGCGTCGGAGGCCATCACGCCGTTCAGGTAATCGTCCATTTCAGGCAGCAGCTTGGCCTTGAGCTGGGCCTTGCCCGCCATGGATTGCACATCCTTCAGGCGCTTCTTGAATTCATAGAGTTGCGCCATCTGCAGCTCAAACGCGCTGCCGGTGGTTTCGCCGTGAGGGTTTGCAGCCGCTGACTGGGCGGCTTGCTGTTCAGCCATGACACGCATCACGTGCCGCTGCGCTGGTGTTTGTCGCATGTTGATGGTCCCCGCTTGTGCCTTGCATCAGCGGCGCGCATTCACGGCACGCCGCTGATGCTTGGCTGCTGCCCGTTAGTCGGCAATCTCGATCTTTTCAACCAGGGCAGCTTTGCCCAGGTCTTCGATCACGAAGGCGTCGTTGGACGATTCGTAAGTCTCGATGCGGTCCCATTCAGGCGCTTCCTTCACATGCATGCGGCGCGCGCCTTCTTGGTAGTAGATCGACAGATTGGACAGGCTGGTCACCAGCACTGCGCCCGCAGGGAAGAATGGTACGGTGATGACCGGCAGGCCGCCCAGGCGGCGCTGGCTGCGCACAATGTCTGCTGCCAGTGTCTCGGTGGGTGCCTTGGGGTCATTGACCAGCGGGAATAGCTTGTCGTTGAGCAGATCACGGCCAGTGATCGCCACCAGATCACCGGCATTGGAGTGCCAGGGGTCCAGCAGGCTTTGCGCCGCGTCATACACCAGACCGTCAAGGCTTGCATAGTCCGCAGATGCACCCGCGCCCACCACCACCTTGCCTGCGGTTTTGCCAGTCGCCATCACGCGCTGGGGCGCACCTTCGCGCAGGTTCTGCATCCAGCCCTTGTTTACGTCCTGCAGCAGCGGATTGGCGGCGCGGTCCGTATCAGCGGCCACGCTGACACCGTTGAAGCCGATCATGATGCGATCGAGCGCGCAGCGTTGCAGGCGAACACTGGACACGCGGGCCGCGAAGTCTGGGAACTTGGCCCAGCTATCCAGCGTGTTGTAGCGGATGTGCGTGTCGTAATTGGTTTGCGAGCACAGGTATTTCTGTTCATCCAGCGTGCCCACCTCGGAGGTCTTGCGGGCCTTGGTGGCCGTGTTGGTGCGGCTGGCAATGGGGCCAGTGACGCCCAGGCCCAGCTTGGCGCCCATCATTTCAGTGACGGGCATGATGTTGATCAGGCCCAGAAACTCGCTGGATTCCTGAACCTTGGTTTCCAGACGTTGCTGCACGCTGGGCGTGACTGCAAATTTTTGCGCGGCATCGGCAATGCCGTTGGCGGCAACCAGGCCGCCCACATAAGCGCTGAAACGTGCACGGGTGTCGTTACGCATGGTGTTTCCTTGTGAAGTCTATGAATGGGTTGGGCTTGTGATCAGCAGTCAGCGGCGTCGGCGTTGGCACCCGTGGCTGGCTTGCGCTGCTGCGGGTCACCATCGGTTTCATCCATCTGCTTTTTGAAGCTGGTGAAGTCTTCGCGCAACTGGTCAAGCTCACCGCGCAGAGCCTTGTTGGACTTTTTGAGCGACAGGCATTGCTTGCTGATTGCGCTTACCTCTTCATCCAGCGATTCAATGGATTCGCCAACAGCGCCCAGCACCTCGGCAGCTTCAGCGTTGAATTTCTCGCTGTTGCTTTGGCGGCCATTCAGGCGGCCAAACTTGCCAAGCAGCTTTGTGAGCAAGCCCGCGTTTTCACGGCGCGCGCTGTTGTCGTCTTCGTCGTCATCGTCCTCTTCGTCGTCATCACCGCCAGTGCTGAAGGCCAGGGCGGTTTCCAGAGGTGCAGACGAGAATTTGGCGGGCGCGGTCTTGGCGTGGAACTTCAGCATTTCCACTCCCAAGCTGGCAGGGTCATCGGTCACGGCCAGACCCGTCAGGTAGGCCTCGCCAGTGTCGGCAAACTTGGGTTCGATCTCGATGCTGGAATAGATCTTCTTGCCCTTCTTGTTCAGCTCCACTAGGTCGGGCAAAGGCTTGATGGCGGCAAACAGGGCCATTTTTCCGGCCAGCTTGCCGGTCTTGATTTCTTCGGCCTTGAGGGCAATCACATCGCCCTGGGCAGAGAAGGGACTGTCAGACCACATGCTGCGCATATGCTCCACCCAGACGCGGGCACCCTTCACATCGGGGTCGTAGTTGGCGGCAGCCTGAGTCAGCCACACGCGCTGAATGGTGCGACCGTCAACGGTGGCACCTTCAACCGCAACGCGGACGAATGTGGGCTGGGTTTCCTTGCTGGCGGCTTTGGGCATGGCGTTGACCTTCATGAGGTTGATTTAATCGACCTGCCTATGTTCGCCACCCCCTGATTTAGTAGCAATCAGCGCGCACTGTGGCTGGCTGAATCACATTTTTCGTGTACTGCTTTTCGCGCGCGCGCGGAACACACTGCAGGGCATGAAACTTGCCCCGTCCAAGCCACCTAAAGCCACATCGCGCCGCGCAAGCCCCGCCCTGAAAGCGGTGGCTAAGCACAGCAAGCCACGTGGAAGCAAAGCCGCTGCAAACCCGTTTCCCTTCCCGCTGGTCGATGCCGAGCAAAGCGCACCGAAGGCGACACCCCAGCAGGCCCGCGCCCTGGACATGGTGGCAGGCATGCGCCTTGAGGCTCGCGGCCTCTTCTGGTCGGGCTGGCGTCTGACCCACATTGCCGAGCATCTGAAAATCCCTCGCACCACCCTGTACGGCTGGCATAAGGCAGATGGCTGGGACGACACACGCCCCACCCAGCGCGTGGAAGGCACGATGGAAGCCCGGTTGATCAAGCTGATCAACAAGGACAAGAAAAACGGGCAGGACGAACGTGAGATTGATCTGCTCACCCGCCAGATGGAGCGGCTGGCGCGCATCAACAAGTATGAGCAGACCGGCAAGGAAGCCGACCTGAATCCCAAGATTGATGCGCGCAACGCTGGGCCGAAGAAGAAGCCAGAGCGCAATTACCTCTCGCCCGAGGACATTCAAAAGCTCAAGGACGCGTTCCTTGGTTCGCTCTACGGCCACCAGCACACCTGGTGGAACAACATTGGCGAGCGCACACGCCAGATTCTCAAGTCGCGCCAGATTGGCGCAACGTGGTACTTCGCCCGCGAGGCGCTGATTGATGCGTTGGAGACTGGGCGCAATCAAATCTTCTTGTCTGCTAGCCGCTCGCAAGCCTATGTCTTCCGCCACTACATCGTGGCGTTTGTCAAAGAGGTGCTGGGCAAGACGCTGACCGGTGAGCCCATCGTCTTGGCAAACGGCGCAACTCTGTATTTCCTGGGCACCAACAGCAAGACGGCCCAGAGCTACCACGGCAATCTGTACTTCGATGAGTATTTCTGGACGAACAATTTCACCGAGCTGAACAACGTGGCCAGCGGCATGTCGTCGCACAAAAAGTGGCACCTTACGTACTTCAGCACGCCATCCAGCATTCAGCACCAGGCCTATGCGCTATGGGATGGCAGCCATGTAGGTGATCGCAAGCTCAAGATCGACATTACCCATGCGGCCTTGGTCAACGGCGCACGCGGTGCTGATGGCATCTGGCGCCACATCGTCACCGTGGAAGATGCCGAGCGTGGCGGCTGCGATCTGTTCGACATTGCCAGCCTGAAGCTGACGAAATCAGAGGATGTCTACAACAACCTCTACATGTGCCAGTTCATCGATGACGCCCAGGCTGTCTTCCCGCTGGCCGTGCTGCAGCGTTGCATGGTCGATAGCTGGGACGCATGGCGCAAGGACTTCAAACCCTTTGCTCAGCGCCCCTTTGCTTACAAGCGGGTATGGGTGGGCTATGACCCCAGCCTTACCGGCGACAAGGCCGCGCTGGTGGTGGTTTCGCCGCCTGAAAACGTGCTTGGCAAATTCCGCATCCTCTACAAGCTGCAGCTGCACGGTGTGGACTTTGAGGCGCAGGCCGCAGCGATCAAGCGAGTCTGCGACACGTACAACGTGGAGAAGATGACCATTGACACCACTGGCCTGGGTAATGGCGTGTACCAACTGGTGCGCAAATTCTTCCCCAGCGTGCGCGGTCTGCACTACAGCCTGGAGGCCAAAACCATGCTGGTGCTCAAGGCTCAGGCCGTGATGCGCGCTGGCCGTCTTGAGTTTGATGCCGGGGAAAAAGAGCTGGCCGCCGCCTTCATGGCCGTGAAGCGCGAGCTGACCGCCAGCGGGAAAAGCGTGACCTACACCGCAGGCCGCAACAGCGAAACCGGCCACGGTGATCTGGCCTGGGCTTGCATGCATGCCCTCTCACACGAGCCGCTTGAGCAGGGCACAGGCCTTGCCACCAAGCGCACCAAATCTTTCATCGAGGTATCCCAATGAGCACCACCGAAACCGCAGCGCCAGTCGCTGCAGAGCCCGCCGCCGTAGAGACCACCAAGCCCATCATGTTCAGTTTTGGCGAGCCCGAGCCGGTAATCGGTGGGCGTGCCTCGATCATGGAGTACGCCGAGTGCATGAACAATGGCCGTTGGTATGAGCCACCTGTGAGCTTTGCCGAGCTGGCCCGCACCCTGCGCGTGGGCGCCCACCACGAAAGCGCGCTGCGCTTCAAAGTCAATGTGCTGACCAGCACCTTCAAGCCCAGCCAGTGGCTCAGCGCCGAGGCCTTCCAAGCCTTCGCGCTGGATTATCTGGTGCTGGGCAATGGCTTTCTCGAAAAGCGTAGCAGCATCAGCAGGCAGTTTCTGGAGTTGCGCCACTCTTTGGGCAAATACACCCGGCGCGGCACAGAGCTGGACACCTACTTTTTTCTGGAAGACTTTGTGCGCGAGCACCAGTTCAAGCCCGGCGCCGTGTTCCACCTGCGTGAGCCTGATCTGCATCAGGAGGTCTACGGCCTGCCTCAGTACCTGGGCGCACTGCACTCTGCCTTCCTCAACGAAGCGGCCACGCTTTTCCGTCGCCGCTACTACGCCAACGGCGCACACGCGGGCTTCATCTTGTACGTGACGGACGCCGCGCAGAGCCAGGACGATATTGAAGCCATGCGCGAACAGCTCATGAAATCCAAGGGCGCGGGAAACTTCAAAAACCTGTTTTATTACGCGCCGGACGGGAAGGCAGACGGCATCAAGCTGATCCCCATCAGCGAAGTTGCCGCCAAGGACGATTTCACCAATATCAAGAATTCCAGCCGTGACGATGTGCTGGCCGCCCACCGCGTGCCGCCCCAGCTCATGGGGATGATGCCCAACAACACGGGCGGTTTCGGTGATGTCGAGAAGGCCGCAAAGGTCTTTGCCCGAAATGAGCTGGTGCCGCTGCAGGTGCGCATGAAACATGCCATCAACAACTGGGCCGGGGTGCCAGCTTGCGACTTTGAAGCGTACACGCTAGGTGCTGATTCAGAGCCTCAGAGCACCAAAGAGCGGGCTTGAACCCTTTGCAGAAATGGTTTTTTGCGCCTACGCTCTTTAATTTTCGCGCCTATTTGAGATATTTTTCAGCAACTCTCAAAGCCTGAAACACAAAAGAAAAAGCCGCTAAGTCCTTAAAACTTAACGGCTTTCTGTATGTGGTGCCCGGGGCCGGAATCGAACCGGCACGCCTTGCGGCGGGGGATTTTGAGTCCCCTGCGTCTACCAATTTCACCACCCGGGCTTCGCTTAGCGCAGACAGGAATTATGGCACAGTATTGGGATGAAAAATTATTTGACCATCGAACATGCTATCGGTCACACGCCGCTGGTGGCATTGCAGCGTATCGGCGCAGAAGCGAACCGTGAGCGCGGAAATGTGGTGCTGGGCAAGCTCGAGGGCAACAACCCCGCAGGCTCGGTCAAGGACAGACCTGCTCTGTCCATGATCCAGCGTGCAGAGGAGCGCGGTGAAATCAAGCCCGGTGATGCGCTGATCGAGGCGACCTCGGGCAACACCGGCATTGCGCTGGCCATGGCCGCTGCGATCAAGGGCTACCGCATGATTTTGATCATGCCTGAGGACCTGTCCATCGAGCGCGCCCAGACCATGAAGGCCTATGGTGCCGAGCTGATCCTCACGCCCAAGAGCGGCGGCATGGAATATGCGCGCGATCTGGCCGATCAGATGGTGGCGCAGGGCAAGGGCGTGGTGCTCGATCAGTTTGCGAATCCCGACAATCCCCGTGCTCACTATGAAACCACCGGCCCCGAACTTTGGGAGCAGACGGGTGGCGAGATCACGCACTTTGTGAGCGCCATGGGCACGACCGGTACGATCACCGGCGTGGCGAAGTTCCTCAAGGAAAAGAACCCGAATATCAAGATCGTCGGTGCCCAGCCTTCCGAAGGCTCGCGCATTCCTGGCATCCGCAAATGGCCCGAGGAATATCTGCCCAAGATCTATGACGCATCGCTGGTCGATGAGCTGGTCTATGTGACGCAGGACGATGCCGAAGACATGGCTCGCCGCATGGCGCGCGAAGAAGGCATTTTTGCCGGTATTTCCGCTGCGGGTGCCCTCTGGGTCGCGCAGGAGATTGCCAAGCGCGAGCAGAACGCGACCATTGTGTTCGTGGTCTGCGATCGTGGGGATCGTTATCTTTCTACGGGCGTTTTCCCAGCGTAACTGACTCCCCCTGAGCCGCTGCGCGGCTTCCCCCAGAGGGGGACGACATCATTGCTGCGGGGCGGCCCTTGCTTGATGTCTCTGGCGGGGGGCGGGGGCCGCGCATCTGGATTACAGAAGTTCTGGAGAAACTTGATGGCTTATGAAGTGCGCTTTTGCTCCAACTGCGCGACCGAGTTGCAATGGATTGTGGCCAGTGAGGACAGTGGCGAGGTGCAGCGCCTGCGCTGCCCCGTCTGCGGTTTTACGCATTGGGGCAACCCCACGCCGGTGCTGGCGGCTGTCGTGGAAGGTGATGATGGCCGCGTGCTGCTGGCGCGCAATGCGCTGTGGCAGGAAGGCGTTTTCGGCCTGATCACCGGCTTTATGGAAGCGGGCGAATCACCGGAAGCAGGCATTTGCCGCGAAGTGATGGAAGAGACCGGGCTGCAGGTCAAGGCACTGCGCTTGCTGTGCTGCTCGGAGTTTTTGCGCATGAACCAGGTGCTGATTGCCTATCACGTGCGTGTCCATGGCAAGCCTGAGGATGTGCGGCTCTCGCCCGAGTTGCTGGAGTACCGCTGGCAGACGGCTGAAGAGTCGCTGTGCTGGCCTGCCGGTACGGGCTACGCGCTGGCGGAGTGGATCAAGCAAAAAGGCTTTGAGCCTCGTTTTGGCGCATTTCGCCCTGGCCAGAACCCCGAGCCAGACCCGGCCAAGTGGCCCGTGCGTTATTGGGACGAAGATCCGCGCTTCACGGTTGCTCCGCGGCTGAAGTAGGCAAAGACCGCGCAGCCGACGACTGATGCAGGCTTTTCTACAATCGGGACTGTCGAGGAATTCCAAGCCATGCAAGCAGATCAAGAAGTAGACACCCGCGGCCTGAACTGTCCGCTGCCCATTCTCAAAGCCAAAAAAGCGCTGGCGACCATGCAAAGCGGTCAGCTGCTCAAGGTCGTGGCCACCGACACAGGCTCCATCCGCGACTTTCAGGCTTTTGCCAAACAGACGGGCAATGAGCTGGTGGAGCAGCAGACGGTGGGCGATGAATTCATTCATATCCTGCGTCGCCGCTGATATTGAATGCTCTTGATTTAAGAGCTGCCAACGTAAAAAAGGCCTGCAGATGCAGGCCTTTTCTTTGAGGTCGCAGAGCTTCAGATGCTCAGTGACTTCAGATACTCGCGAAAGCTCTCGCCCACATCGGGATGCTGCAGCGCCAGCTCCACCGTGGCCTGCAAAAAGCCTTCCTTGCTGCCGCAGTCATAACGTTTGCCTGCGTACTGGAAGGCGTAGACGGCTTCATGGGCCATCAGGCGCTCGATGGCATCGGTCAGCTGGATTTCTCCGCCCACGCCCTTGGGCTGGTTGCGGATCTCATCAAAGATGGCTGGCGTCAGCACATAGCGGCCTGCCACGCCCATGCGGGAAGGGGCTTTTTCAGGAGCAGGCTTTTCCACGATTTGGTCAATGCGCATCAGCGGGCCACCTGCGGGCTCGCCCTTGACGATGCCATAGCGCTTGGTGTGCTCCAGAGGCACCTCCTGCACGGCCAGCAGAGAGCGGCCTTGCTTCTGGAAAGCGGCGGTCATTTGTGCCATTACACCGGGGCCACCGTTGTCACCCGTCATCAGGTCGTCGGCCAGAATGACAGCAAAAGGTTCATTGTTAACCAGCGGCTCTGCGCACAGCACGGCATGACCCAGACCCAGGGAGCGGGGCTGGCGTACAAACAGGCAGTTCATATCGGCAGGGCTGACGCTACGCACCAAGTCCAGCATGGCTTGCTTGCCTGCGTTCTCCAGCTCATTTTCCAGCTCGTATGAGGTGTCGAAATGGTCTTCGATGGCGCGTTTGCTGCGGCCCGTCACAAAGATCATGTCGCGGATGCCAGCCTCATAGGCTTCTTCCACAGCGTACTGGATCAGTGGCTTGTCCACCACCGGCAGCATTTCCTTGGGAGATGCCTTGGTGGCTGGTAGAAAGCGGGTGCCCAGACCTGCAACCGGAAACACTGCTTTGCGAACGCGAGTTTGATTGTTCATGATAGTCAACGGGGAATGGAAAAAGGCGCAGGTGCCTGCGCCTTGATGTAGCGAGTTTAACGGGGTTTAGCCCAGACGCTTGAGTTGTTCGTTGATGCGGGCCAATGTCGAGCCAAAGTCGGACAGGCGCTTGCGCTCCTGCTCCAGCACAGCGGCAGGCGCCTTGGCGCAGAAGGCTTCGTTGCTGAGCTTGCCGTTGGCCTTGGCGATTTCACCTTCCAGACGCTTGGCTTCCTTGCTCAGACGTGCTTTTTCGGCTTCTACATCGATTTCAACGAACAGGGCCAGACGTGCATCGCTGACCACGGAGACGGGCGAATTCTGGGTTTCAGCGGCCCAGCTCTTGTCATCTTCAAAGATGCGCACATTGCTGAGCTTGGCCAGGTTTTGCAGCACTGCAGCGTTGTCGCGCAGGAATTGCAGGCCTTCGGCGGAACCTGCGGTAGCCATCAGCGGCAGGCGCTGAGAGGGCGACACACCCATCTCGCCACGCAGGGCGCGGCAAGCGTCCACCATCTGCTTGATGCGGGCCACGTATTCAATCGAGGCTTCATCAATCTTGGCGGGCTGGGCTTCGGGGTAGCGGGCCACGGCGATGGAGTCGCCCTTCAAACCAGCCACGGGAGCCACTTGCTGCCACAGCTCTTCCGTCACAAACGGAATGATGGGGTGGGCCAGACGCAGAATGGCTTCCAGCGTGCGGATCAGCGTGCGGCGCGTGCCGCGTTGCTGGGCTTCGCTGCCGGTCTGGATCTGCACCTTGGCGATTTCCAGGTACCAGTCGCAGAACTCGTTCCAGACAAAGTCGTAAATGGCGTTGGCGACATTGTCCAAGCGGAACTCGGCAAAGCCCTTGGCCACTTCGGCCTCGACCTTTTGCAGCTGCGAAGCAATCCAGCGGTCAGGCTGGCTGAAGTGCATATAGCCTTCAAACTCGCCACCGGCCTGGCATTGTTCCTTGGTGTGTTCCTTCAGGCCGCAGTCATAGCCTTCGCAGTTCATCAGCACAAAGCGCGAGGCGTTCCACAGCTTGTTGCAGAAGTTGCGATAGCCTTCGCAGCGCTTGCTGTCAAAGTTGATCGAGCGACCCAGCGAGGCCAGCGCCGCAAAGGTAAAGCGCAGCGCATCAGCACCGTAGGCGGGAATGCCTTCGGGGAACTCTTTTTGCGTGTTCTTGCGCACTTGCGGTGCGGTTTCGGGCTTGCGCAGGCCAATCGTGCGCTTGTCCAGCAGCGGCTCCAGTGCAATACCGTCGATCAGATCGACGGGGTCCAGCACATTGCCTTCGGACTTGCTCATCTTCTTGCCCTGCGCATCGCGCACCAGGCCGTGCATGTAGACATGCTTGAATGGCACGCGACCGGTGAAGTGCGTGGTCATCATGATCATGCGCGCCACCCAGAAGAAGATGATGTCGTAACCCGTCACCAGCACCGACGAGGGCAGGTAGAGGTTGAAATTGTCATCGGCCGCATCGGTTTGGTCGGGCCAGCCCATGGTGCTGAAAGGCACCATGGCCGACGAGTACCAGGTGTCCAGCACGTCTTCGTCGCGGCGCAGCTTTTTGCCGGGCGCCTGGGCTTGCGCCTCGGCTTCGCTCTTGGCAACGTAGATATTGCCTTCTTCGTCGTACCAGGCGGGAATCTGGTGGCCCCACCACAGCTGGCGCGAGATGCACCAGTCCTGGATATTGTTCATCCACTGGTTGTAGGTGTTGACCCAGTTTTCAGGCACGAAAGTCACTTCGCCGGAGGCCACGGCATCGATGGCCTTTTGCGCGATGGACTTGCCCGTGGGGTCCTGGTCGCTGACCTTGCTCATGGCGATAAACCACTGGTCGGTCAGCATGGGCTCGATCACCTGGCCGGTACGGTCGCAGATCGGCACCATCAGCTTGTGCTTCTTGATCTCCACCATCAGGCCCAGTTCTTCCAGGTCGGCCACGATGGCCTTGCGGGCCACAAAGCGGTCCATGCCGCGGTATTTTTCAGGCGCTTCGTTGTTGATCTTGGCGGTGAGGTCCAGTACCGTGATCATGGGCAGGCTGTGGCGGATACCGACCTGGTAGTCGTTCTGGTCGTGTGCAGGCGTGACCTTGACCACGCCGGTGCCGAATTCCTTGTCCACATAGTCGTCGGCAATGATGGGAATCTCGCGGCCCACCAAAGGCAGGGTCACGGTCTGGCCGATCAGGTGCTTGTAACGCTCGTCTTCGGGGTGGACCATCACGGCCACGTCACCCAGCATGGTTTCAGGGCGAGTCGTGGCCACGACCAGATTGCCTTCACCGCTGCTGAGCGGGTAGGCGATGTGCCAGAGCGAGCCGTCTTTCTCCTGGTTCTCGACTTCCAGGTCCGACACGGCCGATTGCAGCACCGGATCCCAGTTCACCAGACGCTTGCCGCGGTAGATCAGGCCTTGCTGGTACAGCTTCACAAAGGTTTCGGTGACGACCTTGGACAGCTTGTCGTCCATGGTGAAGTATTCGCGGCTCCAGTCCACGGTATCGCCCATGCGGCGCATTTGCGTGGTGATGGTGTTGCCGGACTGCTCTTTCCACTCCCAGACCTTGCTCACAAAGTTCTTGCGGCCCAGGTCATAACGGCTTTGGCCGGCGGCTTGCAGCTGGCGTTCCACCACGATTTGCGTGGCGATACCGGCATGGTCGGTGCCGGGAATCCAGGCCGTGTTGAAGCCCTTCATGCGGTGGTAGCGCGTCAGCGAGTCCATGATGGTCTGATTGAACGCGTGGCCCATGTGCAAGGTGCCGGTCACATTGGGTGGGGGCAGCTGGATGGAAAAGTTCTTGTGCTCGGCCACCGATTCGGCATTGGGCGCGCCTGTGCCGCGGTAGCCGGCGTTGCCGTAGCCACGCTTTTCCCACTCGGGGCCCCAATGGGCTTCGATGGAAGCGGGTTCAAAAGACTTGGAGAGGCTGTCGAGGCCGGGCTGCTGGATGGTGTCGCTCATGGCTGCGTGGCAAAGAATTCTGAAAATGAAAACGGCATCCAGAAGAGGGATGCCGTCTGCATAGAAATTAGGACGGATTGCCAATGATTTTAGCGATCCGATCCACTGATGGGCGCGGTAGGTCTTATTTCGTCGGAACAAATTCCGGGCGGTCATTGCTCTGAGGCTTGAGTGGCGCAGCCGACTTGCCCTCTGCGCGCTCCTTGCGCCATTGCTCCTTGCGCGTTGTCCACTCGTTCAGGCGGGTGTGGGCGGTAGTGCTTTCTTTTTGCATCTGCACTGCGTCGGCCAGTTGGGCGGTCAGCTCCAGGCGGATGCCGTTGGGGTCGAAGAAGTAAATGCTCTTGAAGATGTGGTGGTCGGTCACGCCCAGCACTTCCACGCCGCAGGCCTGCAGGCGGGCCTTGGTGTTTTCCAGTTCCTCCACCGTATCCACGCGGAAGGAGATGTGGTTGATCCACAGCGGCGTGTTGGGTGAGGGCAGGGCCGCTTCGTCGTCACCAATGTCGAAGAAGGCAATGAACGAGCCGTCTTTGAGGCGGAAGAAGAAGTGGGTGTAGGGGCAGTACTCGCCCGTGGAGGGCACGTAGTCGCTCTGAATGATGTGGTAGAGCGGCAGACCCAGGATGTCTTCGTAGAAGTGGCGGGTTTCCTCAGCGTCACGGGCCTTGTAGGCGTAGTGGTGCAACTGCTGCACGGCGGCGGGTGTGGGTAGGCCGCTCATGTCGACACGGCGGGGCTGGGAGTAAACCGGGGTGGGGGCGGTTTGGGCGCTGGCGTTCATGAAGTTGTCTCCTTGGATCGAGGGGTATGGTGAAATTCTACTATCCATAATCAATTTACTTAAATGAAATTCCACGTCGAAGCCAAGGATTACGGGTTTGTCTGGAGTCACTTCGACCCGGACAAAGAAAAAGCCCGGTCCGTTGGCACGGGCCGGGCTTGATGGGGAGCGCAGAAACTTGTTATTGCTTCACGGCTTCAATCTGCAGAACCAGACGCACTTCCTTGGGGAAGCCGTAGGGGATGCCATAGTTCACGCCCCACTGGGTGCGGTCGATGGTGGCTTCAAAGTCGCCGCCGCAGACTTCACGCTTTTGCAGCATGGGGCTTTCGTAGCAGGTGAACTTATTGGCCTTGATGGTGATGGGAGCGGTCTTGCCCAGCAGCGTCAGCTGGCCGGTGACTTCCTTGAGCTTGTCGCCGTCAAACACAAACTTGTCGGAGACAAACTTGGCTTCGGGGAATTTCTCGGCGTTGAAGATGTCAGCGC
This sequence comes from Comamonas testosteroni, assembly GCF_003569915.1. Lineage (GTDB taxonomy): Bacteria > Pseudomonadota > Gammaproteobacteria > Burkholderiales > Burkholderiaceae_C > Comamonas > Comamonas testosteroni_D. Next base: position 69,279 of record NZ_KZ984442.1, on the reverse strand, counting down.
TTTGCAGGTGCTTGTTGAAAGCGGCCGTGCCGGAGTTCACGCTGGTCATGTCCAGAGTGACTTCCACCTTGCCGGTCTTGGCAGCCTTGTCGAACTCGACCGAGCCGGTCTTCTTGTCGAAGCGGGCGCGGTTGGTCGATGCGCCGAAGTGGTCGATCTCGAAGCTGGCAAACGTGTGGGTGGGGTCGATCGCGTAGCTTGCAGGTGCGGCTTGGGCAGCGGTTGCAAACACGGAGGCAGCGGCCAGGGCAAACAGAGCAGTACGCATGGTCAGGTTTCCTTTAAGGTTCACACAAATCAAAAACAATAGCTGGAAGTCCAATTGATATAAGGACTAGCAGCCAAAAAGACTCAAATCTTGCCTACGCCAGTGAGCGCGAGCTTGAACTGCACATTGACTTCATCGGCCACCATGGAGGTGTCCTTCCAGTCGCCATCACCAATCTTGAAGGTCAGGCGCTTCAGAGGCAGTGTGCCAGTGGCGGTGGTGGTGCCGCCCGCTTGCGTCAATGCCACGGGCAGGGACACTTTCTGCGCCGTGCCCTTGATGGTCAGCGTGCCATCGATCTGGTACTTGCCGCCGCCCAGAGCCTTGACGGCGCTGGAGTCAAACGTGGCTTGAGGGAATTTGGCGACGTTGAACCAGTCTGCCTTGGGCAGCTCGGCATCGGTTTCCTTCACACCCAGAGTGGCGCTGCCCATGTCGATGCTGAAGTGGATCTTGCTGGTCTCGGGCTTGGCGGCATCGAAACTCACCTTGGCATCAAACTTCTTGAAGTGGCCCTTGAGCGGCACGCCCATTTGCTTGGCTTCAAAGTTGATGGCGCTTTGTGCGGGCACCAGAGCCTGGTCGGCATGGGCTGTGCTGCCTAGAAAAGCGGCAGCGATCAATGCAGAAGAGAAAAGGACTTTCATCAAAAAACTCCTTGTGATGAAAAGAAAGAATTCAAAAACCGGCGTGGCCCAAGCGAGTAACGCCGAGCAAGAGCCGCTCAGGGGGTCATCCGTTTCAGCAGACCATCACGGTCGATCAGTTGATGCTTGACCACCGCAGCAATATGCATCACCACCAGCGCGGCCAGCGCATAGGCCAGATAACCATGCCAGGGCTTAAGGGCTTCGGCCAGTTCGGGGCTCTTGCCCACCAGGTCAGGCAGCGGAATCTGCCCGAACAGAACGATGGGAAAGCCCGCTGCCGAGCTGTACATCCAGCCCACGAGGGGAATGGCAAAGAACAGCACATACATCAGGTGGTGCACGCCATGGTGGGCCACGCGCTGCCAGCCGGGCATGGTGCGGGTGACGGCTTCGGGCAGTTCTGGCGGGCGGTGGGTGATGCGCCAGACAAGGCGCAGCACCGACAGCATCAGAATTGTCATGCCAGCCCATTTGTGCCAGTTGAAGTACTTGAGGCGGGCGGGCGAGAACGGCAGGCCGGTCATGTACAGACCGAAACCGAAAATACCGATCAGGGCCAGAGCCAGCACCCAGTGCAAGCCCATGGCGGTGGCGCTGTAGCGCTTGATGGAAGAGGTGGAAGCGGAATTCATCGAAACTGCAATCAATCAGTCGGCATCGCCATGGATCAGCGAAGCACGGGTTGCAGTGTATGAAGCCCGAAGTGCAAAAAGGTTCAGCTGTTTTGAGGTCTCAGTTCAAAAAAGCTGAAGGATCAGAGCGGTCAGAGGCGCAAAGGCCGTTTACTCGTCCTGTGCCGGGTTGTCCGGCAGCACCACATGGGACTGTGCGGCCAGCTTCCAGGCAATGGCGGAGGCTTCCATATCGCCGCGATGCTCGGCCATCAGGGCCAGACGCTGCCAGGCACGGGTGCGTAAAGCGGGCTCCTGCAGCAGCGGTGCTGCGCGGGTCAGCATCTGCTGGGCCTTGCCCCAGAGTTCGCGCTGCACGCAGGCCACGCCGGCCAGATACTGCAGACGCGGCTCGCGCGGGTGGGCATTGGCGGCGGCTTCAAAGCGGGCCAGCCAGGCGGCATCGAGCTTGCCCATGCAGGACTGCAGCACTTGCACCAGTTGGGGCAGGTGCGCTTCGGTGCGCGGGCCGGGGTGGGCCATCAGATGCTCCCACACGGGCAGCAGCCAGGCGCGGGCTTGCTGGGCTTCGCCGCCCAGCGCAATCAGGCGCTCGGTGGCGGGAATGGCGACTTCGGGCATGGCGCGCTCGTCTTCATCAAGCGACAGCCAGAACTGCTGCAGCGATGAGGTGTCGCGCGCATCGCGAATGCTGGCCAGCAGCAGACCGCGCACCACGCTGGCCGATGCGGCGGGCGAGAACGCACGGTGCTTGGCCAGCAGGCGGGCCGTGTCCAGCGCGACCTTGGTATTGCCCGCCAGCCGCGCGGCCTTGAGCTTGATGCGCAGTGCAATCGTGCGGCGCGCCGCGCCCAGAGGCAGATCGCCCAGGCGCTGAATGGATTCGTTGGCGTCGCGGTCGTCCAGCGCCCAGCGGGCCGAGCGCATCTGCGCGCCTTCGCGGATTTCCTGATCCTGCGTGTTGCCGGGGGCGGGCAGCAGCGCCAGAGCCTGCTGCCAGTGCTTGTCGCGCAGGGCGGCGTCCTGCAGCGCATGCGATGCATCAGCGGCCAGCAGGTGGGCGGTGGCGCCCAGGCGCTCGCCATAGGGAATGGCGGCATCAGCCTCACGCAGCGATTGCTCGGTGGACAGGGCCACCAGCGCGGCCTTGCGGGCGCGCAGGAAACGGCCAGCCTGCAGGTGGGACAGCGATTCGAGCAGGCTCTGGCTCATGGCGCGCTCTTTTTGCTGCACACGCCAGCGGCGTGCCTGATGCGGCATCTGCAGCAGCGTGGCCAGCGCGCGCAGCGCGGCATAGAGCAGCACAAAGGCCAGAAACACCAGCGCGATGGCCAGATTCAGCGACATATCCACCCGGTAGGGCGCCCAGAACCAGGTCACAGTGCTCTGGTTGTTGCCAGCAAACAAGGCGGTGGCCACGGCCACGGCAAACAGACCCATCAGCCACAAGGCAGCACGCATCTTGGTGTCCTCCCTTGCTTAGCGGCCCGCCGCGGCGGTGGCCAGCGCGGTCAGTGTGTCGTCGAGCTTGACCTGCTCTGTGCTGTGCAGATTGGTCTGAATCTGCTGCAACTGGGTCAGCGCCGCCTCGGTGCGGCGGGAGCGGGTGTCGAAGTATTTGCTCAGCATGGCGCTGGCCGAGCTCAGGTCGGTGCGGGCCGATTCCCATTGGCGCGAGAGCAGGGCCAGCCGGGCGTTGAGCAGCTTGAGCTTGAGGTTCTCACGCAGAAAGTAGCCTTGCTCGGGGGCCAGCAGGGCGACCTCGGGGTGATCGATGCGGCGCACGCGTACCAGATCGGACGCGCCATCGCGCACCGCCACCCACAGGCGGTGGCCCTGCCCCTGCCACCAGGCCCACTGCGTGGGTGAGAGGGCGGCGTCGGCCGCAGCCTGCTCGGCGCTGGCCTGGCCCGACTCAGGCGCGCGGCTGCGCAGGCGGCCCACATCGTTGATCAGGGGCAGATCGTCGACCTGACGCGTCAGGTCTTCGATGCGGGTGAGCACGCCTGTGGTGTCGGTCACGCTCATGCGTGAGAGCTTGTCCAGGTCCAGATCCATGGCGCGAATCACCGGGGCCAGTCTTGGCTGGGCTGCGCCTTCCACGCGCTTCTTGGCGGATTTGAGCGTGGCCACCAGCGGCTGCAGGCTGCCCGACAGCTCGGCCTGCTGCTGGGCCATGCGCACAGCGGATTCGATATCGGCCACCAGGTTTTCATCGCGCGAGCGCGACATGCTCTGCATCAGCTCTTCAAGCTGGTTGCGCTGCAGGTTCAGTTCACCCACGCGCGCTTCCATGACGGAGACGCGGGCCGCGCTGTCGCGGGCCAGGTCCTGTGCATCCTTGGCCAGAGTGCGCGCCTCTACCGACTGAGCGCCGGACTGGGCCGACTGGCGGGCCAGTTGCTCCTGCATATTGCCCACGCGCTGCCACAGCATGCCGCAGGCTACCAACGCCGCGATGGCCACGGCACCCAGCGTCAGCACCACAGGCATGGGTGCACCGCGCCCGGCGGCAGAGGAAATCAGGGAGTCTTGTGGCTGGTTTTCAGTCGTGGGGATGGCGTCGGAGCTCATAGAGCTGATTCTATAGACGCGATCACATCACCCTGCATAGGACGGCTTTGCAAAACGCGGCCAAAACCGGCGCTTTGTGCTTTGGCGGCAATGCGTGCATGGGTAGTGAGCGCCAGCCCTTGGCGCCAATCCTGAGCGGGCAGCAACTGTTGCAGGTTGGCAACAGCTTCGGAGCTGCTGAACAGCCACAGGCTGCCATCGGTCGCCGCTGCGCGCGCGAGATCGAGCTGCTCAGGCGTCCACTGCGGCAAAAGGCGCTGATAGACGGCCAGCAGTTCCACCTGGGCTCCTGCCTCACGCAGCCGCGCGGCCAGCCATTCGCGGCCTGCGCCCTGGGTGCTGGGTGTGGTGTCTGGCGCAGGGCTGTCCCCGCGCACGATGAGCACGCGGTCGCCGGGGTGGATCTGGCCCTGCACGCTTTGCCATAGTGATTCGGATTCAAACTGCGCAGCGTCCGCAGCCGGGCCGTCGATCTGATGCGCGGGCACACCCGCCGCCAGCAGGGTTCGGGCAGTGCCGGGGCCGGGAGTCCATGCTCTTGTATCAGGAGCTAGAAGCCTATATGAATCATGGACTAGAGGCTGATTTGACTCAAAAAAGTACTGCACCGCATTGCCGCTGACAAACATGACGGCGCGGTAGTGGCCGGGCGTGAGCGCGGCTTGTCTGGCGCTGCTCAGCGCCTGCTGGGCAGCCGCATCGCTGCATGCACCAATAGCCAGCAGCGGCAGAGCAATGGCCTCTAGGCCGCGCGCCTGCAGCGCGCTGACCCAGGGCTGGGCATCATGCTGCGGGCGGGTGACAAGAATGCGCGCGCGCATGGCTGGCGCGGCTCAGGCCTGTTTGGGGGCAGGGATGGCGCCAGCGGCCTGCAACTGGGCGGCCAGGCTTTCGCCCAGCGCATTGGCGGCGGCAAAGTCGGTCACGACAGCGCTGGCCTGCGCGCGCACCAGGGCTTTCTTGCCTTCCATATCGCCCCAGGCGGCATCCATATGCAAGGTATCGCCCTCAAAGCGGCCAAAGGCGGCCAGCGGCATGGAGCAGCTGCCGCCCATGCAGCGGCTGACGGCGCGCTCGGCTGTCACGGTCAGCCAGGTTGTCATGTCGGCCAGCGGAGCCAGCGCGTCAATCACGTCCTGACGGTTGGCGCAGACTTCAATGCCCAGCGCGCCCTGACCTGCGGCGGGCAGCATCTGGGCGGGATCAAATTTCATGCGAATGCGATCGGCCATGCCCAGACGCATCAGGCCGGCAGCGGCCAGAACAATCGCGTCGTACTGGCCTTCGTCGAGCTTGCGCAGACGGGTGTTGACGTTGCCGCGCAGCGCTTCGATCTTCAGATCAGGGCGCAGCGCATGCAGCAAAGCCTGACGGCGCAGGCTGGAGGTACCGACCACGGCGCCCTGGGGCAGCTCGTCCAGGCTTGCATATTTATTAGAGACAAAGGCGTCGCGCGGGTCTTCGCGTGTCATCACGCAGGCCAGCACAAAGCCTTCGGGCAGCTCCATGGGCACATCCTTGAGCGAGTGCACGGCCAGATTGGCGCGGCCTTCTTCAAGGGCAACTTCCAGCTCCTTGACGAACAGGCCCTTGCCGCCAACCTTGGACAGCGCGCGGTCCAGAATCTGGTCGCCCTTGGTAGTCATGCCCAGCAGCTGCACTTCGTGACCACGGCCGCGCAAGATCGCCTGCACATGCTCAGCCTGCCACATGGCCAGCTGGCTTTCACGTGTGGCAATGACGATAGATGTGGGGGAGGATGAAGAAAATTTCATGACGGCGCGGTCTCGAGCGGGGAACAGGGAATGCTAGCATGGCGCGTTGACCTACATAGCTCCCAAGGAGAAAAGTCCATGCCTGCCGCCCGCCCCCAAACTGCCGCTGGAACCGACAAGCCGCAGCGCACGACGGACAAGTCCAGGGACAAGGATTTACCGCTGATTGAGGACATCCGCCTGCTGGGCCGCATGCTCGGCGACGTGATCCGCGAGCAGGAAGGCGAAGCCGCTTTCGCGCTGGTCGAGCAGGTGCGCCAGCTGTCGGTGAGCTTTCGCCGCGATGCCGATGAGGCGGCGGACAAGGCCCTCAAGAAGCTGCTCAAGGGGCTGTCCAGCGACCAGACGGTGAGCGTGATTCGCGCCTTTACCTATTTCTCGCATCTGGCCAATCTGGCCGAAGACCGCCACCACATTCGCCGCCGCGCCGTGCATGAGCGCGCCGGCAATACGCAGGAAGGCAGCATTGAAGTAGCGCTGGCGCGGCTGCGCTGGGCGGGCCTGTCCTCGGGCTCGGTGGCCAAAACGCTGGCCAAGAGCTTTATCTCCCCCGTGCTGACGGCCCACCCCACTGAGGTGCAGCGCCAGAGCATTCTGGCGGCTGAGCGCCGCATTGCCCAGTTGCTGGCCGAGCGCGACGAGATCGAAATGCGCGCCCAGCTCTACAACAGCGCCAAGGACGCGCTGACGCCGCGTGAGCTGGCCCGTGTCGATGCGCAGCTGCGCGCCTGCGTGGCCCAGCTGTGGCAGACGCGCTTGCTGCGCCACTCCAAGCTCACGGTCGCCGATGAGATTGAAAACGCGCTCTCTTATTACGAAGCGACGTTCTTGCACGAAATTCCCAAGATCTATGCGCAGCTGGAGCAGGAGCTAGGCGAAAAACTGCCCGCGCACAGCTTTTTGCGCATGGGTCAGTGGATTGGTGGTGACCGCGACGGCAACCCGTTTGTGACGGCGCAAAGCCTGGAGCTGGCCCTGTCGCGTCAGGCCGATGTGGCACTGCGCCACTATCTGCGCGAGGTGCACTATCTGGGCGGCGAGCTGTCGCTGTCCGACCGGCTGGTCGATGTCACACCCGAGATGAAGGCGCTGGCCGACGCCTCGCCCGACGGCAATGTGCACCGCAGCGACGAGCCTTATCGCCGTGCGCTGACGGGCATTTATGCGCGGCTGGCTGCGACCCTCAAGCTCCTGAGCGGCGGCGAGGCCGCGCGCCACGCCGTGGCTCCGCAAAACGCCTATGCCACGGCGCAGGAGTTTCTGGCTGACCTGCAGATCATCAACGAGTCGCTGTCGCGCTCGCACGGCGACATGCTGGCACCGCAGCGCCTGCACCCGCTGATGCGCGCCGTGCAGGTGTTCGGCTTTCATCTGGCCACAGTGGACTTGCGCCAAAGCTCGGACAAGCACGAAGAAGTCGTCTCCGAACTGCTGGCCAAGGCCCGTGTGGAGGCCGACTACAGCGCGCTGCAGGAAGACGCCAAATGCGCGCTGCTGGTGCGCCTGCTGGAAGACGCCCGCCCGCTGCGTGTCGTCGGCGCAGAGTATTCCGACCATGCGCGCAGCGAGCTGTCCATCTTCGAGACCGCCCACCGCCTGCGTGGTCTGCAGGGCGCGGAGGCGATTCGCCACTGCATCATCAGCCACACCGAGACGGTGAGCGACCTGCTGGAAGTGCTGCTGCTGCAAAAAGAAGTGGGCCTGATGCGCGGCACGCTGCAGGATGAGGCGGTTTGCGACCTGATCGTGGTGCCGCTGTTCGAGACCATTGAAGACCTGCGCAATGCCGAGCCCATCATGCGCCGCTACTACCAGTTGCCCGGCATTGCCGAGATGGTCAAGCGTAGCGGCGGTGAGCAGGACATCATGCTGGGCTATAGCGACAGCAACAAGGATGGCGGCATCTTCACCAGCAACTGGGAGCTGTACCGCGCCGAGATTGCACTGGTCGATCTGTTCGACGATCTGGCTGACCACCATGGCATTGAGCTGCGCATGTTCCACGGCCGTGGCGGCACCGTGGGGCGCGGCGGTGGCCCCAGCTATCAGGCCATTCTGGCCCAGCCACCGGGCACGGTGCGCGGGCAGATTCGCCTGACGGAGCAGGGCGAAGTCATTGCCTCCAAATACGCAAACCCCGAAATCGGCAGACGCAATCTGGAAACTCTGGTGGCCGCCACATTGGAAGCCACGCTGCTGCAGCCCACCAAGCCCGCGACCAAGGCGTTTCTGGAAGCGGCGGCCTTTCTGTCCGAATCCAGCATGGCGGCTTACCGCGCGCTGGTGTATGAGACACCGGGCTTTACCAATTACTTCTTCAGCAGCACACCGATTCGTGAAATTGCCGAGCTGAATATCGGCTCGCGCCCCGCATCGCGCAAGGCCACGCAAGCCATTGAAGACCTGCGCGCCATTCCCTGGGGCTTTAGCTGGGGCCAGTGCCGCTTGACGCTGCCGGGCTGGTACGGTTTTGGCGCGGCGGTGCAGGCTTTTATCCATCGCCCGGACAAGGATGCCAAGGCGCAACTGGCGCTGCTGCAGAAGATGTACCGCCAGTGGCCGTTCTTTCGCACGCTGCTCTCCAACATGGACATGGTGCTGGCCAAGAGCGACCTGAATCTGGCCTCGCGCTATAGCGAGCTGGTCAGCGATACGCGCCTGCGGCGCCGCATCTTTGGTGCCATCGAGGCCGAGTGGCAAAGCACGGTGCAAGCGCTTAACAGCATCACGGGCGACAGGCAGCGCCTGGAGCACAACTCTGCGCTGGCCCGCTCCATCCGCCACCGCTTCCCCTATATCGACCCGCTCAACCACCTGCAAGTCGAGCTGGTGCGCCGCTGGCGCGCCGGGCAGACCGATGACCGCGTGAAAAACGGTATTCATCTGTCTATCAACGGCATTGCAGCCGGGGTGCGCAATACAGGGTGAATTGCTCTTAAATGAATAGCATGCTGCGTATTGAATATATAGACAGCATGCTGTTTTGAATGAAATTCAGGGGGCCATGTGCTCTATGCGCTGGCAATACTGCTGGCGGGCGCTTGCATCGGCTGCTTCCCAGCGCTGTGCTGAAATCTGCAGCTGTCGCTCATAGACAGCGTCAAAGTCCTGTTTGGGGACTTCCTTTTCCAGGCTCTGCTGCACCCGCTCCCTGGCGGCCTGCGCTTGCTCTGGTGTCAACTGGCCGCAAGCCTGCTTGCTCTGGTGCAGGTTGGCAGCCATCTGGGTCACCAGAAACATGGCGAACCCGGTGTCGTCCGATGCTTTTGATTGCGCCATTGCCGAGCCTGCCAGGGTGGCAAGGCCGAGCAACAGGCCTGATGTCAGGGTGGTCAGAGTTTTCATGGCGGCCCTTGATAGTGGTGCGGCCATGATAGTGCAGGCTAACGAGGGCGCACCGCAGGTACGCCAGGCTGCATTCAGTGCAGCATCAGGGAGCCAGCAGCCTTGCTCTTGCCGGCGCGGGCAGGCGGGTTGCACAGGCCGCACTGGTAGTGGCGTGCGTTCTCATAAGGCTCGGTCACAAACTGGCCCTTGCAGACTGAGCATTGTGTGCGGGTCAGCATTTGCGCATCGACAAACTTCACCAGGCGCCAGGCGCGGGTAAAGGACAGCAGCACTTCCAGGTCGGCGGCCTGAATCTGTTCGGTATAAAGGCGGTAGGCCTTGGTCAACTGCTCGGCGGTGTCCAGTTCTACGCCCTTGGACAGGTATTCATAGATATTCAGGAACAGCGAGCTGTGAATGTTTTCCTGCCAGGTCAGAAACCAGTCCGTGGAAAACGGCAACTGGCCCTTGGATGGAGACTTGCCCGAAATTTCCTTGTACAGCCGGATCAGGCGTTCATAAGACAGCGTGGTCTCGGATTCCAGCACCTGCATGCGAGCGCCCATTTCGATGAGCATGGCGGCGCGCTCGATTTGCTTGGATTCGTTCAGGACGCTTTTGACGGAAGTCTTGGCTGCGGGCATGTGTCTCTCCTTCAAACTAGGTAGTCTTGAGTGCGGCTTCAGAGCACTTCGGAGACACGGCTTGCCATCAGGATGTTGGCGTGCAGCGTGTTGGTGGCGGCGTTGGCGATCTTGTTGCTGCTCTGGTTGGTCAGCAGGCTCCAGACCATTTCGTCGTCAACGCGGAAGCTGGCCAGCAGCGTGTTGCGCGAGGCGAGCTTGAGCACCTGTGCGGAGGAGAGCGTGGCCAGCAGATCGCAGGCTTCTTCGTTCAGACCCAGACGGAACACGGCTTCTGCCTTGTCCTGGCGGATCAGGGTCTGGGCCAGCATCAGGTAAGTGAGGTTGGCTTCACGGATCTCGGCGAGCAGTTGTTCGTTGGTCATGGTCTGTCCTTTCAATCTCTACAGATCGCAACCTCGTTCAGAACAAGAGGTTAAAGCTGTTTCGATCTGTTGAAATGGATTGTGTTTCAGGCCTTGACCGAACTGAAGTCGGGGTGCAACGGTGCCGCTTGTCTGGTTGCACAAGGGGTTTTGTAAGATTTACCTTACGCGGCTGTCATGCTGATGGATGATAAGTTGAGTGCGCAATGGCTGAGTGAGCGACGAGTTGCTCTGTGTGGCTTGTTGGGTATTGTGGGTCTGTCCAGGTTTGTCGATGGCGCGAAATGACAGACTTTTGCTCCTTATCTGGGAGCATTCGTTACGCATATCAGCCGCTTGCGCGTGTGAGCGGAGGGGATTGGCCTGTTGCCGGACTTGCGGATCAAGTCCGGCGGCGCCTCAGGGCGGCTCAACCCTTCTCGGCAGGTCGGCCAGGGCTGCTGCACCACTCGCTCCAGCTGCCCGCGAACAGGGCGGTGGGCGCAAAACCTGCGATGCGCATGGCCAGCACATTGGGCGTGGCGCTGACGCCGCTGCCGCATTGGTGCACGACCGTAGCAGGGTCGCGGCCTGCCAGCAGTTCATCAAACTCGGCCTTGAGCAGGGCCGCAGGCTTGAAGCGGCCATCGGCAGCGATATTGCTGCTGAACGGGCGATTGAGCGCACCGGGAATATGACCAGCGACGGGGTCCAATGGCTCGACTTCGCCGCGGTAGCGGGCGGGAGCGCGGGCATCGATCAGTGTCTGCACGGGCAGGCCCAGGTCGGACTCCACCTGATCCACGGTCTTGAGGGTCTCCAGCGGCGCGCCCAGTTCAAAGTTGGACTGGAAGTGGCTGGGCTCCTCGCCGCTGCTCACCTTATTGCCAGCCGCTTGCCAGGCCTGAAGCCCACCGTCGAGTACGGCCACGGCATCGTGCCCGGCCCAGCGCAGCATCCACCACAGGCGGCCGCAGTAGTTGGCGCCGTTGCGGTCATAGACCACGGCCTGCATCTCATTGGAAAAGCCGACAGATGACAGCCAGACCGCAAAGCGCTCGCGCGTGGGTAGGGGGTGGCGGCCGCCCGATGCAGCCTGCGCGCTGGTGGCGACCTTGCCGTCATCACCAGGCACGCCGTGCGGGGCGCTGAGGTTCTTGTCCAGATCCGCAAACACGGCGCCGGGGATGTGGGCCTGCAGATACTGCTCCTGCCCAGCAGGTGGGTTCATCAGGTCAAAACTGCAATCAAACACCATCAGCGGTTTGCCGCTGGCCTTGAGTTGGAGCAGCTGTTCAGCAGAAATAAGAGTGTTGTAGTGCTCTTGTCCAGATGTTGTCATGGCTTGATGCTCCTAAAAACATAGCTTTTGCAAGCTGCGCAACCGCGCAGTCCTGCGATATGCAAGCCATTATGCGGCGCGACAAGAACCCAGAACTGGAGCAGTGAGCGAGTGTTTGAAGATGTCAGAGTGCTTGAAACTGGCGCGTACCCAAATCAGGGACAGCAAGCAAGCGCCGCCGCGCAGCGAGGCTGTCGTCCCCCTCCGCGAAGCAGAGAGGGGGAAGTCGCGAAGCGGCTCAGGGGGAGCTATCAGCTTCTCGACCTCAGCGCCGTAGCCGCCGCCCCACTGACCACAATCAGCACAATGCCCACCCAGCCGATCAGGGGAATGCTCTCGCCAAACAGCACCAGGCTCAGCAGGGCTGCAAACACAATGCCCGAGTACTGCAGATTGGCCACGACCAGCGTGTTGCGCTTGGTCCCTGCCGAGGCATAGGCCTTGGTCATGCAGACCTGGGCCACGGCGGCCAGCACGCCGACGGGAAGCAGCCACAGCGCGCTCCAGCCCGGGAAGGGGGATATGCCGGTAAACAGCATGGTGATGCCGCCCGCAATGGCGGATCCCAGCGAGAAGTAGAAGACCACGCGGGTTTCGGGCTCTCCAAGGCGCGAGAGGGTTGTGACCTGCATATAGGCCATCGCCGCAAACATGCCGCCAAACAGGCCGCCCAGTGCGGCAATCCATTCACTGGCGGGCGCGCTGGTGGGGCGCAGTACCAGAATCACTCCGATAAAACCGAGCACCACCGTGCCGACCAGAGCCCAGGGGAAAGGCGGGATGGCGCGGCGGATTTCCGGCTGGGCAGCGTAGCTTTTGCGCAGCGTGTGGCGCATCCACAGGCCCTGGGCGATCAGAAACACGGCCATCCAGATGCTGCTCATGGAGTTGAGTGTGGTGGCGGTAGCAAGGTCGAGGTGACCAATAGCGTAGAACCAGGCTCCCATGGAAATCACCCCTACAAAGCTGCGCCACGCATGCTCCTTGGGGTATCGGGTGGCTAATGACACGCCGCTTTGCTTGGCCAGCAGGGCCAGCAGACCCATGCTGACCAAACCACGGTAAAAAATAATCTCTGCTGCATTGAAGTCCCTGGATGCAAACTTCACACACACACTCATGACCGCAAAAATCAATGCGGCCAGCACCATCCACAGGGCTCTCATAACTCACTCAATTCAGCATAAAAAATAGCTGCTGCGCTTATAGGATATGCGCTAGCAGCTATCAGTTTTAATATTTTCTACACATGGTCAACAGCATATAGAACAGGCATGACCCAACTCAGGGGTGCCGAGCAAGAGCCGCCTCGCAGCAAAGGCGCAGTGCCCCTCGGGGGGCGCCCGGCTAGGGGAAGGCGCGAAGCCGTCAAGGCGTAGCGCTTCAGGGGGCCATAACCCCCCTATACCACTCATGAAAGTGCTGCATGCCATCTTCCATGGGGCTTTGGTAGGGGCCGACTTCGTTGTCGCCACGCTCGAACAGCGCCTTGCGGCCACCGTCCATGCGCTCGGCGATTTCGTCGTCTTCGATGCAGGTCTCCATATAGGCGGCCTTTTGCGCCTCGACAAATTCGGGCTCGAAGGCCGCGATTTCCTCGGGGTAATAGAACTCCACCACGTTCAGCGTCTTGTCCACAGCCATCGGGTGCAGGGTCGAGACCGTCAGCACATGCGGATACCACTCCACCATGATGTGAGGATAGTAAGTCAGCCAGATGGCGCCGCGCTCAGGCAGCTCACCATTGCGGTACTGCAGCAGCACGTCGTGCCACTTCTTGTAGGTGTCCGAGCCGGGGTTGCCGAAGGTCGGCGCCACGCCCACAGTCTGCACCGAATACTCCTTGGCGAACTCCCACTTCAGATCGTCGCAGGTGACGAAATTGCCCAGTCCGGGGTGGAACGGGCCGACGTGGTAGTCCTCCAGATAGACCTCGATGAAGGTCTTCCAGTTGTAGTTGCACTCGTGCATCTCGACATGGTCGAGCACAAAGCCGTCGAACTTCAGCTGCTCGCGCAGCTTCATGCCAGCGAGATCGGCCTCGATGTCGCGGCCGTTATCCTCGAACAGCAGACCATTCCATTCACGCAGCTTGTAGTTGTTGAGATTCAGGCAGGGGTCATGACCAAAGTGCGGCGCGCCCAGCAACTCGCCGCTGGTGCTGTAGGTCCAGCGGTGCAGAGGGCAGACGATGTTGCCACCCGCATGGCCTTTGCCTTCGGACAGCAGATTGCCACGACCCTTGAGCATCACGGCCTGACGGTGACGACAGACGTTGGAGATCAGCTCGATCTCGCCTTTGGCATTGCGCACCAGCGCGCGCCCCTCCTTTTCTTGAGGAAGGGCGTAATAGTCGCCAATCTCGGGGATGGCAAGCTCATGACCCACATAACGGGGCCCGCGCTTGAAAATGGTTTCCAACTCGCGCTGAAACAGCGCTTGGTCGAAATAACTTGAAACTGGTAGTTGGCTTGCGGCCTGCTGCAGTTGAAGACTTAAATCAGACATGGGTGACCTGACCTAAAGACTCCCCACAGGGAGGGTGCGCGTGCGCACGCGGTAATAAAAACGAAACCGGCCTTGACTGGACACGAGCTTCAGGCAATGCATCAGGGTTGTGACCTATGACACATAGCCCGACCAGGATGACCAAGCATGAGGCCGGCTTGACGGGGAATGGGATTATAGCCTGTGGGGTTATTTCCGTTTTTCTGGTACGTGTATTGATGCGTGGTTCAAAGGCTTGGAAACCGTGGGGTATGTGTGGAGGCCTGCTTTGGCGACGTATCCCTCAATTGCTGCGCCAGAGAATCTTTGGATGAAAGGGCGAGATTGTGGGCATTGAGCGCCAAGGCGGCTGGCGCGCCTAAAATCGTCGCTTCTGTCCAACACTGTCCTATATCGCCTATGCCCAAGGCCGCTGCTGCCAAAAAATCCGACCAGCCTGCCAGCTATGAAGCTGCTTTACAGGAGCTGGAACAGTTGATTGCGCAGATTGAATCTGGACAGATGCCGCTGGAGCAGATGCTCAGTGGCTATCAGCGTGCGGCCCAGCTGCTGGGCTTTTGCCGCAGTCAACTGGAGGCGGTACAGGAGCAGGTGAAAGTGCTGGATGAGGGCCAGTTGTCGGCCTGGACGCAGGACTAGCCAGCGTTGTGCTTTTTGAATATTCCAGCATCAGCCCATGAACGAATCAATGATTGCCGAACAGCAGCCTTCTCTGAACAAGGGTGTGCAAGCCCTGGATTTTTCCGCCTGGACGACCGAGCGCCTGGCTCGAACGGAAGAGGCGCTGTCGCGCTGGGTGGGTGTGAGTGCACCCGCAGGCCTGGGCGAAGCCATGCGCTATGCCGTGCTTGATGGTGGCAAGCGCCTTCGCCCATTGCTTGTCTGGGCCGCGTCCGAAGCCGTCGGCGGTCATGCTGCAGCAACTCTACGTGCAGGTTGTGCCGTTGAATTGATCCATGCCTACTCGCTGGTTCACGACGACATGCCTTGCATGGACAATGATGTGATGCGCCGTGGCAAGCCTACGGTCCATGTGCAGTTTGGTGAGGCTGCAGCGCTGCTTGCGGGTGATGCGCTCCAGGCGCTGGCGTTCGAGCTGCTGCTGCCTGAGGGCGATGGTATTGCTTGCTCGATGCAGGCCAAGCTCTGTCGCCTGCTAGGCGCTGCGGCGGGTAGTCAGGGCATGGCGGGTGGCCAGGCCATTGATCTGGCCAGTGTGGGCAAGCAGCTCAATGAGGCGCAGCTGCGCGAGATGCATCGCCTGAAAACGGGTGCGCTGCTGCAGGGGAGCGTGCTCATGGGGGCGGCCTGCAATGCACAGACCGATCCCAGGGCGCAGGCTGCGCTGACGGATTATGGTCAGGCACTGGGCGTGGCTTTCCAAGTGGTGGACGATATTCTGGATGTGGTGGGCGACTCTGCCACACTGGGCAAGACGGCAGGCAAGGATGCTGCCAATAACAAGCCGACCTATGTCTCACTTCTGGGGCTGGAGCAGGCGCGTGCCCATGCGGAGGAATTGCGTCAGCAAGCCCACGCAGCGCTGGCCCGCAGCGGTCTAGCAGATACACAGGCGTTGGCAGCCTTGGCCGACATGGTGGTGCAGCGCACACACTGATTGTCTGTCGATAATTGCCTGCCCCCTGAATGCCCTCTAGTCCTGTATCGGCAAGCGCGAGCAGCTACTAAAAATTAGATCATGTCCACGAACCCATACTCTCTGCTGCAGTCCATTAACGACCCCGAAGCCATGCGCCGCCTGTCGCGCGCGCAACTCAAGACCGTGGCCGCAGAGCTGCGTTCCTATGTGATCGACAGCGTCTCGCAGACAGGGGGGCACCTGAGCTCCAACCTGGGAACCGTGGAGCTGACGGTGGCGCTGCATACGGTGTTCAACACGCCTTATGACCGCATCGTCTGGGATGTGGGTCATCAGACCTACCCGCACAAGATTCTGACGGGCCGCCGTGACCGCATGTCCACGCTGCGCCAACTGGGTGGGCTGTCGGGCTTTCCGCAGCGCGCTGAAAGCGAGTACGACACCTTCGGCACGGCGCACTCATCCACCAGCATCTCGGCGGCCCTGGGCATGGCCCTGGCGGCCAAGCAAAAAGGCGAAGATCGCCGTGCGATTGCCGTGATTGGCGATGGCGCTATGACGGCTGGCATGGCCTTTGAGGCGCTGAACAATGGTGGTGTGGCCGATGCAAATCTGCTGGTCATCCTCAATGACAACGATATGAGCATCAGCCCGCCTGTGGGGGCGCTGAACCGTTATCTGGCGCAGCTCATGAGCGGCCAGTTCTACGCCAAGGCCCGCGATGTCGGCAAGAGCATGCTCAAACAGGTGCCGCCGTTGCTGGAGCTGGCTAAGCGCCTGGAACAGCAGGCCAAGGGCATGGTGGTTCCTGCCACCATGTTCGAGCAATTCGGCTTCAACTACATCGGTCCTATCGATGGTCATGATCTTGACTCGCTGATCCCCACGCTGGAAAACATCAAGGGCTTGAAGGGTCCGCAGTTCCTGCATGTGGTGACCAAAAAAGGTCAGGGCTACAAGCTCGCCGAGGCTGACCCCATTGCCTACCATGGCCCAGGTAAGTTCGATCCCGCCGTCGGTCTGGTCAAGCCAGCCACTCCGCCCAAGCAGACCTTCACGCAGGTGTTTGGTCACTGGCTATGCGATATGGCGGCCAAGGATCAGCGTCTGGTGGGCATTACTCCGGCCATGCGCGAAGGCTCTGGCATGGTCGAGTTTCACAAGCGCTTTCCCGGTCGCTATTACGACGTCGGTATTGCCGAGCAGCACGCCGTCACTTTTGCAGGTGGCATGGCTTGCGAAGGCGTCAAGCCGGTGGTCGCCATCTATTCCA
Organism: Comamonas testosteroni; assembly: GCF_003569915.1. GTDB lineage: Bacteria > Pseudomonadota > Gammaproteobacteria > Burkholderiales > Burkholderiaceae_C > Comamonas > Comamonas testosteroni_D. The sequence continues at coordinate 52,342 of NZ_KZ984442.1, read as the reverse complement.
CTTTCTTGCAGCGCGCGTATGACCAATTGATTCATGACGTGGCATTGCAAAACTTGCCGGTGGTGTTTGCGCTGGACCGCGCAGGCCTGGTCGGTGCCGATGGCGCGACGCACGCCGGTGCCTACGACATCGCCTTTGTGCGCTGCATCCCGAACATGAGCATGGCCTGCCCGGCTGACGAGCGTGAAACCCGCCAGCTGCTGACCACGGCTTATGAGCAGGATCATCCCGTCTGCGTGCGTTATCCGCGCGGCGCAGGTGTGGGCGTGGTTCCGCTGGAAAGCCTGGAAGGTCTGCCATTTGGCAAGGGCGAGATTCGCCGCGAATCTGCGGCTAAAAAGGTGGCGATTCTGGCCTTTGGTTCCTTGCTCTATCCTGCATTGGCTGCAGGCGAAGCGCTGGACGCCACGGTTGCCAATATGCGCTGGGCCAAGCCACTCGATGAAGAGCTGCTGCTCAAGGTCGCTGCCGAGCATGATCTGATCGTGACGGTGGAAGAGGGTTGCATCATGGGTGGTGCAGGCAGCGCGGTGCTGGAGGCGCTGGCCGCACATGGCATGAGCAAGAACGTGCTGCAACTGGGTCTGCCCGACCAGTTCATCGAGCATGGTGACCCCGCCAAGCTGCTGGCGCTGCAGGGGCTGGATGCTGCTGGCATCGAGGCATCGATTCGCAAGCGTCTGACAGCCTGAGCACTGCCAAGCCGAACCAAGGCCCTTCACTGAAGGGCCTTTTTTCTTGCAGTGGTGTGGATGAAGGCTGACGGCAGCGCGCAATCTCCCCACAGGCCGCGCATGCGTTTCTAGAATGTCCGCAGCTTGTGCCCGGACTGCTATAACCAGAAGTCTTGGAAATAGACAACTATTCGCGGAGAGATATTCATGGACCGTCGCTCACTCGTCAAACATGTGGGCATGGCTGGCGTGCTGGCTGCTGGTGTAGCGCCCGCAGTGCGCGCACAGGAGATGATGCAGTGGCGTCTGGTCACCAGCTTTCCCAAATCACTGGACGCCATTCATGGCGCGGCCGAGAAGTTTGCGCAGACGCTCAAACTCATGTCGGGCGGGCAGATTGAGGTCAGCGTCCAGGCTGCGGGCGAAGCCATGCCCGCCTTTGGCGTGATGGAGGGGGTGCAGAGCGGCGCAGCCGAGATGGCGCTGACAGCGCCTTACTACTTCACCGACAAAGACTACTGCTTTGCCTTTGGCTGCGCAGTGCCCTTCGGCCTGACAGCGCGCCAGATGGATGCCTGGATGGACTACGGCGGCGGGCGCAGGCTCATGGATGAGTTCTATGCCCAGTACAACATCAAGAGCCTGAGCGCGGGCAACACCGGCACACAGATGGGCGGCTGGTACCGCAAGGAAATCAAGACCGTGCAGGACCTGCATGGACTGCGCATGCGGGTCGGTGGTGGCTTGCTGGTGGATGCGCTGCAAAAGCTCGGTGTGCAGGCCTTCAACATGCCCATTGGCGAGGCCCATCAGGCGCTGGAAAAAGGCCGACTCGACATGGTTGAGTTTGTTGGTCCCTATGACGACCAAAAGCTTGGCTTTGCCAAGATTGCGCCTTACTACTACTACCCCGGTTGGTGGGAGGGGGGCGCCGAGCTGGCCTACTTCATCAATGCCAAAACTTTTGCTGGGCTGACGCCCGAGCTGCGCACCATGGTGGAGGGTGCAGCGGCACTGGCCGCCAAGGATTTGACGGCGAAATATCTGGCGCTGAACCCGGCGGCGCTCAAGAAATTGCAGAGTGAGCGTGTACAGCTCAGAGCCTTCCCGCGCGAGCTGATGGACGCGGGCTTCAAGGTCGTGATGGCGACCATGGCGGAGCATGATGCAAAGTCCGCCATGTTCAAGAAGATTCACCGCAGCATGCGCAGCTTTCAGCACGATCAACTGCTGTGGGACCGGTTCTCAGAATTCCGCTACGTCAGCTATATGAGTGCCGTGCGTCTGTAGTGAACGATTGCTTGCGCGCAGCCATCTCCGTGGGGCGGTTTGATGCAAGTCACTAGGTAGAACTTCCTAATGCAACAGGCCTTATTTGCTGCATGAGCATCTCGTGGCTCGTGTACATTTTGAGGTTGTTACACGCGTACAAGCCGACCCAGAGCGGCTGTTTGTGCCAACTCATCCTGTTCAATCCAAGGAGACCGAAATGGATCGTCGTTCCATTCTGAAAAATGCTGGTATCGCCGGCGTTCTGGCTGCCGGTGCAGCCCCCGCCGTGCATGCCCAGGCGGCAGTGCGCTGGCGTCTGGCTTCCAGCTTCCCCAAGTCGCTGGACACCATCTTCGGCAGCGCCGAAAAGCTGTCGCAAGTGGTCAAGGCCATGTCGGGCGGCAAGTTTGAAATTTCGGTCCACCCTGCTGGCGAACTGATGCCCGCCTTCGGCGTGGTGGATGCGCTGCAGGCCGACACCATCGACATGGCGCAAACCGCCGCTTACTACTTCACCGGCAAGGACCCCATCTTCGCTTTCAGCTGCGCTGTGCCGTTTGGCCTGACCACGCTGCAGATGAACGGCTGGAAAGACCATGGCAACGGCCGCAAGCTGCTGGACGCCTTCTTTGCCAAGTACAACTTCCGCACCGCTTCTGCCGGTAACACCACCACGCAGATGGGCGGCTGGTACCGCAAGGAAATCAAGACCGTGGAAGACCTCAAGGGTCTGAAGATGCGTCTGGGCGGCGGCGTGTTCGGCGAAGCCATGGCCAAGCTGGGCGTGGTGGCGCAGAACATGCCTGCTGGCGATGTGTACCAGGCTCTGGAAAAGGGCACGCTGGACGCTGTGGAATTCGTTGGCCCGTACGACGATGAAAAGCTGGGCTTCAACAAGGTCGCGCCTTACTACTACTACCCCGGCTGGTGGGAAGGTTCGGCCGACCTGGAGTTCTTCATCAACCTGAAGAAGTACAACGCTCTGTCGCCCGAAAACAAGGCCATCCTGGACGCCGCTACCCGCGTGGCAGCAGCCGACATGACCAGCAAGTACCAGGTGCTGAACCCCCAGGCCATCAAGCGCCTGGTGGCTAACAAGACCCAGCTCAAGATGTTCCCCAAGGCACTGATGGATGCGGGCTTCAAGGCCTCCATGGAAGTGTTTGCCGAACACGAAGCCAAGTCGCCCGAATTCAAGAAGATTCACCAGGACATGCGCGCCTTCCAGCGCGATCAGATTCTGTGGAACCGCTTCTCCGAGTTCCCCTTCAATCAGTACATGGCCACTGCCAAGATCTGATTCTGATTGGGTTCAAGCCAGCTATTCATATAGGCTGGCTGCTACAAAAACCGCAGCTTGCTGCGGTTTTTTCATTTCTGCTCAGCTGCAGATGTTGTAGCTGCGCACGCGTTGAGCGGACAGATCGCATTCGCAGACCACGCAGACGCCTTCATCGTCACCGTCCTCGCCCCAGAGAGACTGGCCTATGTGCCTGGGTGCAGGAATGACGGCCACAAGCTCAGATCCTTGCTGTGCGGGCAGATTGGGGTAGCGCGAACGCGAGGAAAAGTCATCCCAGCTTTCTGTCACGACCTTTGCCAGCTTCAGTGCCAGTTGCGCAAGACGTGCCGGGTAGTTTTCATAGGGCCAGTCTGCATCGGATTGTGCAGGCGAGATATGGAGCAGCTGCACATGCTCTGTGTCGTAGGCATAGTCCATCTCGCAACCCGAATACTGAAAGCCGTAGAGCAGAGGCAGGCTCAATGCTCCCAGCATGGGCAAGTCCTGAGCGCTGAGCGTGGCGATATGGTGCAGCGGTGCGGGACCGTGAACCGCGCCCGTTAAGCGACGCGGGAGCGGACCGCCATAGACAGACGCTGCGGCTTGCTGGCTGGCCTCAAAGTAATAGGTATGGCCCTGGGTGTGTGCCGCGATCAGAGTTTCTTGCATGGTTGCATCTTTGGATTTCAGCTCATCTTAGCGGGCATGAAAAAAGCCCCGGCTCTTGCGAGACGGGGCTTTCGATGGGAAGCGAGCTGGCTTACTTGGCTGCAGGCGCAGCGTTCAGCGAGTCCTGCAAGGCCTTGGCCGGATCATCCGAGCCATAGCTACCGGTATCGGCAGCAGGGGCTGCAGGCGCATCGGCTGCAGGCTTTCCAGCTTCAGGCGCGGGCGTGGCCGAACCCTCTTCGCCGCCTTCAGGTGCGCCAAACGGGTTTTCTGCGCCGTAGCCACCGCCAGCATCATTGAGCTGGTTGAGCATGTCATCGCCCACCTTGTTCATGTCCACGACCACCGGTTTGTCCAGCGCGCCGGTCACGATGCCGGGGAAGGCGATCAGCACGCCCACCATCACCAGCTGGATCAGCACAAAGGGCACGGCACCCTTGTAGATCTGCATGGTGGTGACAGGCTCGATGACCTTGTGCGTGACCTTGTCCACGTATTGCTTTTCCGGGGCGACCGAGCGCAGGAAGAACAGCGCAAAACCAAACGGCGGGTGCATGAACGAGGTCTGCATGTTCACGGCCAGCAGCACGCCGAACCAGATCAGGTCGATGCCCATCTTCTCGGCCACGGGGCCCAGCAGCGGCACCACGATGAACGAGAGTTCAAAGTAGTCCAGGAAGAAGGCCAGGAAGAAGATCATGATGTTGACCACGATCAGGAAGCCCACTTGGCCGCCGGGCAGGCTGGTCAGCAGATGCTCCACCCACTTGGGGCCGTCAGCCGCCTGGAACACCAGGCTGAAGGTGGTGGCACCAATCATGATGAACATCACAAAGCTGGCCAGCTTGGTGGTGGAGCCCAGCGCTTGCTTGAGCAGGTCCATGTTCAGGCGACCGCGCGCAAAGCCCATGATCAGCGCGGCCATGGCACCCATGGCGCCGCCTTCGGTAGGCGTTGCAATGCCCAGGAAGATGGTGCCCAGCACCAGGAAGATCAGCAGCAGTGGCGGGATCAGCACAAAGGTCACGCGCTCGGCCAGCTTGGACAGCAGACCCAGCTTGAACACCTTGTTGATCGATGCCAGCACAAAGGCGATGAAGGTGCCGCCGCACATGGCAGTGACGATTTTTTCATCGGTAGCCACTTCGGTGACCAGCTTGCCTTCCCACCAGGTGTGGATGTCAGCCATGTGGCTGGCCAGGAAGATGGCAACGATGGTGGACAAGCCCATCACCACGACCAGCGAGGTGTAGCCACCGCTGCCGTTGGCTTCGCGGTAGATGCGTGCTTCGGGCGGCAGTGCAGGTACGGACTGGGGCTTGAAGATGGCGAGGAAAGCCACCCAGACCACATACAGACCCATCAGCATGAAGCCGGGGATGAATGCACCCTTGTACATATCACCCACGCTCTTGCCCAGCTGGTCGGCCATCAGAATCAGTACCAGCGACGGCGGAATGATCTGGGCCAGAGTGCCCGATGCCGCAATCACGCCCGATGCGAGGCGGCGGTCATAGCCGTAGCGCAGCATGATGGGCAGCGAGATCAGGCCCATGGAGATCACCGAAGCAGCCACCACACCGGTGGTAGCGGCCAGCAGCGCGCCCACAAAGATCACGGCCAGAGCCAGACCGCCGCGGATGGGGCCGAACACCTGACCGACGGTGTCGAGCAAGTCCTCGGCCATGCCGGAGCGTTCAAGAATCAGGCCCATCAAGGTAAAGAAGGGCACGGCCAGCAAGGTGTCGTTGGCCATGATGCCGATCAGGCGCTGGGGCAGCCAGGCCATCACGGAAGAGGGGAAGACTCCCAGCTCGATGCCGAGGAAACCAAAGGCCAGGCCGCAGGCACCCAGACTGAATGCCACGGGAAAGCCCAGCAGCAAGAAGCAGATCAGCCCCGCAAACATGATGGGGGCGTAGTTGGTAGCGATAAATTCCATCTGTATCTCCCGCTACCGTTAGGCCTTGGCCTGGGCGGCGAGCGCCTCAGCCTGCTTGCGATCGGCTTCGGCACGCAGTGCCTCGGCCAGCTCTTCCTCGGCGCTCTTGTCGCTGAGCTTGCCCATGGGGTCTGGGCCGTTGCCGGTCAGGAAGGCAATGCGCTTGATCAGCTCGGAGATGCCTTGCAGCAGCAGCAGCGTGATACCGATGGGAATGGCCACCCATACCGGCCAGCGGATCAGGCCGCCAGGGTTGCCCGACATTTCACCGGACTGGTACATCTGAATGACCACGGGCATGGACAGCCAGAGGATGGTGATGCACAGCGGTGTGAGAAAGAAGGCAAAGCCGATGATGTCGATCCAGACCTGGGCTTTCTTGGAAAGCCGGCTGTTGACCACGTCGATGCGCACATGCTCGCGGTGCAGCAGGGTGTAGCCTGCGGCGATTAGAAAGGACCAGGCAAACAGGTACCACTGCACTTCGAGGAAGGCGTTGGAACTGGTGTCGAAGGCCTTGCGGACGATGGCGTTGGCGGCGCTGATGAAGGTGGCGGCAAATATCAGCCAGATGGAGTATTTGCCAATGAAGGCGTTGAGCCTGTCTATGCCCCGGGACAGGGCGAGTAAAGCCTGCATGGTGTCTCCAAAAAGTAGGCTGTGTGTGTGTCGCGCACTTGGAGCTGGTAAGCGCCAGGGGCGATCTGAGTTTTCAAACGAAGCAAGAAAGAGATTCTACGGACGCAGGTATGGTGTTTTTTACAAATTCCGACGCAAATGTAGCGGTGGCGCGTCACTGTTGATTGCTATAAATTAAATAGCTTATTGCGTATATTTCATCAGGACTAGAGCCTTGTTTTTTAACATTTTTTATCTTCAAAAGAGCCGCGGCGTGTCTTGAATGTGAGTGCAAGCACCGGTGCTGAGCCTTAGTCGACTAGGGCAAATCCTGAGTCGATAAGGGCACGGTCACAGACCGTTTCGAGGCCAGACGCCGATACAGCGTGGCACGGCTGAGTCCTAGGTTTTTGGCGGCCAGGCTGATATTGCCCTGTGCCTCCTGCAAGGCTTGCTGGATAAGCAGGTGCTCACTGGTGCGCAGTCTTGAGGTGGTTGTGGTTGAGAGTTCTGGCACGGCCAACCCGCCCGCCAGATGAGGTGGACTCAGTTGTGGTCCCGCCTGAATCAGCGCCTGCAGCCTGAGGCCCGACCAGAGCGGCAGTTGTAACAATGCCTCGGGGCGCTGGCGGGCTTGTTCCACCAGATGGGACCAGGGCAGGGCCAGCAGCTCCTGGCTATGGATGGTCGAAGGCTGACCCGGCGGTTGCAAGGGCCGTGGCACCAGTTGCCGGGCCACGGTGTTGCTGCCGATCAGGCAGCCATCGCTGTCAAAAGCCATCAGCCCCTCACCTTCCTGGCCCAGCGGGCCTCCGGGCCAGTTCACATGCAGCAGCAGCGCATGGGGCAGGGCGCGCAGCAGCCGGTCTTCAATCGCACGCGCGCAGCGCATGGCCAGGTGCAGCAGCTCGGGCCGCTCGGGCACATCAATGCCGGTGATATCCAGCATGCCAAGGCACTGCCCTTGCGGGCCGAAGATGGGGGCACCCGCACAGCTATAGGCGCGCAGGTCGTCAAAAAAATGCTCGCTCTGGTGCAGCCACACGGGGCTGTGCTCGGCCAGTGCCGCACCTATGGCCGATGTGCCCACGCCGCGCTCGGACAGATCAACGCCCACGCGTCCCACGGCCAGGGCCCGCATGTCATGGCGGTCCACCGGGCCTTGCACCTCCAGCACCGTGCCAGCCGCATCGGTCAGCAGGCAGAAGTAGCGCATGGCGCCAACTGCGCCCACCAGTTGCGCCATCACGGGCCGGGCCGCATCCAGCAGCGCGTGGTGCTGCTCCTGGGTGCGTTTGAGGGCATGGGGACTGACCGCCTCGAACTCCACCTTGTGCGCGGGCCGCTGGCCATGGCTCAGGCAGCGCTGCCACGACCGCCACAGCCAGGGTGCGACACCTGCAGGAACAGGGGCGTGGGCTTGCTCGTGACTGACCAGCAAGTGACGGGCCTGCGCGATCTGCTGATGGCGATCCGTGTGTAGGGGCAGGGACGCAGTCACGGTGGCAAGGCTTGCGGGTGGCATGGCGGCTCCAAGTGTTTCATTTTGAGAATATCTGCCCGGTTGGCTGCTGCCTTGGGGGTCTACCCTAGCGCTCTGCAGGCCTGAGGGCATGAGCATGGAGGGCGCGAATCTGAACAAACCCCACCCACATCACAAGCACATCAAGCCGGTCACCGGCAGGAGGCAACACGATGAATGTCCAGTTCACGGTCAATGGCCGCGCGGCCAGTATTGACGTCCCCCCCAACACCTTGCTGGTGCAGGCGCTCAGAGAGCATCTGCACCTGACCGGCACCCATGTGGGCTGCGACACCAGCCAGTGCGGTGCCTGCACGGTCATCGTCAATGGCGCGGCCATCAAGTCCTGCACCATGCTGGCGGTGCAGGCCCAGGGGGCTGAGGTGCAGACCATCGAAGGTCTGGCCGCCAATGACGGAACCATGCACCCCATGCAGGCCGCCTTCAAGCAGTGCCACGGTCTGCAATGCGGCTTCTGCACACCGGGCATGGTGATGAGCGCGCTCGATCTGTGCAAGCAAAAGCCCAATGCCAGCGACACCGAAATCCGCGAACTGCTCGAAGGCAATATCTGCCGCTGCACGGGTTACCAGAACATCGTCGCAGCCGTCAAAAAAGGCCGCGAAGGCATGAGCGCGGCCTGAGCCGTATCACGACGATAGAAGAGGAGACACACCATGGGTGCATCTGACTTTTCCAAGCTGCCGCATATCGGCGAAGCCGTTCTGCGCCGCGAGGACAATCGCTTTCTGACCGGCACAGGCCAGTACACGGACGACATCACGCTGGGCGCGCAGACCTATGCGGTCTTTGTGCGCTCGCCGCACGCACATGCCAGGCTGCGCAGCGTCAACACCGATGCGGCCAGAGCGGCTGCGGGCGTGGTGGGCGTGTTCACCGGCAAGGATGTGGCTGCTGACGCCATCAACGGCCTGCCTTGCGGCTGGCTGATTACCAGTACCAATGGCGAGCCGATGAAAGAGCCGCCACACCCGATTCTGGCGCTCGACACCGTGCGCTATGTGGGCGATCAGGTCGCCATGGTGGTGGCCGAGACTTTGCAGCAGGCGCGCGATGCGGCCGAGTTGGTCGAAGTCGATTACGACGTGCTGCCCTCTGTAGTGAATGTGGCCGATGCCGCTGGCGGCAAAAAGCCCGGCGCAGTGGTGCATGACATTGCCCCGGACAACCAGTGCTACAAATGGGCGATTGGCGATAAGGGCGCGGTCGATGCCGTGTTTGCCAGCGCAGCCCATGTCAGCAAGCTGGACCTGGTCAACAACCGTCTTATCCCCAATGCCATGGAGCCTCGCGTTGCCATCGGCAGCTACAACCGCGCCATGGATGAGTACACGCTGTACGTGGCCAACCAGAACCCGCATGTGGAGCGGCTGCTGATGACGGCCTTTGTCATGGGCCTGCCTGAGAGCAAGGTCCGTGTGATTGCACCCGATGTGGGTGGTGGCTTTGGCTCCAAAATTTTCCTGTACGCCGAAGATGTGTGCCTGACCTGGGCCTCGAAAAAGCTCAACCGCAATATCAAGTGGACGGCGGACCGCAGCGAGTCCTTTCTGAGCGACGCCCATGGCCGCGATCATGTCAGCCACGCCGAGATGGCCATGGATGCGAATGGCAAATTCCTTGCCATGCGCGTGCATACCGATGCAAATCTGGGCGCTTACCTGTCTACCTTTGCCAGCGCCGTGCCCACCATTCTGTACGCCACGCTGCTGGCCGGGCAGTACACCACGCCGCAAATCTATATCGAGGTCGATGCGTGGTTTACCCATACTGCACCCGTCGACGCCTATCGCGGCGCGGGGCGGCCTGAGGCCACTTATCTGCTCGAGCGTCTGGTCAGCCGCTGCGCCTGGGATATGAATCTCTCGCAGGCTGAGATTCGCCGCCGCAACTTCATCACCACCTTCCCGTATCAGACGCCGGTGGCGCTGCAGTACGACATTGGCGACTACAAGGCATGCATGGATCAGGCAGAGCAACTGGCCGATGTCGCTGGCTTTGCGGCACGCCGCGCAGCCAGCGAGGCCAAGGGGCTCAAGCGTGGTCTGGGTTACAGCAGCTATATCGAGGCCTGCGGTCTGGCACCCAGCAATATCGCAGGGGCTCTGGGCGCGCGTGCTGGCCTCTTTGAATGCGGCGAGGTTCGCGTGCATCCCACGGGCAGTGTGACGGTGTTTACCGGCTCGCACAGCCATGGTCAAGGTCACGAGACCACGTTTGCCCAGGTGGTGGCGGCACGTCTGGGTATTCCTGTAGAGAACGTGGAAGTCGTGCACGGCGATACGGGCCGCGTGCCGTTTGGCATGGGCACCTATGGCTCGCGCTCCATCAGCGTGGGCGGGGCCGCCATTATGAAGGCGCTGGACAAGATCGAGGCCAAGGCCAAGAAAATTGCCGCGCATTTGATGGAGGCCAGCGACACCGATATCGACTTTGCGGGCGGCGAGTTCACGGTGCGCGGCACGGACAAGAAGATTCCGTTCGGGCAGATTGCGCTCACGGCCTATGTGCCGCACAACTATCCGCTGGACAAGCTCGAACCAGGCTTGGACGAAACCGCGTTCTACGACCCCACCAACTTCACCTTCCCTGCGGGTACCTATATCTGCGAGGTGGAAGTGGACCCGGCAACCGGCGTGGTGCGTGTGGATCGCTTCAGCGCGGTCGATGACTTTGGCACCATCATCAACCCCATGATTGTGGAAGGCCAGGTGCATGGCGGGCTGGCGCAGGGCATAGGTCAGGCCCTGCTGGAAAACTGTGTCTATGACCGCGACTCGGGCCAGCTGCTGACCGGCAGCTTTATGGACTACGCCATGCCGCGCGCCGATGATCTGCCGGACTTCAAGCTGGGCACGGTCTGCACGCCGTGCACCCACAACCCGCTGGGCACCAAGGGCTGCGGCGAGGCAGGGGCCATTGGTTCGCCGCCCGCCGTCATCAACGCCGTGCTTGATGCTCTGCATTCGCTGGGTGTCAAAGACCTGGACATGCCTGCCAGCCCCCACCGCGTGTGGGAAGCCATTGACGCGGCCCGTGGCTGATTCAACAAAGGAGACAAATCCATGTACGCCTTTAGTTATTCCAACCCCAAGACCGCTGCCGAAGCGGCTGCCGCCAGCGGCCAGTTTCTGGCTGGTGGGCAAAGCCTGATCCCATCCATGAAGCTGCGCCTGGCTCAGCCCGGTGCGATTGTGGACCTCAATGGCGCGGCTGATCTGGTCGGTATCCGCGTCAGCGGCAATCAGGTCGAAATTGGCGCCATGACTCGCCACGCCGATGTGGCCGCCAGCCGCGAGGTACAGGCCGCCATTCCGGCGCTGGCCCATCTGGCCGGCGGCATTGGCGACCGACAGGTGCGCGCACGCGGCACGATTGGTGGCTCGCTTGCCAATAACGACCCTGCGGCTTGCTACCCCAGCGCGGTGCTGGGTCTGGGCGCCACCGTGGTCACGAATCGCCGCGAGATTGCGGCTGATGACTTTTTTCAGGGCATGTACACCACAGCACTGGAAGAGGGCGAGTTGATTACGGCGGTGCGCTTTCCTGTGCCCAAGGCCGCGGCTTATCTGAAGTTCAAGCAGCCAGCTTCGCGCTTTGCGCTGGTGGGAGTGTTTGTGGCCCAGACCGCGCAAGGCGTGCGTGTGGCGATCACAGGTGCAGGCCTTTCGGTGTTTCGCCATGCAGGGCTGGAAGCCGCGCTCAATCAGAGCTTTACGCCAGTGGCAGTGGCGAGCGTGAAGATTGATGACAGCGAACTCAACAGCGATCTGCATGCGAGTGCGCGGTATCGGGCGCAGCTGATTAGTGTTCAAACTAGTCGAGTTGTTGCTGCGCTCACCCCCTGAGCGGCTTTGCCGCTTCCCCCTCTCTCGATGCGTTGCATCGGGAGGGGGACGACACCATCGGTGCGGGGCGGCCCTTCCTCGGTGTCCCTGGCATTAGGGGGGCGCCCGGTGCGAATTTTTAGTGTGTTTTAGATAAAAAGCGGCTTTAGTCCTTATTGTTAATGCGCGGTTAGCTATGAATATTGAAGTAAACAGCGCTTTGCAGTCAGTGGATGGGCTGCTGGCTGAGTTGCAGAAAGTGGGCTATTTCGCAGATCGCCGCTTGGCGACTGCTGTGTTTCTGGCGCTCAAACTGCAGCGCCCTTTGTTGCTGGAAGGCGAGCCCGGCGTGGGCAAGACGGCGCTGGCGCAGGCTTTGTCTGCGGTGCTGGCGCGGGAGCTGATTCGTCTGCAGTGCTATGACGGAATGGAGCAGCGCGAGGCGTTGTATGAATGGAATTACGCCGCGCAATTGCTCCATCTGCGAGCTTCAGAGTTGCGAGGGGCAACGGAGGTGGATGCGGCCGAACAAGAGGTCTACCAAAGCCGCTATCTGGTGCGCAGGCCGCTGCTGCAGGCTTTGCAGGCACCAGCGCCCGGTGCGGTGCTGCTGATCGATGAAGTAGACCGCGCTGATGAGCCGTTCGAGGCATTTTTGCTGGAGTACCTGGGCGAATATCAGGTCAGTATTCCTGAGCTGGGTGTGATCCGCGCCCATGTGCCGCCGGTGACGATTCTGACCAGCAACCGCACGCGTGACTTGCATGATGCCGTCAAGCGCCGCTGTCTCTATCACTGGCTGGACTACCCGGAGCGTGAGCGCGAGCTGGCGATTGTTCAGGCCAAGGTGCCTGAGGCCAGCCCGGCGCTGACTGCTCAAATTACGGAATTTGTGGGACGGCTGCGCAGCCGTCCATTTGCTGATGCTTTCTCGCGCGCCCCCGGTATTGCCGAGAGCGTGGAATGGGCCAAGGCGCTGGTGGCGCTCGATACGCTGGTCATAGACCCCGAGCTGGTTCACGACACCGCAGGCATTCTGTTCAAGCAGCGCGAGGATGTGGCGGCGCTGACGCCTGAGCGGCTTGAAGCCTTGCTTCAGCCTGAAGCGGGTGACTGACTATGACTGAGCTTGCCAGCGCCCCGGTCAGTTGGTGGGGAGATGCCCGCAGCGGCAAGTTGCCCATCAACCTGCTGGGCTTTGCGCGCGCGCTGCGCCGTGCTGGTGTGGCCGTGGATGCGGAGCGCATGGCGCTGGCCCAGCAAAGCCTGATGCTGGTGGGCATGGAAAAAAGCGATGTGGAGGCGGCGTTGGAAGCGGTGTTTGTCTCGCGCCAGCAGGACTTGGCGATTTTTCGGGAACTGTTTGCCGCCTACTTTCGCAACCCCGAGGTGGCCCAGCAACTGCTGGCGCAGCTACTACCCAGATCACCCGAAGCCTCGCAGCCGCGCCATAGACCACGTGTGCAAGAAGCACTGAGTGCCATTCGCGCCGCGCAAAAACAGGGGCAGGCCAGTGAAGAGTTGCAGCTCGATGCCGCCATGTCCGCCAGCGACAGGCAGCGGCTGCAGCATGCGGACTTTAATCAGCTCAGCGCCAGTGAATATCGGCTGGTGCAGCAGCTGGCGCGTGATATTCGCTTGCCTCTGCCCACCTACCGTAGTCGCAGAAGCGAGTTGCGCCCCTCAGGCGCGCGCGTGCACTGGCCCGCCAGCCTGAAAGCGGCTGCGCGTACGGGCGGTGAGCTGGCGCAGCTGCAATGGCTAAGACGGCGCAAGCAGCCCATGCCGTGGCTGGCGCTGGTCGATGTGTCCGGCTCCATGGAGCGCTATGTGCGCCTGCTGCTGGCGTTTCTGCACCAAGCCACCAGCCGGGAGCGCCATGCAGGCCTGCGTCGCCATGTCTATAGCGTGGGCACGGGGCTGCGCGATCTGAATGCCGCTTTTGCGCTCAGTGACCCGGATGCCATGCTGGGCCGCGTCAATGCTGATCTCGATGACTTTGGTGGCGGCACCAAGCTGGGTGAATGTCTGGCGCAACTGCGCCAGCAGGCCGCGCGCCATCTGGTGGGCAGGCGCACGCTGGTGCTGTTGGTCAGTGATGGGCTGGATACGGGAGATGCCTCCCAGTTGGAGCAGGAGCTGCAATGGCTCAAGCGCCATAGCGCGCGCATTGTCTGGCTCAACCCCTTGTTGCGCTTTGAGGGGTATGCCCCCTTGGCTGCGGGCGCTTGCGTGCTGCATCGTCATAGCCATGCCATGCTGGCCGTGCACAACCTGGAGTCGCTGCAGCAGCTGGCGACCCATCTGGCGCGGCTTTTGAAAATGAAACAGCGAGATTGAAACCGCCATAAGGAGACTGTGATGGAAATGCATGCAAGCCGCCCTTTGGCCGTGAGCCAGCAACAGGCCTGGGAAGCGCTCAATGATGCGCAGACGCTCAAGCAATGTCTGAATGGCTGCGAGAAGTTCGAGCTGACCGAAGACGGCAACTACGCCGTCACCATGGCCGTCAAGGTCGGGCCGGTTTCGGCCAAGTTCAATGGCAAGGTCACGCTGTCCGAGATTCAGCCGCCCGAGAGCTACACCATCGCTTTCGAAGGACAGGGCGGCGTGGCGGGCTTTGGCAAGGGGCAGGCCAAGGTGGCACTGACTCCGGTCGATGCATCGCACTGCGAGCTGCAGTACGACGTGCAGGCCCAGGTCGGCGGCAAGATCGCCCAGCTCGGTCAGCGACTCATCGATGGTGCGGCCAAGAACATGGCGGATGACTTCTTTGCGCGCTTTGAGGCGCTGATGCAGGAGCGCTATCCCGCCGCAGCGGCCTCGGAGGTGGAAGCGGAGTCCAGTCCGGAGGCGGACGCCCGCTCCTGGGAGCACGACGCGGCCGCTTCAAGCCACGCGCCGCTGGATGCCACGCCAATCGCCCCACCGCAAGAGAAAGCCGGTGTGCCTGCATGGGCCTGGGCTTTGGGGGCTGTGGTGGTTGTAGCGGCGCTCTGGCTGCTGAGCCGATAAAAAAGCCCCGGACTGGTTCCGGGGCTTGATGGCATTTTCCTGGATGCCTTATTGCGGTTGGGCGTGGAAGGCCTTGTTGGCGATCTTCCAGCCCTGCTCGGTCTTGAGCAACACAAAGTAGTCGGTGAACGTCACGGCTCCGTGGTAGAGCGTGACCTTGGCCATGGCGGCCGTGCCCACAATGTCCAGCGAATCGATCACGCGGCGGCGCGTGGCTTCGTCGGCGGCAGGGGTGTTCTTGAAGCGCTGGCAGTAGAAGTCCAGAGTCCAGGACGTCAGTGGGCCTTCGCGCACGGACTCCAGGCGGGCCGTGGGCATGAAGGCGGCGCGCATGTGCTCTGCATTGTCTTCGGCATGGCCGCGCATATACAGCTCCAGCGGCACGCGCACTGCGGCTTCTTCGGGGTGGTTGGTCAGGCGTTCGGTGGTCATGGGCATTCTCCTTGGAGCCAGTTTTTGCGCCACTGTGGTGTGGGCGCACCACTGGCAATGTGAACAGCTTTCAAGCATGCCCTGTGCCGGGCAAGCCATTGCCACCAAGGAAGTCAGCACTGTTTCAACGCCGGTTGATCAGGTAAACCCGCGGTAAAGCCGGGGTAAATGCAAGCAAAGGCGAGGCCTTCCGACCTCGGGCGCAAATGCAAATAGCTACCATTGGGCACAAATTCAGGTACGTACATCCTGCCAATCACCATGCCCAGCACACCACCTCTGACTCCTTTCTTCATTCAACAACAGCAGGGCAAGGTCAAACCTGCTGTTCTGGCGGGCGTGATCGCCGTGCTGGCCGTTGCGGGTGGGGGAGCCTGGTGGTATCAGCAAAAACAGGCTGTAGTCCAGGATTCATCTGGGGCTTCTGCTACCAAAACAGGAGCGGCAGGTTCCGGAGCGCGAGGGGCTCGCGGTGGCCGCATGGGGCCTGGCGGTCCAGGCGGCCCTGGTCAGTCGCAGCCGGTTTCCGTCGGTGTGGTGCAAGAGCGCGACATGCGTGTGCTTATCAGCGCCATCGGCACCATGAACGCGCGTGCCACGGCGATTGTGAAGGCCAAAGTCTCGGGCGAGTTGCTCAAGCTGCACTTCAAGGAAGGCGACGAAGTCAAGGCGGGGCAGTTGCTGGCCGAGATCGACCCGCGCAGCTTTGCGGCTTCGCTGGCACAGGTGCAAGGCTCGCTGGCCCGCGATCAGGCCCAGCTCAAGAATGCTCAGCTGGATCTGCAGCGTTACCGCGATCTGCTCAAGCAGGACTCCATCGCTCGCCAGCAGGTGGACACGCAGGAAGCGCTGGTGCGCCAGTTGCAGGGCACGGTGGCTGCCGATCAGGGGCAGGTCGATGCCGCCAAGCTGCAGATGAGCTACACCAAGATTGTGGCCCCCATTTCGGGGCGCCTGGGTCTGCGCCAGGCCGATCTGGGCAATGTGGTCAACCCATCGGATGCCAATGGTCTGGTCACCATCACCCAGGTTCGCCCCATCGATGCGGTGTTCTCCATCCCCGAAGCCCATGTCAGCGTGCTGGCAGAGCAGTTGCGGGCCGGCAAGGTCATGCCCGTGGAATTGTGGGACCGCGAGCAAAAGCAGATTCTGGCCAAGGGCAAGCTCAACGCGCTGGACAACACCATCGACACGACCACCGGCACCGTCAAGGCCAAGGCTGCTTTTGACAACCAGGATGGCAAGCTCTTCGTCAACCAGTTCGTCAACGTCAAGCTGCAGGTGCGCCAGATCGAGCAGGCACTGGCCGTGCCTACCAATGCGGTTCAGAACAACTTTGTCTATCTGGTCAAGTCCGACAACACGGTCACGCAGCGCAAGATTACCGTGGGGGTGACTGATGGCGACTATGTCAGCGTGCGTGGTGATCTGCAGCCCGGCGACAAGGTGGTGACCGATGGTATTGACCGTCTGCGTGAGGGTGCACAGGTCACGGTGGTTGATTCCGAAAAGGTCAAGAAAGTCGATCAGGCTGTGCAGGACGCCGCCAGCCAGCCGCGCGGCATGATGCGCAACCTCACGCCCGAGCAGCGCGAGAAGGTGGCCAAGATGACGCCCGAAGAGCGCAAGGAGTTCTTCCAGAAACTGCGTGCCGAGCGCGGTGCCAAGGGTGGCCCGGAGGGCGCAGGTGGTTCCGCTGGCTCCGCCAATGCTCCTTCTGGTGCAGGTGGTGCAGGTGGTGCAGGTGGCGCAGGTGGCGCAGGTGGTGCAGGGTCGCGACCTGAATCTGCACGCAGAGGCGATCAGCCTGGCGCAGCCGAAGCCAAGGGCGCAGGTACCGAAGCACGTGGTGAACGCTCAGATCGTGGAGAAAAGGCTGAAGGTCGTGGCGAAGCCGGCCCACGCGGTGAAGGTGGGCCACGCGGCGAGGGCCGTGGAGACCGTCCGCAGCTGACGCCCGAGCAGCGTGAAAAACTGGAGGCCATGTCGTCCGAAGAACGCCGCGCTTTCTTCCAGAAGCTGCGTGCCGAGCGCGCTGCCAACGGTGAAGGTGCGGCCCCTGCTGGCGCTCGCTAAGCCAAGCCAGAGCCAGCGGCCATCATGAATATCTCGCGCCTTTTCATTCTCAGGCCCATTGCCACCAGCTTGCTGATGGTGGCGGTGCTGATCTCGGGCATTCTTGCCTATCGACTGCTGCCCATCTCGGCCCTGCCCGAGGTGGACTACCCCACGATTCAGGTCACCACGCTGTACCCGGGCGCCAGCCCCGATGTGATGACTTCCAACGTCACCGCGCCGCTGGAGCGCCAGTTCGGCCAGATGCCGGGGCTCGATCAGATGTCCTCGACCAGCTCGGGCGGCGCATCGGTCATCAGCCTGCGTTTTGCGCTGTCCATGTCCATGGATGTGGCCGAGCAGCAGGTGCAGGCGGCCATCAATGCGGGCACCAATCTGCTGCCCAGCGATTTGCCCATGCCACCGCTGTACAGCAAGGTCAACCCGGCCGATGCGCCGGTGCTGACGCTGGCTATCAGTTCGCCGTCGCTGCCCGTCATCAAGATTAATGATCTGGTGGAAAACCGCCTCGCACCCAAGATCTCTCAGGTCAAGGGTGTAGGCCTAGTGGCCATTGCGGGCGCGCGCCGCCCGGCGGTGCGCATTCAGGCCAACCCTGCGGCGCTGGCCAGTTTTGGCATGACGCTCGATGATGTGCGCAGCGCCATTTCAGCGGCCAACGTGAAGACAGCCAAAGGCAGCTTTGACGGCCCCAACCGCGCATCCACCATCGACGCCAATGACCAGATGCAGTCGGCGGCCGAGTACCGCAACCTCATCATTGCCTTCAAGAACGGTAACCCCGTGCGTCTGTCCGATGTGGCGCAGACCGTGGACGATGCCGAGAACACACGCCTGGCGGCCTGGTCGGGTACGCCCGAGACAGGCTCCAAATCTGCGGTCATTCTGAACATCCGCCGTCAGCCCGGTGCGAACGTGATCGACACCGTGGACGCCATCAAGACCTTGCTGCCCCAGCTCAAGGAGACCCTGCCCGCGTCGGTGGATGTGCAGGTGTTGACTGACCGTACGGTGACCGTGCGTGAGTCCGTCAAGGATATGCAGTTTGAGCTGGGTCTGGCCATTGCGCTGGTGGTGATGGTGATTTTCCTGTTCCTGCGCAGCGCCTCCGCCACGCTGATTCCCAGTGTGGCCGTGCCTTTGTCGCTGATTGGCACCTTCGGCATCATGTATCTGGCGGGCTTTTCCATCAACAACCTCACGCTGATGGCGCTGACCATCTCCACGGGCTTTGTGGTCGACGATGCGATTGTGATGATCGAGAACATTGCCCGCTATGTGGAAAAAGGCGAGCCGCCTTTGCAGGCCGCCCTCAAGGGGGCCAAGCAGATAGGCTTTACCATCATCTCGCTGACCATTTCTTTGGTCGCAGTGCTGATTCCGCTGCTGTTCATGGGTGATGTGGTGGGTCGTCTGTTCCATGAATTCGCCATCACCATGACGGTGGCCATTCTGATTTCCGCAGTGGTCTCGCTCACGCTCACCCCCATGCTATGTGCACGCCTGCTGCGTCACAAGCCAGAGGGAGACAAGACCGAGCAGCGCGGTCTGACTGCAGCGGTGGGGCGCTTTTTCGATAAGGTGGTAGCCGAATATGGCCGCATGCTGGGCTGGGTGCTGGACCACAGCAAGCTGACCTGGCTGGTGTTTCTGGCCACGCTGGCCATTACGGTGCTGTTGTACTTCGTGGTGCCCAAGGGCTTTTTCCCCGAGCAGGACACGGGCACCATCGCTGCGACCACCGAGGCCGACCAGTCCATCTCATTCGCAGCCATGGCAGAGCGCCAGCAGGCACTGGCCGAAGAGCTGCTCAAAGACCCGGCGGTGGCTTCCATCTCGTCCTTTATCGGTGTGGATGGCACCAACACCACGCTGAACACCGGACGCATCCAGATCGACCTCAAGCCCCATGCTCAGCGCGACAAGCTGTCCGTGGTGCTGAACCGGCTGGCCGATGATGCACAGAAAGTGCCCGGGATACGGCTGTATGCCCAGCCTGTGCAGGACCTGACGATTGAAGACCGGCAGGCACGCACGCAGTATCAGTTGCTGCTGTCCTCGCCCGACATGACGCAGCTGTCTGCCAGCACCACGGCGCTGCTCGATCAATTGCAGCAACTGCCGCAACTGCTGGACGTGAGCAGCGATCTGCAAAGTCAGGGCCGTCAGGCCTATGTGGAGATTGACCGCGCACAGGCCAGCCGTCTGGGTGTGACCGTGTCCTCGGTGGATTCGGCGCTTTACAACGCGTTTGGTCAGAGGCTGATCTCGACCATCTTCACCCAGTCCAACCAGTACCGCGTGGTGCTGGAAGTGGCGCCGCAGTTCAAGGTCGGCCCCGAAGCACTGCAGAACATCTATGCCGCATCCAGCAATGGCGCGCCCGTGCCTCTATCGTCGATTGCGACGGTGAGCGAGCGCCCCATGGCGCTGGCCGTCAACCACGTGGGGCAGTTGCCTGCGGCCACCATCTCGTTCAACACCGCGCCCGGCGTGTCGCTGGGGCATGCAGTGGAGGCTGCGCAGAAGGTGATTCAGAACCTGCGCGACGATGGGCAAATTCCGCTGTCGGTGGATTCGCAATTCCAGGGCGCAGCGCTGGCATTTCAGGCTTCGCTGTCCAACACGCTGCTGCTGGTGCTCGCCGCCATCATCACCATGTATATCGTGCTGGGCGTGCTCTATGAAAGCACCATCCACCCGATCACGATTCTTTCCACCTTGCCTTCAGCAGGCGTCGGTGCGCTGCTGGCGCTTTTGATAGCGGGGCTGGACCTGGACATCATTGCCATCATCGGCATCATCTTGCTGATTGGCATCGTCAAGAAGAACGCCATCATGATGATCGACTTCGCACTTGATGCCCAGCGCGAAGAGGGCATGAATGCGCGCGAGGCCATCTTCCAGGCCTGTCTGCTGCGTTTTCGTCCCATCATCATGACCACGCTGGCGGCCTTGCTGGCAGCGCTGCCGATGATGCTGGGCACGGGTGTGGGCAGCGAGTTGCGCCACCCGCTGGGCGTGACGCTGGTCGGTGGTCTGCTGGTCAGCCAGTTGCTGACGTTGTTCACCACGCCGGTCATCTATCTGACGTTTGAAAGCTGGGCCGAGCGCTGGCGCATCAAGCGCGGCCTGCCCGCTGTCAAACATGTGCCGCATTCCGAAGAAGAGGTCATGGGCGCAGGTGATCAAACCGGGGCAGGGCGATGAGCATATCCACGCCCTTCATCTTTCGCCCTATCGCCACCATGCTGCTGACCATTGGCATGGCGCTGGTCGGAGGCATGGCGTATTTTCTGCTGCCTGTGGCGCCGCTGCCGCAGGTGGACTATCCCACGATATCGGTCACGGCCAGCCTGCCCGGCGCGGCACCGGACACCATGGCTGCCACAGTAGCCACGCCGCTGGAGCGGGCGCTGGGCGCGATTGCGGGCGTCAACGAAATGACGTCCAGCTCCAGCATGGGCAGCACACGCATCACGCTGCAGTTTGACCTGACGCGCACCGTCGATAGTGCGGCCCACGATGTACAGGCGGCCATCAATGCGGCGCGTACCTTGCTGCCCTCAGGCATGCCGGGCAACCCGACCTACCGCAAGGTCAACCCTGCCGACGCACCTATTTTGATTCTGGCGCTGACCTCGGATTCGCTCACGCGCGGCCAGATGTATGACGCGGCCTCCACGGTGCTGGCGCAAAAGCTGGCGCAGGTGGAAGGCGTGGGCCAGGCCTCCATCAATGGCGGTGCCTTGCCTGCGGTGCGGGTGGAGCTGGACCCGGTGCGTCTGGCTGCCAAAGGCGTCTCTCTCGATTCGGTGCGCACTGCTATCACGGCCACCAATGCCAATCGCCCGCTGGGCGCGGTGGAGCGTGAAGACCACTACTGGCAGGTTGCGACCAATGACCAGGCCCGCACAGCAGCTGAATATGCGCCCCTGGTACTGCGCTGGAACGAGGGCAATGCCGTGCGCCTGTCCGATGTGGCCGACGTCACCGATTCCGTGCAGGACGTGCGCAACTACGGCGTGATGAATGGCAAACCCGCGGTGTTGTTGCAGGTGTTCAAGCAGCCGGACGCCAATATTCTGCAGGCCGTGGACAAGGTGCGCGCCATGCTGCCGCAGCTCAAGGCATCGATTCACCCGGCGATTGATCTGACGGTGATCTCGGACCGCACACCGACGCTGCGCGCTTCGGTCAAGGAAGTACAGAACGCGCTGCTGCTGTCGGTGGCGCTGGTCATCATGGTGGTGTTTGTGTTTCTGCGCCGCCTGCGCGCCACGCTGATTCCGGCCGTGGCCGTGCCCGCGTCGCTGATGGGCACGTTCGGCATCATGTATCTGTGTGGCTATACGCTGGACAACCTCTCGCTGATGGCGCTCACGGTGGCGGCAGGCTTTGTGGTGGACGATGCCATCGTGGTGCTGGAAAACGTGATGCGCCACATGGAGCGCGGCAAGTCCGCCATGCAGGCTGCCATCGAAGGCGCGCGTGAGATCGGCTTTACCGTGGTCTCCATGAGCCTGTCGCTGATTGCGGTGTTCGTGCCCATTTTGTTCATGGCGGGCATCGTGGGCCGGTTCTTCCGTGAGTTTGCGGTGGTCATGTCGGCAGCCATTCTGGTGTCCATGGTCATATCGCTGACCACCACGCCCATGATGTGCGCGGCCTTGCTGCGCACACCCGAAGAAGAAGCGCACCGCCGCGCGCTGCGTGCAACCAAGCCTTTCACGCGGCGCTGGGACAACTTCTGGCAAGCCGTGTCGGACGCCATGGATCGCTTTGAAGTCCGTGTGACGGCTCTTTATCGCAAGACGCTGGCCTGGGGCCTGCGCCACCAGCCCGTGGTGCTGCTGAGTCTGGCGGCCGTCATCGGCCTCAATATCCATCTCTACGGCGCTATCGAAAAAGGCTTTATGCCCAGCGAGGACACGGGCCGCGTCATGGGCTTTATCCGTGCCGACCAGTCCACATCCTTTCAGGCCATGGAGCGGCGCATCAAGCGCTTTCTGGAAGTGGTGCAGCAAGACCCTGCCGTGGAATATGTGACCGGCTTTACCGGCGGCGGGCAGGCCAACTCGGCCAATATGTTCATGTCGCTCAAGCCCATGGCTGAGCGCAAGGTCTCGAGCGACGAAGTCATCAACCGTCTGCGTGAAAAGCTCAAGAACGAGCCGGGCGCGCGCCTGTTCATGATGACGCAAAGCGATGTGCGCATTGGCGGGCGTCAAAGCATGTCCTCATACCAGTACACGCTGCAGGCCGATGACACGGCCGAGCTGCGTCTGTGGGAGCCGCGCATCCGCCAGGTGCTGTCCACCCTGCCTGAACTCACCGATGTGAACAGCGACGTGCAGGACAACGGCATGCAGACGCAGCTCGTGATCGACCGTGATCAGGCCGCGCGCCTGGGGCTGACGGTCTCGCAGATCGACAACACGCTGAACGATGCGTTTGGTCAACGTCAGGTCGGCGTGATCTACAACCCGCTCAACCAGTACCGCGTCGTGATGACGGCTGCGCCGCAGTATCTGCAAAGCCCGGAGACGCTGCGCGGCTTCTTCTTCGTCAACAGCGCGGGGCAGCAGATTCCACTCACGGCGTTTGCCAAGATCACTACCTCGACCACGCCGCTTTCCGTGCAGCACCAGAGCGGCACGCCAGCGAGCACCGTGAGCTACAACCTCGCACCCAATGTCTCGCTGTCGCAGGCCAATGACGCGATTCGCAATGCCATGCTGGAGCTGGGCGTGCCGGTCTCGATCCGTGGCAGCTTCAGCGGCTCGGCCGGGGCCTTCCAGCAGGCGTTGGCCGGGCAGCCGCTGCTGATTCTGGCGGCCATCATCACCATCTACCTGGTGCTGGGCATCCTGTACGAAAACCTGGTGCACCCGCTGACGATTCTGTCCACACTGCCCTCGGCGGGCGTGGGTGCGCTGCTGGCGCTGATGCTGTTCAAGACCGAGTTCTCGCTGATCGCTTTCATTGGCGTGATCTTGTTGATTGGCCTCGTCAAGAAGAACGCCATCATGATGATCGACTTCGCGCTGGAGCGAGAAAAAAGCGGCCATGTCTCGGCCGCTCAGGCCATCTACCGGGCTTGCCATCTGCGGCTGCGGCCCATCTTGATGACGACCATGGCGGCGCTGTTCGGCGCGCTGCCGCTGGCTTTGGGCCGTGGCGATGGGGCCGAGCTGCGCCAGCCTTTGGGCATTGCGATTGTAGGCGGCCTGCTGCTGAGCCAATTGCTCACGCTCTACACCACGCCCGTGGTCTATGTGTTGCTGGACCGCGCACGCCGCCGCGTGCTGCGCGCCTGGGCGGCACGCCCCGCATGGCTGCGCCGAAGCCCTGCTGCTGCAACCCATCCGCTGCCCGCTGCCAAGTGAGAAGAATATGCAAGCATTGTTTTTGAATCAAAATGGCTTCAAGCCTAATCAACGTAAGCACAAGCGGCTCACTTTTATGAAGCATTCTGCCGTTGCTGTGCCGCGTCTTGTGCCCGTGGTCGCCGCCGTGCTGCTGACGGCCTGCTCCTTGCAACCTGCCTACAAAGTGCCTGCGCCGGATGTGCCTGCCAACTTCAAGGAAGCCACGCCAGAGGCGGCAAGACAAGGCATCTGGCAGCCTGCGCAAAGCAGCGCGGGCAGCCCGGCTGCGACGGTGCCTGAGCAATGGTGGACGGTCTATGGCGACGCCACACTCAACCAGTTGCAGGACGAAGCTGCCGCGGGCAACCCCAGCGTGGAGCAGGCCGTGGCCCGTTTGCGTGCGGCTCAGGCCAGTGTGGCCAGCAGCCGCGCGGCGCAATTGCCCACGCTCAGCGCCACGGGCAGCGGCTCGCGCGCCTTGACGGGCGGCGGCACCTACAGCAACACCAATGGTGAGAACGTGGCGCGCAGCGGCACCATCAACAACAACTTCTCCATGGGGTTGAATGCCAGCTGGGAGCTGGACCTGTGGGGCAAGTTGGCTGGCGCGGTAGATGCCAACAAGGCCACGGCACAGGCCAGCAGCGATGATCTGGCCGCCGCCCGCCTGTCGGCACAGGCCACGGTGGCACAGACCTATTTCTCGCTGCGCGCTGCTGAGGCGCAGATGCAGTTTCTGCAGGAGAGCCTGAGCAACTATGCACAAAGCCTCAAGCTCACACAGAACCGCTACGAGTCCGGCGTGGTCTCGTCTGCCGATGTGGCCCAGGCCCAGTCACAGTACAAAAGCACGCAGGCCAATCTGATCGAGGCACAAACCACGCGCGCCCAGCTTGAGCACGCGCTGGCCGCACTGCTGGGCAAGGCCCCGGCGGCCTTTAGCCTGCCGGTGACGGGGCACCTGCCCAAGCCCCCTGCGGTGCCTGAGATGTTGGCTTCCACCTTGCTGGAGCAGCGCCCCGACATCGCTGCGGCAGAGCGCCGCGTGGCCGCCGCCAATGCACAGATTGGCGTGGCGCGTGCGGCCTTCTTCCCTTCGCTGACCTTGTCCAGCGGCGCCGGTTATCGCAATTCGCAACTGTCTCAGCTGTTCAATGCGCCCAATCTGTTCTGGTCAATCGGGCCATCGCTGGCGCTGAGCCTGTTTGATGGTGGCGCGCGCAGTGCGGCGGTGGAGTCTGCCCGGGCATCACTGGATCTGGCTGGAGCCACCTACAAGCAGACCGTGCTGACGGCCTTGCAGGAGGTGGAAGACAACCTGGTGGCCGCCAGCAATCTGGCGCAGGAGCAGCAGGTGCAGGTCGAGGCACTGGCCGCCGCCCAGAAGTCGCTGACCGTGGCCAACAACCAGTACAAGGCGGGCATCGTGGCCTATCTGAATGTGCTGTCGGCCCAGACTTCGGTCATCAGCGCGCAGACCAGCTTGATCAATGTGCAAAACCGCAGACTCACGGCGGTGAACACCTTGCTCAAGAATGTGGCGGGGCGCTGGCAGCCTGTGCAGTCACCCACACAAGCCGCAGTGAAGCCGTGAGCAATTTCACCCCTGTCTTCACTGCGCAGAACATCGTTGATGTGCAGAAGACGCAGCTCAATGAATTTCTGGAACTACTGTCCCAGTGCGGCGAGGTGGTGTCGGTCTTCATCAAGCCTCGCCCTCCGGTGCTGATGCATGGCGACTATGCGCAATGGATGCAGGAGTTCATGCGGCGGTTTGCGCCTCTGGCAGAGGAGACGGTCATGGGTCCGCTCGATCTGCAGGACATCCAGTTTGCGCGGCTCAATCGCCTTGAGTTTGAAGGCTCATTGATTGCGCTGGCGCATGAGGGTGGCTGCCATGGGCTGAACCGCCATCTGCCCTTGCCAGAGGTTCGCAAACAGGTCGGCGACATGCTGGGTGCCGTCTTTCCGGCACCATTCGCACAGCTGTGGGTCTGGCGCTTTGACCGCATGGACTGGTGCCAATGGATGCGCGCTGCCACGGACTGCGCAGGCTATCTGGTCTGGCAGCCAGAGCGCGATCTCTGGTGGCTGCTATGCGTTTGCGACGAGGACTGAAACTTAGTTTTCCAGATCAAAAGCCTCGCGCAGCGCATCACCAAACTGCAGCGAGCCCGAGAGCGAGAGATTGACCGTGGTGCGCCCTGTGACCGATGCCTGCAGAGCCAGCTGGCCGGTGCTTTTGTCAAAGCGGGCCGTCAAAGCCTCTCCATCATCGTCCTGCGCCTGCAGGTCATAGTCCCAGTCAAAGCCATCTTCCACAGCACCTTGGCGGCCAGCGAAAGCGCGGCTAGCCCAGCTCAGCAATTGCTCGATTTCAGCGGCCAGTGCGGCAACGCGCTCGGCTTTGACGCTGGCCATGGCATCCCAGGTGCCCGTGCCTTCTTCGTCTTCGCTGTAGTCAAATTCCAGGTAGTCCAGAGCCATGGCATATTGCTCGCTGATGAGGGGACGACATTGTGCCTGTGATGCGATGAACGCATTGGCATGGGTGTATTGAATAAAACTGGGCGCTAGTCCAGACAAGTAATACGGGATCTGCTATGAATTCTGAAGTTGACGATTGCTGTGAAACGCATTGCATGGTGCAGGCGATTCAGGTCAGCTTTGGCTATCCGGGGCGGCTGGTGGCTGATGGTGTCTCGCACTGCTGGCATGCGGGCCTGTGTCTGCTGCAGGGTGACGAAGGCACGGGCAAGACCAGTTGGCTCAAGGCGCTGGCGGGCCAGTTGCCGCTGCAGACCGGCATGCTGCACTACCCGTTTGCACCTTCAGGCATGCTGCCCGCTTCATCGTTTTTCTGGCAGGACCCGCGCCAGCCGCTGAGCGATGCGCACAGCCGCATGCCCGCTGCAGACTGGGTGGCGCTGCAGCGCACGATTTACCCGCGCTGGTCTGCCGCGCAGTTTGAGCAGCATGTGCAGGGCTTTGGGCTTGAGCCGCATCTGCACAAGCCTTTGCTGGCGCTGTCTTCAGGCTCGCAGCGCAAGCTGTGGATGGCTGCGGGCTGGGCCAGCGGTGCCGAGCTGGTGCTGATCGATGAGCCGCTGGCTGCACTCGATAAACCGTCCGAGCGCTATGTGCAGCGGGCGCTGGCCGATATGGCGGTGCAGCTCAAAGACCCGGCGCAGCCCCGCTGCGTGATGGTGGCGCACTGGGACGCCATGCAGGGCGTGGACTGGGACGATGTGATGGTTTTGTAAGGCCCTGAGCAGCACTTACATCGCCTTGAAGCGCGTGGCATACAGGCGGCTGACCGCCAGCTTTTCTGGCCGGTTGCGCAGTTGCAGCCAAAGTCGCCCAGCCTCGTCACGCTGCACGCTGGCAATTGCGTCGGCGCGCACCACGGTGCTGCGGTGAATCTGCCAGAACTGCTGGGTATCGAGTTGCGGCAGCAAGTCCTTGAGAGGTGTGCGAATCAGATACTCCTGCTGCGCGGTGAGCACGCGCAGGTATTTGTCGGCGGCTTCCAGATAGATGATGTCCTGCACCCGCACCATATGAATCTGGTTGCCCACGCTGGCCTGAATGATCTGCAGCGGCGCTGCCTGTGCGGTGTGCAGTTGCTGCTGCAGCTTGAACAATTGCTCAAGCTGTGTGGGCTGCGCTTCATGGCCTTGCTGCCACCATTGTTGCAGGCGCTGCACGGTCTGCGTCAGGCGTTGGGCCTGCACGGGCTTGAGCACATAGTCCATGGCACAGGCCTCAAACGCGGCCAGCGCGTACTGGTCATAGGCGGTGACAAAGACGATGGCGGGCAGCGGTTTGCCGTCGGGCCAGGCGTCCGCAATCTCGGCAGCGGCATCCAGCCCGCTTTGGCCAGGTATGCGGATGTCGAGAAACAGCATATCGGGCAGCAGCTCCAGCGCCTGCTGGGCCGCGCTCAAACCATCTGCCACCAGGGCCTGAATCTGCAACTGTGGCCAGAGCTGGCCCAGCATCTGTGCAAGCGCCTGCGCAAGCAGCGGTTCGTCTTCGGCAATCAGGGCGCGTGGTGCAGGGTTCATGACACTGATTTCAAAGGAAATATGATGGAAGCCTTGGTTCCATTTGCGCTGTCTGCTATCAAATTGAAAGTGGCTGCATCACCATAGCGATTGGCCAACCGCTCACGAATCTGCTGCAGCCCAAAGCCTTTGCGGGGATCGGCTTCTGCTTCTTGCAATGGCTGGGGCAGGCCCGCGCCATTGTCGAGCACAGTAAGGCAAACACGATCTCCGTTCAGCAGAGCGGCCTGCACATGGATATGGCCTCCCGCCAGTTGCGGCTCCAGCCCATGGCGAATGCTGTTTTCCACCAGCGGTTGCAGCAGCAGCGGCGGCACGGGTACATCGGCCAGTTCGGCAGGCAGCTCCAGCGTGTAGCGCAGGCGCTCGGCCATGCGAATCTGCATCAGTGCCAGATAGTCGGCCAGCAGCGCAAACTCGGCTGACAGGCTGTGCGTGCCGCTGCGTGAGCCGCTGAGCGTGGCGCGCAGATAGTCGATCAGGTGGTCCAGCATCTGCTCGGCGCGCGCGGTGTCCACCGAAATCAGCACCCGCAGATTGGCCAGGGTGTTGAACAGCATATGTGGCTCCAGCTGCGCCTGCAGCAGTTGGAGATGGGCCTCTGCGGCCTGACGCTGTGACTGCTCGGCCTGCATCTGCAGATAGCGGGCCTTGCCCAGCAGAAAGAAAAAAGTGGACATGCCTGCGCTGCAGGCAATGGTGATCAGCATGGGAAACAGCAGCTCAGGCGTTTGGGCGTTACTTTGCTGCGGGTACATCCAGCGCTGGTAGCTGTGGCCGATGAGGCTGCCAAGGCTAAAGCCGATCAGCACGCCGCAGACCACCAGCAGCACACCGCGCCAGCCCTTGGGCCAGGGTATGTCGGCACTATCGCTGAAGCGCCTGCGTCCAATTTCGATCGTCAGCCAGGTGGGCAGACCAATGGCCAGCGAACAGACCAGGTTCACATCCCAGCTGCCTTGCCCAAGCCAGGTCAAAAGCACGGTAATCAGCAGGCAGACAGACACCACAACCCAGCCATGCTTGAGCACACTGGTGGATGGGAGTGACAGACTGGGGGCGGACGCGGGCATGGCTTGCATCGTAGGGGAGGGCAGCGTTTGGGGCTAGGGCCTGTTCACATAACGCACGGGGATCGCGTTGGGAATCTTGGGATGGGATGCAAGGCGCAGGGACGCAGCAAGGTAGGTACCTTGCAAGTACCTGCAACGCCGCAGACCGCCCAAGATTCCCAACCCGAAGGGCAAGCTGGGCAGGGCTACCACTGCTTTGTTGCGCGCCTTGTGCGGGTCCCGACCCGCACTGCATCACGCGTCGCGCATTGGCAGCCCTGTCCAGCTTGCGCGACCCCGAGGGTTATGTGAACAGGCCCTAGTGGCCGGACTCGGACTTTTGCAGTGATTGCAATTCACGCTGCACCATGCGCTGCCATATGGGGCTGGAAGGCGAGGCCAGCCAGACCACCAGCCCATGCATCATCAAACCCAGACCCCAGCCCAGCGCCGGGTAAATGGCCCAATGCCTGCCCTGACTCAAGGCCAGAGCCATCAGCCCCAGGTTCACACAGAGATAGACGCAGGCATGCAGATACCAACCCAGTTTCATGCCTGCGCGGCGGCGGGCCTGTTGTTGCAGCGTGCCCTGATTGGGTTCGCAGTTCATGGCTTTCTCCTTGAATGAGGGTTTACGGTTTCCAGAGCAGGTCGCCCAGCAGGCGTCCGGGCAGCAACGTGAAAAGGCCCGCCGTGACGCAAGCACCAAAGTAGAGCTTGCGCATGATGCGGCGGTGCTGGTCTATGCGGCCTGCAAGCAGATACCTGAACGACTGCACCAGTCCAACCAGCGTCAGCGGAATCAGCAAATGAATGGGTGTGTAGCCCCAGATGTTGGGCAGTTTGAAATCGCGGATAAATAGGGCCGAGAGGGCCGCCCCGACCATCAGCGTGACAAAGGCATAACCGGCAGCGCGATGCAGGCGGGGCCGGTGAGGCGCATCACTGCGCCGCGCCCAGAGCGCAACCGGGCCGATGGCGGCAGCAGCGATAGCGCAAAAGGCATGAATGGCGATGAGCGGCGTGAGTTGCATGGTGCAGCCCTCCAGAAGGAATACCTGCACTGTGTTTGGGCGATGACCCGAAAGACAGCCGATTGCGACGAACCGCAAAACCCAGACCGCGAATTGCAGATTGCAGGCGCGGACGGTGTGCAAACAGAGCGCCAGAAACGACAAAGCCACCGAAATGGTGGCTTTGGTCACGACGCTAAAAACTGGCGGCCCCCAAAAGCGGGACAGCGAGCAAGCGCCGCCGCGCAGCGAAGCTGTCGTCCCCCTCCCTTAGCGCGCAGCGCGTAGAGAGAGGGGGAAGGCGCGAAGCGCCTCAGGGGGAGCTTAGTCTTTCTTCAAGCATTCACTCATGAATGCCTTGCGCTCATCACCCTTTTTGCCCGTTGCGTCCACATTGCAAGCCTTCATGCGTTCTTGCTGGCGCTTCTTGCCGTCAGACAGGCAGGACTTCATGAACTCCTTGCGCTCATCGCCTTTTTTGCCAGTGGCTTCGGTGTTGCAGGTGCCCATGAGTTGCTGCTGAGCGGTTTTGGGCTTGTCGCCAGCGGCCATGCTCATGCTGCAAGCCAGGGAAACGACAGCCAGGACAACGAGTTTTTTCATGATGTGTGTGTTTTTGAAAACGCCGACAGCCGGCGCGCTGCAATTGCAGCACAGCCAGATCGCTTTGCCTATGAAATCAAACCTTGGCTTGTAAAAATTTGCGATTGATCGGCAGTGAAGGTCTTGTGCCATCCAGACGGAAAACAGAGGGCGGATAATGGGCGGCTTTGCTCAACCTCTGCACCCTAAGGACGATTCGCGTGGATACTTTATTGCTGCTCAAGGCCGCCATCATGGGCATTGTGGAAGGACTGACCGAGTTCCTGCCCATTTCCTCCACCGGCCACCTGATTCTGGCGGGCTCGCTGATGGGCTTTGTCGGCGGCAAGGCCAAGGTGTTCGAGATCGCCATTCAAAGCGGCGCCATCTTTGCTGTGATGCTGGTGTACTGGCAAAAGATTCGCACCACGCTGGTGGAGTTGCCCACCAGCCGTCAGGCGCAGAAGTTTGCGCTCAATGTCTTTATCGGTTTCCTGCCCGCCGTGGTGCTGGCGCTGCTGTTTGGCAAGTATGTGCAGGAGCACCTGTTCACGCCGGTGATTGTGGCCACGACCTTCATACTGGGTGGCTTTGTGATCCTGTGGGCGGAAAATCGCTCTGCATCGGCGACCCGTGTGCAGTCGGTGGACGATATGACGCCTGTGGATGCGCTCAAGGTCGGTTTGGTGCAATGTCTGGCGCTGGTGCCGGGCATGAGCCGTAGTGGCTCCACCATCATTGGCGGCATGGTGATGGGCCTGTCGCGCAAGGCTGCGACGGATTTCTCCTTCTTCCTGGCCATGCCCACGCTGGTGGGCGCGGGGGTGTACAGCCTCTACAAGGAGCGCGCCCAGCTGTCCATGGCCGATGTGCCGATGTTTGCTGTGGGCCTGGTCTTCTCGTTCATCAGCGCCTGGCTGTGCGTGCGCTGGCTGCTGCGCTTTATCTCCACCAACAGCTTTGTGCCGTTTGCCTGGTACCGCATTGTCTTCGGCATCATCGTGCTGGTGACGGCCTATACCGGCGTGGTGAACTGGCACCATTGATCGCCTGATTTTCGCCAGAAAAAAGCCACCGTCGACGGTGGCTTTTTTTGTTGTTGGAACTAACGAATTTGAATATTTTTGGCTTTTAGTCCAATCAATATATAGGCTTGTAGCTATATTTTTGATAGTAATTAATCAAGCCTTGTGAGAGATGGTGTGCTCCATATTGAGCAAAGAGGTCTCAATCGCTGCGGCCGTGGCCTCCGGGCGCTCCATGGGGAAAAGGTGGCCACCGTCGAGCATCGTCACGCGGCCCTTGGTGATGCGCTCGGTCATCTCCATACCGACCTGACGCATCTCCACCGAGGACCTGCCGCCGATAAAGCTCACGGGGCAGCGCATGGGGTGGCGGCGCAACTGGTTGTTGAGGTTGCTGGGCAGGGTGTTGTAGATGGCGGTCTCCACCTCACGCGTGAAGAACAGGCTGCGCTTGCCTTGGTCGTCGTCCACCAGCCCATGCTCCACATAGTCCTGCAGCACCTGCGGGTGCCATTGGGCAAAGGCTTTCTTGTGGCGAAAGAACTCCAGCGCTTCTTCATTGCTGGCCCAGTGGTAGCGACGGCGCTGGCTGATCTTGCCGGGCGAGACCGAAGCCACCAGCGGTGTTTGCTTGGCCAGGCCCACGGCATTGGCCTTCCAGCCGCCCAGCAGGGGCGAATCAATCAGCAGCACGCCACGCGCCAGGTCGGGCCGCTTGGACGCCGCCATAAAGCTCAGAATACCGCCCAGCGAATGGCCCACCAGATAGACGGGCTGGCCCAGGCGCTGCACCTCCTGGTCGGCAAACTCGATCAGCTCTTCCACCAGATGCGGCCAGTTGTTGGTGACAGGCCGCTTGGCATCATGTCCAAAGCGCTGCACGCCCGTGGCTGCAATGCCGCGTTGCTCCAGCAGCGAAAACAGCAGCCGGTAGGTGGGCAGCGCAAAGCTGTTGGCATGTGAGAACACCACGGGCAAAAGCGTGGCGGAGCTGTGTGCGGTGCAGGCTTTGCGATGGGGCATGGTTGGCGGCAGGTCAGAAAAAACGCCCCGGCCAAAACGGCATCGGAGCGTTGAAATTTAAAACGAGCGTGATGGCAAAGAGGCGCTGGGCTGCCGCGTCAGGCGCGCCTCTTCCTCCTGCTCTTGAATCCGCTGGTACTCCAGCGCGGCGCTCATTCCGGCTTGTACGGGCACATAGGGCTGACGCAATGCGGCGGGGGGCATGCTGCCTGCGCCCTGGTCTGAACCCACGGGCGATGAGGGTGGTGCACCGACCTTGAGAATAGGGTGCGCCAGCGGGCTGTGCACACGAATTGGCGCGCTGGTGTCGCCGCCGCCCCAGGCGGGGTCTTCGATGCTATCGAACACATTGCGCAGGCGCTGGCCCCAGCTGTCATGCAGCATGCGCAGATAGGGGTTGTCGGCGTCCAGGCAGACAATCTTGTCCGTGGCAAAGCGGTTGTTCTCGTAGACGATCAAATCCAGCGGCAAACCCACTGTGAGGTTGGACTTGAGCGTGCTGTCCATGGACACCAGCGCGCATTTGGCGGCTTCGTCCAGCGGTGTCTCGGAGGTAATGACGCGGTCCAGCACGGGCTTGCCGTACTTGGATTCGCCAATCTGGAAGTAGGGCGTCTCGCCCGTGGCTTCGATGAAATTGCCGGCCGAATAGACCTGAAACAGGCGCATGCCTTCGCCCTGAATCTGGCCGCCAAAAATCATGGAGATATTGAAATCCACCCCGGCGCGTTGCAGCGCTTCGGCCTCGCGGTCGTAGACGTGGCGCACGGCCGCACCCAGCACGCGGGCCGCATCAAACATGCTGCGCACATTCCAGATGGTCAGCATCTCGCCGCTGGAGCTGGGCAGCTGAAAGCTCTCCAGCATCTCGCGCACGGACTGGGTGATGGACAGATTGCCCGCTGCCAGCAGCACCATGAAACGGTCGCCCGGTTGTTCATAGACCATGGCCTTGCGGAAAGAGCTGATCTGATCGAGCCCCGCATTGGTGCGGGAATCGGAGAGAAACACAAGGCCGGCGTTGAGCTTGAGGGCGACGCAGTAAGTCATGTTGTGGGCAAAAGCTGTCGGGGGATAAAGGCGCAGTGAGTGTGCACCCGGTCTGTGCCTTGGGCGCACGACCGTGGGTAAGCAACAAATTATAGGTGTGGTGAATTTGGGTGCAGGACCAGCGGTTTGCTGTCCGGATGGGCTGACGGGTAATAAGCCCGAATGTTTCAAAAAATACCAAATTTCAGTGATTGGCTATTGGTAGCGGCCTTTCTAGCATTCGTGCCTATATGTATCCGGCAGCGCTTGCAGTGCAGCTTTCAGATTGAAGGTGGTCCGGTGATTTCGATTCCAAGGAGAACATCATGGCCCGGACACCCGCCCAGACACCCCATCAGACATCTACCCATTTGCTGGCCGCCTGGCAGCAAAATCATCAGCAAATTCTGTGCCCGCCCCAGCGCTATTTGCCGCGTGCCCTGTGCGCGGCCATGGTGGTCGTGGCCGGGCTGGCGTTATATCCGGTGGCGCCGGTCTGGGCGCAAGGTGTGCAGATAGGCAGCGGGGGTACCGGGGGCACGGGCTCGGGAGGTGTGTCGGGCGGCACAGGGGGGACGGCTGGGGCAAGCGGCGTAGATGGCACCAATGGAGGCTCTCAAGGAGGTACACCCGGTGCAGGTGGCGGCGGTGGGCCTTTTGGCGGAGGTGGCGTCGCCAGCGGTGCTGGCGGTGGTGGATCTTCAGCAGTGACTGGAAGCACGGCGATTGGCACAGGGGGTACCGGTTCGACCAACAACAGTGGAGCTTCCTATGGCGGAGGAGGAGGCGGCGGCGGTGGCGCGCTGGCGAATGTCAGTGGTGCCACTGCGATTGGCGGCGGCGGTGGCGGCGGAGCCGGCGGCTTGGGATTTATAGGGGGAGCGGGTGGCAGCGGTGGCAGTGGTGCGACGGCAAGCGCTGCGGGTGCTACAGCCATAGGCAGTGGAGGCAGTGGTGGGATGGGGGGGGACGGCTTTTCGGGCGGAGTCGGTGGGGCGGGAGGTAGCGGTGCCAAGGCCAGCGGAATTGCCAGTACGGCGATTGGCGGTGGTGCAAATGGTGCGGCGGGTAGCTCTGGGGTGAGCGGCGGGGCCGGTGGTGCGGGCGGCAGCGGCGCACTCGCATCAGGCAACTACACCACCGCGATTGGCGGTAGCAATGCCAGCCTGAATGCTGCCCAGGCCACAGCCGATAACGCCACGGCACTGGGCAATGGGGCGCAGGCCACGGCAATCAACTCGGTGGCACTGGGTCAGGGGTCGGTGGCAAGTACGGCCAATACGGTCTCGGTGGGCAGTGCAACCCAGCAGCGTGTGATCACCAATATGGGTGCAGGCAGTATCGCTAGCGGCAGCACGGAGGGCGTGACTGGCGGGCAGTTGTTCAGCGTCTCCACCAGCATGAGTACTGGCATATCGGGCCTTGAGGGGCAGCTCAGCAGTCTGTCCACCAGCACCGCGGGCAGTGTGGGCAGCCTGTCTACCGGGCTGGCGGGCGCCCAGGCCGATATCGGCAATCTGAACAGCAGTCTTTCGACCGCGATTGCGACCGGGCAGGCGCAGGGGCAAAGTCTTTCCACCAGCATTGCGGGTGCTAACAGCAGCGTTAGCAGTTTGTCGACCAGCGTGACAGGGCAAGTGGGCAGCCTGTCTACCGGGCTGGCGGGCGCCCAGGCCGATATCGGCAATCTGAACAGTGGTCTGTCGACCGCGATTGCGGCCGGGCAGGCGCAGGGGCAAAGTCTTTCCACCAGCATTGCGGGTGCTAACAGCAGCATTAGCAGTTTGTCGATCAGCGTGACAGGGCAAGTGGGCAGCCTGTCTACCGGGCTGGCGGGCGCCCAGGCCGATATCGGCAATCTGAACAGTGGTCTTTCGACCGCGATTGCGACCGGGCAGGCGCAGGGGCAAAGTCTTTCTACCAGCATTGCGGGTGCTAATAGCAGCATCAGCAGTCTGTCGACCAGTACGTCGGCCAGCATTAATGGCTTGTCAACGGGGCTGGCGCAAACCCATAGCGGTCTCAGCAGCCTGTCGACTACTACAGCAGCGGGGTTGAGTAATCTTTCCAGTAGTATCTCTACGGTAGGGCAGCAGGTCAGCAGTCTGTCCACCAGCACGGCTGGACAGGTGGGTAGTTTGTCCACGGGGCTGGCCGGGGCGACCAGCTCAATCACCAGCTTGTCGACCGGGCTGTCCACGGTGCAGGGCACGGCGAATACTGCGCTGGGGCTGGCGCAGAACTCTGCCCAGTACGGAGCCAATGGGCAAAGCCTGCAGCTCAACAGCAATGGCGGCGCGGGCACAACCATCAGCAATGTGCGCGCCGGGCAGGCGGCGGGAGATGCCGTCAATGTGGGGCAGATGCAGCAGGCGGACCAGAACATGCTGAACTTTGCCAACAACTTCACCAGCCAGCAGGTGGCGGCATTGCAGACGCTGATGAATCAGGCTTTTTCCAACGGGCTGTGCAGCTTCAGCAGCGGCAATGTGACCTGCGGGCCGGATGCCAAAACCAATGGTCAGGGTGCAACAGCCATAGGCAATGGTTCTGTGGCCAATGGCGATAACACCACAGCACTGGGCGCCGGGGCGCAGGCTCATTTCGCAGGCTCGGTGGCCATTGGTGCGGGTGCCAAGGCCTTGGCTGATCCGACCACGGCGGTGGGCAATAACGCGGTGGCGCAAGGCAATAACAGCGTGGCTCTGGGTGCGAATACGCTGGCCAGCGGTGATAACGCCGTGGCGCTGGGGCAGGGCTCGTTGGCTGAGCGGGCCAATACCGTCTCGGTAGGCAATGCACAGACCGGGCTGCACCGGCAAATTACCAATGTGGCGCCGGGCGTGACAGCTACGGATGCCGTGAATCTGGGGCAAATGCAGGGGGCGGTGGCTGCCATGGGGCAAGACGCCAGAAACTATGCCGCCAAGGGTATTGCTTCGTCGCTGGCCATACCCAGTGTTCCGGTTTTGGCTCCGGGTAAGAACTGGGTGGGCGCTGCCGTGGGCACCTATGGCGGGCAGTCTGCACTGGGGGTGGCCTGGGGTTATCAGGTCAACGCCAATGTCAATATGGGGCTGGGTGTGGCCACCTCCAGCGGCAACAATTCACGCCCGGCGGCGAGGGCGCAAGTTGGGTATTCCTGGTAAATGAAAAAGGCCCGGAACATGTGGTTCCGGGCCTTTTGTGTGGAGCGTGAGCCGTGTGAGTCAGCTATTGCGAGCCGCCACCTGCTTGAGCTGGTAAAGCGCCTCCAGCGCCTCACGCGGGCTCAGAGCGTCGGGGTTGATGGCGGCCAGGGCTTGATCCAGCGGGCTGGGTGCGGCAATGTCATCGCTCATTTCTGGCGCATCAAACAGATTGACTTGCAAGTCGTTCTCTCCGGCCTGGGCTTCCAGTGCTTCAAGCGCATGGCGGGCGTGGTTGAGCACGCCTGCGGGCATGCCCGCCAGCTTGGCGACCTGAATCCCGTAGCTGCGGCTGGCGGGGCCGGCTTGAATCTCGTGCAAAAACACAATGTCGTTGCCGGACTCTGCCGCGCCCACATGCACGTTGACGGCGGCCTTGGCCTTGGCGGGCAGCTCGGTCAGCTCAAAGTAGTGCGTGGCAAACAGCGTGAAGGCCTTGGTCTTGTCATGCAGCTGCGTGGCAATACCGCTGGCCAGGGCCAGACCGTCAAAGGTGCTGGTGCCACGGCCAATTTCGTCCATTAGCACCAGAGAATGGGGCGTGGCCGAATGCAGAATCTGCGCGGCCTCGGTCATTTCCATCATGAAGGTGGACTGGGCGTTGGCCAGATCGTCCGCTGCGCCAATGCGGGTGTGGATGGCATCGATGGGGCCCAGGCGGCAGGCCGTGGCGGGCACATAACTGCCCATGCTGGCCAGCAGCACAATCAAGGCCACCTGGCGCATATAGGTCGATTTACCGCCCATGTTAGGGCCGGTAATGATCTGCATGCGCGTGTTCAGGTTCATGCGCGTGTGGTTGGCGATAAAGCTGCCGCTCGAGGTCTCGGCCATGCGCGCTTCGACCACGGGGTGGCGGCCACCTTCGATCTCAATGCAAGGCTGGCTCACGAACTCGGGCTCGGCCCAGTTCAGGGTCAGCGAGCGTTCGGCCAGCGTGCACAGCACATCGAGTGAGGCAATGGCTTGCGCCACGCGGGTCAGCTGCGGCACATGGGGCTGAAGCTGGTCCAGCACCTGCTCGTACAGCCACTTTTCGCGCTGCAGAGCACGCTCTTGCGCAGACAGAGCCTTGTCTTCAAAGGCCTTGAGTTCGGGCGTGATGTAGCGCTCGGCGTTCTTGAGCGTCTGGCGGCGGCGGTAGCGCTCGGGCACCGCATCCTTGTAGCTATTGGTGATCTCGATATAGAAGCCGTGCACCTTATTGAACTGCACGCGCAGATTCGGGATGCCGGTCAGCAGCTTCTCCTTGGATTCCAGCTCCAGCAAAAAGTCGTCGCAGTTGTTCTGGATACTGCGCAACTCGTCCAGCTCCGCATCAAAGCCGGTAGCAATCACGCCGCCGTCGCGCACCAGGGCCGCAGGCTCTTCCATAATGGCTTTGGCCAATAGTTCGGCGCAGCCTTCGGGTGGGATCAAGTCCTGAAAAATCTGCGTCAAATAGGCTGATGGAGCCTGTCCTGATTGGGCGAGCAGCTTCGCTTTTTCTAGCGTTTTAGACAGGCCCACCAGCTCGCGCGGGCGCACCTGGCGCAAGGCGATGCGGGCGGTAATGCGCTCCACATCGCTCACGCCTTTAAGTTCGGCGCGCAAAGTCTGCCAGGGTGCCACACCTGCGCCGCCGCCGCGAAGCACGCGAATCGCTTCAAGGCGCTGCATGGCGGATTTGCGATTGCGTTCAGGCTCCAGCAGCCAGGTCTTGAGCAAACGGCTGCCCATGCCCGTCATGCAGGTATCGAGCAGCGACACCACCGTGGGCGAGTCTTCACCACGCAGTGTTTTGACCAGCTCCAGATTGCGGCGCGTGGCCAGCGGCAGGGCGATCAGCTCATCGTCACGCTGCACCTGTATGGAGTGGATATGGGTGAGATTGCGGCCTTGCGTGTGCTCGGCATACGAGAGCAGGGCAGCGCTGGCCGCATGGGCCAGTGGCAGGTTTTCGGCCTCCCAGGCTTTGAGGCTGGCGGCGCCCAGAATTTCGAGCAGCTTGCGCTCGCCCAGACCTGAATCAAATTGCCAATCAGGGCGTGGCGAGAGCGGGCAGCTGATCGCACCGCTGTGTTTGATGGCAAACAGGGCTTGCTCAAAGCGCTCGGTGACCCCTGCGCTGTAAATCACTTCACTGGGGCTGATGCGCGACAGCCAGGCGCCCAACTCGTCCGCCGCGCATTCGGCCATGTGGATACGGCCCTGGGTCACGGCCATCCAGGCCAGGCCCACGCGCTGGCGGCCTGCGGTGTGCAGCGCGACCAGAATGGCTTCGTTCTTGTCGGAAAGCAGTTCGCTGTCGGTGAGCGTACCGGGCGTGACCACGCGCACGACCTTGCGCTCCACCGGGCCCTTGCCCACGCCAATTTCGCCGACCTGCTCGCAAATCGCCACCGATTCGCCCATCTTGATCAAGCGACCCAGATAGTTTTCCAGCGCATGGAAGGGCACGCCCGCCATGGGAATCGGCTGGCCTGCGGTTTGACCGCGCGAGGTCAGCGTGATGTCCAGCAGGCGGGTGACTTTTTCGGCATCGCCAAAGAACAGCTCGTAAAAATCGCCCATGCGATAGAAAACGAGGGTGTCCGGGTGGTCCTTTTTGAGCGTGAGGTATTGCTGCATCATCGGCGTGTGCGCCGACAGATCAGACATATCTGGAAAATTGGCCAGCGACGGGGTATCTGTGCTTTTCTGGGTCATCGCTTCAGCGTTTGGGAATGCATGGGGCGCTGCACCGGTGCTGGGCGGGCGCCAAACCAGACATTATCCGTGATGCTCAATAGCTGGTGGCATTGCTGTTTTTTGCCTATTTCACCGGTGTTGCAGTGGTGGCGTGACTGGTGCCGGAAGTGCCCGCTTCATCTTCATCATGAACAGGGCGGTAACCGGGTCCAAACGACACATCGCCCAGCCGCCAGCCTGCGCGGCAGGTGACCGCGCCCCAGAAGCGCTTGAGCGAGTACCACTGCATGGCAATCAGGCCGCGCTCGTTGTCGGCATCGACTTCGGGGTCGCTTACACCTGTGGGGCGCAGTTCTTCGTTGTGGTAGAGCGCGGTGCCAAACAGCTGATCCCACCAGGGCAGAACCTGGCCGAAGTTGCAGTTATGGCGCTCGGGCCGCTCGGCATCGCGCAGCATATGGTGGTTGCGGTGAAAGCGCGGGCCGACAAAGAGGCGCTCGCCGACCTTGCCCAGCCAGCCAAACTTCAGCGCGATATTGGCGTGAGAGAAGTTCTGCACCAGCTCGCTAAGCAAGCCCAGCAGTGCAAATTCCGAAGGCTCCACACCCATGACCAAGCCCACGGTGGCCAGCACAAAGCTTTGCAGCATGCCGTCCAGATAGTTGCTGCGGTCATTGCTCCAGCAGCTCATCTGGCGCTGGCTGTGGTGCATGCTGTGCATGGCCCACCACCAGGGAATGACATGCTGGGCGCGGTGCATCCAGTAATACGTGAGGTCGTAGACCACGTAATAAACGCCAAACAAAAGATAGGGGTGGTTCTCGAACCAGGGGAACCAGGCCTTGAGGCCGCTGACTTCTTCGGTGGAAGGGCCGCCGCCCAGCATGTGGGCAAACGGCATGAGAATCAGAAAGCTGAACAGCGGAAACAGGCCCAGCAGCATGAGCAGTGTCATATTGCGGTCCACCACCGTGTGGCGGCGATCAGCCCAGCGCTCTGCGGGGAAGATGCCTTCGAGCGGGCGCATCACGCAGGCGATGAGAAACAGCTGCAAGCCCGCAATCAGCACAGCCTCGGCAATCTCGCGCGGGTTGCCAGCGGCCTGTGCAATGTTCAGCGTGTTGACGACAGGAATCACCACATGTTGTGAAACCCAGTCAATGGCCAGCGCCCAGTGCTGGCTGAATAAGTCCATCATAAGAATCTACCCCATTACCCTGGGCTCGATTCTGGACAGCTAGTTTGTGGATTCTGTGGAGAGCACGCAGCCCGGATGCTGAGCCGCTGCCCACAAAAAAAGGGCCTGATCCACCGGACCAGGCCCTTTTTGCGTTTTTTGCAGTCGTGGGGCGACCGCCTTATTTATTCAGCGTCTTTTTTGCCAGCTTCGGGGGCGGCAGCTTCAGCGCCTTCTTCGGCAGCTTCTTCAAACTCGCCGGTCTTTACAGCCTGGCGCACAGCGGCTTTTTCACCGGCGGTGGCGAACTTGCTGTACTTGCCCAGCACGGGGATCAGCGTGCCGTAGATGCGTGGGTTGGCGGCCAGAATTTCCTTTTGTTCCAGGAAATCGGCTTCGCCCGTGAAGTTGCCCACCAGACCACCGGCTTCGCTGACCAGCAAAGAGCCTGCAGCCACGTCCCAGATGGACAGGCCCGATTCAAAGAAACCATCGGCAAAGCCTGCGGCCACATAGGCCAGGTCCAGCGCGGCGGAGCCGGGGCGGCGCACGCCTGCGGTGCGCTGCATGACTTCGCCCAGCATCAGCATGTATTGCTTGAAGTTGTCGCCACGGCGGAAGGGGAAGCCGGTGGAGATCAGGCAATCGCGCAGCTGGGTGCGCTTGGAGACGCGGATGCGGCGCTCGTTCAGGTAGGCACCACGGCCCTTGGTGGCGGTGAACAGGTCGTTGCGCGATGGGTCATAGACCACGGCGTGCTCGATCTTGCCCTTGTAGGCCAGCGCAATGCTCACGCAGTACACGGGGAAGCCGTGGATGAAGTTGGTGGTGCCGTCCAGTGGGTCGATGATCCAGACATGGTCGGAGTTCTTGGCACCGTGTTCGCTGCCCGATTCTTCGGCCAGGATGGAGTGCTGGGGGTAGGCGTTGAGCAGTGTCTCAATGATCACGCGCTCGGCGGCCTGGTCTACCTCGGTCACAAAGTCGTTCACCTGCTTTTGCGCAACGCGCACCGATTCCACGTCCAGGGCGGCACGGTTAATGAGAGCGCCAGCGGCGCGTGCGGCTTTGATGGCCACGTTGAGCATGGGGTGCAGGGAGTTCGACATAAATTGTGAGTGCGTTGGCGATGCAGCCCGGAGCAATGGTGGGCTGAACTACGCGGGTAAGAACGAGAAAGCCGCGACCGGCGATGCGGGGCGGCGACAATAGCGGCAATTCTACTCAGCCTGCATTTTTTTTGCTTGCGCGGCCCTTGCGTGTCATGGGGCCTTGCGGGGTGTTGACCCAGGTCCGCTCCAGTACAGCAGGCAGATGCAGGCGCTTGCTTTTCAGGGCCGCTCACAGGGCCTTTGCTGCTTTTTAGTGCTTTTCTCGATGAAAACCCGATTCATATTGATTGAAACCAGCCATGCGGGCAATGTGGGCGCAGCTGCCCGCGGGCTCAAGACCATGGGCTTTGACGACCTGGTGCTGGTGCGCCCGCGCTACAAGAATGTGCTGCGCAAGGAAGAAACCATTCAGCGCGCCAGTGGTGCACTCGATGTGCTGGACAAGGCCCGCGTGGTGGACACGCTGGAAGAGGCGCTGGACGGCATCAGCCACATGTGCGCCACGGCCATGACGCCGCGCGACTTTGGCCCGCCCACGCGCACACCGCGCCAGCACTTTGAGTTGCTCCTGAAAGGTGAGCTGGATGTGCGTACAACATCTGGACTGGAAGGCGATTCGGCTCTGAATGAGACCGATAATCAGCCCACGCCCGGTGCGGCCTGCAACCAGAAGGGCGTGGCCTTTTTGTTCGGCTGCGAGCGCTTTGGCATGAGCAACGAGGACGTGTACCGCTGCGATGTGGCACTGTCCATTCCGTCCAATCCGCAGTTTGGCTCGCTCAATCTGGGTTCGGCCATTCAGGTCATCGCCTACGACTGGCGCGAGGCGCTAGGCGGTTTCCCTGTGGTGGAGCACACGCCCGAGGTGCACCGCGCCGACATGGCCCAGGTGCAGGGCATGCTGGGCCACTGGGAGCAGGCGCTGGCGCATATCGGCTTTCTGGACCCGGCTGCGCCCAAAAAGCTCATGCCCCGGCTTAACCAGCTTTTCAACCGTGCGCAGCTGACGCAGGAAGAAATCCATATTCTTCGCGGTGTTGCCAAAGCCATGCTGCAGAGTACGCCGCCAACCCGCTAGACTTCACAAGCTAAACATTTCCTCATGTAGTTATTTGATGCTTGATCGCCTGCGCTCCGACATCCAGTGCATTCTTGACCGCGACCCTGCGGCTCGCAGCACCTGGGAGGTCATCACCTGTTACCCGGGCCTGCACGCCATCTGGCTGCAACGCCCGGCGCACTGGTGCTGGACGCATAGTCTCAAATGGCTGGGCCGCTTTATCTCGCACATGGGGCGCTGGCTCACCGGCATCGAAATCCACCCCGGTGCCGTCATCGGCAGGGAAGTCTTTATCGACCACGGCATGGGTGTCGTGATCGGCGAGACCGCCGTGGTGGGCGATGGCTGCACCATCTACCACGGCGTCACGCTGGGCGGTACCTCGCTGTACAAGGGCACCAAGCGCCACCCCACGCTGGGCAAGAACGTGGTGGTCAGCGCGGGTGCCAAGGTGCTGGGCGGCTTTGAGGTGGGCGATAACGCCAAGATCGGCAGCAATGCCGTGGTCATCAAACCCGTGCCTGCGGGCGCGACGGCGGTGGGCATTCCCGCGCGCATCATCCCCAGCAAACAGGGCGAGAGTGCCGATGTGACTGAGCACGAAGCCGTGACCAAGGTGCAGCCCGCCAAGCCTGCGCAGGATGATTGCGACAAGGGCAACTTCACGGCTTACGGCGTGACCTCGGAAGTGGACCCCGTGGCGCAGGCCATGCGTTCGCTGTCGGACGGCGCGGCCGGCCATGAAAAGCAGATTGCACTGCTGTGGGCGGCGATCGAGAAGCTGTCGATTCAGGGCAAGGTGACGGATTGCATGCCTTGCGAGTCCGAGATGCCCGAGGCCTTCCGCAAGGACAAGATCGATCAGATCATGGGTAAATAGGCTTCAAGTCCAGAGGATATATGCGCATATAGCTTCTGTTTTGATAGCAAAATACCTCAAAAGCCAGCATGCACTGCTGGCTTTTTTCATGGCCTGCTCGCACTTGCCTCGTACTTGCCCGTAGTCGATTTGAGGGCAGGCATGACCGCAGCGCAGCGGGAGACTGCAGGTCTTTCAACGCAGGGCAAACTCCATGATGAATGTGCAACAGGCCATGCAGCAGCGCCATTCCGTGCGCGCTTTTCTGCCGCAGGCGCTGCCGGCAGAGCTGGTCAAAGACTTGCTGGCGCAGGCCGGGCAGGCCGCTTCAGGCGGCAATCTGCAACCGTGGCGCGTGGTGGCGCTCACGGGCCAGAGCCTGCGGGACTTGAGCGCTGCCATGCGCACTGCCACGCCCAATCACGACCCGGCCATGGTCTATCCGCAGTCGCTGTGGGAGCCCTACCGCAGCCGCCGCTTTGAGAACGGTGAAGACCTGTACCGCGCCATCGGTATTGAGCGCGAGGACAAGCAGGGCCGCCTGATGCAGCTGGCGCAGAACACCCGCATGTTTGGCGCGCCCGTGGGCATTTTTGTCGCCGTGGACAAGCGCATGGTGCATGCGCAGTGGGTGGATCTGGGCATCTATCTGCAGTCGCTGATGCTGCTGGCCACCGAGAAAGGGCTGGCCACTTGCGCCCAGGGATTCTGGCGCAATTACAGCGATTTTGTGAGCCAGCATCTGGCGCTGCCCGAGGACTACCAGATCGCCTTTGGCATGGCGCTGGGCTATGAGGACCAAGCAGCACCCATCAATCAGTGGCGCTCCAGCCGCGCGCAGGCGCAGGACTGGTGCGAAATGCGTGGTTTTG
Organism: Comamonas testosteroni; assembly: GCF_003569915.1. Classification (GTDB taxonomy): domain Bacteria; phylum Pseudomonadota; class Gammaproteobacteria; order Burkholderiales; family Burkholderiaceae_C; genus Comamonas; species Comamonas testosteroni_D. The sequence continues at coordinate 7,892 of NZ_KZ984442.1, read as the reverse complement.
AATGAAATCGGCCTGATGTCCAGAAGATAAATAGGCTAATAGCTATATTTTTGATAGTGACGAGGTGCAAAAAAGGCCGGGCACTGAGGCCCGGCTTTTTGAGGTTCAGACGGCTCAGATTACTTCCACAGCGCGCACTTGCTTTCTTCCTTGGTGGTGAAGACCTGATCACCGGGCAGAGTCTTGAGCACCTTGAAGTAATCCCAGGCCTTCTTGGATTCCGCCGGGCTCTTGACCTGCAGCAAATGCATATCGTGGGCATAGCGGCCATCGGGGCGAACGACGCCCTTGGCATAGAAGTCCGACAGCGGCGTGGCCTTGAAGGCGGCCATGACCTTGTCGGCATCGGTCGTGCCAATGCGCTCGACCAGCTTCATGTACTGCATGGCGGCCGAGTAGTTGGCGGCCTGCAGCGAGGTGGGCATCTTCTTGAACTTGGCAAAGAAGCGGTCCGCAAACTTGCGGCTTTCGGCGTTCAGGTCCCAGTGCCAGCTGTCGGTAAACATCAGCCCTTCAGTGGCCTTGAGGCCCAGGCTGTGAATGTCCGAGCTGAATAGCAGCAGACCGGCCAGCTTCATGCTTTTGGTCAGGCCGAACTCGCGCGCCGACTTGATGGCGTTGATGGTGTCGCCACCCGCATTGGCCAGACCCAGAATCTGGGCCTTGGAGTTCTGCGCCTGCAGCAGGAAGGAAGAAAAGTCCGAGGTATTGAGCGGGTGCTTGACGCTGCCCAGCACCTTGCCGCCCGAGGCGTTGACGACCTTGGTGGTATCGGCCTCCAGCGCCTGACCAAACGCATAGTCGGCGGTCAGAAAGAACCAGTTCTTGCCGCCCAGCTCCACCACGGCTTTGCCCGTGCCCTTGGCCAGCGCCACCGTGTCATAGGCGTAGTGCACAAAGTAGGGGCTGCACTGGTCATTGGTCAGTGCCGATGTACCCGCGCCGTTGATGATGTAGACCTTTTTCTTCTCATCGGCCACCTTGCCCATGGCCAGCCCCGCGCTGGACGTGGTGCCGCCAATCAGCATCTGCATGCCCTGGGTGTCAAACCACTCGCGGGCCTTGCTGGCTGCGATATCGGCCTTGTTCTGGTGGTCTGCAGTCAGTATCTCAATGGGCTTGCCCAGCAGCTTGCCGCCATGGTCTTCCACGGCCATCTGAATGGCCAGCGCGCCGCCTTTGCCGTCCACATCGGCATACAGGCCCGACATATCGGTGATGAAACCAATGCGAATCTTGTCCTGCGCCTGGGCACTGGCGGCGGCCAACAGGCAACCCAGAGCCAACGTCAAGGTACGCGGCGACAACGCGCAGGCCGCAAAAGAGTGTCCAGATTTCATGAAATCGTCTCCTGCAATCATCGGTGGTGAAGAGGCTGCTCCTGCGCAAAATCAGGGCAGACAGCATGGTTGCAGGTCGCCTCCGGGCCGCCATCAGGGCAAGCACTTGCTCCGTTGATCTTTGATTCCCTTGCGACAGAGGGACTCGGTGTTTACACCTAAACTCCGCGCTGAAATTTCAGAAAATCAGTCGAGATGAACATAGAACAAGCCCTGCAGCAGCGCCATTCGGTGCGTGCTTTTTTGCCCCAGACCGTCAGCGGCGACACCGTGCGCAAGCTGCTTGAGCAAGCAGCCCAGTCCGCATCGGGCGGCAATATGCAGCCCTGGCGCGTGACGGCCGTGGGCGGTCAGGCGCTCAAGGACCTGTGCGCCAAGGCTGCGCAGACCGAGCCCGTGCAGCGCCCCGGCCTGTCCTATCCACCCGGCCTGTGGGAGCCCTACCGCAGCCGCCGCTTTGAAAACGGCGAAGACCTGTACCGCGCCATTGGCGTGGGGCGCGAAGACAAGGCGGCTCGCCTCAAGCAGCTCGCCACCAACGGCCAGATGTTTGGCGCGCCCGTGGGCATCTTTATCGCCGTGGACGAGCGCATGGGCTACGCCCAGTGGGTGGATCTGGGCATCTATTTGCAGGCCCTTATGCTGCTGGCCGTGGAAAACGGTCTGGCGACCTGCGCGCAAGGCTTCTGGCGCTTGTACAACGACATGCTGGTCAATCAGCTGGCGCTGCCCGGCGGCTACCAGATCGCCTTTGGCATTGCGCTGGGTTATGAAGACAGCAGCGCCCCCATCAACCAGTGGCGCGCCAGCCGCGCGGACAGCAAGGAGTGGCTGAGCGTGCAGGGCCTCGATTAAGCAGCTCGCGGTCAGCACTGTTAAACAGCGGCAACAGCTGCTGAATTTGCGGCAATTGCGCCTATACTGCAGCCAGCTCCGGGGTGTGCGAAAGCGCTGAGATGCGAAAAGTGGTTGCAAGACCGCCGATTAGCGAACCCGACGAACTTGATCCGGTTCATACCGGCGGAAGAAGAGCGGGACCCTGAAGCAGGGCCATGGATGGACAGGCGCACAGGCTTTTTTCAAGGCTTGGTACATGCCCAAAATCCATAGCCACAGCAACCCCAGGCGCCTCGCGCACTGGGGTTTTGTCTTTTCTGGACAGCCCCAATGCGCAGGGCCGGCTGAAATTCTCGAATTTCAGCAGCGCAGGCCAGACATCCATAACGATGCCTGGGCCGCAGCCGGGGCAGACAAGCAGGGCCGCACTCCACGGAGCGTTTGATGAACTTCAACCGCTTTTTGGAGACTGCGATGAACGCCCCTGATCTGATCTTTACGCCTGCCGCTGGCAATGCCCCCGACGCCGCCCGTTTTGCTGACTTGCTGGCCCAGTCGCGCCAGCCGTTTCCGGCATCTACCAAAAGCTATCTGAGCGGGGCGATTCACCCCGAGCTGCGCGTGCCGGTGCGCGATATTGCGCTGACCAATGGCGAGCAGGTCAGTGTGTACGACACCTCCGGCCCCTACACCGACCCGGCTGCGCAGATTGATGTGCGCCAGGGTCTGGTCAGTGTTCGCGGCAGCTGGATTGAAGCGCGCGGTGACAGCGAGTTCTATGTGGGCCGCCAGCGCGTGGCCTTGGATGATGGCGGCAAGCGCGGTGAAGAAGATGCGCGCGTTGATCAGTTGCGTGCCGAAGCCGCCGCGCTGCAACGCCAGCCCCGTCGTGCCAAGAGTGGGCAGAACGTGACGCAGATGCACTACGCCAAGCGCGGCATCATCACGCCCGAGATGGAATATGTGGCGCTGCGCGAAAACGGCCGCCGCGAATGGATGGCGCAGTACCAGCAGGACGCGGCGCGTGAAGCGCGCCTGGCCGGTAACAGCCTGGGCGCTGCCATCCCCAAGATCATCACCCCCGAATTTGTGCGTGACGAAGTGGCCCGTGGCCGCGCCATCATTCCCGCCAATATCAACCACCCTGAAATTGAGCCCATGGCGATTGGCCGCAATTTCAAGGTCAAGATCAACGCCAATATCGGCAACTCGGCGGTGACGTCGAGCATCGAAGAAGAAGTGGAAAAACTGGTCTGGGCGATCCGCTGGGGTGCGGACAATGTGATGGATCTTTCCACTGGCAAGAACATCCACACCACGCGTGACTGGATTGTGCGCAACTCGCCTGTGCCGATCGGTACCGTGCCCATCTACCAGGCGCTGGAGAAAGTGGGCGGCATTGCCGAAGACCTGAGCTGGGAAATCTTCCGCGACACGCTGGTCGAGCAAGCCGAGCAGGGCGTGGATTACTTCACCATTCACGCTGGCGTGCGCTTGGCCTATATCCACCTCACGACGCAGCGCCGCACCGGCATCGTCTCGCGCGGCGGCTCCATCATGGCCAAGTGGTGCATGGCGCACCACCGCGAGAGCTTCCTGTACGAGCACTTCGAGGACATCTGCGACATCATGAAGCAGTATGACGTGAGCTTCTCGCTGGGTGATGGCCTACGCCCCGGCTGCGCATCGGACGCCAACGACGAAGCCCAGTTTGCCGAGCTGCGCACGCTGGGTGAGCTGACGCAAACCGCCTGGAAGCACGATGTGCAGACCATGATCGAAGGCCCCGGCCATGTGCCCATGCACATGATTCAGGCCAATATGACCGAGCAGCTCAAGCACTGCCATGAAGCGCCGCTCTACACGCTGGGCCCGCTGACCATCGACATTGCGCCCGGCTACGATCACATTGCGTCAGCCATCGGTGCGGCCATGATTGGCTGGTTTGGCACGGCCATGCTCTGCTATGTGACGCCCAAGGAACACCTGGGTCTGCCCGACCGCGACGACGTCAAGCAAGGCATCATCGCGTACAAGATTGCGGCCCATGCCGCCGATGTGGCCAAGGGGCATCCGGGCGCGCGCTCACGCGACGATGCGCTTTCGCAGGCTCGTTTTGACTTCCGTTGGGAAGACCAGTTCAACCTGGGTCTGGACCCTGACACGGCCCGTGCCTTCCACGACGAAACCCTGCCCAAGGACAGTGCCAAGGTCGCGCACTTTTGCAGCATGTGCGGCCCCAAGTTCTGCTCCATGAAGATCACGCAGGAAGTGCGCGACTTTGCCAAGCAGCAGGGCGTGGCGGCCGAGCAGGGCATTGCCGTGGGCATGCAGGCCAAGGCAGAAGAGTTCAACAAAGCTGGCGGGGATTTCTATATCCCCATCGTCAATGCATCGACGGACACTACGGCGCGTTGATTTGATGCCAAACAGGGCTGTAGTCCTGATGCTATAAGCGCTGATAGCTATCGAAATAAAAGGCAAGTCACAATGGCTTGCCTTTTTTGTGGGGCGATGCGTGCTTACATCAAAGTGGGTAGGCAGGCACGCTGCTTGTCAGGTCTACCCAGCGACCCAGTTCCAGCTGGTTGCCCTTGTTTGGCACCATGGCGTAGAACTCGGGGCTGAGCTGCGGCAGGCCAAGATTGGCAATCGAACTCAGAGCATTGGCGCTCAGAGGAATGCCGTAGTTGGCAAAGACCAGGCGCATATCGCGGCCGATGATGCGGCTGGACAGGACGTACAGCAGCTCATGGTTGGCGATGCTGCGTGTGGCATAGCTGCCCATGCCCAGCGCAGCCTTGTTGGCGGCCCAGTAGCTGTCGTTGTAGATCAGGCGCTCGCCACGGCCCAGCAGGCCCAGGAAGTCGATCACATCGGCAGGCTGTGGCTGGGCCTGACCCAGACGCTCCTTGGTGTAGATAAAGGCCAGCTGGAAGTGCACGGCGCGCATGGCGTTGTCGGACTTCTTGGCCGCAGTCCAGAAGCGGCTGAACATATCGGCCTGCAGCTCGTTGCCGGTCTTGCCTGTGGCGCGTGCAGCCTGGATGTCCGTGTACAGCTTCTTGTGGTCGATGCGGTCGCCGCTATTGTTTTCAGCGCCGTTGGTGATGGCGTACTGGCGCAGGGCGCTGGCATTGGCCAGGATGTTGTTGTCGCATTCCGCGGGGCAGCCGCCGCCGGCGTTGTTGCCGCCCACGCCATCGGTGTCGGTCAGCAGTCGCATATGGCGCATGACGGTGTTGTGCCCCAGTTCATGCCACCAGCCCCAGCCGGGGGCCAGACCGGCTGCGCCGTCTGACGGGTTGCCCGAGCACAGAAAGCCGCAGGCTGCCAGCCAGCCGACAAAATGCTGCACGCCTGGTGCGCGGTGGATGCTGCCTGTGCAGTCCCAGCCAATGGTGGCGCAGATGCTGTTCACGTTGGCGCTGGCCGCCATATTGTTATAGCCGTTGGCCAGGTGGTTGCTGTCAAAGATCATGCCTTTGAGGCGGTCCACCACATAGGTTTTGGGCGCATGGCTGCCGATGGCGCTCTTGGCGTAGCCAATGGTTTGCTGCACTTCGCCGCCCACCATCTTGCTGGTCTGCCAGCCAAAATCCGCGCGCTGCAAGGCCTGCACGGCTTCGTCGATTTCCTGTGCGCTGGGGTTGCGCGTGAAGTCAAAGTGCGCGTACTTGACGCTGCCGCGAACGCGCAGTGTCACCACCGAGCCAGGCTTGGCACCGGAGTAGCTGAGGAACAGCGGCCCGCCCCAGGCGGTGCTGTATGTCAGCGTCTTGCCGGACGTCAGCGCGGCCTCATGTCCATCGGGGGAGCGTGGGCGGGTGTAATTCTCCTGAGAGAGGGGATTGCCGCGCGTGCGGATATTGCCCACGCGCAAAGCCAGCTTGGCGCCGGAGGCGTTCACGATCTCGACATCCACCGCCTTGCCCGGCACTGCACCACGGCCAATGGCAGTGCGTCCACCTTCTTGGGCGATGGTGACTTCGATGGTTTCCCAGTCCTGGCTGGTGGCCAGATTGACCGAGGCCGCAGGCATCCAGTCCGCAAAGTTTTTGGGCGTGGCCTCGCTGCCGCGCACCGCATAGCTCAGCGAGTCTGCAGTGAAGGTGCGCAGAAACTCATTGGTGTTGGAGCGGCGCACCTGGCTGTAATCGGTCAGCTTGCGGGCCATGTCTGCCCACAGCACTAGACGGCGATGGGCCTCCATATAGGGCTTTTGCAGATAGTTGTCGCTAAAGAGGTTGTAACCCTGGGCTTCCAGGCCCAGCAGGTCGCTGCGAATGCCGTCCAGCGCCGTGATCAGGCTGGTGTCGGAGGCCAGATTGGCGCTGCTGCCATGAAGCAGGGCATTGAGAACGGCCTCATGTGCGCCCAGGCGGTCTGCGGCTTCGCGCTGCTGGCTGGCCGTTTTGCCGGCGATGGAGTAGCCACTCTGGCCCGCCCACCAGTTGCCACCATAGCCGCCCAGCTCCATGCCCATGGCCTGCAGCACCTGGCGGCCGCCACCGGAGTCGCCCCAGTTGCTGTGCAGATAAATCACGCCTTTGCCAGCCTGCAGATAGCGGCTGACCTGATTGCTCAGAGCTGCGGAGGCGGGCGTGTCCTGGCCAAACACGAAGACATCGACGTCCTGCCAGCAGGTATTGGCCGCATCAGCAATGGCACAGTTGACCATCTGGGCCTTGCCGCCCAGTCGCGCGACCAGATTGGCCACCGTGGCGCTGCTGTAGTTCTGCGTGGCAATGCGCAGATTGGCGGGCAACGCCTTTTGTGCATCGCCTGTGGCCAGCCAGGCAAAACTGCGCTTGAACAGCGGCAACTGGGATTGATTGCCCCCGGTAGCGCTGGACAACTGGCTCAGCAGATTCTGGCCATAGCCCAGCGCTCGTCCGCCCTGGGACGTGCCGATGCTGGCCAGAATGCGACCGGTGTTGGAGACCAGCAAAGGGCTGGCGCTGCTCGACAGCAGCGGGCTTACGGTCTGGCTGCTCTGGCCAAAATTCAGTTCCCCGGCGGTGCTGTCATCGATCAACTGGGCGATCAGCGCTTTTTGCTGCACTCGCGCGCTGGCGATGATTTCCGTTGCGCCCTGCAGCAGCGGGGTGCGGTCTTCGTCCAGCAGCAAGTTGCTGTCACCGGCAACCAGTGCACGGGTGATACGGCTGCTGACAGGAGGTGTCACGACAGGAGGTTGAGTCTCCGGTGCATCCACATCAGGTGGCTGAACCACAGGTGGCTGGCTACCCGTGTCTTCCGATTCGGGAGGAGTGGTGGGAGGCGCAATAGGCGGGGTGGGCTGCTCGACCTGAGGTGGTGTCGTGGAGGTCGAGCCGTTGCCGTCGTTTCCACCATCACCGCCGCCCCCGCAGGCGGCCAGGGCAAGGCTTGCAAAAAGAGTAAGAGTCCAGCGCTGAATCATGAATTTTTGAAGTCTGGGCACTGCAATTGCGGGGCATATTCCAAGCAATTGCCAAGTCAAAATCTACCTAATTCAAGGTAGTACAAAAGCCATAAATTTGGCCAAAAGCGGCGCAGTTTAGCTTGGGCCTCAGCTTCAAAAATCGACGCGGTTCTGGCGTCAAAGGGCGTTGTTGCACAAATGCCGGTCGCAGCTGAGGTAGGCTCGGGAGATGAGAGAGACGAGCTGGGGTCGGGTTAAGTACCGCACAACGAACTGGAAGGCTTACAACGCAGCGTTGAAGGCGCGAG
>NZ_KZ984441.1 GCF_003569915.1 Comamonas testosteroni | reverse complement strand
GCTGCACATCCGAGCTTCAATCCTCAATCAATTTACCGCTCTGGGCACGCCCCAGACAGTCGCTGCTGCGTAAATCTATTTGGGATTGGGGATGCCTTGGCCTATGGCCGATTTATGCAACAAAGCCGTCCAGGGTGCCTTCGGCAAACAGCACCTCACTGGCGGCCAGATTGAGCGGCACCAGATACGGTGCCAGCATCTCCCATTGGCTGGCAGTGAGCAGGTTTTGCGCGTTATCGGAGGCAACGGACGAAGTCATCGCCTGGATCAGCGCCGACAGATCCTGAGGTGTTGAAGCAGACATAGGCAGCACAAGAGATGTGCCGCAGCCGGGACGACCCGATTGCGGCACCTGAATGAACGGAAGCGAGGCCCGGACAGGGTAACCATCGCAGCACTGTGCATGCTAAGCGACTACGGTGCTATCGCCAATGATTTCTGAGCGCATGCGACGAAAAACGCGCGTCATATGGCTCTTTGACGCGTGTTGTTACAAAGCCATGCCGAAATGTGCTTTGCGCATGGCATGGCTACTAGTGACGTCCGGTGTGACGGCCAGGTCCTGAATAGCTTCAAGCGGCCATCAAGGCCACTGAATCAGTTCTCGATATGCGCGAACTGCACAATCTTCGAGTACTTGGCGATTTCGGTGTTGATGTACTTGCCGGCGTCCACCTTGGGGTCGGCCACCACATTGCCGGTTTCTTCCATTTTCTTGCGGAACTCGGGCGAAGCCATGGTTTCGTCCAGCGCCTTCTTCAGCTTGGCGGCGATGGGAGCGGGCAGGCCCTTGGGGGCCATCAGCGCAAACCAGCTGTTGATGTCCACATGCTTGAACTGGGGCAGCTCGGACAGCGCAGGAATATCGGGCGTAATGGCCGAGCGCTTGGCTTCGGTCGTGCCCAGTGCCACCACCTTGCCAGCCTTGATCTGGGGCAGGCCGGACGACAGTACAAACATGCCGAATTCGATATTGCTGCCCACCAGATCGGTGGTCAGCGGGGCCACGCCCTTGTAGGGCACATGGGTCATGTGCAGCTTGCCCTGCTCCTTGATCAGCTCACCGGCCAGGTGCAGCGCCGTGCCCACGCCCGAGGAGCCGTAGCTGAACTTGTCGGGGTTCTTGCCCACCAGGCTGATGAATTCCGCAGCGTTCTTCACGCCCGCCTTGTGCGAAGCCACCAGCACCATGGGCTGGGAGCCGACCAGGCCGATGGGGGTGAAGTCGCCGATGTTGTACTTCACGGCCTTGTTGATGAGCTTGGCGATGGCCAGCTCGTTATTGGCACCCACCATGATGGTGTAGCCGTCCGCGGGCGACTTGGCGACCTTCTGCGCGCCGATGGCACCGCCGGCACCGCCCAGGTTTTCCACCACCACGGGCTGACCCAGATGCTTGGCCAGACCATCGGCCACCAGACGACCCACCAGATCGGTGCTGCCGCCTGCGGGGTAGCCCACGACCATGGTGATGGCCTTGGAGGGGTAGTTGTCGGCAGCCAATGCGGGCACGGCAGCGGTGGCGGCCATCAACATGCCTGCAGCAAGGGCAGTACGACGGAGGATGTTTGTGTTTTGCATGGAACTATTCCGAATCTGTATAAGTTGATTGTGCGAACAGCCTGAAAGACATTCGGTGCTGATACGGCACGAGTGTGTGCTGTTTCAGCACGGGATACGCATTTGTGCTTATGGGGTGTGCGCAAAACAGAGCGTTTTTGCCGCGCTGCGCGAATTTCAGCAGCCATTGGAGCGCAGGGCCGTGCTGCTGAAAAGCCAGACTTACTCCAACAGCACTTTCACACTTGCGTGATATCGCCCCAGAACTGCTCGGCCACCGCACCCAAATGGCGTTTGGGCCGGTACAGGCGCACATCGAAGTGCACATTGAGGCTGGCGTCGCCCGCCACGGCCAGACGCCCGTCCTGGCAGTCGCGCTGCACCATGGACCAGGGCATCCAGGCCACGCCCAGGCCTTTGAGCACGTACTCGTAATTGGCGTCTGCCGAGTCGCAGTCGATGCAGCGGCGCAGCGGTGGCTTGAGCGGGTGGTTGGCCAGATGGTCTTCCACCAGTCGCCCCAGCGCCATGCTGTGCGAAAAGGCCAGATAGGGCACCGGGGCCTGGCCGGCTTGGGCCAGATCGAACAGGGCTTTGCCATCGGCATCGGCGCGCGCCACGGGCACCAGCTTGTCGTGCATCACCGTGAGGTGGCTGAACTGCCGCCCGTCCAGCCGCACGGCAATGGCTGCGTGGTGATAGAGCAGCGCGAAGCCGACCTCGCCGCGCTGCAGCATGACCACGGTTTCATCGAGCGTGCGGGTGATGACGCGAATCTCGGCCTGCTGCAGCACACCGCTGTGGCGCGCAAGCCAGTCTGCCACGATGGTGCGCGCCAGCGTGCGGCCCGTGGCTACGGTGATCACATGGGCCTGCCGCCCCGCCACGGCCTGCAGCTCGTCATGCGACTGGGCCAGGGTGCGCACCATCTGTTCGGCCGTGTCTCGGAAAGCCTCGCCTGCAGGCGTGAGGCGCACCGGGCCGCTGCCGGGTTCAATCAGTGGTGTGCCGGCCCAGGCCTCCAGCGCGCGAATGCGGCGGCCAAAGGCCGGGTGGGTGACATGGCGCAGCTCGGCCGCACGGGTAAAGCTGCGCTCTTGCGCCAGCAGCAGAAAGTCTTCCAGCCACTTGCTTTGCATGGCCAGAGAGTGCTTCTATCAGGCCTGTGCTGCAGCCTGCAGCGTAGCGCGGGTGGCGATGGCGGCCTCGCGGGCAGCCTTGGCAAAGTCATCGCCCTGACCCGCATACAAAATGGCGCGCGAGGAGTTGATGATGATGGGGCCGCCGCCTATTTTTGCCGCCTTCACCGTCGCCACGGCGTCACCGCCCTGGGCGCCGACGCCGGGGATCAGCAGCGGCAGCGTGGGAGCCACGGCGCGCACGCGCTCGATCTCATGCGGGCGGGTGGCGCCCACCACCAGACCCAACTGGCCGTTGGTGTTCCACGGGCCCTGGGCCAGCTTGGCCACATGCTCGAACATATGCGGGTTGCCGGGCACATCGGCCAGCGTCTGCGCCTGCAGATCGTCACCACCGGGGTTGGAGGTGCGGCACAGCAGGAAGGCGCCCTTGCCCTCGTACTTGAGGTAGGGCGTGATGGAGTCAAAGCCCATGAAGGGCGAGAGCGTCACGGCGTCCGCGCCATAGCGCTCGAAGGCTTCCTTGGCGTACTGCTCGGCGGTGGAGCCGATATCGCCGCGCTTGGCGTCCAGAATCACGGGCACATGGGGTGCCACGCGGCGCATGTGTTCCATCAGCTTTTCGAGCTGGTCTTCGGCGCGGTGAGCGGCGAAGTAGGCGATCTGGGGCTTGAAGCTGTTGACCAGGTCGTGAGTGGCATCGACGATGGCTGCACAGAAGTCGTAGATCTTGGAAGCATCGCCCTTCATGGCGCCGGGAAAGCGGCTGGGTTCTGGGTCCAGACCCACGCACAGCATGGAGTCATTGCGCGTGGACGCGTCGCGCAGCATGTCGAGAAAAGTCATAAAGCGTGATTTTAATTGGGCTGTCACCGAGAGGGCTTGGGGCTGCCCTCTAGTCCCTGCAACGCCCTCAACTCACAGGCAAAATCGGCGGGCTATGCCTTCATTCACGCCCAAACAACTTGTTCTTCTGATTCTGCTCACCATCGTCTGGGGCCTGAACTGGCCGGTGATGAAGCTGGGCGTGCAGCACTTTCCGCCTCTGTCCTTTCGCATGGTCAGCATGTGGATTGGTTTGCCCATCCTCGCCATCTTTGTGGCCAGCAAAGGCCTGCCGCTGACCATTCCGCGCAGCTACTGGGGGCAGCTGGCCAAGCTCACGCTGTTCAACATGGTGCTGTGGCACTGCCTGATCATCATCGCCATTCCCACGCTATCAAGCGGCCGGGCGGCGATTTTGGGCTACACCATGCCTATTTTTTCAGCAGTCTTTGGCAGCCTGTTCTTCAACGACAAGCTGGGCGCGCGTGCCTGGGCCGGTGTGGGCGCAGCCTTCCTCGGAGTATTGCTGCTGCTGTGGCATGAGGTGGGCGCGCTGGGCAGCAAGCCGCTGGGCGTGATGCTCATGCTGATTGCCGCCGCTGGCTGGGCCTGGGGCACGCAGTTGTTGCGCCGCACCGAGGCGCCCGTGCCGCTGATGACGCTGTCGCTGTGGATGGTGGCCATCACCACCGTGGTGCTGACGGTGCTGGCTTTTGTCTTTGAGCAAAAACAGTGGCACGCGCCCGACCAGAGCGCGATGGCTGCTATCGCTTTCAATGGTGTTCTGGTGCTGGGCTTTGCCCAGGCCGTGTGGTTCTATCTGGCGCGCAGTCTGCCGCCCGTGGCGTCCACGCTCAGCGTGATGATGATTCCCGTGCTCGGCGTTTTTGTCGGCGCCTGGTGGCTGGGCGAGGTGCTGCACTGGCAGGACTGGACGGCCGTCTGCCTGATGGTGGTGGCGATTGCTTCGGTGCTGTGGCCCAGCAAGAAAGTTTGAGTCTTTTAGGCTGCTAGTCCTTGATCCATTTAGGCTGTCTGCTATCAAAACTGTATGGAGCAGACGCTCTGGCAGAGGGGGGATTGGAACCACCACCGGCCAGAGAAATCAGCATCCCATCAAGCGCTAGTCTTCAAGGGATATACGCAGATTGCTATCAATTTTGCGCAGTTCGCTGGCAGCGCGCAGGCGATAGCACGCCCACATTCACCTTCTGTTCGACCAGCCCGGCGTTCAGCGGCTCGCCCAGCAGCAGATTGCGCGCCAGCAGGCTGTAGCCTGCGGCGCTTTGAATGCCGTAGCCGCCTTGCGCGGCGACCCAGAAGAAGCCCGCTACGGGTGTGGGCGATGCGTCCCAGCCGATGACCAGCTCGCCATCGGCGACAAAGCTGCGCAGGCCTGCCCAGGTGTGGGACGGGCGGCGAATTTGCAGCGTGGTGGCTTCTTCGATGCGCCAAATGCCGGTGGCAATGTCCAGCTCCTCGGGCACCACATCGTGGGGCGCAACGGGGTCGGCATTGGCGGGCGAGCCCAGCAGCTGGCCCGCGTCGGGCTTGATGTACCAGCCTTCGTCGGCGCTGATGATGGCTGGCCAGTGCGTGGCGTCTATGCCTTCGGGCACGCCAAAGGTGAAGGCGCTGCGGCGCTTGGGCGTGATGCCGATGGGCGCGGCACCGGCCATGGCGGCCACGGCATCCACCCAGGCACCGGCGGCGTTGATGATGACCTTGGCGCGAATGCTCTGACCCTTGGGCAGGGCGATATGCCACTGCTCGTTGACGCGGGCAATGCCTTCGACTTCGGCGTTGCACCACAGGTCGCCGCCGCGCTGGCGCAGGCCGCGGATAAAGCCCTGGTGCAGTCCGTGCACGTCGATGTCGCGCGCGCCTTCGTCCAGAAAGCCATCGACCAGAACGTCGGTATTCAGGCAAGGCACTTGCTGCTTGAGCTGCTCGGCATTGAGTCGCTGGGCATTGGGCGAGTGCACGCAGGCTTCGGCAAACGCGGCATCGACCAGCGCCTTTTGCTCTGCCGTGCCCACATACAGCACGCCGCGCGGGGTGAGGATGGACGCATCCACAAAACCAGCGGGCGGTGCATCGTAGAAAGCGCGGCTGGCGCGGGTCAGGGCCTGCACCTGCGCGGGGCCGTAATGCTCTTCAAACAGCGCGGCCGAGCGGCCCGTGGTGTGATAGCCGGGCTGCGATTCGCGCTCCAGCACCAGCACGGAGGGCGGGGCGTTGCCACCGCTTTGCGCCAGCTGCCAGGCGGTGGAGGCACCGGCCATGCCTGCGCCGATGATGACGAAATCCCAGACAGGGTTTGGCGTGGTGTTGAGGGGAGATAGGTTCGCGGTATCCATGGCCCGCATGGTACTGTCCGCAAAACCTGATGAAAGGCATAGGTCTATGCGAACTTCCCTTCACCAAGGATGGCGGTGCCTGCTGGCGGGCGGCGCTGCTGTGCTGGCGCTGAATGCTGCAGCGCAAAACTCGCCCCCCAAACAGGAAGTGCTGGCCAGCGGCTTTGCCAACGCCTGGGCGATTGCGCCGCTGCCCGACCAGCGCTTTGTGCTCAGCGAGCGCGCAGGCAAGCTCTGGCTGCTGGATGCCAAGGGCCAGAAGCAATCCGAGCTGGCCGGCGTGCCGCTCGTGGCCTTTGGCGGGCAGGGTGGCTTGCTGGATGTGGTGGCTGACAGCCAGTTCGCCAGCAACCGCCGCATCTATTTTTGCTATAGCGAGCCGGGCAGCGAGGCCGGCACCAACAGCACGGCGCTGGCCAGCGCCCGTATTGCGGCCAATGAGAACCACCTGGAAGACGTCAAAGTACTGTTCAGCCAGCGCCCCAAGATCAAGAGCAGTGCCCACTTTGGCTGCCGCATTGCGCAGGCGCGCGATGGCAGCCTGTTTCTGAGTCTGGGCGACCGCTTTTCGCAGCGCCATGAGGCGCAGAAGCTGGACAGCCATATCGGCAAGCTGGTGCGCATTGCCGCCGACGGCAGCGTGCCCAAAGACAACCCGTTTGCCGATGGCAAAACCGCGCTGCCCGAGATCTACAGCTACGGCCACCGCAACAGCCAGGGCCTGACGCTGGCGCCCGACGGCAGCCTGTGGATGCATGAGCATGGCCCGCAGGGCGGCGATGAGGTCAACCGCCCGCAGCCTGGCAAAAACTACGGCTGGCCCGTGGTGACGTATGGCGAGGAATATGGCGGCGGCAAGATTGGCGAAGGCGTGAGCAAGGCGGGCATGGAGCCGCCGCTGCATTACTGGGTGCCGAGTATTGCGCCGCCCGGCATGGCGTTTGTGAGCAGCGACCGCTATGGCGCGGCGTGGAAGGGTAGTCTGCTGGTGGGCGGCCTGAAGTCTCGCAGCCTGTCGCGGCTGACGGTCAAGGATGGCCGCATCACGGGCGAGGAGCGTTTGTACGCCCAGCAGGGCCAGCGCATACGCGATGTGCGCCAGGGCGCGGACGGGCTGATCTACCTGCTGACCGATGGTGTGGACGGCAAGCTGATACGGCTGCTGCCACAGCCTTGATGCTCATATTTCAATAGCTGTTAGCCTATGATTTATATAGACTATCGGCTTGTTTGACTGAAAATCAGCGCTTTTTCAGGTAGGGCTTGAGGTAGCGGCCCGTCACGCTGTCCGGGTTGGCGGCCACGGCTTCAGGCGTGCCAACTGCGACCACTTTGCCGCCGCCCGAGCCGCCTTCGGGGCCCATGTCGATCAGCCAGTCTGCGGTCTTGATCACATCGAGGTTGTGCTCGATTACGACGATGGTGTTGCCCGCATCGCGCAACTGGTGCAGCACTTTCAAAAGCAGAGCAATGTCCGCAAAGTGCAGGCCGGTGGTGGGCTCGTCGAGGATGTAAAGCGTGCGGCCCGTGTCGCGCTTGGAAAGCTCTTGCGCAAGCTTCACACGTTGCGCTTCCCCGCCGGACAGCGTGGTCGCGCTCTGGCCCAGGCGGATGTACGACAGGCCCACATCCAGCAGCGTCTGCAGCTTGCGTGCAATGCTGGGCACGTCCTTGAAGAAGGCGTGCGCGTCTTCCACCGTCATCTCCAGAATCTGGGAGATGTTCTTGCCCTTCCACAGCACTTCCAGCGTTTCGCGGTTGTAGCGCTGGCCGTGGCAGATGTCGCAAGGCACATAGACATCGGGCAGAAAGTGCATCTCCACCTTCACCACGCCATCGCCCTGGCAGGCCTCGCAGCGGCCACCGGCCACGTTAAAGCTAAAGCGCCCCGGACCATAACCGCGTTCCTTGGCGGTATTGGTCTCGGCCATCAGATCGCGGATTGGCGTGAACAGGCCGGTATAGGTCGCAGGGTTGCTACGCGGCGTGCGGCCAATGGGCGACTGATCGACATTGATGACTTTGTCGAAATAGGTGATGCCGACGATGTCGTCATGCGGCGCAGGCTCTTCGCTGGCGCGGTAGAGCTGGCGCGCCACTTCGGCGTACAGCGTGTCGTTGACCAGCGTGGATTTACCCGAGCCGGATACGCCCGTCACGCAGGTGAACAGACCCACGGGGAAGTCCACCGTCACGTTCTTCAAGTTATGGCCGCGCGCGCCTTCCACACGCAGGGCCTGCAGGTCTGAATGGGCCTGATCCTGCGCCGCGCGCTTTTGCGCAGCCGTGGTGGGGAAGTGCGATTTGCTCTTGCTCTCAGGCTCTTCGCTGGGTTTGTGCACTACTGGCTGCCAGGGCGTGCGGCGCTTGGGCAGGGCAATGCTCTGCACGCCGCTCAGGTAGCGGCCCGTGGGCGAATCGGGGTTGGCCTTGACCTCGTCATACGTGCCCTGCGCCATGATGCGCCCGCCATGCACGCCCGCGCCGGGTCCCATGTCGATGACCTGATCGGCCGCGCGCATCATGTCTTCGTCGTGCTCGACCACGATCACGCTGTTGCCGATATCGCGCAAATGCTCCAGCGTGGAAATCAGCTTGTCGTTATCGCGCTGGTGCAGACCGATGGACGGCTCATCGAGCACATACATCACGCCCGTCAGGCCAGAGCCAATCTGCGACGCGAGGCGAATGCGCTGCGCCTCGCCGCCCGAAAGCGTGTCCGCGCTGCGGTCCAGGCTCAGATACGACAGGCCCACATCGTTGAGGAACAGCAGGCGCGAGGCGATCTCGCGCACCACCTTGCTGGCGATATCAGCCTTGGCGCCGCTCATGTTCAGCGTCTTGAACCAGTGCAGCGCATCGCTCAGCGTAGCGTGGCTGACTTCATAGATGGCGCGGCTTTGTTCGCCTTCGCCCACGCGCACAAAGCGCGCTTCGCGGCGCAGGCGCGTGCCTTCGCATTCTGGGCATTTGCGCACGCTGCGCATCTTGGCCAGATCGTCGCGCACCACCGTGGATTCGGTCTCGCGCCAGCGGCGCTGGATGTTGGGGATGATGCCTTCAAACGGATGTGACTTGACGAAGGCTTCACCCTTGCGCGCGCCGCTCTCAAAAACATAGTTGAAGGCAATGGCTTCGTCGCCCGAGCCTTGCAAAATCACCTCACGTACTTTTTCCGGCAGTTCTTCAAACGGTGTCTCCACACTCACGCCATAGTGTTTGGCCACGCTTTCGAGCATGGAGAAGTAGTAGTTGTTGCGCTTGTCCCAGCCCTTGATGGCGCCATTGGCCAGACTGATGGACGGGAAGGGCACGACGCGGCCTGGGTCAAACGCTTCGCTGAAGCCCAGACCATCGCAGGCCGGACAGGCGCCCATGGGGGAGTTGAAGGAGAAGATGCGCGGCTCCAGCTCCGGCAGCGAGTAGTCGCACATGGGGCAGGCAAACTTGGCGCTGAACAAATGTTCTTTGCCGCTGTCCATCTCCAGCGCCACCACGCGGCCACCGGCGTCGGCACCGCCTGCGCGCAGCGCGGCTTCAAAGCTTTCGGCAAGGCGCTGCTTGACGTCCTCGCGCACCTTCAGGCGGTCAATCACCACGTCGATGTTGTGGCGCTCGTTCTTTTCCAACTGGGGCAGGGACTGGGCGTCGTAAATCTGCCCGTCGATGCGAAAGCGCACATAGCCCTGGGCCTGCAGCTGCACAAAGAGCTCGGTGAACTCGCCTTTTTTCTCGCGCGCCAGCGGGCCCAGCACCATCAGCTTGGTGTCCTCGGGCAGCTCCAGCACGCTGTCCACCATCTGGCTGATGGTCTGAGCCTGCAGCGGCAGATTGTGATCGGGGCAGAACGGCGTGCCGGCGCGGGCGTAGAGCAGGCGCAGATAGTCGTTAATCTCGGTGACCGTGCCCACGGTAGAGCGCGGGTTGTGGCTGGTGGCTTTTTGCTCAATGGAGATCGCTGGCGACAGGCCTTCGATCAGATCGACATCGGGCTTGTCCAGCCGCCCCAGAAACTGGCGCGCATAGGCCGAGAGGCTTTCCACATAGCGACGCTGACCTTCTGCGTACAAGGTGTCAAACGCCAGACTGGACTTGCCCGAGCCCGAAAGACCGGTAATCACCACCAGCTGGTTGCGGGGAATATCCAGGTCAATGTTCTTGAGGTTGTGAGTGCGCGCTCCGCGGATGGCGATGCGCGTCTGCGCGAGAGAGCGGCCCAGATACAGGCTGTCATCGACGTCAGTGGTCTTGTGAGCAGTGGGTGAATCGGGCTTCAGGGACAAGGGGCGCTCCAGGCGGGGGAAACTCTCCATGATAGTCAGACAGACATTTAAATGGCGAGATTGCTCCGGTTCACGGACAATCTGAGGTTCTATTTCCTGTCTTGCTCCCAGCGTTGTTCTGTTTGACGTGGGCACAAGAATCTGACTCTTGGCAAAATTTGAGCGTGAAAAAAATCGAAACATCCCCGAATGCGGGCACGCCGGGCAGCGATAAATCCAGCACCACCATGACTTCGCAAGAGCGCCGCGCCAGTGGCGCGCTGGCGCTGATCTTTGCATTGCGCATGCTGGGCCTGTTCCTGGTTCTCCCCGTCTTCATGCTGGAGGCGCGCAAATACCCCGGTGGCGATGATCCGGCCATGATTGGCCTGGCCATGGGCATCTATGGCCTCACGCAGGCCGTGTTCCAGCTGCCTATCGGGCTGGCCTCAGACCGTCTGGGCCGCAAGCGCGTCATCGTCGCGGGCCTGCTGGTATTTGCTGCGGGCAGCGTCATCGCCGCCATGGCCGATTCGCTGACCGGTCTGATGGTGGGCCGCGCCATTCAGGGCGCAGGGGCCGTGTCTGCCGCCGTGACGGCGCTGCTGGCCGATCTGACCCGCGACGGCGTGCGCACCAAGGCCATGGCCATGGTGGGCGGCAGCATCGGCCTGATGTTTGCGCTGGCGCTGGTGCTGGCTCCGCTGCTTAACGCCTGGATTGGCCTGTCCGGCATTTTTGGCCTGACCTGCGCGCTGGCGCTGGCAGGTATTGCCGCCGTATTGTGGGTGGTGCCGCCCGAGCCGAAACAACATGCGAATGCGCCCAAGGGCAAGTTCAGCGATCTGCTGGGCCAGCCCGATCTGCTGCGCCTGAACTTTGGTGTGTTCATCCTGCACACGGTGCAGATGTCCATGTGGGTGGCTGTGCCCGCCATGCTGGTGCAGGCCGGTCTGGCCAAGGAGCAGCACTGGCATATCTATCTGCCCGCAGTGCTGCTGTCCTTTCTGGCCATGGGCCTGCTGTTTTCCATGGAGCGCAAAGGCAAGCTGCGCAAGGCTTTGCTGGGCGCTATCGGCCTGGTGCTGGTGGTGCAGATTGGCCTGGGCATGCTGGCCGCGACCGGCACCATTCCCACCATCTGGTGCATGGCGCTGCTGATGTTTTTGTTCTTCTGCGGCTTCAATGCGCTGGAAGCCTCCCAGCCCAGTCTGGTGTCGCGCATGGCTCCTGCACCTTTGCGTGGCGCGGCTCTGGGGGCTTACAACACGCTGCAGTCGCTGGGGCTGTTTGCCGGAGGTGCCATTGGCGGTGCAGTCGCCAAATTTGCCGGTGTGCCGGGCCTGTTCGTCATGACTACCGTGCTGGTCACGCTGTGGCTGATTGTGAGCTGGCCGCTGCGCCCTGTAGGACGTCACGGCTGATGACTCGGCTATAGGGTAATCTCGTATGCAGCGTGGCCCGCTTGGGGCAAAATGCGCTCTTCATTGGTTCAGGACTCCTCCTAATCGCCTGAGCCACTTTTTGAAAAGGTAAACCTATGGCATCCGTCAACAAAGTCATCATCGTCGGCAATCTGGGTCGTGACCCTGAAATGCGCACCCTCCCCAGCGGCGATCAAGTGGCCAATGTGACCATCGCCACCACAGACCGCTGGCGCGACAAGAACACTGGCGAAAACCGCGAAGCCACCGAATGGCACCGCGTCGTCTTCAACGGCAAGCTGGCCGAAATCGTGGGCCAGTACCTGCGCAAAGGCAGCCAGGTCTACGTGGAAGGCAGCTTGCGCACCCGCAAGTGGACCGACCAAGCCTCGGGCCAAGAGCGCTACGCCACAGAAATCCGCGCCGACACCATGCAGATGCTGGGCAGCCGCCAGGGCGGTGGTCAGCAGCAAGGCGGCTACGGCAGTGACGATGGCTACGGCGAAAGCAGCTACGAAGCGCCTCGTCGCGCTCCCGTTCAAGCTCCCATGCAACAGCAGCGCCCCGCGGCGCCTGCGGCACGCCCTGCTCCTGTTCCCATGTCGCCTCCACCCCAGCGCGCAGCCTCGGGCTTTGACGACATGGATGACGATATTCCGTTCTAAACAACCGCTTTGAGCACTGGCTTCACAAGGCCCGCAATCCGAAAGGTTGCGGGCCTTGTTGCATCCTGGGAGCAGCAGACGGCAGAATCGCCACTGCGGCAGCATTGTTCAGTTCTGCGCAAGTTAACTAGAGAAAATCGATGGAAACAACGGGGCTCATTGGTTTTGTAAAATGCGATTCAATGTGCGATTCTGTTGCATCAAGTTACGATTGATGGATTCGTTCTTGCTTGCAGGAGCAGCGTGGGCCACGCCACCCATTGGAACTTGGCCTTTTCTCAGGAGCTTCGAGCATGCCAACTTTGGTGATCTCAATCGATGGTGCCGTCATAAAAGAGGTGCAACTTACCAAGGAGCGCACGACGCTGGGTCGTCGTCCGTACAACGACATCGTGATTGAAAACCTCGCTGTTAGCGGTGAGCATGCTGTGCTCTCGCTTGTGGACGGCAAGGTGAGCATCGAAGACCTGCGCAGCACCAATGGCACCTTCGTCAATGGCCGCGCCATCCAGAAGCAGGACCTGCTGAACGGCGACTTGCTGGACATCGGCCGCTACAAGATCCGTTTTCTCAATACGGTTCTCAAGGACAGCGATGCACCCGTAGCCCAGGCCAGCAAGACCCTCGCGCATATCTCTGAAGAACCCGACAGCGATTACGGCAAGCTGGCCAGCCCTTCAGGCTTTGGCGAAATTTCGAGCTTCGCCTCCACCATTCAGGGCGCCGTCTCGTCACTGCCCGACCGCCATGCCGTCATTCGCATGCTGACTGGCAGCATGGCAGGCAAGGAAGTGTCCCTCTATAAGGTTGTCACCACACTGGGCAAACCCGGGGTAGCCATCGCCTCCATTACGCAGAAGCCTCATGGCTTTGTGCTGACCCAGTTGGAGGGCGAAAGTGTGGCACTGAAGCTCAACGGTCAGGTGGTGGGTCCTCTGTCTGTGCCCCTGCTCAATGGCGACACCGTGGAACTGGCGGGCAGTTCCATGCGCTTTGTGGTGGAGTGACAGGCTGACACTTGATACGCGTCAAGCGTGCTGACAAATTTGTCAGTTCCAGATGCCTGTCAGCCAAAAATGTATGCCCTGGTGGCGGGTTGAGCCAGCAATAGTGTCAGTTTGTGTCTTGATGTAGAGGCAAAATTTATTGGCACGCGGCTTGCTTGAAGAACCCGTTACTTCATCAACCTAGGGAGTTTTTCATGAAGCGTTCCATTCAAAAGGGTTTCACCCTGATCGAACTGATGATCGTGGTGGCGATTATCGGTATTTTGGCTGCCGTGGCTTTGCCTGCTTATCAGGATTACATCAAGAAGGCCCGCATGTCGGAAGTGGTGCTGGCTGTCAGCTCTTGCCGCACAACGATTACTGAAAAGTTTCAAACTGGTACTGCTGCTCCTGGCGCTGGTGGCTGGGGTTGCGAAACTAAGACTGCTGACGCTGGCAAGGTCTCGAAGTTTGTGAACTCTATTGGAACCAGTGCTGATGGTGTTGCTGTTGCAAAAATTCAGGCAATTGATAGCAATGCTGATGGTCAGTTCGTGATTCTGGAGCCGCGTGATAGCACTGGTGCAGCTTATACGGCAGGAGCTACTCTCGGTGCATCGCCAATCCTCAATGTTCAAGTTAATCAGTGGGCATGCGGCTATTCGAATGCCAAGGTTGCTAAGTTCCTGCCTGGTTCTTGCAATGTGAAGTTCAGTGCAGATCCTTCAGTTAAGGATGCTGATGGTGCTGCTATTACCGCTGGCTCTGGCTCTTAATTTTACTCTGTAAGAGTAAAGCCCCCTTGGTTATTCAAGGGGGCTTTTTCATGGAGGTTAATTTATTTTTAAGAAGAAAATTTGGCCAACTATTGGCTTAGTGTTAATTATTGGGGTAATTGCAAATTTATATTTTTACTCATACCCATTTATTTTTATTTCTAAAGGGTATCTGTATGGAAGTTTATGGCTTATTATTTTATTAGTGACTCTGTTTTTGAAATTTAATAAATCAAAAATTTCATCAGTTTTGAGATTTAACTTTTTCTATTCAATTTTAATTTTGCTATTTTTTTTATCATGCTATTTTTTCTTGTCTAATAGGCCTGTACTACTTGTTTTTGAGTATGATCGATTTAGAGTTGTTCATCAATCTGATTTAACTAATGAAGGTTCAGATGCTTTAAATAATGCAAAATTTTCAAAAAATAAATGGCTTGCTGAGGCTTCTCTCAGGCCATTCAAAGATGGAGGTGAACAGTATTCATTGCTTTTCAAAGCTCTTAACGGATATCCGCTTAGCTTTAACTCGGGATTATGGCAAAACTATGAAGACTCAGCCTTTATAGTTGTCGAGGAAGCTAAAAAGTGGAAAAATTCAGAAAAATTGAAAGAATACTTTTCAAAATATGATTCCTTACAGGATAAAAGATATGGATACCTTCCGGTCATTGGGAGAGACACATATTGGACTGCAAAAATTAATCTAGATACTGCAGAAATTATTGGGCTCTACCCTGTGGATCCATATGATTAGAGTTGTGAAAAAATCCAGACTTTCCACCATACTTCTCTAGGACTCTAACCCCTCCCATCACCATCCCCTTATCCACAGCCTTGCACATATCGTAAATAGTCAGCAAGCCAACCTGCACGGCCGTCAGGGCTTCCATTTCCACGCCGGTCTGGCCATGTAGCTCGACCGTAGCGGTGCAGAGGATGGAACTGGATTCGGGTTGAAGTTCAAACTCCACGGCCACGCGGGTCAGGGCCAGGGGATGGCACAGGGGGATGAGGTCACTGGTCTTTTTGGCGGCCATGATGGCGGCGATGCGGGCTACGCCCAGCACGTCGCCTTTTTTTGCGGTGCCGTTTTGCACGATGGCCAGGGTTTCGGGCTGCATGGTGATGCGGCCTTCGGCGACCGCGATGCGGTGGGTGGCGGGCTTGGCGCCTACGTCGACCATGTGGGCCTGGCCCTGGGCGTCAAAGTGAGTGAGGGAAGACATGGTTTTCTTTCGTTCAGATATCTCAGATATCGCCTGCGGGAAGCGATACGGGCAGGGTAAGGCCGGCGCTTTGCCATTCAGCGGCATGGCTGGTTGGCCGGGCAATTCAGAGCCGCGAACTGGACAGCTTTACCCGCATGTAACAGGCTGGCATGCGCTGGTACGGATCAATCAGGGCATCATAGTAGGGTGTTGAACGGTTGGCATGGCACTCAGGTGCTGCCGACATTTGTCGTGATGATCTTGCCAAATTTCATGCAAAAAACGCGTACAGCCTATGTATTCAAAGCACTGACAGCTTCTGTTTTAGTAGCATTTCAGTGCCTGACTGTGGTGGCTCCTACTGCGCATGCCGCAGGTCTGCCCACGCTGGGTGACGGGGCGTCATCGTTAACTACGGGCGAAGAGCGGCGCCTGGGCGATTCGATTGCCAAGGAACTGTACCGCGACCCGGATTATCTGGATGACCCGGTGCTGCAGGAGTATGTGGAGGGCATCTGGCTGCATCTGCAGGATGCAGCACGCAAGAATGGGGAGCTGTCACAGGAGCTGGAGGAGCGCTTTGCCTGGACGCTGGTGCTGGGCAAGGACAGACAGGTCAACGCCTTCGCGCTGCCTGGCGGCTACATGGGCGTGTATCTGGGCCTGATCAGCGTGGTCAGCAGCGGCGATGAGCTGGCGTCGGTCATTGCCCACGAAACCAGCCACATCACCCAGCGCCATATTGCGCGCATGCTGGCTCAGCAGGGTAAGCAGACGCCGCTGATGCTGGCCTCCATGCTGCTAGGTGCGCTGGCGGCCACGCGCAGCCCGGATGCTGCCATGGCCATCATGATGGGCGGCCCGGCGGCGATGATGCAAAGCCAGCTGAACTTCTCCCGGGCGATGGAGAGCGAGGCCGATCGCATGGGCTATAGCCTGATGGCGCCCGCCGGTTTTGCCCCCCAAGGTTTTGTGAGCATGTTTGGCAAGCTGCAGCAAGCCAGCCGGCTCAATGACAACGGCAGCTGGCCCTATTTGCGCAGTCACCCGCTGACCACGCAGCGTATTGCGGACATGGATTCGCGCGTGCCGCCCGGCAAGCGTGCAGTGGACCCTGTCCCGACGCTCGAGCATGTGATGATGGCCGCCCGCGCCCGCGTGATCTCCAATGCTGGCGTGGATGTGCGTCGGCAATGGGCTGCGCTGCCACGCTCTGGCAGCTTTGCAGGTCTGAGCCAGCCCGAGCAGGTCGGCCAGCTCTATGCCGCCACACTGAGCGCGATGTATCTGCGCGACTGGGCGCTGGCGCGGGAGATGGTGCAGCGTTTGCTCACCGCCACGGCAGGAAATGCACAGGCCAGTATTCAGGCCAAGTGGCTCAATGCCGAGCTGGAGTTCAGGGCCGACAACGCTCAGGCAGCACTGGCAGCCCTGCCTTTGCAGTCCAGCAATGCGCCGCAAGCAGCGCCCAAGGTCAATGCCCGAGGCAATATCGAAGGGCCAAGCTTGGCCACCATCAATGTGGTGGAGCAAGCGGCTGCGCGCAGGCCCGAGTTGCTGCTGCGCGCTGATATTTTGCTTAAGCTGGGCCAGGCGGCTTCTGTGGCCAGCCCCTTGCAGACCTGGGTAACCGACCATCCCCGTGATGGCGGAGCTTGGCAGATGCTGGCGCGTGTCTGGCGCAGCCAGGGCCAGGAAATGCGGGCGCTGCGAGCTGAAGCCGAAGCCCAGGTGGCGCATTACGACTATGCGGCGGCAGTGGATCGCTTCAAGGCCGCGCAGGATCTGACTCGCAAGGCCGGAGCCAAGGTGGATTACTTCGAGGCCTCGATCGTCGACACGCGGCTGCGTGCGGTTCAGGAATTACTCCGGGAACAGCTGGCCGACAAGTCGATCAATAAGTAAGCCCAGCGCAGAGTAGATCAGCGCGCCCAGCATGGCCGCCCAGAAACTGGTGACGTGAAACCCGCCCAGAAGACCTGAGGCCATCCAGAACATCAGGCCATTGACCACGAGCAGGAACAAGCCCACGGTGATGATGGTCACAGGCAGCGTGAGCACCACCAGAATCGGGCGGATGATGGTGTTGAGCAGGCCAATCACCAGCGCCGCAATCATGGCCGAGCCAAAGCTCTGTACCTGAACACCGCTATAGATATAAGTCACAGCCAGCAGGGCGGCAGCGCAGAGAAGCCATTTGACGATGAGTTTCATGCCGCCAGCATAGCAGCTGAGCGTGACGGCCTGTTGGCGTGCATCGGCACTCTCCATGAAAAAAGCCTTGTGAGGCTTTTAACCCAACAAGGCTTGATATCAGAAGGCCATGCGCTCTTAAAACGAGAGCGAATCCTCGATCACAAAGCCCATCATGGCCGCAATCGCCGCCATGGTTCCGGGCAGATTCCAGCGGTTGCCCATAGGCGCGGTCTGCGCGCCTGGCTTGGCAGTGGCCACCTGCACGGCTTCCTGCTTGGGGCGGCGGGCGTCGATGATCTGTGCGGCACCATGCTCTTGCTGCAACTCCGCGACCAGCTCGGTCAGCGGGCCCTTGGCCAGCACGGGAGTGACTTTGGCACCCGATGCTGTCATGACGGGAACCACGGCGGCGAACAACTTGTCCGCCCACTTGCCGCGCCAGTTTTCACGGGCGCGGTGACTGACCCACTTGCTGACGCGATGTGTCATGCGCGGAGCGCAAGCTACCAGCAGCCAGTGGGAAGAAGCCGCTTGGCTAGATCCCGCCAGCGCTTCCAGCATGGGCTGGGCGTAAGCGGCATCATCTACATAGACAATGATGGGGTTCAAAATATGTCCTTGCGGGCAGATGGTTGAGAAATTCAGCAGCCCCATGTAGGAAACTGCTGACTTGCTTCTATTGTGATTCGTGAAGTTGCGGGCAGTTCCGCAATCTTCACGAAATTCCGGGTTTTTTCCCGGTAGTGGCCTGTTTAGTGGGCCGCAGGAGCGGGGCGGCGGCTGGCAATCCACTTGCCCAGAGCCAGCACCAGCAGTGCGCCACCAATGTGGGCCGTCCAGTACAGGGTCTTGGAGATGTCAGCCAGACCTTGCGCATCGGTGGTGCCCAGCTTGGGCATCCAGGTCCACTTCTCGGGATTCACGAATACGGGGTCGGTCACGAACATGCCACCAGCGATCCATCCCAGCAGCATGCCGCCGGCGACGATGATCATCGGGAAACGCTCCATCAGCTTGATCACCAGTTGCGAGCCCCAGACGATGATGGGCACGGAGATCAGCAGACCCAGCACGATCAGCAGCATCTGGTGGTCGCCCGAGCTTTGTGCGGCGCCAGCGATGGCAATCACGTTGTCCACGGACATCACCAAGTCGGCCACGATGATGGTCTTGATGGCGGCAAACAGCTTGTCGCTGCCTTCGATGTTGTCGTGACCTTCGTCATCGGGGGCGATCAGCTTGATACCGATCCACACCAGCAAGATGGCGCCCACAACCTTCAGGAAGGGCAGCTGCAGCAGCACCATGGCAAATGCGATCAGGATGATGCGCAAGATGATGGCACCGGCTGTGCCATAGATGATGCCTTTGCGGCGCTGTTCTGGCGGCAGCTTGCGGCAGGCCAGTGCGATCACCACCGCGTTATCGCCACCCAGCAAGATGTCGATGATGATGATTTGTCCCAGCGCGATCCAGAACGGGGTGTGGGTGAGAAAGTCGAGATCCATGTTTTTCCTCGTTGTCGAATGCCGCTGAAAGCAGTCTGCACAGAGTTGGTATTTGCCGCCAGCGGGGGGAAGACCGATTTGACGTAAGCCAAGGCGCAAACCCGCGCGAGGAAAAATCTGGCGGGGGAAAGACACTTTGATTGACCATCGTCAGGCCTATCAAAGGTCTTGCTCAATTGCAGCGTGACTGCAATCCGAACGGCCGGAAGCTTGCGCTTCGTATTGACGACCATCCGCTCGTGGCGCACTGCATGCGCCCGATAAGCTACTCCCCTTCGAAGACGCGGATTTCAACACAGACGCTTGCAGTTGAACAAGTCAAAAAACCTGGATCTTTTACAGGTTTATCAAGGAAAAGCCTCTGATAGTCATTGATCCATATAGAGATTCAGCTATCAAAAAAGAAGCAACCCTGATAGGGCAAACGATAGGCCTGCCGCTTATGATTGCCGCTTCATGACTGCAATTCACATCACTGACATTGAAGCTGCCATCAACTACTGGCGCGCCAGAGCCCCCTCTCCCGATGGCGTGCTGCTGGCCCCCGAGGTGAGGGCGCTGGCCGAGATTTATGCGCTGATGATCCATGGCCGCGAGACCGAGGTGGCCGTGCAGGGCTTTCCGTCACACGCCATGGCGGCCTGGCTGGTCTGGTACGACACCATGCCCGATACGCCCTGCATCGCCATCTGTTCCACCAGTCAGGGCGATGCCAAATGCAAGGGCTGCGGCCGCAGCTTTGATGAAGTGCAGCTGTGGACGGCCATGGAGCCCGCCGAAAAGCGCGCCGTGTGGCGGCGCATCACGGCGGAAGGTGACTCTTGGCGCTTCACCCGTTACGCGGAGCGGGCGGCAGAAAAACGCGGTTATTGATGCTAAAAGCGCTTATTTCCAGCGAACTGGCTCGATAAACACCATGCCCAGATTGCTGGACAGCGTCAGCTGCCCTTCCTGAATCGTGGCTTGCAGCTGCATGCTGCGCTCGGCCAGGCCGCCCAGTTGCTGGGCGACTTCGGAGTCGACGTACAGCACTTCCAGCTTGTCCTGGCGGTTCACCTTGCCTTCAATGCCTTTCCACCAGACATGGGCAGCGTGGTTGAAGGGATAGACCAGCACATGGTCGGATTTGTTGCAGGCCTTGGTGATGGGTTTTTCTTCGGGCTGTCCCACTTCGATCCACAGACGCTTTTGCCCAGTGAAGTCGGTGATGTGCACGTCCGGATCGTCCGGGTCGGACAGGCCAATGCCAAAGCCCAGCGTACCGTCGCCGTTGCACAGCTCCTGCAACTGCCAGGCGTTCAGCGCCAGAGCCACCAGGCGGACCATCATGCGCTCGTCGGTCTCGCTGGGGTGGCGAGCCAGGGTCAGGTTGTGGTCGGCGTAGTAGTTGTGGTCGATATCGGCAATCGACAGATTGGCTTTGAAGATGGTGGACTTGATGGCCATGGCGGGAAGTGGTTGTAGTGCTGCTCGCAGGCAGTCCTTTTGAAACTATCAAAAACAAGAGCTGCCAGTGCCAATCAAATTTGGCTTTGGCAGCTCTTTGATGCTGAAGCGCTTATAGGTAGAGCGCTATCAGCTATCTTTTTAGACTCGTTTAGCGAGTTCTGCGGCCTTGCCGATATAGGTGGCAGGCGTCATGGCCAGCAGGCGGTCCTTGTCAGCCTGAGGAATTTCCAGACCGTTGATCAGGCGGTGCAGATCTTCGGCGTGCACGGTCTTGCCGCGGGTCACTTCCTTAAGCTTTTCGTACGCGCCTTGCACGCCATAACGGCGCATCACGGTCTGGATGGGCTCGGCCAGCACTTCCCAGGCGTGGTTCAGGTCTTCCTGCAGGCGCTCTTCGTTGAGTTCCAGCTTGTTCAAGCCAGTCATCAGCGAGGCGTAGGCCAGCGTGGTGTAGCCAAAGGCCACGCCGATGTTGCGCAGCACGGTGGAGTCGGTCAGGTCACGCTGCCAGCGGCTGATGGGCAGCTTTTCGGCCAGATGCTTGAGCATGGCGTTGGCCATGCCCAGATTGCCTTCGCAGTTCTCGAAGTCGATGGGGTTGACCTTGTGGGGCATGGTGGACGAACCAATTTCGCCAGCCTTCAGGCGTTGCTTGAAGAAGCCCAGGGACACATAGCCCCAGATGTCGCGCGACAGGTCGATCAGGATGGTGTTGGTGCGTGCCATCGCATCGAACAGCTCGGCCATGTAGTCATGGGGCTCGATCTGGATCGAATAGGGCTGGAAGGTCAGGCCCAGGCCCTTGGGCTCGGCGGATTCCACCACGCTCTGGCTGAAAGCCTCCCAGTCAAACTTGGGCCAGGCGGACAGGTGGGCGTTGTAGTTGCCCACGGCGCCGTTCATCTTGCCCAGAATCTTCACGCCAGCGATGTTGGCGGCAGCCTTTTGCAGGCGCACGACGACGTTGGCGATTTCCTTGCCCACGGTGGTGGGCGATGCGGTCTGGCCGTGGGTGCGGCTGAGCATGGGCACTTCGGCGTACAGATGTGCCATTTCGCGCAGCTTGGCGATGATGCCTTCCACGGCGGGCAGCAGCACGGTGTCACGGCCCACGCGGATCTGCAGGGCGTGGCTGGTGTTGTTGATGTCTTCGCTGGTGCAGGCAAAGTGCACGAATTCGGCGGCCTTGTGCAGCTCCGCACGGGCGTCGAACTTGGACTTGATCCAGTACTCCACGGCTTTCACGTCGTGGTTGGTGGTCTTCTCGATGGCCTTGATGGCTTCGGCATCGGCTTCGGAGAAGTTGCTCACCAGGCTGTGCAGATAGTCACGCGACTCTGCGGACAGGGGTTCGAACTCGGCAAAACCAGCATCGGACAGGGCGATGAACCAGGTCACCTCCACCTGAACACGGCGGTGCATATAGCCGTATTCACTCATGATGGGGCGCAGTGCGGACAACTTGGCGGCGTAGCGGCCGTCCAAGGGCGAGATGGCGGTGAGGGAGGACAGGTTCATGGTGGCGCAATTGTAGGTGCGCAGCATCAGTCGCATGCCGCGCTGGGTTGCTCGGCAGCTGTGACCGTGGTGTTGGTAACAGTGGCGCATGGGCCCCAATAGCGGCGTGGGCTGCGCATAGAATCATCGAGCCGGCCTGTCGCCGGTGTCCCCGCGTCTTGGAACAGCAGCTATGAAACTGATCGGCTCCACCACCAGCCCCTATGTGCGCAAAGTGCGCGTCGTGCTGGCTGAAAAGAAGCTTGAGTACCAATTTATCGAAGAAAACCCCTGGGAGGCCGATCGCGCCCCAGGCACCGGCAATCCGCTGGGCAAGGTGCCGCGTCTGGTCATGGACGGCACCGAGGCCATGTTTGACTCGCGCGTCATCGTGGAATATCTGGACACCCTCTCGCCCGTGGGCAAGCTCATTCCCGGCACAGGCCGCGAGCGCGCCGAGGTCAAGACCTGGGAGGCTCTGGCCGACGGCCTGCTCGACGCCGCCGTGCTGGTGCGTCTGGAAGCCACCTGGAGTGGCCGCACTGAAGAGCAACGCAGCCAGGCCTGGATGGACCGCCAGATGAGCAAGGTCAAGGCCGCACTGAATGTGATGTCCCAGGGTCTGGGCGACAAGCCGTTTTGCTGCGGTGGCATCCACCTGACGCTGGCCGATATCAGCGTCTGCTGCGCGCTGGCCTGGCTGGATTTCCGCTTTCCCGAGCTGGACTGGCGTGCGGACCACCCCAATCTGGGCACCTTGCTGGCCAAGATTGGCGCCCGCCCCAGTTTTACGAACACCGTGCCACACTGAGCGCATCGCGCAAAGAAAAAGGCCACCTTGCGGTGGCCTTTTTGCTGGCATAAAAAAGCTGCGAAGCTTCCCGAAACGAATTAAGAGAGGGAGGGAGGAGAAGCGCTCCGGGGCATTTCAATGGGTAGACCCAAGGGCTTCGCAACTGGAAATCGGGTTGTGCAAACTTTCTGTTTTGTGGCACCTGTTTGTCAGATGCGTCACTGTTGCAGAAGTTCCAGCCCAAAAGAACATTGAGCTTGTAACAGTTTGCTAGTCACTGCGAATCTCTTGTAAGCAATTTTTGATGAATCCTGCAAGAGACTGAAAAAGCAGACCCACACAGCCATTTCATCGTGGGAAATGATTGTGTGAGTGCTTGCTTTCTATCATCTGACAAACACCGAATTCCAGAGATTGAGCACGGCATCTCGTGGTGCTTTGGCCTGCTCCTGCTCCAACTGGCCGGAGCGTTCATCGAGGCGCGCCACGTGCTGCAGGCGGCGCAGTTCGCGGTAGGCCTTGGCGGCTTCATAGCCCACGCCCTTGGGCAGCAGGCCTGCATCTTCGGCGCGTTGCAGCAGGGCGATATTGCCCACATTGGCAATCAACTCGGGGTGGGCGCCCGACTGGGACAGCACCAGATACTGCACGGCGAACTCCACATCCACCATGCCGCCGGGGCTGTGCTTGACGTCGAACAGGCCGCCACGCACCGGGTGGGCGCTGCGCACGCGTTCACGCATGGTTTCGATTTCGCTGCGCAGCGATGCGGCGTCACGCGGGGCGGTGATGACGGCTTGGCGCACATCATCAAAGCGCTGGTGCAGATGCAGATCAGTGACCGGCGCGCCGGATGCGGTCTGGAAGTCGCGGCTGCCCAGCACAAAGCGGGCGCGGGTCATGGCCTGGTGTTCCCAGGTCCAGGCCGTGTTGCTGCCGCGCTGCTGCTGGTAGTTGGCATAGGACTCGAAGCTGGTCACCAGCAGGCCCGAGCTGCCATTGGGGCGCAGCGCGGTGTCGATCTCGAACAGATCGCCTTCACCGGTCTTCACCGTGAGCCAGTTGATGAGCTTGCGCACATAGGCGGCATAGACCTCGGGGGCGCGGTCGTCGTCGTCGTCGAAAACAAAGACGATGTCCAGATCGCTGCCATAGCCCAGTTCCTTGCCGCCGAGCTTGCCGTAGCCCACGATGCCAAAGCGTGGCGTTTCACGGTGACGATTCTTCAGGCGTGCCCAGCACCACTGGGCGGTCACGCGCAGCAGGCTGTCGGCCAGAGCGCTCAGGTCATCCGCGACTTGTTCGACGGTGATGCGCCCTTCAATGTCGCGCGCCAGGGTGCGGAAGACTTCCGCATGGTGGGCGCGGCGCAGCAGGTTGAGCAGGGTTTCTTCGTCGTCCTCGCCTGTGGACTGCAGTGCGGCCAAGCGCAGAGCTAGCTCATGCTCGAAGTCGGCAGCCACAAAGCGTTCCTTGAAGATGGCATCGCTGGCCAGCTCGTCAATCACACCCGGGTGCTGCTGCAGATAGCGGGCGGGCCAGCGTGCAGCCCCCAAAAGATGTAGCAGTCTCTCATGGACTGCTGGGCGCTCCAGCAGCAAAGCGAGATAGCTTTCGCGGCGCAGCAGAGGCTCCAGCCAGTTCAGAAAGCGCTTGGCGGCTTCCTCGGTGGCCTGCCCGCTTTCCACCCATTGAGCAGTGCGCTCGACGAGTCGGAACAGGCGGGCGCGGGCTTCGTCGCGCAGGCCGGTGATGCGGGTATTACCGCGCCAGTCGGCCACCTGCCCTGCCAGAGCGGGTGGCAATAGTTCGATCAGGTCTTCAATTTCCTGCGGGGCTGGCGTGCTGCTGGTTCCTTTGGCCGCGTTGCATTTGCCATTGCTGCATTGTTCATCGCCGCCGAGCAGGGTGTCGAACTCCTGCGCGACCAGTTCACGGTGTTCGTCGAGCTGGTGCAAAAAGCCGCTGGTGCCCGCAAAGCCCATGGTGCGGGAAATCCACAGCAGGTCATCGTCGCGTGTGGGCAGCACATGGGTTTGCTGGTCGTCCAGGTACTGGATGCGGTGCTCCACCTGGCGCAGAAAGACATAGGCGCGGCTCAGGGCATCGGCAATTTCGGCGCTCATCAGGTTGGCGCGCACCAGGCGCTGCAGGGCCTCCAGTGTGGGGCGGCAGCGTAGCTCGGGGAACTGGCCGCCGCGCACGACCTGCAGCAGTTGCACGATGAATTCGATTTCGCGGATGCCGCCGCGCGAGAGCTTGACGTCATTGGCGCGCTCGGGGTGGCCCGCGCTGCGCTTGGAGGCGTGGTCACGAATCTGGCGGTGCAGAATGCGCAGCGAGTCAAAGACCGAGTAGTCCAGATAGCGGCGGAACACAAAAGGCAGAACCACGCCGCGCAGCGCCTGCACATTGGGCGTCTGAATATCGGCCAGCGGGGCGACGATGCGGCTTTTGAGCCAGGCAAAGCGCTCCCATTCGCGGCCATGGATCTGCAGGTATTCCTCCAGCGAGGCCAGGGAGACTGCAGGTGCACCTGAGTTTCCATTGGGGCGCAGGGCCAGATCGACACGGAAGACAAAGCCGTGCTCGGTGGTGTCACCCACCAGCGCGTAGATGCCTTTGACGGCGCGGGCAAAGTATTCGTGGTTGGAGATCACGCCCCGGCCATCGGCCTGACCGGCGGTGTCGCCGTCCTGCTCATAGACGTAGATCAGGTCGATGTCGCTGGAGACATTGAGTTCGCGCGCGCCCAGCTTGCCCATGCCGATGACCCATAGCTGTACGGGTTGGCCACCCGGGCCGCGTGGCGCGCCGTGGCGGGCGTCGAGTTCGGTGCGCACCTGGATGCATGCACGGTCCAATGCAATCTCAGCCAGCTCGGTAACTGCCTTGGTTACTATGGAAAGAGGAGCGCTTTGCTCGCAGTCCAGAGTGATGATGCGCTCCATCACCAGCTGGCGCAGCACGCGCAGCGAAGCCGAAAGGTCCAGCCCGCGCGACTGCAGCGTGCTCAGGGCCTGCTCCATCAGAGCGCGGTCGGGAGCGCCGGGCGGCAAGGCATCAAACCAGTTTTCGTAGCGGCGGTGAAGACGCTGCACAAAGCGCGAATACTGGGCCGGGGACGACTCGTTGAGGGCTTGTTCTGCCATTGCTTGCTCTGGGGACTGCATACGGACCGTTAAAAAAGGTGTCCAGCAGGCAGGAAACCAGTCCGGCAACGTATGGTTACCGAAACACGCACGAGGGCGCCGGTCATAATTCCTGCCATTGCTAGGCCGCTGATGATCGAACCGAAACCTCTCCCATCTCGCCATATCCATAGGCTGGCCAGCCTGGCACGGTGGTCGCTGAGACTGGTGCTGGGCCTGTGGCTGGTGCTGGCCGTTGTCTGGGGGGTGCTCCAGTTCTGGATTGTGCCGCGAATCAACGAGTGGCGTCCCGAGCTGGAATCGCTGGCCTCACGCAGTCTGGGTATACCCGTCACCATAGGCGCGCTGGCTGCGCGCAACGATGGCCTGGTGCCTGCTTTCGAGCTGGGCGATGTGGTGCTGCATGACCCTGATAGCCACAGTGAGGCCTTGCATCTGCCCAAGGTGGTGGTGGCGGTGTCCGCACGTTCGCTGATGACCCTGGGCGTGGAGCAGATATATATCGAGGCCCCGGATCTGACCATCCGCCGCAATGCCAAAGGTGCAATTTCCATAGCAGGCATCGAAATACCTGACAGGACTCAGAGCAGTTCTGATGCTGGAGCGGATTGGATTTTCTCGCAACCCGAAATCGCCATCCGCCAGGGCAAGCTGCAATGGGTGGACGAGGTGCTGCAGGCGCCGCCACTGGCGCTCAGCGAAGTGGATCTCGTGCTGCGCAACAAGGGCTGGACACACTCGCTGCGTCTGGACGCCACGCCGCCCGAGGACTGGGGCCAGCGCTTTACCGTCATGGGCAACTTCAAGGAGCCGCTGCTGTCCGTGCATGAAGGGCAGATGCAGCGCTGGAGCGGGCAGGCCTATCTGGATTTCAAGCATATCGACCTGTCCCGGCTGAGCCAGTATCTGGACCCGCAGGATTGGAAGCTGCGCCAGGGCAAGGGCGCTGTGCGCGCCTGGGTGGACACCAGCCGGGGCCAGCCCGTGGGCATGGTGGCCGATGTAGCCGTGCAGGCGTTTGAGTTGCAGTGGAAGGACCGGCCCGAGCCGCTGGCGCTGCAGGCGCTCAAGGGGCGGATGCGGGCCAGCCAGCGCGATGGCTATCAGTTCTCGGTACAGGGGCTGGAATTCACGGCCAGCGACGGCCTGCACTGGCCGCGCGGTGATTTCCGCTTGAGCTACAGGCCCACCGGTGCATCGGAGCAAGGCAGCGGCGGCGAGCATGGCGAGTTGCAGGCTGACGGCATCGATCTTGCCATTGCGGCCCAGATGATGCAGCGCCTGCCTGTGCCTAAGTCCGTGGTGGATCAACTGCACGCTCTGCAGCCCAGCGGTCAGTTGCAGCAGCTCAAGCTGAGCTGGCGCGGGCCCGCGCAGCAGCCGGAGAATTACAAGGCGTCGGGCCTGTTTGAGCAACTGAGCCTGCGCTCCCAGCCCTCGTCCGAAGGGACGCACAGCATTGGCGTGCCCGGAATCCGGGGCTTGAGCGGCAGCTTCAAGCTGGATCAGGACAGCGGCGAAGCCAATTTGACCAAATCCCCTGGTGTGGCGCAGGCCATGATGAGCTTCCCCGGTGTGTTTGAAGACCCTGATATTGCGCTGGACCTGCTGGAGGCCAGCTTGCGCTGGCAGCTGCTGGACAAGGGCCGGGTCATCAAGGCCCAGGTTCCGAGGCTGCGCTTTGCCAATGACGATACGGCCGGTCAGGCGCAGGCCAGCTGGCAGACTGGCGCAGGCACAGAGGCCCAGCCGCGTTTTCCCGGTGTGCTGGACTTGCAGGGCCAGCTCAGCCGCGCCAACGGCGCGCGCATTCATCGCTATCTGCCACGCGACCTGGGCAGCGATGCGCTGCGCTATGTGCGCGAGTCCATTACATCCGGTCAGGCCAGCGCGGTGAACTTTCGCGTCAAGGGCGAGCTGGACTATGTGCCATTTGAAAAGCCGGGTAAGGGCGAGTTTCATATCAGTGCCCAGCTGCGCGATGTGAACTACCAGTTTGTGCCCGACTACCTGCTTGGCCCCGGCGAAAAGCCCTGGCCACCATTGACAAAGCTCTCGGGCGAGCTGGTGTTCGACCGCAACTCCATGACCGTGCGCAAGGCCAAGGGCTTTCTGGGTCACACCCCCATCGTGGTGGAAGAGGCGCAGGCTGGCGTGGCTGACTGGAACACCACCGAGGTCGAAGTCACGGCCAAGGCCCATGGCCCGCTCAATGAGATGCTGAAAGTGGTTCAAGTCTCGGCACTATCTGGCTTGACTGCTCATGTTTTGGATAGCAGCCGTGCGACCGGCGATGGCAGGCTCAAGCTCAGCCTGCATCTGCCCACCATGCATATGGACCGCAGCAAGGTGCAGGGCGAGATCACGCTGGCGGGCAATTCCCTGCAGCTCATGCCTGAGGTGCCGCCGCTGAGCAATGTGCGCGGCAGCGTGCAGTTTTCCGAAGGCGGTTTTCAGCTGCACAACGTGCAGGCCCGGGCGCTGGGTGGCGATGCACGCATCGAAGGCGGCATGAAGTCTGCCGCAGACCCGGTGCTGATTCGCGTTGATGGTCTCGCTACCGCCCAGGCCTTGCGTGAAGCCAAGGAACTGGAAGGCATCCCAGAGCTGGCCCAGTACCTGCAGGGGCAGGCCCGCTATGCCCTGCAGATCAAGGTGCCGCACGATGTGCCGGAGCTTCAGCTGCAGTCCGATCTGGTGGGCATGGCCGTGCAACTGCCCGCGCCGCTGAGCAAGCCCGCGCAGACAGCGCTGCCGCTGCGCATCAGCCGCACCGTGCCAGCCGTGGTCAAACCGGCTACGGACCAGATCAGCTTGCAATGGGGCACAGTGGCCGCAGCGCTGCTCGAGCGTGACATCAGTGCTGCCGCGCCGCGCATCACGCGCGGCCAGGTCGATGTGGTGGATACGGGAGTGGCCGCCCTGAACCTGCCCGCCTCGGGCGTGAATGCGCGTGTGCAACTGCCCGTGCTGGATCTGGACGCCTGGGGGCGTCTGCTGCCCGATGAGACGGCTGGGGCCGAGCCTGCGCCAGATGGGGCCAAGGGCGGCGCGCAGACGGAGCCCTGGCGCGCGCTGCTGCCACAACAAATGGCCTTGAAGGCGGGTGAAGTCAGGCTTCATGGCCGTTCTTTGCACGATGTATCGCTGCAACTGAGCCACGCCAACAAGGTCTGGACCAACCAGATTCAGGCCCGGGAACTGGCCGGGCGCATCGACTACCACGAGGCCTCGACCAAGGAGCCGGGTGGGCTGGTTGTGGCCAAGCTCTCGCGCCTGACCGTGCCCGATGGGCCTGATAACGGTCTCGACAATGCGGCATCCACCACCGACAACTCGGTGCGCGAGCTGCCTGCGCTACAGATCACGGTGGACAACTTCCAGCTGGGCAAGCTGTCTCTGGGCAGCGTGGATGTGCAGGCGCGCAACCGCTGGCTGTCCGTGGGGCCCATGCTGCGCGAGTGGGAGCTGTCGCGCTTTAACATCACCACGCCCGAAGCGGTGCTGACGGCCAAGGGCTTCTGGAGCCTGAGCGCCGCTAACCAGAAGCACCCGGGCCAGACTCAGCTGCAGTTCCAGCTCAATCTGCGCGATGTGGGCAAGCTGCTCAACCGCTTTGAGATGCCCGGTGTGGTGGCCAATGGTCAGGGCAGCATGCAGGGCGACATCAGCTGGACGGGCTCGCCCGTGACGCCGGACTTCAAGACCATGTCGGGTGCGCTACACCTGGATGTGCAAAAGGGCCAGTTTCTCAAGGCCGAGCCGGGGCTGGCCAAGCTGCTGGGCGTGCTCAGCCTGCAGTCTCTGCCCAGGCGCTTGACGCTGGACTTCCGCGACGTGTTCCGCAACGGCTTCTCGTTCGACTTCATGCGTGGGGATGTCACCATTCAACGCGGCATCGCCAGCACCAACAATATGCAGATGAAGGGCGTGAACGCCGCCGTGCTGATGGAGGGCGTGGCCGATATCGACAAGGAAACCCAGGACCTGCATGTGGTGGTGGTGCCCGAGATCAATGCGCTGTCGGCCTCTCTGGTGGCCACTGCCATCAACCCGCTGGTGGGCTTGAGCAGCTTTCTGGCGCAGGTGGTGCTGCGCGGGCCGCTGATTGCCGCGACGACCCGGGAGTTCAAGATTCACGGTAGCTGGGAAGACCCGCAGGTCACGCAACTGCCGCGCCGCACGGGGCCACAGACCAAGGGCGATAAGAACGAGCCGGCTGTACCGGCAGAATCTGAGGCTAAACCAGCAACCAAACCCGCCGCCACCGAGGAGACTCCATGAAAATCGCCGCCCTGCAAATGATCTCTGGCACCCAGGTCAGCGCCAATCTGAACGAAGCGCGCCGTCTGATGGAGCAGGCCGCCGCTTTAGGGGCCGAGCTGGTGGTGCTGCCCGAGTACTTTTGTGCCATGGGCAAGCGCGATAGCGACAAGCTGGCCTATTGCGAAGCCTATGGTCAGGGGCCGATTCAGGAGTGCATGGCCCGCGCTGCACGCGAGCTGCGCTTGTGGGTGGTGGCCGGCACATTGCCGCTGCAGGCCGACGATGCGCAGCATGTCTTCAACAGCAGCCTGGTCTATTCGCCAGACGGCGAATGCGTGGCCCGCTACGACAAGATTCATCTCTTCCATTACGACAACGGGCGCGAGCACTATGCCGAGTCCGATGTGGTGCAGGCGGGGCAGCAGCCCGTGGTCTGCGATGTGCGGGCCAGAAATGGCGAAACCTGGCGTCTTGGCTTGAGTGTCTGCTATGACCTTCGCTTTCCCGAGCTGTACCGCATGCTCAGCGCCCAGGGCGCGGACCTGCTGCTGGTGCCCAGTGCCTTTACCTACACCACGGGCCAGGCGCACTGGGAGGTGTTGCTGCGCGCCAGAGCGATAGAGAATCAGGCCTATGTGCTGGCTCCAGGCCAGGGCGGCGTGCATGAAAACGGCCGCCGCACCTGGGGCCACAGCCTGCTGATAGACCCCTGGGGCGAGGTGCAGGCGCTGCAGGCCAGCGGCGCAGCAGTGGTGCTGGGAGACCTCAGTCGTGAACGGATGCAGCAAGTGCGGCAACAATTGCCAGCTCTGACTCATCGCGTACTGTGAACCCAAGCTCTCCTTCATCTTCTTCATCCGATCTGCTGGACCGGCATCCTGTTCACTGGCCGTGGCGCCGCTGGCGTCTGGCCTGGCGGCGCTGGTCGCTGTGGACGGTGCTGGTGCTGCTGATTGTCAGCATGCTGGTCACCATGGTCTGGCTGGCGGGGCGCTATGAGGCATCGCAGGTTCAGGACAAGCTCGAGCGCGACACAGCCAATGCCGTGGGCGATGTGCGCGCGGCGCTAAGCCGCAATCTGCAGGACCTGCTGGCGCTGCATGTGCACAGCGAGGACGCCGGCCTGTGGCGCAACCACGCCAATGAGCTGCTGCAGCAGCGCCGCGAGCTGATGCGCGTGGAATGGCGCGGCATGGACATGCGACTCAAGGGGCATGCGGAAACACCTTATCGCACCGTGCCATGGGAAGACGAAAACCACGGCGCAGAGCTGCATTCGTCCGAGATGCTGACCTGCACGCAGGCGCGCCGCGTCAACGGTCCCAGTTATTCGCCCAGCCGTTTTCAGCTGCTTGGTGATGGCCTGGGCACGGAAACCATGCTGGTGTGCATGCCGCTGACGGAAAACGGCCATGTCACCGGCTATGTGCTGGGCACCTACAGCCTGCACGGCATTCTTGTCAACCATGTGGGCAAGGCGCTGCCGCGCACGCAGGAAGTCTCGTTCACCGAGCCTGATGGCACGCGGCTGGCCCTGGTGGGCGCGGCCTGGCGCGGATCGCGCA
Source organism: Comamonas testosteroni (assembly GCF_003569915.1). Classification (GTDB taxonomy): domain Bacteria; phylum Pseudomonadota; class Gammaproteobacteria; order Burkholderiales; family Burkholderiaceae_C; genus Comamonas; species Comamonas testosteroni_D. The sequence continues at coordinate 249,893 of NZ_KZ984441.1, read as the reverse complement.
TGTTCACGGCTCAGCAGTTGCTGGACTTGCCGGGCAACACGCTGGTGCTGCGCATGGACAGCTGGCACCACGCGCCCAGCGTCTTCCCCAATGTGATGACGGCGCTGGTGACGGCCATGTCGATTGCGCTGGTCTCGGTGCTGGTGGTGCTGGTGCGCGACAACCGCCGCCGCCTGCGCGCCGAGCGGGATCTGGGCGATGCGCTGGCGTTTCGAAAGGCCATGGAGGACTCTCTGGTCACCGGCATGCGCGCGCGCGACCTGCAGGGCCACATCACCTATGTGAACCCGGCGTTTTGCAATATGGTGGGCTTTACGGCCGAAGAGCTGCTGGGCCTGAATGTGGCGCCCTACTGGCCGCCCGAGCTGGCCGAGGAGTACACGCAGCGCCGCGACAACCGGCTCTCCGGGGCATCGCCACCGCCGCGCGAAGGCCATGAAAGCGTTTTCATGCGCAAGGATGGCTCGCGCTTTCCCGTGCTGATCTTTGAGGCCCCCCTGATCAATGCCCAAGGCCAGCACACCGGCTGGATGAGCGCTTTCATCGACATCAGCGAGCAGCGTCGCATGGAAGAAGTCTCGCGTGCCTCGCAGGAGCGCCTGCAGGCCACGGCTCGTCTTGCGACCGTGGGTGAAATGGCCTCCATGCTCAGCCATGAGCTGACCCAGCCGCTGGCGGCCATGTCCAGCTATGCCACGGGCTCGCTCAATATGCTGGCCCACCAGCCATCTGAAGACAAGCAGCAGTTGCAGGCGCAGCTGGGTGACCTGCGCATGGCCATGGAGCGCATCAGCTATCAGGCCGATCGCGCTGGCAAGGTCATCAAAAGCGTGCGCGACTTTGTGCGCCGCCGCGACAAATCACGTGAAGAGGTGGCGCCGGGCGAGCTGGTCGACGCCGTCATGCCGCTGGTGCAACTGCAGGCGCACAAGCTGCGCGTCAAGGTGCAGGTAGAGCTGCAGCCCGATCTGCCCTGTGTGCTGTGCGACCCGACCATGGTGGAGCAGGTTTTGCTCAATCTGGCGCGTAATGGCATGCAGGCCATGGACCTGCCCCAGTTAGGTGAGCGCCTATTAACCCTGCGCGTGCAGCTCAGTCCGGCTGAGCTCGGTGGTCAGCGTTGGGTAGAATTTTCGGTCACGGACTGTGGTGCCGGCATTTCTGCGGAGGTGGCCGAGCAACTGTTCACCCCCTTCTTCACCACGCGTACCGAAGGCATGGGCCTGGGTCTGAGCCTGTGCCGCACCGTGGTGGAACAACATGGTGGTCATCTGAACTATCGTCCGCACCTTCCCACGGGCACGGAATTCGTGTTCACATTGCCTGTCCACCGGGAATCAAGCGAGAACTGAGCTTTCATGGAACCTGTAACCGACGCTACCGTCTACATCGTGGACGACGATGCCGATGTCCGAGAGGCCCTGGCATGGCTGCTGCGTTCGCGCAGACTGCTGAGCGAGTGCTACCGCAGTGCGGAAGACTTCGAGGCCGGTGTACTCAAGCTGCCGCCCGTGGTGCGCCGCCCCAGTTGCCTGCTGCTGGACATGCGCATGACGGGCATGAGCGGCCTGTCCCTCTTCAACCGCATGCTCGAGCGAGGCGAGATCGCCGCCATGCCCGTGATCTTTCTCACCGGCCATGCCGATGTGCCCACGGCAGTGGACACCGTCAAGCGCGGCGCTTTTGATTTCTGCGAAAAGCCGTTTTCGGACAACGCGTTGGTGGATCGCATCGAGCAGGCGCTGGCGCTGTCTGCCGAGCACCTGGCCAGCGACCGCGCGCGCGAAGCTGTGCGTGGACGTCTGGAAGAACTCACTGACCGTGAAAAAGACGTGATGCGTCTGGTGGTCGAGGGCGTGCCCAACAAGCTGATTGCGGATCAGCTCGATATCAGCGTGCGCACGGTGGAAGTCCACCGGGCGCGGGTGTTTGACAAGATGCAGGTCAAGTCCGCTGTGGAACTAGCGAATCTTTTGAGGACCCCCTGAGGCGCTGCGCGCCTTCCCCCTTAAAGGGGGACGACGCCATCGCCGCGAGGCGGCTCTTGCTCGGCGTCTCTCGCTTGGGGCATGCCCGTTTTTGAGATTTTTGCCGTAAAAAAGCCCCGCATCTGCGGGGCTGGTTTTTTTCAGGGGTGGGCCTGATTATCGCTGGGGAGCGCGTTCACCCACGAAGATTTCCACGCGGCGGTTGCGGGCGCGGCCTTCGTTGGTGTCGTTGGAGGCCACGGGCTGGTGCGAGCCCATGCCTTGCACCTGGATGCGGGCACCGCTGACGCCCTTGGCAGTCAGGTAGTTGCGGGTGGCTTCAGCGCGGCGCAGCGACAGAGGATCATTGATGGAATCAGAGCCTGTGCTGTCGGTGTGACCGATGATGCGCACTTCCGCGTTGGGGTTGTTGCGCAGACCATCGGCAAAACGATCCAGGATGGGGGCGAAGTTCGACTGGATATCGGCACGGCCGGTGGCGAACGAGATGTCGCTGGGGATGTCGAGCTTGAGCTGGTTGTCGGCCGTCTGGGTCACGCCCACGCCAGTGCCCTGGGTGGCGGCTTCCATTTCAGCTTTTTGCTTTTCGAGGTTCTTGGACCAGATATAGGAACCCAGCGCACCCACGCCTGCGCCGATCAGGGCACCCTTGCCTGCGTGACCGCCAGCGATGGCGCCGATGGCAGCACCACCCAGAGCGCCCACGCCGGCACCGGTCGCCGTGCGGCGGGTGGTGTCGGACATACCGTCGGTCGTGGCACAGCCAGTGATCAACAGTGCAGAGGCCAGAGCGGCCGTGACAGCCATTTGCTTGCGCATAGAAAACTCCTTAGATGATTGGCCCGATCTTGGGGCCTGACAAATCAGCTTTGATGTCAAAGCTGCAGGGCTACGAGCGTACTGCGCCTGAACGACGAAAAAGCGTAGGACGCATGCTGACAGCGTATTGCGGATGCAAAAGTTTGTCACTACAGCCAATTTCTCTCCTGCCTGTAGGGATGAGGACTTGGAGCAGCAGGTTCAGCGATCAGGCTTGTGGTCCTCGCCCTGCGTTCCAGAGGGAATCTCACCCTTTTTGCGACCCGAGAACATGGTCCACCACACAATAGCGACCAGAATTGCCAATGCCAGCAGTGCTTCAAGCAAAATCAGACCCATGAATGTTCATCTCCTGCGCCGCGCATCGCTGGCGCTGATTGTCGCAACTCTGGTGGCCTGCACCACCACCAAGCAGCAAAACGATCCCTCGGCCGTGCCCGAGCTTCAGCCGCATGGCGGGGGGGCGGCATCCACCACCCAGAAACCACCTTTTACCGCCAATGTACCCACGAAAAGCCGCTGGGTGCCCGTGGATTGGGGGGATTTACCCGGTGTGGCGACGGACTCGCTCAACGAGGCCTGGAACGCCTGGATCAAGAATTGCGAGCGCCCCAGCACCACGTTTGCCAGCCTGTGCAGCGATGTGCGCCGCATGAGCATCGCCTCTGAAGATGAGCAGCGCAAATGGATGATGACCCATCTGCAGCCCTACCGCATCGAGGCCACCACAGGCAGCCCCGACGGCATGCTGACCTCGTACTACGAGCCCATGTACGAGGCGCGCCGCGTGCAGGGCAATGGCTTCAATGTGCCGATCTACCAGACGCCGCGCGGCTTTGGCCAGCGCAAGCCCTGGTACACGCGCCAGCAGATCGACACCAATGCCGAGGCGCAGGCCGCGTTGTCGGGCCGCGTGATTGCCTGGCTGCGTGACCCGGTGGACATGCTGGTGCTGCATATCCAGGGTTCGGGCCGCCTGCAGCTGACCGAGGCCAATGGCACGCAGCGCATGATTCGCGTGGCCTATGCGGGCACGAACGACCAGCCATACAAGAGCGTGGGCCGCTGGCTGCTCGATCAGGGTCTGGTGCGCGATGCGACCTGGCCCGGCATCAGCGCCTGGATTGCGTCCAACCCCTCGCGCGTGAACGAGATGCTATGGAGCAACCCGCGCTATGTGTTCTTCAAGGAAGAAGAGCTCAACGAATTTGACGCCCAGTTCGGCCCCAAGGGCGCGCAGGGCGTGGCGCTGACGCCCGGTCGCTCCATTGCCGTGGACCGCAACAGCATTCCCTACGGCACGCCGGTCTGGCTTTCCACCCCCGGCCCGACCGTGGCGCTGAACCGTCTGGTGTTTGCGCAGGACACGGGCAGCGCCATTGTGGGCGCGGTGCGCGCCGACTATTTCATGGGCTGGGGTGCAGAGGCCGGTGATGTGGCAGGCCGCATCAAGCAGCCGCTCAAGCTCTGGGCTTTCTGGCCCAAGAGTCTGGCGGGGTCTGCGCCGCATCTGCGCTGAGCGTTTTCATCACCCCAGAGAGCTTCTGGCGCTGTTTTTTCTGAATTTCATGCCAAACAGGGCCTGAGTCCAGAAGATATATGCGCTGAATGCTCTCTTTTTTATAGTTTCGATTTGCGCGGCGGCTTGCTCAGAAAGGTCTCGGGCAGCGGCAGCGCGCTGCTGGCCTTGACCTCGCCCAGCGAGAAGGTCGTGTGCACATCCTTCACATTGGGCAGGCGCAGCAGCACATTGCGCACAAAGCCTGAAAAGCTCTCCAGATCCTGGCTCACCACCTGCAACTCGAACGTGCCTGCACCGCTGATGTAGTGGCAGGACGTGACCTCGGGCAGCAGGCGAATCGACTCCTCCATGCTGCGCGTGATGTCGGCCGTGTTCTGCGCCGCATCCACGCGCACAAAGGCCAGCACGCCCAGGCCCAGCTTGTGCCTGTCCAGCGTGGCGTGGTAGCCGGTGATATAGCCCGCTTCTTCCAGCGCCCGCACGCGCCGCCAGCAGGGCGCGGCCGACAGGCCCACGCGCTGGGCCAGTTCCGCATTGGTCAGGCGCGCATCTGTTTGCAGCTCATTCAGAATGGCCCAGTCGTATCTATCAAGTTGATTCATTTGGATAGGTTTATAGCAAGATTCTTTCAAAAACTAGGTGAATCCCGGCAATAAAAAGGAAACTTTATTCTGGCTGCTGGCCGTACACTTTTGTTCAAACAGCTAGCGTTTACTGCGTAGTGGCGCGCCTTTGGCGGCGTCTGCGCTGGCTGACAACAAGAGTTGCCCCACAGGCCAATAGCCGACAGGGGCTGCCACCCACATGGAGACAAAACCATGAACGCCCCCTTGCCCGATGAAGTTCGCCGCGCGCTGGAGTCTGTGACTCTGGACGATAAATATTCCCTGGACCGTGGTCGCGCTTTTATGAGCGGTGTGCAGGCGCTGGTTCGCCTGCCCATGCTGCAGCGGCTGCGTGATGCGCAGGCGGGGCTGAATACCGCCGGCTTCATCAGCGGCTATCGCGGCTCTCCGCTGGGCACTTATGACCAGTCGCTATGGGCTGCCAAAAAGCATATGGAGGCCAACAACATCGTCTTCCAGCCCGGCGTGAACGAGGAACTGGGCGCTACCGCCGTCTGGGGCACGCAGCAGCTTGATCTCTATCCCGAAACCAAGAAGTTCGACGGCGTCTTTGGCATCTGGTACGGCAAAGGCCCGGGTGTGGACCGCTGCTCCGACGTGTTCAAGCACGCCAACATGGCGGGCACTTCCAAGCATGGCGGCGTGATTGCAATTGCGGGCGATGACCACATCAGCAAATCGTCTACCGCCGCGCACCAGAGCGACCACATCTTCAAGGCCTGCGGCACGCCGGTGTTCTTCCCCAGCAATGTGCAGGACATTCTGGACATGGGCCTGCACGCTTTTGCCATGAGCCGCTTCTCGGGCCTGTGGTCGGGCATGAAGACGATTCAGGAAGTGGTGGAATCCTCGTCTTCCATCGAAGTCGACCCCGACCGCGTCAACATCGTCATCCCCGAAGATTTTGTAATGCCGCCCGGCGGCTTGCATATCCGCTGGCCGGACCCGCCGCTGGAGCAGGAAGCGCGACTGATGAACTACAAGTGGTATGCAGCCCTGGCCTATGTGCGCGCCAACAAGCTCAACCACAACGTCATCGAAACGGCCAGCGACCGCTTTGGCATCATCGCCAGCGGCAAGGCCTATAACGACACACGCCAGGCGCTGGCCGATCTGGGCCTGGACGACGACACCTGCCGCCAGCTGGGCATTCGCCTGCACAAGGTCAATGTGGTCTGGCCGCTGGAGGCGACGATCACCCGCGACTTTGCACGTGGCCTGCAGGAGATTCTGGTCGTCGAGGAAAAGCGCCAGGTCATCGAATATCAGATCAAGGAAGAGCTGTACAACTGGCGCGAAGACGCCCGCCCCAATGTGGTGGGCAAGTTTGGCGACGAGCATGGCGGCGAATGGTCGCTGCCCAACCCCAGCACCGACTGGCTGCTGCGCCCCACGGCGGACCTGACACCTGCGCTGATTGCCCGCGCCATTGCCCAGCGCCTGAAGAAGCTGGGTGTGCCCGGCCATATCGAAGTGCGCATGCAGCAGCGCCTGGCCGTGCTCGACGCCCGTGAAGCCGCGCTCAAGGCCGCCAAGGAAGTCTCTACCGGTGACCGCACGCCCTGGTTCTGCAGCGGCTGCCCGCACAACACCAGCACCCGCGTGCCCGAAGGCTCGCGCGCCGTGGCCGGTATTGGCTGCCACTACATGACGACCTGGATGCCTGACCTCAACACCAGCACCTTCACGCAGATGGGCGGCGAAGGCGTGACCTGGGTGGGGCAGGCGCCGTTTACCAAAGAGCCGCATGTGTTCTCCAACCTGGGCGACGGCACTTACTTCCACAGCGGCCTGCTGGCGATTCGCCAGAGCATTGCCGCAGGCACCAACATCACCTACAAGGTGCTCTACAACGACGCCGTGGCCATGACCGGTGGCCAGCGAGTGGGCGAGCGCCCCGAAGGCCACTCGGTGCTGCAGATCATGAGCAGCCTGCTCTCCGAAGGCGTGAAAAAGCTGGTCATCGTCACCGACGAGCCGCAAAAGTACGACGGCGTGAAGCTGGGCGAGGGCGTCACCGTGCACCACCGCGACGAGCTGGATGCGATTCAGCGCCAGTTCCGCGAGCTCAAGGGCTGCACGGCCATCATCTACGACCAGACCTGCGCGACGGAAAAGCGCCGCCGCCGCAAACGCGGCACCATGGGCACGCCTGACAAGACCGTGGTTATCAACGAGCTGGTCTGCGAAGGCTGTGGCGACTGCTCGGTCAAGTCCAACTGCCTGTCCGTCGAACCCGTCGAGACCGAATTTGGCCGCAAGCGCCGCATCAACCAGAACAGCTGCAACAAGGATTACTCCTGCGTCAACGGCTTTTGCCCCAGCTTTGTGACGGTGGAAGGCGGCGCGCTCAAAAAGCCCAAGAAGGAAAAGAAGGGCAATCTGGACAGCATGCCCAATATCCCCGAGCCCGTGCTGCCCGTGGCCGAGCAGGCCTGGGGCATTGTGGTGGCGGGCGTGGGCGGCACGGGCGTTATCACCATCGGCTCGCTGCTGGGCATGGCCGCGCACCTGGAAGGCAAGGGCGTGGTCACGCAGGATGCGGCAGGTCTGGCGCAAAAAGGTGGCTCGACCTGGAGCCATATCCAGATCGCCAACCGCGCCGATGCCATCTACACCACCAAGGTGGACACGGCCAAGGCCGATCTGGTGATTGGCTGCGACCCCATCGTGGCGGCCACGCCGACCACGCTGTCCGTCATGCAGCCCGGTCGCACTTTTGTAGCACTCAACACACATGCCGCGCCGACTGCAGCGTTTGTGGGCAACCCCGACTGGCAATCGCCCGATGTGCGCTGCGTTGCTGCCGTGGCCGATGCCGTCGGTCAGGACGGAGTGGGCAGCTTTGATGCCGAAAAAGCCGCCACAGCGCTGCTGGGCGACAGCATCTACGCCAACCCCATGATGCTGGGCTACGCCTGGCAAAAAGGCCGCGTGCCGCTGAGCCTGGCCGCGCTGATGCGCGCCATGGAGCTCAACGGCGTGCAGATCGACAACAACAAGGCTGCGTTTGAGTGGGGCCGCCGATGCGCCCATGATCTGAATGCCGTGCGCGCGCTGTATCAGGCCTCGCAGGTCATCCAGATCGTCAAAAAGCCTTCGCTCGATGAAATGCTGGCCAAGCGCGTGGAGTTTTTGACCGGCTACCAGAACGCGGCTTACGCCCAGCAGTACCAGGACTTTGTGGCCAAGGTGCGCGCGGTGGAAGAGCCTCTGGGCCAGGGCACACGCCTGTCGCAAGCCGTGGCGCGCTATCTGTTCAAACTCATGGCCTATAAGGACGAGTACGAAGTGGCGCGTCTGCACACCGATGCGGCTTTCACGCAGAAGATCAGCGAGATGTTCGAGGGCGATTTCAAGATCGTTCACCATCTGGCACCGCCTGCGACCGCGAAGAAGGACGACAAGGGCCATCTGAAGAAAAAAGCCTACGGCCCCTGGATGCGCAAGGCCATGGGCGTGCTCGCGGGCATGAAGGGCCTGCGCGGCACGGCGCTGGATCCGTTCGGTCGCACCGAAGAGCGCAAGACCGAGCGCGCGCTGATTGCCGAGTACCGCCAGTGCATCGAAGCCCTGCTGAGCCACCTGAGCGCCGACAAGCTGGCGCTGGCCGTCGAAATTGCCTCCATCCCAGAAGACATTCGTGGCTACGGCCATGTGAAGGAGCGCAATCTGGCCGCCGCGCGCACCAAGTGGCAAGGGCTGATGGCGCGCTGGAATGCACCTGCTGCAGCTGCAACTGCTACGGTAGAAGCAGCTGCAGTGAACTAATTGCAAGCAGTTGCATCACAACAAGGCCGGGGCAACCCGGCCTTTGTATTTGGCGCTGTACCAGTAGCGGTTTCGATTTCTATGGTTTTGATAGCTGACAGCGCTGGTCTTCTTTTCGATTCAAAAGCAAAACAACAAGAAAGCAAGACATGACAAGGGCATGCAGCTATGTTTTTGGCTGCACTCCCTCGTGCAGGCCGCGCCACGGCACAGGGCATCAGGGAATGCCAGTGCCATCCGTCTGCCCATGCCAGCCTAGGGAACAAGCCAGCCGAATACAATGTCCCGCTGACCTGAGCCGCCCGCACGCTTTGCGCGGCTGCCCAGCCTGGTTCTGACAAATTCACTCTTTCGGAGTCTTTTTCGTGTTTATTTCTTCTGCTTTCGCCCAGACCGCTCCTGCCGCCGCTGCTGAAGGCGGCTTCATGGGTTCGCTCACCGGCATGCTGCCTCTGGTGCTGATGTTCGTGGTGTTGTACTTCGTGATGATTCGTCCCCAGATGAAGCGCCAGAAGGAACACCGCGCCATGATCGACGCGCTGGCCAAGGGCGACGAAGTGGCAACTGCCGGCGGCATCATCGGCACCGTGACCCGCATGGCCGAGCAGTTCCTGTTCATCGAAATCGCTTCTGGCGTGGAAATCCAGATCCAGCGCTCTGCCGTGGTGCAAGTGCTGCCCAAGGGCACAGCCAAGTAATCTGGCAGATGTTTTTGCGAAGGGAACGCGCGCTCGATGACAGCGCTCGTGCCCTGTTGTGCGTTGCTATCATTCAAAGAGCGCGATCATGAACCGTTACCCGGTCTGGAAGTACGCGATCCTCGTGGTCGCGCTGCTGGTGGGGGTGCTCTACACCCTGCCCAATTTCTTCGGTGAAGCGCCTGCTGTGCAGGTGTCTTCGGGCAAGTCCACCATCAAGGTGGACAACGCTGTGCTGCAAAAGGTGGAAGCCGCCTTGAGCGCTGCAAACGTCAAGCCAGATTCGCTGTCGCTGGAAGGCACTTCGGTGCGCGCCCGCTTCAATACGCCTGACGAGCAGCTCAAGGCCAAGGACGTGATCCAGAAGGCGCTGATCAGCGACCCCACAGATCCCGCCTACATCGTGGCGCTGAATCTGGTGTCCCGCTCGCCCGACTGGCTGACTGCCATCGGTGCCAAGCCCATGTATCTGGGTCTGGACCTGCGCGGCGGCGTGCACTTCATGCTGCAGGTGGACATGGCTGCGGCCCTGACCAAGAAGGCCGAGAGCTACGCCAGCGACCTGCGCACCACCATGCGTGACAAGAATATTCGCCATGGCGGCATCAGCCGCGATGGCAACAACATCACCATTCGCGTGCGTGATGAAGCGACGCAGACTTCTGCACGCAATCTGATCTCGGACCAGTTCCCCGATCTGACCGCCACTTCCCAGCCTGATGGCACGGGCTTCAAGCTGGTGGCCACCATCAAGCCCGAAGCCCTGCGCAAGGTGCAGGAGCAGGCGCTCAAGCAGAACATCGTGACCCTGCACAACCGTATCAACGAGCTGGGCGTGGCCGAGCCGGTGATTCAGCAACAGGGTCTGGACCGCATCGTGGTGCAGTTGCCCGGCGTGCAGGACACAGCCAAGGCCAAGGACATTCTGGGCCGTACCGCCACGCTGGAAGTGCGCATGGTGGACGAATCCGCCGAAGCGCGCTCTGCCGAGCTGGGTTCCGGCCCCGTGCCTTTTGGCTCCGAGAAGTATCTGGACCGCAACAGCCAGCCCGTCATCGTGCAAAAGCAGGTGGTGCTGACCGGCGAGAACCTGACCGATGCCCAGCCTGGCTTTGACAGCCAGACCCAGGAGCCCACCGTCAATCTGACGCTGGACGCCAAGGGCGCGCGCATCTTCAAGGACATCACCCGCGAAAACGTGGGCAAGCGCATGGCCATCGTCCTGTTTGAAAAGGGCAAGGGCGAAGTCGTGACGGCGCCTGTGATTCGCGGCGAAATCGGTGGCGGCCGCGTGCAGATTTCCGGCCGCATGACGACCATGGAAGCCAACGACACCTCGCTGCTGCTGCGCGCAGGCTCTCTGGCTGCGCCCATGGAAATCATCGAGGAATACACCATCGGCCCAAGCCTGGGTGCCGACAACATCAGCCGCGGTATTCACTCCGTGGTCTGGGGCATGGTGGCGATTGCAGCCTTCATGTGCATCTACTACATGCTGTTCGGCGTGATCTCCACGGTGTCTCTGGGCGTGAACGTGCTGCTGCTGCTGGCCATCTTGTCCATGCTGCAGGCCACTTTGACGTTGCCCGGTATTGCCGCCATGGCATTGGCGCTGGGTGTGGCCATTGACTCGAACGTGCTGATCAACGAACGTATCCGTGAAGAACTGCGTGCCGGCGCTTCGCCGCAGGCCGCCATTCATGCCGGTTACGAAAACGCCTGGCACACCATTCTGGACTCCAACGTGACCACGCTGATTGCCGGTCTGGCTCTATTGGCCTTTGGCTCTGGCGTGGTGCGCGGCTTTGCCGTGGTGCACTGCATCGGTATCCTGACCAGCATGTTCTCGGCCGTGTTCTTCTCGCGCGGTCTGGTCAACCTCTGGTATGGCGGCCGCAAGCGCCTCAAGAGCCTGTCCATTGGCCAGGTCTGGAAGCCCGAGGGTGATGAGCACCGTTCCGTGGCTGGCCGCAGCGGCAGCAACAACTAAGGAGGAAGATCATGGAATTCTTCCGCATCAAAAAAGACATCCCGTTCATGAAGTACGCGTTGATCTTCAACGCGGTCTCCTTCATCACCTTTGCACTGGCCGTCTTCTTCCTGTTCTCGCGCGGGCTGCACCTGTCCGTGGAATTCACGGGCGGTACGGTCATGGAAGTGGCCTATACCCAGCCGGCTGATATCAGCAAAGTGCGCGACTCCATCTCCAAGCTGGGCTATCAGGATGTGATCGTGCAGAACTTCGGCACATCCAAGGATGTGATGATTCGTCTGCCGGTGCAAAAGGGCGTGACCTCTGCGCAGCAAAGCGAGCAAGTGCTCACAGCGCTCAAGGCTCAGGACGCTGAAGTCACGCTGCGCCGCACCGAGTTTGTGGGCCCGCAGGTGGGCGACGAGCTGATGCACAACGGCTTGATGGCCCTGGGCATGGTGGTGCTGGGCATCGTGATCTATCTGGCCTTCCGCTTCGAGTGGAAGTTCGGTGTTGCGGCCATCATCGCCAACTTGCACGACGTGATCATTATCCTGGGCTTCTTCGCGTTCTTCCAGTGGGAGTTCTCGCTGTCCGTGCTGGCCGGTGTGCTGGCGGTGCTCGGCTATTCGGTCAACGAATCGGTGGTGATCTTTGACCGTATCCGCGAAGCCTTCCGCAAGTTCCGCAAGCTCAACACGCACGAGGTGATCGACCACGCCATCACCTCCACGATGAGCCGTACCATCATCACCCACGCCTCGACCGAAGCCATGGTGCTGTCCATGTTCTTCTTCGGTGGCCCCAGCCTGCATTACTTCGCACTGGCGCTGACGATTGGTATCTTGTTCGGTATCTACTCGTCCGTGTTCGTGGCAGCTGCCATTGCCATGTGGTTGGGTGTCAAGCGTGAGGATCTGGTCAAGGGCCCCTCCAAGGCCTCGTCGCAAGACCCCAACGATCCCAACGCCGGAGCGGTGGTCTGAGCCATTGTGTGAAGCAGCAGGGTTTGTGATGGCTGCTGCCGCTTTACACTAATGGCATGACTCCTTCGCAGTCTCCCCTCAACGCGCCTGCGGCCCAGCAACAGCTGGGCTGGCAGGCGCGCTTGCGTTGGGCTCATGGCATCTGCCAGGGCCTGCCTGCTGTGGCCGAACAGCTCGATGCCTTTTTCTCCACGCAAAGCAGCTCTGTCTCCACCCAGCGTGAGATGCAGGACTGGCGCGAGGCCTGGTCCAGCTTTCAGGCGCATCGCGCAGCCTGGGTGCAGGCCAGTGCACAGGCGCTGCAGCAGGCGGCGCGCAAGCCGCCTTTGGGTGATGGCCGCCCTTCAGCCTCGGCGCCGCTGACCTTCGAGCTGGTGGGCGACGATGTGGTGGAGAACAAGATTCTGGCTTCGCGCATGGCGCTGGCCATGGGCGAGGAGCTGCAATCGGGGTTTGAGCCCATGCGTCTGCGCATCCAGATACTGGAAGGGCAGGATTTGCCCGCGCAGGACATGTTCCGTGCAGAAACCATCTGCCAGCACTTGGTGGAGCAGTGGATGGAGGCCGGCATGGAGCGCAGCCATCTGTTGCGCGTGACGGAGCCGCTGCACAACGCACTGGCCCCATTGCTGGCGTCCGAATACGGCATTTTGCACAAGCTGCTCGATGCAAAGGGCGTGAGCAAGGCCGAAGACGCGCCACTGCGCGTGCGCCGTACCGAAAGCACCGCGCCTGCGTCGGCGTCCATGCAGCTGGACTCGGGTGGGAGTGGCTTCAGCGGCTTTAGCGGCCCCGGCCTCAGCGGATATATCCCGCCCGGCATGGTCAATGGCGCGCAGGCGGGCATGGGTGTGCCGGGTGCTGCGCAGACAGGCCTGAGCATGCTCGCGCGTGCGCGCCACCGTGCGCTGGATGCGATGAACCAGCTGCGCCAGGTGCTGAGCCAGCCCGGCATAGGCTTGCAAGGCCTGATACCTGGCGTGCCTGCCACTCCCATGCCACCGGCTTCTGCTGCGCTGGCCCAGGCGCTGCAGGAGCAGCAATTGATCGCCACCCAGCTGCAGACCCAGTATCTGCAGGGGGCGGGCACCGCCATGGGCATGCCCATGACGGCGATGGACTACAGCCCGGCAGCGCTGGGCCAACTGGCCAATCTGCTGCGCGAGCGTTCGGCCGACTGGAAGCAAAAGGCTGAGACCAAGGGCGAAAAAGCCACCATTGAAGTGGTGGCGCTGATGTTTCAGAGCATTCTGTCCGAGGACCGGCTGCCGCCATCGATCCGCGTCTGGTTTGCGCGCCTGCAAGTGCCGGTGCTGCGTGTGGCGCTGGCCGAGCCGCAGTTCTTCAGCGACCTCAACCATCCGGCGCGCAAGCTGATTGACCGCATGGGCTCCTGCGTCATGGGCTTTGATGCCAGCAGCATCAACGGCAATGCGCTGGAGGTCGAGATCCGCCGCGTGGTGCAAGTCATCGAGCAGTACCCCGAGACGGGCCAGAAGGTCTTTGCGCTGGTGCTGCGCGAGTTCGAGGAATTCCTCACCAAGCATTTCGCGCAGAACCAGTCCACGGCCAAGATCACCAGCGTGGCCCAGCAGGTCGAGCAAAAGGAAACGCTGGCCATCCAGTACACCATCGAGCTGCGCAATATGCTGGCCGATATGCCGGTGCGCGAAGAAGTGCGGGACTTTCTGTTCAAGTCCTGGGCCGATGTGCTGGCCATGGCCACCGTGCGCTATGGCGCCAAGGACGCGCAGGCCATGCGCTTCAAGCAGGCGGCCAGCGAGCTGGTCTGGTCGGCCAGCGCCAAGCCCTCGCGCCAGGAGCGCGCGCGCGTCATTCAGGGTCTGCCCACGCTGCTGCAGACTCTGCGCCAGGGGCTGGAACTGGTCAGCGTGACGGGCGACGAACAATCAGCCCAGATCAAAAAACTGACCGATACGCTGGCCGAGGCTTTTGTCTCCAAGACCGCAGCCATTGCGCCAGCGCGTATCGAGGCCATGGCCAAGCGCCTGTCGGAGCTGGAAAACTACATCAGCGACGACGGCACGCTCGACGATATGCCGCTGTCCACCGAGAGCATCGAGATGATGCTGGGCGTGGATACCGCCGATCTCAACGTCATCCCCAACACCGATGCCGCCGTGGAGCCCGCCATGCTGGAATGGGCGCAGGCGCTGGAGACCGGGCGCTGGTTCACACTGGACCACAACGGCGTGCGCACCCAGGTGCAATATGTCTGGCGCAGCCGCCGCAAGCAACTGCATCTGTTTGCCTCGCTGGACGGGCACTGCCATCTGCTGCAGCTGCAGCGCATGGCCGTCTATCTGCAGACGGGCCTGTTGGCCGTGCATGATGAAGAGGCGCTGACTGTGCGGGCTACAAGAGACGCATTACAGAAGATTCAGGCCAATCCAGAAAGACTAGCCTAACCCCCTGAGGCGCTTTGCGCCTTCCCCCTTTCTCTACGCGCTTCGCGCTAGGGAAGGGGAACGACACCTTCGGCGCGGGGCGGCCCTTCCTCGGTGTCTCTTTGTTGGGGAGTGCCAGTCTTGGGGCGTTTTTAACTTTGGGTAAGCCGCTGATATAGGCCGCCAGGCAGGCGGGCAATCTGGCCGTCCAGTTCCAGCTCCATCAGCTGCGCTTGCAGGTGGGCGGCGTCCCAGCCAGTGCGATTCATCAAGGCGTCCAGCGACATGGGGTCATATCCCAGTGCCGCCAGCAGAGGATGTTCCGCTTCTTTTTTGATAGCTGATTGCCGATTATTTGTCTGGACTAGAGGCTGTTTAATGCCTTGAAGTTCTTCCAGCACATCTTCCACCGTTTCCACCAGCTTGGCACCCTGTCGCAGCAGCGCGTGGCAGCCTTTGGCCTGCGGGGCATGGATGGAGCCGGGAATGGCAAAGACCTCGCGGCCTTGCTCGCTGGCCAGGCGCGCGGTGATGAGCGAGCCGGATTTGAGTGCAGCCTCCACCACCAGCGTGCCTTGCGACAGGCCCGAGATGATGCGGTTGCGCTGCGGAAAATGCCTTGGCAGTGGCTCGCTGCCTAGTGGGTATTCGCTGATCACCAGTCCGCGCTGCGCAATTTGCTGCGCCAGTGCGGTGTGGCCACGTGGGTAAACCTGATCCAGCCCCGTGCCAACCACGGCAATGGTGAGCGGGCTGGCATCGCTGCGGTTGGCCTTGAGTGCACCTTCATGCGCCGCAGCATCAATACCGCGCGCCAGACCCGAGACGATGCACAGGTTTTGCTCGGCCAGGGCCTGCGCCATTTCGCGGGCATTGATCACGCCCTGCGCGGAGGGGTTGCGGCTGCCCACCATGGCCAATGACTGAGGGTAGGGAAACCAGGGCAGGCCGGACTGCTGCAAGGTCACAGGCCCTTGCACAAACAGCAGCAGCGGTGGGTCTTCGGTCTGCAGCAGCGCCTCGGGGTATTGCGCATGGCCCAGCGGCACCATGGCGTGAAAACAGCCCAGCGCCGACTCGCCAAGCCAGCGCTGCATACGCTCGCAATGCTGCTCCCATTGTTCGGGCAAGGCGGCCAGAGCCTGGGTTTGGGCCTCACTCGCGCATTCCCGCCAGACGGCAGGCGGCAACTGCCAGACCTGCTCGGCGCTGCCCGCTCGGGCCAGCAAACGCCGGGCCGTTCCGCGGCCCAGACCCGGGGTCAGCAGCAGACGCAGCCAGGCCTGAGCGTCTGCGTCATGGTGAAAGTCCTGCGCTGAAGATGACACCATGACAACACTCCCTTGGCTGCTGGCTAGCGCGGCTGGGGCGCCTGCAGGCTGTCGCCCACCTGGACGCCACGTGCAGCCGTAGTGATGAGCACATAGGAGACGCGGTCAAACGTCTTGAAGACCATGGCGTAGCCATTGAACTCATCGGGCAGCTTAACCATTTCGCGCTTGGCGCTGGTCTTGTCCTGGATGGTCGCGCCCTTGCTGATCAGCTCCAGCACGGTGCCGACCTCCATGCCGTCTCGCGCGCCCTTGTTGATCGCGATCACCTGGTTCTGCGCGGCATAGAGCACGGCGGCATCGCCATAGATGGAGACCACGGCGGCGGTCACAGGGTCCCTCGGTGCGTGAGGCACATAGTTCAGATACTGCGGCGCAGGCGAGGGCAGCAGTCGGTCTCCGGCCTTGATCTCGTTCTTGGACTTGATGATGTCAATCGTGGCCGGAGATGCCTGCACCAGCTTGTTGTCATCATTCATTTCCTGAGTCTCGCCCTGCGCCACGCTGGCAGTGCCCAGGTATTTGGCTTCAAAGCCCAGAATCTCGCCCGTCACCGGATCCTTGAGCGGGATGGCATCGCGGAAGATGCGGTAGCTGGCGGGCTGGCCCTTGCCGGTGGTCAGCAGCGGGCCGCCGGAGCTGCGCACATAGGCGCGATCACCGCTGGCCATGAGCACGCGCTTGTCAGTGGTGGCGATGATGCGCGGCGCACCGGCCAGCGTTTCGGCGTTGACCACCAGTGGCTCGGCAAGGAACGGCTCGATCAGGTGCGGCGGCAGCGTGGGCAGGGCCAACTCGGCCAGCGAAGACTCGCGCGTGTGCGGCGACAGGCGCACCACGCCGGGCTCGCCACCGGGGGCGGTGGTGGACAGGCGGGCATAGCCATTGCTGCGCACCAGATACAGCACTTGGCCGGGGTAAATCAGGTGCGGGTTGGCAATGCTGGACAGGTTCATGCCCCACAGCTCGGGCCAGCGCCAAGGCTGGCGCAGATACATGCCAGAAATACCCCACAGCGTATCGCCGCGCTTGACGGTGTACTGCGCCGGGGCATTGGGCGAGAGCTGATTTTCAGGGATACCCTGGTGAGCCACTTGCTGCGCAGTAGCGCGCTGCGTCTGGGTGATGGGGTAGTTCTGGGCATAGACCGAGGTCAGGGCGGCGACCAGCGTGGCCCCGATACTCCAGGCACGTGCTGTGGCAAATGCGGTCATGAAATTCCTTCTGGCGGGATTCGTTTGCTGCAGCGCCCTCTCGTCGCTGCTCCTGACCTGATCTTGGCATAAGCTGCCGCACAAGTCTTACAAAAGTGAGCAAATTCTCTAGGCAAGGCCTTGATAGATCAACGTTTATTGGGGGCTCGTAAAGCGTTTGGGCCCAAAAATTGGGACAATAACGACAGATTTACCGACAAACCATGGCCATTCTTTCCATTCTTTGCTACCCCGATCCCCGTCTTCACAAGGTCGCCCAGCCCGTGGCGCAGGTGGATGAGCGCATCCAGACCCTGGTGAAAGACATGCTCGAAACCATGTACGACGCTCAGGGTATCGGCCTGGCTGCCACGCAGATCGACGTGCATGAGCGTGTGGTCGTGATCGATGTGTCCGAAGAGCGCAACGAGCCGCTGGTGCTGATCAACCCCGAGATCACCTGGGCCAGCGAAGAAAAGCAGCTGGGCGAAGAAGGTTGCCTGTCGGTGCCCGGCATCTATGACGGCGTGGAGCGCTCTACCTCCGTCAAGGTCAAGGCGCTGGACGAAAACGGCACCAGCCGCGAAATCGCTGCCGAAGGCATGCTGGCCATCTGCATGCAGCATGAGATGGATCACCTGCTGGGCAAGGTTTTCGTCGAATACCTCTCGCCCCTGAAGCGCAACCGCATCAAGACCAAGCTGGTCAAGGCCCAGAAGCAGGCCGCCAAGGCTTAAACACACAGGAGTCGCCCCATGCAAGCTACCCGTCTACACAAAATGCTGGCAGCCGGTCTGCTGGCGATGGGTCTGGCGGGCTGCATGGTGCCCCAGTGGCAAAAGCCCGGCATGCCCCAGGCCGAGGTGGAAAAAGGCATGGGCAAGCCCACCGTGGTCGTGCCTTTGCCCAATGGCGGCACGCGACTGGTCTACAGCCAGCAGCCCGCCGGCCAGCAGGTCTATCACATGGACTTTGATGCCGAGCACAAGCTGGTTCGCGTCGAGCAGGTGCTGGACACGGCCCATTTCTTTGCGCTCAAGAACGGTGTGGACACCAAGGATGATGTGTATCGCATGTTCGGCCCGCCCGCGAAAGTCGAGGGGGTCTACAGCTTCAAAGGCGACATCTGGACCTACCGTTTTCTGGACAATACCTTCCCGCGCCGTGCCCATGTGCACATCGATCCGCAGGGAGTGGTGCAGAAGGTCATGTTCACAGATGAGAGCATGTATCTGCGCGAACCACGGGTGTAATGGCTCCCCCCTGAGGCGCTTTGCGCCTTCCCCCTGAGGGGGACGACAGCCTTGCTGCGGGGCGGCGGGGCCGCCTAGGTACTTGCTTGCTGTCTCTGGTTTGGCACGCGCCCGATACGAAGCGGTTTCACCGCAATACGGAAAACACATGAAAGTCATTTTTGCGGGCACGCCCGAATTTGCGCGCGTGGCCCTGGAGCATTTGCTGGCTGCGGGCTTTGAAGTGCCGCTGGTGTTGACCCAGCCTGACCGCCCTGCGGGCCGTGGCATGAAGCTGCAGGCTTCCCCCGTCAAGCAGTGCGCGCTGGAGCATGGCATTGCCGTGGCTCAGCCCATGAGCCTGCGCCTCGATGGCAAATACCCCGAAGAAGCTGCAGCGGCCAAGGCCGCAATGGATGCGGCGCAGGCCGATGTGATGGTGGTGGCTGCCTATGGCTTGATCTTGCCGCAATGGGTGCTCGATACCCCGCGCTTGGGCTGTTTGAACATTCACGCCAGCCTGCTGCCACGCTGGCGCGGTGCTGCGCCGATTCACCGCGCGATTGAAGCAGGCGACGCCGAAACCGGCGTCACCATCATGCAGATGGATGCAGGTCTGGATACCGGCGATATGTGCGTGATCGAGCGCCTGCCGATTGCCGCTGACGACACCACGGCCAGCCTGCACGACAAGCTGGCCGAACTCGGTGGCCGCCTGATTGTGGAAGCGCTGGAGATGGCCGCTTGCGGTGGCCTCAATCGCACGCCACAGCCCGCCGATGGCGTGACCTATGCTCACAAAATCGAGAAGGCCGAGAGCAATATCGACTGGAGCGAAAGCGCCGAAGTCATTGCCCGCCGCCTGCGTGCCTTCAATCCCTTCCCCGGTGGGGCCACCAGTCTGGGCAGCGATGCCATCAAGGTCTGGGAGGCTGTGGCCGAAGCAGGTGCAGGCGCGGGAGCAGGTGCAGCCGGTAAGGTGCTGTCTGCCGATGCGCAGGGCGTGCGCGTGGCTTGCGGCACAGGCGTGCTGAATATGACGCTGCTGCAGCGCGCGGGTGGCAAGCGCCTGGCTGCGGGCGATTTTTTACGCGGCTTTGAGCTGCCGGTGGGCGTGGTTCTGGGAGCAGAGCAGGGTACGGCCAAGGAATGAATCCGGCAGTTTCCACGCTGACTCAGCGCGCAAGATCGATCGTCAAAGACCCGTTTTTCTGGACCGGCTCCAGGGAAATGTCGGGCACGGCTCTGGGCATCGCAGCTTGGGGCCTGGTCACCGGTGTGGCCATGGTTAAGAGCGGCCTGTCCGTGCCGTTGGCGCTGTTCATGGGCCTGACGGTCTATGCAGGCAGCGCCCAGCTGGCCGTGCTGCCGCTGATGACGGTGGGCGCGCCGCTGTGGGTGGTCTGGTTCACGGCCATCTGCGTGAATCTGCGCTTTCTGATTCTGTCGAGCATGTGGCGCAGCTACTTTGAGCGGCTGAGCCTGCGCCACCGCCTGGGCGTCGCCTATTTCAGCGGCGATGTGATCTTTGTGAACTTCATGCGCCGCTACCCCGAGGCCAAGCCGCGGGCCGAGCAAGTGCCTTACTTCTGGGGTGCTGCGCTGACCAACTGGTTCGCTTGGCAGATTCCGTCCACGCTGGGCATTTTTCTGGCCGACCAGATTCCGCTGTCCTGGGGGTTGGGCTTTGCTGGTGTGTTGGCGCTGGTGGGTGTGCTGCTGTCCATGCTCAACGACCGTGCGACCTGGGTGGCCTCCATCGTGGCTTGCACGGCGGCCGTGGCAGCCTATGCGCTGCCGCTCAAGCTCAATATTCTGGTGGCGATTGCCGCAGCGGTCGCCGCCGGTCTGATGGCCGAGCAACTGCAAAAGCAGGCCGACAAGCTACCCAAAATTGATAGCAGCAGTGCCAATCACAACCAGGAGAAGAGGCCATGATGAGCAGTTTCTGGGTCATCATCGCCTGTATCGGCCTGGCTGTGATCACGCTGGTCACCCGCGCATTTTTCATGATTCCCGAGCGCGAAGTCCCGCTGCCCGGCTGGCTCAAGCGCGGCCTGAAGTACGCGCCACTGGCTGCGCTGGCAGCGGTGATTGCGCCTGAAATCGTGATGAGCAACGGCCACATGATCCATACGCTGGCTGACGCCCGCCTGCCTGCGCTGGCCGTGGCTGTGGTGTATTTTTTTTACAAGCGCAGCATTCTGGGAACCATTGCTTTGGGCATGCTGGTCTATCTGCCCCTGCATATCGGGGTGGGCTGGTAGCCCCATCGCAAGCCATGACAGGAGCTTGATGCTCCTGTTTTGTGATGGATTTCAGAAAATCTTGCTGAAACCTAGTTACAGCGTGCGGATGATGCTCCTGTTTTTGAGTCGAGTAAGCGCCTAAAAGCACGCTGCCACAAGGGCTTGCGCCCTAAAATGGCCCGGATTTTTCGCTTTTCAACTTATCTACAAGCGGCTTTGACGGGTCGCTTTTTTGCTGCATGAACATCATCCGCTTCTCCGACCTGTGCGCCCAGGGCAAGGCTCAAGGCCAACGTGTTTTCATCCGTGCCGACCTGAACGTTCCCCTGAACGACGCTGGTGAAATCACCGAAGACACCCGCGTGCGCGCCTCCGTGCCCGCCATCGAGATGGCGCTCAAGGCCGGTGCGGCCGTGATGGTCACCAGCCACCTGGGTCGCCCCACCGAAGGCGAATTCAAGCCCGAAGACTCGCTCGCCCCCGTCGCCAAGCGCCTGTCCGAGCTGCTGGGCCGCGATGTGCCGCTGGTGGCCAACTGGGTGGATGGCGTGCAAGTCGCTCCCGGCCAGGTCGTGCTGCTGGAAAACTGCCGCGTGAACGTGGGCGAGAAGAAGAACAAGCCCGAGCTGGCCCAGAAGCTGGCCAAGCTGTGCGACATCTTTGTGAACGACGCGTTTGGCACCGCCCACCGCGCCGAAGGCACGACCTACGGCATCGCCGAATACGCGCCCATCGCCTGCGCCGGCCCGCTGCTGTCGGCTGAAATCGACGCGCTGAACAAGGCCCTGGCTGCACCTGCCCGCCCTCTGGCCGCCATCGTGGCCGGCTCCAAGGTGTCCACCAAGCTGACCATCCTCAAGTCGCTGGCCGACAAGGTGGACCAACTGATCGTGGGCGGCGGCATTGCCAACACCTTCATGCTGGCTGCGGGTCTGAAGATCGGCAAGAGCCTGGCCGAGCCCGATCTGGTGGCCGACGCCAAGGCCGTGATCGATGCCATGGCCGCCCGTGGCGCCAACGTGCCCGTGCCCACCGATGTGGTCTGCGCCAAGACTTTTGCTGCCGACGCCGTGGCTACCGTCAAGAAAGCCACCGACGTGGCCGACGACGACATGATTCTGGACATCGGCCCCGAAACCGCCGCCCTGCTGGCCGAGCAGCTGAAGAAGGCTGGCACCATCGTCTGGAACGGCCCCGTGGGCGTGTTCGAGTTTGACCAGTTCGCCAACGGCACCAAGGTCATCGCCCAGGCGATTGCCGAATCGCCCGCCTTCAGCATTGCCGGCGGTGGCGACACCCTGGCCGCCATTGCCAAGTACGGCATTGAAAAAGACGTGGGCTATATCTCCACCGGCGGCGGCGCTTTCTTGGAAGTGCTGGAAGGCAAGAAGCTGCCCGCTTTCGAGATTCTGGAAAAGCGCGCTAACGGCTGAAAGATTCAGCACCTCTACCTGTCACCGCTTGAAGGTGGCCAGTTGATGTAAACATAAAAATGCCACCCGGATAAAACCGGGTGGCATTTTTTTGAAGAAAAAACCTTAGCCATCAAGTCAGCTCCGAGGTCGTCCACATACACCCTCACACCTCGCTCAGATTGTTGTCTCTGAGCTTGCCTGAGCTATGGACACATGCATGAGCTTTTCAAGCTCGGCTCTTGACGACATAGGACTCAGCTTCTGTCACCAACCACAAGCAAATACTGCTTCACAACAGAAATTTGACAAATAAAGCCTCAAGCCTAGATATTAACTAGACATACAGCTATCAAATCAGGAGTTCACCGCAGAGACTCCAACCGCCCTGCCTGCCTTTGCAAAAACTGCTGTGCATCGCAGCGGCACTCTTCGTCCGCCAGCGGCGGCTTGTAGCACCGTGATCCAGTCCTGAACCTCGCCTGCGGTTGTTGCCGCACTGGCGATGCGGGTGACCATCCAGACCGTGATCAGCGCCGGTCTGTGCTGGAGAGACTCCAGCCGCAGCGGAAAGCAGTCCCGCTTTTCCTCAATGAAGTGCACAAACGCACCGGGGAACCCACATGCTGGCTGGCGTGCGCCTCAAACCAGTCAAACAGCAGGGGGACCACCTAGCGCGGCTGAGCGGCAAGCGGTCGATCTGCAGCACTGTCTCATCCATGGCGACCTCATCGACCTCTCCATCTTCAAAGCCAATACAGCTCACCAACTGTGCAATCTCAGCGAGATCAGTCATAGAAGACTCCTTGCATGCCTATCGCCTCGGGCATAAAAAAACGCACTGTGAGACCACAGTGCGTTTTTTGGAGAGAAGTGACTCAGGCAGCGATCAGGCCGCAGCTTCCTGCTTGGCGTTGCGTGCCTGCATGAGCTTGCCCAGGCCGACCACCAGCACGGCACCGGCGGCTGCGGCGGCGTAGTGCAGCCAGGGGTGAGCCATGGTGTAGCCGTGCAGCAGGTTGTCGTTGACGATGGTTTCACCACCCACCCAGCCGATCAGCGCCGCGCCCAGCGTGACGATGACGGGCCAGCGTTCCATCAGCTTGATCATCAGCGTGGAGCCAAAGATCACCAGAGGGATGGAGATGGCCAGGCCCAGAATCAGCAGAACCATATTGCCCTGGGCGGTGGCCGCCACGGCAATCACGTTATCCAGGCTCATCACCAGGTCGGCAATCAAAATGGTGCGAATGGCAGCGACCATGGAGCCCGTGCCCTTGGATTCGCCTTCCTCTTCCTCGCCGCCGGTCAGCAGCTGGTAGCCAATCCACAGCAGCAGGCAGCCGCCGATGATTTGCAGGAAGGAGAGCTCCAGCAGCTTGGCCGCGACCACGGTCAGCACGATACGCAGCACCACGGCGGCGCCGGAGCCAAACATGATGGCTTTCTTTTGCTGCTCAGGGGGGAGGGAGCGGGCGGCCAGTGCGATGACCACGGCGTTGTCGCCAGAGAGAATGATGTTGATCCAGATGATCTTCACCAGGCCGATCCAGAAATCGGCAGTGCTGAGAAATTCCATTGATGACTCCACTGTTTTGAATATGAAAGCGCCGCATTGCGCGGCGCTTTCTTTTAAGAGTGGAGGCAGTGTAGGGGTCTCAGCCCCCCTTGCCTGTTCGTAATACTGCGTAAATGTGGCTACACAGCATCACGAACTGACTGCTTACTTCTTCAGCAGACCTTGCAGCAGGCGGCCCATTTCGGAGGGGTTGCGGGTGATGGTGAAACCGCACTCTTCCATGATGGCCAGCTTGGCATCGGCCGTGTCGGCACCGCCGGAGATCAGGGCACCTGCGTGGCCCATGCGCTTGCCGGGAGGCGCAGTCACGCCAGCGATGAAGCCCACGATAGGCTTCTTCATATTGGCCTTGCACCATTGAGCAGCTTCAGCTTCGTCTGGACCACCGATTTCACCGATCATGATCACGGCATCCGTGTCGGGATCGTCGTTGAAAGCCTTCATCACGTCGATGTGCTTCAGACCGTTGATGGGGTCACCACCGATACCGACAGCGGACGACTGGCCAATGCCCAGTTCGGTCAGCTGAGCCACGGCTTCATAAGTCAGGGTGCCGGAGCGAGAAACCACGCCGACACGGCCCTTCTTGTGGATGTGACCGGGCATGATGCCGATCTTGATTTCGTCGGGCGTGATCAGGCCGGGGCAGTTGGGGCCCAGCAGCAGGGTCTTCTTGCCGCCGGCAGCTTCCTTGGCCTTCATCTTGTTGCGCACTTCCAGCATGTCGCGCACTGGGATGCCTTCGGTAATGCAGATGGCCAGGTCCAGATCGGCTTCAACGGCTTCCCAGATGGCTGCAGCAGCGCCTGCGGGAGGCACGTAGATCACGGACACGGTAGCGCCAGTTTCCTTGGCGGCATCCTTGACGGAGCCAAAGATTGGGATGTCGAAAATCTTTTCGCCAGCCTTCTTGGGGTTCACGCCTGCCACGAAGCAGTTCTTGCCGTTTGCGTATTCCTGGCACTTTTCAGTGTGGAATTGGCCAGTCTTGCCAGTAATACCCTGGGTGATGACCTTGGTGTCTTTGTTGATAAAGATCGACATGTGTGTATCTCCGGGGCGTATTACTTAACAGCAGCAACGATCTTGGTTGCTGCTTCTGCCATGGTGTCGGCAGCGATGATGGGCAGACCGGAATCCTTGAGGATTTGCTTGCCCAGCTCTTCGTTGGTGCCCTTCATGCGCACGACCAGAGGCACGCTCAGGTTCACGGCCTTGCAAGCGGTCACAACGCCGGTGGCGATGGTGTCGCACTTCATGATGCCGCCGAAGATGTTGACCAGAATGCCCTTGACTTCAGGGTTCTTGAGCATGATCTTGAAGGCTTCGGTGACCTTCTCGGCCGTTGCGCCGCCGCCCACGTCCAGGAAGTTGGCTGGCTCGCCGCCGAACAGCTTGATGGTGTCCATGGTGGCCATGGCCAGACCGGCACCGTTCACCAGGCAGCCGATGTTGCCGTCCAGGGAGATGTAGGCCAGATCGAACTTGGAAGCTTCGATTTCGGCAGCATCTTCTTCGTCCAGATCGCGGAACGCCACGATTTCGGGGTGACGGAACAGCGCGTTGGGGTCAAAGTTGAACTTGGCGTCCAGAGCCATCAGGTCGCCCTTGGAGTCGCAGTTCAGGGGGTTGATTTCCACCAGCGACGCGTCGGTGTCCATGTAGCACTTGTAGATCTTGGCGAACAGATCCACGGCCTGGTCCACGGACTTGCCTTCCAGACCGATGGCTGCAGCGACCTTGCGCGATTGCGCTTCGGTGATGCCGGTCAGGGGGTCGATCATCTCAGTGATGATCTTTTCGGGTGTGGAGTGAGCCACTTCCTCGATGTCCATGCCGCCTTCGCTCGAGGCGATCAGGGCAACCTTCTGCGTGGCGCGGTCCGTCACCAGCGACACATACAGTTCGTTCTTGATGTCGGCGCCGTCTTCGATGTACAGGCGGCGAACCTTCTGGCCTTCGGGGCCGGTCTGGTGCGTGACCAGCTGCATGCCCAGGATTTGCTCGGCCAGCTTTTGCACGTCTTCAATGCTCTTGGCAACCTTCACGCCGCCGCCCTTGCCGCGGCCACCAGCGTGAATCTGGGCCTTCACCACCCACACGGGTCCACCCAGCTTCTGGGCTGCTTCAACAGCCTCTTGAACTGTGAATGCAGGAATGCCACGGGGAACGGGCACACCAAACTGGCGCAAGATTTCCTTGCCTTGGTATTCATGAATCTTCATGACTTTGTCTCTCTGAACTGAGGGGAAATACCCGCTTGCCACGGACTCGAATGGTCAGGCGATCGGGTTCGTATGACATGGCGTGCAGGAATGTACCATGTTGCATCGCGCAAAACGACACCCCAATATGCGCAAAATCCACAATTTCGCGCAAGTTTTTCACCATCTCTTGCCAACGCGCAATGCATTGATATCGTTGGACAATTCCTGTCTACACGATTCCTTTTCCCAGCGCAACTTTCTTATGTCTTATATAAAAGTTGGCACCTAGGGGGCGCAAGCTTGGTGCAAGCAATGCATCCGATGAACGAAGCGTCGTCTGGGCGACAAAGATTAGGCCGTTTGTGGGAGATTTGCATCAAAAACAGCGAATGCACGTGCGTCACCAATTTCTATGACAATCACCGCTCGGAAAGCGGCAATGGTGCCGCAGGCAGCGGCATGAAAACAACGATATGCGCGCGCCGGTGCAGGAGAAAAATGCAATGGCAAAAGTCTTTATCGACGGAGAAGCTGGGACGACTGGTCTGCAGATCCGTGATCGTCTGGTCGATTTTGCAGGTGTGGAGCTGGTCAGCATCGACCCCGCCCTGCGCAAGGACCCGGCTGCCAAGCGTGCTCTGATCGCTGGTGTCGATCTGGTCATTCTGTGCCTGCACGACGACGCCGCCCGCGACACCGTGGCCATGGTGGACGCCATCACCGCCGAGACGGGCAAGGCCATCAAGATCATTGATGCTTCGACCGCCCACCGCACCGCCGCCGGCTGGGTCTATGGCTTCCCCGAGCTGCGCGCTGGCCAGCTGGACGCCATCAAGACCGCCACCCGCGTGACCAACCCTGGCTGCTATGCCACGGGCGCCATCGCCTTGCTGAGCCCACTGGTGACCGCAGGCCTGATTCCTGCCGACTATCCCGTGAGCCTGCCTTCCGTGTCCGGCTACACGGGCGGCGGCCGCACCATGATCGAGGCCTATGAAGGCGGCAACGCTGCGCCTTATGAAGCCTATGCGCTGGGCCTGTCGCACAAGCACATCCCTGAAATCCTGCACTACACAGGCATGACACGCCGCCCCGTGTTCATCCCTGCCGTGAGCAACTTTCCCCAGGGCATGCTGGTGCAACTGCCGCTGCATCTGGACCTGCTGCCCGGTGCGCCCAAGGCACAGGACCTGCACGACGCACTGGCCAACCACTACGCCAAGACCAACACTCCCGCCAACTGGGTCAGCGTGCTGCCGCCCACGGAAGACAACAAGCTGGCTGCCGACACGCTGGCCAATACCAACAAGCTGGAACTGCGCGTGTTTGCCAATGAGCAATACCGCCAGGCCGTGCTGATTGCCCGTCTGGACAATCTGGGCAAGGGTGCCAGCGGCGCTGCCGTGCAGAACCTGCAGATCATGCTGGGCCTGTAAAGACTGCGCGCTCAAAGCTCAAGCACAACGGCCCTTTGGGGCCGTTTTTCATGGGGCGCTCAAACCGCGAGCCTCTACACTCTGGCAAAAATCTTGCTGGGAGGCGGCTTCTTGCCCCAAAAGCCACGGTTTCATGTCAAAAGCGATTCAAGTCCATATCAATCATAGGCTGATAGCTCCTGTTTCGGGAGCAAAACAGCATGCATGAAGCCACCCGCAAAGCCACGCTCATCGGCCTGCTGGCCGTGCTGTGCTGGAGCTGCACCGTCGGCCTGATGCGCGCCGTGGCCGAGCCACTGGGCGCCGTGGGCGGCGCGGCGTGCCTGTACACCATGGCGGCGGTCTGCATTGCCGTGGTGCGTGGGCGCAAAGGCTGGCGCGAAGTGGCGCGCTGGCGCGAGATGCACCCGGCCTATCTGTGGGCCTGTGGTGCGCTGTTTGTGGTCTATGAAATCTGCCTGTCCGTGGCCGTGGGTCTGGCGCACGACCGCAGCCAGGCCATGGAAATCGGCCTGATCAACTACCTCTGGCCCAGCCTGACGATTGTGCTGGCCGTGCTCTGCGGCCAGCAGGCCGCGCGCTGGTGGCTGTGGCCCGGTGTGCTGATCTGCCTGTGGGGACTGGCACGCGTGCTGGGCGGCGAGAGCTTCAGCCTGCCCGTGATGTGGAGCCATGTGCTGGGCAACCCGCTGGCCTATGGCATGGCCTTTGCCGCCGCGCTGCTGTGGCCCACCTACTCGCTGCTGGCGCGCCGCTATGGCGCGGGCTTTAACGCCGTGGGCCTGTATGTGACCTGGACGGCGCTTGCGCTGTGGGCCAAGTGGCTGATGCTCAGCGACATGCCGCCCATGCAATGGTCCGTCACCACCGCGCTGCAAGTCTTTCTGGTCGGCTCGCTGACGGCGCTGGGCTATAGCTGCTGGGAGCATGGCATTCAGCATGGCAAGCTGGCCGTGCTGGCTGCGGCGTCCTACTTCACGCCCGTGTTCTCAGCCTTTGTGGCCAGCGCGCTGCTGCAGGTAATGCCGGACTGGAGCTTCTGGCAAGGCGTGGCGCTGGTCACGCTGGGCTCGCTGATCTGCTGGTGGGCCACCCGAAGCCCCAGCGGCGGCCACTGACAACGCTAAGAAAGGGTCGGCATGGAGCTGAACCAAACGCTGCACATTCTGCTCACCGCACTGGGCATAGGTCTGATGATTGGTGTGGTGCGTGAACGCATGCACAGCAGCGCCAGCGCGCTGGCTGCGGGCACGCGCACGCATGCACTGGTCAGCCTGCTGGGCTGCGTGGGCTGGATGATTGGCTCCTCCGCGTTTCTGGTCTGCATGCTGCTGGTCGGCGTGCTGACCACTGCCGCGTACTGGCATACCGCCAGGGAAGATGTGGGCCTGACCGGCGAAATCGCCCTGCTGCTGAGCGTGGTGCTGGGCGGGCTATCGGTGCGCAATGCCACGCTGGCCGCCGCACTGGGGGTGATGGTGGCCCTGCTTTTGCTGGCCAAGGCCCCCATGCAAAAGCTCAGCCGCGAGCTGATCACCGAGCGAGAGTTGCAGGACGCCCTGATGCTGGGCGCCGCCGCCCTGGTCATCATGCCGCTGCTGCCGACCTCGCCTCTGGACCCCTGGGGCGCTGTCAGCCCCACAACCATCTGGCGCATTGTGGTGCTGGTCATGGCCGTGGGCATGTTTGGCCATATTGCCCAGCGCCTGTTTGGCGCGCGCTGGGGTTTGCCGATTGCGGGCTTTTTCTCGGGCTTTGCCTCCTCTTCCGCCGCCGTCACCGGCATGGGCCAGCGCGCGCGGGACTTCAGCACGCAAACTGCTGCCTGCGCATCGGCGGCGCTGCTGGCCAATCTGGCATCACTGCTGCTGTTTGTGGCCGTGGTTGCCGCCATCTCGCCCACGCTGCTGCGCTTTGCCCTGCCCAGTCTGGTCGCGGCAGTGGTGGCGCTGGTCGTGGTCTCTGGCGTGCTGCTGTGGCGGGCACATCAATCGGATGTAACAGCTGCCGAAAGCTCGGGCCGCGCTTTCAAGCTCAGCCAGGCGCTGCTGATTGCGGCGCTGATTGCCGGTGTCTCGCTGCTGGCCGCATGGCTGGGTGATCTGTTTGGCAGCGCCGGTGTGCTGGTCACCACCATGCTGGTGGCGCTGGCCGAAGTCCATGCCGCCGCCGCAGGTGTGGCGCAGTTGCAGGTCTCTGGCGTGGTGCCGCTGGAAGTGGCGCGCTGGGGTGTTCTGGGCGTGCTCAGTTCCAGCTGTCTGGCCAAGACCGTGCTGGCCTTTGCCAGCGGCGGCGCGCGCTATGGCTGGCAGGTGGCTACAGGTCTTTTGGCCATGTCGTCAGCAGCCTGGTTAGGACTGCTGCTATCAAATTGATTAGCTCTTTTACGAAGTGAGCCAGATGCCCAACGCCAGCGCCACGAAATTGACGCCTATCAGCAGCCACAGCAACGTCCATGGAGGCTCGGCCATTTCTTCAAGCAGGCCGTAGATTTTTTCGCCCAAGAAAGCACGCAAGGCGGGGTCATCCTTGACGACTTCGCCGCCCAGCTCGCTACGTTTGTGCCCCCACTCTTCCAGCATGTCGGCCAGGGGCAGACGCTTGAGCACGGTGCGCACCACAAACTGCACGACACGGCCATCGCCCACCCAGGGGCGCAGATGCTCAATCGCCACCTCGGGCGTGACCCAGTCCGCCGCCTTGTGCAAGGCCTTGTGCGTGCGCGGCATGGACTCTATGCGCTTGGCCAGAACCTCGGCCAGCCGCTGCGCCAGCCCTTGGCCATAGCGCGCCACCAGCTTGCCCGTGGCGCGGGCGCGGCCAATCATCAGGCCCACGACCACATAGGCCGGAATGACAAAAACCAGCACGATTGCTGGCCATAACGAGGGCGTGAAGATCAGCGCGACGATGGCACCAAAGCCGCCCGCATGCGCCGCAGCCGGCATGCCGGGACCGTTCAGCCGCATGAAGTAATAAATCGCCGTGGTGCAGCCCAGCACAATGGCCAGAAAAATACCCAGCATCAGCCCGCCCAGCACCGACTTTCCGGCACTCAGGCCCACGCGCAAGGCGGAAGGTGAATCAGATGCGGGGGCTGGCGAGGCTGGTGGCATGGTCTGTCCCTGGGTTCTGGCGCTGCTCAGCAGCGAATGAAAGTTTCAGTCTGGAATGTCACTTTCGTCGGTGCCTGAGTATGGCGCATCGCGCAAAACACGCGAAGCCACGGCCCCGGAGAAGCCGCGTGAGGCCAGAAAGCGCAGCTGCTTGGCCTTTTCCTTCACATCCGTCGGTGGCTCACCAAACCGCTTGCGCCAGATCTCCTGCGCGCGCTGCAGCTCGGTATCGCGCAGCTGCTCGCTGGCATTGCGCACCAGTTCATCATCAAGCCCCTTGCTGCGCAACTCCTGCAGCAGCCGCGCCGAGCCATAGCGGCCCGCCTTGCTGTGGATAACGGACTCCACCACCCGCTGCTCGCTGATAAAGCCACGCTTTTCCAGCTCGTCCAGCACGGCGCTCAGGTCATCGCCCTCTTGCACATGCTCGGCCAGCTTGCGCTGCAACTCCAGCCGCGAATGCTCGCGCTGCGACAGCAGCTTCAAGGCCCGACCTTTGAGCGAGAGCTTGGCAAAGCTCATGAATCAACCCTCCAAAAGCAAAAAAGCGCAGACACAAGGCCTGCGCAAAGATGGCAAACTTTTTTGCGAGGCCAACAACCTCAAAAAACTGGCATGCACCAACCCAGTGACAGCGAGCAAGGGCCGCCCCGCAGCGGGGCCGCCTAGGCGAGGCTGTCGTCCCCCTCCCTTAGCGCGCAGCGCGTAGAGAGAGGGGGAAGCGGCGGGGCCGCCTAGGCGCAGCCGCTCAGGGGGTGATTACCCAATCACGCCGTCCTCGTCCACAGCGCCGTTCTTGTCCGCTTTTTTGTTCTTCTTGCCCTTGCTGGCTTCTTCGCCTTCGGCTACAGGCAGCAGGGAAATACCTAGGCTTTCGCGCACCTTGTTTTCGATTTCGATGGCCAGCGCGGGGTTTTCGCGCAGGAATTCACGCGAGTTGTCGCGGCCCTGGCCGATTTTTTCGCCGTTGTAGGCATACCAGGCGCCGGACTTTTCCAGAATCTTGGCGTTCACGCCCATGTCCAGAATTTCGCCTTCGCGGCTGATGCCTTCGCCGAACAGAATGTCGAACTCTGCCGTCTTGAAGGGGGGCGAAACCTTGTTCTTGACGACCTTGACCTTGGTTTCGTTACCGATGGCTTCGTCACCCTTCTTGATGGTGCCGGTGCGGCGAATGTCCAGACGCACAGAGGCATAGAACTTCAGCGCGTTACCGCCAGTAGTGGTTTCGGGCGAGCCGAACATCACGCCGATCTTCATGCGGATCTGGTTGATGAAGATGACCATGCAGTTGGTCTTCTTGATCGTTGCCGTCAGCTTGCGCAGCGCTTGCGACATCAGACGGGCTTGCAGGCCGGGCAGAGCGTCGCCCATTTCGCCTTCGATTTCAGCCTTGGGAGTCAGCGCAGCCACCGAGTCCACCACGATCAGGTCCACCGCGCCGGAGCGCACCAGGCTGTCGCAGATTTCGAGAGCCTGCTCGCCGGTGTCGGGCTGGCTGATCAGCAGATCGTTCAGGTTCACACCCAGCTTCTGGGCGTAGCCGGTGTCCAGCGCATGCTCGGCGTCGATAAAGGCGCAGGTGCCGGCCAGCTTTTGCATCTCGGCAATGACCTGCAGCGTCAGCGTGGTCTTGCCCGAAGATTCAGGGCCGTAGATTTCGATCACGCGGCCACGGGGCAGGCCACCCACGCCCAGGGCAATGTCCAGACCCAGCGAGCCGGTGGAGACCACCTGGATGTCCTCGATGGCTTCGCCTTCGCCGAGCTTCATGATGGTGCCCTTGCCGAACTGCTTTTCGATCTGGGCGAGCGCCGCGGCGAGGGCCTTGGCTTTTTCGCTGTTGTCGGCGGTGGTCTTGGCGGTGGCGTTCATATCAGGCTCCTGGGAAGGTTGGTGACTGTCTTTGTTCAGCCCTGTTTTTGTATTCAGGCTGGATGCTTGAACAGTAGTTTAGAGGCTTGTACTGGCTATGTGTTGGATTATTTAGTCAGTTTGCCTTACTATTTGCCATGCACGATATTTCTCCCGTCACGCCGCCTGAAGACGCCTGGCGTCAAACCCATTTGGGCCGTCTGCTGGGTCACGCCATGCGCCGCTTTGATGCGCGCGTGCTGCAGCTGATGGCGCGCGATGTGGAGGTGCCGCTGGCGCTGTCCAACCTCGCCGCGCGCGACAAGGTGGGCGCAGCCCATATCCACATCACACGGCATTTGTCTCTGGCGGGTGACCGGCTGACCGATCTGGCCGACAAGGCCGGCATGACCAAGCAGGCCATGGCTGACCTGGTGCTGCAGTGCGAGGCCTGGGGCCTGGTCACACGCCGGGCCGACCCGCACGATGCGCGCGCCAAGCGAGTGGAGTTCACCGATGCCGGGCTGGCCTGGGTGCAGGCTTTCCACAGCGCCGTCAGCCAGGCCGAGGCTGAATTTCGCGAAGCCGTGGGCGAGGATGTAGCCACTGTGGTGGCGCTGGGGCTGGAGGCCTACGCAGATGGGTACTGAAGTCGGTAGAAGAAGCCGGTAGAAATTGCGCAAAAGCCGGTCTGGCCGTCCCTACAATGGCGACAAAAGTGCAGCAAGCACAAACAGACAAGCAGGAGACAACCCCATGCGCATTCTGATTGCCGAAGACGACCAGGTTCTGGCCGATGGATTGTTGCGTACGCTGCGCAGCTCGGGTGCCGTGGTCAGCCATGTTGCCAACGGCAGCGAGGCCGATACGGCGCTGCTGACCAGCAGCGAGTTTGATCTGCTGATTCTGGACCTGGGCCTGCCCAAGATGCATGGGCTGGAAGTGCTCAAGCGGCTGCGCGGGCGCGGGGATTCGCTGCCGGTGCTGATTCTCACCGCCGCCGATTCGATCGAGGAGCGCGTGCAGGGCCTGGACTACGGCGCCGACGATTACATGGCCAAGCCGTTTGCGCTGTCCGAGCTGGAGGCGCGGGTGCGCGCTCTGACGCGTCGCGGCATGGGCGGAGCCAGCTCCACCATCAAGCACGGCCCGCTGGTGTATGACCAGACCGGGCGCGTGGCCACCATCGATGGCAAGATGATCGAGCTGTCGGCGCGCGAGCTGGGGCTGCTGGAGGTGCTGCTGCAGCGTGCAGGCCGTCTGGTCAGCAAGGATCAGCTGGTGGAGCGCCTGTGCGAGTGGGGCGAAGAGGTGAGCAATAACGCCATCGAGGTCTATATTCACCGCCTGCGCAAGAAGATCGAAAAAGGGCCGATTCGCATCGCCACCGTGCGCGGCCTCGGTTACTGCCTGGAAAAGATTCCGGGCTGAGACCAGTATTTACTCCTGAAACAATAGCTGCATGCCTATATTGTTGAAGGACTTGAAGCCAAAAACACTTGAAATTTACTGCGGGCGGCCGTCTTGAAGATATTTCAGCGTGAGCAGCGGTCACTGTTTGGCGAGATCCTGGACTGGATGCTCACGCCGCTGCTGCTGCTGTGGCCCGTGAGTCTGGCGCTGACCTGGCTGGTCGCGCAGGGGCTGGCCAACAAGCCGTTTGATCGCGCACTCGAATACAACGCCCAGGCGCTGGCCCAGCTGGTCATCGTGCAGTGCGGCAAGGTGCAGTTCAATCTGCCGCAGTCGGCCAGCGAGATTCTGCGCGCCGACGAGTCGGACACTGTGTTCTTCCAGGTCAGCGGCACCAAGGGCGAATATCTGGCGGGCGAGCGCGACCTGCCCCATCCCGATGCGACCGACGAGGAACCGCCCACCGGCACCGTGCTGCTGCGCGATGAGGAATACAAGGGCATTGACTTGCGTGTGGCCTATATCTGGGTGCGCATGCCGCTGCCGGGCGAGCCCAATGCGCTGGTACAGGTGGCCGAGACGCGCGAAAAGCGCAGCGTGCTGGCCACGGAAATCATCAAGGGCGTGATGCTGCCCCAGTTCGTCATCCTGCCGCTGGCCGCCCTGCTGGTGTGGCTGGCGCTGGCGCGCGGCATCAAGCCGCTGCACCGGCTGGAGGAGCGCATTCGCGCGCGCAAGCCCGAGGACCTCTCGCCCATCAATCATAAGGATGTGCCGCTGGAGGTGGTGCCGCTGGTCGATTCCGTCAATGACCTGCTGGAGCGGCTCGATGACTCCATCGCCACGCAAAAGCGCTTTCTGGCCGATGCGGCCCACCAGCTCAAGACCCCGCTGGCGGGGCTGCGCATGCAGGCCGATCTGGCCCAGCGCGAGGGCACGAATACCGAGGACCTGAAGCGCTCTCTGGCGCAGATCGGGCGCTCCTCCATGCGCGCCACGCACACCGTCAACCAGTTGCTGGCGCTGGCGCGGGCGGAAAGCGCCATTCCCGCCATGCAGGGCTGCAACCTGGTGCACATCGTGACGGACGTGGTGCAAGACTGCCTGCCGCGCGCCATGGAC
The DNA here is from genome assembly GCF_003569915.1 of Comamonas testosteroni. Taxonomy (GTDB): domain Bacteria; phylum Pseudomonadota; class Gammaproteobacteria; order Burkholderiales; family Burkholderiaceae_C; genus Comamonas; species Comamonas testosteroni_D. The sequence continues at coordinate 214,959 of NZ_KZ984441.1, read as the reverse complement.
AAGCGCATCGACCTGGGCTACGAGGGGGCCAGCGCCAGCACGCCGGGCGTCTGGCTCAACGGCAATGCCACGCTGCTGGCCGAGCTGGTGCGCAATCTGGTGGACAACGCCATCAACTACACGCCGTCGAGCAGCGAGCAGCCGGGCATTGTCACCGTGCGCGTGCAGGCCGACAACTTTGGCCAGGTGCTGCTGCTGCAGGTCGAAGACTCTGGCCCTGGCGTGCCGCTGGCCGAGCGCGACCTGATCTTCCAGCCGTTTTACCGCGCGCTGGGCACCGAAGCCGACGGCTCGGGCCTGGGTCTGCCCATCGTCATGGAAATCGCGCGCCAGCATGGTGCACAGGTGCTGCTGCAGGACGCCAAACCCGGCCAGACCCCGCCCGGAGCCCTGTTCACCGTGCGCTTCAAAGCCATGCCGGGCCAGCAGTAAACGCGGCCTTCCGATTGCACCATTGTGGTGCTTACCTTTTTCTCAAACCCGCGTCAGGCCTTGCTTTGCGCCTGTTTCGATGCGCCTCGCATATCGGAAACTGCGTACTGAGCAAACGCTCGCTTCCTCTAGAATCGTTTATAGGAATTGCCCTACAAGAGTCTCCGCAAAGCTCAGCAATTCCACTGTGTATTACTGGATCCGGGAGCTTTCATGCAACGTCGTCAATTCATCCACTCCGCAGCCGCTGCTGCCGTCGCCTCTTCTCTGCCTGGCCTGTCCATGGCGCAGGACAACTCGCGCCCCCTGCGCATCGTCGTGCCCTTCCCTGCCGGCGGCCCTACCGATATGGTGCCCCGCAATATGCAGGACGTGCTGATCAAGCTGCTGGGCGGCCAGGCCGTGGTGATTGAAAACAAGGCTGGCGCCGGTGGCTCCATCGGCATGTCCGAAGTCGCCCGTGCCACCGATGGCGTGACCTTCGGTATCGCCACCCTGTCCACCCACGGTGTGAACCCTGCCGTGTTCAAGAAGCTGCCCTACGACGCCACCAACGACTTCGTCGGCGTGACGGAGATCGTCAAGGCTCCCGGCGTGCTGGTGATCAACCCCAAGCTGATTCCCGTCAAGACTTTTGCCGAGTTTGTGGCCTACCTCAAGGCCAACCCCGGCAAGGTGTCCTATGCCACTCCCGGCAACGGCACCATCGGCCATATGTGGGGCGCCCAGTTCCTCAAGAGCACGGGTACCGAGATGCACCACATTCCCTACCGTGGCTCGGCTCCGGCCATCAACGACGTGCTGGGCAACCAGGTGCCGGTGTACTTCGACCAGGTCAACTCCTCCCTGCCCCACATCAAGTCCGGCAAGGTGCGCGCCCTGGCCGTGTCCTGGCATGAGCGTCTGGATGTGCTGCCCGATGTGCAGACCTATGCCCAGGCCGGTCACCCCGATCTGAACGAACCCTCCTGGTTCGGTCTGGTGGCCCCCAAGAACACGCCCGCCGCACAGGTGGAGCGTGTGCAAAAGGCCATCATCGCCGCCCTCAAGGACCCTGCCGTCAAGCAGCGCATGGCCGCACAGGGCCTGTACCCCTCGGGCACGACCAGCGCCGAGTTCACCAAGCAAATCGCCAGCGAAGTGGCCAAGATGAAGAAACTGGCCGTCGCCGCGAATATTCATCTGGACTGATACCTGCGCCCGGAAGGGCTCGCCCCTTCTGACGCCAAAGGCTGAGTGCCGCACCCTGCGGAACTCAGCCTTTTTTCTCGTCCGCAGACGGCCGGGGTTCACCAGTTAACTTTAATTTTCAATTTATTTTTTCAATTACAAATAGCATTTTCATAAATTCATGCAACCACATTGAGACAGGTGGGCCAGAAAATGAACGCTACAGCACGAACTTCAGCGCATGTTGCCAGCTCCATTTTTTTATCCATGGCGCTGCTGGGATCGGCATGGTCGGCACCGACCAACACCAATTTCCCGGCCTCGGTACAGCTTGGCGGCTCCACATTGCAGCTCAATGGCAAGGGCACCCGGCACAAAGCCGTGTTCAAGGTCTATGAAATGGCCCTGTACCTGCCGCGCAAGGTCAAGAGCACGGAAGAGGTGCTGGCTCTGCCCGGGCCCAAACAGATCGACTTCACCGCCATGCGTGACCTGGACACCACCGATATCGGTCTGGCCATGGTCAAAGGCATGCGGGCCAATGCCACGCCCGAGCAAAACCGCAAATACCTGGCAGCCAGCAACCAGTTGGTCGAAATCTTCTCTGCCCGCCGCAAGCTGGCCACGGGTGACCGCTTCGGCCTGCAGTTCACGCCCGGCAAGGGGGCGATCTTCATGCTCAACGGCGTGCAGCAGGGCGAGCCACTGGGCAATGATGAATTTTTCAGCATGATTTTGAAGATCTGGCTCGGCGACTCCCCGGCCGAGCCTTTGCTCAAGGATGCCTTGCTCGACAACTGAGCAAAAAAAGGGTGCCCCAGGCACCCTTTTCGTTTCAGATCGCTCCAATCACTTGGGACAGGCCTGCAAGGCCTTGGGCAGCAGGTTCTTGCCCGCCAGCGCCGCCACCTCGTTGCGGAAGGTCGGCGTCGCCTTGGGCAGGCGCAGCGCATAGGTGGTGATTTCGGGGCGCTCCTGCACCACACGGGCGGTGCGCACGCCCTGACGTGTCAAGGTGCCCAGCTGGCGCTGTGCGGCTTCCTCGGAAGAAAAGCGGCCCAGGGACAGGCCAGGCTCGAAGCTGCCGCCCGCGCGGTCAAAGTCGATATTCATCAGGCGCAGCTCGCCGCGCTTGCGGTCCAGAAACTCGGCATCGGGGAACTTGCCCATATAGACCATCCAGCGGCCATTCTGGTGGCTGGCGACCAGATCCCACTCGCTTTTGAGCTTGGCTGCGGCCAGCGCACGGCGAATCGTGTCCGCCTGCTTTTCCTCGATGTTCGGGGCCTGATAGCAGCTCTCGGGCTCCTTGCTTTCCTTGGCCTCCTTCACCGGCTCCGGTTTTTCGGCTTTGTCTTCTTTTTCAGGCTTGGCTTCGGGCTGGTCTGCCGGGGGCTTGGGTGCGGGCTGGGAGTCATCCACCTGCGGCGCAACTGCGGGCTCCTGCGGCTCAGCCGGGGCTGCGGCAGGCTCCGGGGTCTGCAGCTTCAAGGCCTCGGGCTTGATCTGCTCCTGCAGGCGCTGGGGCTCGGACTGCACGGCCGGCGCCAGCCCCATGCCCGCCAGATGACCATGGCTCCACAGGTAATAGCCCGCGTTGACCAGTACCAATAGCAAGAAAACGATTCGCAGCATAGAACTCCCTCGAATGCTGGCTTAATTTTGCAGCGGGCTGCTGGCTGGGCGCACGCTGATTTCCGAGCTGGTCACGGCCTGCACGCCCGCGGCTGTGCGCACCAGAAAGCCGCCGTCTGCAGCCACGCCTTCGGCCATGCCTGTGGTGCCATCGCTCAGGTTCACCTCGCGGCCCGCCAGCAGGTCGCGCTGGGCAAAACGCTGGGTCAAAGGCGCAAAGCCGTGCAGGGCAAAGGCCTGCACCTCGGCCACCAGATTGGGCAGTATGCAGGCCAGTGCCGTGGGAGCGTCGAGCGCTGCATCCAGCTCCTGCAAGCAGGCAGGTGCCGTGCGCATGCCGTCACCGGGGCGCGGACGAATATTGATGCCAATGCCAATCACCACATAGCGCGGCGCCGTCATATCGTGCTGGTGGGTGCCGACAAAGCTGGCCGTCTCGATCAGAATGCCGGCCAGCTTGCGGTCGCCCTCCAGCCACAGGTCGTTGGGCCACTTGATGCCGATTTTTGGCGCGGCGCCCGCAGCGGGCAGATGGGGCTGCAGGCTCTCGGCCACGCTCACGCCCACGGCCAAAGACAGCCCCGACCAGTCCCTGGGGGCCAGTGGCAAGCCCAACGAAAACATCAGCGAATCACCCACTCCACTGACCCAATTGCGTCCAAGTCTTCCACGTCCTTGGGTTTGCTGCTCTGCAATCAGGAGCACTGGCTCGGTCAACCCGTCCCGCGCGCGGCGCATGAGCTCGGTGTTGCTGGAGTCAATCGTCGGCAGCACCTCGACCGTAAAACCCGGCAACTGCGGCGCAATGGCTTCCCACAGGGCTTCGGCATTCCAGTGAATCGGCTGAGTCATTTCTATCTATCCAAATCTTCGTAAATACTGGCGCAACGCAAGTCAGAGACGCCAAGCAAGAGCCGCCTCGCGGCGATGGCGTCGTCCCCCTCCCATAGCGCGCAGCGCGTAGAGAGAGGGGGAAGGCGCGGGGCCGCCTAGGCAAAGCGCCTCAGGCGGTGTTACTTGCTATCCCCCGGCATCGGCGGACGCCAGCCCCTTTTCGGCGCCAGCATCGTTCCCCGGCAGTTCTTGGCACCGCAATAGCACGCATATTCGGCCTTGACCTTGGGTGTGTAGCGCTCTGCCACCATCAGGCCATAGTCGTAATTCAGCTCTTCGCCCGCGGCAATATTGCGCAATGCCACGATGTAGATGCGGCCATCGCGCTCGTCGGTATAGCAGTTCGGGTTGCAGCTGTGGTTGATCCAGCGCGAGGAATTGCCCTTGTGCGTGGCATCGATCACACGTTCATCATCGACCTGGAAGTAGAAAGTGTGATTGGGCTGACTGGGGTCATGTGGGTGACGATCCTGGGCCTCCTGCCAGTCGATGACTTCGCCCACGTACTCAATAATGGTTTCGCCTTCCGCAATATCCTGCACGGCGAAAACGCCTTTGCCATGCACGCCGGAGCGCCGAGTCTGTATGCGACGACCCTCTGAAGGGGCCAGGGATGTGCGGGGCATGTTTTCTCTGATACTTTGAATATGCACACATGTGCGCGTGCGCGCGCGTGAGAAGCGGATTGTATGAGCCTGAGTCCAAGTAGCGGCTCAGGTGGTTAATGACGACGAGAACACACAATGACTAAAACCCTGGTGATTGCAGAAAAGCCTTCTGTTGCACAGGACATCGTCCGTGCACTGACCCCGGTGGCAGGCAAGTTCGACAAGCACGATGATTACTTTGAAGCCGAGAACTATGTGGTGACCAGCGCGGTCGGCCACCTGGTGGAGATTCAGGCCCCTGAGGAATTCGACGTCAAGCGCGGCAAGTGGAGTTTTGCCAACCTGCCCGTCATTCCTCCGCGCTTTGACTTGAAGCCTGTGGACAAGACCAAGACCCGCCTGAACGCCGTGGTCAAGCAGGCCAAGCGCAAGGATGTGACCGAACTCATCAACGCCTGTGACGCGGGACGTGAGGGTGAGCTGATCTTCCGCCTGATTGAGCAGTACGCAGGCGGTGCCAAGGGTGGTCTGGGCAAGCCCGTCAAGCGCCTGTGGCTGCAATCCATGACGCCGCAAGCGATTCGCGACGGCTTCAAGAACCTGCGCAGCGATGCCCAGATGCAGGGCCTGGCCAGCGCCGCGCGCAGCCGCTCCGAAGCCGACTGGCTGGTGGGCATCAACGGCACGCGCGCCATGACGGCCTTCAACTCGCGCGACGGGGGCTTCTTCCTGACCACCGTGGGCCGCGTGCAGACGCCTACGCTGTCGCTGGTGGTGGAGCGCGAGGAAAAAATCCGCAAGTTCGTCAGCCGCGACTACTGGGAAGTGCATGGCACTTTTAACGCTCAGGCCGGAGCCTACCTGGGCAAGTGGTTCAACCCTCTGTGGAAGAAGTCGGACGATGCGGAGGCCAAGGCCGACCGCCTGTGGAACAAGGCCGAGGCCGATGCGATTGCCGCCGCTGTGCAGGGCAAGCCCGCCACGGTGACCGAAGAGAGCAAGCCCACCACACAGGCATCGCCCCTGCTGTTTGACCTGACCAGCCTGCAGCGCGAGGCCAACGGCAAGTTTGGCTTCTCGGCCAAAACCACGCTGGCACTGGCCCAGAGCCTGTACGAACGCCACAAGGCCCTGACCTACCCGCGTACCGACGCACGTGCTCTGCCCGAGGACTATCTGCCCGTGGCACGCCAGACCTTCGACATGCTGGCCACCAGCGGCATGCGCCATCTGGCCCCGTTTGCGCAGCAGGCCATTAACGACAACTACATCCGTCCGTCCAAGCGCATCTTCGACAACAGCAAGATCTCGGATCACTTTGCCATCATCCCCACCACGCAGGCACCTAGCGGCCTGTCCGAGGCTGAGCAAAAGCTGTATGACCTGGTCGTGCGCCGCTTCATGGCGGTGTTCTTCCCCAGCGCCGAATATCAAGTCACCACGCGCATCAGCAAGGTGGAGCAGCATTCCTTCAAGACCGAGGGCAAGGTGCTGGTCAAGCCGGGCTGGCTGGCAATTTATGGCAAGGAAGCCGCTAACGAGGTAGAAGACGCCAAGGAAGGCGACAAGGGCCAGCCACTGGTCGCAGTGCAGCCGGGCGAGCAGCCGCGCACTGACCACGCCGATGTGAAGGGCCTCAAGACCAAGCCGCCCGCACGCTACTCTGAAGCCACGCTGCTGGGCGCCATGGAGAGCGCGGGCAAGCAGATCGACGATGACGAGCTGCGTGAAGCCATGCAGGAAAAAGGCCTGGGCACGCCTGCCACGCGCGCGGCCATCATTGAAGGCCTGATCACTGAAAAGTACATGCTGCGCGAAGGCCGCGAGCTGATCCCCACGGCCAAGGCCTTCCAGCTGATGACGCTGCTGCGCGGCCTGCAGGTGGAAGAACTGTGCCGCGCCGATCTGACCGGCGAGTGGGAATACAAGCTCTCGCAGATGGAAAAAGGCCAGCTCTCGCGCGACGCCTTCATGCAGCAGATTCAGGCCATGACCGAGAAGCTGGTCAAAAAGGCCAAGGAATACGACCGCGACACCATCCCTGGCGACTACGCCACGCTCTCCACACCCTGCCCCAACTGCGGCGGCGTGGTCAAGGAAAACTACCGCCGCTATGCCTGCACGGGCGCGGACGGCCACAGCGCGGGCTGCGGCTTCTCGTTCACCAAGTCGCCTGCGGGCCGTACCTTTGAAACCGCCGAGGCCGAACAGTTGCTGCGCGATCGCCGCATTGGCCCGCTGGAGGGCTTCCGCTCCAAGGCTGGCTGGCCGTTCACGGCCGAAGTGGCCATCGTGCGCGATGAGGAAAACAGCAACTACAAGCTGGAATTCGACTTCGGCGACGACAAGGACTCCGAGGACACCGGCGAGATCGTGGACTTTGCGCAGCAGCAAAGCCTGGGCCCCTGCCCCAAGTGCGGCTCACCCGTGTTCGAGCATGGTGCCAACTATGTCTGCTCCAAGGCCGTGCCCACACTGGCGCAGGCCACGCCCAGCTGCGACTTCAAGAGCGGCCAGATCATCCTGCAGCAGCCCATTGAGCGCGAGCAGATGAGCAAACTGCTGCAGACCGGCAAGACCGATCTGCTGGAGAAGTTTGTCTCCAACCGCACACGCCGCAACTTCAAGGCCTTCCTGGTCTGGGACGGCGCTGCGGGCAAGGTCAACTTCGAGTTCGAGCAGCGCGAGAGCAAATACCCGGCCCGCAAGACCGCTGGCGCTACCAAAACTGCAGCACCTGCCGTAAAGAAGACCACGACTGCAGCTAAAAAAGTGGCGACAAAAACCGCCAAGGCTCCTGCAGCGAAAAAGCCCCGCACCGTCAGCGCCACGCTCACGCCCAGCGCCGAGCTGGCCGCTGTGATCGGCAGCGAGCAGACTTCGCGCACCGAGGTCATCAAAAAGCTGTGGGACTACATCAAGGCCAACGGCCTGCAGGACGCCAAGGACAAGCGCGCCATCAACGCCGATGCCAAGCTCAAGCCCGTGTTCGGCAAGGACCAAGTCAGCATGTTTGAGCTGGCCGGCATTGTCGGCAAACATGTGAGCTGATTACTTTTCAGCCCGCATCCATCAGCCCTCTGTTGCGCAAGCGGCAGAGGGCTTTTTGTTGCCGATGCTTGCCACCTCTTACTAACGCTTTCGCAAACCTCCACAGCCCATGTCAGAACAAATCTATTCTTCTGTAATTGTTTGAAAAACAATGGAATTTCTGACAATTCATTGCACGCATTTGTCCAGACCTTTTCCTAAGATGTTTCATCCCGGAGGGGGAAAGGCCGGGCGCAGTTCCTCCAGATTCATAACGTCAACAGGAGATCTTGCATGCGCATATTCAAGCAATCGGTGATGACGCTGGCCGTGGCCAGTGCCTGCGGTCTGGCTCTGGTGGGCTGTGGCGATGACAAAAAACCAGCAGCCGGCACAGGGGGTACCTCCGGATCTCCCGCCCCCGCCCCCGCAGCCGCCAAGCCTGCGGCCAGCGAGGAAGGCTTTGCCAAGGCCCGCAATGCCTACAGTCAGGCCTACAACTCCATGATTGACGACAACCGCTCCGTGGCCGCGTATTACCGCAGCTACAAGGGCCTGGGCATTGGCAGCAAGAAGCGCAATGAACATGGCTTCTACGGCGGCCCCGACGATATCGAGCGCAAGATCAAACCCATCAAGGAAGTGCGCGCTGCGGGTTCCGGCTCCGGCGATGCCCAGCTCGACGCGGCGGCTGACGCCACAGTGGCTGCGGGTGAGAAGCTGATGGCCATCTGGACCACGATGGACCCTTACTTCCGTGGCAAGGGCTTTCTGGAAGACAAGTGGGCCAAGGCCGAGCAAAACGATGCGGCCATGAAGGCGGGCTTTGAAGGGATGATTGGCGCCATCGACAAACTCGGCACCGAGCTGGACCGCGTGCAGGACCAGAAGCGCCAGGAGCGCCTAGCCAAGTACAAGGCCGAAGGCAATATGCTGATGTTCAACACGCTGACGGCCATGGATCAGGCCAAGAAAATGGTCAATGGCGTGGACAAGACCGACAACCTCAGGAACAAGGACGAGATTGCCAAGGTCGATGAAATAGCCAAGCAGCTCGAAGCCACGCTGGTGGACATGAACAAGTCCATTGCCGATGAAAAGGCCAAGACCGGCAAGGAGCCGCACTACACCTACAAGAGCCTCTCAGACAAGCTCAGCACCATGATTGGCAGCTGGCGCACGCTCAGGAACAGCCCTTCTCAGGCCAACTATCGCAATATGGTCGGCTACTACAACGACGCCGTGGGCTATATGAACCGGGGCTTTCAATAAGCCTGCACAAGCTGCTGCAAAGCGCTGCATGCGAAAGCATGTGGCGCTTTCTCGTTTTGCGGCACATCACCCAGCCCGCGTAGGTAACACCCATGACATGCCTTTGTCCCCGCTATCCGCTATAAGCAATGGCATGAATGCAAACGATGACCTGATGTCGGCCACCAGCCAGCACTCTCAGCCTGAGCGCCCCATTGCGCTGGAGGGCGCGTCCAACTTCCGCGATCTCGGGGGTTACCAGGGCCTGGACGGCCGCAGCCTGCAATGGCGCAAGCTCTACCGCTCTGCCCATCTGGCGCACCTCACGCAGGAGGATCTGGCCCAGCTGCAGGCGCTGGGTGTGAGCCGCAGCGCAGACTTTCGCGGCGTGGGCGAAAGCGCGCATCTGGCCTATCAGTGGCCCAGCATCGACCGTCACGCGCTGGTGGTGGAGCCCACGGTCGTGCAACGCGCCCAGTCCATGATGGACAAAGGCCAGACCCTGACGGCGCGCGACACCGAGGCGCTGATGCATGACACTTACCGCAGCTTTGTGAATGTCTACGGCCAGCGCTTTGCCCAGTTCTTCGAGCTGCTGCAGAGCAGCGATGACCCGCTGGTCTTTCACTGCACCGCAGGCAAGGACCGCACCGGCTGGGCCGCCGCCCTGCTGCTGACGGCACTGGGCGTGGATGAGGAGCAGATCATGGAAGACTATCTGCTGACCAACCAGTACTTCAAGCGTCCGGCCCTCAGCGCCCTGGGCCATATGCCCGACGATGCGCTGGACGCCCTGTGGCGCGTGCAGCCTTCGTATCTGATGGCCTCCGTCGAAGTCGTGCGCGCCCAGCATGGCAGCGTGGACAACTATCTGACCCAGGTGCTGGGCGTAGACAGCGCAGCCCGCGAGCGGCTGGCCAGCCTGTATCTGACGGAATAATCAATTTTGATAGCAATAAGTGTATTTTTTATCTGGACTAGAGCCTGTTTTGGCACATAACCGCCGCTGCAGGCAGGATTTACGCGGCCCGCTACCATGGGCCATGGCTCGCCCTCTGTGCGGGCAAGGAGATGAACAATGCGCAAATGGCTCACCATGGCAGCCGCTGCTGCCACACTGGCGCTGAGTGCCTGCTCGGGCACCATGCCCACCACCTCATCGAGCGCTGGCGGCTCCGGCAGCGTTGAAGTATTCGGTACGGTGGATACCGGCGTCACCCGCACCTGGTAATTCCACAGGCGTTCAGACGCAAAAAAGCCCGCAGCGCCTTGAGCACTGCGGGCTTTTTCTATGACCAGAACTTAACGGCTCACATTGGCATCGGCCACCGTCAGCGCTGTCATGTTCACAATGCGGCGCACCGTGGTGCTGGGGGTCAGCACATGCACGGGCTTGGAGGCACCCAGCAGCACCGGGCCAATCGCAATGCCGCCGCCAGCGGCCTGTTTGAGCAGGTTGTAGCTGATGTTGGCCGCATCGATATTGGGCAGCACCAGCAAGTTGGCGTCACCCAGCAGCGTACTGTTGGGCATGAGCTTGGCGCGGCTCTTGCCGTCCAGGGCCACATCGCCGTGCATTTCACCATCGACTTCCAGCCACGGGGCCTGCTGGCGCAGCAGATCCAGGGTCTGGCGCATCTTGATGGCGCTGGGCTGGTTGCTGGAGCCGAAGTTGGAATGGCTCAGCAGCGCGGCCTTGGGCTTGATACCAAAGCGCATCATTTCCTCGGCGGCCATGATGGTGATCTCGGCCAGTTGCTCGGCGGTCGGGTCGTAGTTGACGTGCGTATCGACCAGGAAGACCTGGCGCTCGGGCAGCAGCAGGCCGTTCATGCAGGCATAGGTGGCCACGCCATTGCGCTTGCCGATGACCTGATCGATGTAGTGCAGGTGAATGGAGGTGTTGTTCCAGGTACCGCAGATCAGGCCGTCCACTTCGCCCTTGTGCAGCATCATGGAGCCGATCAACGTCAAGCGGCGGCGCATTTCGATCTTGGCAATCGGCTCCGTCACGCCCTTGCGCTCCGTCATGCGGTGGTAGGTCTTCCAGAAGTCGCGGTAGCGGTCGTCATGCTCGACGTTGACCACATCGTAGTCCTGGCCCTCCTTCAGGCGCAGACCGAATTTTTCGATGCGCTGGGCAATGATGCTGGGGCGGCCGATCAGCGTGGGGCGCGCAATGCGCTCGTCCACCACGATCTGCGCGGCACGCAGAATGCGCTCTTCCTCACCTTCGGCATAGGCAATGCGCTTCTTGGCGGCCTTCTTGGCGGCCACGAAGATGGGCTTCATGGCCGTGCCGGAAGCGTAGACAAAGGTCTGCAGATGCTGGATGTAAGCGTCCATGTCCTCGATGGGACGCTGAGCCACGCCAGCCTCCGCCGCAGCCTTGGCCACGGCAGGCGCCACGATCAGCATCAGGCGCGGATCGAAAGGCTTGGGAATCAGGTACTCGGGACCAAAGCTCAGGTCCTGACCCACATAGGCGGCAGCCACTTCTTCGGACTGCTCGGCCTCGGCCAGTGCGGCAATCGCGTAGACGCAGGCCACTTCCATCGACGTGGTGATGGTGGTCGCGCCGCAGTCCAGCGCGCCGCGGAAGATATACGGGAAGCACAGGACGTTGTTGACCTGGTTCGGATAGTCCGAGCGGCCCGTGGCGATGATGGCGTCGTCGCGCGCGGCCTTCACATCTTCGGGCGTGATTTCGGGGTTGGGGTTGGCCAGCGCAAAGATAATGGGCTTGGCCGCCATCTTCTTGACCATGTCCTGCTTGAGCACATTGCCCGCCGACAGGCCCAGGAAGGCGTCCGCGCCCTCGATCACCTCGCCCAGGGTGCGCTTGTCGGTCTTCTGGGCAAACAACGCCTTGTCCGGGTCCATTAGCTCGGTACGGCCTTCGTAGACCACGCCGGCGATGTCGGTCACAAACACATTCTCGCGCTTCAGACCAATTTCCAGCAGCAGGTTCAGGCAGGCCAGCGCCGCCGCGCCAGCGCCGGATGCCACGAGCTTGATCTCTTCAATCTTCTTGCCCGCCACCTTCAGCGCGTTGACCATGGCCGCAGCCACGGTGATGGCCGTGCCGTGCTGGTCGTCGTGAAAGACGGGAATATTCATGCGCTTGCGCAGCTCGCGCTCGACAAAGAAGCACTCGGGCGCCTTGATGTCTTCGAGGTTGACGGCGCCAAAGGTCGGCTCCAGCGCGGCAATCACATCGACCAGCTTCTGCGGGTCTTTTTCGTTGATTTCGATGTCAAACACATCGACACCGGCGAACTTCTTGAACAGAACGCCCTTGCCTTCCATCACAGGCTTGGAGGCTAGCGCGCCGATATCGCCCAGACCCAGCACCGCTGTGCCGTTGGAGATCACCGCCACCAGATTGCCGCGGCTGGTGTACTTGTAGGCCGCAGCGGGGTCCTTGACGATCTCTTCGCAGGGCGCAGCCACGCCGGGCGAGTAAGCCAGCGCCAGATCATGCTGGTTGGCCATGGGCTTGGTTGCGCTGATCGCCACCTTGCCGGGCTTGGGGAACTCGTGATACTCCAGTGCCGCCTGGCGCAGCAGCGCGCGTTTATCAATCGAGGTAATGGGCTTGGTTTCGGACATCGGCGGTCTCCAGCTCGCAAAGTAAGCCGTCCGCAGTAAGGACTCTCTCTGGGCGTATCACCCGGCCCCTGTGACCCTGCGGACGATGAAATCGGATTTTGGATTGTAGGCTGCGCGCTATCAAAAAAAGAGGGGTCGCAGCGCAGTCTGAAAGGTCAAACAGCCATGACTGTTAAACAATGATGCAAACGAAATCATAGCATTATGCAAATATTGCATTAAGTGCAGAGATATGATCCTTGCCTACCCCTGTTTTCCCCGCCTCTCTGAAAGCTCCTGCCATGCTGCCCCGCCATAACGACCCCATTGCCGCCATCGCCACCGCCCCCGGGCGCGGAGCCGTGGGCATTGTGCGGGTGTCCGGCAAAGGCATTGAGGCGCTGGTGCGCCTGCTGTGCGGCAAGGACCTGAAGCCACGTGAAGCGACCTATCTGCCGTTCAAGGATGCAGCAGGCTCGCCTATTGATCACGGCCTGGCCATCTACTTTCCCGGCCCGCACAGCTACACCGGCGAGGATGTGCTGGAACTGCAGGCACACGGCGGCCCCGTAGTACTGCAACTGCTGCTGGCGCGTTGCCTGGAAGCGGCGCAGACCCTGGATGCAAATGGCAAACCGGCTCTGGCAGGTCTGCGCCTGGCCCAACCTGGCGAGTTCACCGAGCGTGCGTTTCTCAACGACAAGATCGACCTGGCCCAGGCCGAGGCGATTGCCGACCTGATCGACGCCAGCACCGAAGCAGCAGCGCGCAGCGCCAGCCGCTCGCTGTCCGGCGCTTTTTCGCAGGAAATTCATGTGCTGCGCGATGCGCTGGTGCATCTGCGCATGCTGGTGGAAGCGACGCTGGACTTCCCCGAAGAAGAAATTGATTTTCTGAAGAAGGCCGATGCCTTTGGCCAGCTCGATCGCCTGCGCTCCCAAGTCGCCACCGTGCTGGGCAAGGCCCACCAGGGTGCGCTGTTGCGCGAAGGCATCAAGGTGGTGATTGCGGGCCAGCCCAATGCGGGCAAAAGCTCACTGCTCAACGCGCTGGCCGGGGCGGAGCTGGCCATCGTCACGCCCATCGCAGGCACCACACGCGACAAGGTGCAGCAGACGATTCAGATCGAAGGCGTTCCCCTGCATGTGATTGACACCGCCGGTCTGCGCGACAGCGACGACGAGGTGGAGCGCATCGGCATTGCGCGCGCCTGGGATGAGATTGCCGCAGCAGACGCTGTATTGTTTCTGCACGACCTAACCCGCGTGAGCCAGGCTGACTACGCCGCCGCCGATGCCGACATTGCAGCGACGCTGCAGCAAAGACTGCCCGCGCAGGTCCCGGTCATCCATGTGCTGAACAAGACGGATATGGCTGAACAGGCACAGCAGCCGGCTGCAGACCAGATTGCCCTGTCCGCCCGCACCGGCTCAGGCCTCGATGCGCTGCGCAAACGACTGCTGGAGGTCGCAGGCTGGCAGTCCGCCCCCGAGGGCCTGTACCTGGCCCGCGCGCGCCACGTGGAGGCTTTGCAGGCCGTGCAGGCCCATCTGGAGATGGCCGATGAGCAGCTCGCCGCGCAGGCCGCACATCTGGACCTGCTGGCCGAGGAGCTGCGTCTGGCTCAGATCTCTTTGAATTCGATCACCGGCGAGTTCAGCTCCGACGATTTGCTGGGTGTGATCTTCAGCAGCTTCTGCATCGGCAAATAAAGAGCTACTAACACTACCCTTGATACGTCGTTGCTTCGCCTTGTCGTACTCTTGTACTGCCTGCGGCTCCGCGCCTCGTCTCAAACGCAAACCTTCGGTTTGCTGGGTAGTGTTAGCAGCTCAAAGCCAGCCGAACTTCTCTCAGACATAAAAAAACGCCACCTCATGAGGTGGCGTTTTTTGTGGGTCAAGCGCTTTGCTTACTTGCCTTCAGCAGCCTTGCCAAACTTGGGCAGGTTGAACTGCGGCGGCACGCCCATGCGCTTGTTGATGATCCATTGCTGAGCGATGGACAGGATGTTGTTCGTCAGCCAGTACAGCACCAGACCGGCGGGGAAGAAGAAGAACATCACCGAGAACATCAGCGGCATGATCCACATCATCTTGGCCTGCATGGGGTCAGGAGGAGCAGGGTTCAGAGCCGTTTGCAGCAGCGAGGATAGAGTCATCAGCAGCGGCAGGATGAAGAAGGGGTCAGGCATGGACAGGTCGTGAATCCAGCCGATCCAGGGCGCATTGCGGATTTCCACGCTGGACTGCAGCACCCAGTACAGCGCCATGAACACAGGCATCTGGATCAGGATGGGCAGGCAGCCGCCCATGGGGTTGACCTTTTCCTCGCGGTAGATGCGCATCATCTCCTGCTGCATCTGCTGAGGCTTGTCCTTCAGGCGCTCACGCATTTCCTGAATCTTGGGGTTGATGGCCTTCATCTTGGCCATCGAGGAGTAAGCCTTGGCGTTGAACCAGTAGAAGGCGATCTTCAGCAGGAACACCAGCGCCACGATGGACCAGCCCCAGTTGCCGATGAACTTGTGCAGCTCGGACAGCAGCCAGTACAGCGGCTTGGCCAGAATCGTCAGCCAGCCATAGTCCTTGACCAGCTCCAGGCCGGGCGAGAGCTTTTCCAGCATGGGCTCGATCTGGGGGCCGGAGAACAGGCGTGCGCTCACGGTCTTGGTCTGGCCGGGCTGAACCATGCCCACGGGCGTGATCATGCCCACGGCGTACAGGTTGTCGCCCACCTTGCGCACGAAGTTCTCGCGCTGCACGCCATCGGGCAGCAGCCAGGCGCTGGCAAAGTAATGCTGCACCATGGCCACATAGCCATTGGTGGAGGACTTGTCGACTTCGGCCTTGCCGTTGGCGATGTCCTTGAACTCGACCTTGTGGTACTTCTTGGCGTCGGTGTAGACGGCAGGGCCCGTGAAGGTGGAGTAGAAGGTGGATTCGTGCTCGGGCTTGTTGCCATCACGCACCAGCTGCATGTACAGCTGGGGGTTCACAGCCGCCGCACCAGTGTTGACCACGTCGTACTGCACGCCGATGTCATAGGCGCCGCGCTTGAGCGTGTAGGTCTTGACCAGCTTGACGCCACCCTGCTCCGCCGATTCGAAGCGCAGTTGCACGCTGTCCTGGCCATCCTTGAGCTCGCGCTCGCCGGGCACCACGGTCATCGGTGTCTTGTGGTTGGGGAAGTTGCCGCCGATCAGGCCGGTCTGACCCAGATACACGCGCTTGGCGTTTTCCTCGAACACCTGCATGAGTTGCTTCTCATCCACGGTATCGGAGTACTTGAGCAGCTCGGAGCCCTTGAGCGTGCCGCCATCGCTGTCAAAGGTCAGGCGCATCACATCGCTGGCAACCGTCACGCTCTGACGGGGAGCCGCAGCGGGCTGGGCAGCCGCAGGAGCCGCGCCAGGCACATCGCCCACCGAGGCAGTCGCCGCAGGCTGGGGCAGGCTGGGGTCCACAGGCTTGCCGTCATTGGCAGCGGGGGCGCTGGCCGTCTGCGGCGTGGGGAAGAAGGTTGGCTTTTTGCCATTGTGGATTTGCCACTTGTCCCAGAGCAAAACCATGGAAAAGCCAAATATCACCCACAGTATGGTGCGGCGAATATCGTTCATGAAGACTTCTTAGGTGAGGAAGGTTTGGTGGTCGCGGAAGAGTCCGGGGCATTGTCCAGAAAGGAAAACAGCCTGGGCTTTTGCTGTGGCACGGGATCATGCCCTCCGTCACACCACGGATGACAGCGCGCCAGTCGGCACACGGTCAGATAGGAGCCTACCGCAGCGCCGTGTTGCTCCAACGCTTGCAGGGAATAGGCCGAACAGGTCGGCTCAAAGCGACAGGCCGAGCCCAGCCAGGGACTGAGCAGCAGCCTGTAGCCACGCACCAGAGCCATGAGCAGTCGCTGCATCATGGCTGAGCCTCCGCCTGATTTGCTACCAAATCAGGAGCTGTCTGCGTATTATTTATCTGGACATGGGCCGAATTTTTATTCAAATCCTGCCCAGCGCCCGCGTCCTGCCTGGCCCGCGTCAGACGACGCTCGGCTGTCGCAAAAAGCTGCTGCAACTCCTCGCGCACCGCGGCCTTGAGCAGGTCCGAGGTGGCACTGACGAATTGCTTACGATCAAAGCCCGAACGCAGGCGCACCACATGGGATGCGCACAGCAAGGCCGCCTCGTAATCCGTGGCAACCGCATAAATCTGGCGTTTGATGGCATGGCGCGTGACCGAGCGGCGCGCCCAGCGCTTGGGCACCATGGCACCCAGCCAGGCCTGCTCTCGCACGGCACCAATGCCAAACAGGGCCTGCGGATCATTGGATCCGGGCCCTGTGGGGTCGGCCGCCACATCTTTTTTCGCAACCGGCTCCAGCACCATGCGGTGCAGGGCGAAATGCGGGGTGCGGGCAAGCGTGCCCGCGGACATGGTGGCCTGGAATTGCGGACGCGTTTTCAGCTTTTGCATAGGACAGCCTCCGTTCAGAGGCCTTCAGCGCAGCGAAGGAGCAGACCGCTAGCCAATGCTGGCCTTAGACGGCCAGACGCTTGCGGCCCTTGGCGCGACGTGCGTTGATCACGGCACGGCCACCCTTGGTCTTCATGCGAACCAGGAAACCGTGGGTACGGGCGCGGCGGATCTTGGAAGGTTGGTAAGTACGTTTCATGTTGGTTCCTTGAGAAGGTTCAGTATTTGCGTCGGCAAGGCGCCATGTCTGCGCCCGACCATCCAGGTTCTGCGCCGCACACTGTCACCGCCAAGCCGGCTATTTTTTCACATGCTGAGCATGTTTTCGGCCTAACGGCGACCGGCGAAGCAAAGCACGCGCCATGGGCAAAAAGCTCAGCCACAGCCAAGCCATTACCGCACTGCGCGTGCGCACGAATTCGGCGCCCGGGTCATATCACCCTGAACACATTCAGGGAAACCCGCGATTATCACAGTGTTGGGCCTTTGATGCAATGACCCCTGAATTCAATAGGGACGATGTCCCCACATCGGCAGCAGCAGCCATTCTTTACAAACAGGCCCGCATCAATCCATTAGGATGTGCAGCCTATCCCGCATTAGAGCCGGGGGACAGCCCTCTGATATTTTGTGGATAACTCCCGCAAAAGCTACAATACCTACCCCGCAACTGTTCCTCCTATCCACAATAAGACTTTTGACAATGACAGAGGAACCTACCAACGATGCAGGCCAGGCCCTGTGGCAAGTCTGTGTTGAGCAACTGGGTCAGGAGCTGCCCGAGCAGCAATTCAATACCTGGATCAAGCCGCTGACGGCGCTGGTTGCAGAAGATTTTTCCAAGGTCACCGTGTATGTGGCCAACCGTTTCAAGCTGGACTGGATCCGTGCCCAGTACGCAGGCCGCATTTCGGCCATGCTGGAGTCGCTCTACGGCCAGCCCGTCACCCTTGAGTTAGCACTCGCTCAGCGCGAAAGCGTTGTGCGTACTTATGTCCGCCCTCCTTCTGCCGTGCAGCAAAGCACGCCCGAGACCATCAATGTCTCCGTGCCCACGGTCAGCAGCGAAGAGACGGCAGCCCCGGTTTTCCGCACCCGCCTGAACCCGGCCCTCACCTTCGAGACACTGGTCGAAGGTACGGCCAACCGCATGGCGCGCTCCGCGGCCATGCATGTGGCGGGCTCGCCCGGCCATCTGTACAACCCGCTGTTCATCTACGGCGGAGTCGGCCTCGGTAAGACCCACCTGGTGCACGCTGTGGGTAACCAGCTGCTCAAGGACAAGCCGGACGCCAAGATTCTCTACATCCACGCCGAGCAATTCGTCTCGGATGTGGTCAAGGCATACCAGCGCCGCACGTTTGATGAGTTCAAGGAGCGCTATCACTCGCTCGACCTGCTGCTGATCGATGACGTGCAGTTCTTCGCCAACAAGGACCGCACGCAGGAAGAATTCTTCAACGCCTTCGAAGCCCTGCTGGCCAAGAAGAGCCATATCGTGATGACGTCGGACACCTACCCCAAGGGTCTGGCCAATATTCACGAGCGCCTGGTCTCGCGCTTTGACTCCGGCCTGACGGTAGCGATCGAACCGCCCGAGCTGGAAATGCGCGTGGCGATTCTGATCAACAAGGCCAAGGCCGAAAACGCCGACATGCCCGAGGAAGTCGCCTTCTTCGTGGCCAAGAACGTGCGCTCCAACGTGCGCGAGCTCGAAGGTGCGCTGCGCAAGATCCTGGCTTATTCGCGCTTCAACCAGAAGGAAGTGTCGATTCAGCTGGCCCGCGAAGCGCTGCGAGACCTGCTCAGTATCCAGAACCGTCAGATTTCTGTGGAAAACATCCAGAAGACGGTGGCGGATTACTACAAGATCAAGGTTGCCGACATGTACAGCAAGAAGCGCCCGGCCAGCATTGCACGCCCGCGCCAGATTGCCATGTACCTGGCCAAGGAGCTGACCCAGAAGAGCCTGCCCGAGATTGGCGAGCTGTTCGGTGGCCGTGACCACACGACGGTGCTGCACGCGGTTCGCAAGATCGCCGCAGAGCGCCAGACCAATACCGAGCTGAACCAGCAGCTGCATGTGCTGGAGCAAACGCTCAAGGGTTGATGTAAATGCTCCCCAGAAACGTCTCTCACACACGGCAAAATGGGGAGCTCGCGCGGCATGAGGGAGCGTCCGCCCGCCCTGCGGACGCCGCCGCGTCAAAAACAACGCGCACTTAAATCACTGAGGTTGACATGATCGTCCTGAAAGCCACACAAGACAAAGTTCTAGCGGTTCTGCAACAGGTGGCCGGCATTGTCGAGCGCCGCCACACGCTGCCCATTCTGGCCAATGTGCTGATCAAGAAGACGGGCAATGCCCTGCAACTGACCACCAGCGATCTGGAAATCCAGATCCGCACCACCGCCGAACTCGGCGGTGACACCGGCGACTTCACCACCACCGTGGGCGCCCGCAAGCTGATCGATATCCTGAAGACCATGCCCGGCGACCAGACCGTGAGCCTGGAGTCGCAGCAGTCCAAGATGCTGCTCAAGGGCGGCAAGAGCCGCTTTACGCTGCAGACCCTGCCTGCCGAAGACTTCCCGCTGGTGCAGGAATCGGCCGCCTTTGGCCCCGCCTTCAGCGTGCCACAAAAGGTGCTCAAGGACCTGCTGGGTCAGGTCTCGTTCTCAATGGCCGTGCAGGACATCCGCTACTACCTGAACGGCATTCTGTTCGTGGCCGAAGGCAAGCAGCTGTCGCTGGTCGCCACTGACGGTCACCGCCTGGCCTTTGCCAGCGCCACGCTGGATGTCGACGTGCCCATCAAGCAGGAAGTGATTCTGCCCCGCAAGACCGTGCTGGAGCTGCAGCGTCTGCTGTCTGATGCCAGCGGCGATAACCAGCCCGTCATCGAGATGCAGTTCGCCAGCAACCAGGCCAAGTTCACGTTTGGTGGCATGGAGTTCGTGACCAAGCTGGTCGAAGGCAAGTTCCCTGACTACAACCGCGTCATTCCGCGCAACCACACCAACAGCGTCACGCTGGGTCGCGCACCGCTGCTGGCATCGCTGCAGCGCACGGCCATCATGACCAGCGACAAGTTCAAGGGCGTGCGCCTGTCGGTCGAGCCCGGCACGCTGCGCGTGGCGTCCAACAACGCCGAGCAGGAAGAGGCCATGGACGAACTCGACATCGACTACGGTGGCGACACCATCGAGATCGGCTTCAACGTGACCTATCTGATCGATGTGCTGACCAATATGAGCCAGGACATGGTCAAGATCGATCTGCAGGATGGCAACAGCTCGGCACTGATCACCATCCCCGAGAACGACAGCTTCAAATACGTCGTCATGCCCATGCGCATCTGAGAGAGCCGACCACCCGCAGCTCCATTCAATTGCCTGAAAAACATGAGCAGCTAGTCCTTAGCAAACATGGTTTTCAGGCAACTATCCATTTGAAAGTTATGCAAGTCAAAGGCTATCCGCTTCTGACTTTGTAGCAGCAAGGTAATTTCATGACCGAAGAGAACAAGCCAGACACCCTAACGAACTCGCCCACAGGCGAGGATGCAGGCGGCTATGGCGAAGGCGCGATCCAGATCCTTGAAGGCCTGGAAGCCGTGCGCAAGCGCCCAGGCATGTATATCGGTGACACCTCCGACGGCACCGGCCTGCACCATCTGGTCTTCGAAGTTGTGGACAACTCCATCGACGAAGCGCTGGCGGGCTACTGCGACGACATTCTGGTCACCATCCACGCCGACGGCTCGCTGTCCGTGATCGACAACGGTCGCGGCATCCCCACGCGCGTAAAGATGGACGACAAGCACGAGCCCAAGCGCTCGGCCGCTGAAATCGCGCTGACCGAGCTGCACGCGGGCGGCAAGTTCAACCAGAACAGCTACAAGGTCTCGGGCGGCCTGCACGGCGTGGGCGTGTCCTGCGTGAACGCGCTGTCCGTCTGGCTCAAGCTCACCGTCAGCCGCGATGGCCAGCGCTATGAGATCGACTTCTCGCGCGGCCATGTGCAAAACCGCCTGATCGAAGTCGTCGACGGCGTCGAAGTCTCGCCCATGCGCGTGCTGGGCGCCAGCGACAAGCGCGGCACCAAGGTCCACTTCTTGCCCGACCAGGAAATCTTCAAGGAAAACTTCGAGTTCCGCTACGAAGTGCTGGCCAAGCGCCTGCGCGAGCTCTCCTTCCTGAACAACGGCGTGCGCATTCGCCTCAAGGACGAGCGCGACGGCAAGGAAGACGATTTTTCGGGCGCTGGCGGCGTCAAGGGCTTTGTGGAGTTCATCAACGGCGCCAAGAAGGTGCTGCACCCCACCACCTTCCACGCCATGGGCACCCGCCCAGCCGACTCCTACGGCGGCATTCCCGGCACCGAAATCGGCGTGGAAGTCGCCATGCAGTGGAACGACAGCTATGCCGAGCAAGTGCTGTGCTTCACCAACAACATTCCCCAGCGTGATGGCGGCACCCACCTGACCGGCCTGCGCGCGGCCATGACCCGCGTGATCGGCAAGTACATCGCCGACAACGAACTGGCCAAGAAGGCCAAGGTCGAAGTCACCGGCGACGACATGCGCGAAGGCCTGTGCGCCGTGCTGTCAGTGAAGGTGCCCGAGCCCAAGTTCTCCAGCCAGACCAAGGACAAGCTGGTCAGCTCCGAAGTGCGCGCGCCCGTGGAAGACATCGTCAGCAAGCTGCTCACCGAATATCTGGAAGAAAAGCCCAACGACGCCAAGATTCTCTGCGGCAAGATCGTTGAAGCCGCCCGCGCCCGCGAAGCCGCCCGCAAAGCCCGCGAAATGACACGCCGCAAGGGCGTGCTCGACGGCATGGGCCTGCCCGGCAAGCTGGCCGACTGCCAGGAAAAAGACCCCTCGCTGTGCGAAATCTACATCGTCGAGGGTGACTCCGCCGGTGGCTCCGCCAAGCAGGGCCGCGACCGTAAATTCCAGGCCATCCTGCCCCTGCGCGGCAAGATCCTGAACGTGGAAAAAGCCCGCTACGAAAAGCTGCTCTCCAGCCAGGAAATCATCACGCTGATCACGGCCCTGGGCACCGGCATCGGCAAGGCCAGCGAAGAGTCGGGCAAGAGCGGCAGCGACGACTACAACGTCGACAAGCTGCGCTACCACCGCATCATCATCATGACCGACGCCGACGTGGACGGCGCCCACATCCGCACCCTGCTGCTGACCTTCTTCTACCGCCAGATGCCCGATCTGGTCGAACGCGGCCATATCTACATCGCCCAGCCGCCTCTGTACAAGGTCAAGAACGGCAAGGAAGAGCTGTACCTCAAGGACGGCCCGGCGCTCAACCAGTACCTGCTCAAGATCGCGCTGAACCACGCCAACGTCAGCACCGGTGGTGCCAACGCCCGCATCATCGACGGCGAAGAGCTGGCCAAACTGGCCGACATGCATCTGGCTGCCGAAACCGTGATCGAGCGCCTGTCCAACTTCATGGATGCCGAAGCCCTGCGCGCCATTGCCGACGGCGTGCAGATCAAGCTCGACACCATTGAAGAAGCCCAGGCCTGCGCCCCCGTGCTCGAAGCCAAGCTACGCGAGTTGTCTGCCACCGGCGTGCCTGCAGCCGTCACCGCAGAAATCGACCCGCACAGCGAGCACCCCATCCTGCGCATCAGCCGCCACCACCACGGCAACATCAAGAGCTCCATCCTCACCCAAGAGTTCGTGCGCAGCCACGACTACGCAGCCCTGTCCGCCGAAGCCCAGCACTTCAATGGCCTGCTGGCCGAAGGTGCCAAGGTCACGCGTGGCGAAGGCGAAAAAGCCAAGACGGAAAAGGTCGGTGACTTCCGCCAGGCCATGGCCTGGCTGATCAGCGAAGCCGAACGCACCACGGGTCGCCAGCGCTACAAGGGTCTGGGTGAAATGAACCCCGAACAGCTCTGGGAAACCACCATGGATCCCGCCGTGCGCAGTCTGCTGCAAGTGAAGATTGGCGACGCCATCGAAGCCGACCGCGTGTTCACCATGCTCATGGGCGACGAGGTGGAGCCCCGCCGCGACTTTATCGAAACCAACGCCCTGCGCGCTGGCAATATCGACGTCTAAAGGAATAGCACGATATCAAGCGTCCAACTACGGTTGGGCGCTTTTTTATTCGTGCGTAATGCACATGAAATCCTCCATCCGCATTGTTGACGTTGACCGCCTGGAAACCTGGAGCAAGTACAAGGCGGGCATGTGCGACAGCTGCGCTGCCAACTGCTGCACCATGCCGCTGGAAGTGCAGCTTTCAGACT
Organism: Comamonas testosteroni; assembly: GCF_003569915.1. Classification (GTDB taxonomy): domain Bacteria; phylum Pseudomonadota; class Gammaproteobacteria; order Burkholderiales; family Burkholderiaceae_C; genus Comamonas; species Comamonas testosteroni_D. Next base: position 191,596 of record NZ_KZ984441.1, on the reverse strand, counting down.
TGGTTCGGCTGGAGCTGGTGGACCCGTTTGAGGTGGAGAACGTCGATCACAAGTTGATTGCCAAACGCTTGCTCAAGGCCAAGCTGATTGACCACTACAACCCCAAGCACAACATCTTCACCATGGCGCGCCGCGCTGGTGGGGACTGCAATTTTCTGGACAAGAACACGCGCCGCTGCACCGTGTATGACAAGCGCCCCGAGACCTGCAGGCTACACCCCAAAAAAGGCCCCAAGCCGGGGTTCTGTGCCTACGGAAACAAGGCGCTTTCCTAAAAGCGCAAAGGCTTCAAGCTCAGCAAAATTCTGACCCAGGCCGCAATGCGCGCCTTGGCACGAGCCTGGCCTGCTGCAACGTCATCTGAGCTTTTCCCTGACAGCAAGGCCAGCGCAGCCTCATGCACCTTGCGACGAAAGTCCTGCCCGTCACCAAGCCACACCACCGCGCGGTGTGCAAGCTGCAATTGCACGGCCTTGGCAGCATTGGCCGCCTGCTCGGGCTGATCGGTCAACACCAGCAAAATGGGTCGCTGATAAATGCGCGCGGCGGACAAAGCTGCCATGCCGGGGGCGGACACGATCAGACGCGAGTGCGCAGCATGGCTGATCCAGTCGTTGTCGACCGCCTGCCAGGCTCCGTGGCCCGCCAGACCCTCACCCACTTGATGCAATGCCAGCTGTGCATCTTTGAGCCCGGCACATAAGGCATCCGCCAGTGCTGCATTCTGAAAATGCGGGTTCAGATAAATGGCCGCAGCGTCATGCTTGCTATCGTTCGGTGACTTGCTGCGCGCCACCGCCACAGGCGTCGGTAGTCGGTAGCGCAAAGGTGTCAGCGCCACGCCTTCATCGCATGAAAAATCATGCTCCAGGCAACATAAAGCCGAGTTGATCTGCCACCCCACAATCGCCGCAAAAGCGCGTGCCACAGGCGCTGGTATGCGCCCTTCGAAGTTGGCAACCAGCGCCGCTTTGAGGCTGCCTCCATAGACATGCACCGTCTTGCGTCCCCACCATGGAAAAATGCCCATGCACAGCAGCGCCGGATGAAAGGAGTCATTGATCACCAGATCCATCTCTCCAAGCCTGCGCGAGAGCTGAACCATGTCCTTGAGCATGCGACTGGGCCTGAACACATAGTGCGCCACATTGCGGTCTGTGGCGCTGCGCAGCATGTTTTGCTGCGCATCGAACTGCACGGCGTAATGAGGCGATAGCAGTTGCGCGGCAATGCCAAACTCGGCCAGAAAACTCACTCCCGCCTGGGATGTGGTCAGAACATCGACATGGCAGCCCGCTTCGCGCAAGGCGTGCACCAGAAGCTGGCAACGCATCAGATGGCCGCGTGCATCCGCAGTGGCGAGATACAGAATTCGCAAGCTCATGGGTGCTCTGTTTGAACTTTGATCCTTGACGAGAACGCGCGATAAAAAATACCGGCGGCATACATGGCCAAAGCACCGCTGATGCCAAAGCTTGCATCAATGGCGCGCACTTCAGCCAGCATACGGGCCAAGGCGGGCATTTCCGAAGGTTGTACCAATGTTCTCAAGGTCTGCTGACAGAGCTGCACATGCCTGCGCTCATCACCCAACACACGAGACAGCAGGGGATACATGGCATGCTGCGCTCCGATCACGTCACAGTGACGAGACAGCACACGCTGGGCCATTTGCTCTGCGCACAGGCCCGTAGCGTAGGCAGGCACCAGCAGACCGTGGGCAAATTGCGGCGCATAGCGCTGCGACAGTTTTCTCCACTTGGCGATCTTGGATTGACTCAGGCGATCGGGTTGAGTCTGACCCGGCGCTTGCGGCACGGCGTGGCCGCGCGCACCCAGTGCACTGGCAAATGCTCTGGCGTGCTGGCGCTCATCGGCCAGGTGGCGTTCTATCTGTTGCTGCAGCCGCAGGGGTGCGTCCTGCGTCCAGTCTTCCAGCAGCGCACATTCCGTGGCTTCCTCGCCGACCAGATACATGCGCAGCAGCAGTGCCTCGCCACCTGTGCTGCGGTGCAGTTGCTCAAGGGATTTTCGCTTGATGTGATCGACAGCACTGGCACGCCATTTCTGCCAGCCATGCAACTCTGGCACGTCAAGGCATGAAGGATCTGCGGTCTCTTTCATGCCATGAATTACTGGCGGTGATAGGACAGCGCCGTCAAATTCGTGTCTTTGTCGCGGCGCTGGAAAAAGTTCAGACTGCGCACCAGCGCACCGGCGGTATCGACCACCGATATCGCCACCGTGCACAGCGCAGCCGCCACATGGCGCGCAGCACCCAGTGCTGGCATGTCCTGGCGCCCTATCGCACGCAGGCTGTAGCTCAGACGCATGAACATCACGCACATGGGCCCGACGGGACCGCGACGAAACAGCCATTGCAGCGAACGTGGCACATAAGCCTGTGCCAGATAGGGCGTCAGCCCCACGCTGTCTTCACCACGCATCCAGCGCAGCTTCAAGGCTTCGCGGCGGGTGTCCGGCAAGCGATGCTCGGTATGCGCATTCGAGGCGTAATGCACCACCACGCCGTTCTGCTGCAGACGCAGCCCCATGACCTGGCAGTGGGCGCGATAAACACCTGCCAGCGGCTCGTAACGGTACTGCTCGAAGACGTCACGACGGAAGGCCACATTGTTGGCGTAGAAGTTGCGCGTTGCCCCCTCGGCCAAGGGGCTGGGAAAGTACATGAAATCGATGGATGTCAGCGCAGCGCCCCACACGCCGGGCGCGTAACTGGTGCGGCCCGCAACGGCAACCGGAGGCTGATTCGATGCAAAAGGTGCGATCAGGTTTTCCAGCCAATCCGGCGCTGGTCGGCAGTCGGCATCACCGAACACCACATAGTCACAACCTGTGGCATCAACGGCATCAACGGCATCAAAGCCCGCATTCTTGGCATCGTAATAGCCGGTGGATTCGCTGATCTCGACAAACTTGATGGGACGCCCTGCGAGCTGCTGCAAAGCTGCGCAGAAGCTGGCGGGCAAACCATCATGGGTGATGATCCACTGCGCCAACAATGCAAGCGGCAGACTTTGGCGGGACAGGGATGCCACCAGACGCTGCAAGCTATCCATGACTTTGCGGGCCTCACCATCGCCACCGCGCAGATTGTTCGTTTCCAGCACAAAGGCTGTGCGCGCAGCAATTGCGTGTACAGCAGTCTTGGCAGTGGAAGGGCTTGTCTGCATGGCAATACCTCGCTCGGTCAAATCACATGCAGCAGACTATAGCCACCCCTGCGCAATCAAGGCCCACACGAAACAGACGCTTACGACTGGGCAATCGTGGGTAGCCAGATACGAGCCAGCAGACCTGGATGGGCATTCTGGAAGCTGAGCTTGCCGCCATGCAGATGCACGATGGCAAGCACGCTGGCCAGACCAAGACCATAGCCCTGGCGATCAGATTCAGCACGAAAGAAACGGGTGGTCATTTTCTCCAGCGTCTGCGCATCTGCACCCGGGCCCTGGTCCTGCACGGTAATCTCGACACCCCATTGGCTGTCCAAACCGTTTTCCTGCGCAGGCTGGGATCTGATTAGCACGTCAGCCTTGATATCATCTGGAGATGATGCTCCATATTTAATAGCATTATCCACAAGATTAGCCACGGCACTGGCAATCAGATCGCCGTCGCCGAAGGCTTGTACGCCTTCTTGTACATCAAGCCTGAGAGCGCCGCCGGCATCCTCCACCAGCGGCTCATAGAAGTCCACCACATCCACCAGCAAAGCCTGCAGATCAACTGCGGCAAAGCTCTTGCGGCTGGCTCCACTTTCCACTTCGGCAATCTGCAAAAGCTTCTCGAAAACGACACCAAGCTCCGCCACTTCTTCGGCGACCAGCGCCAGTGTTGCACTCTGCATTTCAGGGCTGGCCTGCTGTGCATTACGTAGTCGCAAAAGAATGCGTGTGAGCGGCGTTCTGAGGTTGTGCGCGATGCTGTTGGAGACATGGCGTATGCCCTCCATCAGCTGCTCCAGCCTGTCGAGCATGGCGTTGATGTCACGATTGAGCAGCGTGAATTCATCGTTGCGCCTGTCGACCGGAATGCGCTGACGCAGATCACCGGCGGCAACGCGCGACATGGTGTTGCGGATGGCCGCAGCGCGCTCATCCACCACACGCCTGAACACCATGGCACCGATCACGGCCATGATGCAGGCTGCAATCGCCGCCATCAGACTGGCCTTGCCAAAAAGCTCTTCCATATCGCGCTGCAGTTGCATGTCACTGCCTGCCGCGAGCAGATCGCCGTTAGGCATTTCAGCGACTGCAACGCGCCCGACAATCAGGCGGCCATTGCGTTTAACGGTCAGCTCGCGCACGCCCATGATGCTGAGCCTGCGCGGCGGAAATACCTCTGCATTGCTGACAATGGGCTCACCTTCTGGATCCATGAGGATGAGGATTTCCGTCTCCGTATTCACTCCGTCACGGATGGTTTGCAGAATCTCGCTCTCCAGCGCGCCGGGGCCATATTTGGCGGAATGCTCCATCAGTCTGCGCAGATGGTTTTCGGCCTGCTTGTCCAGCCTCACGCGCACCACACCCACGGTCTGTACATAGAAGACCGCCAGCACAATCGTCATGGTCAGCACCATGAGCGCACCAAAGCTGAGGGCCAGCCTGAAGGCCAGCGAACTCCAGGGTTTGGAGTCCGTCATCAAGCAACCTCTGGCAGGTCTTGCGGGCGATCCGAGAGGCTGTAGCCCACACCGCGAACGGTGTGGATGAGAGCGGTGGCAAAGCCTTTGTCCACCTTGCTGCGCAGACGGCTGATGTGAACGTCAATCACATTCGTCTGCGGGTCAAAACGGTAGTCCCAGACAGACTCCAGCAGCATGGTACGGGTGACGATCTGGTGCGCATGCTGCATGAGAAATGCCAGCAAGCGGAACTCTCGGGGCTGCAGGGAAAGCGGCTGGCCTGCGCGTTCCGCGCTGCGCGACATCAGGTTCAGGCGCAGGTCTGCCAGATGCATCTCACGCGTGGGCGCAGGTATCTGCGCGCGTCGCACCAGAGCCTCCAGTCGCGCCGCCAGTTCAGAGAATGCAAAAGGCTTGGTCAGATAGTCATCGCAGCCGGCCTTGAGTCCGCGCACTCTCTCATCTGTCGCAGACAAGGCACTCAGTACAAGGACTGGCGTCTGTTTTCCCATGGACCGCAGCGTCTGCAGAATCTGCAGCCCATCAAAGCCATTGGGCAGCATGCGGTCAAGAATGATGACGTCCCAGTTCTCGCCAACCGCCTGTGCAATGCCCTGCACGCCGTCGCCGCAGACGCTGACATGCGCGCCCTGCTGGCGCAAACCTTCAGCGATGTAACGCGCGTTGAGCGCATCGTCTTCGATGATGAGGTAGCGGTACATGCTGTGTCTGTCTCTGGCCGTGGGAGGACAGACACTATAAGCCGTCACATCGTCCTGTGTATTGACCAATGCAGCAGCCGCAGGAGGTGATGCAGGGCTTTGCTCCATCTCCTGCACTCCCCTATCAGGGTAGAACCTGTGGCAGATCACCACTGGCCAAGCGCACTTCCCACTCGGCGTCCAGCATGTCCTTGACCAGCTCAAGGTGCTCCAGCCGGTGTTCGTTGATGGAGCCCAGCGCATCGACCAGTTCCAGAATCGTGCCTTTACCCAGCTTGTAGGCGTCCTGCGCCATCTGGTGCAACGGCGCTATCTGGGCCAGCCCCTCCTTCTCGTAGTCGCGCACAGCTGTGCGTCGCAAGGTCAGTTGCTGCAAAGCGCGCTGCAGCTCGCTTTGCGCGGCCAGCACCGTGGCATCACGGCGCAGCTCTGCCTGATCAGCTTCCACCTTGGCGCGCTCAATCTGGCCCTGACGGCGGTCGAACAGCGGAATTTCTACATTCACACCGACCTGGTTGAAACTGCCTTCCACGCTATTGCGGATGCGAGCCAGCCCAAACGTCGGCGTGGGCAGTGCTTCACGCTGCTCCAGCTTGATCTTCTGGCGTGCACGATCGAGCTCGGCCTGCGCCGCGCGCAAGGTGGGCAACTGCGTTTGCGCAGCGCTCCACAACTGCTCATAACTGGGCGCCTTGCGGACATCCGTGGCCTGCAAGCTGCCTTCCGCACGCACCTGCCACTGCGGCAAGGCGGCAATGCTGGCCACGCGCGACGCGGCATCGCGCAGCGCAGCCTGGGCCTTGCTGACCTGCATGGACATCTGGGCCTGTTGCAGGTTCAGACGAGCGCCGTCATAGCGGCTGCGCGTGCCTGCTTCGATCTGGCCTTTGACAATGTTGCCAGCCTTCTCCAGTTCATCTTTCGCAGCCAGCCACACCTGGTAGCGCTGCTGTGCAACGAGCAGTTCATTGAAGGCGTGGGCCGCATCCGTCAAGGTGATGGCAACCGCCACATCGGTATTGGCCGCCGCAGCGCGCTCGCCCAAGCGAGCGTTTTCGATGCGCATGCCGCGCTGACCAAAGATGGGGATGGCCTGCTCCACACCCCACTCCTTTTCACCGCGCTTGCTGGTGTAGTGCAATGCCGGATTGGGAAAAGCCGCAGCGGTTTTGCTGTCGGCCTTGGCCAGATTCAGCTGCATGCGATCCGCGGCCAGATTGGGCTGGTTCTGCACCACAAGCCGCAGATATTCAAGCAAGGTTACCGGCTGCACAGGTGCTGTTGCCGAGCCAGGGGCCGCACTGGTGGCCGTCACTGCCAAGCCAGCATCCGCGGCATGACTTGCGCTGCTGAAAATGCTGCAGCAAGCGGCGGCTGCCACTACCAGAGAGTGCCACTTATTCATCTTGATCGCTTTCATCACGCTCTTCCTGCGTCAACATGTTCTTGGGGCCCATCAGGGCATACAGCACAGGCAGCAGCACCAGCGCCACCAGCGGCAGCACCACCATGCCGCCCACGATGACGGAAGCGAATGGGCGCTGGGTTTCACTGCCCACACCAGTGGACAACGCCATGGGCAGCAAGCCCAGCAGCGCCAGCAGTGCCACCAGAATGATGGAGCGCATGCGCTCTGCCGTGCCTTCGATCAAGGCTTGCATCATGGGCATGCCCTGGCGTCGCAATTCCTCGACGGCAGAGATCACCAGCAAGCCGGCCAGCGCCACTTGTCCCAGCAAGGCAATAAAGCCGATGGCCGCGCTGATGGACAGCTCGATATGAGCCAGATGCAGGGCGGCAATACCGCCCACCATGGCAAACGGAGCACACAGCAAGATGATGCCCGCGCTGCGTGCCTGGCCCAGTGCGCCAAACAACAACGCATAGACGATTACCAGCGACAGCGGGACCACTACGCGCAAGCGGCCTGCGGCACGTTGCTGGTTCTCCCATTCACCGCCCCACACGGCCTGATAGCCTTCTGGTAGCTTCACGTTCTTCTTGAAGGTGGCAAGCGTGTCTTTCACCACCGAGCCAATGTCCCGCCCTTGCACGTTGAATTTCAGGGCCATGTAACGCGCATTGCCTTCGCGGAAGATGGAAGAGTTGCCGATCTTCATGCTGACCGAGCCCACTGAGCGCAAAGGCACAGATCCACCATCTGGCAGAGGAATGGCGATATTGCGAATCTGCTCTTCATCCATGCGGTCCACATAGGGCAGGCGCACACGCACGGGAACAGGGTATTCGCCCTCCCACAGCGTGGTGGCGATATTGCCAGCCAGCGCCACTTCCAGCGTCTTCTGCGCCGTCTCCATCGCAATGCCCTGACGAGCCAGCGCCTGACGATCAAACTCCACGTGCACCTGCGGCGCAGGGGCATCACGATACAGGCCCAGATCGACTACGCCATTGATGTCCTTCACCAGACCCACCGTCTGCTCCAGAATGCCGCGCAACGTTGGAATATCGGGGCCGAACAGCTTGAGCACCACCTGACCGCGCGCACCCGACGTGGACTCTTCCACACTGTCGCGGATAGGCTGCGCGAAGTTGAAGGCGACACCAGGAATATCGCTGAGCGTGGTGCGCATCTCTTCAATCAGCGCAGGCTTGTTCAAACCTTTGCGCCATTCGCCGTGGGGCTTCAGACGCACCAGCACCTTGGCCAGATTCAGCGTCTCGTTGTCGGTACCGGATTCAGGACGTCCCTGCTCTGTTGTCACGGTGATGACTTCGGGAAAAACCTTCAGGCGCATGCGCACCTCGCGCAGTACTTCCTGGCCTTTTTGCAGCGAGATCGATGCCGGCATCTGCACCAGCACATAGGCATCGCCTTCATCGAGTTCCGGCAGAAATTCCGTGCCCAGCCACTTGGCAGACACACCGGCCACCACCAGTACCGACACAAACACCAGCAGCACCATCATGCGTCGCTTGGATGCACTGAGTACGCGAGCAATCCAGTTCTGATAACCATGGTGAGCGCGATCAAAAATCTTGGGCTCTTCCACCATCACATGCTTGGGCTTGAGGAACAGCGCGCACAGCGCTGGCACCAGACCCATGGCGAAAACCAGAGCACCCAGCAGCGCAAAGCTGTAGGTCATGGCCAGGGGGCGGAAGATGCGGCCTTCGATGCTTTGCAGCGAAAACACAGGAATCAGCGCCGCAATCACGATGGCCATGGCAAACAGCGTGGGCTTGGCCACGGCGACTGCCGAATCCACGATGATGTGGCGCATGTCGTTGGCTGTCTGCGGCCTTCTCTGGCGCGCATTGCGGATGATGTTTTCCGCCAGCACCACCGCACCGTCCACCATGATGCCGAAGTCGATCGCACCCATGGAAATCAGATTGGCTGGCATGCCCAGCCAGTGCAGGCCGATAAAGGCCACCAGCAGCGAAAGAGGAATCACCGTGGCGACGATCAGCGAGCCACGCAGGCTGCGCAGGAACAGCCACAGCACAGCCACAATCAGCGTCGCGCCGAACAGCAGATTGTGCTGCACGGTTTTGAGCGTGTGGCCTACCAGATCGGAGCGGTCATAGTTCGTGACCATGCGCATGCCTTCAGGCAATGCGCCGTTGTTCAGCTCTTCGACCTTGGCGTGAATATTGTCCAGCACCACAGAGGGATTGGCACCGCGCTTGAGCAGCACAATGCCCTGCACCACGTCGTTCTGGTCGTCCATGCCCACCGAGCCCTGGCGTGGTGTGTGCGACTGAGCGACACGGGCCACATCACCAATGGTCACAGGGGCCTTGCCACGCATGGCGACGACGACGTCCTGAATCTCCTGCGGCGTACGCAGCAGACCAATACCGCGAATGATGAATGACTGCTCGCCACGACGCATCAGGCCACCGCCCACATTGCGGTTGGACTTGGACAGTGCATCGCTCACATCGTCGAGCGACAGCCCCAGGCTGTAGAGCTTTTCGGGGTCCACCTCAACGTGAAACTCCTTCACAAAACCGCCAATGCTGACCACATCGGCCACACCCTGCACCTGCTTGAGTACGCGCACCACGCGCCATTCCTGCTCGGTGCGCAGTTGTGCCAGTGTGTGCCTGTCACTTTGCAGGCGATAGTAGAAAATCTTGCCCAGCGGGGTGTAATCGGGCGCCATTTCAGGCGTCACGCCATTGGGCAGATTGGCCTGCGGCAAGCGCTGAGAAACCTCGGCGCGCGCATTGAAGCTATTGGCGTCGTCATTGAAGACGAGGTTGATCATGGACAGACCAAAGTAGCTCTCCGAGCGCAACGAAATCAGGCCCGGCGTGCCATTGAGTTCACGCTCCAGCGGCTGAGTGATCTGACGCTCCACCTCTTCAGGTGCAAGACCTGGTGCCTGGGTAATCACGCCGACCTGCACATTGGTCACATCGGGGTAGGCCTCGATGGCGGTCTGCAGATAGGCATAGACGCCATACATGGCGATGGCCAGCGTGGCGCATAGCGCCAGCAGGCGTCGGTGCACGACGAATGCAATGAATGAACGCAGCATGTTTGACTCTCCTGCCGCGGCTTACAGCAATTGGCTGGCTGCGCCGTCAAGCAGCAGGCCACCACGCACCACAATCTTCTCGCCCACCTTCAGGCCATCAATCACCGGAATCATTCCGCGCAGAGGACGCCCCAGCGTCACCAGGCGCGCCTCAAACTGGTTGTTCTCGTGCTGGACATAGACCACGTTGCGGCTCTCGTCCTTCACCAGTACGGCGGAGACTGGGATCAGCATCTCCTGCTGGTTGGACAACTGCACACCAACCTTGGCCTGCATGCCGGGACGAAGAGCCGGGTTCTGCTCACTCAACGCCACCACCACTGCGGCTCGGCGCGATTCCTTGTCCAGCGTGGCTCCCAGATAGCGCACCGTGCCCTTGATAGGTTTGGCCAGCTGCGGCACGTTCACCTGCACCGAGCTACCTATCCGAATACCCGGTAAATCCGTCTCAAAGACTTCGGCCACCACATTCATGGCCTGTGGGTCACCAATCATGAAAAGCGCCGATGCAGGCTCGACCGAATCCCCCACCACCGCCTTGCGTTCAGCCACGATGCCGGAGCGCGGTGCACGCAGCTCGATGCGATCACCGCCCCCCGAGCCCAGCAACGCTGCCGTGCCTTGTGCGCGGGACAGCTCCTGCGATGTCTCACGCAACTTGGCCTGGGCCGCGCGCAGATCGACCTCCACGCCAACGCCCTTGTCCACCATGGTTTTCTGGCGCTGTGCTTCCACGGCTGCCACGTCATGGGCCGTCTTCGCGGCAGCCACTTCGTAGCGGGTGCGCAGTGCATCCGGGCTGACCAGTGTGGCCAACAGATCGCCCGCCTTCACCATATCGCCGACATGCGCATTGACGGCCACGACACGCGCAGAAACCGGCACGGAAACCGAGGCCACACGGTCCTCCACAAAAGCGACATGTGCGGGAGCCCAGGCCATCTGTGTGCCCTGCGGATCGGCCACGGGCGCAATCTCCAGCATCTTCACGGACTCAGGCTTGACCTGGATAAAGCCCTTGGGCAGTTGCGCTGCTTTTACTACCGGTTCTTCCGTTGCCTTGGATACGTCACAACCCGTCATCAATCCGGCTACGGCAATGGCCGCAGCACCCACAGACAGTCTTGCCAGCGCCACTTTCGACAAGCGCGCTGCTCCAGGCAATCCCACAAGGCTTTTGTTCATCGTTCACCCTTTGTTCCAGGACCGGCAAGCAAAGGGCGAGTTGAAGACACCTTCACTTCCAGTGATGACGCCATGCTAGGAATTGAGACTGACTGCGTGGATGACGCATGCATTACGGTTTGGTAAGGGCGATGGGCGGTGCAGACGCCTGAAAAGTCTGGCTCGCCAACTCAAAGCCAATTTCAGCAGCCGCCAGAACCACCAATTTGGCGCTGGCAGGCACCGATTGCCTGAAATTTCAGCATTTCTGCCTCTCCAAGGCCTGAGTGCCTAAAAAACAGGCAAATTTCATGTATTTTTTCATACATGAGTACTTAAAGTAGTCTCAGTCAGAGGCGCAGATCTGCTTTGCCGTAAAGCGCAAAATTTTGATCAAAAACAGCCTCAAGTCCATATAAATCATTGGATATCCACTATTAAAAACAGAGCAAATGACTTGTCCACGTGGTGGACAAATCCGGAGGCCCAAGCTGACATTCCACAGCGCAGGCACTGATTTCGAGGCAAGCAAGCCCACCACACCACGGTGTGGGAAAAGCCCGTACAGCATTCACACTCAGTGCCTTGACGCATATCTGTGGATAAATAGCTTGTTTCAAGCCATTTCAGAGCAAAGTTATGCATGAACAAACTTATCTACAGCACTGGAGAACTTGGTTTCTGCTCAAACGGATCAATAAGTCAAAAATTCAGAAAAAGTTTTTTATTCATAAAAATTTAACAACATTACAAACATAGATTTGCACAGCCTTATATCCAGGCTACTCACAGCGTGAATACGATGCCGTTCTGTGGATAAGTTTCTTGAGAACTTCACACCAGGGAATCCACAATTACAATGGATAAGGTTCATACAAGCAGTGGAAAAGTTCTACAAAAGCTCGTCTTTCATACAGCTGTAGAACATACAAATCCTGCAATTTGTATGCTGTATCACATAAGAAATTTCATCTTATTTGATACATATCTCTGTACGAATACTTATAAAACGCCAAAGCACAGCGTCTTTGCGTCTGAAAAAACGCTGAAATGCATGAAAAAAAATGGACTGAAGAGGCCCTGAATTCCTTTGATGCCGTGGTTGGGGCCATGCCGGGTTTCCGCAGCCGTGAGGGGCAGCGAAAAATGGCAGCCCAGGTCGCGAAAACGCTGAGCGAAGCCCAGCTCGGAAAAGTCGATGAAGATGACCCGGAGCCCCGCCGGGCCATGGCCGTGGTGCAGGCCGGAACCGGAGTCGGAAAATCGCTGGCCTACAGCATCCCCGCCATCCGCATGGCGCTGTCGCGCGGTACACGGGTGCTGATATCCACCGCCACGGTGGCGCTGCAGGAACAGCTGGTGAACAAGGATTTGCCCGCGCTGGCCCAAAAACTCGATCAGCCCTTCAAATTTGCGCTGGCGAAGGGCCGCGGCCGTTTTGTCTGCAAGCTCAAGCTCGAGCGTCTGGCCAGTACCGGCGAAGTGCAGGACGAGGCCGATGACCTGTTTGGTGAGGAGCAGGCACAGGCCAAGGCTGCCCGCCCACAGCACGAATTGCAGGCCCGTATGCAGTTCTACAAATCCATGGCGGATGCGCTGGCCACCGAGGCCTGGGACGGCGACCGGGATTCGCTGGAGACCCCGCCGGAGCCTGATGCCTGGAGCCCCGTGGCGGCCGAGTCAGCGTCCTGCACAGGCAAGCACTGCCCGGCTTTCAGCAACTGCGTGTACTACGAGCGCCGCAAGGACCTGGTTGCCGCGCAAGTCATTGTTGCCAATCATGATTTGCTGCTTTCCTCTCTGGGCTCCAAGCTGCTGCCGGATCTGGACAACTGCCTGCTGGTTCTCGACGAAGCCCACCACTTGCCCGCGACGGCACTGGACCAGTTTGCCGGTGAGATGGACCTGAGCCGTCTGACCTGGATCGACAAGCTGGCCAGCCGTGCCCTGCGCGTGAACACGGTTGCCGAGGTGGAGGAACTGGCCGATGTACCCAAGCACGCGGGCCAGTTGCGCCAGCAGATGCAGGAGCTGGCCAGACTGGTCATGGAGCAGTACGGAGAGGCGCTCAAATCGCAAAAGGACAGCTATGGCCCTGCCAGGGTACGGGCAGCCCGCGGCGTGCTGCCAGAGGCGCTTTTGGAGCCTCTGAGCCAGATTGCGCACCATGCCGATGGCTTTCTGGATGCGCTGCGTGCGGTCTCCAAGGCTTTGCGTGCCGAAATCAAGGACAAACCGGAAGAAGCGCGGCGCCTTTCCACCATCTACGCGCAGGTCGGGGCGCTGGCTCCGCGGCTGGAAGCCATCTACAACACCACGCAATTGCTGCTGCAGCAAAGCGAAGAAGAGGGCGAAGGCCGACCCGTGCCCCACGCCAAGTGGTTCACGCTGGAGATGGATGGTGAGTTCATCGTGGTCAAGGCCCATGCCAGCCCCATACAGCCGGGCTCCACGTTGCGCCAGCACCTGTGGTCGCAGGTACGCGGCGCGGTTCTGACCTCGGCCACGCTGACCAGTTGCGGACATTTCGACTTCTTCTTGCGCGAGGCCGGATTGGCCAACGACGCCTGCGTCACCACGCTGGAAGTGCCCAGCCCCTTCGACTATGCCCGCCAAGGCACGCTGGTGGCCCGGGAAACGGCCTCAGACCCGCGCGAAGCGGCCCGCTTTACCGAGGAGATGGTCGATGCCCTGCTCAACGATCTGAGCCGCGTACAGGCCGGTGCGCTGGTCTTGTTCACATCCCGCGAGCAGATGCGCCAGGCGGTGGATGCGCTGTCCACCAGCATGCGCAACCAGGTGCTGGTGCAAACAGCCTTGCCCCGCCAGACCTTGCTCAGGCGCCACCGTGAGGCCGTGGAGATGGGCGAGCCCTCCATCATCTTCGGCATGCAGAGCTTTGGCGAGGGTCTGGATCTGCCCGGCGCGTTATGCGAATCCCTGTTCATCACCAAACTGCCTTTTGCGCCGCCCGATGATCCGGTTGGCGAGGCCCGCGCCGAATGGCTGCGCAGCAGTGGCCGCAACCCTTTCAATGAACTGGTGGTGCCCGCCACCGCCATTCGCCTGGCGCAATGGGTAGGGCGGGCCATCCGTACCGAGGAAGACCAGGCCCATGTGTACTGCTATGACCGTCGCCTGACCACGACCAGCTATGGCCAGCTGCTCATCAAGGGGCTGCCGCCATTCACACTGCAGCGCCAGCCTGTGTAGAACTTGGAGCTGGAGCATGGCAAGAAGCAGTCGCACCTGCTGCTCGCGCCATGTTCAGCGGCTGTGAGGACAGGCAGCTTATTGCTCCATTCAACGCGGCTTTCCAGCCCTCGCTGCAGGCCCTTGCCAAGGTTCCGCCGGCAACTCATCTCAAGCGATCAGCGCCGCTTGCGTCTCAGCACCAGCCCGTGCCAGGCCACCTACCGCTTTTGTAATTTTTCTAACACAGCCGTCTCTGCGCATGGTGCGAGGCCTGCGGCATCCCGATATCCGCACATCACGTCCTGCTGCAACACACAAGCTGTTGATAGCTGCAATTTCCTGGCTGTCTGGTCTCTGGCAATGGCTTTCCACCGCAGGCCCAAGTCCATCTTTCGAGGCAGGTCTGCCAGACCCACTTCATCCAGCAGAGAGCCTGAATTTTGTGATGAAAAACAAAAAATTCAATAAAAACAATGCACTAACGATCATTGAATTTTTTTGAATACAGATCTGCCGCTCCCCGAAAGGCAAGCCCTGAGGTTCGCTTCCGCAGTTACCCCCATCTGTTTATAACATTCTGTTGATAACTATTGATTTCAGACCTCGAGATTTAGACCTTATCCCCAGATCGTCTGCCTGAAGGCTGCGCATCTTACGCCAAATTTTTGAATTCAGGCGCGTCAATTTCTTCAAAGCCCTTTTTTCTGGAAAGAGGACGGTTCCATGCGAACTGGATGACTTGACGGCAAGCCCATTCGCGCGGAACCAGGACTTTGCTTCTGGTTGTTCTTTAGAAGTTTTATAAAAAATTAGTCGTAGTAATAGAGATGGCTCAAACCTGTTGATAACTTGATAAAAATATTGAAAATCAAGTAGTTATCTTGATGAAAAGGGTGGTGACAAAACCCTGTTCCTACTGTTCTTCCGGCATGAACAACTTTTATTTTTCTCACCAATCTGTGGATATCTGAATATCTGACTACTGCTTATCAACAATTTGTTTTTCAAACGTGATTTGCAGTGAAAAAGCAATGAAGTCTATGTTCCATATAGACATGTAGCTATATTTTTAGTAGCAAATAGCGGATCCATCGATGCTTGAACACATCCTTTTTCAGAGATGTGGTCTTTTTTTTGGAGTACCTGACCTGTGTGTGTCGGGCATTTTTTTGTCCAACGAGTCAATGTATGCTGTGAAAAATTCCACTTGAGTTGTTATTTCTACTCTTATCTTTTTAATTAGTAGTAGTAGTAAGTAGCCCACTTAAGTGTTGATAAATAGAAAAAAACAATAAAAATCAATCACTTGAATTCATTGAAAGTCTGTGACGGAATAGAGGCTGCTGATGTCTCGCATTTGGGCACAACTTGCAAGCGTCGCTTCTATCTGTGGAAAACACGAAAATTCGACCGTTTTTATCACCATGTTTATGCACAGCTTGTCTGGGCCGTTCAGAAATGAAAAAAGCCACCGGATAGGTGGCTTGATGTTTCTGGGGAGCGAAGAGGAAATTCAGAAGTAGTGCGCGTAGCGAAGCTGCAGAAAATTTTCTCCGGGGTTCGGATGTTTGATGCCGGCATTGGACTGGTGCTCCAGCCGCAGGCTGATTTCATTTTTTTGCTGTTGGCCAAACAGGTAGCCAACGCCGATGTGGCTGGCAAAGTTGTAGCGTGTGGAAAATTCCTTGGTGTCGTTCATGTAGCGATGGTTGAGGGCATAGCTCACACCCACGCCAGCTTCGATGAACCAAGGCGACTGGCCCTGAGCGCCACGCCAGCGCAGGGTTGGTTTGGCACCGATGACCCAGGTCGAGCGGGTGCCGTTTTGAAAGTCGCTGGCCCAGCGGCTGCCCCAGATGTCCCAGTAACCTGTCAGCTGGCCGGAGCCCAGTGGGTAGCTCCAGTGTTTCCAGGGAAGAATGGCGCCAGCGGTCTGCGTGTCAGTGCCATGTTCGGCAACTCCGTACTGGAGATAGAGTCCCCATGAATTGTTTTGCACAGCCTGTGCAAAAGTATTTGGGCTCAGCAGGCTGATCAGCACGCCTGTGGCTAAACATGCAGGAAATTTCAGCTTATTCATAGCAATACCTCCCTTTTAGTCTGCTCCATGAAGCGCCAGCAGGCTAGATGTGCAGATCACAAGTTCTTGAAATGCTGTGGATAGGAGTTTGAAGCCTGTGTTTAAGATGGATGTCGGAAAGTGCTTGTCTTGAGAGTCAGCCAAGGGGCTACAAGCAATGAAAAAAGCCCTCTGCCACGAGGGCAGAGGGCTTTGGCGAGAGGGAAATCAGCCGGATTTACTTGGCTGCGGGAGCAGGGCGCTCCTGGCCACCGGGCTTGCCGTCGCGGGGACCACGAGGACCACCCGGATGGCGGGGACCATGCATGCGCAGGCTTTCGGCATCGAAAGTCTTTTTCTGGTCGGCATTGAGCTGGGCATAGAAGGCCTTGGTGGCATCTGCACGCTTGTCCATCTCGGCATTGCGCTTGGTGCGCATTTCACGCATTTTGTCGATGCGCTCAGGTGTGGTCAGCTTGGCAAAGGCTTCACGGTCAGCGGGCACGGGTGGGCGCTCGGCGGGCTTCATGGATTCAAGATAGCTGGTCCATGCGCCTTCCTGGGCGGGGCTCAGCTTCAGGTCGGTCTTGAGCTTGTCCAGGCGCTTTTTCATGTGCTCGGCGCGGTCACCGCGCTTGTCGCCACGGTGGTGTTTGTGATGCTCATGGGCAGACTGTGTGGCAGCGGCCTTGTCTGCAGGTGCGGCGGGAGCGGCTGTCTGGGCAAAGCTGGGCAGGCTCAGAGAGGCCAGCAGGGCAGTGGCAACAGCGGCACCAGTCAGTGTTTGGCGAAAGCGGGTCATATCAGTTTCCTTTTCAAAAGAAGTGAAAGAGGGTGGCCGCTCGGTCTTGCTCCACATGGGCATCCGGCAGCGGATGACTGAAGTGTGGGGTGCTCATGTTTCTGAGACGTGAGGTTTTGCAGCCGCTATGTAAAGTATTGAGAATTTTGCGTGCTCCGGACTGCGCAACAATGTGCTTATGGAGCTGCGCGCTGCGGCTGATTTTTTCCGTCCTGCCTGCTTGTTCGGCAGGGCGTTGACGATAGGTTTAGCAAAGGTTTTTTGGATGTTCAAGAACATGATTGTTTATCGCATTGCCGAGAGTTGGCAGGGCGATCTGCAGGTGCTGGAAGATGCGCTGCAAAAGACGGTGTTTGAGGAGTGCGGCGCAACGCAGGAACGCTCCGTAGGCTGGGTGCCGCCGCGTGGCGAGCAGCATGGCCCACTGGCCGAAAGCGTGGCCGGGCAATGGGTGATGCGCTTCATGAGCGAGTCGAAGATGCTGCCCGCCAGCGTGCTCAATCGCAAGGTCAATGAAAAGGCCGAGCACATCGAGAAAACCGAGGGCCGCAAGCCTGGCAAGAAAGAGAAAAAAGAGCTCAAGGACGAAGCCAAGCTGGATCTGCTGCCCATGGCGTTTACCAAGCAGGGCAGCATGTGGGTGTGGATTGACCCGCAGGCGCGTACCCTGGTGCTCGATACCAGCGCGCAAGGCCGTGCCGACGAGATCGTGACCTTGCTGGTGGAAGGTCTGCCAGGCTTTGCACTGGCGCTGGTAGACACGCAAACCAGCCCGCAGGCCGCGATGGCGCACTGGCTGGTGACGCAGGAGCCACCTGCCGGTTTCTCGATCGACCGCGAGTGTGAACTCAAGGCCGCCGATGAGTCCAAGGCCGTGGTGCGTTATGCCCGCCACCCGCTCGATATCGACGAGGTGCGCCAGCACATTGAGCATGGCAAGCTGCCCACCAAGCTGGCCATGACCTGGGATGACCGCGTGAGCTTTGTCCTCTCAGAAGGCCTGCAGATCAAGAAGATTGCGCTGCTCGATGCGGTGATGGATGGCCAGTCGCAGGACGATGGTGGCTTTGACACCGATGTGACGATTGCCACAGGCGAGCTCTCGCGTCTGATTCCAGATCTGATCGAGGCGCTGGGCGGCGAAGGTCGCACCGGGCTGGGCGATGGTCTGCCTGCATCGCTGCAGGCCGCTCCCGCTGCGGAAACATTGCCCGTGCGACTGGCGCAGGGGCGCGGTCAAGGTACGGTGACGGGACCGTCCACAGCACCGGCCGACACAGCCCCCGAAGAGGCACCTTTTTGATGCTATTGAAACAGTAGCTGATAGTGCTGAATGATCATGGGCTGCAGTGCCTTAATGCATTGAAAGCCATGAATATTCAGCGCATATAGCTATCAAAAACAAAGGCCTGCCGGAGTGATCCGGCAGGCCTTTTTTGCGGTGCAGCTAAAGCGGTTTACACGCGCTCAAAGATTGCAGCAATGCCCTGGCCACCGCCAATGCACATGGTCACCAGTGCATAGCGGCCACCGGTGCGGTGCAGCTCATAGATCGCCTTGGTGGTGATGATCGCACCGGTCGCACCCACGGGGTGACCCAGCGAGATGCCCGAGCCATTGGGGTTGACCTTGGCGGGGTCCAGCGCCAGTTCCTGAATCACGGCGCAAGCCTGTGCGGCGAAGGCTTCGTTGGCTTCGATCACGTCCATGTCCTGAATCTTCAGGCCGGTGCGCGCCAGCACTTTTTGCGTGGCGGGCACGGGGCCGATGCCCATGTACGCAGGCTCGACACCAGCGTGGGCGTAGCCGACCAGACGCGCCAGAGGCTTGGCGCCGCTGGACTTGACGGCTTCAGCGCTCATCATCAGCACGGCGGCGGCGCCGTCGTTGATGCCGGAGGCGTTGCCCGCAGTCACGGTGCCGCCTTCTTTCTTGAACGCAGGCTTCATGCCGGCCAGCGTTTCCACTGTGGTGTTGCCGCGCACATGCTCGTCGGTGTCGAACAGCACCGTGCCTTTGCGGGTGGCGATTTCGACGGGAACGATCTGCTCCTTGAAGCGACCGGCCTCAATCGCGGCCGCTGCGCGCTGCTGGCTGACTACGGCCAGTTCGTCCTGCATGACGCGGCTGATCTTGTAGCGCTCGGCCACGTTTTCTGCGGTGATACCCATGTGCATTTTTTGCCAGGGGTCGTGCAGGATGCCCAGCATGTAGTCGATGCTCTTGGCATCACCCATGCGTGCGCCCCAGCGCGAAGCGGTGTCGAAGTACGGGCCACGGCTCATGGATTCAGAACCAGCACCAATCGCCACTTCACAGTCACCCAGCGCAATCGCCTGAGCGGCAGAAACAATGGCCTGCAGACCCGAGCCGCACAGGCGGTTGACGTTGAAGGCGGGCGTCTCGATGGGGCAGCCCGCATCGATGGCCGCCACGCGGGACAGGTAAGCATCCTTGGTGTCGGTAGGAATCACATTGCCCATGACCACATGGCCGACCTGATCGGCGGCAATGCCTGCGCGCTCGATGGCGGCCTTGACCACGGTGGTGGCCAGCTGGGTGTTGGGAACGTCCTTCAAGCCGCCGCCAAAGGTGCCGATGGCGGTGCGCGCTGCGCTGACGACGAAGATGTCTCGGGTGCTCATGTTGGTGTCTCCTTCCATTGCAAGGCAATGGCAAATCTGTGAGTTTGAATGAAGGCCGTGCGAGCCTGTCAAACTGGCATTTTGCAGTAACTTTGTAGGAGACGGCTGTCGCGCTCCATCTAGCCGAACAAGGGGTTGCGTCGCCGCAAAAAACGGTGCACGAGTTTCACGTGGAACGGCGGGCGGCAGCCGGACTGCGCGCTGCGCGCTTGGGTGTCAGAGGTTCGGGGCTGGCGGGTGTGAGATCCGTGTCTGCGCTGGCCAGGTCATCCAGAATGGGGCAGTCGGGGCGGTCGTCGCCGTGGCAGCAGTGCACCAGACTCTGCAAGGTGCGCTGCATGGCCTGCATGGCGGCGATGCGCTCTGCCAGAACGGCGATATGGCGTTGCGCAATTTCCTTGACCTGGCTGCTGGCGCGGCCCTGGTTCTGCCACAGGCTCAGCAGCGTGCCGATTTCTTCCATCGAGAAACCCAGGTCACGCCCGCGGCGGATGAAGCGCAGCGCATGCACGTCGGCCTCGGTGTACTGGCGGTAGCCGCTGTCGGTGCGGTGCACGGGCGGCAGCAGACCCAGTGATTCGTAGTGGCGCACCATGCGTGCGGAGACACCGGCGCGGCGCGCAGCTTCGCCAATCACCACAGGCCAGTTCTGAGCGGTTTTGGGGGCGCTTGGGTGTCCAGGCATGGAACTCTCCAAAAAATCGCGCCAGCGGCCCTTCAGGGGTCTTGAAGAGGTGCTGGCGCGGTGGTGGTTTGCCAAAAAAGGTGAAAGCAGCGCTTATGCGACCTTGTAGCCTTCTTCGGCAATCGCAGCGCTGATGGCTTCGCGCTGGGCATCGCTTTGCACTTCCACGCGGTTGGCGGCACGGTCGATCTTGACCTGCGCATTGGCGTCCACGCCCTGGATGGCGTTGGTGACGGCGCGTTCGCAGTGTCCGCAGGTCATGCCCTGAACTTCAAAAACTTGTTGCATTGCTTCACTCCTTGAATGTGAGCTTCGCCGGGGCTGGCGTTCTCGATGTCTGAATGATCAACCCTAACATCATGGCAAGGTCAAGCCTTCTACAAGACTTGGTTTGCGGCGGGGTTGATCCGCCGCAAAAACTGCCGATATCGAGGCCTGATCAGGCAAAGAGCTACGTCAGGCCAAGGAATGCCCTTGGTTTTGTGACAATCTGAAACAAACCGCCTTTTCTGGTGTAAAAAACACCAGCCACTACAAGTTGAGAGGGATTCATGAGTCTGTTGGGAATGATGCGGCACTTCACGATTCGTACGCGCATGCTGGGCGCGATCGGCGTGGTGATGGCGCTGCTGGGGCTGCTGGGGGGCGCAGGCATGCTGGGCATGTTCCGCATTCAGGAGATGAGTCAGGATTTCCTGAACAACGCCTATGCCAAATCGGGCTACATGGCGCAGCTGCGCATGGAGCTGGGCGGTATCCGCATCAGTGAAAAAGACATGGTGATCCAGTACGAGAAGCCCGAGGAAGTGCGCAAGGCGCACGAGCAGTGGATGGGCTTCATCGACA
The DNA here is from genome assembly GCF_003569915.1 of Comamonas testosteroni. Classification (GTDB taxonomy): domain Bacteria; phylum Pseudomonadota; class Gammaproteobacteria; order Burkholderiales; family Burkholderiaceae_C; genus Comamonas; species Comamonas testosteroni_D. The sequence continues at coordinate 170,313 of NZ_KZ984441.1, read as the reverse complement.
AGTCCAAGCTCACGCTGGGCAAGTTCGTGACGGGCAGCGATGCGCAGGATGAGGCCCTGGCCAAGAGCATCATCGCCCGCATCGATAACTACCAGAAGGCGTTTGAACCGGTGGCTCGCCAGTTGGAGGGCGGCGGCTATGACTCGGCCACCACGGCCAACAAGATGAGCGGCAAGGCGCTGGTGGAGGTGGTGGAAGCCGACAAGCTGCTGGCGCAGCTCGACAGCTTGCTGCTGAAGCAGTCCGACGCACTGGCAACCGCCGAACGCGATGTGGCCACCCAGACGCGTTGGCTGTTCATTGCGGCGGTGGTGCTGACGCTGCTTGTCGTGGCGCCGCTGACGCTGCTGAACATGCAGTCCATCTGCCGCCCGCTGGAGCGCGCGCGCCAGATGGCTTTGACGATTGCGGACGGTGATCTGTCCACACGCCAGATGGTGACGGGGGAGGACGAGCTGGCCGAGCTGCAGCGTGCGCTGGAGCAGATGCAGCAGTCGTTGTCCGCCATGGTCATGCAGGTGCGTGATGCCAGCGGCAATATCGCCACGGCCAGCGACGAGATCGCCACTGGCAATCAGGACCTGTCCGCTCGCACCGAGCAGACGGCCAGCAATCTGCAGGAGACCGTGGCTTCTCTGGCCCAACTCACCGCCACGGTGCAGCAGACGGCATCGTCGTCAAAGCTGGCCAACCAACTGGCTTCCTCGGCGTCGTCCACGGCGGTGGAGGGTGGTCAGATCGTGGGTCAGGCCGTAAGCAGCATGCAGGAGATTTCGGCCTCGAGCCGCAAGATTGGCGACATCATCGGCCTGATCGACTCGATTGCCTTTCAGACCAACATCCTCGCGCTCAATGCGGCCGTGGAAGCCGCCCGCGCCGGCGAGCAGGGGCGCGGCTTTGCCGTGGTGGCGGGTGAGGTGCGCAGCCTGGCCCAGCGCTCCGCTCAGGCCGCCAGCGAAATCAAATCCCTGATCAGCACCAGCGTGCAGACGGTGGATACGGGATCGCGCCAGGTCAACGGGGCAGGCAAGGCCATGCAGGACACGGTGGACAGCGCCAAGCGCGTGGGCGACATCATTGGCGAGATCACGGCCGCATCGGCCGAGCAGTCGCTGGGCATTGGTCAGGTCAACCAGGCGGTTGGTGATATCGACCGCATGACGCAGCAGAACGCTGCGCTGGTGGAAGAGTCCGCCGCCGCTGCCGAATCGCTGCGCGAGCAGGCCGCGAGACTGGCGCAACTGGTCAGCCAGTTCAAGCTCTCGGATGTAAATGTGCAGGCTGCCCAAAGGATGGCCCGGGCCAGGCCGCAGGCCGCACATCCGGCCCTGGCACCCAGCGGCGCAGCACCCGCCAAGAGTGCGCTGCCCGCGCAGAAGGCCAAGCAGCTGGAACATGCCTGACGCAGCGTTCTGATCCCTCCACAAAAAAAGCCCGGCAGCAGCGATGCGCCGGGCTTTTGCTATTATTTATGTAGCATATAGCCTATATTCCGTATAGACTAAAGGCTGATATGGCTTGAAATCAGACCGTGGGGTAGTCGGTATAGCCGTCTGCGCCACCGCCATAGAAGCGAGCGCTGTTCCATGCGTTCAGCGGCAGATTGTCATGCAGGCGGTGTACGAGGTCGGGGTTGGAGATATAGGCCTTGCCGAAAGCCACCACGTCGGCATAGCCGCTTTCCACGGCCTTGATGGCGAGGTTACGGTCATAGCCGTTGTTGACCATCCAGACGCCCTTGCCGCCCGCTGTGCGGTAAGCCTGCTTGAGGGCGTGGTAGTCGAATGGGCGATCGGGCAACTCGCGCGGGCCGCCGGTGGAGCCTTCGATCACGTGGATGAAGGCCAGGCCCAGCGGGGCCAGCTGGCGCACCAGATACTCGAACAGGGCCTGAGGATCGTCGTCCACGATGTCGTTGGCGGGCGTGACGGGCGAGATGCGGATGCCCACCTTGCCACCGCCGATTTCATCGACCACGGCGCGCACGCATTCCAGCACCAGACGGGCGCGGTTTTCAATGCTGCCGCCGTAGTCATCCTTGCGCTGGTTGGCTCCGGTCTTGAGGAACTGGTCCAGCAGATAGCCGTTGGCGCTGTGCAGTTCCACGCCATCAAAGCCCGCCGTTTTCACGGCTTCGCGGGCTGCCACGGCAAAGCTGTGAACAATGCCTGGAAGCTCATCCTGGCGCAGTGCGCGCGGGGCGGATGTGGGCACGAAATGCCCTTGTTGCGTACCGTGGTCGATCACATAGGTCTTGGACTTGGCCGTGATGGCCGAAGGGGCCACAGGTGCCTGGTTCTCGGGCTGCAGCACATGGTGCGAGATGCGGCCCACATGCCAGAGCTGGGTGACGATGCGGCCACCTTTGGCATGCACGGCATCGGTCACTTTCTTCCAGGCTTGCAACTGGTCTTCACCGTACAGACCAGGTACATCGGCATAGCCCTGAGCCTGCGCGCTGATCGCGGTGCCTTCGCTGATCAGCAAGCCTGCCGTGGCGCGCTGTGCGTAGTAGGTCTGCATCTGCTCCGTAGGGACTGCACCAGGCGCGCGGTTGCGCGTCAGCGGGGCCATGGCAATGCGGTTGGGCAGGCGCAGATCGCCAGCATCAATGGGGTCGAACAACGAGGTCATGCAGAACTCCAGAAGACAAAAAAAGCCCGGTCGGAAAGACCCGGGCTTTTCAGTGTGCGCGTATGCGAAAGAACTTACTTGAGCAGGCCTTCAGCCTTCATTGCAGCCTGCACGGCAGGGCGGGCCAGAACGCGCTCGCGGTAGGCCTGGATGTGCTTGAGGCCAGAGATGTCCACGCCCACGAACTGGGCCCAGCCGGTAACGGTGAACAGATAGGCATCGGCCACGGTGAACTGGTCGCCCATCACATAGGTCTTGTTGCCCAGTTGCTCATCCACCCAGGTCAGGCGCTTGAGCACATTGGCGCGCACAGCGGGCTTGAAGTCTTCGGGCGTGGCAGGGTTGAAGAGGGGGCCAAAGCCCTTGTGCAGCTCGGTGCTGATGAAGTTCAGCCACTCCTGCAGGTGGTAGCGTGCCATGGTGCCGTTGGCGGGGGCGAGATTCTTTTCAGGCGCCTGATCCGCCAGGTATTGAATGATGGCCGGGCCTTCGTGCAGCGTGTCGCCATCATCGAGCACCAGAAACGGTACATAGCCCAGAGGGTTGATGGTGTAGAAGTCCGTGCCGTCTTGCAGCTTGTGGCTCTTGGTGCTGGCCAGAATGGCCTCGTGCTTGAGGCCTGTCTCATGCAGCACGATGTGGGGGGACAAAGAGCAAGCGCCGGGGCTGTAGTAAAGCTTCATGTCGATGGGCTTTCTATTGCATTGAAAAGACAAGCAGACATGCTAAACCGGTTGCATGTCCGGCGCATGCACGCTTAACAGTAGTCCAGACTGGGTAATAGCTGATGAAACAGCAGCAGGGCTTCTTCGCCTTCAAAGCTCATGAGCTCGTCAAGTGCAATCGGCTCTTCTAGCTCGGCATAGGCAATGGCCCAATCTTGAAAGCGGCGCGGGCCTTCCTGCGGGCCATGGAACTGAACGACGACATCGGTGTGGCGAGGGTCCAGGCAGATGTTTTGCAGCATATCGGAGATCGCTACGGCATTGCCTTCCAGATACTGGCAAAAGCGCTGCCCATCGAAGATCAGCACACCCGTGAGGCCAAGGCGCGCGTTCTTTTCCCGCGCCGCCTTGACAATGTCGCCGACCACGGAGATGGGCTGCTGCGCAGCAAGCGTGCTGCAGTAGAGAAAAGCATGCAGAGAGTTGTTGGCTGGCATATCGGCTGGCATGGAAGGCTTCTCACATCAAGGAGGTCGAACCGGACGAACCAGCTGCCGAAGGCAGCCAGGAGAATGCTTGTCTATTCTGCATGCAGCCGCTGAGCGGCCCATACCACCTGGGTGACGACGGCCTGTACGCCTTGCTGATTCTGAGGGCGCACGAGTTTGCCCTGGGCATCAAACGCATCACCGGCATGGCCCACGGCATGGCTGACGGGGGCAAGCCAGCACTCCAGATTCAATAGCAGCGGTGCGAGGTGAGATTGAGCACGCAGCCCGCCCAGGCCTCCGGGCGAGGCGCTGCACATGCCGACCACCTTGCCACGAAAGGGCAGAACGCCATCGCTCCACTGCGCGTCCCCCTTGACGGGGCTGGAGGCCCAGTCAAGGGTGTTCTTGAGCAGGGCCGGGTAGCTGCCGTTGTATTCGGGGCTGCAGATGATCCAGGCCGAATGCTCATGCAGCAGTTGTTTGAGACGGATCACATCGGGCGGCGTTCCCTGCGCTTCCAGATCGGCGTTGTAGAGCGGAATGTCAAAGTCCGACAACTCCAGCACGGTGGCCTGCACGCCTTGTTGGCGGGCAATCTCTGCAGCAGCCTGGGCCAGCTTGCGGTTGTAGGATTCCTTGCGGGTACTGCCCGCGAATATCAGGATTTTCATGTGTGCATTGCAGCATAGGCCGGTAGTGGCTGGCTATGGAATTTGGACTACCTTAGGGCAAATCTGGAGGCTGGAGTTTCACGTGAAACATGGTCTGCAACCCTAGGCAGGGCATTGTTGGCCCAATGGTGGGAAAATTGCGGGTTCCCCGCAGGGCCAGGCATTCAGAAGAAGGGTGCTGGCCTGCCAAGAGAGCCGGAGCATGGGCGCTTCGTGCCGGGAACCAAGGGCCGGGCGAGGCCCGGAGCAAGAACATGTTGTACCCACAGGAATTTGATGTGATCGTGGTCGGCGGTGGCCATGCTGGCACCGAGGCTGCGCTGGCCGCTGCGCGCATGGGCAGCAAAACGCTGCTGCTGTCCCACAATATCGAAACCCTGGGGCAGATGAGCTGCAACCCCAGCATTGGGGGCATCGGCAAAGGCCATTTGGTCAAGGAAGTCGATGCACTGGGCGGTGCCATGGCGCTGGCCACGGACAAGGGTGGTATCCAGTTCCGTATCCTCAACAGCTCCAAAGGCCCGGCCGTGCGTGCCACGCGCGCTCAGGCCGACCGCATTCTGTACAAGGCCGCGATCCGCGAAATGCTGGAGAACCAGCCCAATCTCTGGCTGTTCCAGCAGGCCGTTGATGACCTGATGGTCGAAGGCGACAAGGTCGTTGGAGCGGTGACTCAGGTCGGCATCCAGTTCCGCAGCCGCGCCGTGGTGCTGACGGCGGGTACCTTCCTGGACGGCAAGATTCACGTGGGTCTGAACAACTACGCTGCAGGCCGTGCGGGCGATCCTCCCGCCGTATCGCTGTCGGCACGCCTGAAGGAGCTGAAGCTGCCGCAGGGCCGCCTGAAAACCGGTACACCGCCGCGCATTGATGGCCGCAGCATTGACTTCAGCCAGTGTGAAGAGCAGCCCGGTGACGGCATGCCCGGTGGCGTGAACGAGGGCGAAGTGCCCGTGTTCAGCTTCATGGGCAACCGTGCCATGCATCCCCAGCAAATGCCTTGCTGGATCACGCACACCAATGCCCGCACGCACGAGATCATTCGCAGCGGCTTTGACCGCAGCCCCATGTTCACCGGCAAGATCGAGGGTGTGGGCCCGCGTTACTGCCCCAGTGTTGAGGACAAGATCAACCGCTTTGCCGACAAGGAAAGCCATCAGATTTTTCTGGAGCCCGAAGGTCTGACCACCAACGAGTTCTACCCCAACGGTATCTCGACCAGCCTGCCATTCGACATTCAGTACGAGCTGGTGCGCAGCATGAAGGGTCTGGAGAACGCCCATATCCTGCGCCCTGGCTACGCCATCGAATACGACTACTTTGACCCGCGCTCGCTCAAGAGCAGCTTCGAGTCCAAGCAGATCCAAGGCCTGTTCTTTGCCGGTCAGATCAATGGCACGACCGGCTACGAAGAGGCTGCGGCCCAAGGCCTGTTTGCCGGCCTGAACGCCGCGCTACAATGCCGTGGCGACGGCCCATGGACACCCAGACGTGACGAGGCCTATCTGGGCGTGCTGGTGGACGACTTGATTACCAAGGGTGTGACCGAGCCTTACCGCATGTTCACCAGCCGTGCCGAGTTCCGCCTGCAGCTGCGTGAAGACAATGCCGATATGCGCCTGACGGAAGAGGGCCGTAAGATGGGCTTGATCAGCGACGAGCGCTGGGAAGCCTTCAGCCGCAAGCGCGATGCTGTTTCACGTGAAACAGAGCGCCTCAAGTCCACCTGGGTCAACCCACGCATCGTGACCGCCGAAGAAGCCGAGCGCGTGCTGGGCAAGGCCATGGAGCGCGAGTACAACCTGTTCGACCTGCTGCGCCGCCCCGGTGTGGATTACGACAAGCTCATGAGCATGAACGAGGGCAAGTACGCCTCGGCTGATGTTCAGCCAGAGGCACTGGGTGAGCTGAGTGCGCCGGTCATCGAGCAGGTGGAAATCGCCGCCAAGTACTCTGGCTATATTGACCGTCAGAAGGATGAGGTGGAGCGCGCCTCGCACTTCGAGAAGCTTCGTCTGCCGCTGGACTTTGACTACATGCAGGTGGCGGCGCTGTCGTTTGAGGTGCGTCAGAAGCTGCAAAAACATCGCCCCGAGACGCTGGGTCAGGCTTCGCGCATTTCAGGCGTGACGCCTGCAGCCATCTCCTTGTTGATGGTTCACCTTAAAAAAGGTGGCTTCAAGGGTTTTGCCGCTCATGGTGAAGAGGCAGCGGCATGAGCGAGGCACTGCGACCCCAACTCGAAGCTGGTATCAAAACGCTGAAGCTGGACTTGAGCGTTGCGCAGATTGATCTGCTGATGAATTTCATGGACCTGCTGCAGAAGTGGAACAAGGTCTACAACCTGACATCGGTACGTGACCCGCAGGAGATGCTGACGCACCACCTGTTGGACAGTCTGGCTGCCGTGCCTGCCTTGCTGCGCCATGTGAATACTTTGCCTGTGGAAGAGGGCAAGCGTTTGCCGCTGCTCGATGTGGGCTCAGGCGGTGGTCTGCCTGGTGTGGTGTTTGCCATCTGCTGCCCGCAGATCGATGTGAACTGTGTGGATACGGTGGGCAAGAAGGCTGCCTTTATCCAGCAGGTCGCTGCATCGCTGCGCCTGCCCAATCTGCACGGCATTCATGACCGGGTGGAAAACCTCAAGACCCTGTACCCGGTCATCAGCTGCCGCGCTTTTGCCTCGCTGGTGGACTTCACGACCTGGTCGCGCAAGGCGCTGGCGGAGAACGGTATCTGGTTCGCCATGAAGGGCAAGCACCCTGACGACGAAATCGCGGCCCTGCCTGCTGATGTGCAAGTGTTTCACGTGGAACAGCTTGAGGTTCCAGGGCTCGACGCAGAACGCTGCGTGATCTGGCTGCGCACGGCGGCCTGATTGTTCATCTTTTACAGATGTTTATGGGCGACATCTGCGCAAGGCAGATGCGCCTGCCACGGCCCTCGCATAAACTCGAAGTTTTCCATCGCGCAGGGTTTGAATGTTCGGCATCTCTGATTACGGCGCTTTTGTCGCAGCCGTCACCGTCTTTTTGTTGATTCCCGGGCCGGGCAACCTGGCCTTGATCACATCAACAGGCAAGGGTGGCGTGCGTGCGGGCATGGCGGCTTGCTTCGGGGTGATAGCTGCAGACCAGGTGCTGATGTGGCTGGCAGTGGCCGGTGTGGCGGCGGTGCTGGCTGCGTACCCGGCAGCTTTTCATGCTGTGCAATGGGTGGGGGCGGCCTACCTGGCCTGGCTGGGCTACAAGCTGCTCACAGCCAAGCCCGGTGATGCGCCTGCCATCCATATCCAGCCGCGCCAGTATTTCCGCCAGGGGGCGCTCATCACCTTGATGAACCCCAAGGCCATCGTGTTCTATATGGCGTTCTTTCCCATGTTTGTGGACCCGGCCAGGCACCAGGGCATGTTGACCTTTGGCGTGATGGCCGCCACCGTGGCGGCCATCACGCTGATCTACAGCATCATCGTGGTGACCCTGACCCGCCTGCTGGCCGAGCGCCTGCGTGCCAACCCGGCTGTGGTGAAGTGGCTGGAAAAGACTGCCGGTGTGTTTTTGATCGGTTTTGGCCTCAAGCTGGCCACCAACTAAAAGAGAAGTTTCATGGCCAAGATTTTCTGCGTTGCCAATCAAAAAGGTGGAGTGGGCAAGACCACCACCACGGTCAATCTTGCTGCCGGTCTGGCCAAGGTCGGCCAGCGTGTGCTGCTGATCGACCTGGACCCGCAGGGCAATGCCACCATGGGCTCGGGCGTGGACAAGCGCGCGCTGGAGCTGTCGGTCTATGACGTGCTGCTGGAAAACTCCAGCATCAAGGAAGCGGCGATCAACTCCGAGCAGGTCGGCTACCACGTGCTGGGTGCCAACCGCGAACTGTCGGGGGCCGAGATTGAACTGGTCTCGCTGGAGCGCCGCAACGAGCGTCTGAAGGCCGCGCTGGAGCTGGTCAAGAATGATTTTGACTTTGTGCTCATCGACTGCCCGCCTTCGCTGTCCATGCTGACGCTCAACGGCCTGTGCTCGGCCCATGGCGTGATCGTGCCCATGCAGTGCGAATACTTTGCGCTGGAAGGCCTGACCGATCTGGTCAACACCATCAAGCAGGTGCACGCGAACATGAACCCCGACCTGCAGATCATCGGCCTGCTGCGCGTGATGTTCGACCCGCGCACTACGCTGCAGCAGCAGGTCAGCGACCAGCTCAAGGACCACTTCGGCGACAAGGTGTTCGACACCGTCATCCCGCGCAATGTGCGTCTGGCCGAGGCCCCCAGCTACGGCCTGCCCGGCGTGGTGTTCGATGCTTCGGCCAAGGGCAGCAAGGCCTTCATCGAGTTTGCCGAGGAAATGGTGCGCCGCATCAAGAAAATGTGAGTGTTTCACGTGAAACAGCTCTCAAGTCCTTATTCCATATACGCGTGCAGCTATGACATCTGAAGTGCTCAACCCTCAGGATGTCTGGCTGCTGCCCGGCTGGCAGAACTCGGATGCTGCTCACTGGCAAAGCCTGTGGCAGGACCAATACGGCTATCAGCGCCTTGACCAGCACAACTGGCAGCACCCGCTGCGCGGTGACTGGAGCATTCGCCTGCAGGAGACCGTGCTCGACGCTCCGCGCCCCGTGACGCTGGTGGCGCACAGCTTGGGTTGCGTGCTGGTGGCATGGTGGGCTGCGCATTCGCCCGTCGCCAAGACCAAGGTGCGCGGCGCCTTGCTGGTGGCCCCTGGCGATACGGAGCAGGACAGCCTGCGCGCCGTACTGCCTGGCTGGGCACCTGTGCTGATGCACAAGCTGCCTTTCCCATCGATACTGGTGGGCAGCGAGAACGACCCGAACTGCACGCTGCAGCGCGCGCAAGCCATGGCCGAGGGCTGGGGCAGCCGATTTGTGAATGCAGGCGCTGCAGGCCATATCAACACGGCCAGTGGATTAGGACTTTGGGAAGCAGGGCATGAACTGCTGCTCACCCTTTAAGGAAAGATTTCAGCAATGGTGACTAAGAAACCCAAGGGCCTGGGACGTGGTCTGGAAGCCCTGCTGGGCCCCAAGGTCAGCGAGAAGGAAGAAGCCGCAACCAGCACGCAGACCAGCGGTCTGCCCAGCGTGCTGTCGCTCGATGTGATGGTGGCCGGCCAGTACCAGCCGCGCACGCGCATGGACGAGGGCGCGCTGTATGAGCTGGCCGAGAGCATCAAGGCTCAGGGCATCATGCAGCCAATTTTGGTGCGCCAGCTGGCCAAGGGCGACAACGCAGGCAAGTACGAAATCATTGCCGGTGAACGGCGTTTCCGTGCTGCGCGTCTGGCTGGTCTGGCCGAAGTGCCGGTGCTGGTGCGCGAGGTGCCGGACGAAGCCGCCGCCGCCATGGCGCTGATCGAGAACATTCAGCGTGAAGACCTGAACCCGCTGGAAGAAGCGCAGGGCCTGTCGCGTCTGGTCAAGGAGTTTGGCCTGACGCATGAGCAGGCCGCGCAGGCCGTGGGCCGCTCGCGCAGCGCCGCCACCAATCTGCTGCGCCTGCTGAATCTGGCCGAGCCCGTGCAGACCATGCTGATGGCTGGTGACATCGACATGGGCCATGCCCGTGCGCTGCTGACGCTGGACCGAGCCACGCAGATCACCGCTGGCAACCAGATTGCAGCCAAGAAGATGTCGGTGCGCGAGGCCGAATCGCTGGTCAAGAAGATCGGTGCCGAGTTCAGCCTGACGCGCCAGAAGGCCAAGAAGGACGGCAAGTCCCGCGATGTGAAGCGCATCGAGGAAGAGCTGTCCGACCTGCTCACGGCCGATGTGGAGGTGCGCATCAAGAAGACTGTGCGTCGCCATGGCAAGGTGCAGGAAATGGGCGAGATCGCCATCCAGTTCGGTTCGCTGGACGAGCTCAACGGCATCATTGAAAAACTGCGCGGCGAAGGCTGAGTACCTTCTTCCAAAAACAAAGGGCATCCTCTCGGATGCCCTTTTTGTTATTACGGCAGGTGCTTCAGTTTCGATAGCTGGGGTCGGTGCGGTCCAGCTTGCGCAGCAGCGCGGGCCAGGCAAACTGGCCACCCAGCCCGCCGGTCTGCACCTTCATGGCATGGGCCACGCCCTGAATGATCTGAGGGTTCACCTCGGTCAGTTCGCTGCCGCCGGACTGGGCAGCCAGCTGAATCTGGCAGGCGGACTCGAACACATACATGCCGAGGAAGGCATCGGCAATCGTCGCGCCGCAGGTCAGCAAGCCATGGTTGCGCAGCATGAGGAAGTTGGCTGCGCCCATATCGGCCTGCAGGCGCGGTGCCTCGTCTTCGCGAAAGGCCACGCCCTCATAGTCGTGATAGGCCAGCGAGGCCAGCACAAACGTGCTTTGCTGGCTGATGGGCAGCAGCCCCTTCTTCTGCGCCGCCACGCCCACACCGGCGCGCGTATGGGTGTGCAGCACGCATTGCACATCGGGGCGCACGGCATGCACGGCGCTGTGGATGACGAAGCCGGCAGGGTTGACGGGGAAGGGTGAGTCCATGAGCTTGTTGCAGCTCATGTCCACCTTGACCAGAGACGAGGCCGTGATTTCGTCAAACATCAGCCCGTAGGGGTTGATGAGAAAGTGATGCTCCGGCCCTGGCAGGCGCGCGCTGATGTGGGTGAAGACCAGATCGCTCCAGCCGTATTGCGCCACCAGCCGGTAGCAGGCGGCCAGGTCCACGCGCAGCTGCCACTCTTCGGGGCTGACCAGATGCTGCACGCTGGGAATGTTCAGGGATGCGGTGCTCACGGGCTTGTCTCCTTCATCGTTGGTGCCATCAATGTAGGGATTGGGCGGGTTGCAGTCAGTAGGGTAGGCGACAGATGCGCTGCTTGAGCGCGCCATGAAAAAGAGCTGCCCGAAGCAGCTCTTTTGAGGTTTTTTGCCCTCCAGTCCAGAGATTGAAAAGGCGGGCGGCTATCAAATTTGCATCACTTGATCTGACCGCGAGACAGGTCCTGAATCATGCGTGCGGCTAGGTACAGGCGCGGTGCGATGGTGCTGATCTGCACATATTCGGCGTCGTTGGAGTGCGCGCCGTAGCCCGACAGGCCAAAGCCCTCGATCACGCCGCCCTTGCTCTTGAGAGCCGCAAAAGCCGCGTCCGTGCCGCCGCCCGTAGCCTTTTCCATCACCTTCATGGGCAGGCTCAGCTCCTGGTCGTAAATGCCTTGCGCGTGCTTGGCCAGCTGGATGCCGACGGCATTGGCCTCCAGCGGTGGGCGGCGCACTTCAAACTTCAGCTCCACCTTGCTGGCGGGCAGCAGCTTGTGGGTGATCTTTTCCTGCATGGCTTTTTCCAGTGCCGTGAAATCGTCCACCTTCAGCGCGCGTGCATCGGCCTGGGCCGTGGATTCGGCGGGAATCACATTGCGATTGGTACCGGCCTTGGACACGGTCCAGTTCAGCTTGAGGCCTTGCTCGGGCTTGGACAGGTCCTTCATCTGCAGAATCTGGTGCGAGATTTCGTACAGCGAGTTCACGCCATCCTCGGGCTTGGCTCCGGCGTGCGATGCCTTGCCGATGACCTTGAGGTAGGCCGAGCCGATGCCGCTGGTGGCCAGGCGCAGGCTGCCGTCGGTGCCGCCGCCTTCAAAGCTGAACACGGCGTCCTGCTCCGCGCCCAGGCGCACGATGGTGCTGCGCGCGCCGGGCGAGCTGATTTCCTCGTCGCCATTGATAAGCACGGTCAGCGTGCCAAAGTCCTCAATGCCCAGCTTCTTGAGCATGGGCACGATGTGCAGAATCAGCGCCACGCCCTGCTTGTCGTCGGCAATGCCCAGGCCATAGGCCTTGTCGCCATCGATGCGGAAAGGCTGGTCCTTGATCATGCCGGGCAGGTACACCGTGTCCATATGCGCAATCAGCATGATGCGGCTGGTGCCCTTGCCCTTGAATTCGGCATGCACCATGGGGCCGATCTTCTCGGGTGTGTCGTCCAGGCGGTAAACGTCCGTGGGGGTGATGACCTCGACCTTGCCGCCCTGCGCGCGCAGCTTGCCGGCCACGTATTCGGCAATCTTCTTCACGCCTTCCACATCCTTGCTGCCGGACTCGATATGCACCAGATCACGCAGCGTATCCAGGTAGGGCTGCTGTTCCTTCTTGGCAAAGTCCAGCAGCTCGGTCTGCGGGGCTGCGTAAGCGCTGCCAAGGGCCAGGACCAGTGCCAGCGGTGCGGCGCGAAAGAGGGCGAAAGCGGGGGAAGGCATGAGGGGAGTCTCCTGTCTGGGTTGAGGCGAGGGGATGAAAGGCTGCTGCTTTGTTTTTGATAGTGCACCAGCCAATCAGTGCAAGGGCGGTATGCCACTCAAGCATTGCAGCTTAGCAGCCGGGTCTGCGGCAGCGGCGCGCAAAGACTGGGGGTAAACACCAGAGCTTGTTACAGCATGAAAAAAGCCCTGCGGGGCAGGGCTTGGCTTGGTTTGGGAGCTGGGGCGGTGATCAGGCCGCAGCTGGTACCGGCTTGTTCTTCTTGCTCACCCCGTCGCCGACGATGACGGCAGACACCACGGACAGCACCAGTGCAATGGCCGAGCCGTAGAACACGGCGTTGTTCATGTGATGGTCCAGCATGTAGCCGAACACGGGCGCGGCCAGGCAAAAGCCCAGATCAAGGCCCGAGTACACCGTGCCATAGACGCGGCCTGTCGCCCCAGGGGGCGCAGCGCGCTTGATCAGCATGTCACGCGAAGGCCCGGCCAGACCGGTGCCGATACCGGCCAGCGAAGCCACCACCACGCCCGCCATGCCCGGCAGAACACCGGTGCCCACGATGAACAGCAGCAAAGCAGAGCCCAGCATGCAGATCGAGATCACTTTCTCAAGCCGCTGCACGCGGCCCACCAGAAAGCCGCCCACCACCATGCCGGCCGCGCCGCAGAGCATATAGCCCGTCACGATCAGCGCGGTGACCGATAGCGGCAGCTGGTACATGGCCTGCATGGCCGGGCTGGCAAAGGTCTGGATGGCGCTGAGCGCGCAGGTGCTCCAGAAGAAGAAGGAGAAGCACAACCACACCGATGGCAGCTTCATGAAGGCCATGGGGTGCTCCTGAGGCGCGGCTGCGGCATTGGCGGCAGGCTTGGCAGCAGCATTGGCCGATTCGGCACGGTCATCGAGCGCATCGCGGTTGTAGACCATGATGGCCAGCACCACCAGCGCCCAGATGGCGCCGCACAGGCAGGCTGTGCGCCAGGAGCCAGTCGCAGTGGTGATGCCCGCCATGAACAGCGGAGCCAGCGCCCAGCCAATATTGCCGGACAGGCCATGCACCGAGAAGCCATGGCCAATGCGCTGTGGCGACACGCGCTTGTTCAAAATCGTGAAATCCACCGGGTGGAAGGGAGCATTGCCCAGGCCCGCAAAGAACGAGGCCGCCAGCAGCATGGTGTAGCCCGTGGCCGTGCTGGCGATCAGGCCCGCCACGGCAAAGCTGGAAAGCGCGGCAAACAGAATGGGGCGCGCGCCAAAGCGGTCCACGGCAAAACCGGCAAGCGCCTGACCGGTGCCCGAGACAATGAAGAACAGCGAGACCAGCACGCTCAGCTCGGCGTAGCTGTAGCCAAAGTCCTTGATCAGCCACGGAAACAGTGGCGGCAGCAACAAGTGAAAAAAGTGCGAGGAGCCATGGGCCAGACCGATGAGGCTGATGGTGCGCACATCGCTGCGCAGTGTCTCTGGCGCCTGGTTTTGAGGTGTTGTGGAGGCAGGGCGGTTCATGTGTCGCATCTTAGGCAGAGGTGTCGCGTCTTGTATGCGATAGTCTGCCAATTACTGTCGCAAACCCGCCAAGCCATGACGACCCCGCCCACCACCCCTGAAATGTCTGCTGCACCCTACCTCCAGCGCTGGGCCGAGATGCAGCAGGCCCAGCCCCCGGCAGAGCCTTTGCGTGCGGGCAAGGCCACGGCCTATGTGGAGACCATCACCCCGCATCTCTACATGCCGACGGCAGTGCGTCCCGTGCGCGCCAAATGCCGCTGGCTGGAGGCCGACACCCAGGTTAAGCCACACCGCCACCCCTGGGCGCAGCTGGCTATCTCCACCACGGGCACCATCCGCCTCACGGTGGCGCAGGGCACCTTCATCGTGCCGCCCTCGCGCGCGCTATGGGTGCCGCCGGGCATGGAGCATGCGGTGACCATGGTTGAAAGCGCGGACCTGCGCACCATGTACTTCTATCAAACCAATGGCCGCTGCGGCCCCAATGTGGGTGTGGAGCAAGAGGCCGCATGGCGGCAGTGCCGCGTGCTCAATGCATCCGACCTGCTGCGCGCCGTGGCGCGCGAGTTGCCCACGCTGCCCGATGACAGCCTGCAGTTGTCCGAGCAGGACAGAGCGCGTGAACACCACCTGAGCGAGCTGCTGCTCGACGAACTGCGCCGTGCCAGTGAGGTGCAACTGGGCGTGAAGCTGCCGCAGGACAAGCGTTTGCGGCTGCTGTGCGAAGACGTGCTGGCCGACCCCACGCGCTTTGAAACGCTGGAAGACTGGGCACGCGACACAGGAGCCAGCCCGCGCACCGTGGCGCGGCTTTTCAGGCAGGAGCTGGAATGCAGCTTCACCCAGTGGCGCCAGCAAGTCGTGCTGGCCCATGCCGTCAGCCTGGCCGCGCGCAACTGGCCCATTCAGCGCATTGCCGCCGAGCTGGACTACAGCCCCAGTGCCTTCAGTGCCATGGTGCGCCGCACCGTGGGCATGCCGCCTGCGCAGTTCTTTGGCATGCATACTCAAAATTTATAGCTGCCAGCCTATACAAATCATGGACTAGAGGCCAATTTGATGCTGATTTTTGAAATTCAGCTCAAAAAATATTCGGCAGGGCATGGAATGAAAGTCGCGGCAGCGCGCTCTTTAGCCACATGATCTCCACCGCCGAGTCGCGCTACAACCAGTGGGTGCGCGAGCATTACCGATTTCTGCTGCGCAGCGCCTGGGCGCTGACCGGCTCGCGCGCGATTGCCGAGGATGTGGTGCAGGATTGCTTCACCAGCGCCTGGCGCTTTCGCAACCAGCTGCGCGACCCTGGCATGGCCCGCGCCTGGCTGTTCCAGATCATGCGCCGCCACGCCTTTCGCCACTTTGATCCTGCGCAGCACCTGCAGCAGCCGATGGATGAGGTCTGCGAGCAAGCCAGCCATCAGCACGATGCACTCGACGCCCAGCTCGACGTCGTCAAGGCGCTGGCACGCATCGCTCCCATTCACCGCGAAGTGCTGGTGCTGTACTACTTTGACGATATGCCCACGGCCCAGATGGCCGAGGCGCTGGACATTGCCCCCGGCACCGTGCTCTCGCGCCTGGCGCGGGCGCGTGAAGCCCTTAAAAACGCTCTGCAAGAACCCGCCCGTGCATCGGGCGCCAGCGTGATACAGCTGAGAAAGCGTGCACCATGAACTCCCAAGACCGACCTGACAACAGCGCTTTCGATGCCTCTTTCGACACCGCGTTCGACCTGCGCGCCCGCGCCGAGTTGGCATTGGCCTTCGAGCCCGGCGAGCCGCCCGCGCACCTGCTGCGCCACACCCCCTGGTACGCCCGCCGTGGTCTGCAGCGCATGTTTGCGGCCCTGCTGGTCAGTGGCTCCGTCACCGGGGCCGTGTTTGCCATGCGCCCGCCAGAGATGGTGCGCTCGGCGATCGAGCATGAGTACTACGAGCGCACGCTGCGCGGCAACTTCATGCCCGAAGCCGACATCGCCCGCCACATGGACTGGCCTGCCGACGAGAAGCTGCCTGGCTACACCCAACTGATGCGGCCCTGCGATATCGACGGCAGCCGCGCGTATCACCTGACCACGTTTTTTGAAAAAGGCGGCATCGTTACCGTGCTGGCCTTTGATCAGCCCCAGCACATTCCCGACGGCAAAGGCTGGTGGGCCAACACCTACTGGCAGGTCGTGCGCTCGCGCGAAGGCCGCCCGCTGGTGCTGATTGCCGAGAAAAAACAGGCCCTGGCCGTCGCCTCGCGCGCACTGGGCCGGGCCAGCAGCTAGAAGCTTTTTTCCCGTTTGCATTCCCTAACCACAAAGAGGAGACATCATGCAAAACAACCCCGCATCCCTTCCCCGCCGCCGCCTGCTGACTGGCAGTGCCAGCGCACTGGCGGCCGCCGGTCTGGCCAGTTTCCAAGGTCAGGCGCTGGCGCAGGCTGCCGCATCTGCTGCCAAGCCGCTGCCCGGCTATGCCAGCTTCAAGAATGCGGACGCTGTCATCGTCCACAGCAGCACGACCATCGAGACCAAGCGCTCCGCCTTTGGCTCCAGCGTCATCACGCCCACCAATCAGCTCTATGTGCGCAACAACCTGCCCACGCCGCCTGAATCCATCGTGGCCGACCGTGATGCATGGGCTGTGCAGATCGACGGCGTGAAGAAGCCCGCCAAGCTGACCGTGGCCGAGCTGAAAAAGATGGGTCTGGAAACCGTGACCATGGTGCTGCAATGCTCTGGCAATGGTCGTGGCTTCTTCCCCAGCAAACCCAGCGGCACGCAGTGGACGGTAGGTGCAGCAGGCTGCGTGGTCTGGAGCGGCGTGCCCGTGCGCGATGTGGTCAAGGCCCTGGGTGGCGTGGCCGATGGCATGGTCTACATGACCGGCACTGGTGGCGAAGTGCTGCCCGCAGGCATCGATCCCAAGACCGTGATGGTGGAGCGCTCCGTGCCCGCAGCCGCCATGCAGGACGCGTTGCTGGCCTGGGAGATGAATGGCGAGCCTGTCTCGCTGGCGCATGGCGGCCCGCTGCGCCTGATCGTGCCTGGCTACACCGGCGTGAACAACATCAAGTACATCAAGCAGCTGGCTTTCACCGCCAAGGAAAGCGAAGCGCACATCATGTCGCACGGCTACCGTATCTCGCCCCCCGGTGCCAAGGGCGACCCCAGCCAGCCTTCGGTGCAGGAGATGAGCGTCAAGTCCTGGATCAACAGTCCCATCCCCGAAGACGGCAACCAGTCTGCGGGCAAGGTGCAGATTCAGGGCGTGGCCTTTGGCGGCATGAACGCCATCAAGGGCGTGGAAGTCTCCATCGACGGCGGCAAGACCTGGAAGCAGGCCCGCCTGATCGGGCCCGACATGGGCAAGTACGCCTGGCGTCAGTTTGCGCTGCAGGCCGATCTGCCCAAGGGCACATACACCCTGGCCAGCCGCGCCACGGATGACAAGGGCAATGTCCAGCCCGAAACCCGTGGCGAGAACCAGAGTGGCTACAACAACACCAGTTGGGCCGACCACGCGGTCACTGTGACCGTGGCCTGATCTGCGCCACGCCTCATGCCTTGCCGCGCAGGGCATGGGGTTGACTCCCGATGAATGGAATCCATAAAAATGATGAAGAAGACATACACCCTCGCCGCCCTCCTGCTGTCTGCCGTTGCAGGGTTTGCGCATGCCGATGAAGCCGCCCAGATGAAGCGCGGCAAGGAACTGTTTCTGACCGCCGCCGTGCCCGCCTGCGCGGTCTGCCATGCGCTCAAGGATGCGGGTGCAGAAGGCGCCATCGGCCCCGTGCTTGATGAGCTGCAGCCCGACGCTGCCCGCGTGGCCCGCGCGCTCAAGGATGGCATTGGCGCCATGCCCTCCTTCAAGGCCACCATGAGTGAGGCCGATATTGCGGCTGTCTCTCTTTACGTGAGCAAGGTCAGCCGCGCCAAGTAACGGTCTGCCGCGCAGCTCCTTATTGCTGCAGCGGCATGGAATAAATCCACACCTTGTGGCGGCTATTGCCTTCAAGACAAGCGGTGGGCAGCACGCCGGGCAGCGCGAAATCCAGGCTCACCAGCCAGCTGCCGGGCTGCATCTCGGTAGCGGCCTTGACGGCGGCGCGACCCATGCTCTCGGGTCGCTGGAACAGATAAACCAGTTGATAGCCGCTCCAATCCGCCAGCCAGATATCACCGCGCCGCACGCGTGCCCAGCGGCAGCGCAGCGCGCAGGCAATGGCCAACGCCCAGCTCCACTCCAGCCCGTGCAGCCTGGCTTGTGGAAGCTCTGTGCGCAAAGCTTTCAAACCATCACCCAGGCCACAGCCCGCATCCAGCACCAAGGCTTGTTCGGGCAGCTTGACGATATCGGCAAGGCCCCGCAGCGCATTGGCAGGCGTGGGGAATACCGGCGCATCGCGCCACGCATTGAGCGGGTAGACCAACAGCAGCAAGCCCAGCGGCAGCAACCAGCCCCAGGCGGGCAAGCCCCAAGCCGACTGGCTGACCCACATCACGCCAAAAGATAGCGGAAAGCCCGCTGCAATCATGGCTCTGCGCCACCAGCTATGGCCCCACAGGCTGGCGGCGGTGCTGATCGCGCAGGCCATGCCCAAAGCCAGCCACCAGGGCAGCACGCGGCCCAACAACAGAAGGCAGGCCCAGGCCAGCGTCCAGGTCAGCAAGGCAGGCAGCGGCCAGGGCAGAGAAAAAGGGCGTGAAGACATGCCTGAGGTATATCTCAGTGATACCGGTCCACTTTGATCGAGACAGATCTTTATGGATGAATTAAGCTATTGATTCATTTGATCGATTGTGTAAATCTATTTACTCCGTTGATTTACTGTTGCTAGTCTCCACACCGTGGCGGCAAGTGACAGGAAAATGCCCAAAAAGTATGCAAGTCGCCCATGTATACTTTTTGGCTTCCAACGGATAAGAACCACCGAGGGCTTTCTCATGCGATTTGTTCTTCCCTGTCTTTCCTTGGCTGCGCTGGCGCTGGCAGGGTGTGCTGTTCAGACTCCGCAGGAGCAGCTGGCACCTTCGTCACCCACGGTGCGCCTGTGCGAAGGCAATAACTGCTCCGAAATGCCGCGCAATGTGCAGACATTCCACGGCGAGCCCGTCAATCCCGAGGCCGAGCGCCGCTTGGCCGCACTGACGGCCCGCGCCGAAGCCGATCCGCGAGCTGCCTACGACCTGGGCCTGCGCTATCTGCGTGGCGACGGTGTGGAGCGCAACACTTATCAGGCGATTGAATGGATGCGCAAGGCCGGTAATGCTGGCCATGGCCCCGCCCAGTTTGCGCTGGGTCGTCTGTACTTCCTGGGCTTTGAAGAAATGGGCTCCGACCCTGCAGAGGCGGAGGCATGGCTGTCTCGCGCTGCTGCCAAGGGCTACAAGGAGGCCGCACGCCTGCTGCCTCAGGCTCAGGCCGCCAAGCGCGATGCGCAGGCCCGCTATCAGATTCGAGAAGAAGACAGAAAGTCCTGGGGCCTCTGGTACACCACGGCTCCGTACTACTGGGTTTGGGGGTCTTCTGGCTGGTATCTGCGCTGATCCAGCCAGGATTTCAATTTTTAAATTTCATACCAAGAAAGCATTCTTATGTCCAAGAAGACAACTCTGCGTCTGGCCGCTCTGGCCTCGGCTCTGGCCCTGGGTGGTTGCGTGACCCCTGGCGGCGGCACCATCAGCACTGGCACGGCTCCTACGGCCGCCACGGGCGCTGCTGGCGGCGCAACCAGCGTCAATGCCAACGCATCGCTGGAGCGCTGCGATGCGCCTCTGGGCACGCTGGCTGTCGATGATGGCCGCGGCAAGGAGTGGTATGCCAGCTTTGGCGCTGCCACCAAGATCACCACGATCGAGCCTCTGATTCGTCTGGCCGTTCAGCAGTCCAACTGCTTTGTGATCACTTCCGTTGGCAACAACCGCCTGGACAGCAGAATGTCTGCCATCACGGACAAACAGCGCAACTCCGGTGAGTTCCGCGCTGGCTCGAACCAGCACAAGGGTCAGCGCGTGGCGGCTGACTACTACATGGAGCCTTCCATCATCATCGACAACTCCGCCACCGGCCAGCTGGCCGCAGGTGTCGGCGGTCTGTTTGGCAATGTGGGCTCGCTGATTGGCGGCGCCATGCAGAGCAAGGCTTCGGTGGTGACGCTGAGCATGTTTGACATCCGCTCCGGTGTGCAGATCTCCATCTCCGAAGGCAACTCCACGGCCACCAACTTCGGCGCGGCCATGGGTGCCATCGGCGGCGGTGCCATGGCGGGTCTGAGCGGCTTCTCGCGCTCTCCCGAAGGCAAGGCCACTGTGGCCGCCTTTATGGACGCCTACAACAATATGGTGATCTCGCTGCGCAACTACAAGGCGCAGGAAGTCAAGGGCGGTCTGGGCCGCGGTGGTCAGCTCAAGGTCGGCAAGTAATCGTGATCTGCTGAAAGAAAAAGGGCCTGAGAAATCAGGCCCTTTTTCATTGCTAGTCCAGACAGAATATAGGTTGATAGCTATCGTTACTGTAGCTGAAAGATCTTGCCGGGGTTCAGGATGTTCTTGGGGTCCAGCGCCTGCTTGATGGCGCGCATCATGGCCACGGCGCCGTCACCGGCTTCCTCCAGCAAAAAGCCTTGCTTGTGGATGCCGATGCCGTGCTCGCCCGTGCAGGTGCCGCCCAAAGCAATCGCGCGTGCCACCAGCGTGTGGTTCAGTTGTTCGGCCTGCTCGCGCTGTGCATCGTTGTCGGGGTCGATCAGGTAGCCAAAGTGGAAGTTGCCGTCGCCCACGTGGCCCACCAGGAAGTAGGGAATGCCGCTGGCATCTGCCTCGGTCACGCATTCGAGCAGCGCATCGGCCAGGCGGCTGATGGGCACGCAGGCGTCCGTCGTGATGCAGCGGCAGCCGGGCACGCTGGACACGGCGGCAAAGTAGGCGTTGTGACGGGCGGTGAACAGGCGCGTGCGGTCTTCGGGGCGCTCGGCCCATTCGAACGATTGGCCGCCGAACTCGTTGGCAATGTCTTGCACCATTTCGGCCTGCTCTTTCACGCCGGTGGGCGAGCCATGGAACTCCATCAGCAGCATCGGTTCTTCGCGCAGATCGAGCTTGCTGTAGGCGTTGACCATGCGCACTGAGTTCACGTCGACCAGCTCCACGCGGGCGATGGGAATGCCCATCTGGATCGTTTGGATCACCGTGTGCACCGCCGCTTCAATGCTGGGGAAGGAGCAAATCGCCGCGCTCACCGCCTCGGGCAGCGGGTAAATGCGCAACGTGATTTCGGTGAAGATGCCCAGCGTGCCTTCGCTGCCCACCAACAGGCGCGTCAGGTCGTAGCCTGCGGCGCTCTTCTTGGCACGGTTGCCGGTGCGGATCACTTCGCCATTGGCGGTCACCACTTCCAGCGCCAACACGTTCTCGCGCATGGTGCCGTAGCGCACGGCATTGGTGCCGCTGGCGCGGGTTGATGTCATGCCGCCAATCGAGGCATCAGCGCCCGGGTCGATGGGGAAGAAAAAGCCGGTGTCCTTGATCGCGTCGTTGAGCGCCTTGCGCGTGATGCCGGGCTGCACCGTGATGGTCAGGTCTTCGGTGTTGACCGACAGCACCTGGTTCATGCGGCTCACATCGATGGTGATGCCGCCTTGCACGGCCAGCAAATGGCCTTCCAGCGACGAGCCAGCGCCGTAAGCGATCACGGGCACTCTGTGCTGGTCGCAGAGCCTGACGGCGTCCTGCACGTCCTGGGTGGACTCGGCAAACACCACGGCAGCGGGTGGTGGTGCGGCAATCGAGCCTTCATCGCGGCCATGCTGTTCGCGCACGGCCAGAGCGGTGGAGCACTGTGTGCCAAAGCGCGTCGTCAGCGCTTGCAGAAACTCATCAGAAACGGGGCGCTGCATGGCTTGCAGCTCGTGCGTGGCAACAGGGGCGTTCATGGCTCTCGGGAACTCTTGGTGAGGGTCAAAAGAATACCACCCGGTTAGTGTCTGACTGGGGCGTAGTTATACGTGCAGAGGTGCCGCATAGATGAGTTGGGAGCAAGCAAATGCGAAAAACAAGTTTCGCTTTTTGCACTCATCTTCCTATGCTTGGCAACCTCATGGCGTGCGCTGCAGAGCTCGCTTCAAACCAAAAGCAAGCTCGGAGGGCGGATTCATGCGAGGTGCAAGTCGAAGGCAATTTCTATGGGGGCTGAGCGGTGCGTCTGCGGCAGCCTTGCTGGGGATGGGGTTGGCTGCACGAGCGGCGCAGACCTGGCCATCACGCCCGATTCGGCTGGTGGTGACTTTCCCGCCCGGTGGCTCCAGCGATATCGTGGCGCGCATTCTTGCGCCGCTGCTGGCGCAAAAGCTGGGTCAGAGCGTGGTCATCGACAACAAGCCCGGTGCCGGCTCATCCATTGGTGCGCAGATTGTTGCGCACAGCGCCAGTGACGGCTATACCCTGCTGGTCTCCAACTCGGCGGCTCTTTCCATTGCTCCTTCGCTGCTGCAAAAGTCTGCCTATGACGCGCTTCGCAGCTTTGAACATCTTGCCTACATCGGCGCCGTGCCCACGGTGTTTGCTGTGCACCCATCCGTGCCTGTCGACACCTTGGGGGAGCTTGTTGCGTGGATCAAGGAGCAGCCTGCTCCTGTACCTTTTGGCAGTGGAGGCGCAGCCTCGGTCGGGCATCTGGTGGGCGAGCAGTTTGCACAAACGCTTAAGCTGCCCATGGAGCATGTGTCATATCGCGGGGCAGGGCCCATGCGCGCAGATCTTCTCAGTGGCCATATCAAGCTCGCTGTGGATGCCTTGCCGCAGAATATTGCGCTGCAAAAACAGGGGCGACTCAAACTGCTGGCATTGACGTCGCCGCGTCGCGTGCCTCAGGCCCCTGCAATACCGAGTGTGGCTGAGTTGGGGCTGGCACAACTGGTGTCCGAGAACTTTGTGGGCATCTCCGCACCTGCCGGACTGCCGACGGCGCTGGCAGAGCGGATCAGCGCCGCCGTTCGAGAAATTACCAGCCGTGCGGACTTTGTGCAGGCCTTGCAGGCCCAGGGCTTTGTGACACGCGATATGGAACCCGGTGCCTTTACCCGATTGATTGCGGACCAGCAGCAAGCCTGGTCCGAGGTGGCCCGCAAGACCGGCGCCAAGCTTTGACGAGAGAATGATGAGCAACGTAAATGACGCACGCAAAAGCCGCTACGCGGTCGTGCTTTTCGGTCCTCAAGGGCAGGGCAGCTTCAATGAGTCTGGTCTGCTGGGTGCGCAGAAAGCGCAGCGTGCGGGCTATGAGGTCGATGTGCTCTGGGTGGCTGGCCAAAGCGCGCAGCAACGTGCCGATGAAATGGCGCAGCTTTGCGATGGCAGATATGCGCTGATCCTGGCGCATGGAGGTCAAGGCGATGGGCCGGTGCAGATACTGGCCGAGCGCTGGCCCTCTCAGGCATTTGTCGTGACTCAAGGCAGTTTGCGCGTAGCCAATGTGGCGCGCTATGAGGTGCTGCAGGAACAATCGGCATTTTTGGCCGGGGTGCTGGCGGGGCAGTGGAGCCAATCACGCGTGGCAGCCCATTTTTCGGGCGAAAAAGTGCCTCCTGGTTTGCGTGGGCGAGCGGCCTATATCGATGGACTCAGGGCCACAGGTTTTGAAGGTCGCATCGCTACACAGTTCTGCGGTCATCAGCATCAGCCGCAATGGGCGCAGACCTGCATCAGCGATATGGCCTTGCAGACGGGCGCAGACATTGTGTTCGCCATGATCGATGGAGGTCGGCCCGGTGTGACGCAGGCTTGCCGTCAGCATGGGCTGGTGCAGATCGGCAACGTGCTCAATTGGGTAGAGCGTGATCCTGAAGTGTTCATTGCATCGGCGATCTGTGATTCTGGCGAGGCCTTGTTCAGGGCCATCAAAGACCATGCGCATGAGCAGTTACCGCTGGGTGGCTATCGCGCCTTTGGCTTGGAGGATGCAGCGCTGGTGCGGCTGGAAATGGGCAAGCGGGTGGACTCCCAGATACGCACACTGGTCGAGGATTGGGCGCAGAAATTGCTGCGCGGCGAGCACATCATCGAACTGCAGTACAGCGGCGAGGAACTGCCTTTGCCCAGCAGAGATTTGCAAAGCGCCCGTGTGGAAGTCTGAGCCTCGGCCTTCAAGCACAATCAAGGCTTGCATCGCATTGATTGAACAAGGAAGAGTCATGGGCAACCGCCTCACACAGATCGCCACCCGCACCGGCGACGACGGAACCACCGGACTGGGTGACAACACCCGCGTATCGAAGAACAGCGGTCGCCCGCATGCCATGGGCGATGTGGACGAGCTGAACTCCCATATCGGCCTGCTGCTGTGCGAGCCGCTGCCGCAGCAGGTGCGCGATCTGCTGATCGACATTCAGCACCAGCTCTTCAATCTGGGCGGCGAGTTGTCCATGCCTGGTTATGAGCTGCTCAAGGACGATGCGCTGCTGCAGCTCGATAACGCGCTGGCCCACTACAACGCCGAGCTGCCGCGCCTGCTGGAGTTCATCTTGCCCGCAGGCACGCGCGCCGCATCGCAAGCCCATGTCTGCCGCACCGTGGCACGCCGCGCAGAGCGCCATGTGGTGGCGCTGGAGCAGGCCGAAGCCATGCGCCCTGCGCCGCGCCAGTATCTGAACCGCCTGTCGGACCTGCTGTTTGTGCTGGCCCGCGTGCTCAACCGTGTCGATGGCGGTGACGATGTGTACTGGAAGAGCGAGCGCCTAGCCAAGAGCCAGTCTGAAGACGGCCAGGCCTGAGGCACTGCTTTGAATTCATGAGCGTATAGTGCTGGTTGAACAATGATTTCAGACCGGTTTTGGCCTGAAGCCATTGAATCGATCAGGCTAATAGCTCTGTAATCAATAGCAAGCTGAAAAGCTATTGTCAAAGCGCCATGGCCGCCTTGTAGATGCTCTGCCTGGGCGCTGCCATCACACGGCGCAGCATGGGTTCGAACTCGCTGATGGGCAGGGTCTCGCCCTTGGGGTCAAACGCGGGGTTGTCATACAGCTCGCAGAACTCGGCGGTCAGCGCGTAATGCGGGCTGGCCTTGAACTGCTCGCGCATGTCCCGGTCCAGGCCGATGTGGTGGAAGAAGTAGTGGCCCTGAAAGATGCCGTGATGCTTGACCATCCAGTGATTGGCCTCGCTCACAAAGGGCTGAACAATCGCAGCGGCGATGTCCGGGTGGTTGAAGGAGCCCAGCGTGTCGCCAATATCGTGCAGCAGCGCGCAGACCACATATTCCTCATCACGCCCGTCACGCAGCGCACGCGTGGCGGTCTGCAGCGAGTGGGTGTAGCGGTCTACCGGAAAGCCGCCGTAGTCGCCCTCCAGCAGCTTCAGGTGCGCCATCACGCGGTCGGGAAGGCCGCGCGTGAACTGCGCAAACTCTGCCCCTATCAACTGCCAGTCTTCACGCGTGCTGTCTTGCATGCGCAGAAAATTCGCTCGTGCATTCATGGCTTGTCTCTCGTGGGTTGTTATCACCCCACTTTAGGACGAAGGCATGGACACCGCTGTCAACGGCACGACATGAATCCAAGTCAGGGCCGCCGAGCAAAAGCCGCCTTGCGGCATGGGCCGCCCCAGCGAAGGCGGCGTCCCCCCTTTGGGGAAGGCGCGAAGCGCCTCAGGGGGTCAATATGTCTCCAGATGCAGGCGACCTTCGCGCTTGAGTTTTGCACCCAGTTCATCCCAGCCGATACCGGCTTGTTGGGCCACATCGCGCAGGGCCAGCACCACGCCTTCTTCCATGCTTTTGAGGCCGCAGACGTAGATATGCGTGTTCTCGTCACGCAGCAATTCGCCCAGGTCTGCAGCGCGCTCGCGCATGGCGTCTTGCACATAGCGTTTGGGCTGGCCCGTTACGCGTGAGAACGCAAAATTGTTGTCGATAAAGTCCTTGGGTAGGCTTTGCAGGGGGCCGAAGTAGGGCAGCTCCTGCGGCGTGCGCGCACCAAAGAACAGCAGCAGCTTGCCGCCGTCAAACTTGCCGCTTTTGCGCAGGCGGCGACGCCACTCCGTCATGGCGCGCATGGGCGCGCTGCCTGTGCCGGTGCAGATCATCACGATATGCGAGCGCGGGTGGTTGGGCATCAGGAAGGAACTGCCGAACGGGCCAATGACTTGCACCTTGTCGCCCACCTGCACATCGCACAGATAGTTGCTGGCCACGCCGCGCACGGGCTGGCCGTTGTGGTTCTCCACCACGCGCTTCACGGTCAGCGCCAGATTGTTGTAGCCGGGGCGCTCGCCATTGCGTGCGCTGGCAATCGAATACTGGCGCGCCACATGCGGCTTGCCGTTGGCATCCACACCGGGCGGGATGATGCCTATCGACTGACCTTCCAGCACAGGGAAAGGCATGGAGCCAAAGTCCAGCACGATATGGTGAGTCTCGTTGTCAAAACCGGCTTCTGTGCAATTGATATTGCCCACCACGGTGGCGGTGACCGGAGCCTTGGGTCCGTGCAGATTGGTGTAGGCGTGAGCTGCAGACCAAGGCGGCGTGCTGGCCCCGTAGCTGGCGGCGCGAAACGCGTCGTTTTCAATCATGCCGCCACTGCTGCTGGCGCTGGGTGCAATGCCCGCAGCTGCCGCAATCACGGCCTGGGCCTGGCTCAGATCCTGCAGATCGGCGGCGCCATCACCCGCCTGCGCAGCAGCCAGCACATCGTCTGAAAGCTCGCCGGGCAGGCTCTCCCAGCCCAGCTGCTCTTCCACGGTGTAAGCCTTGCTGGAAGGTACTTTGCGCCAGTTGTCGATGCTGCCCGTAGGGCAGGGCGAGATGCAGTCCATGCAGCCATTGCACTTGTCTGCCATCACCACATAGTTGGTATCGTCATGCGTGATCGCACCGACGGGGCAAGTCGCTTCGCAGGTGTTGCAGCGAATGCAGATTTCAGGGTCGATCAGATGCTGGTTCAGGATGCCATTGGCAATCAACGTGGTGGTGCTCATCTTGTCTCTCCAACTGGCCAAAACTGGCGCTGACGCCCCCAACTAAGGGGCATCAAGCAAGGGCCGCCCCGCAGCGAAGATGCCGTCCCCCTCCGGGGGAAGCCGCGAAGCGGCTCAGGGGGATCACCCAAACCTCACATACTCGAAGTCAATCGGCTGTCGGTTAATACCCATCACTGGAGGCGCGATCCAGCCTGCAAACTTGCCCGGCTCCAGGCACTGGCCCATCAGCGATGCGACGAAGGCGCGGTCCTCATCGCTGGGCAGCCATTCGTGCTTGCGTGCCTGCCATTCCTGCTCGTTGATGACGCGGCCATCGGGCGTCATACGCACACCGGCCAGCGCACCGATCTGACGGTTGAAGGCCTTGTGCGGGACGATGAGACGGAAGTCGATACCGGCCTTTTCCATCACCTTGTTCCAGCGGGCCACACCGGCGTTGCTGTCCTTGATGTAGTCGTCGCGCAGCACCTCGTTCAAGGCGTTGAGCATGGGCACTTCCTTTTCCTGCAGCTTGCCGTCCACCACCTCCAGCACCTTGTAGTGCTGGTCGTGCAGCTTGTGGTCGTCTTCGCGTTTGCCTTCCTCATAACGGCCCTTGAGGCCCGAGCTGTAGAAGGTGGCCGCATTGCTGGACTGATCGGCCCCAAAGAGGTCAATCGTCACGCTGTAGTGGAAGTTCAGATAGCGCTGAATCGTGGGCAGATCGATCACGCCTGCCGCGCGCAGCTTGTTCACATCATCGGTCTTGAGCTCGTTCATCACCTGGCAGGTGCGCTGCAGCACGCGCGAGACGCCGGATTCGCCCACAAACATGTGGTGGGCCTCTTCGGTGAGCATGAATTTGGTGGTGCGTGCCAGCGGGTCAAACGCACTTTCGGCCAGCGCTGCGAGCTGGAATTTTCCGTCGCGGTCGGTGAAGTAGGTGAACATGAAAAACGACAGCCAGTCCGGCGTTTTTTCATTGAAGGCGCCGAGGATGCGCGGGTTGTTTTCGTCGCCCGACTGGCGCTCCAGCAGAGCCTCGGCTTCCTCGCGTCCATCGCGGCCAAAATGCTTGTGCAGCAGGTACACCATGGCCCACAGGTGGCGGCCTTCTTCCACATTGACCTGGAACAGATTGCGCAGGTCGTACATGGACGGCGCGGTCAGGCCCAGATGGCGTTGCTGCTCCACCGATGCAGGCTCGGTATCGCCTTGCGTGACGATGATGCGGCGCAGGTTCGCGCGGTGCTCGCCGGGCACGTCCTGCCAGGCTTTCTCGCCCTTGTGGTCGCCGAAGTGGATGCTGCGCCCCTGATCCGCTGGGTTCAGGAAGATGCCCCAGCGATAGTCACGCATCTTGACGTAGCCAAACTGCGCCCAGCCTTGCGGATCGACGCTCACCGCAGTGCGCAGATAGACGTCGTAATTGGTCGAGCCTTCGGGGCCGACATCGTCCCACCAGCGGATGAAATTGGGCTGCCAGCTCTCCAGCGCGCGCTGCAGGGTGCGGTCGCTGCTCAGGTCCACGTTGTTGGGAATTTTCTCGCTGTAGTTGATGCTGTTCATCTGGTCTCTCCTGTCCTGTTGATCCGAGGCAAGCAAGCTTGTGAAACTGGCGCTACCGATGGGGACGCCAAGCGAGGGCCTGGGTGGCCCGCGTGGTCCTCTGGCGGCGCAAAGTGCCGCAGAGGAAGCAAGCTGCACAGCAGCTCGCAGGGACTCATACTCTGTTGAAGTCGAAGCCCGCTTTCTGGCCCGTTCCATAGACCTTGAGAGCCCCTTTTTCACCGACCGCATTGGGGCGGATAAAGATCCAGTTCTGCCACGCAGACAGGCGACCGAAGATGCGCGTGATCATGTTTTCCTGGCTGGCAAAACGCAGATTGGCTTCCAGGCCGGTCAGCGCATCGGGCGACATGGCGGCGCGCTCTTCGATGACGATGCGAATCTCGTCTTCCCAGTCGATATCGTCGAGCGCCGCCGTGATCAGTCCCAGCTGCTGCGCAGCGTCGCCATTGAGCTTCTGGCCCACGGCATTGCGTGCGGCTTGCAGCGGCTCGGTCTCTTCATAAAAGCGGCGCTGCAGACGGCTTTGATCGTTGACCAGCGGCAGCAGGCCAAAGTTGAATTCGTCCAGCTCCATCACAGGTTCGCGCTCGGTTTCGTCGGGCAGCACCAGCATGTAGGCACGGTCTGCACAGAAGGCCAGCTCGGCCAGCATGCCAGCAAAGCAAGAACCCGGTTCAATCAGCGCAAACAGCGAGCGCGACGACACATCCAGGCGCGCAAAAGTGCGGCGCAGCAGGCCAATGGTTTCGCGCACCAGCCAGTGATCCTGATGGGCAATCAAAGTCTGGTCTGCGGCCAGCACGGCAGCGGCATCACCCTGTGTTTTCAAAATCCAGGTGCCGATGTCGCACTCGTTGGTACGCAGGTGCAGGATGGCGTCATCGAGCTCGCGGCCCATGGCCAGTGGCCACCAGTTTGCGCCCGCTGCTTCGATGGCTTGCACATCCGTGGGTTGCGCGCCCTGCGGGGCCTTGACGGTGAGGGTGGCGGCACGTTTGCTGCGGTCAATCTGCACGCTGACATGCTGATATTCCACGCTATCGGCATTCAGTGCGCGCTCTATTTTTGTGAGCTGCACGCCCTTGGCATTGGCAGGGCGCAGGCTGGTTTCGGCCAGATTTTCGGCGCGTTGCTTCACCACCTCGGCAAACTGCGCGGGCTTGGCAATCGCGTCGGCCAGCCGCCAGTCCACGGCGCGCTGGCCGCGCACGCCTTCCACGCTGGTGCAGAAGATGTCGGCCAGATCATGGCGCACATGGCGCTTGTCGGTTACGCGGGTCAGGCCGCCGGTGCCGGGCAGCACGCCCAGCAGCGGCACTTCGGGCAGCGAGACGGAGGAAGAGCGGTCATCGATCAGCACGATGTCATCGCAGGCCAGAGCCAGCTCGTAGCCACCGCCTGCGCAGGCACCGTTGACGGCGGCGACGAACTTCAGGCCGCTGTGCTTGGAGCTGTCCTCGATGCCGTTGCGCGTCTCGTTGGTGAACTTGCAGAAGTTCACCTTCCAGGCGTGGGTAGAGACGCCCAGCATGAAGATATTTGCGCCTGAGCAGAAGATGCGGTCCTTGCCGCTGGTGACGATGACGGTCTTGACCTGCGGGTGCTCAAAACGGATGCGGTTGACGGCGTCATGCAGCTCGATATCCACGCCCAGGTCATAGCTGTTGAGCTTGAGCTTGTAGCCGGGGCGAATGCCGCCATCCTCGGCAATGTCCAGCTTCATGCGGGCGATGGAGCCTTCCACTTCAAACGACCAGTGGCGGTACTGGCCGGGCTCGGTGCGGTAATCGACGATAGGGTGCTGTTGCTGCATGCTCGCCTCCGATGAGATGAAAAATAGTGCAGTCGAATCGGTGTTGTTGGCACAATTATGCAGATTCATTCAAAAATTGCACGTGGGTTTAAGCACTATGTTGCATGTTTTGAGTAAATCAAGGGTAATCCTGAGGCGGGCTCGCAGCAGCGCTGTTTTGGAAAATTTGAGTGTTTTTGCTCTCTTGTCCAGATAATTCATAGACTTTTAGCTATGAATAAGTGAGCGAACAAATGCTTTCAAGGCCCTGAAAAAAGCCGCCCCGATTGCGTGGACGGGGTGCCGGGGCGCTTGCACAATAGGCCCACCATGCTGACTTTTGCTGATATCCAAGCCGCCGCCGAGCGCCTCAGTGGTGCCGTGCTCCAGACCCCTTGTGTGGAGTCGCGCACGCTCTCGCAGATCACCGGCGCGCAGGTCTTTCTCAAGTTTGAGAACCTGCAGTTCACTGCATCTTTCAAGGAGCGCGGTGCGCTCAACAAGCTGCTACTGCTCACCGATGCAGAGCGCGCCCATGGCGTGGTCGCCATGAGTGCGGGCAATCATGCGCAGGGTGTGGCCTATCACGCCCAGCGTCTGGGTATGCGCGCCGTCATCGTCATGCCGCGCTTTACGCCCGGCGTGAAGGTGGAGCGCACACGCGGCTTCGGGGCCGAAGTCGTGCTGCACGGCGACACGCTGGCCGAGGCGCGCGCCCACGCCTACCAACTGGCCGAACAGCAGCAACTGACCTTTGTCCACCCCTATGACGATAAAGCGATTGCCGCAGGTCAGGGCACGTTGGCGCTAGAAGTACTGCAAGCACAGCCAGACCTGGACACACTGGTCGTCGCCATTGGCGGCGGTGGCTTGATTGCAGGCATTGCCACGGCGGCCAAGACCATCAAGCCCTCGATTGAAGTCGTGGGCGTGCAGACTCAGCGCTTTCCATCGATGGTCAACGCGCTGCGCCACAGCGACCTGCCCATGGGCACCTCGACGATTGCCGAAGGCATTGCCGTGACCCAGCCCGGCGTCATCACGCAGGAAGTGGTGCAGCGCTGTGTGGATGATTTGCTGCTGGTCGATGAAGGCGATATCGAGCAAGCCGTGCTCATGCTGCTGGAAATTGAAAAAACACTGGTCGAAGGCGCGGGCGCGGCGGGGCTGGCAGCGCTGCTGCGCCACCCCAAGCAGTTCAAGGGCAAGAAGGTGGGCTTGGTGCTCTCGGGCGGCAATATCGACCCCATGCTGCTGGCCGACATCATCGAGCGCGGCATGGTGCGCTCGGGCCGTCTGGCGCGCATCCGCGTCAGCGCGCGCGATGTGCCCGGCGTGCTGGCCCAGATCACAGCCACCGTGGCCGGGGCTGGTGCCAATATCGAAGAAGTGCACCACCAGCGCGCCTTCACCTTGCTGGCCGCGCAGAGCGTAGAAATCGAGTTTGTGTTGCAGACCCGCAACCAGCCCCATGTGGAGCAGGTGCTGCAGGCGCTGCGCGCAGCAGGCATGGAGGCGGTGCGCATCTGATGACAGCGGCGGCGGGCTTTCCCCTATCGGGCTGGCCAGCCCTGTGCGCCAGAATGAACGCCAGCCCAAATCGAAACTAGGAGCATTGATCGCATGTCACATGATCCCGTCGCACACGAAGAGGCGCAGGACGCCGTCGAAGCCGTGGTTCCCTATACTGCGGTCGTCATTCCCGCCGCCGGTGCGGTGATGATGTTTCTGCTGGCCTTTATTGCCGTCAACATGGCCTGAGCGCAGAACACCGCCCCACACACCGAACCCCGCTGAGCGGGGTTTTTTTATGGCCAAACAAGGTTTGAATGAATACTGCAGCGCATATTTCAATGCTTAAAACGCATAGATATTGCCCGTGATTTGCTGACAAATTCGGCCCCCCTCCCTAAAATCGATCTCCCGCTGCCCTGCAACGCATGGCAGTTTTGACTTTTTATGGTGGACCGAGGGCACATTCAGATGCCAGGGAAAGCCGGAGACACTTCTTTCAAAGCCTTTTTTCAAAGGTGCAGCTGCGGGGTTGCTTCTTTGAAAAACTGGTTTATTAATTGAAGGACTTTCCCCATGAACGCTTCTGTACAAGGCCTGAACATTCAGGCTCCTGACTACGTCAAGAACCCCAAGCTCATCGCCTGGGTGGCTGAGATGGCTGCACTGTGCAAGCCTGCCAAGATCCACTGGTGCGATGGCTCTCAGGCCGAGTACGACGCGCTGTGCCAGCAACTGGTGGACGCAGGCACCTTCAAGAAGCTGCCCAAGCGCCCCGGCAGCTATCTGGCATGGACCGATCCTTCCGACGTGGCCCGCGTGGAAGACCGCACTTACATCTGCTCGCAGAAGAAGGAAGACGCCGGCCCCACCAACAACTGGATGGCTCCCGCCGAGATGCGCGCCACTTTGCAGCCTCTGTTTGACGGCTGCATGGCAGGCCGCACCATGTATGTGGTGCCTTTCTCCATGGGCCCTCTGGGTTCGCCCATCGCTCACGTCGGTATCGAGCTGTCTGACAGCCCCTATGTGGCCGTCAACATGAAGATCATGACCCGCATGGGCAAGGCCGTGTACGACGTGATCGGCACCGAAGGCGAATTCGTGCCCTGCGTGCACACCATCGGCGCACCTCTGGCCGAAGGTCAGAAGGACGAAACCACCTGGCCTTGCAACAAGACCAAGTACATCGTTCACTACCCCGAAACCCGCGAAATCTGGTCCTACGGCTCCGGCTACGGCGGCAACGCGCTGCTGGGCAAGAAGTGCTTTGCGCTGCGCATCGCTTCCACCATGGGTAAGGACCAAGGCTGGCTGGCCGAGCACATGCTCATCCTGGGCGTGACCAACCCCGAAGGCAAGAAGTACCACGTGGCTGCGGCCTTCCCCTCGGCCTGCGGCAAGACCAACTTCTCCATGCTCGTGCCTCCCAAGGCTTTCGACGGCTGGAAGGTCACCACGATTGGTGACGACATCGCCTGGATCAAGCCTCAGGCTGACGGCTCGCTGCGCGCCATCAACCCCGAAGCCGGTTACTTCGGCGTGGCTCCCGGCACCAACATGCTCACCAACCCGAACTGCATGCAGAGCCTGGACAAGAACGTGATCTTCACCAACGTGGCGCTGACCGATGACGGCGACGTGTGGTGGGAAGGCATGGAAAAGGACCAAGGCAAGCTGCCCGATCACCTGATCGACTGGCAAGGCAAGGACTGGACGCCCCAGATCGCCAAGGAAACTGGTGCCAAGGCGGCTCACCCCAACGCCCGCTTCACCGTGGCTGCAACCAACAACCCCGCTCTGGACGAAGCCTGGGACGACCCCAAGGGCGTGAAGATCGACGCCATCATCTTCGGTGGCCGTCGCTCCACCACCGTGCCTCTGGTCACCGAAGCGCGCAACTGGACCGAAGGCGTGTACATGGCTGCGACCATGGGCTCCGAAACCACCGCCGCCGCCTTTGGCGCGCAAGGCGTGGTGCGTCGTGACCCCTTCGCCATGCTGCCTTTCGCTGGCTACAACATGAGCGACTACTTCCAGCACTGGCTGGACATGGGCGCCAAGATCGAAGCTCAGGGCGCTGCTCTGCCCAAGATCTTCACGACCAACTGGTTCCGCAAGAACGCCGAAGGCAAGTTCGTCTGGCCCGGCTACGGCGAAAACATGCGCGTTCTGAAGTGGATGATCGACCGTCTGGAAGGTCAGGCACAGGGCGCGCAGACCGCTTTCGGTATCGCTCCTCAGTACGCCGAAATCAACTGGAACGGCCTGGACTTCAACGCCGCCCAGTTCGACAGCGTGACCAATATCGACAAGGCTGCCTGGGCCGAAGAAATGAAGCTGCACGGCGAGCACTTCGACAAGCTGGCTTACAACCTGCCCAAGGCGCTGCTGGATACCAAGGCAGAGTTGGAAAAGCGATTGGCGGCTTGATCACCCCCTGAGGCGCTTCGCGCCTTCCCCCTCTCTCGCTTGCGCGGGAGGGGGACGACACCAGCGCGGCGGGGCGGCCCTTGCGCGGTGTCCCTTGCTTAGGCTGTGTCCATCAAAAAAGCCCCACTGGTTTTTCCGGTGGGGCTTTTTGTTTGCTACTGGTTTTATAGCTTCATGCCTATGCAGTTTCTAGACTGACGGCCAATTTGGCTTGAAATTCAATCCGCCATGTAAAAAGCCGCTGACCTTGTGGGTCAGCGGCTTTTTTAAAGGCTTGAGCGCTTAGCGGCTTTGGCGATCCATGGCGCGGGCCAGGTCGGCCATCAGGCGCGCGTCTTGCAGAGCGGCGTTCCAGATGCGCTCGTCGGCAGCGGCCTGCTGGCGGCTAAGCGTCCAGGCGCGGTAGGCGCTGCGCACCATGCGCAGGGCGCGGCGGGCTGGGGTGGTGAACAGTGCCACGCTGGCAAAAGCCATGGCCCACAGCACAATCCAGGCAGCCAGCATATGGCCGTCGCTCCAGGTTTCTGTGGCCTGGAAGATGCCTGCGGCCAGAGCGGCCAGCAGCACGGCCAGAACCGTCCACTGCGATGTGGAGGACTTGTTGGCCTGTTGGGCGGCGATAGCGGCCAGGCGCTCATCGTCGGCTTGATAAACACGCACCACACCAGGGTGCTCGACACAGTAGGAATTGAAAATAAAGTTGCTCATGGCAGATGACCCTTTGACCCACGCTTTTGGCGACATGCCCGGGGAATAGGTGTAACTATAGGGATTACCCTAGTAGTGTTCAAATTTATATTTTGAATCTGTAGCATTCACAGTAGTGATGTATTGGAGGCTGCCATGACGTTGAACTTTCGCGCCCTCGATCTGAATCTGCTGCGTGTCTTCGACGAGGTCATGTCCGAGCGCAGCCTGACAAAGGCTGCGCTCAAGCTCAATATCACCCAGCCTGCGGTCAGCAATGCCATGCGCCGCCTGCGCGAGGTGCTGGGCGATGAGTTGCTGGTGCGCCACGGTCAGGGCGTGGAGCCCACGCCGCGTGCGCAGGCGCTGTGGCCGGTGGTGCGCGAGGCCATGCAGCAGCTCGAAGGGGTGCTGGCCCCGGACGATTTCGACCCCGCCACGGCCGACACCACGTTTGTGATTGCCATGGCGGACGCCACGGCCGCCACGCTGATACCGCCGCTGTACCCCATCCTTGAGCGCGAGGCTCCGGGCATCAACATCCGCCTGCTGCCGCTGACTACGCGCGACCCCCGGTCCTTGCTCGACGATGGAGAGGCCGACATGGCCGTGGGCTACTTCCCCGCCGTGCTGGCCGACCTGACGGCCCGCGCCCAGGCCGGAGCGCTGGTGGCGTTTGACAGTCGGCGGCTGTACGAGGGTGAATACCTGTGCGTGATGCGCAAAGGCCATGCGCTCGAACATGTGCCGCTGACGCTGGACAACTACTGCGCCGAGCAGCATATGCTGGTCAGCTTCTCGGGCCGCTCCTTTGGCTTTATTGACGAGTCGCTGGCTTCACTGGGCCGCTCGCGCAATGTGGTGCTTACGGTCAACCAGTTCTTCACGGCGGCGCGCGTGGTGATCAATTCTGATTTGCTCACCATCCTGCCGCGCCACTTTGTGCCCGTCACCGGCATGGAAGACCAGTTGGTGCTGCGTGATCTGCCGTTTGACGTTACGCCCGTGCATGTGGACGCGCTGTGGCGGCGTCGCGGCCCGCACCCGCAGGCCTATGACTGGCTGCTCAAGACGCTGACGCGATCAGCGGAAATCACATTCGCCAATGGCTCGGCCCAGGTCACGCAGCATGTTTGACTAAACTAGCCCAATGAAGATCCAGCTGCTTTCCGACCTGCACCTCGAAGTTCACCCGCAATTTGTCGCTCAGCCCGCGGCGGGCGCGGATGTGCTGGTGCTGGCGGGCGATATCGGCTCCTACCAGAGCAGTACCCAGGTCGATGGCGAGAACTTCGGTCTGGAGCGCTTTTCGCCGCTGCCGCAATACGCGAGCTGGCCCACGCCCGTGCTGTTTGTGCCCGGCAATCATGAATATGACTCGCAGGATTTTGACGAGGCACGCATCCGCCTGCAGCGCACCTGCGACCAACTGGGCCTGATCTGGCTGGACCGTGAAACCGTGTTCATGGACGGCGTGCGCTTTATCGGCACCACGCTG
Source organism: Comamonas testosteroni (assembly GCF_003569915.1). Taxonomy (GTDB): domain Bacteria; phylum Pseudomonadota; class Gammaproteobacteria; order Burkholderiales; family Burkholderiaceae_C; genus Comamonas; species Comamonas testosteroni_D. The sequence continues at coordinate 133,676 of NZ_KZ984441.1, read as the reverse complement.
TGGAGCGACTTTGACGCCATCGCCATGCATGAGGGAGTGACCGATGTCACCCGCCTGCATCAGCTGCGCGAAAAAGCCTATCGCGCGGCCAACTTCTACCTGCAAAAGACCGGCGGCACGCGCCAGGGCCAGCCTTTTCTGGCCGAGCCCATGCGCGCCGAAAGCCTGCTGTGCCAAGACTGGCTGCGCGCCGCGCTGCAGCAGCCTTATGACGCAGGCCCCACGGTGGCCGTCACGCACTTTGCGCCCAGTCTGCGCAGCGCCGACCCGCGCTACGGGCTGGTGCCGGGCACGGCCGGTTTTTGCAATGTGATGGACGATTTGCTGCCTTTTGCCGACCTGTGGCTGCACGGCCATCTGCATTGCGCCAGCGACTATCTGGCCAAGGGCGTGAGGACCGATGGCAGCGCCTGGCAATGCCGCGTGGTGGCCAACCCGCTCGGTTATGCGCGCAAGGGGGAGCAGGAACAGTTTCAGGCCGCATCCACCATTGACTTGAGCCAAGTCAAGGTGCAGGCTGTGTCCAGCCTTTAGGCTTGGGTCATCAACATGGAGGATTTGGTATGAAGATCTTGCTCGCAGTAGACGGTAGCGCCTACACCCAGAAAATGCTCGCTTATCTGACCTCGCATCAGGAGATGCTGGGCACAGGCCACGAGTACACCGTCATCACCGTGCAGCCGCTGCTGCCTCCCCGTGCGCGTGCCGCGCTGGGCAAGGAAGTGGTGGAGCAGTACTACGACGAAGAAGCCGCCAAGATTCTGCAGCCCGTGCAGGAATTTTTGACCTCGCGCGGCGTGAAGGCTCAGGCCATCAGCAAGGTCGGCCCCATTGCCGACACCATCATCCACGAAGCGCAGGAAGGCAAGTTCGACCTGATCGGCATGGGCACGCACGGCCACGGCGCGCTGGGTCGTCTGGTCATGGGCTCGGTCAGCTCGCAAGTGCTGGCTGGCTGCACGATTCCGGTTCTGCTGATTCGCTAAAACTTCATAGCTGATTGTCCTGGTGACTGATGTGTTTCAGGTGCGAATCAGCTTAAAGTGCACGAATCAAGAGCGGCAACAGCTATAAAAACCAAAGCACCTCCCATTTCTCATCGCTTCGTCAAGGCCGTGTCGCAAAGCACGGCCTTTTTTCATGCCTGCTCCAGCAACTGCCCAGCGGTTTCAAGCAGCGCGAGGCTCACGCGGGACAGCACGCGCGACTCCAGATTCCAGCAGTGCCAGAACAGATCAATCGCCAGTGCATGGCCCGGTGCCACATCGATCAGCGCACCGCTTTGCAGCGCAGGCTGCACCAGCAATTCCGGCAGCACGCCCACGCCCCAGCCCGCCTGCACGGCGCGCACCTGCGCCTCGCAACTGGGCAGCAGAATCTGATGCTGTAGCGACACGCCGCGCAGCCCCAGGCAGCGCGCCACAAACTCGGCCTGCATATCGTCCTTGCGGTTGAAGGACAGATAGGGAAACTGGTTGAAGTTCTTGCGCGTCAGCCCTTGCGGCAACTGGTCCTGCGCAAACTCGGCAGAGGCCACGGCCACATAGCGCATGGCCCCCAGCGGCTGCACCGTGCAGCCACGCAGCGCCTGATTCAACGTGGTCACGCAGCCCATCACCTGGCCCGATCGCAGCAGCTCCTGCGTGAAGTCCTGGTCATCCACCACCACCTCCAGCGGCAGGCCGCTGCGCGCCAGATCATCGAGTGCGGTCATGGCCCAGGTGGCAATGCTGTCGGCATTGATGGCAATCGACACAATCTCGCCCGCCAGGCTCTGCCCGGTCTGCGGTGCCAGCTCCTGCAAGTCGTGCGCCAGATCGGCACGCAGCAGTCGCAGCTGTTTGGCATGTTTGAGCAGCAGCCGTCCCGCACTCGTGGGCTTGACGGGGCGCGTGCGCTCCACCAGTACCGAGCCCACTTGTGCCTCCAGCGCGCGCAGGCGCTGCGACACGGCGGACTGCGTGATGTGCAGCTTTTGCGCGGCGCGCTCAAAGCCGCCTTCTTCGACGATGGCGGCCAGGCATTCCAGCGCAGCAGGGTCCCAGGAGTTCATGAGATTTCCATTAGTAAAACTGATGAAACTGCTGAAAATTTAATGATGCTTTTGGTTGTTGGCAAGTCTGCCGACACTGAGCGCATGAACATCATCGTCCTCGGCGCCGGCATCATCGGCATCAGCACCGCCTGGCATCTGCGCGAGCGCGGCCATCAAGTCACCGTGGTGGACCGGCAGGCATCCGCCGCGCAGGAGACCAGCTTTGCCAACGGCGCGCAGATCTCCGTGAGCTACTGCGAGCCCTGGGCCAATCGTCAGGCGCCGTGGAAGGCGCTCAAGTGGATGTTCGACAAACAGGCGCCGCTGCTGTTTCGTCCGCAGCTTGATCCTGCGCAATGGCGCTGGTGTCTGCAGTTTCTCGCGCAATGCAACGACAAGGCCTTTGCGCGCAATGTGCAGCAGATCGTGGCGCTGGGTGCCTACAGCCACGCTGCGCTCAAAGACATGGTGAGCAAGACCGGCATTGAATTCGAGCGCCTGGAGCGCGGCATTGCCCACTTCTACAGCAGCGCCAAAGCCTTTGACGAAGCCGCCGAAGGCGTGGAGCTGATGCGCCAGTACGGAGTGCAGCGCCGCCTGGTCAGCCGAGATGAACTGCTCAAGATCGAGCCGGCTTTTACGCCCTATGCCGAGCACATTGCGGGTGGCACATTCACCGAAACCGACGAAAGCGGCGACGCGCGCGTCTTCACCGAAAAGCTGGCGCAGCTGTGCGCATCTGCAGGCGTGGAATTTCTCTATCAGCACGACATTTTGAGCCTGCAGCCCGCACGCAGCGGCAAGCCTGCAACGGTGCAAATTCGCTCTCACAACAATAGCGCCAGACGCATATTGAGCGCGGACGCTGTGGTGGTTGCCTGTGGTTCCTACACGCCGCTGCTGCTCAAGCCTCTGGGCGTGAATGTGCCCATCTATCCCGGCAAAGGCTATAGCGCCACCTTGCCGCTGTTGCAGCCTGAAAAAGCGCCCGTTGTCTCGACCATCGACGACAGCCGCAAGGTCGCCATGAGCCGCCTGGGCAACCATCTGCGCGTGGCAGGCACGATTGAGCTGGGCGGCTTTGATATGCGCCTTGATACAGCTACCGCACGTGCACGCTGCGAAATGCTGGTCAAGCGGGTGGAAGAGCTGATGCCCGGCGTCTGCGATACGCGCTTGCCTGAAGAAGGTGGTGATCCGCAATTCTGGTGCGGTCTGCGCCCTGCGACGCCGACCAACATTCCCTGCATTGGCGCTACGCAGGCACAAGGCATCTGGGTCAACGCAGGCCACGGCACACTGGGCTGGACGCATGGTGCAGGCTCGGGCAAGGCCATGGCCGCGCTGATCAGCGGCGAGCAGCCCGCGCTGGACTTTGGCTTCTGGGGGCACGAGCCGAACCCCTCATCGCCCGCGCCAATTGCGCTGACGGCCTGAAGTTTGCGGCAACGCAAACTAATTAACAGATTAAGTAAAAACCCTGTCTGGCACTGATTGACGAGTTGATGTGGCAAGATGAAAATTACCACGTTAACTAAATATCAATCATGCAGATGCAGCCCTTTCTCTTAAGCGACAGCCTGCCCCTGCGCACCATCTACGGGGCGCTGCTCAATGACCGTGCCACGCTGGAGCGCCTGTCGCCCCAGTTCGACAGCGCGCCCTACAAGGCTGCGCCCAAAGCCCCTGTGCTCTACATCAAGCCGCGCAATACCTTTGCTGCGGATGGCGCAAAAGTGCAGGTGCCCGCAGAGCCGGGCGAGGTGCGCATCGATGCCACCATCGGCCTGGTCATCGGCAAGGCTGCGACCTGCGTGTCGGTGGATCAGGCGCTCAGCCACGTTGCGGGTTTTGTGGTGGTCAGCGATGTCACTTTGCCCCACGAAAACTACTACCGCCCCGCAATTCAGCAGCGGGATCGGGATGGCTTTTGCCCCATCAGCCAACTGTTCAATGACGAAGCAGGCTTTGACCTCGACAACGCCACTTTGAGCATCAGCATCAACGGTGAGCGCGCCTATGAGCGCAGCTTTGCCACGCTGGTGCGTCCTGCTGCGCAACTGATGGCCGATGTGACGGAATTCATGACGCTGGCTGCTGGCGACGTGCTGCTGCTGGGGCCGGGTGAAGCCTCGCCCGTGGCACATGCTGGAGATGAGATTCGCATTGTGGTGCCCGGTCTGGGCGAGCTCAAGCACTCTGTGGTCGAGGAGGTACTGCCATGAAGCACGGACGTGTGATCTTGAACGGTCAGGTGCTGGCCGTGACCGAAAGCGCCGATGGCCGCGTGCAGCTGCCCGATGGCCGCGTGGTGGCCGAGACCGATGTGCAATGGCTCGCCCCGCTGGAGTTCGGCACCATCATTGCGCTGGGCTTGAACTATGCGGACCATGTCAAAGAGCTTTCGCATGAGCTGACGGTCAGCACCAAGGATGCGCCGTTGGTGTTTCTCAAGGGGCCGAACTCTCTGGTCGGTCACCGTGGTTTCACGCCGCGCCCGGCAGATGCCAGCTTCATGCACTATGAGTGCGAGCTGGCGGTGGTTATCGGCCGCACTGCCAAGCGTGTGCAGGCGGCGGATGCCATGCAGTACGTGGCGGGCTACACCGTCTGCAACGACTATGCGGTACGCGACTATCTGGAGAATTGGTACCGCCCCAATCTGCGCGTGAAAAACCGCGATGCAAGCACCGTGATCGGACCCTGGCTGGTGGATGCCAGCGACGTGCCCGATCCCCATGCACTGGCCCTGCGCACCCGTGTCAACGGCCAGCAAACCCAGAGTGGCAACACAAGCCACATGATCCACCGCATTCCAGAGTTGATTGCCTACCTCAGCAGCATCATGACGCTGCAGGCTGGAGACGTCATCCTGACGGGCACCCCGGACGGGGTGGTCAACGTCAACGCCGGAGACGTGGTGGAAACTGAAATCGACGGTATTGGCACCCTGGTCAATACGTTGCAAGCCGCCTGAAGAGCGAGCACCAGCGGCCGTCTAATCCGAGGAGACTGAGATATGCGTTTATCTTTTCGCATCGCCACCGCTGCACTGGCGATAGGCAGCTTGCTGGGCATGAGCTTGCCTGCCACGGCGCAAACCTACCCGAACAAGCCTTTGCGCTGGGTCGTGGGCTATCCCGCAGGTGGCGGTACCGACTTTCTGGCCCGCACGGTGGGCGCTCAGCTGTCGCATCAGATTGGGCAGCAGGCGGTGGTAGACAACCGCCCAGGTGCGGGAGCGATCATCGCGTCCGAGCTGGTCGCGCGTGCCGCGCCTGATGGCTATACCGTCTTCTCGGCCGACAACGGCGTGCTGGTCTACAACAGCGTGCTGTACAAAAAACTGCGCTACGACCCGCAGAAGGACTTTTCTCTGCTGGGCATGATGGGGCGCTCGCCACTGGTCATCGTGGCGTCTCCGCAGCTGGGCATCAAGGATGCGCAGAGCCTGCTGGCTGCACTGCGCAAGGAGCCAGGCAAATACAGTATTGGCACTGCGGGCACCGGCAGCCCTCACCACTTGGCGCTGGAGCTGTTTCAGCGCGAAGCCAAGGTCTCCATGCAGCACATCCCCTACAAGGGTGGAGCTCCGGCCTTGCAGGACCTGATGGGCAACCAGATCCCGCTGATGATGCTGGACCTGCCAAGCGGCATCAGTTCGGTCAAGGCGGGCAAGGCGATTCCGCTGCTGGCCATGTCGGGCGAGCGCATTCCGCAGCTGCCGAATGTACCCACGGCACGCGAGCTGGGCTTTACCAAGGTGGAAGCCTATACCTGGCAAGGTCTGGTGGTGCCCAAGGGCACACCGGCGGACATCCAGACCCGGCTGAGCACAGAGCTGCAAAAAGCCATGAAGGAAGCCACCGTACGCCAGAGCCTGTTTGATGCAGGCTGGGAAGCGCGGCCCACCAACGCTGAAGACATGGCGCGCTATGTGGGCTCCGAGCGCGAAATCTGGACCGCGCTGATCAAAGAAAAGAATATTCAGCTGGATTAACCAGCGCAGAGCCCATGCCGTGCATGGGCTCCACCATCACCCGAACGGCGGGCAAGCCCGCCTGGCCAGTCACCGAACAGGAGATAAAAATGAGAATCGACCATTTGATCAACGGCAAAAGCGTGGCCGGCAAAGACTACTTTGAAACCGTCAATCCTGCGACGCAGGAAGTGCTGGCCGAAGTCGCTTCCGGTGGTGCTGCGGACGTCGAAGCCGCTGTTGCTGCGGCCAAGGAAGCCTTTCCCAAATGGGCGAACACGCCTGCGACCGAACGTGCCAAACTGGTACGCAAGCTTGGCGATCTGATCGCCCAGCATGTGCCTGAAATTGCGCAGACCGAGACCAATGACTGCGGCCAGGTCATCGCACAAACCGGCAAGCAGCTGATTCCCCGCGCGGCCGACAACTTCTACTACTTTGCCGAGATGTGCACGCGTGTGGATGGTCACACCTACCCTACGCCCACGCACCTGAATTACACGCTGTTCCACCCCGTGGGTGTGTGCGCACTGATCTCGCCATGGAACGTACCCTTCATGACCGCGACCTGGAAAGTCGCACCCTGCCTGGCTTTTGGCAACACTGCCGTGCTCAAGATGAGCGAGCTCTCGCCCATGACTGCGGCTCGCCTGGGCGAGCTGGCGCTGGAAGCAGGCATTCCAGCAGGCGTGTTGAACCTGGTGCATGGCTATGGCAAGGATGCGGGCGAACCTTTGGTCGCTCACCGCGATGTGCGCGCCGTTTCCTTCACCGGCTCCACCGCCACGGGCAACCGCATCGTGCAGGCCGCAGGCCTCAAGAAGTTCAGCATGGAGCTGGGCGGTAAGAGCCCGTTCGTGATCTTTGATGATGCGGACTTTGAGCGCGCGCTGGACGCCGCCGTGTTCATGATCTTCAGCAACAACGGCGAGCGCTGCACGGCAGGCAGCCGCATCCTGGTGCAGAAGGGCATTTACGCGAAGTTTGTCGAACGCTTTGTGGAGCGCGCCAAACGCATCACCGTGGGCGATCCGCTGGACGAGAAAACCATTGTCGGCCCCATGATCAGCCAGGGTCATCTGGCCAAGGTGCGCAGCTATATCGAGCTGGGCCAAAAGGAAGGCGCGAGCATGCTGTGCGGCGGCCTGGATGCACCCGTGGTCCCCGACCGTGTGAAGAACGGCAACTATGTGCTGCCCACGGTGTTTGCCGATGTGGACAACCGCATGCGCGTCGCTCAGGAAGAAATTTTTGGCCCTGTGGCCTGCATCATTCCGTTCAGCGATGAGGCCGAAGCGATTCGCCTGGCCAATGACATTCAGTACGGGCTGTCGAGCTATGTGTGGACCGAGAACATCGGCAAGGCGCACCGCGTGGCCGCCGCTGTGGAAGCCGGCATGTGCTTTGTCAACAGCCAGAACGTGCGCGATCTGCGTCAGCCTTTTGGTGGCACGAAAGCTTCGGGCACGGGCCGCGAAGGTGGCACCTGGAGCTACGAAGTCTTCTGCGAGCCCAAGAACGTGGCAGTGTCGCTGGGCAGCCACCATATCCCGCACTGGGGCGTGTGAGTCAAAGGCATCGAAACCGGGGCGTAGTGCATCGATTTTGATAGCTGAAAGCCTATGCAATTTTTGGACTAGAGGCCTAAAACATTAAAAACGACAAGACAAGGAGACGGATATGCAACGTCGTCAATTTCTGCAGGCAGGATCCGCCGCTGCACTGGCATCGGTACCCGCCCTGTCCCTGGCCCAGCAGAGCGCTTGGCCTGGCAAGCCGGTGCGGGTCGTTGTCCCGTTTACGCCCGGTGGCACAACCGATATGGTGGCACGCCTGATCGGTGTGGAACTGGGCAAGCAACTGGGCCAGCCCGTCATTGTCGAAAACAAGCCCGGCGCGGGCACGGTGATTGGTGTGGACTACGTGGCCAAGCAGCCTGCAGACGGCTACACCCTTGTCTGTGTGGCCAACAGTTTTACGGCCAACAAGACGCTGGTGAAGAACCTGCCCTATGACACGACCAAGGATCTCAAGCCTGTGGCGTTGATGGGCTTGTCCGAGCATGTGCTGGCCACCCATCCGAACAGCGGCATCAAGACGCTGGACGATCTCAAGAAGGCAGCGCTGGCCAAGCCGGACAGCCTGACCTATGCCTCTTTCGGCAACGGGACATCGGCCCATCTTTCGGGGGCACTGCTGTGCCAGATGCTGGGCGTCAACATGGTGCATGTGCCGTACAAAGGGCAAGGCCCGGCGCTGACCGATTTGCTCGGCGGCCAGGTCACGGTGATGTTTGGCAACTGGTCGGAGTTTCGTGGCCATATCGAAAGCGGAAAGCTTCACGCCATCGGCATGGCGACGCTCAAGCGCTCGCGCTTTGCGCCCAATGTGCCAACGCTGGCTGAGCAAGGAGCGGCGCTGGAGTCCAACTCCTGGCAGGGGCTGCTGGCTCCGGCTGGAACACCGGACGCCATCGTGCAGCGCGTGAATGCAGAAGTGAACAAGGCGCTGGCCTTGCCCAGTGTGGTGGAGGTGTTTGCCAAGAGCGGCATCGTGGCGCAGCCCGGTACGGCAGCGCAGTTTGCAGGCTTTGTGAACAGTGAGATTGCGAAGTACGGCGACATCATCCGCCGCGCAAATATCACCATGGGATAGGTTTTTCGTCTGCAGTGGCGGGCGGGGATGAAGTCATTGACTGGATGGCGCTTGCGCGAGGCAGTTCCCGCCAAATGATCGGGTTTGGGTGGTTTAAACAAGGAGAGAGATCATGGGAAAACTGGCACTCGCCGCCAAGGTGACGCACGTCCCTTCGATATACCTGAGCGAGCTTGACGGCCCCCGCAAGGGCACGCGTCAGGATGCGATCGATGGCTTCAAAATCATCGCTCAGCGCTGCGCCGATCTGGGGGTGGACACGATTGTGGTGTTCGACACGCACTGGCTGGTCAATGCGGGCTATCACATCAACTGTGCGCCGCATTTCCAAGGCTCGTACACCAGCAATGAGCTGCCGCACTTCATCCGCAACATGGGCTTTGAGTTCCCCGGCAACCCGGCGCTGGGCAAGCTGCTGGCCGAGACGGCCAAGGCTGCCGGTGTCGATACCCTGGCGCACGACGAAACCACGCTGGATCCCGAATACGGCACGCTGGTGCCCATGCGCTACATGAACACGGATCAGCGCTTCAAGGTGGTGTCTGTCTCTGCCATGTGCATGGCGCATTACCTCAATGACAGCGCGCGTCTGGGCTGGGCCATTCGCCGCGCCATCGAAGATCATTACGACGGCACGGTGGCCATTCTGGCCAGCGGCTCGCTGTCGCACCGCTTTGCGCAGAACGGTCTGGCCCCTGACTTCGCTTTCAAGATCTGGAGCCCGTTTCTGGAGCAACTCGATCAGGAAGTCATCCGGCAGTGGAAGGCGGGGGAGTGGGAGACCTTCTGCGGCATGCTGCCCGAGTACGCGGCCAAGGGCCATGGCGAAGGTTTCATGCATGACACGGCCATGCTGCTGGGTGCGCTGGGCTGGTCTGCCTATGATGGCAAGGCTGAAATCATCACGCCGTACTTTGCGGCATCGGGGACCGGGCAGCTCAACGCCGTGTTTCCTGTGACGCCACAGGATGGTCATGCCATTCCGGCGGCGCAGGCTTCTGCCAGCGGCGCAGCCGAGGCCATGACCGCCAGACTCTGACCAGAAAGTTGAATTCATGCCGCATGTCGTGATTCTCTACACCGGCAACCTGGAGCCGCAGATCAACATGGGCCAGTTGTGCCGCAAGCTGGCCGACACCATGCTTCGGGTGCGCGCCGAAGATGGCTCGCAGGTCTTCCCTACCGGGGGCGTGCGTGTGTTTGCCTATCCCGCGCCGCACTACGCGGTAGCCGATGGCGGAGCCGCCGGAATCGCGGCAGGTGGCGACGGTGACTATGGCTTTATCTACCTCAATCTGCGCATGGGCAGGGGCCGATCGGACGAGGTGAAAAAGCAGGCGGGGGACGCTCTGCTGCAGTGTGCCAGGGAGCATCTGCAACCGGTGTTCGACAAGCGGCATCTGGGCCTGACGGTGCAGGTCGATGAATCGCCCGGTCAGGTCTATGACGCCAAGTACAGCAATCTGCATCCACTGTTTCGATGAGGCCGCACCCCCTGAGGGGGACGACACCCTCGGTGCGGGGCGGCGGGGCCGCCTAGGCCCTTCCTCGGTGTCCCAGATTGGAAACCGCACGCCCCGGGCATGGCGATAACTTAAAGAGCTACTGATATGTTTTCTGCTGAACTGATTGAACAACTGGCTCAGGAACTGGATGCGAGCGAAAAATCGCGCCAGCAGGTCGAGCATTTTTCCAAACGCTTTCCAGGCATGACGATCGAGGACGGTTACCGCGTCTCGCGCGCCTGGGTGAGCATGCAGATTGCGGCGGGCCGCAAGGTCATCGGTCACAAGATTGGCCTGACGTCCCGCGCCATGCAGATGGCCAGCCAGATTGACGAGCCGGATTACGGAACGCTGCTCGATTCCATGCTCTACACGGCCACACCCGTTGAAGTGCTTGCCATACCTGCATCCAATTTCATAGCGCCACGCGTGGAGGTGGAGCTGGCTTTTGTACTCAAGTCGCCATTGCGTGGGCCGGGCCTTGAAGGAGGCAAGGAAGTGACGATTGAGGATGTGCTGGCCGCCACCGAATTTGTGACACCCGCGATTGAAATCATTGACTCGCGCATCGAGCAGTTCGACCGCCACACCAAGGTCATGCGCAAGGTGTTCGACACCATCAGCGACAACGCTGCCAATGCCGGCATTGTGGTGGGTGCGCGCCGCGCCGCGCCTGCGAGCATGGACCTGCCCTGGTGCGGTGCCATCCTGCGCCAGAACGGTGTGGTGGAGGAGACCGGCCTGGCTGCCGGGGTGCAGGGTCATCCCGCTATTGGCGTGGCCTGGCTGGCCAATAAATTGGCGCCCTGGGGTGAATCGCTGGAGGCTGGTCAGATCGTGCTGGCGGGCTCGTTTACGCGGCCTGTAGCAGCCAAGGCTGGCGATGAATTCGAAGCAGACTATGGTCTGCTGGGCAAGCTGTGCTTCAAGTTCGTCTGATCTGAGTTGTTGACGGCCTGCGCCAACCGCGCGGCCAGGAGAAAAAAATGCCATTGCAATTACGTGACCCTGACCTGCTGAAGAACCTGTGCCTGATTGACGGCCAATGGCTGGCAGCCAACAGTGCAGAAACCCTCGATGTGAACAACCCCGCGACCGGCGAGCTGCTGGTGACCGTGCCCAAGATGGGGGCTGATGAGACGCAGTCCGCCATCGATGCCGCAGAGCGCGCTTTTGTGCAGTGGAAGGCGAAGACGGCCGAGCAGCGCGCAGCCGTTTTGTACAAATGGTTTGAGCTGCTGATGGCCCACCAGGAAGACCTGGCGCAGATCATGACGGCAGAGCAGGGCAAGCCGCTGGCTGAGTCGCGCGGCGAAATTGCCTATGCGGCGTCGTACGTGCAGTGGTTTGCTGAAGAAGCGCGCCGCATCTATGGCTCCACCGTGCCTTCACCCTGGGCGGACAAGCGCATTGTGGTGACCAAGGAGCCCGTGGGCGTGTGCGCCGCGATCACGCCGTGGAACTTCCCTGCCGCCATGATTACGCGCAAGGTCGCGCCTGCGCTGGCTGCGGGCTGCACCATCATCGTCAAGCCCGCGCAGCAGACGCCGCTGTCGGCCCTGGCGCTGGCAGAACTGGCGCAGCGCGCCGGTGTACCCGCCGGTGTGTTCAGCGTGCTGACGGGATCGGCACGCGCCATTGGTGGTGTGCTGACGGCCAGCATGGCCGTGCGCAAGCTGACCTTTACAGGCTCGACCGAAGTGGGGCGTGTACTGGCCGAGCAATGCGCGCCATCGCTCAAAAAAATGTCGCTGGAGCTGGGCGGCAATGCGCCCTTTATCGTGTTTGATGATGCCGATCTGGATGCCGCGGTGGAAGGCGCCATGGCCTCCAAATATCGCAACACCGGCCAGACCTGCGTGTGCGCCAATCGCCTGCTGGTGCAGGACAGCGTGTATGACGCCTTCATGGCCAAGCTCAAGGCCGCCGTGCTGGCGCTCAAGGTGGGCAATGGTGCAGAGGCTGGCATCACGCAGGGCCCGCTGATCGACAACGCGGCCATCGAGAAGGTGGAAGAGCTGGTGCAGGATGCCGTGGGCAAGGGTGCGGACATCATCACCGGCGGCAAGCGCAGCGCGCTGGGGCGCAGCTTTTATGAGCCGACGATTCTGGGCAATGCGCAAAGCGATATGCGTATTGCAAAGGAAGAGGTGTTTGGCCCTGTGGCCCCCGTGTTCCGCTTCAAGACCGAGGAAGATGCGATTCGCATGGCCAATGACACGGAGTTTGGCCTGGCCGCCTACTTCTATGCCCGCGATGTGGGCCGTGTCTGGCGTGTGAGCGAAGCGCTGGAATATGGCATGGTGGGCATCAACAGCGGCATCATCAGCACGGCGGTGGCACCATTTGGCGGCGTCAAGCAATCGGGCATCGGGCGCGAAGGTGGAGCGACAGGTATCGATGAGTATGTAAGCACCAAATATCTGTGCATGGGTACATAGCACCCCCTGAGGCGCTGCGCGTATTGCTGTTGAGGAAAAAGAAATGCAAACACCCATTAATACATTCAAAGCCGCCATCGCGGCAGGGCAGCCGCAGATTGGTCTGTGGCTGGGTCTGGGCAACCCCTATTCGGCAGAGATTTGTGCGGGCGCGGGATTTGACTGGCTGCTGATTGATGGCGAGCATGGGCCGAACGACACCTTGACGCTGCTGAGCCAGTTGCAGGCGATTGCGGCCTATCCCTCCACCCATGCGATTGCGCGCATTCCCATGGGGCATGGCGAGGTGGGCGAGATGCTGATCAAGCAGTATCTGGACATCGGCGTGCAGACGCTGCTGGTGCCCATGGTCGAAACCGGCGAGCAGGCTGCGCGCATTGTGCGTGGCTCGCGCTACCCGCAAGACGATGGCAAGGGCGGCATTCGTGGCATGGCGGGCGCGCGCGCCTCGGGCTGGGGGCGGCGTGCCAACTACTACCATGAGGCCAATGCGCAAGTCTGCATGCTGCTGCAGGTCGAATCGGTGGCGGGGCTGAACAATCTGGACGCGATTGCCGCCACCGAAGGGGTGGACGGCGTCTTCATCGGCCCGGCCGATCTGTCTGCCGCCATGGGGCATGTGGGCAACCCCGGCCATCCTGATGTGCAGGCAGCCATCGCCGATGCGATTGCGCGCATTCGCAAGGCGGGCAAGGCCGCAGGCATTCTGACGCCCAATGAAGCGCTGGCACGCAAGTACCTGGAGCTGGGCTGCAGCTTTGTGGCGGTAGGGCTCGATACGGGCTTGCTGGTGCAGGCCAGTAGCGCTTTGGCAACAAAATTCAAGGATGTCAAACCGGTGATTGCCAGCAGCACCTACTGATGGTGCAGGTCTGTAGTGACCTCCCGCTTGCCCACAGCGTGGATCACTTACATACAATCGAGCGAGCCCGCTTACTCACACTCGCTATGACTCTGCACGACACAACCAACGCAATTGAACCCATGCGCTCGTTTGCGCGTTCCCTGCCGATGGCCTTGCTCAAGGCGCGTGAGTCGGTCATGGTGCGCTTTCGCCCTTCGTTGCGCGCCCATGGGCTGACGGAGCAGCAGTGGCGTGTGATCCGGGCCATGTCGGCGGCAGACCACCGCCTGCGTCCCATGGAGCTGTCGCAGATGACCTTCATCAGCATGCCTAGCCTCTCGCGTCTGCTCAAGACGCTGGAAGGGCGCGAGCTGATCAAGCGTGGACGACATGTGGGGGATTTGCGTGGCTCGGAGTTTGGCCTCACTCCTGCGGGCCATGCGATGGTGGCGGAGATTGCCCCTCATTCAGAGCTGACCTATGCCGAGATCGAGCGCCTGGTCGGCGGCAAGGAAATCGAGCAGCTGTACTACGTGCTCGAACATGTGGTGCAGCGCCTGGGCCTGCCCGGCGAAGACGAACTGGGCGGCGACTGATCTGGCCCACGGCACAATGCAGGCATGAGTTCTGCGATCGCCGTCATCGACTTTGAAACCACGGGCATGACGCCCGCGCAGGGCGCGCGTGCGACCGAAGTCGCCATCGTGATGCTGGAGCAGGGCCGGGTGGTGGACCGCTTTCAGAGCCTGATGCACAGCGGTGCCTGGGTCTCGCCCTTCATTACCCAGCTCACAGGCATTACCAACCAGATGCTGCGCACAGCCCCGCCTGCGGCCGAAGTGATGCGCGAGGCGGCACGCTTTGTGGGCAGCGCGCCCATGGTGGCGCATAACGCATCGTTTGACAGCAAGTTCTGGCAGGCCGAGCTGGAACTGGCCGGAGAGGCTGCTGCGCAGCCCTTTGCCTGCACGGTGCTGCTCTCGCGCCGCATCTACCCGCAGGCGCCGAGCCACAGCCTGGGCAATCTGGCCCGCTATCTGCAGCTGCCCGACACGGGCCGCGCCCACCGTGCGCTGGCCGATGCCGAAATGGCCGCCGCGCTGCTGGCCCGTATTCAGCAGGACCTGTGCAGCCGCCATGCGCTGCCCTGGCCCGAGCATGACTGGCTGATGCAGCTGCAGCGCTGCAGCAAGGCCAAGTTGAACGGCTGGCTGGCGCAGCAGGCCGCCCAGAGCCTGCTTACATCAGGCTGATGCCGTCGGCAGTGCTTTCAGCGTGGTCAGGTTGGGATTTCAGCTTTTTGGGCTTCATGTCAAGGTAATACATAGACTTGCAGCTATTAAAAAATGAGCAATCAGGGCGCGAATGCACCACTATGTCCCCACGAGACAGCGCTAAGGTGTATCAAGCCGATAATCGGTAAGTCCCTGCAGACCTCTGCTGTCTGCGGTTTTTGATTCGTGGCGCGCCTTTGTGGGCGGCTGCTTTGCGCTCCTGATTTGTGAACTCCGCCTTGCCTACCTCTGTCCTGCGTACTGCCGAGCCGTTCTCGCAGCGCGAATTTCGCGATGCGCTGGGCCAGTTCGCCACGGGCGTCACCATCATCACGGCGCGCGGCCCGCAGGGTCATGCCGTGGGCACCACGGTCAGCTCCTTCAATGCGCTGTCCCTGTCGCCAGCGCTGGTGCTGTGGAGCCTGGGGCTGATGGCCAACTCCCTGCCCGTCTTTCGCCAGAGCACGCATTACGCGATTCATGTGCTCTCGGCTGCGCAAAAGCCGCTGGCCGAGCTGTTTGCACGCAAGGGCGCGGACCGCTTCAGCCACACCGCCCATCATGATTCCGTGCACGGCGTGCCGCTGCTCGAAGGTTGCGCGGCCGTCTTTGAATGCCGCAATCTGCGTCAGCACGAAGAAGGCGACCACATGCTCTTCATCGGCGAAGTGGAGCACTGCGAGCACCATGCGGACCGCACGCCGCTGCTGTATCACGCAGGGCATATGCATGCCCACGGCCTGCTCTAGAGCGTAAGCAGGACTGGTATCCGGCCCTAGTCAGCTTGAACGATACGGGGCCTTGACGCCGCTCATAAATTGCCCGGACAGCAACCATCACTGTTCGGAGACAAACCATGATCGAGTGTGAAGACGGCGTTAGCCGCACCCAGGCACAGGTGACGCCCACGGGGCAGTCCGGCATTGCGCTCAAGCGCATTTCCCCCGCTATCGGCGTGGAGGTGTCAGGCATAGACCTGCGTCAGCCCATGACGCCCGAGCAATACACTGAGCTGCGTCAGGCCCTGGTCGCGCACAAGGTGCTGGTCTTCCGTGACCAGAACATCACGCCGGCCCAGCATGTGGCCTTTGCACGCCGTTTTGGCGATCTGGAACTGCACCCGGTATTCCCCCACCATCCGGACCACCCCGAGCTGGTGCTGCTGGGCGGCAACAGCAAGATTCCGGGCACCGAGAATGTCTATCACACCGATGTGTCCTGGCGCGAGACGCCTTCCATGGCGTCGATTCTGCGCTGCGTGGAATGCCCCGAGGTTGGCGGCGATACGGTCTGGATCAATATGGAAGAGGCTTACGAAAAGCTGCCCGAAGCGCGCAAGCAGCAGATCTCCAAGCTGTTTGCCGTGCATGACATCCTGCCCTCGTTCGGCGCGCGCATGACACCCGAGGAGCAACTGGCGGCTCGCGCCAAATATCCGCCTGTGGTGCACCCCGTGGTGCGCACCCACCCGGAAAGCGGCAAGAAGATTCTGTATGTGAACGAGACCTTCGTCACCCACTTTGCCAACTTCACCTCGCATTTCGACAGCTTCCGCTCGGCCAATGAAATCCATGCCCAGCAGCAGGACCTGATGAACTATCTGCTGCGCCAGCCTGCGCTGCTGGAGTACCAGATGCGCCTGCACTGGGAGCCCAACACGATTGCCATGTGGGACAACCGCTCCACCCAGCATTACGCGATCTCGGACTATTTCCCTGCCGTGCGCCGCATGCATCGCGCGACGGTGATTGGCGACAAGCCGTTCTGAAGAGGCGTCGGAGATACCCCGGCTAACGAGGCCTTAACCCACCTGCTGCAAGCTGTCTGGGATTAGAGTCTGTGTACAGGCTCATCCCATCTATCAGCGAGGCAGAACATGCAGCAGGACTTTGATTACGACTTTCTGGTCATCGGCGCAGGCTCGGGCGGCGTGCGCGCCAGCCGTGTGGCCGCCAGCCTGGGTGCGCGCGTGGCGGTGGTGGAGGCCGCTGCGTTGGGCGGCACCTGCGTCAACATGGGCTGCATTCCCAAAAAGCTGCTCAGCCACGCTGCGCATTTCAGCCAGCTGGCCGACGAGTCCCAAGGCTTTGGCTGGTCCCAGGATGGGCTGAGATTCGACTGGCCCACGCTAATCGCCAACAAGGACCGCGAGATCGAGCGCCTGAACGGCGTCTACGCGAAATTGCTGCAAGGGGCGGGTGTCACCCTTATCCAGGGCCGCGCGGCGCTCTCAGGGCCGCATAGCGTGCTTGTGGACGCTAAAACCATCACGGCCCGCCACATCCTGATCGCCACCGGCGGCAAGCCCCGCTTGCCAGATATTGCAGGGGCCGAGCATGCCATCAGCTCCGACCAGGCGTTTCATCTGCCTGCCCTGCCCAAGCGTGTGGTGGTGGTGGGCGGCGGCTATATCGCGGTGGAGTTTGCGTCCATCTTTCAGGGGCTGGGCGCGCGGACCACACTGCTCAACCGCAGCCGCCAGTTGCTGCGCGGCTTTGATGCCGAGCTGGGCGAGGCGCTGGCCCGCGAGATGGCCCAGCACGGCGTGCAGTTTGCGTGGGACGAAGAGATTGCATCCATCACCCGGCGCGATGACGGGCTGCACCTGCTGCTCAAAAGCGGCAGGCAGCAGGTCACCGACTGCGTGATGTACGCCATGGGCCGCGTGCCCAACACGGCGGGCCTGGGGCTGGAGGCCGCAGGCGTGCGCTGCAATGACAAGGGTGAGATCACGGTGGATGAGCACTTCACGACCAGCGTGCCGTCTATTCACGCCATTGGCGATGTGGTGGGCTACAAGGCGCTGACGCCGGTGGCGCTGGCTGAAGGCATGGTGGTTGCGCACCACCTGTTCGGCAAAGGGGGCAGAAGTGCACCCGACTATGACCTGGTGGCCACCGCCGTGTTCTCGCACCCGCAGGTGGGGACGGTAGGGCTGTCCGAGGCCGATGCGCGCAAGCGCTTTGGCGAGCTGGACATCTACAAATCCAGCTTCAGGCCGCTGAGCAACCGCATGGGCGCCGAGCCCGAGAATGTCTTCCTCAAGCTCGTGGTCTCCAAGGCCGACCAGCTTGTGCGCGGCGTGCACATGGTGGGCGACGGTGCAGGGGAGTTGATGCAGGGTTTTGCCGTGGCCCTGCAATGCGGCGCGACCAAGCAGCAGTTTGACGCGACCATCGGCATCCACCCCACGGTGGCCGAGGAGCTGGTGACCATGCGCGAGCCGGTCCAAGAATAAAAAAATGGGCCTTTTCAGGCCCATCTCTGTATCTATTAATGGCAGCTAGCTATGAATTTTTAACTGCCTGCTTGACGGATATCAGTGACACCGAGCAAGAGCCGCCTCGCGGCGAGGGTGTCGTCCCCTTCCCGATACGAAGTATCGAGAGAGGGGGAAGGCGCATAGCGCCTCAGGGGGTGGTTCTCACATCCGGTAGTTCGATTTTCACTTCGAGAACTTCCAGGTTTTCCTGGCGCTCCAGCTGAACCTTGATGTCATTGGGATTGATATCCACATACTTCGAGATCACGGCCATCAGCTCCTTTTGCAGCGCAGGCAGATAGTCGGGCTTGCCATTTTCACCACCCACGCGCTCACGCGCGAGGATGATCTGCAGGCGCTCCTTGGCGACCGATGCGGACTTCTTCTTTTCTCCGAGCAGAAACGACAACATGGACATCACATTTACCTCCCGCCAAAGATACGCTTGAAGAAGCCGGGCTTGACGGCTTCGGTAAAGCGCATGGGCTTGTCTTCGCCCAGGAAGCGGGACACCACATCCTGATAGGCCTCGGCTACGTCCGAGCCTTGCATGTGCACGGCAGGAATGCCCTGGTTGGAGGCCTGCAGCACGGTTTCGGACTCGGGAATCACACCGATCAGCTCAATGCGCAGAATGTCCTGAATGTCTTCCAGCGACAGCATCTGGCCGTCTTCCACGCGGTTGGGGTTGTAGCGCGTGATGAGCAGGTGCTCCTTGATGCTCTCGCCCTTGGTGGCGCGATCGGTCTTGGAGCTGAGCATGCCCAGAATGCGGTCCGAGTCGCGCACGGACGAGACCTCGGGGTTGGTCACCACCAGCGCCTCATCGGCGTAGTGCATGGCCATCAGCGCGCCGCTTTCGATGCCGGCGGGCGAGTCGCAGACGATGTACTCGAAGTCCATGGCGGACAGATCGTCCAGCACCTTCTTCACGCCTTCTTGCGTCAGCGCTTCCTTGTCGCGCGTCTGCGAGGCGGCCAGCACGAATAGGTTGTCGCACTGCTTGTCCTTGATCAGGGCCTGGTTCAGATTGGCTTCACCCTGGATAACGTTGATCAGGTCATAGACCACGCGGCGCTCGCAGCCCATGATCAGATCCAGGTTGCGCAGACCTACGTCGAAGTCAATCACTGCGGTCTTGTGACCGCGCAGAGCGAGGCCAGAGGCGAAGCTGGCGCTGGTGGTGGTCTTGCCGACTCCGCCTTTGCCAGAAGTCACGACGACGATTTTGGCCATGTTTGCACGATTCCTTAAAGACAAATGGGGCAGGTTGATGGGGCGTCCGGTGGTTTGTTCACACCGGCTCGATGATGATCTTTTCTCCCTCCAGACGTACTTTGGCAGGCTTGCCAGCAACTTCTGCAGGTAAATCGGTCTCAATTGTGCGATAGATACCCGCAATGGAGAGCAATTGGGCCTCCATGCAGGTGCTAAAAATTCTGGCCTCGGTGTTGCCGCTGGCTCCGGCCACAGCGCGGCCACGCAGCGGAGCATAGACATGGACGTTGCCGTCGGCAATCACCTCGGCACCATAGCTGACCATGTCCAGCACCACAATGTCCGTACCCTTGGCATAGACGCGCTGGCCCGAGCGCAGCGGCCGGTCCACGATCAGTGCATCGGCCTGTGGGGCAGGCACTTCCACCTCATGCACCACCTCCACCTCACGGATGATTTCGCGGATTTCAGGCTCGGCGCGGCGCGCGGGCAGGGCATCGGGGGCTGCGGTCAGGCCCAGGGCATGGGCAGCGGCCATTTGCGCTTCATTGCCTCCGCGCACGGCCACGGGCATGGTGCGGTGCATGCGCAGCGCCTCGATCAGCGCGGGGAAGTCGATGTCTTCCTCGGCCTCGCTCACATGGCTGAGGTCGATGAGCACCGGGTCGTTGTCGAAGAAGTCGGGGTCATCGGCCAGACGCCGGGCCAGGTCATCCTTCAGAGCGCGGGTGTCGGTATGCCGCAGCACCACCGAAAGCACTGGCAGTTGCGCACTCTTGAGGTCAAAGCTGGGGCGCTCTGCGCCGGTCGATTCAACAGACATGGATGGGGTCAGCGCACGCAAGGTGCTCGATGAGGACGTCAAAGTGTACCTGTGTACCGGCAAAAGATATGGTCACCGAGTGTTTGCACTGCAACACTTGATGCGGCTCATGGAGCGTGCCCAAGGGCTATCTGGATGAAAATACAGGCATGTCTCCAGAGCTTTTGATCCAGGGCGCCTGTGCCCGCATCACCTTGCGCCGCCCCGAAGTTGCCAACAAACTGATGCCCGAAGACCTGATCACGCTGCGCCGCCAGCTCGATGAGGTCAATGCTAGGCCAGAGGTGCTGGTGCTGACGCTGCAGGGCGTGGGCAAGCATTTTTGCAGCGGCTATGACATTGGCGAGATCGCCAACAGCCAGAACGAGGGCAGCTCCTTCGGCGAGATGGTGGACGCCATCGAAAACTGCCGCCCCGTCACCATTGCCGCCATTCAGGGCGGCGTATTCGGCGGCGCGACCGATATGGCACTGGCCTGCGACTTTCGCGTGGGCGGTGCCAATAGCCAGATGTTCATGCCCGCCGCGCGCTTGGGCCTGCATTTCTACCTGACGGGGCTGGAGCGTTATGTGACGCGGCTGGGCGTGGATACGGCCAAGCGCCTGTTTCTGACGGCCGAGAAGCTGCAGGCCCAGGCCATGAAGGACTGCGGCTTTCTGACCGATCTGGTCGATGGTGCGGATATCAGCGCCCGTGTGCAGCAGTTGCAGACCACACTGGCTGGCATGGCCCCGCTGGCGCTGCTGGGCATGAAAAAGCACCTCAACGCGATTGCGCGCGGGGTGCATGACAAGGCGGGGATTGATGCCGCCGTGCAGGCGACCATCACATCTGCCGACCTTCAGGAAGGCGGTGCGGCCTGGCGCGAAAAGCGCCAGCCGCAATTTAAAGGCTGTTAAGCCGCTGTCTTTGCCAGATGCTGTCTGGCAAATTCTTCATACCAGCCCAGACAGCCGGGGTTGGCCATGGCGTCCTTGTTGACCACCTTGGCCAGCGGCTGGCCCAGCAGCAGCTTTTTGATGGGCAGCTCCTGCTTTTTGCCGCTGAGCGTACGCGGAATCTCGGCCACGGCAAAGATATCGTCGGGCACAAAGCGTGGTGACAGGGCGCTGCGAATGGCCGCGTTGATGCGCGCGCGCAGGGCCTCATCCAGCTCCACACCGGGGCGCAGCACCACAAACAGTGGCATATAGCTGTCCTTGCCCAGATATTCCAGGTCCACCACCATGCTGTCCAGCACTTCGGGCAGGGCTTCTACGGCGCTGTAGATCTCGCTGGTGCCCATGCGCAAGCCGTGGCGGTTGATGGTGGCGTCGCTGCGACCATAGATGATGCAGCCGCCTTCGGACAGGATGCGAATCCAGTCGCCATGTCGCCAGACTGGGCCCATGTCCGTAGCACCGTCACCTCCTCCGGGTGCACGGCCATGGCCTGCGGGGTACATATCAAAGTAGCTGGAGAGGTATCGCTTGCCGTCTGTGTCACCCCACAGAAACAGCGGCATGGATGGTATGGGCTGGGTGCAGACCAGCTCGCCCACTTCGTCAATCACGGGCTGGCCCTGCTCGTTCCAGGCTTCGACGGCAGCGCCCATCTGGCGGCATTGCATGATGCCGGGCGTGAGTGGCAGGTCGCGGTTGCCGCCGATGAAAGCGCCTGCAAAGTCGGTACCGCCCGAGAGGTTGTTCCACCAGATGTTGGGGTGGCCCAGCTTGGCGAACTGATCTGTTCCCCACTGCTGCACTTCCGCCGACAGTGGCGAGCCAGTGCTGCCCAGCCCACGTATGCGCGAAAGATCGCCGCAGGTGGACAGATCCACGCCCGCCTTCATGCAGTTGGCATAGAAGGCCGCGCCGGAGCCAAAGCTGGTCACACCGGTCTCGGCTGCAAAACGCCACAGCGTGGTCCAGTCGGGCTTGTCCTTGCTGCCGCCGGGGCTGCCGTCAAAGATCACGCAGGTGGTGCCGCCCAGCAAGGCGCTGACCTGGGCATTCCACATCACCCAGCCGGTGGAGCTGTACCAGTGGTGGCGCTCGCCCCAGCTGTTGGGGTGGTAGCTGCAGCCCACATCGTTGTGCAGCTCTTTGAGTTGCAGAGCCACCAGCACCATGCCGCCATGGCCGTGGACGATGGGTTTGGGCAGGCCAGTCGTGCCGCTGGAGTAAACAATCCACAGCGGGTGGTCAAACGGCAGCCATTCGGGCTCGAAAGCTGCTGTTTCTGCATCATTTCGGGCGACAGTCGAGGTGTAATCTGCGGTGTCTGCTATCTTTATTGATGTGTCTAGGTTCGGTACCAACACCACATGCTGCACGCTGGGCAGTCCGCTGCGCAGCTCCTGCAGCACATCGCGGCGGTCGATGTCGCGGCCTGCGTAGTGCACGCCGTCCACGGCGATCAAGGCCTTGGGCTCGATCTGCCTGAAACGGTCCAGCACCGCATTCGTGCCCATGTCCGGTGCGCAGATGCTCCACACCGCGCCCAGGCTCACGCAGGCCAGAAAGGCGACGATGGTCTCGGGAATATTGGGCATATAGGCGGCCACGCGGTCGCCTCGGCCCACGCCTTGCGCGCGCAGATGCAGAGCCAGCGCAGCCACCTGGCGCTGCAGGTCGGGCCAGCTCAGCTCGCGGTGCAGGCCCAGTTCATTGCGGCTGATGACGGCGGGCATGCCTGCTGCATGTGCAGGCTGCACATGGCGCAGCACCTGGTGTGCATAGTTGGCCTGCGCGCCCGTAAACCACTGCGCGCCCGGCATGACATTGCGTGCCAGCACGGCGCTGTGCGGCGTGGGGGACTGGAGATCGAAGTAATCCCAGATGCTTTGCCAGAAGGCATCCAGGTCCGTCGTGGACCAGCGCCAGAGGGCGTCATAGTCTTCAAACGACAGGCCACGGGTCTGCTGCAGCCATTGCTGGTACAGGCGCATCAGGGGAATGAAAGGGGCGGAGGAAGAAGGCTGTGCGTGATCCATGCCCGCCAGACTAGCGCCGCTGCTTTCAGGCGTCATCGGGGCTGCTCCGATAGGTGGTCACCGACTTGACACCGGCGCTGCGGTAAAGACCGGCCTCAGCGTAGCTGGGCGCTGGCCGGGATAATCGGGGCTGTTTCCACCGGCCCGCATTCCATGTCTGCTCTGTCCACACGTGTGCTGTCCGTCATCCCGCCGATGACGCAGCTGAACACGCCTTATCCCTCCACCGCCTACCTGACGGGCTTTCTGCGCTCGCGCGGCATCTTGGCGGTGCAGGAAGACCTGGCGCTGGCGCTGGTGCTGCAACTGCTCTCGCCCGCTGGCTTGCAAGCTGTGGCAGAGCACATCAAGACTCTGCCCGCCAAAAAGCACACGCCGGCCGTGCAGTCCTTTGTGGAGCAGCAGGACCGTTATCTGGCCACCATTGGCCCGGCCATCGCCTTTTTGCAGGGCCGTGACAGCACGCTGGCCCACCGCATTGCAGGCCGCCACTATCTGCCCGAAGGCCCGCGCTTTTCCACGCTCGATGTGTATGAGGACGAAGAGGGCGGCGACCCGCTGGGCTGGGCTTTTGGCGCTTTAGGCCTGCAGGACAAGGCCAAGCACTTGGCCACGCTGTATCTGAACGATCTGGCCGATGTGCTGCGCGATGCCGTGGACGAGCGCTTTGAGTTTGTGCGCTATGCCGAGTCTCTGGCGGGCAGCCAGCCTACGTTTGACCCGCTGGCCAAGGCGCTGGCCGCCAAGCCCAATCTGGTCGATGAGATGCTGCAGCGCCTGACGCTGGAGGCTATCGAACGCCACCAGCCCACGGTGGTGCTGCTGTCCGTGCCTTTCCCCGGCTCGGCCTATGCGGCGTTTCGCATTGCCCAGACCATCAAGGCGCACCACCCGCAGATCACCACGGTGCTGGGTGGTGGTTTTGTGAACACCGAGCTGCGTGAGCTGGCCGAGCCACGTGTGTTTGACTACTTTGACTTTGTGACGCTGGATGCAGGCGAGCGCCCCTTGCTGGCGCTGCTGGAGCATCTGCGTGGGGAGCGCGGCCAATCACGCCTGGTGCGCAGCTTTGTGCGTAACGACGAAGGCAAGGTTCAGTACATCAACATGATGGAGTCTGACATTGCATTTGCCGAGGTCGGCACTCCCACTTGGGACGGCCTGCCGCTGGACAAATACCTGTCGCTGCTGGACATGCTCAACCCCATGCACCGGCTGTGGAGCGACGGGCGCTGGAACAAGCTCACCGTGGCCCATGGTTGCTACTGGAAGAAGTGCAGCTTCTGCGATGTGAGCCTGGACTATATCGGCCGCTACGAAGGCGCGAATGCCAGCGTGCTGGCTGATCGTATTGAAGCCATAGTCGCCGAGACCGGCCAGACCGGTTTTCACTTTGTCGATGAAGCCGCACCACCCAAGGCGCTCAAAGCCTTGTCGCAAGAACTGATTGAGCGCAATGCCGGTATCAGTTGGTGGGGCAATGTGCGCTTTGAAAAGACCTTTACGCCAGAGCTGGCCGAGCTGATGGCCGATAGCGGCTGTATCGCCATCTCTGGCGGCCTGGAGGTGGCGTCCGATCGCTTGCTGGCGCTGATGAAAAAAGGCGTGACCGTGGACCAGGTGGCGCGCGTGACCAAGGCGTTTTCTGAGGCCGGGATTCTGGTGCACGCCTATCTGATGTACGGCTTTCCCACGCAGACTGTGCAGGATACGGTGGATGCGCTCGAATACGTGCGCCAGCTCTTCCTCAACGGCTGTATTCAAAGCGGCTTTTTCCACCGCTTCAGCTGCACCGTGCACTCGCCCGTGGGCCTGAACCCCGAGGAATACGGCATCACTTTGCCGCCGCTGCCAGAAGGTAATTTCGCCAAGAATGATCGCCCCTTTATCGACCCCACAGGTGTTGATCACGACGCTTTGGGCATGGCGCTTAAGAAGGCGATCTACAACTTCATGCATGGCATTGGGCTGGAAGAAGACGTGCGCATGTGGCTCCCGTTCAAGGTGCCCAAGCCCACGGTCAAGCGCGACCGCATTGCGCGGGCGCTGCAGCAGCGCTGATCTGGCTGATTTGCCGAGAAATCGGGCTGAGTCAAGGAATTGATTGCCTGAGGTGCTACAAAAATTGAAATAGCTTGTCGATGTGTGCGCTTGCCTGCGCGTTGCAATGAAGCAGACAGGCGCTCATGGTCTGAAAAATGAGCCAGCGAATCTGTGAAACAAGCACTAACATCGCGGCACATTTCAATCGACGGAGCACTACAACATGGGAATATTTCAATGGCAGGAGCGGTCAGCCGCGACCCTGCAGTCCGGGGGCGTGATCGGCCCTGATGAGCGTCTGCCCTGGGCGCAGACCGGCCTGATGGGCATTCAGCACGTGATCGCCATGTTCGGCTCCACCGTGCTGGCGCCCATCCTCATGGGTTTTGATCCCAATCTTGCGGTGCTGATGAGCGGCATCGGCACGCTGATCTTCTTCCTCATCACCGGCGGCAAGGTGCCCAGCTATCTGGGCTCGTCCTTTGCCTTTATCGGTGTGGTGAACATTGCCACCGGCTATGTGGCCAGCCAGGGCCCCAGCAACGCCAATGTGGGCGTGGCGCTGGGCGGCATCATTGCCTGCGGCTTTGTCTACATGCTGGTCGGTCTGCTGGTGCAGATGGTGGGCACGGGCTGGATCGAGCGCTTCATGCCGCCCGTGGTGACGGGCGCCGTGGTGGCCATCATCGGCTTGAACCTGGCGCATATTCCCATCAAGAACATGGCAGCCAACAACTTTGAAGCCTGGATGCAGGCTTTGACCTTCCTGTCTGTGGCGCTGGTGGCGGTGTTCACGCGCGGCATGCTGCAGCGCCTGCTGATCCTGATTGGCCTGATTGTGGCCAGCGTGCTGTACGCGGTATTCACCAACGGTCTGGGCTGGGGCAAGGCGGTGGACCTGAGCGGCGTGGCCAATGCCGCCTGGTTTGGCGTGCCCAGCTTCCATAGCCCTGTGTTTACCAGCAATGCCATGCTGCTGATCGTGCCCGTGGTGGTGATTCTGGTGGCTGAGAACCTGGGCCACATCAAGGCGGTGACGGCCATGACCGGCAAGAACCTGGACCAGTACATGGGCCGTGCCTTTATCGGTGACGGCGTGGCCACCATGGTCAGCGGCGCAGCAGGCGGCACGGGCGTGACGACCTATGCCGAAAACATTGGCGTGATGGCCGCCACCCGCATCTACTCCACCGCCGTCTTCTTGGTAGCGGCCCTGCTGGCCGTGCTGCTGGGCTTCTCGCCCAAGTTTGGCGCGCTGATTCAGGCCATTCCTCTGCCCGTAATGGGGGGCGTTTCCATCGTGGTCTTTGGCCTGATCGCCATTGCCGGTGCCAAGATCTGGGTAGATAACAAGGTGGACTTTTCCGACATCAAGAACCTGATCGTCGCGGCCATCACCCTGATTCTGGGTACGGGCGAGTTCACGCTGAAGTTTGGTGAATTTGCGCTCGGCGGCATTGGCTGTGCCACTTTCGGCGCCATCATCCTCTACGCATTGCTCAATCTCAAGAAGTCGCGCTGATGAAACTCGGGAAACACACTGCCTAGTGTCATCCTGTAACTGGGGAAACATTCCCCTGACAGCAGCGCGGGGCCTTTCCGGGAAAACCCGGTATTCTGAAACCGCGCTGTTAACATTTCTCGTTGGAGATGCACCGCCCCTGAATGGGGCGGTTTTTTTTGAGGCGCCAGCTGAGCGCTGAACACAGACCCGACGCAATCACCACCCACGATGACGGTGCCCGGGGCGTGCAGCTGGAGCCGTTGCTGGAGCATGCAATGTCCATCGCAGATCGCGTACGTTACCCAGAATTCCTCTCGCGTGTCATGAGCGCCGAAGAGGCCGCCGCCATGATTCCTCACGGTGTCAATGTCGGCATGAGCGGCTTTACCGGGGCCGGCTACCCCAAGGCCCTGCCGCAGGCCATCGCTGCGCGCGCCAAGGCCGAGCACGCACAGGGCAAGCCCTACAAGATCAACGTCTGGACAGGTGCCTCCACCGCCGCCGAGTGTGACGGCGTCATGGCCGAAGCCCATGCGCTGGGCCAGCGTCTGCCCTTCAACACCGATCCGACGGCCCGCAAAGCCATCAATTCGGGCGAGATCGACTTCATCGACATGCACCTGTCCCATGTGGCACAGCACGCATGGTTCGGCTTTCTGGGCCATATGAACATCGCGGTGATCGAGGTGCTGGGCGTGACCGCCGACGGCCATCTGATCCCCTCTACCGCGGTGGGCAACAACAAGACCTGGCTGGAGATCGCCGACAAGGTGATCCTCGAAGTCAACACCAAGCCGCCAGCCCGGATGGAAGGCATGCACGACATCTACTACGGCACGGCCATCCCGCCGCGCCGCGTGCCCATCAACATGACCCATGCGGACGACCGCATCGGCGAGGCCTATCTCAAGGTCGATCCCGCCAAGGTCGTTGCCGTGGTGGAAACCCACAAAGGTGACCGCGACAATGTGTTTGCCGTGCCCGATGAGAACTCCAACAAGATTGCTGGCTACATCATCGACTTCCTCTCGCATGAGATGAAGATGGGCCGTCTGCCCAAGGAAATGCTGCCCATCCAGTCGGGCGTGGGCAATGTGGCCAATGCCGTGCTGGCGGGGCTGCTGACCGGCCCCTTCCACAATCTGCTGGGCTTTACCGAAGTGCTGCAGGACGGCATGCTGGACCTGCTGCGCGAGGGCAAGATGAGCAAGGCTTCGGCCACGGCCATCTCGCTGTCTGCCGCGGCGTACAAGGACTTCGAGGACAACATCGATTTCTACCGCGAGCGCATCATCTTGCGTCCGCAGGAAATCTCCAACCACCCCGAGCTGGTGCGCCGTTTGGGCATCATCGCGATGAACTCCATGATCGAAGCCGACATCTACGGCAACATCAACTCCACCCACGTCATGGGCACGGGCATGATGAACGGCATCGGCGGCTCGGGCGACTTTGCGCGCAACGGCTATCTGTCGTTCTTTGTGACCCCCTCCGTGGCCAAGGATGGCAAGATCAGCTGCATCGTGCCCATGTGCTCGCACGTGGACCACACCGAGCATGACACCCAGATCATCGTGACCGAGCAAGGTCTGGCCGATCTGCGCGGCCTGAGCCCCAAACAGCGTGCACAAGTCATCATCGACAACTGCGCCCACCCCGACTACCGCGACCAGCTGCAGGACTACTTTGACCGCGCCCGCGCCAAGGGTGCGCAGCACACACCGCATATCCTGCGTGAGGCACTCTCCTGGCATGAACGCTTCACCGAAACCGGCGATATGCGCGTGTAATTGTTTACCCCCTGTGCCGCTGCGCGGCTTCCCCCAGGGGACGACACCATCGCGGCGGGGCGGCGGGGCCGCCTAGGCCCTTGCTCGGTGTCTCTGACGAGGCAGCGTTAGCTAAACGAAACTCGTTTATCCAGTAGCATCAAGGACGGCCTGTTTCAGGCCGTCCTTTTTTCATCACCGGGCTGCCCCAAGATGAAAAGCCTCCTCTCGGAGGGGCCACGAACCACACGCAGTGTGGGCGTGGGGTGTCTTTTTCATGCTGCAACCCGTTTCGCGCCATGCATATTCATCAGACTCCGGAAGACTCCAAGGCCATCACCACAGGTTCCTGTCTGTGCGGACAGGTGAGGTTTGCGATTCACGGCGAACTGGCCGGAATTCAAGTCTGTCACTGCAGCCAATGCCGCAAGGCCCAGGGCGGACCGCTGGCCACCAATATTCCGGTGAGGCAGGAGCAGATCTGCTGGATTGCGGGGCACGATCAGCTGCGCCACTTCGAATCCTCGCCGGGCAAACTGCGCGCCTTCTGCCCGCAATGCGGCTCGCCGGTTTACAGCCAGCGCAGCAGCCTGGCCGGAGTGCTGCGCATACGGGCCGGCCTGCTCGATGCGCCAGCAGGGACCTCATTGAGCAGCCACCAGTATGTGGCCTCGCGTGCTCCCTGGTGGCCTTTGCCCGAGGATGGTTTGCCTCGGTATGACGACGCTATGCCGCCTGCCTCAACGCAGGCTTCTCATTGATTGACAGCACACAGGATTGATATGGCTATCTGGACCCGTGAAATTGATCTCAAGGCACTGAACGCAGGCAGTGCCAACACCGCAGTTTCCCATCTGGGAATTGAGTTCACCGAGTACGGTGATGACTTCATCTGCGCGCGCATTCATGTGGATGAACGCACCTGCCAGCCCTATGGCATCTTGCATGGCGGCGTCAGCGTGGTGCTGGCCGAAACGCTGGGCTCCACTGCGGCAGCGCTGTCCATTCCCGAAGGTCACCGCTGCGTGGGCCTGAGCGTTACCGCCAACCATATCCGCGCAGGCCGCAAAGGCAGCTGGATCACCGCTACAGCGCGTCCGGCGCATAGGGGGCGCACCACGCATGTCTGGAATATCGAGCTGCACAACGATGAAGGCAAACTGACTTGCAGTTGCAGCCTGACGATGTCGATTCTGCCGCCTGAGACGGCGAAGAATATGAGGCTGGATCAGGCTTCGCTGGGTGGGGTGGAGTGAGATTTTTCGTTGCAGGAGCTTGCTCTTTGATCGTGTGGCAGAGGCCGGGTCTCGCCCCGGCAGGCGGCCTACTTTCTTCCGCAAGAAAGTAGGCAAAGAGCTGGCCCCTGCTGCCCACGTCCCTCCGGCTTCGCCTGCGGGCAACCTGCGCCGTCAAGCTCTTGGGGCTGTGCGGCCCAACTCACTTCGTGCCTTCAGCACTCCGTTCAGACAAACGGCCGCAAGTCAGAGCACGAAGCTGCTGCACTCTGCGGTGCAGCAGCCGGCCCCAAGAACTTGCCGTCACAGGCGTGGGCACAAGGGGCAATACCAAATGCGGGTGCGGAATAGCTTCTCTATGTTTTTGATAGCGGATAGCCTATTTAGTATCTGGACTAGAAGCCAATTTCGCCACAAATCATGCAGGCCGTCCGCTCCCGTGCCCACCCGTCTGGCTGCGCCTGCGGCACACGGCTTGAATTGCTAAAAAGCTCACACCCCTAGCAAAGCCGACAAGCGCTCAGGCTGTTGAACCAGCTCCGCAGAAGGCGCCTGCAAAGCCAGCTTGCCCTTTTCCATCAACGCCGCGTAATCGGTATGCGCCAGCACCTTTTTGTAATCGCGGTCCACGATCAAGGTGGAGATACCGGTTTCGCGAATCTGTGCAATCACGCGCCAGATCTCGGCGACGACCAGAGGGGCCAGGCCCTCGGTGGCTTCATCCAGAATCATCAGACGCGGGTTGGTCATGAGCGCACGGCCTATGGAGACCATTTGCTGCTCGCCGCCTGAGAGTTGATTGCCGCCGTTGGACAGGCGCTCTTTCAGACGCGGAAAAATTTCCAGCACGCGTTCATAGGTCCAGTCTTTTTTGTCGTCGAGTCCGGCACGGGCGCTCATCAGCAAGTTCTCTTTGACGGACAGATTCGGAAACACGCCACGGCCTTCCGGCACATAGCCAATGCCCATGCGCGCCATTTTTTCCGGCGTGGAACCCGTCACATCCTTGCCATCGGCAAACACCTTGCCGCTGCGTGCAGGCACATAGCCCATCAGCGTGCGGATCAGCGTGGTTTTGCCCATGCCGTTGCGGCCCAGCAGGCCTACGGCCTTGCCTTGCGGCAAAGCCAGCGAGATGCCGTGAAGAATGTGGCTGTCGCCATAGAAGGTGTGCACATCCTGCACATTGAACATGGGCTCATGCATGTTCTTCTTCTCCCAAGTAGGCAGTTCGGACCACGGGATCAACACGAATTTGCTCGGGCGTTCCGGTGGCGACAACGCTGCCATTGACCATCACGGTAATGCGATCAGCGATGCGAAAGACGGCATCCATATCGTGCTCCACCAGCAGTACCGCATGGCCTTTTTTGAGTTCCTGCAGCAGCTCCAGCATGCGCTCGGTTTCTTCTGCGCCCATGCCTGCCAGCGGTTCATCGAGCAGCAGAACGCGCGGTTCGGTGGCTAGGCACATCGCCACTTCCAGCTGGCGTTTGGCACCATGGCTCAGGCTGCCTGCAATGCTTTGGGCATGTTGAGACAGGCCCGCCTGCGTCAGCGCCAGATGGGCGCGCTGCATGCTGGCATTGCAGTGTTGGGCGGACTCCCAGATGCGCCAGGGGCGTGGTTGGGCCTGGGCTTGTGCGGTCAGGCGGCAGTTCTCCAGCACCGTGAATTCGGGGAAGATGGTGGTGCGCTGGTAGCTGCGACCAATGCCTGCCTTGGCGCGCTGGGGCTGCGGCATGCGCGTGACATCGCGGCCTTGTAGCGTGATGCTGCCGCTGCTGGCCGTGATCTCGCCCGAGAGCATATTGATCAGCGTGGACTTGCCCGCACCATTGGTGCCGATGACGGCGTGTACTTCGCCTTCATGCAGATCGATATCGACATTGTTCACGGCGACCAGCCCGCCAAAGCGGCGCGTGAGGCCGCGCACGGACAGCTTTGCATCAGCCATGGTTTGCTCCTGAACTGATAGCTTCTTGCCCATTGTATTTATTGACTAGAGCCTTTTTCTGCCATTTATCGTTGATGCCCACCAGTCCCTTGGGCAGCAAGGCCACCAGCACGATGATGGCAATGCCCAGCGTCAGCTGCCAGTGGTCTGCCACATTGCCCATGACGGCGTGCGTGCTCAGCAATTCCTTGAGCAGGACAAAGGTGACGGTGCCCAGCACAGCGCCGCGCAGCGAGCCCACGCCGCCCAGAATCAGCATCAGCAGCACCTCGCCGGAGTGATGCCAGGCCAGCAGCTCGGGGTTCACAACAGCGTCACGCGCGGCGAGCAAAAAGCCCGCCAGACCTGCCAGCGCGCCCGCAATCACAAAGCCTGCGAGCTTGTAGCCATAGGTGGCAAAACCGGCGGCGCGCATGCGCTGCTCGTTGACACGAATGCCCGCCAGCGCATGACCAAAGCGCGAGTGGCGCAGCATGGCGATAAAGGCATAGACCAGCACCAGCGACACCAGCACCACAAAGTACTGGGTGCGGCTGTTTTCCATATCCAGCGGGCCGATGGCCGGGCGCTGCATGAGGTAGATGCCGTCGCTGCCGCCAAAGTAGCCCACGTCATGCACGACAAAGAAAGCCAGCTGCGCAAACGCCAGCGTGACCATGATGAAGTACACGCCTTTGGTGCGCAGACTCAAAGCACCTACGATCAAGGCATAGAGACCGGACACGCCCACAGAAGCGCCCAGCATGACGAGGAAGTTGCTGCCGTCCTGCCCTGCTGCTTTGACGGCCGCATAGGCACCAAGGCCAAAGTAGGCCGCATGGCCCAGGCTGACCAGCCCCGTGCCGCCCACCAGAATATGCAGGCTGAGCGCGAAGATGGACAGGATCATGATCTTGACGACCAGATCGGACAGATAGGACGACCAGAAGGGCTGGGCCACGGCCAGCAGCACGGCAACCGTCAGCGGCAGCACCACGCCCACCCACACGCTTTTGGCGCGGATAGGGCGGCTCTGGCTGGTGACGGCAGGCGCTTCGGCATAGGCCTGATTGGTATTGGGCAGCGGTGTGGATGTGGTGTCGTTCATGCTCAGCTCCGCTTACCCATCAAACCCTCGGGCCGCCATACCAGAATGATGGCCATCAGCAGGTAGATGCTCATGCCGCTGAGTTCCTGAAAAAACACCTTGCCAAAGGTATCCACAAAACCCACGAGCAGCGATGCAATCAGCGCGCCGGTGATGGAGCCAATGCCGCCGATCACCACCACCACAAAGCAGATGATGAGCACGCTGGAGCCCATGTTCGGGTAGACCGAACTCATGGGCGCGGCAATCATTCCGGCTAGCGCAGCAAGCGCCACGCCAACGGCAAAAACGATGCGATACAGGCGCTTGATATTGATGCCCAGGCCACGCACCATGTCGCGGTTGCTGGCCCCGGCGCGAATCATCATGCCAAGGCGTGTGCGGTTGACGGTGTAGTACATCAGCAGCGCCACCAGCAGGCAGGCAGCGGCTGCAAAGAGGTTGTACCAGGGGTACTGCATCATGCCCATCAGCGGAAAGCTGCCAGCCAGCCAGGCGGGCTTTTCCACGCCATGCACATCGTTGTCCACGAGGATGGCGCGCAGGCCTTCAAACACCAGAATCAGGCCGTAGGTCATCAGCACCTGCTGCAGGTGGTCGCGCTCATATAGAAAGCTGAAAAACGCCCATTCCAGAAAGTAGCCGAGTACGACAGCGATGATCACGCCGACCACCAGCATGGTGATGAAGTGCTGACCCAGATAGGGCGCGAGCGAGAACGCCACATAGGCGCCAATCATGTAGAAGCTGCCATGGGCGAGATTGATCACCCCCATGATGCCGAAGATCAGCGTCAGGCCCGAGGCCAGCAGAAACAGAAGCAGTCCGTACTGAATCGAGTTCAGACACTGCACCAGAAAGGTGGCGAGATCCACGGCAATCCTTATTGAAACGGGGGTCTGCAAAGTAGCGGGTCATACAGGCCAGCGAATCGAAGATTCGCGGTTGAGACGAGGCGCTCTGCCGCAGACAGCACAAGGGTGCGGCAAGGCTAGGCGCCCCCGGCAGTGCAACGACGTATCAAGGCCTGTATGGCCCGCGCCCCTTACATGCGGCAGCCGCGGGCCGGGTCAGCCAGGCCTTTGACGGCAATGCCGATCTTTTTGTTTTCCTTGCCGTCGACCTTGCGCAGATAGATGTCCTGCACAGGGTTGTGCGCCTTGCTCAGCGTGAAGTCGCCGCGCGGGCTGGCAATGGTGGCTTTTTCAATCGCGGTGCGGAACACGTCCTTCTTGCCAATATCGCCACCCGCAGCCTTCAGGCCCACGGTCAGCATCTGCGCGGCGTCATAGCCTTGCACGGCATAGACATCGGGCTGTAGCTTGAAGCTTTTGGCGTAGTTGGTGCGGAAGGTTTTGTCGCGCTCCGTGCCCAACTCGTCCGCGTAGTGCAGCGTGGTCAGCATGCCCTGGGCGGCTTCACCCTGAGCCTCCAGCGTGCCATCGGTCAGGAAGCCGGGGCCATACAGCGGAATGGTTTTGGACAGACCAGAGGCGTGATAGTCCTTGACGAATTTCACCGCGCCTGCACCGGCGAAGAACGAGAACACCGCGTCGGGTTTGGCGGCTGCAATTTCGGTCAGCAGCGCCTGGAATTCCACGTTGGGGAAGGGCAAGGTCAGCTGCTTGGTGATCTTGCCGCCGCTCTTTTCAAAGCCTTCCTTCATGCCGTTGACCGCTTCTTCACCGGCGGCGTATTTCCAGGTGATGGTCATGGCGGTCTTCTTGCCCTCCTTGGCGGCAACCAGGCCCATGGGGTAGGCGGTCTGCCAGTTGCTGAAGGAGCTGCGGAAGATATTGGGCGCGCACATGGGGCCGGTCACGGCGTCGGCAC
Source organism: Comamonas testosteroni (assembly GCF_003569915.1). Taxonomy (GTDB): domain Bacteria; phylum Pseudomonadota; class Gammaproteobacteria; order Burkholderiales; family Burkholderiaceae_C; genus Comamonas; species Comamonas testosteroni_D. The sequence continues at coordinate 99,238 of NZ_KZ984441.1, read as the reverse complement.
CTGCGTTGGGCACGATGAGCACGGTGCCGCTTTCCTTGGCAGCCTTGGCCATGGCCATGGCGACGCCTGAGTGCACGGTTCCCACGATCACATCGACCTTGTCGCGCTTGATGAGGCGGTTGACGTTATCGGTGGCCTTGGCGGGATCGGATTCGTCATCGACCTTGAAGAATTCTATCTCGCGACCGCCCAACTTGCCGCCTTGCTCGCTCACGTACATGCGAAAGCCGTTTTCAATCGCATTGCCCAGTGCTGCATAAGTGCCGCTGTAGGGCAGCATGAAGCCGACCTTGATCTTGTCCTGCGCCATGGCGCCGCCGCAACTGGCGGCTGCGGCCATTGCCACTAAGCTCCACTTTGCCCATTGCTTGCTCATGCTTGTCTCCTGGTGGTTGGTCTTGGAATGCCTGGGTACTCTCGAATCACCGGTGTCGACTGGCGGGCGTGTGGCCGCTGGTGGACATGTGCGGACTCTAACAACTTTAGGTTTAAAGCAATACCAGCGATTGCCCTAGTCTTTGAACTATTAAATTGATAGCTGCTTGTCTATGATTTATATAGACTTAATCGGGTTTTGACTCCAATTCGCGTAGACGAAAGCGTTGGATCTTGCCGGTTGCGGTTTTGGGCAGCTCATCGACAAATTCGATGAGGCGCGGGTATTTGTAGGGGGCCAGCCGCTCTTTGACAAACGCTTTGAGCTCCTGCTCCGTCGTGCGCTGGCCGGGCTTGCACACCACATAGGATTTGGTCTTGGTCAGGCCCTCGGCATCGATCACGCCGATCACCGCCGCTTCCAGCACGGCGGGGTGCTGCTGCAGCGTGGATTCGACCTCGAACGGCGAGACATAGATGCCGCTGACCTTGAGCATGTCGTCACTGCGGCCCGCATAGGTGTAGTAGCCCTCGGTGTCGCGCACATATTTGTCGCCGCTCTTGAGCCATTGGCCCTGGAAGGTGTCGCGCGTCTTGTCGCGGTTGGCCCAGTACATCAGCGCGGCGCTGGGGCCCTTGATGTAGAGGTCGCCAATTTCGCCATCGGCCACGGGCTTGCCGTCTTCGCCGCGCAGCTCCACTTCGTAGCCGGGCACGGGCTTACCGGTGCTGCCATAGCGGATGTCGTCAGGCTGGTTGGAGATGAAGATATGCAGCATCTCCGTGGAGCCAATGCCGTCCACAATGTCCGCGCCAAAGTGGGCCTTGAAGCGCTGGGCAATCTCGGCGGGAAGGGCTTCGCCCGCGGACGAGCACATGCGCAGGCGGACCTGCTCACGCGCGGGCAGGGCCTGGTGGGCCAGCATGCCCGCAAAGCCTGTGGGTGCGCCAAAGAACACGGTGGGCTGGTTTTGCGTCCAGCGCTGAAAAGTGGCTTCGGGGGTGGGGCGCTCGGCCATCAGAACCACGCTGGCACCCACGCTCAAGGGGAAGGTCAGCGCATTGCCAAGCCCATAGGCAAAGTAGAGCTTGGCGGCGGAAAAGCAGACGTCATCCTCCGTCAGCCCCAGCACGGGCTTGCCATATAGCTCGGCCGTCCAGTACGGGTTGGCATGGGTGTGTACCGCGCCTTTGGGTTTGCCAGTGGAGCCCGAGGAATACAGCCAGAAGCCGGGGTCGTCGCCATGGGTAGGCGCGGCCTGGGTCAGCGGCAACTGCTGATCAAGCCAGGGCTGCAAAGCCGTGCAGTGGGCGGGCAGACCTTGCGGTAACTGCTCGGGGCGGGCCACCCAGATGTGCTTGACCTCATGACGGGCCTGCACCAGCGCCTGCTGCAGCGCGGGCACCAGCAAACCATTGGTCAAAATGGCTTGCGCACGGCTGTGCTCCAGCATGTAGGCGTAGTCATCAGGAGTGAGCAGCGTATTGACCGCAACCGGCACCACGCCTGCGTACATGGCTCCTAAAAACGAGACAACCCATTCGCGCATATCGTGCATGCACAGCAGCACACGTTCTTCGCGGTGTATGCCTGCAGCAGTCAAACCCTGTGCCATACGGCGGGCCTGCTCCTGCAACTGCCCATAGCTCAGCGTTCCATGGTCATCGATATAGGCAATCTTGTCCGCACGCTGCTGGTTGAGTTCAAACAGGTACTGCGCAAAGTTGAAAGGCTGGCTGAAATCCACCATGGCTCATGCTCCTGTGCCCTGGGCCTGCAACACCTGTGGCGCGGCCTGAATAGCGCTCTTGCGGTGATAGAAGTCCAGCGCACGCAGGCCGCCCAGCTCTGCACCACCACCGGCGCGGCCCGGGCCGCCGTGCTGGGACTGCGGCATGACATTGCCGTGGCCGGAATGCAGCTTGGCCACATCGGGCGTGATGATGTGCACGCGCCCATGGCTGGCAGCCAGATCGCTGGCTGCGCCTGCCAAAGCGCCCGCATCTTCACCATAGAGCGAGCAGACCAAAGAACCCAGGCCGCGATGCGCGAGTTGCAGCCCATGGTTCAGATCACGGTAGGGCATGAGCGTGGCGACGGGGCCAAAGACTTCCACATCGTGAATCAGTGCCGTAGCGTCGGGGTCTTGTGCGCCCAGCAGCACGGGCTGTGCGCAGGCGGCAATGGCGGGATCGGCATCGACCAGTGCATGGCCTCTGCCGTCGTACAGAGCCCTGGTATGGGCCAGCAACTGTTCCAGGCCCTGCTGCACGGTGTTGAACTGCTCACGGCTGACCAGAGAGCCCATGCGCACCGTCTCGTTGCGCGGGTTGCCCACGGTGGTCTTGGTCAGTTGCGCGCCAATGGCCTGGGCCACGCTGTCATACAGTTCCTGCGGCACCAGCACGCGGCGGATGGCCGTGCATTTCTGGCCCGACTTGATGGTCATCTCACGCGCTACTTCGCGTGCCAGCAGGGCCACGGCTTCGCTATCTGCGGCATGGCCGGGCAGCAGCAGCGCACAGTTCACGCTATCGGCTTCGATATTGCTGCGCACCGAATGACGGCTGATGGCCGCCGTATCGGCAGAGCCAGTGAACGACACCACATCCATGGGCTGGAGCTGATCCATCAACCCCGCAGAGCTGCCGCAGACGATGGACAGCGCACCGGGCGGCAGTACGCCTGCGTCAATCACATCCTTGACCATGCGCTGCGTGAGCCAGGCCGTGGCTGTGGCGGGCTTGACGATGATGGGCACGCCGGACAGCAGGGCAGGCGCGGCTTTTTCCCACAAGCCCCAGCTGGGGAAGTTGAACGCATTGATAAACAGCGCGACACCGCGCGTGGGCACCTGGATGTGCTGGGACTGAAACGCGCCATCCTTGGCCAGAGACACGGCATTGCCGTCGCTCAGATGTCTGGCATCTCCCAGCGCTGCGCCCCATTTGGCGTATTGGCTCAGCGTGTAGATGCCGCCATCGACATCGACCGCCGTGTCGTTCTTCACCGTACCGCTGTTGGCGGTGGAAATTTCGTAATACGCATCGCGGTTGGCCTGCAGCACGCCCGCCACATCGGCCAGCAGCTTGGCGCGCTGGGCGTAGCTCATGGCACGCAGCGCCTTGCCACCGGTTTCACGCGCAAAGGCAAAGGCGGCAGGCAGGTCCAGCCCGGTGGCGTCGACACGGACCAGCGCCGTGCCCAGTACAGGGTCCAGCAGGGTGCTGCCCTGGCCGGTGCCGGTCTGCCAGCGGCCTGAGACATGGTTGGCAAGAAGTTCAGTCATGGGGAGAGTCCGTTCTTGTTGTCTTGATCGGGGGTGAGCACCAAAGTGCATGCGGGCGCGGTGGGCTTCAGCCGGGCCTGCCGCTGGCAGGCGCATGAGGGGGAAGAAGCAAAGCAAGAGTGAGAGCCTGCATGGTGGGTGTCTCCTTCACGCATCTCTGAGGCGCATCAAAATTTTTAGATTGATGCAATATTGTGCGTGTATTGACAAGATAAATAGGAGACAATGCAGCGTCAAGCAATATATTGCATGATTGGCGTTAACCCCGACTGTTTATCATTCACGCCCTCTGGGGAGCTTTATGGATCAGTTAGACATGGCGTCCGCGTCAATCGCGGTGGAGGACGAGTCGGGCAAAAGCCCGCTGCTGCAGGCCTTGGGTGAGCGGGTGCGCAATCTGCGTGCGCGTCGCGGGCTGACGCGGCGCAACCTGGCTTCCACGGCGCTGGTGTCAGAACGGCATCTGGCCAATCTCGAATACGGCACGGGCAATGTCTCCATCCTGGTGCTGCACCAGATTGCACAGGCACTGCACTGCAGCATGGCCGAGCTGCTGGGCGATGTGACGGCATCGAGTGCCGAATGGTTGCTGCTACGTGAGCTGCTGGAAGGTCGCAGCGAAGAAGATCTGCGCCGCGTACGGATTGCGGCAGGCGAGTTGCTGGGAACGGCGCCCAGCGGCGACCCGCACCGCGCTTCACGCATTGCGCTGATTGGCCTGCGCGGCGCGGGCAAATCCACGCTGGGCCGCATGCTGGCCGAGCAGCTGAACGTGCCGTTTCTGGAGCTGAATCAGGAGATAGAGCGCGTTGCTGGCTGCAGCGTGCGCGAGATTTATGACCTCTATGGCCCCAGCGCATATCGCCGCTATGAGCGCCGCGCGCTGGAAGAGGCGGTGCAGATCTACAGCGATGTGGTGATTGCCACGCCGGGCGGCATTGTGTCGGACCCCGCCACCTTCAACGAGCTGCTCAGCCATTGCACCACCGTGTGGCTGCAGGCCCAGCCCGAAGAACATATGGGCCGTGTGGTGGCTCAGGGCGATACCCGCCCCATGGCCGCAAATCCCGAGGCGATGGACGATTTGCGCCGCATTCTGGATGGCCGCTCAGCCTTTTATTCCAAGGCCGATCATCTGCTCGATACGAGTGGCAAGACGCTGCAGCAAAGTGCCCTGGAGCTGAGCGCTCTGGTGCGGCGATAACTGCTTATGGGCTTTAGCGGCGGCGCGCCTGTTCGTACAGCGGCATCACGCGCGGCACATTGCTTTCCAGCTGGCGGATACGGTCCGGTCCCGTGGGGTGGGTGGAGAGAAAGCCAATGCCGCCTTCGCCCGTGGCCTCGCCCATCTTGCGCCACAGGCTGACCGAGGCTTGCGGGTTAAAGCCTGCACGGGCGGCCAGCTCCAGCCCGACGAGGTCGGCTTCGCTCTCATCGTTGCGGCTGAACTTCAGGCTCAGCAACTGCCCGCCAAAGCGTGCCGCCGCGCTGCTGAGGTCGCCCAGGCCCAGCAGTTGCGCACCCAGAGAGATGCCCAGCGATGTGGCCTGATTCTTGGCCAGCTGCTCGCGCGAATGCTCGCGCAGCGCGTGGGCCATTTCGTGGCCCATGATCATGGCGATTTCATCGTCAGTGAGCCGCAGCTTGTCGATGATGCCGGTGTAGAAGGCAATCTTGCCGCCGGGCATGCAAAAAGCGTTGATCTGATTGCTGCCGATCAGGTTCACTTCCCAGCGCCACTGGCTGGCGCGCGAGTTCCACTGGTTGGCATAGGGAATGAGCCGCTGCGCAATGCCGCGAATACGCTGCAGCTGCGCATTGCTGTCAGCCGCCAGCGCTCCTTTGCTGCGAGCCTGCTGCAGCAACTCCTGGTACTGCTCGGCGGAGGAGTTTTCCAGCACCTCCGCCGGGACCAGTTGGCGCAGTACCGAGGCATTGCCGACATCCACCTGCGCATGGGATGGCAGGTGCGGCAACGCACTGATGACCAGTGCCAGCAGCACAGGCGCCATCCCCCGGCGCAGGGGCACAATCGGGTTTTGCATTGGGCTCAGACGTGTGAGGAGGGCTTTCATAGCCCAGAGTCTATGCGAGAGACTCACGCCACTCAGTCAGATTTTTCCTGCAGCTTTTCGCTCAGCGCTCACCACCAGCCAAAGCCCACCAATCACAGCGAGCAGACCAAGTACCGACCACCAGGCGGGGCGCTCGCCTACTATCAGAATGGAGAGTGCAAAAGCCGTGATGGGTTCTGCCTTGCTGAGGGCGACCCCGGTGGCGGCAGACATGCCGCGCAGCCCTATGGAAAAGAGCAGATAGGCCATACCCGTGGCCACGATGCCCAGGTACGTCACCACGGCCCAGCCGCTGGCGCTGACCTGCAGCGGCCCACCCAGCCATGCAGCAACCGGCAAAGACAGCAGTGCGGAGCAGACAAACACCCGGGCGTTGACCGAGGCGACTCTGGCTTGCACCACCAGCGCCTGATTGACCAGAGCATACGCAGCGTAGGAAAGGCCCGCCAGCAGGCAAAGCGCCATGCCGGCCCAGGGCAGGTCTTGCTGGTCAGTGGCAGCCAGAGCCATGACAATGCCGCCGCTCACGCCAATGCAGGTGCCCAGCCACCACTGCAGGCCGGGCATGCGCTTTTGCACCACAGCCTGCATCAAGCCCGCCCAGATGGGGCCACTGCCAATGGCCAGCGCCGTGCCCAGTGCCACGCCGCAGGCTTTGACGCCTGCAAAAAAGCTGAGGTTGTAGACCGCCATGCAGCTGCCGCAAAACAGAATGCGGCCCCATGGAGTGGCTTGCGGGGCGCGCTGGGTGTGGCCTCGGTCCATCACCAGAGCCAGTGCGATGAAAAACAGCGCCGCCATCACCATGCGCAGCGCGCCAATCCAGTAGGGGGAAAGTTGCGCGGGCGCAAAGTGCTGGGCAGTGCCGGTGGTGCCCCAGAGCATTGCGGCCACCAGCACGAGCCCCACGGGGCCGAGAGAGGAGGGCCCAGAGGGCGCGAAAGAATGAGTGCTGGCAGACATGATGATCTGCATCATGCGCCTGGGCAGCCGCTGAAATATCGAGAAACGCTTGAACTGCGCCGGGTCAGCGCTGTGCTTTCAGCTGACGCGATGTGACGCCGCGCTCGCGCCGCAAGGCATAGGCCAGTGCGCTGGCCGAGGCATAGCCGCAGCGCAGCGCCGTGGCCTCCAGCGCTGCCCCCTGGCGCAGTTGCTGGCTGGCGGCGTCTAGGCGCAGCTTGCGCAGCCAGTCTTGCGGGGTTTCGCCAGTCAGCTCCACAAAACGGGCGTGGAACTGCGCCACGCTCAGGTGCACCAGCGCAGCGAGTCTGGCCGTGGGCCAGCCCTCATGCAGGGCTTGCTGTACCTGCTGCTGCAGCCACAGCAGGTCGATACCGCGGCGCTGCAGCAGCGATGGGGCTTGCAGCACCAGTGCCATCTGCGCGGCCGCCGAGAGGCTGGAGACCGGAAAGCGCAGCTGCGGCGGCACGGCAAAACGCCGCATTCTGTCCAGACCCACAGCCATGGGCGCATCGATCACAAAAACCTGGGTTTGCGGCTGGGCCAGATAGCCGTGATCTGTACCCGCAGGAATGACCATGCCGCTGGCGCTATCCACAAAGCTGGCCTGACCGCCGACTTCCAGTTCCATGCGGCCTTGCAGTGCAAACAGAATCTGCGCGTGGCCGTGGGCATGGGCCTGATGTTCACCGCTGTAGCTGCGCACCGAAGTCTGCGCCTGTGTCAGCACAGAGTTGGGAGCGGGTGGTTGGCGGCGCATGACAGAACAAGGGAATAAAGCGTACAGCAGGGCTGCCATGGTAGTGCGCAGGTCAATGCCTGTGCAACCGATAATGCTCCGTGCCCTCAAGAGCCAGACCATGACCGAGTCCTCAAAATCCCACAACACCGAACACGCTGTAGAAGACGCCGCACCCAAGAGTAGCTGGGGCCAGACGCTGAAGATTTATGTGCAGCCCACCAGTCTGCGCATGCTGGCTCTGGGCTTTTCAGCGGGGCTGCCGTTGCTGCTGGTGCTGGGTACCTTGAGCTTCTGGCTGCGTGAAGCCGATATCGACCGCACCACCATCGGCTTTCTGAGCTGGGTCGGTCTGGCCTATGCCTTCAAATGGGTCTGGTCGCCGCTGGTGGATCGTTTGCCGCTGCCGCTGCTCAACGGCCTGCTGGGGCGCCGCCGCAGCTGGCTGCTGTTTTCGCAACTGCTGATTGTGGCGGGCCTGCTGGGCATGTCTTTCATGGACCCCAAACAGCAGTTGCAACCACTGGTCATCTGCGCCGTGCTGGTGGCGTTTGGCTCGGCCACGCAGGATATTGCGCTGGATGCTTATCGCATCGAATCCGCAGCGCTGAAGGATCAGGCCGCACTGGCTGCGACCTATCAGACGGGTTACCGCCTGGCCATGATCTGGGCCGGTGCGGGCGTGCTGTGGGTGGCTTCTCAGGTGCAGGGCGATCAGCAGGGCTATGTGGTCCATGCCTGGCATGTGGCCTATACGGTCATGGCGGCCAGCATGCTGGTGGGCATGATCACTGTCTTGCTCTCTCCTGAGCCCAAGCCGGTAGACCGGCTCGAGCAGGCCTATGACTCTGAGCTGCTGCGCGAGGAAATCAGAATGCATGGCGTGGCGGCGTGGAAACCGCTTGCGGCAATGGCCGTCATTCTTCCTGCGCTGGTCTTTTTCATTGGGTTCAGCGTTCTATCCTTGAGCCTGCCGGACATTCTGAAGTTCGCTGTGTACCTGCTGGCTGCTTGCGGCGCGCTCTACAGGTTGGCAGTGCGCGGGACGCGGGTCTCGGTTCCGAACGCGGCAGTGCCGTTCGTGGCTTGGTTTATTCAGGCTTTCTATCTGCCATTTTCCGACTTCATCAAGCGCTACCGCTGGCAGGCCTTGCTGCTGCTGGCGCTGATCGGGCTGTACCGGGTCAGCGATGTGGTCATGGGCATCATGGCCAACCCCTTCTATGTGGACATGGGCTACAAGAAGGAAGAGGTTGCAGCGGTCTCCAAGATTTTTGGCGTGATCATGACGCTGCTGGGTGCCTTTGTGGGCGGCTCCATGGCCATGCGCTGGGGCGTGATGCGGGTGCTGATGCTGGGCGCAATTCTGTCGTCTTGTACCAATTTGTTGTTTGGCTGGCTGGCCACGAGGGGACATGACCTGACGGCGCTGATTTGGGTGGTGAGTGCGGACAATCTGGCTGGCGGTATTGCCTCCGCAGCCTTTGTGGCCTATCTGTCCGGGCTGACCAACGTGCAGTATTCGGCCACGCAGTACGCGCTGTTCAGCTCCATGATGATGCTGGCTCCCAAGTGGCTGGCGGGCTATTCCGGCATGTTTGTGGATAGCCATGGCTACCAGAGCTTTTTCTACACCACGGCGCTGCTGGGCGCGCCCGTGCTGCTGCTGATTGTTTTGGCTTCAAGGGTGAAATTCAGCTCTAGTCCAGAATGAATATGGGCTGAATGCTATTGTTTTTGAATCTCTGAGGTGGTTTACCCAACTTTACGCGACAGACAATTGCCGATCATCTGCGTGGTTCAGCATCGCTGCCTGAATAAAACACACAAGGCGCGAGCATGACTACACTGCCTTCTATGAGCACGCACCAACTACTGATGATCGAGGACGATGTCCGTCTGGCGCAAATGGTCAGCGACTACCTGGGTAACAATGGCCTGGAAGTCACCCATATGGCCGACGGCAAGAGTGGCCTGGAGCAACTGCAACCGGCGGACGGGCAGAGTGTGGATCAGCCTGATCTGGTCATTCTGGACCTGATGCTGCCCGATATGGACGGGCTGGAAGTCTGCCGCCGCATCCGCTCCATGAGTGGGCCCACAGCGCAGGTGCCGGTGCTGATGCTGACCGCCAAGGGCGATCCCATGGATCGCATCATCGGCCTGGAGCTGGGCGCGGACGACTATCTGCCCAAGCCTTTTGAGCCACGCGAGCTACTGGCACGCATTCGTGCCATCCTGCGCCGCAAGGGCAGCGAAGGGCCTGCACCAGCCTCTGCGGCGCTGCGCTTTGGCAGTCTGGAGATTGACCGCGACGCTCGCACGGTGACGGTGGGTGATCAGGTCGCGGATCTGACCTCGTATCAGTTCGATCTTCTGGTCGCGCTGGCTGAGCGCGCTGGTCGGGTTCTGACCCGTGACCAAATCATGGAAGCCGTGCGCGGCCGCGAACTGGAAGCGTTTGACCGCTCCATTGATGTGCACATGGGCCGTATTCGCGCAGCGATCGAGGCCGACCCCAAGAGCCCCAAGCGCATTCTGACGGTGCGTGGTGTGGGCTATGTCTTCGCCAAGCAGCAAGACTAGCAATGAAGCTGCTGCATGTCTTTTCTCAGCGCCTGTATCTGCGCATCTGGCTGGCGGTTGTGGTCGGCGTGGCGGCACTCACGCTGTGTGTGGCCTGGGCCTGGAAGATTGCCGAGGAGCAGCGTGCGCAGAACAGCGCCACCCCGCCTTCGCGCGAGATGGTGCTGCGTGGCCCCAAAGGCGATGTGATTTTTGAGGGTCGTGGCAACCGCGTGCCCGGGCCTCCCATCGATGGCGTTCGCTTTGAGATTGCGGCCAACGATGGACAGGAGTACGAGCTGTGGATGGCTCCGCGTGAGTGGCGCGAAGGTCGTCCACCTCCGCGCGATGGTGCGGTGGCCTTCTGGCTGCGCCCACCTTTTGGTTTTTTGTGGATGCTGGGCCTGGTCGGCATTGCGGTGATTGTGGGGGTCTTTCCCATCATTCGCCGACTGCTCAAGCGGCTGGAGAATCTGCAGCGCGGCGTCAAGCGCTTTGGCGAGGGTGATCTGTCGGTGCGTGTGCCCGAAGGCGGGCATGACGAAGTCGCCGATCTGGCTCACCAGTTCAACGCCGCCGCAGCGCGTATCGAGACGCTGATGACCTCGCACAAGTCGCTGCTGGCCAATGCCTCGCACGAGCTGCGCTCGCCGCTGACGCGTATTCGCATGGGGCTGGAATTCATGGGCGATGACCCGTCGATTGCCCGCGCCAAGGCCGAGATTCAGCGCAATATCACCGAGCTGGATCAGCTGGTCGATGAAATCCTGCTGGCTAGTCGTCTGGACACGCGCGAAGTCGATGTGGGCACCGTGGAATCGGTGGATTTGATTGGTCTGGCTGCTGAAGAGAGCGCACGCATAGAGGCCGAGCTGGACGTTCAGACTGATGGACTGTTGGAGGTGCAAGGTATCTCCAAGCTGTTGCGCCGTGCCGTGCGCAATTTGCTGGAAAACGCACGACGCTACAGCCAGGGCGAGATCACGCTTTCGCTGGCCAAGCAGGGCAATATGGTTGAAATTCGTGTGGAAGACCAAGGCCCCGGCGTTCCCGAAGCGCAGCGCGAGCGCATTTTCGAGAAGTTCTACCGTCTGCCCGGTGCCAGCGAGCGGTCGGGTGGCGTAGGTCTGGGCCTGTCGCTGGTGCGCTCAATTGCCGAGCGTCATGGTGGCACCGTGCATTGCGAAGGCCGTCGAGATGGAAGCAGCGGCGCGAGTTTTGTGATTCGTCTGCCGCTGGCCTGAATGATTTGAGCCAGAAAAAAGCCCCGCAGGCTTATCGCTTGCGGGGCTTTGTTTTTTCAGTGTGGCTGCTGAGCGGGGCGGCCTATGGAAACGTAGCCCAGACCATAACTGGCTGGCAGTGATGGCTCGTACAGGTTGCGGCCATCAAAAATCATCTTGTCGCCCAGCGTCTGGGCCAGCAGATCAAAGTCCGGTGCGCGGAAGACCTGCCATTCGGTCACGATGGCCAGGCAGTCAGCGCCTTGCACAGCAGCCTGCTGGCTGTTGACCAGTTGCAGATCGGCGCGTTCGCCATAGATGCGACGAGCCTCCTGCATGGCCACGGGGTCGTAAGCCTGAACCTTGGCACCTGCGGCCCACAGCGACTCCAGCAGATTACGGCTAGGCGCTTCGCGCATATCGTCGGTGTTGGGCTTGAAGGCCAGACCCCAGACGGCCACGGTCTTACCTTGCAACTGGCCGTTGTAGAAGGCATTGATGCGGTCGAACAGTACATTGCGCTGCGCGGCATTGCGGTCTTCCACGGCATTGAGCAGCAGGGGCTCGAACTCCACTTCCTTGGCCGTGTGGATCAGGGCTTTGACATCCTTGGGGAAACAGCTGCCGCCATAGCCCACGCCGGGGTAGATGAAGTGATAGCCAATGCGCGGATCACTGCCAATGCCGCGGCGCACGGCTTCCACATTGGCACCGAGGCGTTCGGCAAGATTGGCAATCTCGTTCATGAAGCTGATCTTGGTCGCCAGCATGGCATTGGCGGCGTACTTGGTCAGCTCGGCACTGCGCACATCCATCACCACGATCTTGTCGCGGTTGCGGTTGAAGGGCGCGTACAGCTCGCGCAGCTTGGCTTCGGATGCCGGGTTGCTGGTGCCGATGATGATGCGGTCCGGGCGCTGGCAGTCGCCCACTGCAGCACCTTCCTTGAGGAATTCAGGGTTGGAGACCACATCGAACGGAAACTGCACGCCGCGCTGTGCAAGGCCTTCAGCAATGACGGCAGAGACCTTGTCCGCCGTACCCACGGGCACGGTCGATTTGTTGATGACAATGCGAGGGCCGTTCATGTGCTGGGCAATGGTGCGGGCCACGGCCAGTACGTATTGCAGGTCGGCGCTGCCGTCTTCATCGGGCGGTGTGCCTACGGCCAGAAAGATCAGCTCGCTGTGTGCCACGCCTTCTGCGGCATTGGTGGTGAACTGCAGACGGCCAAGCTGCTGGTTGTTGATGACAAGGGCATCGAGACCTGGCTCATGAATGGGAATCTGTCCGGCTTTGAGCGCTGCGACTTTTTGCTCGTTGACATCCACGCAAAGCACCTGATGGCCGACATCGGCCAGCACGGCACCTTGCACAAGACCGACATAGCCGGTTCCAAAGACAGTGACTTTCATACGCGATAAAAAGAGCGATACCAGTCCACAAAGCGTTGAACGCCGGTAGTGACGGGCATGGAAGGTGAAAAGCCGGCCCAGGCCTGCAGGGCACGGGTGTCGGCCGATGTGCTGTGCATATCGCCGGGCTGTATGGGCAGCATGCGTTTGTTAGCGGTTGTGCCAATGGCGGCTTCGATGGCCGCAATGTAGTCCATCAGCACCGTGGGCGAGTTGTTGCCGATATTGAAGATGCGATAGGGCGCAGTGCTGGTGCCAGGGTTGGGGTGCTGGCTGTCATAGCTGGCATCGGGCGAGGCCGGCTTGCCCAGCACGCGCATGATGCCTTCGACGATATCGTCGATATACGTGAAGTCACGCACCAGCTGGCCTTCACCGTACACATCGATGCTCTCGCCCGCCAGAATGGATTTGGTGAACTTGAACAAGGCCATGTCCGGGCGCCCCCAGGGGCCGTACACCGTGAAGAAGCGCAGGCCTGTGGTGGGAATGCCATACAGGTGCGAATAGGTGTGGGCCATTAGTTCATTGGCCTTCTTGGTGGCCGCGTAGTAGCTGATGGGGTGATCCACAGCATCGCTTTCGGCAAATGGCATCTTGGTATTGCCGCCATAGACACTGGAGCTGCTGGCATAGACCAGATGCGCGACCTTGTGCTTGCGGCAGCCCTGCAAAATATTGCCAAAGCCCAGCAGATTGGAGTCGGTGTAATCGTCGGGCTGATCAATGGAGTAGCGCACACCGGCCTGAGCAGCCAGGTGCAGAACCTTGGCTGGAGCCACTTCATCAAACAGCTGGGCCATGCCCTGGCGGTCGGCTACATCCAGCTCGACAAAACGAAAGTTTGCGTGGGGGCGCAGCTGATCCAGGCGCGCGTGCTTGAGCTCCACATCGTAGTAGTTGTTGAGGTTGTCTATGCCAACCACAGGCACGCCTTGCTCCAGCAGACGTTTGGCGCAATGCATGCCAATAAAGCCGGCACAGCCGGTAATCAAAACAGGGTTCATGGAGCAATCCACAGATATTGGTACTGCGCGGGTGTTGCGCTGGCTGGCATTTTTTCAAAAGGAATGCTCAGCGTTTTGGTCGGGGCGGCAGGTATCACGGTAAAGATGCCATTCCACCAGTCCGGGACGGGTTTGTCTGCACGTGTGATCAGCAGCATTGCTGAAGACGGGGTTGTCCTGGCCTGAGTCAGGCATTGCTGCAGCTGTTTGCCATCTGAGCAGCCCAGTGCATAACTTGCAGGGAACTGCGAGTGCAGCATGGCTGCAATCATGTGGTCAGAGCCCACGATAACGCCCTTGCCGTCATAGCCCGCGCTGCGCAGTTCCTGTGCCAGCGCTTTGACGGGGTGGTTGAGTTCGTCAGGATCGTTTTTGCGCCCGCCTTGCCAGGGGCGCAGGGTTGCCATGGCTAGGAAAATCAGTGCAAAGACCAGTGCGAGTGTCGTGAAGCTACGCCCCACACCGGGCTCCAGCAAGGCCGGGCGCCACACATACAGTGCCAGAGGCGCAATCGCCATTAAGGGCAGCATCCAGCGCTGCTTGAAGTCCGTCACATGGGCAAACAGCACCATACCCAGCAAACAGGCGGCAATGATGAGCAGATAGCGTCCAAGCAAGGGCAGAGCCCAGGCACGGCTTGCAGGACGTGCGGTTTGATTCGCCGGTGCCCAGAGCTTTGAGCGGTAGCCCAGCAGCACAGCAATCAGCCACAGGCCCAGGGTGGATAGCAAAGCCTTGGCCAGATTACCCAGTCCCTTGAGATGCGTTACCTCCGTGGAAATGGACATCTTCTGCACGGTCTCAGTCGTCGCCATGCCCCAGTGCGAAGCCAGCCAGGAGGCATGAGGGGCAAAGATCAGCAGTCCAACGACAGGAGCGAGCCACCAGCCTTTGGAGAAGATGGCTGAACGTACTTGCGACACTGTCATGGAAGCCACAAACAGCGCGCCAATCAGCATGGCATAGCTGTACTTGGACAGCATGCCCAGACCGCAGAACAGGCCAATCAGCACAAAATTAATGGGCTGTGGGCGCTGAACCTGACGCAGCACAGCCCACCACAGGCCCATGGTCATGGCCGTGACCATCACGGTATGGGTCTGGTCGCGCAAGGAGTCCCAGCCAAACGGTGGCATGAGCAGCAGGCCTGCTGCCACCCACCATGCGCCTTTTTCATTGAGCAACTGCCTGCCCACCAGCCAGGCCAGGCAATAGGTCAGTGCGATCAAGGCATGCTTGAGAACAGCCAGAGCCAGCACAGATGGCCCAAGCACCTGGCAGACTGTCCATTGCATCCATGAATAAAGCGGTGGCTGCGGGCCATATCCCAGGGTTAGGTTCTGAGCCCAGAGTATTTGTTCGGACTCGTCCCACTTCATGCCCGAAGAGATGGCCACCCGCGACACGATATGTGCGCAGGCCAGAAGCAGTAGCCACAGCCAGGGCTTGGTGTAGAGAGTTTGTTGCCAGTCCTGGCGGTGTTGGGGTGAATTCATGGCGGCCATTAGGTTTGGCTGAGGCGCAAAAAGCATGAAACGCTGCGCATTCTGAGCACGTACTTCCTGTCAGGGCGAAGCGCCTGGCGACAGTGCTGCAGAGGGTATTCAGTTAGTATAGGTGACTGTTATCCCTATGCTTGAGCATGACGTCCGTGCACGATTCAATCCCTGAAGTTTCCATTGTTGTCCCTGTCTACAACGAGTTCGACAATTTGCCCGATCTGGTAGCCCGCATTGATGAAGCCATGCGTACCCAGCCGCTGAGCTATGAACTCATTGCTGTCGATGATGGATCCACCGACGGAAGCGCAAAGCGTTTGCGTGAACTGGCCCAGCAGCATCCCTGGGTGCGTGCCGTCTGCCTTGTGCGTAACTATGGTCAGTCCAGCGCATTGCAGGCGGGCTTTGACCGTGTGCGTGGTCGCTATGTGGTGACGCTGGACGCGGACTTGCAGAACGAGCCCGGAGATATTCCGCTGCTGCTCGAAAAGCTGGAAAACGATCCTGATCTGGACATGATCTCCGGCTGGCGCAAAAACCGCCAGGACAAGGCCTTGTCGCGCCGCCTGCCATCGGTGCTGGCCAATCGCCTGATCTCCAAGCTGACCCATGTGCAATTGCATGACTATGGTTGCGCCCTGAAGGCCTACCGCCGCGAGATCATTGATCGCATTCGTCTGTATGGCGAGATGCACCGCTTCATCCCTTCGCTAGCTCGTGATGCAGGTGCACGTATTGCCGAAGTGCCTGTGCGTCACCATGCACGTACGCACGGTGTATCCAAGTACGGTATTGATCGCACATTCCGTGTGATTCTGGACTTGATTTTCATCGTCTTCTTCATGCGCTTCCGTCAGCGTCCGTTGCATGCCTTTGGTGGCTTTGGCCTGTGGCTGGCAACACCCGGCCTGCTCATCCTGGCTTGGCTGTTGGTGGAGAAGATCATGGGCGCGTCGATTGGTGGCCGCCCCTTGCTGATGGCTGGCGTCATGCTGGTGCTGATGGGTATGCAGTTCATCGCTGCCGGCCTGATTGGCGAGTTGCTGACGCGCATCTACTACGAGTCTGGTAGCGGCTTGCAGTACTACGCCAAGGAATATGGCGCTGTCAAAAGCGAGTCTGAAGACCAGCCTGCGAAAGCTGCAACCGCCACATTGTGAGCAAGTCCCACAAAGCGTTGATCAAAGCCTTGCTGGGCTTGGTTTTACTCAGCGCAGTCATTTACTTTGCAAACCCTGTGCAACTGTGGGGCAAGCTGAAGCAAGCCAATCCCTGGTGGCTGCTGGCCGGTTTTCTCGCATCCATTGCATCCAATGCGGTGTCGGCCTGGCGCTGGCGTGCCTTGGCTCGCTGGTTGGGGGCGGATATGTCTTTTGCATCCAGCCTGCGCTGGTACTTTCAGGCGATTGGCCTGAATGTGCTGCTGCCGGGTGCCGTGGTGGGCGGTGATGTCTATCGTGCCATTGCTTTGCAGCGCTCGGGTCAGGCCAAGGCGGCAAGCAACTTGTCCGTCATTCTGGACCGCATCAGCGGACTGTGGATGCTGTGCGCGATTGGTGGGCTGGGAGCGGTGGCTTGCGCTCCCACTCTGGCACCTTGGCTTCATCTGAACGAGATGGCGTTCAGCAGTCTGCTGTTGCTGGTGACTGTGTTGTGGTTGCTGCTGCCATGGTTCATGCTGAATGGCCTGCGCCAAGGCTGGCTAAAGCTCCCTGGAACATGGCTGGAGCCATTGAATGCTGCGGCCCGCAAGTCTGATTTCATGCGTCAGCTATGCATGCAGGCCATCAGCTCTGCAGGGGTTCAACTGCTGTCTGCTGGCGCGCTGGCTTGTGGTGCGGTCGCTCTGGGCCTGTGGCTGCCTTTGCCAGTCTGGGCGTTCGCCATTGCCCCTATTTTTCTGATGGCGGCTCTGCCCGTCAGTGTGGGAGGGTGGGGAACTCGTGAAACGGCTGCGGTGTTGGCTTTAGCACCCTTCGGGGTGGGGGCCGCCTTGGCAATTGGCGTTGGTCTGCTATACGGCGTTTTTGCCCTAGCCCAGGGGGGGCTAGGTGTATTGGCCCTAGGGCTGCCTGTACAAGCGTCGGGAGAATAACAGTGCTGTTATTAGACGTGTTGCCATTGGTACTTTTGAACACAGTAATAGAGTTTCAAAGCACGAAAGATCTCGCCCTGGCGCAGATGAATCTTTAGGAGCTCGGCAATCGAATACGAGGACGTTTGACGGAAGTCCTCCTGAAACTGTCGGACCAGCTCTTTGCGTCTGACTGGTGGAAGGCTACTCGCCTGCTTGGTCAGAAATCGCATTGCCCCCACGAAATTACGTGAGCACTGTTTTGCCAATAGCTGTTGAAGTGTGGAGCTTGCGTGCAATGGGGTCTGGCGCAGAGCCATGGCAAAGTCGCGCAAGGAAGCAGACAGGTCTTGGGCCTTGGCGATATTCATGGTTGCTAGGATGCTGGTGGCTCGTTGCCGGTAGGCGACCCAGGGCTGCGGGCAGTAATAAAAACTGTGGCAGCGTAGTGCGAGCAAGGGCATGCACATCGAGTCCTCGAAATACCGGCCTGCAGGAAAGCGCAGTGACGCACCCCAGAGAATCCGCCTCGATATCTTGGACCATGCATGCATCTGCCCAGTAGTAAACAAGCCGTTGAGAAGCAATTCGCGGTCGCTGCAAAGTCGATCGGCATAACCCTTGAAGCTGTGCCGATGTGCTTCTCCGCGAAGGCGGTGCTTAAGCTTAGGCGCCTCACGCCAGACGGAGAAGTCGCATAGTATGAGGTCAGGGGAGTGCTGGCGAACAATGTTCGCCAAAGCGCTTAGTGCACCCGGCAGGAGCTTGTCATCGGAATCGACGAACCATAAGTATTCTCCTGTAGCCGCCTCAATCATGGTGTTGCGAGCAGCGCTGAGGCCTGCGTTTTGAGCATGCTGTAGAAGTCGCAATCTACCTGGCCAACGCTGGGCCAATTCCTGCAGAAGCTCCCATGAGCCATCGTTTGAGCAATCATCCAATGCCAGTATTTCCACATTGGCATCAGCTTGATCGAGTATTGACTCCAGACACTCTTCCAAGAAGGGACGAACGTTGTAGACAGGTATCAGGATGCTCAACCAGCTCATGCCGCGACCTTGTCCCTGGCTCTATCTTCAATGCCTTGTAGTGCCGCCCACAGGCAAATTAGGCAGAAGATGAAGAAGACTGTGCCGCTGTTGTGATTGAAGTAGGGCATGCTCATGCCAAAGCCAAAGTACATCAACCCCATCAGACAACCCATGATGCGCAAAGAGATGGCTTGTTGCCATTGCTGCCTAGACGTCATGAGTTTCATGCGTTTGGTCGATGGCCAGAAAAGAAAGATCGGGACACCGTACATGGCTAGCTGTGCGAGAACCCCTGGGATGCCAGTTTTAGCCCAGTTGTCCAATACCTCGTTGTGGATGAAGTCTTTGAATTCCAAAATGGACGGATCGTATTTGCCGCTGGCGACAAGGCGCTCGGTTTCTTGCACAAAGCCCTTGCGGCTCCAACCCAGCAACGGTTTTTGCGGAATGAACTCAAAAGCGAGGCGATATTGCTCCAGTCGTACACCCAGAGATGTGTTGACTTTCCCGTTTTGGTAGAACTGTGAAATTTCTGAGGCGGCCTTCACCACATGTGCTTGAAGGCGCGGAACAAAGCTTAGTACTAACAAAAAAGCGAGCATCAGACAACCAAGCAGCACAAGGATCTGTGGAAGAAAGCGGCTGCGCAGTTGCCAGGCGATAAGCACAAGCATGGGGGGGATGAGCACCAGGCTGATCCAGCCACCACGTGCCTGTGATAGCAGTGATGCGCAGACCCCTGCAGCCACGGCCACTACTTGCAGAATGCGCCAGGGCCAGCTTTTGTCACGCCAGAAGACGGCTGCATAGACGCTGGTAAAACATGCCAGCAGCAGTGCGGTATCACCCCATGGAATTGCGCTGGTAAAGCCAGTAGCTCGCCCCATCCCTTGAATGAACACTTGCCATAGCGCGAGGCCACACATCCCAATGCAACCAATGGGCAGTCCGAGAAAGAATGCGGCTGGACGAGGAGGGAACGCGGTTGCATAGAACAGGCAAAATGCGCCTAGTGCCCACTTGATAGGCTTGTCCCAGCGGTGAAAGCCTTCCTGTGCAGTCAGCTCCCACCACAGCACAGTCATGCATAACAGGACCAATGCAAGAGCCCATGTACCAGCTGCAGGGCGCTTTTTGATCCAGCGCGGCAGAAAAATCAGAGAGCCCAGCAACAACAGCGCTGCTCCGTAAGAGGGGCCTGTGCGAACCCAAAGTGCTAGAGCAGGAATCAGGAAGGCCACCAGCGATGTGAGCTGAAATGGAATATTTGCGGTTTTCATGAAATCCCAGTGGGAGTGCGGAAATGTCGGTTTTCAGTCAGGAGCGCTTTTGTAGTTGTGCTTGGTAAGAAGACCACATATGGTTTCGTCCATGGACGGCGAGGGCTTGTTGACGGGCAACCTGTCCAAACTTTTCCGCAACATCCGCATTCTCCAGCAAGCGTTGCAGGGCGTCGGCCATAGCAGCAACGTCATTTTCTGCAACTCTAAGGCCTGTAATGCTTGGTTGAATGACTTCGCGTGCGCCGATGACATCTGTTACTACACAGGCGCAACCTGCAGCCATCCCCTCAACCAAGGCCAGAGGCATTCCTTCCCAGTGCGTTGAGAGAACGAATATTTGTGTTGACGTCAGACGTAATGGAAGGTTGTTCACGTTGCCTAGAAAAATCACTTGTTCTTGCAGGCCGAGCTGGGCAACAAGTGCACGAGCTTTTTGTTGAAAGCTTGTCTTGCCTCCACCCGCCAGATACAGCTTAGGCGTCAAGCCTTGATCTTTGAGCAATGCCACTGCCTTGATCAGCGTCGCATGGTCTTTTTGTCTTGCAAAACGCGAAGCCATGATGATGGCTGGTTCGCGTTCATTCCAGGGCTTGAGAATAGACTCGGGAAACCGTTCCAGATCAATGCCGTTGGGAATGGCAATGCATTTGGCTGGATCGAAACCACGTTCGATCAGGCTGGTGCGCACACCTTCCGAGACGCCGATACAGGCTTCCGTATACGGCATCAGCGCCTGGGATTGCGCCAGCCTTCGCGCGGTATAGCGCTCGCGGGTGTTGTGCTCAACATGGAAGATGCGTGGAACGCCTTCTGCGACGGCGGCTCTGCGCCCCCAAATATGGTCGCTGAAGCCATGAGCGAACACCACATCGGGCTTGAAACTGCGAATGACTTTGCGCAGTTCCCAGACCGTGATGGCATGCATCCAGTTGGAGACGACGTGAACCTGCAGACCTTGCTGGCGCAGCTTTTCGATCTTCGCTTCATCGGTACTGCGCTTGCGGCGCAGTACCAGCAGAACTTCAAAGCCTGGGGTATGCAATGCCGCCAGACTGAGGTCAATGGCGACTTGGGTGGCTCCGGAAAAGCCTCCGGTGACGAAATGCAGAATGCGCATGGGCAGGCGTTGTAGCACGGAAATGAAAAAGCACCTGGCGTTCGCGGGAACAACCAGGTGCCAGCAGTTGTGCGGGATCAGTGTCCGCCCGCAAACACCTCACCCGCCTTCAGTCGGTAGGCGGTGCCGCAGTAGGGGCACTTGGCTTCGCCGGTCTTGGCAACGTCCAGGTAGACCTTGGGGTGGCTGTTCCACAGCTTCATATCGGCCTTGGGGCTGGGGCAGAACACGCCACCTTGGGCGTTCAGGTCTTTGGCTGCCAGTTCGACGACGGCGTTCGTGGTCATTTGGGGATCTTTCTCGTGCTTATCAATGAAACGTGGTCTGCAAAATACTGGCGGAGCCCAAGCGAGAGGCATCTAGCAAGGGCCGCCCCGCAGCGAAGATGCCGTCCCCCTTCAGGGGGAAGCGGCATCGCCGCTCAGGGGGTCAGACCAAAGTGAGCCAGTGGGAATACTTGGAATTGCGGCCGTTGACGATGTCAAAGAAGGCCTTTTGAATCTTTTCGGTAATGGGGCCGCGGCGGCCTTCGCCGATCTGGACGCGGTCCACCTCGCGGATGGGGGTGACTTCAGCGGCGGTGCCAGAGAAGAACAGCTCATCCGAGATATACAGCTCGTCGCGGGTAATGCGCTTTTGCACCACTTCCAGGCCCAGGTCCTTGCAGATGTGCAGAACCGTGTTGCGGGTGATGCCGTTGAGCGCGCCTGCGGACAGGTCGGGGGTGTAGACCACGCCGTCCTTGATGACGAAGATGTTCTCGCCCGAGCCTTCGGAGACGAAGCCCGAGGCATCCAGCAGGATGGCTTCATCGTAGCCGTCGTCCAGCGCTTCGGTGTTGGCCAGGATGGAGTTGGTGTAGTTGCTCACCGCCTTGGCCTGGCTCATAGTGATGTTCACATGGTGGCGGGTGTAGCTGGAGATCTTGGTGCGGATGCCGCGCTCCATGCCGTCTTCGCCCAGGTAGGCGCCCCAGGCCCAGGCAGCGACCATCAGGTGGATGGTGTTGCCCTTGGGGCTCACGCCCAGCTTGCGGTCGCCAATCCAGGTCAGCGGGCGCAGATAGCAGGATTTGAGGCCGTTGGCCTTGACCACCTCGATCTGGGCCTGGTTGACCTGATCCTGTGTGAAGGGGATCTGCATGCGCAGAATCTTGGCGCTGTTGAACAGGCGCTTGGTGTGGTCTTCCAGGCGGAAGATGGCCGTGCCCTTGTCGGTCTCGTAGGCGCGCACGCCTTCGAAAGCGCCGCAGCCATAGTGCAGCGTGTGGGTCAGCACATGGATCTTGGCGTCGCGCCAGTCCACCAGTTGACCGTCCATCCAGATCTTGCCGTCGCGGTCGGACATCGAGGGAACAACAGGGCTCATAAAACCATCCTCTAAGGGCTTGTATATCGGGCGGGTGCCGGCGGGTGCCAGCACTTGTCTCCTGAAAACACCATTTTAGGGGGCTGGGCTGTCAGATGGGGTGCCTGTTGTTGCGGGAGCCGCCAGCGGGGTTGCAGATTCGTCCCTTTTGTCCTGTTCGTCCTTTTGTTCAGGGCGCTGCAGGGTCCACTTCATCAGGCGGCCGCCCACAAACTCGCAGGTCACATGGGACTGGGTGCCGTCCGTCCAGCGGTAGACCTCTGGCTCCTGCCCTTCTTCGGACTGGCGCAGGCCCAGCGAACGGGTCATGGCCACCACATGCACCATGGGGACCTTGGGCTTGAGCTTGGCGTTGAGCATCACGGCGCTGCCCACATAGCCCATGGGGCGGTCTGCCGCTTTTTTCATCACACTCATCAGGCGCGTGAAGTGCAGCAGCACCCACATGATGATGCCGCCGACCACGGCTGCCACGCCGGGCCAGCCCGCCGACCGATGGGCCGCGATCACCAGCACGATCAGACCCAGAGGAACGAGAATATTGCGCAAATTCATGGGCTTGATTGTCTTATGCAAGCCGCAGGCGGGCGTTGCGGTCAGTGCGTATGCCCTCGTCTCCGGTCTGGATTGAGATCATTTCAAGTGTTTTTGGTCTCTAGTCCATGACTCATATAGGCATGCAGCTATCAAATTAGTAGTTAACCTATGCCTCGCACGATATTCATGGCCTCGTCCACGCGCTCCACGGCGTGAATCGTCAGGCCGGGAATGGCCTTCTTGGGCGCATTGGCCTTGGGAACAATGGCGATGGTGAAGCCCAGCTTTGCCGCTTCCTTCAAACGCTCCTGACCACGCGGCGCAGGGCGCACCTCGCCGGCCAGACCGACTTCGCCAAAAGCAATAAAGCCCTTGGGCAGAGCCTTGCCTCGCAGGCTCGAAGTAATCGCCAACATCACTGCCAAGTCAGCGGCTGGCTCATTGATGCGCACGCCGCCCACGGCGTTGACGAACACATCCTGATCGGCGCAGGCCACGCCCGCATGGCGATTGAGCACGGCCAGCAGCATGGCCAAGCGGTCGCGGTCCAGCCCCACGGACAGGCGGCGCGCAGCGGGGCCGCCCTGGTCCACCAGTGCCTGAATTTCCACCAGCATGGGGCGTGTGCCTTCCAGCGTCACCAGCACGCAGCTGCCGGGCACGGGTTCGCTGTGCTGGCTCAAAAAGATGGCGCTGGGGTTGCTTACGCCCTTGAGGCCCTTCTCCGTCATGGCAAACACGCCAATTTCGTTGACGGCCCCAAAACGGTTCTTGATGGCGCGCACCATGCGGAAGTTGCTGTGCGTATCGCCCTCGAAGTACAGCACCGTGTCCACCATATGCTCCAGCACGCGCGGGCCGGCCAGCGCGCCGTCCTTGGTCACGTGGCCCACCAGAATGATGGTGACGCCCGTGGTCTTGGCTGCACGGGTCAGGTGGGCCGCGCACTCGCGCACCTGCGCCACGGAGCCGGGCGCGGACGAGAGCTGGTCCGAATACACGGTCTGAATCGAGTCAATCACCACCACGGCAGGCTGGGTGGCCTCCACTGTGGCCAGAATTTTTTCGAGCTGAATCTCGGCCAGCACATTGACCTGGCTGTTATCCAGCCCCAGTCGGCGCGAGCGCAGTGCCACCTGGGCACCGCTTTCTTCGCCCGTCACATAGAGAGTCGGCAAGCCAATGCGATGCAGAGCATCCATGGCCTGCAGCAGAAGTGTGGACTTACCTATTCCAGGGTCTCCGCCAATCAGCACCACACCGCCTTCCACCACGCCGCCGCCCAGCACGCGGTCCAGTTCCTCGATACCGCTGGGCGTGCGGGCCACGTCCTGCGCCTCGATGGCGGACAGCGGCGTCACCGCTTGGGCATTGGCCAGACCGGCATAGCCCTGGGGCTGGCTCAGGCGGTTCTTGCCACCCGAGGCGGACTCCGCCACGGTTTCGACCAGCGTGTTCCAGGCGCCACAGCCAGGGCATTTGCCCAGCCAGCGCGGGCTGGTGCCGCCGCAGGCATTGCAGGTGAAGGTGGTTTTGTCTTTAGCCATACGGGCAACTATACAGAGCGCAGATTGGCATCTGGGCTCTGTAAGCGGCGACAAATTTCAGAGCCAATAGCCATAATTAAATTGAGTTCATATAACTGCTGCGCATGACAGCCTGATTTCGGCTACAATCAGCCCATCGACACAGCAAACAGCTTGTCAAACAAATTACCGCGCGATGGAGCAGTCTGGTAGCTCGTTGGGCTCATAACCCAAAGGTCGGAGGTTCAAATCCTTCTCGCGCAACCAATCAAAAAGCCTTCTGGAAACAGAAGGCTTTTTTCGTTTACGCCAGTAAAAATTGGCGCGATCCAAACCAGAGATGCCGAGCAAGAGCCGCCTCGCGGCGAAGGCATCGTCCCCCTCCCATAGCGCAAAGCGCGTAGAGAGAGGGGGAAGCGGCAAAGCCGCTCAGGGGGAGCTTATGGATACAAACCACGGGCTTCGCGGGCGTGGAGAATCCGCTTGCAAGCCACAATAAAGGTGGCAGTACGCAGCGTCACCTTATGCTCCTGAGCCACGGCCCAGACGCCTGCAAACGCTTCCTGCATGATGCGCACCAGGCGGGCGTTGATCTCGTCTTCCGTCCAGAAAAAGCTGGAGAAGTCCTGCACCCACTCGAAGTAGGACACGGTCACGCCGCCGGCATTGGCGATCACATCGGGCAGCACCAGCACGCCTTTGTCGGCCAGGATGTCGTCGGCCTCGGGGGTGGTGGGGCCGTTGGCGCCTTCGATGACCAGCTTGGCCTTGATCTGGTCAGCGTTGTCCTTGGTGATCTGGCTTTCCAGCGCGGCGGGGATCAGGATGTCGCAGTCCACCGACCAGAAGGCGGCGTTGTCCATGACCTCCGCGCCGGCAAAGCCACCCACGCCGCCAGTGTTGCCCACGTGCTCGAGCAGCGCGGGCACATCCAGCCCATTGCTGTTGTAGATGGTGCCGGTGTGGTCCTGCACGGCCACGACCTTGGCTCCGGCTTCGGCGAACAATCGGCCAGCGGTGCCGCCCACATTGCCAAAGCCTTGCACGGCCACACGTGCGGCCTGCACATTCAGGCCGGTCAGCTTGGCCGCTTCAATACCCACGGTGAAGACGCCGCGCCCTGTGGCTTCCACACGGCCCAGTGAGCCGCCCAGGTCCACAGGCTTGCCGGTGACCACGCCAGTGGCCGTTGCGCCGGTGTTCATGGAGTAGGTGTCCATCATCCAGGCCATGATCTGGCCATTGGTGTTCACGTCGGGGGCGGGGATGTCCTTGCTCGGGCCGATGAACAGGCCAATCTCGCTGGTGTAGCGGCGCGTCAGGCGTTCCAGCTCGGCGGTGGAGAGCTTCTTGGGGTCCACGCGGATGCCGCCCTTGGCACCGCCGTAGGGCACGTTCACGGCTGCGTTCTTGATGCTCATCCAGGCCGACAAGGCCATCACTTCAGACAGCGTCACATCCTGGTGAAAACGCACGCCGCCTTTGCCGGGGCCGCGGCTCAGGTTGTGCTGCACGCGGTAGCCTTCAAAGTGGGCGATGGTGCCGTTGTCCAGCTCGATGGGCACATCGACGATCAGCATGCGCTTGGGGCGCTTGAGCGTTTCCACCCAGCGGGCGAGCGAGCCCAGATAAGGGGTGACGCGGTCCACCTGTTGCAGATAGTTGCCCCAGGGGCCGAGGTGGTCAGGGTTCAGGTACGAAGGCAGCGCATGGGCTTGAGACATGATTTGAGCCTGGTTGACTGATGTTCGGCAGCACGATTTTGCGGTGTTGCCGTCCGGGAAGCACAGTGTGCTCGGGCCGATTTTTTCTGTCCAAGGCTTGTTGCTTGCGGCTTTATGCATTTAATGCATAACCATGGATTTGACTCTGGGCAAGATGGGCAGTTGCTGAATGTCTGACAAGGAAAAGTGAAATTTGCCATCATTGCCCCATGTCTGAAAACAAAGATTGCCAGAGCGGATGGTGTGGCCCTGCACCGTTTGCCAACACGCCTCCCATGGGTCTCGCGCCAGAGTTGCAGACGCAGGAAGAGGTGCTGCCCGACTGGAAGCAGATTGCGCCCGATCTGCATGAAGACGCCTATGCCACGGCTGATGCGCTGTGGTGGTCGCGCAAGCTGGGTGAGCCGCAGGCGCTGGGCTCTGATCTGGCCCCGCTGCTGGGCGGCGAAGACGACGCCCGCGCCGTGCAGCGCGCACTGGCCCAGGTCTGGGGCTGGTGGCCCGCAGACCGCGCGCCGCGTTACTGGAAGTCTGGCGGCCCCCACCGAGATGCCGCTCTGGTGCATGCGCCCCTGCCCGAGGCGGGCGTGCATGAAGGACTGGGCGTGGCGCCCGCACCGCAGGCCGTCTTCAATCTGCGTGGCGTAGAAGCCGAAATCGCTCTGCGCATAGGCCAGGATGTGAGCGCCGAGCAAGCCGCCATGCTGACCCCCGGCAGCGCGCTGGCGCTGATCGACGGCGTGACCGTGGCCATCGAATGGGTGGACGTGCGCTGGCGTGATGGCCTGAAGGCGCCCGCACTAGCCTTGCTGGCCGACGGCCAATGCAACGGCGGGCTGGCGCTGGGCGAGTGGCTGCCCGCCGATGTGCTGCAGGGCCGCGACTGGGCGCTGCAAGTGTGCACCGTGCAGATCAATGACAGCGCCGAGCAGCGCTTTACCGGCACGCACAGCTTGGGCGACCCCGCCTGGCTGCTGCTGGACTGGCTGCAGCATGTGGCGCGCGAATACGGCAGCGTGCCCGCAGGCACGGTGGTGACTACAGGCACCTGGAGCGGCTGCCAGCCATTGGCGCAGGGCGACCGTTTTACGATCCGCTTTGAAGGACTGGGCCAGCTGGCCTGGCAGTTCTAAACGCTGAAGTCCTGATTTGATAGCTGTATGCCTATATGAATCATGGACTAGAGGCCAATTCAGCTCAAAATTCAGTCGTCATACTGTGAACAGCTGCCCGTTTTGAAAAGCAGGAAATTCCGGGGGCGTGAATCGTGCAAAGAACTCTCCAATCAGGCGCTTGAGCAGCGTTTGATGACACAGAGGGAGTTCCGCAGTGAGCGATATCAATATGGCCGCATTGCAGGCCAGACTGGAGCAGGCCGAGGCGCGCCTTGCCATCATGGACCTGGAAGCCGAGTACGCGCGCGCCTGGGATGCGGGTGACGCCGCAGGCTGGGCCGCAGTGTTTACCGAAGACGGGGTGTTTGACCTGGCCGCCGTGGGCACCGGCCCGAGGCTGGTGCACAAGGGCCGGCAGGAGCTGGCGGCCTTCTGCACCCAGGTCGATGCCTTCTACAAAGGCCTGCACTTCATGCATCTGCCGCGCTTGCAGATCGATGGCGACATGGCGCAGGGCCGTGTGCATTTTCAGTGGCAGGGGCTGTTCAATGCTTCGCCCCAATACTTTGGCCAGCGCACAGTGGTTGGCTATTACGACGTGACTTATCAGCGTGTGAATGGCCGCTGGCTGATGAAGCACCGGCTGGAAAAAGCCGTCAGCGGCCAAACCACCGAGCACTATGACGTGTACCAGCAGGCGGCTTTGCCCAGCTTGTCGGCAGCGCAGCCCGCCTGATGCGTTTTACTTCACCTTGATCTTGTCCAGCGCAGGCGCGCCCGGCGGGTAGCGCAGTTCCAGATTGCTCAGCACCTCACGCAGCACGGTGGCGATCATCAGATTGCGGTGCGTCTTGGAATCTGCGGGCACGATGGTCCACGGTGCCCAGGGCGTGTGCGTGGCGGCCAGCAGCTTTTCATAGGCTTGCTGGTATTCGTCCCACTGGGCGCGCACTTTCAGGTCGCCTTCGTCAAACTTCCAGTGCTTGCACGGGTCGTCCAGGCGCTCTTGCAAGCGTTGCCGCTGCTCGTCCTTGCCGATGTGCAGCATGAATTTGACGACGATGGTGCCCGTCTCGCTAAGCATGCGCTCAAAGTCATTGATCTGTGCATAGCGCTGGGCCTGCTGCTCGGGCGTGATCCAGGCGTTGACCACGGGCACCAGCACATCTTCGTACTGGCTGCGGTTGAAGACCACGACCTCGCCGCTGGCGGGCATCTGCTGGTGAATGCGCCACAGATAGTCACGCGCTTTTTCGGTCTCGGTCGGGGCCTTCCAGCCCACAGTGCGCACGCCCAGCGGCGACATCTGGCCAAACACGCCGCGCAGCGTGCCGTCCTTGCCCGATGCATCCATGCCCTGCAGGATGACCAGCAGCTTGAAGCGGCGGTCTGCATAGAACACGTCCTGCAGCGCGTCCAGCTCCAGAGCCAGCTTGGCTACCGCGTCCTTGTCATGCTGCTTGCCCTTGTCCGATGAGAAGGGCTTGGCCGAGGGATCGAACTTTTTCAGATCCACAGGCTTTGCCGCATCGCCATGCGCGCTGCGGTTGTCGCGCGCCTCACCGGGTTGCCATTGCTGCCAGAGTTTGCGCAGAGCCTTGTGCTGGCTTTCAAACGGGTAGATGTTTTTGGCTTCGGGCTTTTTCTGCGGTTTGGGTTGGGCAGGCTTTGCTTCGGCTTGTGCCTTCGTTTTGGCCTCTGTTTTTGGAGCAGGCTTGGTCACTGCTTTTACCGCGGGCTTGGCTGGAGCCTTGGCCAGAGCCAGAGCTGGTTCGGGCTTGGCGGTTTTGGCGGCGGGCATCTTGGCTGCTGCTGTTTTGGCTGCGGCAGTCTTGGTGGCAGGGGCCTTGGCGGCTTTTACCGATTCGCTGGTCGGGAAGGGCAAAGCTTTAACGGGCGGTTTGGCGGGCTGACGGGGCATGGATCAAACTCCTGTGCAGTGCGAGGAAGAGGTGCTACTGAATGGCTAGCGGCAAGCCCTTTGATATTCGAGGCTTGAGCGTGTTTTTGCCACAGATACGGCCCCACCGTCGTCAGCAATTGTCTGTATGTGGGCAACTGGCTAAGCACGCTCGCGCAGCAACTGCACAAAGCGCTGCGCGCCAAGGCCCTGGGCGCGTTCCTTGGACCAGACCCAGTCCACAAACAGCGTCGTGCCATTGCTCAGGTTCTGCACCGGAATCTCCAGCAGCGTGCCTGCGGCGATGTGCGCCTCCACCAGCCCCTTGGGCAGCCAGCCCCAGACGAGGCCCGCGCCAATCAGCGACAGCGCTGCCTGGTGGCTGTCCGCGCGCCAAAGCTGGCGCGCAAACACAAAGCGTGGGTCGGTCTGCTGTGGGTCGCGGCTGGCCACCAGTACCTGGCGCGTGGCGGCCAGTTGCTCTACCGACAGCCGGGCCTTGGGGCCATGCTGGGCCAGGGCCTGCTGCCAGGGCGCAAACTGGGGCGACATGACGGCGACCAGCGCCAGATGTGCGCGGCCTGCGTGCAGCAGCTCCAGCGCATCAGCCTGCGGCGCGGCCAGCACCTCGATAGGCAGGGCCGGAAACTCCTGCACGAGTTGGTGCAGCGGCTCGGTCCAATGTGTGGCCAGCAGCTCGGGCGCAATGGCCAGCGTCAGCCGCTCTTCCAGCCCTTCATGCAGGGCCTGGGCCTGCCAGTTGAGCTGACGCAGCTGCTCGGCCAGCAGCCGCGCCTGCGGCTCCAGCGCGCGGGCCGCGGCGGTCGGTACGGGTTCGCGCCCGCGGCGGTCGAACAGCTGCAAGTCCAGCTCGGCTTCGAGCTGCGCAATCGCCATGCTGACCGCAGATGGCACCCGCCCCAGCTTGCGCGCCGCCGCGGAGAAGGAGCCTGCGTCGAGCACGGCAAGAAACAGCGGAATCTGGTCGGCAGCAAATGGCATGAGCGCAATCTGTCAAAGAAATTGATAGGAGATGACTTTTATCTTCAATTTTTGGAACATACACTGCCGCCCATGTCTCAACAAGCCTCTGCGATGGCATCCGCTTCCTCTTCTGCCGCATCGATAGTCAGTTCCTCCCCCGTCAAGGCCACCGGCCTGCAAGGCCCCAAGCGCCGCATCCTCTATGTTTCGCTGTACGAAGCCATTGCGATTGTGGTTTCCAGCCTGATCTTCATGGCCATCGGCCAGAACGCAGGTGATTCCGGCGTCATGGCCGTAGCCGCGTCGGCGATTGCGATCTGCTGGAATCTGAGCTTCAACTACCTGTTTGAAAAGTGGGAATCGCGCCAGAGCGTCAAAGGCCGCTCCATCCTGCGCCGCGTCGTGCACGCCGTGGGCTTTGAAGGCGGTATCGCCGCCATGCTGATTCCGCTGATGGCCTGGTGGTTCGATATCTCGCTGTGGCAGGCCGCCGTGATGGAAGCCGGTCTGCTGATCTTCTTCATGGTCTACACCTTCGCCTTCAACTGGACGTTTGACCGTATCTTCGGCCTGCCAGCCTCGGCGCAGGGCTGAATTCAAGACGAATCGGCCTCTAGTCCAATATTGATATGGACTTGATGCTATCAAAATAAAAGCGTGCACCTGTCAGACAGGACACGCTTTTTTCATGCGGTCCGCCAGCTTCAGCGCATCAGACTGATGAAGCCCTGCAGCAGGAAGGCGTTGATGATGTCGATGAAGAAGGCGCCGACCAGCGGCACGATCAGAAAGGCCTTGTGCGAGGGGCCGTACTGGTTGGTGATGGCCTGCATATTGGCCACGGCCGTGGGCGTGGCCCCCATGCCAAAGCCGCAGTGACCGGCGGCCAGCACGGCGGCGTCGTAGTTTTTGCCCATGATGCGGAAGGTGACCAAGGCCGCATACAGCGCCATCACCACGGTCTGCACGGCCAGAATGACCATCAGCGGGCCGGCCAGATCGCTCAGCTCCCACAGCTTGAGCGACAGCAGGGCAATGGCCAGATAGATGGACAGCGCGGCGTTGCCGAACACATCGATGGCGCGGTCAAACACCTTGAAGCCGAAGACATAGTCCAGCACATTGCGAATCACCACGCCACCGCCCAGCGCCCAGACAAAGGTGGGCAATTGCACGGCCGTGCCCTTGGTGATGCCGGTCATGAACTCCGCAAAAGCCAGGCAACCGGCGAACAGGGCCAGGGTCTCCACGGCAGCATCCGCCGTGATCAGGCGGGGCGCCTTGCCGGGGGATTCAAAGTTGGCGACCTGGCTGCTTTCGTGCACGGTGCCAGCGCTGGGGCTGAGCTGCTCGGCCTCGGTGCGCGGCGATGCCAGCTGGTTGCGGGTAATCAGGCGCTTGGCCAACGGCCCGCCCAGCAGGCCGCCGATGACGAGGCCAAAGGTGGCGCAGGCAATGCCCAGCGTGGTGGCGCCGGTCAGCCCATACTGGCTCTCCAGCACCGAACCCCAGGCTCCCGCCGTGCCATGGCCTCCGACCAGGGTGATGGAGCCTGCCACCAGGCCGATCAACGGATCCAGGCCCAGAAGCTTGGCCAGACCCACGCCCACCGCGTTCTGCACCAGGATGAAAACCACAATCACGCCCAGGAAGACGAACAGGCCCGTGCCGCCCTCGCGCAGCTTGGCAAAGTTGGCGCTCAGGCCGATGGAGGAAAAGAACACCAGCATGAAGGCCGACTGCAGACTGCCTTCAAAGCTCAGGGTCAGTCCCGTGATCTGGTGCAGCACAAAGATGCTGGCTGCCACGACCAGGCCGCCGGAGACCGGCTCCGGAATATTGAAGTCGCGCAGAAAGCGGATATGCCGCGTCATGAGCTTGCCAAGCAAGAGCACGAGCACGGCCATGATGAGGGTGTAGTACGCGCCAAAGGTCACGTTCATAAAAAAATCTCCAGTGGGTTCCAGGCAGGTGACCGGTGTTTCGGCCTGCAGCGGGGCAGGTGGTCGCGCTGGTGCGTGCGAGGCTTGCGAGCAAGGGCGGCTGGGCCGTAGCCTGAATTCGCAAATCCGTCGCTGTAGATACTTGTCCAGTCGGCCCGAAGGATGTGCAGGAGCTGCACGGTACGGGCCATGCACCCGAATATGCGCGAAATGCGATATCTGCATTCGCCGTTGGAGAATTCACCTTGGCGAGTGCTCACTTTTTAATAGAGGCCTGAACGCAAATCTGCTATAGGAATGCAGGGGTCAAGACAGCCATGAACTCGTTGCACAGCGCCTCGCTTTAGAATGACGGGCTTCGCCCCGAGGAGCGCTGCAGCTGCCCGCACGCATTGCGGACCAGTCAGGCTCGGGGTGTGCGGGCTGCGGCCCGCCTTTCAACGGCGCTCACCTGTCTTTATTGTTTTTGCATTCACACAGGTGAGCTGATGTCCGCTGCTACCCCCACTTCTGTTGTCCCTCCCATGCGCCTGTCGGGCCTGGAGCCCGTGTTCATCGGCGAGGACACGCTGTTCGTCAACGTGGGCGAGCGCACCAACGTCACCGGCTCCAAGGCTTTTGCCCGCCTGATCTTGAACGAGCAGTACGAGGAAGCCCTGGCCGTGGCCCGCCAGCAGGTGGAAAACGGCGCACAGGTGATCGACGTGAACATGGACGAAGCCATGCTCGACAGCAAGGCCGCCATGGTGCGCTTTCTGAACCTGATCGCTTCCGAGCCCGATATCGCCAAGGTGCCGGTGATGGTGGATAGCTCCAAGTGGGATGTCATCGAAGCCGGTCTGCGCTGCCTGCAGGGCAAGGGCATCGTCAATTCCATCTCCATGAAGGAAGGTGTTGACGAGTTCAAAAAGCACGCAAAACTCGTCAAGCGCTACGGCGCAGCGGCTGTGGTGATGGCGTTTGACGAAAAAGGCCAGGCCGATACCTACGAACGCAAGATTGAGATCTGCGAACGCGCCTACCGAGTGCTGGTCGATGAAGTGGGTTTTGCGCCCGAAGACATCATCTTCGACCCCAATATCTTTGCCGTCGCTACCGGCATTGAAGAGCACAACAATTACGGCGTGGATTTCATCGAAGCCACGCGCTGGATTAAGCAGAACCTGCCGGGTGCCAAGGTGTCCGGTGGCGTGTCCAACGTGTCGTTCTCGTTCCGAGGCAACGACCCGGTGCGTGAGGCGATTCACACCGTTTTCCTGTACCACGCCATCAAGGCCGGCATGGACATGGGCATTGTCAACGCCGGCATGATCGGCGTGTACGACGACCTCGAACCCACGTTGCGCGAGCGCGTGGAGGACGTGGTGCTGAACCGCCGCCCAGACGCCGCCGAGCGACTGCTGGAGATTGCCGACCAGGCCAAGGGCAATGCCAAGGACGACAGCAAAAAGCTGGAATGGCGCGGCACGCCAGACGCACCCAAGACCGTGGGCGAGCGCCTGTCGCACGCGCTGGTGCATGGCATCACCGACTTCATCGTCGAAGACACGGAAGAGGCCTACCAGGAGATCGTGGTCAAGAACGGCGGCCGTCCGCTGCACGTGATCGAAGGCCCGCTGATGGACGGCATGAACGTGGTCGGCGACCTGTTTGGCGCCGGCAAAATGTTCCTGCCGCAAGTGGTGAAGTCCGCCCGCGTGATGAAGCAGGCCGTGGCCCACCTGGTGCCCTACATCGAAGAAGAAAAGCGCCAGCAAGAAGCGGCGGGCATGGATGTGTCGAGCAAGGGAAAAATTGTCATTGCCACCGTCAAGGGCGACGTGCACGACATCGGCAAAAACATCGTCACCGTGGTGCTTCAGTGCAATAACTTCGAAGTCATCAACATGGGCGTGATGGTGCCCTGCCACGAGATTCTGGCGCGCGCCAAGGCCGAAGGCGCAGACATCATCGGCCTGTCCGGCCTGATCACGCCCAGCCTCGAAGAGATGCAGTACGTGGCCGGCGAGATGGAGAAGGACGAGTACTTCCGCATCAAGAAGATCCCTCTGTTGATTGGTGGCGCGACCTGCTCGCGCGTGCACACGGCCGTGAAGATTGCGCCCAAGTACGAAGGCCCGGTTGTCTATGTGCCCGATGCTTCGCGTTCCGTCAGCGTGGCGCAAAGCCTGCTGGGCGACAACAAGGACGCGTATGTGCAGGAGGTGATGGCCGACTACGACAAAGCCCGCAGCCAGCACGCCAACCGCAAGACCACGCCGCTGTGGCCGCTGGAAAAAGCCCGCGCCAACGCCACGGTGGTAGATTTTGCGCAGCACACGCCGGTGGTGCCGCGTGCGCTGGGCCGCAAGGTATTCAAGAACTTTGACCTGGCCGAGATTGCGCAGTACATCGACTGGGGTCCGTTCTTCCAGACCTGGGATCTGGCTGGCCCTTACCCCGCCATTCTGGACGACGAGATTGTGGGCGAGCAGGCGCGCAAGGTGTTTGAAGACGCCAAGGCCATGCTCAAGAAAATTATCGAAGGCCGCTGGCTGCAAGCCAATGGTGTGATGGGCCTGTTTCCCGCGAATCGTGTGGGTGACGACATCGTGTTCTATATCGACGAATCGCGCACCCAGGTCCTCTCCACCTGGTACGGTATGCGCCAGCAGACCGAAAAGCAGGAGATCGATGGTGTGATGCGCCCGAGCCGCTGCCTCTCTGATTTTGTCGCGACCAAGGACAGCGGCATTGCCGATTACGCTGGCATGTTTGCCGTCACCGCAGGCATTGGCGCCGAGAAGAAGGACAAGGAATTTGAAGCCGCGCTGGACGACTACAGCGGCATCATGTTCAAGGCCCTGGCCGACCGCCTGGCCGAAGCCTTTGCCGAATGCCTGCACCAGCGCGTGCGCAAGGACCTGTGGGGCTATGCCGAGGATGAAGACCTGACGAACGAGCAGCTCATCAAGGAACAGTACAAAGGCATCCGTCCCGCGCCTGGCTACCCTGCTTGCCCCGACCACACGGCCAAGACCGATCTGTTCAAGGTGCTGGCCGCCGACGAGATCGGCATGCACCTAACCGAAAGCCTGGCCATGTTCCCGGCGTCGAGCGTCAGCGGCTTCTACCTGGGCCACCCTGATGCGGTGTACTTCAACGTCGGTCAGATCGGTGAAGACCAGCTCAAGGACATGGCCGAGCGCCGTGGCATTGATCTGGAAGAGATGCGCCGCGCGCTGGCGCCGAATCTGGGTTGAGATGAGGCCAAGACAGCTCGCTTGACGGCTTTGAAAGAGCTGCCTTGGCTAAGGCGGTGTTTAGCGAGTGAGTTGATTGATGACCTTGACCGCCAAGCCGCCGCCGGGAACCAATACTCCGGCGAGTTCGGCGCTGGCGTCGACCAGCATTTCGCGCGTCAGGATGCGATCCAGCTTGTCCGCAAACCACTGGCCGTCGGTGCGTACCGCGCCAGTGAGTCCGTCGACTTCAATGACTCCACTCTTGTCCGCACTGGACCAGATGAATTCAAAAGCAAAAACCGGGCGCAGGTAGAGACTGACGTCTTCTAGCGTCACGGTATCTTGCTGGATGGCATGTGCGTTGATGGCTTGTGCATTGAGCTGGGCGCAGGCCTGCTGAATGACGGCCTGTTGTGGAATCAGTGGCTTGACCATGCTTTGCGATTCCACCTCCGATATTTCCTGGAAGCGGTATTTGCTGCAGTAGTTTTCGAAAACACTTTCCTTGATGGATCGTTGCAGGCCATCGATGAATGCCGAGTAGGGCAGCTTGCGATGGCAGTGTTCTTCGGCGGTCAGTTCGAACTTGGCCTTGTCACCATGACGCGCCAGCTCGAATTCGTGTCCAAGAATGGTCACTTTCTGAGCAAATGGGTTGTGAACCGATACCGGGTACTGGATGGTGGACGTGTAATCCACGGTGCGCGTCGCCTGTACATGCCAGAACGGCTCCAGGCGAGCCTCGCTTCTGGCCAGCATCACTGTTTCTGCTTTCGGTCTGTTCCACGGAGTCAGTTTTGCGAGCATTCCAAATGCACTGAGCTTTTCCTTCTCGGCTTGCTCTTGGGCAGCTCTGAAAGAGTAGACCTCTTCAAAGCGATAGATATGCGTTGCGGATGGAGCCAGCAGAATTTGTTGTTGTGCAATGGTCATGATGTGATTGGAGCTTTCAAGGTTGAATGACCGGGAAGCAAACGCCATCCCACGTCATCTCCGGGGTATGCAGCATGATTTCAATTACCGCGGGCACTGGTCTTCATGATCCTTCCCTGAATTGCGGCAATAACGGCATAGCGTAGATGAGGTGCGGGGTAGCGAGCAACGACTTTCCAGCCAGATCTACAGCACCGGGCTCAGCGCTCCCAGCAAGTTATCCCAGATTCGCTCCCACCAGGGCGTGGCGCGCACCTGCGCAAGTGTCACGGCTTGGGATTCCTTGATGTAGCTTTGCTGGCGCTCGCGTATGGCCTGCGTGGTGGCTGCGTCCTGCAGCAGCACATTGTTTTCAAAGTTCAGGTCAAAGCTGCGCAGGTCCAGGTTGGTAGAGCCGATCAGGCTGACTTCGCCGTCCAGGCACAGCGTCTTGGCGTGCAGCAGGCCGGGGCGGTACTCGTAGATATGCACACCCGCGTTGAGCAGACGCCAGTAATGGCTGCGGCTGACGGCGCCCACAATCCAGGAGTCATTGCGCTCGGGCAGTATCAGCGTGACCTGCACGCCGCGCCAGGCGGCGGTGCACAGGGCGTCGAGCACGGTGGTGTCGGGCACGAAGTAGGGCGTGGAGATCACTGCTTCACGGCGCGCGCTGGCCAGCAGACTGGCGACCAACTGCGGCGTGGAGCGGGCGCGTTCGTTCGGGCCTTCGGCAATGACGACGGCATGAAAACCGCTGTTCTGAGCGATAGCCGCATCAATGGAGGGCGGCGCAAAGCGTGCATCGGACTGCGCCCAGTCGCTGGCAAAAGCCTGCTGCATCTGGGCAACTACAGGGCCCTGCATGCGCAGCATGATGTCCACCCAGGGCGCAAAGCGTGGCTTGACGCGGAAGGCCTCGTCCGCGCAGTTCTGGCTGCCGATATAGGTGATCTGCCCATCGATCAGCGTGATCTTGCGGTGGTTGCGCAGGTCGATGCGGCTGGTCAGCATGACTTTGATGGGGTGGTTAATGGGCAGCGCCACGGCCAGGTGCACGCCGCCTTGCTTCATCTCCTGCCACAGGCCTGATTGGATCAGCGCACGCGAGCCCAGGCCGTCGACCATGGCTCGGCAGGTTACGCCGCGCCGGGCCGCGCGGATCAGCGCATGGGCCAGGTTGGTGCCGGTCTGGTCGTCCAGCCAGATGTAGTACAGCACATTGATCTCGTGCTGGGCGGCATCCATATCGGCCAGCATCTGCGCGCGGGCGTGGGTGCCATCGTGCATCAGCTGCGCGCTGTGACCACCAAGGACCTGAAAGCCGTTGATGGTGGATGCGTAGCGAAACGCGGGCTGCCATTGTTCGCAAACCTGCAGCGCTGCGGGGCCGGCGTTGTGTGCCGCGACGCTGCTGCCATGGGCCTTGCAGAAGTCGCGCACATTGAGCCGCTTTTTGCCCGAGACGCGGCCCAGCGCCACCTCGCCAAACAGAAAGTACAGCAGGCAGCTGATATAGGGCAGCAGCACGATGACCATGAGCCAGGCCAGGCGCACATCGGGCCGCATATCGGAGCGCAGCAGGATGCGCAGGCTGAAGCCTGTAATCAGAAAAATGTGAAGCGTCAGCAGCAGCCAGGTCATGAAGCAAAGTCCAAACATTGACCAGTCCAGCATACAGGCAGTGAGTGTTGACTCCGGCGCGACTTGCCGCAAGTTAAGCTGAAAATTGCTTTATGTCTTTGTAAATTAAGCGCTGATAGCTATTGATAAAGGAGCACGGTGACCTGCCGTCGTCAACCACTGGCACAGAACCTGCTTCGTCTTCCGGAAAAAGCTAACAAACCGGGAGGATGTGCATGGAATTGGTGCCGTTGACTGCCATAGACAAGGCAGATACCGCGTGGGTCATGACTTCTGCAGCGCTGGTGCTGCTGATGACGCTGCCAGGGATTGCGCTGTTTTATGCGGGACTGGTGCGCCGCAAGAACGTGGTCAACACCATGGCAGCGGTGTTTGCGGTGGCCTGCATCGTCACGCTGACCTGGTTTGGCATTGGCTACTCGCTGGCCTTCACCGCAGACTCTGCCTGGCTGGGCAATCTGAGCCGGGCCTGGTTTGCGTCTTTGCACTTTGATGGCAAGCGCAATGTGCTGGCGGTCAGCCATCTGGCCCCACACCTGCCGGAGGCGGCATACGCGCTGTTTCAGGCGGCGTTTGCCATCATCACCACCTCGCTGATTGTGGGCGCTGTGGTCGAGCGCATGCGCTTTGCCGCCATGCTGGTGTTTGCCGCGCTGTGGAGTGTGCTGATCTATGCACCGGTCGCGCACTGGGTGTGGGAAGGCAGCGGCTGGCTGAACCAACTTGGTGCACTGGACTTTGCAGGCGGTGCCGTGGTGCACGTCAACGCGGGTGTGGCGGCGCTGGTCTGTGCCTATGTGCTGGGCCGCAGGCGCGGCTATGGCACCGAGGCTTTTGAGCCCAACAGCCTGGGCTGGACGGCCATGGGCACGGCGCTGCTGCTGTTTGGCTGGTTTGGTTTTAACGCGGGCTCGGCTCTGTCTGCTGACGGGCGTGCCGCACTGGCTTTTGTGGTCACGTTGGTGGCCGCTTCGGCGGCGGGGCTGTCGTGGATGCTGCTGGAATGGATCCGGCGCGGCGCGCCAACGCTGCTGGGCCTGCTGTCGGGCATGGTCGGCGGGCTGGTGGCAATCACGCCTGCCGCAGGCTTTGTGCAAGTGGGCAGCGCCGTGTGGATTGGTCTGATTGCAGGGGCCGTTTGCTACTGGGGCGCAACCTGGCTCAAGCGTCGTCTGGGTGCGGACGATTCGCTCGATGTGTTTGGCGTGCATGGCGTGGGCGGTATTGCAGGCTCGCTGCTCACCGCCGTGTTTGCCGACCCCTTGATCGCCGGTACCGGCGCCACCGTGCTCAACCAGCTGGTGGCCGTGCTGGCTGTGGCGGCCTATAGCGCCGTGGGCACGTTGCTGGTGCTGACTGTGATTCGTTTGCTGATGCCGCTGCGGGTGGACTCTGTCGAGGAGATGGAGGGGCTGGATATCAGCCTGCATCTGGAGCGGCAGCACTGAGAGCCACTAACACAACCCTTGATACGTCGTTGCTTCGCCGGGGGCGCCTAGCCTTGTCGTACTACCGTACTGCCTGCGGCTTCGCCTGACGCGGCCCGGCGCCTCGTCTCAAACGCAAACCTGCGGTTTGCTGGGTCGTGTTAGCGACTCTAAATCCTGTTCATGAGTCATTGATGCGAGGAGGTGTGTATGGAGGACAGCGAAAGATTGGCGATTGCCGCGCATTTGCATGTGCTGCTGCGCCGCAAGACTGGCCGTGTCACCGATACGGAATGGATGGCCAGCAACGAAGCCTATGCGCAGGCGATGGTGGTATTTGCGCAGGAGCATGCGCGGGAAAAGCAGGATGAGGAACTGGGCCGTCTGGCCCAGCGCCTGCACGAAAGCTGGTCTGGCAAACCGCCGCCGCGCACAGGCTCTGCGGCGACGCAGGAGGACAACTCCGTCGCCACCAAGGCCGCTGAGATGCTGCGTACTTCGGCACGCTATATCGGCGGGCTCAGATAAAGCTCAACATGGCCTCTAGTCCTGATTTGATATGCGCAGAATGCTATCAAATCAGGAATTGGCGCATGGGGCTTAGAGCTGGCGGAGGTGCTCAGCCGCGATGCTTACAGGCCCAGCTTCTTGGCGACATAGTCAGCATCCTTGTCGCCACGACCGGACAGGTTGACAAGGATGTGCTGATCCTTGCCCAGCTTGGGCGCTTCACGCATGGCCCAGGCCACGGCGTGGGCGCTTTCCAGCGCGGGGATGATGCCTTCCACGCGAGACAGGGTCATGAAAGCGTTCAGGCATTCCTTGTCGTCCACGGACTGGTAATCCACGCGGCCCACATCCTTCAGATAGCTGTGCTGCGGGCCCACGCCCGGGTAGTCCAGTCCCGAGGCAATGCTGTGCACGGCAGCGGGTGTGCCGTCGGCGTTTTCCAGCACATAGCACTTCATGCCGTGAATCTCGCCGGGCTTGCCCACGGACAGCGTGGCCGCGTGGCGACCGGGCTTGTCAATGCCTTCACCGGCAGGCTCCACGCCGATCAGATGCACCGATTCATCGCCCAGGAAGGCCGTGAAGATGCCCATGGCATTGCTGCCGCCGCCCACACAGGCTGCGACATGGTTGGGCAGCTTGCCATGCTTGTTCTGGAACTGCTCGCGCGCCTCACGGCCCACGATGGACTGGAAGTCGCGCACCATCATGGGGAAGGGGTGGGGACCGACCACGGAGCCAATGGCGTAGATGGTGTTGACGGGGTCTTGCAGATAGACCTCGAAGGCGCTGTCCACCGCTTCCTTGAGCGTGGCTGCACCGCGCGTGACGGGCACCAGATTGCAGCCCAGAATGCGCATCTTGGTGACGTTGGGATGCTCTTTCTCGATATCCACCTGGCCCATGTGAATCTCACACGGAATGCCCACCAGCGCACAGGCCGTGGCCAGCGCCACACCGTGCTGGCCGGCGCCGGTTTCGGCAATCACTTTTTTCTTGCCCATGAACTTGGCCAGCAGCGCTTCGCCCAGGCAGTGGTTGATCTTGTGCGCGCCGGTGTGGTTCAGGTCTTCGCGCTTCAGGTGAATCTGCGCGCCGTCTAGCTGGTCCGACAGACGCTTGGCGTGGAAGATGGGACTGGGGCGACCCACATAGTCGGCAAACAGCGCGGCCAGCTCATCCTGGAAGTCCTTGCGCTTGACGATCTCTTCATAGGCGGCAGAGATTTCATCCATGCACTTCTTCAGATCGGGCGGCACCAACTGGCCGCCATAGGGACCGAAAAACCCATTGGCATCGGGCATGGATTGCAGGTTTTGTGTCATCTCGTCTCCTCGCTTATAGGTGGCTGTGCAAAGTGCATTCATATCACAGGGCTGCGCTCTTTCAGATGCAGACAAGTCCGAATTATCTGAGACGAAATATGCCTCTAGTCCATAAAGGAAAAGCGCTGACAGCTATTGTTTTGATAATGCCCGACATAGCCAGCCAAGCTGCAACACAATACGCTGCATGAAAGCCAGCTCTGTCCGCAGCATTGCGCTAGCCCACGCCATAGAAACCGCCGCCAGCCACGAGGCCTTGCCCACGGCTGAGCGTTGCCAAGCCATCACTCAGGAGAGCCTGCACGCGCTGGGCAAGAGCGGCACAGCCAAGTCCGGGCGCGCAGGGTTTGAAGCATTTTTGCAGGAGCGCGCCAGGCGCATCATTGCTGCGGCGCAACTGCCCGCTGATGTGCGCGCCATGGCGCAGCAAAGCGCGGGTATCTCGCGCTGGGCGGTGATCGGGGTTTTGCTTGGGGCATTCGCGCTGGGCTTTGCTGGTCATGCCATTACTGACCCGCACCGCGTAGACCTGCTCTCGCCATCGCTGATTGGCATTGTG
The DNA here is from genome assembly GCF_003569915.1 of Comamonas testosteroni. GTDB lineage: Bacteria > Pseudomonadota > Gammaproteobacteria > Burkholderiales > Burkholderiaceae_C > Comamonas > Comamonas testosteroni_D. Next base: position 57,884 of record NZ_KZ984441.1, on the reverse strand, counting down.
TTGTGGAATGCGCTGGTTTATTTGATTCTGTTGCTGAGCGGGCTGCGCGGCCTGCTGCAGCGTGAATCTGCGCTGGTGCAGCCACTGGCTCCCACTCAGCTCAATGCAGCGAATGCGGCAGAGGCGGGTGCCGCGCCCACGGGCTGGCTGCAAAAAATCGCGGCCAAAAAGTCGCAGCTCACCGCCGGTACCGGCCTGCGCAAAATGGTGCTGAACTTTGAGCGCAACTGGTGGCAGCTCAGCCAGCGCCCGCGCCGTGCGCAATGGCTGCTGTCCATGCATCTGGGCGCAGCCATGCTGGCGCTGGGCGCGCTCGCTTCGTTATGGGTCACAGGGCTGACGCGCGAGTATGTGGTTGGGTGGGAGAGCACGTTTCTCTCTCCCACTGCCGTGCAGAGCATCTTGAATGTGCTGTTCTCGCCCCTGAAGCTGTTGGGCGCACAGGGCTGGAGTTTGCAAGAAGTGCAATCGCTGCAAGGTTGGGTCGCCAGCGGCGCACCAGTGACAGCCAGCGGCCTCTGGCCCGCGCTGCAGCGCTCCACCACGGGCGAGAGCTGGGTCGTCAACTACACGCTGCTGCTGTTGATGGTCGTCGTTGCGCCGCGCCTGCTGCTGGCGCTGTGGCAGGGCTTGCGCGTGTACTGGCTCAACCGCCGCATGGCACTGCCACTGCAGCAGCCGTATTTTCAGAAGCTGCAGCGCGACTGGGCCGGGCGCGCCACTGCCTTGCTGGTGCAGCCCTATAGCCTCGATATCACGCCAGAGCGTGAAGCGGCGCTGCGCACGCATGTGGCGCAAAACTATGGCGCTGGTGCGCAGCTGACCTTGCTGCCCGTGCTGGCCTATGGCTCGCCGCTGCCGGATGCCGATCAAGGCCATGCGCAGCAGGTGCTGCTGCTCAATCTGGCCGCCACGCCAGAGGCTGAAATACATGGCGCGCTGCTTGCGCAGGTGCTCAATCTCTGGGGGCCGCAAACCGATGTCTGGCTATGGGCTGCAGACTTTCGTGCGCGCAACACGGGCGCTCCAGCCCGAGTGCAGGAGCGTGAACATCTGTGGCAGCAATTTGTACGTGATGCTGGCCTGAATGCGACGCTGGTGCCTGGCACGGGAGTATGAAGATGAGCGATAGCCACGAACTGATCAACAGCGACACCAGCATCCAGTGGTGTCTGCTCTCGCATACCAATATCGGCAAGACCACGCTGACCCGCACACTGATGGCCGACGATGTGGGCGAGATCGAAGACGCTGCCCATGTCACCATGCAGTCTCAGCGCTATCTGCTGCAAAAAACGCAGCAAGGTGATGAATTGTGGTTGTGGGATACACCGGGTTTTGGTGATTCCGTGCGGCTGTATGAGCGCCTGAAGCAGCAGGGTAATCCGCTGGGCTGGTTTCTCAGCAATGTCTGGGACCGCTGGCGCGACAAGCCCTTTTATCTGAGCCAGCGCGCCTTGCTGGCCGCGCGCGATCATGCCGATGTGATGCTCTACCTCGTCAATGCCGCAGAAGACCCGGCGGACGCGGGCTACTGGAGCGCCGAGATGAATATCCTGGCCTGGATGAACAAGCCCGTCATCGTGCTGCTCAATCAGATCGGCAGTGACACTACCCAGGAACAGACGCAGCAGGACTTGCAGCGCTGGAAGCAGGCCACGCAAAGCTTTCAAGCCGTGGTGCGCGATGTGCTAGTGCTCGATGCCTTTACACGCAGCTGGTGGCATGAACGGCAGATGATGCAAAGCATTGCGCCATTGCTGCCGCAGGCGAAGCAGGCCGCCTATCAGCGCCTGCTGGATCAGCGTGCCATACAGCAGCAGCAGCGCGAGCAGGCCAGTATTGCCGTGATGGCTGAACAACTGCTGGCTGCCGCCGCATTGCATGAAAAACTGGAGCCCGACCAAGGCAAGCTGCTGGCGCGCGCCTGGCAAAGCCTGAGCCAGCTCACTGGCAAACTTGGCAAAAGCGCGGGCGATGAAGATGCTCTTAGCGCACCCGCCAAAGCGGCGGTGCAAAGGCTGATGCAGGCGCTGCGTCAAGGCGACGCCAAAGCCACCCAGAGACTGCTGGAAATTCACCATCTGGACGGGCAGGCTGCGAGCCAGATTCAGGAGCAGTTGCGTGGGCAGTTGCAGATCAATACCCCTGTCGATGCGCAGGCCGCCAGTCTGTGGGGCGCTTTGACTGCGGGGGCTGCCACGGGGCTTGGCGCGGACTTGATGGCTGGTGGTTTGACGCTGGGTGCGGGTGCTGTGCTGGGGGCGCTGGTCGGTGCTCTCGCCTTCGGTAGTGCAGCCTGGGGTGCGAACAAGATGTTTGATCAGGAAAAGCAGAGCTTTCAGCTATCGCAGGACTATCTGTCCGCACTGGTAGGCCAGGTACTGCTCAAGTACCTGTTGATCTCCCATTTCGGGCGTGGCAGGGGGCGCTACACCAGTCCGGTGGCGCCACAGCAGTGGAGCGAAGCCGCGCAGGCTGTGGTGCAGTCGCAGGTGCAGCAGTGGTCGCAGATCTGGGCGCAGATGCGAGACGGTGAAAATGCCACAACACTGCAAAACGCAGTTAGTGAACTGCTGGCGCAGAGCCTGCAACAGCTCATGAATCGCCTGTATCCGGCAATGACAGCGGAGCGAGATTTGGCGTTATGCGCGCAAAGCTCACAGTGAACTTTGCGCCACCGCGACTGGATGCGCCGACATTGACAGTGCCGCCCTGTGAGGTGACCAAGGCCTTGACGATGGAAAGGCCCAGTCCCGAGCCTTCACGGCGACGTTTGCCGGGGGGCTGAGCAAAGCGCTGAAAGGCGCGCTCCTGCAGGCCATCGGCCAGACCCGGGCCTGCATCGCTGACTTCCAGCACCACCAAGGGGGCGCCCTGCTCGTCATTGTGTGAGTGCACCCGGATCCCCAGCCAGTGCCCGCTGCCTGCATGACGCACCGCGTTATTGATGAGGTTGGTGGTGATCTGTCGCAAACGGTCTGCATCGGCCCGTATGTCGCAGCAGCCTTCGCCATCCTGAACCGGTAAATCCAGAGACAGCGCCATATCGTATTTTTGCAGCTGAGGATGCAGCTGTTCTACGACGTCGCCCACCAGCGCTGCCATGTCGATGCGCTCCTTGCGCAGTGAAAGCTGCCCTGCATCGGCCATGGAAAGCGTGTGCAGATCACCGACCAAGCGTCCCAGATGCTCGACCTGCGACAGCAGGGTTTTCATCTCTCCGGGAGACGCGTCGATCACGCCGTCGCAAATCGCATGCAGCCTCGCCTGCAGCACTGTCAAAGGCGTGCGCAGCTTATGGGAAATTGATGCAGCGGTAGCCAGTCGTTCGGACTCCAGCTCCTCCAGTGAATCCACCATGCCATTGAAGGCATCGATCATGGTGGCCATTTCGCCGTGGGCATTGCCTTTGACGGCGCGGGAGCTCAGGTTGCCTTGTTCCACACGCGCAGCTACTTCCACCATGGAGGCCAGTGGGCTGGTGATGCGGCGTGAAATCCAGAACCCGGCAGCCATGCCAAAAGGCAGGCTGATCCCCAGTCCGATGAGCAGCGACCAGCTTTCGCCGAACAGCGAATCGCCTTGCCAGTACTCGGAGTAAATCTCCAGCGCTCGCGGGCTGTTGTCGAGGTCCTGAGCCTCCAATGATTCAAGTTCCACCCTGATTGGAGCTGGCAGATGGCGCTTGAAGTCCCGTTGCTGGTACTCGGCAAAAATCAGCATGCTGATGGCCAGCGACGCGATGGTCAGCAGGCAGGCGGCAGTGATCCAGAGCCCGAAACGGACCCAGATACGATTCAGTCCCAGGGCCATAGCCGGTAGCCTATACCGCGCACGGTTTCAATCAGGCCGTCCTGTCCAGCCTGTTGCAGCTTGCGTCTGAGTTTGGACAGATGGGAGTCGATGACACGCTCCAATGCATCGCTTTCCGGCAGGCAGTTCTCGATCAGATAGGAGCGTGAAAAGCAGCGCCGGGGTTGGGCAGCAAGGCAGGCCAGCAGGCGAAATTCCGTCAGAGTCAGTGGCAGCGGCGTGGCATGGCCTTCATCGTCATAGACCACGGCACTATGGGCATCGGAATCGATCTCTATAGGGCCAACCCGGATGGGCGCCGAGGCCGGTGCAGGCTTGGCCTGGGTGCGGCGCAGAACAGCACGCACGCGCGCAACCACTTCGAGTGGATTGAAGGGTTTGACCACGTAGTCGTCGGCACCCAGGCGCAGGGCCAGCAGCTTGTCTACGTCGTCTGCCAGGGCCGTGACCATGATGACCGGAATATCGCCCTCATTGCGAATGGCCTTGAGCACATCCACGCCATCCACCTTGGGCAGGTGAATGTCTAGCAGCACCAGATCGGGCCGCAATTGGCGAAACTGCTGCAGCGCTTCCTCTCCGTCCCGTGCGATGCGGGCGCGCAGGCCATCGCGCTCCAGATAGGCACTGAGGATGCTGGCAATGTCGGGCTCGTCCTCAACCACCAGTACCAAGGGGGTCAAGGCCGTTTGTGCAAAGGAGTTCATGGTCGAGGGCTAAAACACCGCCTGACATAGACGCAGTCAGGCGTGTACTGCTATTCATTATGGAGCCGCTGGCAACAGCTGTCTGTCTCCATATTTCCTCCATAAATCGTGCATTCACGCGCAAGCTTCGCAAGATTCAATGGTCAGAGTGGGAATTTGTCTCTGCGCTTCAGTGCAGCCCGTTCCCAGACTGTTTCACCTCCTCGTGTTTCGCCTATTACTCTGTGACTGCGCTGTGAAATCTGCAAGCTTTGTATCTTCGCTTCGCCTGAATGCGCTGTGCCTGAGTGCCGTCGCATTGCTGGCGGGCTGCGCGGCACCGGTGGAGGTCAAGCTGGATTCTTCGGTACCGAAACATTGGCAGCAGAGTGCGAATGGCTCTCGGCCGGCGGATGTCGGGCAACTGGCGCAGTGGTGGAAGGGCTGGGGCGATGCAAAGCTCAATGCTCTGGTGGAAGAAGCGCTGGCTCAGAATTTGGATGTCTCTCAGGCGGTGCTGCGTCTGCGTCAGCAAAAGCTGCTGGCTGATACGGCGCGTTCACCTTTTATGCCCACCGTCAGCGCGGGCGCACGTACCTTGCAGGATATTGCAGCCATCGATTCATACTTTCACGCCAGTGTGGATGTGGTCTGGGATCTAGGTTTGTTTGGCGACTCCCATGCCGCGAAGCGTGCCGGCATGGCTGGTTTGCTGGACGCCAAGGCGCAGCTGCATGCCGCGCGCGTGGCACTGGTGGCAGATGTGGTGCATCGCTATCTTGATATCCGCCTGGCTCAGCGTCAACGCGCATTGCTGGATCTGCTGCAGGCACAAAGTCAGAGACAGCTGGAGTTGCTGACGGTGCGCCGTGATCAGCGCTTGGGCCCGAGCGCTGCGCTCGAGCAGCAGCGCCTGTTGAATCAGGGTTTGCTGGCGCAGCAGGCGGGAGTCCTTGAGTCACAGGCTCGCTCGGCCCACGCGCTGGCGGCCTTGCTGGGACGTGACAAACCCGAGAGCCAATGGCTGCAAGCCGACGCGAATGCTGAACTGCCCAAGCCCCAGACGATTGCTGTGCTGCCAGCAGATATGTTGCGCAGTCGCCCTGATATCCAGGAGGCTGAAGCTGCGGTGGAGCGGGCTGCTGCGGCTTTGGGCGTGTCGCGTGCGGCCCTCTATCCGCGCTTCACGATTACCGGCTCCATTCTCTACTCCTATAACCTGACGCAAAATTTCCGCACCACTTCCGATCGAATGCCTTTGATCGGTCCGCAGATCGACATCCCGTTGTTTGACTGGGGTCGCCGCCGCGCTCAGGCCGATGCCAATGAACTGGCTTTGCAGGCCAGCATTCAGGCCTACCGTCAGAGTCTGCTCAATGGCATTGCCGAGACGGAAGGAGCGCTTGCTGCCATCGCGGCCCAGCAAAAACGTCAGCAGGGCTTGCAAGCGTCACAGGAGCTCATCCAGGCACGCAGCAGGTCGCTGGCCGTGCGTGAAAAGCTGGGACTGAGCAGCGAACTCGATGGCCTGGACACCCGCCGCGCCGCGTTGCAGGCCCAGAGTGATATGACCACGGCACGGGCGGCCGAGGCGTTGGCCTATGTGGGCCTGTACAAAGCATTGGGCGCAGCTCCACTGGATGTGGCGCAATTGGCGCAGGAGCCGCAGCCATGATCGCGCTGGCCCGCAAGACGCTGGTGCATGAATGGCGCCGCTTTGTGCCTTCGATCTTTGCTGTGGGATTCTCCGGGGTGCTACTGGCCATGCAGGCGGCACTGGTGTTGGGTATTTTTGGCTCGGCGGCCATTTATGTGACGGCTTCGGCGGCGGATATCTGGGTGGGCTACCCAGGCACCCAGAGCGTGAACTTTGGCCGCAATATCGGGCGTGATGTGGAAATGCATTTGCGTATGGACCCCGACGTGGCAGCGGTCGAGCCTTACCTCTGGCTGGATGGAGACTGGCGTTCGCGGGACCCAAGCCAGGGCGGCGTCTCCATCTATCTATCCGGGTTGAGCACGGAGGAGACATCGATGATGTTCACCAAAGTGCTCAGCAACTGGCAACGTCAGCGCCTGCGCGAGCCGGGTGCCGTGATTGTTGATCGCGCTGATCTGGACACATTGGGAACACAGGAGGGCGGTACGGCCTGGGTCAACAATCATCCGGTACGGGTTGTGGCGGCTGTCGAGGGGCTGCGTGGCCTGGGGGGGGTGAATGTACTCACCTCGCTGAGCACAGCACGTGAAATATCGGGTACCGATGCGCTGCACGGTAGCACCTATTTTGTAGCCAGGCTGCGCCCAGGCGCAGGCCTCGATGCAGCGCAAAGCAGGCTCAACCCGCCGGTCAGCAGTTTTGGCCCGTTCGAGGTCTGGACGGCCAAGCAGTTTGCCCAGCGCTCGCAAAAATACTGGATGCTGGATACCGGTGCAGGCGCGGGTGTGTTGTTCATGGCCGTCATCGTGTGCCTGGTAGGCTCCATTGTGACCAGTCAGTCCCTCAAGGCTGTGGTTGCTGGTTCGGCACGTGAATACGCGGTGCTCAATGCTTTGGGGGTGAGTCGTGGGTCGCTGGCCCGTGTAGTGGTCGAGCAGGCCTGCTGGATTGGTGGGCTGGGCTTTGTGCTGGCGGCGCTGGCCAGTGCGGTCCTGCTCAGCATTGCGGCGGCCTACCGTGTGCCTGTGGCGCTGAATGTACCTGCGGTTCTGGCTTGCGGGCTGATGGTTGCGGTGTTGTCCCTATTGTCTGGCTTGGGAGCGATGCGCAGCCTGATGCGCGCAGACCCGGCGACTTTGCTGCGCTGAGATTCATGCCATGACATCCATGATCCTCGATTCCGCAATCGTCGAGCCCGCACAAGCCAAGCCTCTGGGCAAGCCCAGCCTGGAAGCCGTGCGGCTGGAAAAATCCTTTCTCTCTGGCGTGGTCCAGGTGCATGTGCTGCAGGGGCTTTCGGTCAGTCTATACCCCGGTGAGCTGAGCCTGATTTCCGGTCCATCGGGCTGTGGCAAGAGCACTTTGCTGTCATTGCTGTCGGGCTTGCAGAAGCCCGATGGAGGTCAGGCGCTGGCACTGGGTCAGGACCTGGCAAAGCTCAGCCCCAGGGCGCTGGAAAGATTTCGCCTGCGCTATACCGGCTTCGTGTTTCAGGGCTTCAATCTGTTTCCAGCGCTGACGGCACTGGAGCAGGTGCAACTGCCATTGGGCTATATGGGACTCAAGGACAGCGAAACCTTGAGCCGAGCCAAGAGCGCGCTGGATGAAGTGGGTCTTTCCCACCGCAGTCATATGCGCCCGGCGCAACTCTCGGGCGGCGAAAAGCAGCGTGTGGCCATTGCCAGGGCCATGGCCAAGGAGCCACATTTGCTGTTTGCCGATGAACCCACCAGTGCGCTGGACGCAGAAAGTGGCCAGCGCGTTATCGACATTCTTCACCGTGCTGCGACCAACCACGGCACCACGGTGCTATGCGTCAGCCACGATCCTCGTCTGGTGCGCCACGCCGATCGCGTGTTGGCCATGGAGGACGGCGCCATTCGCAGTAGCTGGCGTCAGACCAGCACCATCAAGGAATAAGTCATGAATCGTGTTTCCCTCCGCTTATGTACCGTGCCTGGGTTGACGCTGCTGAGCGTGCTCACACTGGTGCTTGGCGGCTGCTCCCCGTCCAGGGACGCTACCCCGCTGGTGACTGGCGCATCGGCGCAGACACGGGCCAACGCAGCGGTGGCGGTGGCGCGCGGAAAAATTGATGTGGAAGGCGGGCTGCTGGAGCTGGCGCCTGTTGTATCCGGTGTGGTGCAGCAGCTCATGATCAAGGAAGGGCAAAGCGTTGAGAAAGGTCAGGTGCTGCTGCGTCTGGCCGATGATGCGTCTAGAGCCGATCTGGCAGTTGCCGAATCTGAATCGCAGCTGGCTCAGACCAAGCTCAAGGCCCGCCAGGCTCGACTTCCTGAACTCAAGACCACTCTGGGACGCTGGCAGACTGCGGCCAAGGCCGGTGCAGCAGATTTGCAGAATGTGGACGAGGCTGCACAGGCCTTGCGTGATGCGCAGTCAGAAGTCGATATTGCGGCGGCGGAAGCCAGCGTAGCCAAACGCAAGGTGGAGCAACTGCGTGCATTGCAGCAGCGCCATGAGCTGCGTGCACCTGAGGCCGCCACAGTGGTTCGATTAGGCACCCATGTCGGCAGCACCGTGCAGGCTGCCAGCAATATGCTGGTGCTGCTGCCGAATCGGCCGCTGATCGTTCGTGCCGAAGTCAACGAAAGCTTTATTCCATCCATTCGCGCTGGCATGAAGGCCAGGGTCGTCAGTGATGGAGATGGGGCAGCCGACAGGCAGGAGCTGCCTGCCGCCACGGTGGAGCGCATCAGCCCCGTCTATGGCACGGCGCGGCTGCAGGATGACACGCAGCGTGGCCCTGTGCGTGTTGTTGAAAGCGTTTTGCAGTTCGAAAAGCCCCCTGCCAATGCCCGAGTGGGTCAGAACGTGAGGATCAGTTTCTATGAATAAACGTATTCAGATTTTTCCTTCCCGCGGTGCCCAGTCTCCCACCGGCTGGATGGTGCAAAGCGACTTTGACGGCACCATCAGCCTGCTTGATGTGACCGATACCTTGCTCAACCGCTTCGGCCAGCCGGGCTGGCAGGAGCTGGAAGATGCATGGGAGCGTGGCGACATCGGCTCGCGTGAATGCATGAAAGGCCAGGTTGCATTGCTCGATATGAGTGAAGCAGAGCTTGATAGCCATCTGGACACCATTGAAATTGATGCGCACTTTGCGGGCTTTGTCGCCGAAGCCAAGGCTTATGGTGTCAAGGTGCAGGTCGTCAGCGATGGCATTGATTACGCCATTCTTCATGTGCTGAAAAGACATGGTATGGGCGACATTGAAGTGATTGCCAATCATCTGGTACAGACTGGCGAGCGTAGCTGGCGTCTGGACTCCCCGTGGGCTAGCAACCATTGCGAGCGAGCCAGCGGCAATTGCAAATGCGAGCGATTGGCTGAGCAGCAGGCCGTACATGGCCGTGTTTTGTATATCGGCGACAGCACCTCGGACTTCTGCGTTTCCGGCAAGGCTGATTTTGTGCTGGCCAAGTACAAGCTCATTGATTATTGCGAGGGTAAAGGCATTGCCCATGCGCGCTTTGAGCACTTTGGTCAGGCTACGCGTTTGCTGGAACAGGTGCTTCTGGGGATGGAGCAGGCCGCATGAATGCTTCGGATGGCTTTGCGTTGATGCAGGCCGACGCCTTGAACGAACAAGCACTGCAGTCGCTGTGCCTGACGCCGCATGAATTTGTCATGCCTGGCACGGGTGCCAACGCGCGTACCGGCGTGCTGCTGATTCACGGCCTCACAGGTACGCCAGCAGAGATGCGCTTGTTGGGCAAGGGCTTGAACAAGCAGGGCTTCACCGTTTACGGAGTGCAATTGGCGGGGCACTGCGGCAGCATGGAAGACTTGGTAAATACCCGTTGGACGGACTGGCTGGCCAGTGCGGAGTCGGGCTTGCAGCGCTTTGCAGCGCTTGTTGATCACGTAGTCGTAGGCGGGCTTTCGATGGGGGCCTTGCTGTCCTTGGCGGTGGCTGAGCGTCACCCGGAAAAAGTCGCGGGGGTCTGCGCGCTGTCCACGACTTTTCGCTATGACGGCTGGAGCATTCCCGCCTATACCAAGCTGGCTTTTCTGCTGCCTTTGTTCCGTTTGTTGGGGATCGGCCGTAACAGTGTCTTCATGGAAGCGCCGCCTTATGGCATCAAGGACGAAGCGCTGCGCGCCCGCGTAGTGGAGCAGATGCATAGCGGTGACAGCTCTGCCGCAGGCCTGCCGGGCAATCCGTGGTGGAGCATTATTGAATTGCGCGCGCTGTCGGCCAATGTGCTGAAGAATCTTGTGCTGCTACGCTCGCCATGTTTGGTGATACATGCCAAGGAAGACGATATCTCATCGGTCAGCAATGCACGCGATATCGAGCATGGTGCAAGCAATGCGCATGTGGAACTGGTTCTGCTTGACAACTGCTATCACATGATCACCATCGACCGTGAGCGTCGCACCGTGATTGCCAAGATGAATGAGTTTGTCGCACGCATAGCTGATGCGTCCGCACCCAGCAAGGATGTCGATGGGCAGTGATCTTTCGCCCCTGGTAATCACGCTATGGGTGCTCAATGTGCTGGTCGACAGTGGTGGCCAACTGGCTTTCAAGGCTGCCGCCAGTGAACCCGGTGACAGAGATGGAATGGAGCGCTGGCGCTTCATGTTGGCGCGCCCATGGCTGTGGGTCGGGCTGGCTTGCTATGTGGCGGAATTTTTGGTCTGGTTGGCGTTTCTGTCGTTGGTGCCATTGTCGGATGGTGTGCTGCTGGGCTCCATCAACATCGTGGCCATCATGATCCTGGGGCGCGTACTGTTTCGTGAAAAACTCAAACCCATGCGTGTGGCGGGTATCGTGCTGGTGTCGATTGGCGTGGCTGTTGTGGGGCTGCACTGAGATGAAGCGCTTTTATGTCATCGGCTTTCTGGTGCTCATGGCGTTTGACACCCTGGCCCAACTGAGCTTCAAGCAGGCAGGCAACTCGGCGTTGCCACTGGAGTTCTCGGTCGTATGGCTGGTGCGTGTCTTTGGCCAGCCCTGGATCTATGGTGCCTTCATCGGCTACATAGGTGCTTTTTTTACCTGGATGAGTCTGCTAAAGCATGCGCCAATTGGCCCTGCATTTGCAGCCTCTCACCTGGAAATCATTTCGGTGCTCGCAGTTTCATACTGGCTATTCAAGGAGCCCATTGGCTGGCCGCAGATCATTGGCTGTCTGTTCATCGTGGCAGGCATCATGTGTCTGGCCGTGAGCGAGTCGGATGAACTGGAAGAAAAGGCGCGCTGAGATGCGCCGGCCTACAGTTCCGCCGACAGCGGGCTTGCCTCTCAAGTTCGGTGACTTGTTGCCATGGCGCGGCGGTGACTTTTCGCAAGCATTGGCGCATTGGCTGGGTGTGCCAAGTGTTCAGCTGGAGTGCTCTGGCACCTCTGCGCTGATGGTGGCTTTGCGCAGTCTCAAGGCCCAGAAGCCTGAGCGCAGGGAAGTCATTGCCCCTGCCTATACCTGTCCTCTGGTGGCGCTTGCTGTAGCGCAAAGCGGCTTGCAACTGCGACTCTGTGACTTGCGTACCGGCGTGTTGGACATGGACACAGACAGGTTGAGAGAGCTGTGCAGTGACAAGACGTTGGCAGTGCTGCCCACGCATCTTTGCGGACGCGTAGCTGACGTGCCTGCCGCTTTGCACTGCGCACGTGCAGTGGGTGCTTATGTGATTGAAGACGCGGCCCAGGCGCTGGGGGCAAGAGTTGATGAGCAGCCTGTTGGTGTGACCGGTGATATCGGCTTCTATAGCCTGGCAGTGGGCAAAGGGCTGAGCACTTTTGAAGGCGGGGTTCTATTGGCACAGGATGCGCGCCTGCGTGAACTGCTGCGCAAGACCAGCCTTGAAACCATCAAGCCAAGCCTGGGGTGGGAGCTGCGCCGCGCGTTCGAACTGCTTGGCTATGCCGCGATGTACAGACCTTCTGGCTTGCGTATGGCCTATGGAAAGCCGCTTGAGAAATCGCTGTCTCGTGGTGATTGGGTGGAAGCCGCGGGCGATGATTTTGACGACATGATCCCGCAGCACACTCTCGGCGATTGGCGGCAGAGTGTTGGAGTGCGTGCGTTGCAGCGCTTTTCGGCATTTCAGCAGCAGACGAAAGTGCAAGCCTTGGCGCGTGCGGCGCAGCTCGAAGCTTGTGGCCTGGAGGTCGTGACAGATGCTGTGAGCGGCGCGCAGGGTGTCTGGCCAGTGATTCTGCTGCGTATGCCCGATCAGCCGTCACGCGATGCAGTGCTGCAGGCGCACTGGGGCGATGGGTCTGGGCTGTCGCTGCCTTTTGTGCATGTGCTGCCCGACTATGGTCGCTATGGGCATGTGCTGGGAGCAGCGAGAAATGATGATGTGACACAAGCGCGAGATTGGGCGCAGCGCTTGCTGGCCATCAGCAACAGCCCATGGCTTGATGATGAACGATTCGCTGGCTTGCTAGGCACCCTGGCTGCGCGCTGAGGCGCCAGCCATTTTTCTGCAATAACGATATAGAAATCCATTCGTTCCGTTTTCACCGGCGCGTTCCTACACTGAATTTGAACGGACTGCGCGGCCTTTTGCCTTGTGGGTCCAGGCATAAGGAGTGGAGAACATGGGAAAGGGTGAAAGCTCAAGGCAGACGCTGTCCAGCGCAGCAGGCTCCAGCCAGCATGAGGTGGACGTTCTGGTCATTGGCGGCGGGCCTGCTGGTGCATGGGCTGCCATCAGCGCAGCAAGCCAGGGCGCAAACGTGTTGCTGGTGGACAAGGGCTATTGCGGCACATCGGGCGCGACTGCGCCTTCGGGCTGCGGTGTCTGGCATGTCGACAACACCGGTGATCTGCGTGAAAAAGCCAAGGCCAGCCGTTACACCATGGGCGGCATGCTGGCCGAGCAGGCATGGATGGACCGCGTGCTGGAGCAGACCTGGAACAACATCGAATTGCTGACCGAATGGGACTACCCCTTCCCGGTTGATGTGGAAGGCAAGCTGCGCCGCAACTCCCTGCAAGGCCCCGAATACATGCGCTTGATGCGCAAGCAGGTCAAGGCGGCAGGCGTGCGCATTCTTGACCATAGCCCGGCGCTTGAACTGCTGGTGGATGAGGATGGCGTGGTGTGCGGTGCAACAGGCGTGCGCAGGCAGGCCGAAGACACTTGGGTGGTGCGTGCAGCGGCCACCATCATTGCCACCGGTGGCTGCGCTTTTCTAAGCCGTGCACTGGGTTGCAATGTGCTGACGGGTGACGGTTATTTGATGGCCGCCGAGGCTGGTGCACAGCTGTCGGGCATGGAGTTTTCCAATGCCTATGGATTGGGGCCTGCTTTTTCCTCCGTCACCAAATCACTGTTCTACAACTGGGCGAATTTCTACTATGCGGATGGCAGCTTGATCGAAGGAGCAGGGTCGTCGCGTGGGCGCAGCATCATTGCGCAGACCTTGCAGACTCAACCCGTGTTTGCGCGGTTGGACAAGGCGGATGCCAGCATTCAGGCGTGGATGCGCACGGCGCAGCCCAACTTCTTTGTCTCGTTTGACCGCAAAGGCATCAACCCGTTTCATGAGATGTTCCCGGTCAGCTTGCGGCTGGAGGGAACCGTGCGTGGCACAGGCGGTCTGAACGTGGTGGACGAAGACTGCGCGACATCGGTGACAGGTCTTTACGCCGCTGGTGATGCGGCAACGCGTGAGTTGATATGCGGCGGTTTTACCGGTGGAGGCAGCCATAACGCAGCCTGGGCGCTTTCGTCTGGCTTCTGGGCTGGGGCTGGTGCGGCTCGCTTTGCACAGCACAACCCTTTGGGAGCAAGACAGCTTTATCGCGCAGGCGGTGCAGGCTTGCAGGAGCAAGGCCAGGCGCTGCTCGATAGCCATCAGCTGATTGAGGCAGTGCAAGCGGAAGTCTTTCCGTATGAACGCAACTGGAACCGTCAATCCGATGAGCTGCAGCAGTCGTTGCACAAGCTGGATGCGCTATGGGCTCAGTTACGCGCTGGTGCGCAGACTCAATCGACAGAAGAGCGTCTTCGCTTGAGAGAGGCCGCTGCGATGCTCGCCACCTCGCGCTGGATGTACCGCAGCGCCTTGCAGCGCACTGAAACGCGTGGCATGCACCGCCGCCGCGATCATCAGATTCTGGATCCGGGCCAGAGGCATCGTCTGATCTCCGGAGGGCTCGATGAAGTCTGGGTGGCCCGTCAGCAGGTCAAAGAGGTGCAGCCTTCAGAGGAGGTGTTTGCATGATCGAAATCATCAGTGCTGAGCGTTGCACCGGCTGCAATATCTGCGTCCACGCCTGCCCCACCAATGTGTTTGAAATCGTCAAAGGGCAGGCACCACGCATTGCCCGTCAAAGTGATTGCCAGACCTGCTTCATGTGCGAGCTGTACTGCCCCGAAGACGCTTTGTATGTCGCCCCGGTGGCAGACGCTCCCGCCCATGTGGATGAACTTGCACCTGCCACACAGGCACTGCTTGGCAGCTATCGCGCCTCCATTGGCTGGGGCAAAGGTCGTCAATCCACGGCAGCACTGGATGCCAGCTACGAACTGCTGGCTCGCGCTCATTAAAAATTCAGATAGTCATGTCAGAACAAGAAATCGGTTTGTCAGAAGCGGGCTCCCCCATTCCTGTTAATCGCCGCCAATGGCTGCTGGGTGCGATGGCGGTCAGTATCCCCATGCTGGGGCGGGCACAGCCTGCGGCGCAAACCTTGCGCATTGGCTATATCGGCCCAGGAAAGAAGCCGGCCTATGCCACAGGCTGGGCACTGCAGCAGGGCATCTTGCAGCGCGAGTTGCAGACGCTGGGCTTTTCGCAGGTCGTGACCCGGGTGTTTCCGAACGGACCCGATTTGAACGAGGCTTTCATTGCCGACCATCTGGATATTGGCATCTATGGCGACACGCCTGCCGTGGTGGCCCATGCGCAGGGCTTTCAAGGCAAGTTGCTGGGATTCGACTGCGTGGGCATGAACAGCTGGTTGCTGACGCCCAAGGCCGGGGTCAAGACGGTGGAAGAGCTCCAGGGCAAAGTGCTTGGTGTGGCGCTGGGCTCCTATATGCACCGCTTTGTGCTGGGTCTGCTCAGGCAGCATGGCCTCACCGGCAAGGTGAAGGTCGTGCATATGCTGCCGCGAGATGGCGCACCGGCGCTGGAGCGTGGCGATGTCGCTGCATTTGCGGCACCTATCAATCTGGGGCCAACGCTTGCGCAGCAAGGCTTTCCAGTGCTTGCAGAAGCTGCGCAGTATCCAACGCTGCTGGGCACATCAGTCATCGTGATTTCGCCAAAGCTGCTGGAGAGACTGCCGCAATTCCCCGCTACCTGGGGACGCGCTCGCAGCCTTGCGCTGCGCGAAATACGGGGCGACAGTGCGGCGTACCTGGCGTTTCATGCAGAGGCCAGCGGCTTTCCCCTGGCTGCGGTCAAAGCTTCGGTTTCATTGAGCAATCTGCCCGATCAGGCCTATCCGGAGCAAGGCTTGCGCCTGATTTCCGAAGTCAAACGCTTTTTGCTCGATGAAAAGCTGGTGCGCAAGGACTTTGCGGTGGAGCGCTGGAAGATTTCCGGTCTTTCATAAGCATTTCACCATCAAGTTCTTGCATATCAATCGATGTATGCTCTTGTTTTGGTAGCGCCTGACATGGCAGGCGCGGCGCGGTCAAGGCTGGCTTCCTTGGCTTTCAGCAAGGCTTCGCGCTCACCCATGTAGTTGCGCGTGAGTGGCACCGCTTCCTGCCTGCGCGCCAGTTGAACCTGGAAGATGGCGATGTCCTGATAGCGAAAAGCGGTTTCGGACATGGACAGATAAAACTCCCACATGCGGCAAAAGCGCTCGTCATACAAGGCAGCGGCCTCTGCACGTCTGGCCATGAACCGCTCGCGCCACAGGCGCAGGGTCAGGGCGTAGTGCAGGCGCAGCACTTCGATATCGCAGATGACCAGCCCCGAGCGCTCAATGGCGGGCGTAAATTCCGACATCGATGGAATATGCCCACCGGGAAAGATATAGCGCTCTATCCATGGGTTGTTGAAGTCCGGCACATCGCTGTTGCCGATAAAGTGCAGCAGCATCACACCATCGTCGCTGAGCAGCTCGTAGCACTGGCGGAAAAACGCATCGTGAAACCGAGTTCCCACATGCTCGAACATGCCGACGGAGACGATGCGGTCGAACGGCCCATGTGTTTCGCGATTCATGTCGCGGTAGTCCTCCAGCCTGTATTCAAGCTGGCTGGCGCATGGTGATTGAGCAGCTTTTTGCTGCGCACCAGCCAGCTGCTCTGTAGACAGAGTGATGCCAGTCACATGGGCCGCGCCTGCCACTTCGGCGAGATAGCGCGAGAGCCCACCCCAGCCGCAGCCGATATCGAGCACGCGGTGCTCAGGCTCTATCAGCAGCTTGGCGGCAATATGGCGCTTCTTGGCCAGTTGAGCTGCCTCAAGGTCCTCATCACCTTGCTCGAAATAGGCGCACGAGTATTGGCGTTCGCTGTCCAGAAACAGCTGGTAGAGCCTGTCGTCCAGATCGTAGTGATGCGCCACATTGGCGCGTGATTTGCTGCGCAGATTGTTCTGCAGCAGCGGCCGCAGCTTCATGCGCCAGGCGTCCAGCATCTGCACAGCCCTGCTGACGGGCACATGCTTGGCGCCGCGCAGAACCAGTTCCAGTACATCGTAGACCGTGCCCTGCTCCACCCGCAGACGCTGCTGCATGAACATCTCGCCAAAGTTCAGATCTGGGTCACGCAGCAGCGCAAAGACGGCGCGTTTGTCGGTGAAGCGAATGCGGGCCTGGGGCTGGCCGCCATCGCCAAAGCTCAGCGTTTTGCCAAACGGGGTGATGACTTGCAGCTGACCGGCTTTGACCAGTGGCTCAAAAGCGCGTTGCAGCGATGTTTCGATCAACCGGTCCAGCATGTCAGCTCCCTAAGGCGATGTGTTGAAGAGGTCTGGCTAGCTTTCTGTACTGGCGGCGATCTGTTCAATCAGCCGCTGGTTCAGGCCATGCTGGCCCGCTTGCCAGGTGGCCAGTGTGACTGCATCGATCTGGGTGTCCTGCCCATCACCGGCGCTCATCCACCGCTTCCACCATGTTGAATACTGCCATGACGACACATCGCCGGTGATGTCAGAACCCCGTAGTTGGCCGTGCAGGGCATGAATCAAATCCACAGCCAGCGGCTCCTGCATCTGGCCCTGGTCCCAGTTGGTGCGCACGACCTCGGGGGCGAACACATCTTTGTCAATGCTCAGATAAGTGGGCTGGGGCTGCTCCAGCAGCATATGGGTCAGCGTGGTGCTTAGCTCGCCAAGGCTGGCAAAGCTGCGGAATGCGCTGGATGCACCGACACGCGCGGCCCAGCTGGTATCCACGCCGCAGCTCCAGTAGGTCAGCTTGCCTGCGCGCAGCGGGGTCAGATAGTTTTCCCAGGCGTGGCCTTTGCCGATGTCCTGCGAAGTAATGCCCGCCACATGGACTTGCGACACCGCCGGGTGCATGGCCACGCGCCGCACCCATGAGCCGCAGTGCACACCCCAGGGGAAGCGCATATTGTCCGGGTGGTTGTCCAGCACCACCACGCGCAGCGGGCGGGCGGCGCTGAAGCCTTGCTGTGCAATGCAGCGCTCTATCAGCGGCCAGCTCAGATGATGAAAGTCTCCGCTGCCCATGAGCACGGTGCCATGCTGTTGCGGCAATCCAGCTTGCATGGCAGCAGCAAAGCGTTTGAACGTGCCCAGACCACAGCCAAAGCGCACGCGCTCCTGCCAGTCCTGCAGTGGCAAGCGCAGCTCTCCATTCAGCGGGCCGACGGAGCCATCCACATCCAGAACCACAGGTGTTTTTTGCATCATGCTTTTTCACCAGCCCACTGGCTGTCGCTTTCAAACAGACCGGAAAAGCGTCTTCCCAATGCCCGCAGCACGGGGTTGCGGATAAAGACGGCATGCTGCGTCATGGTGAAGCTCGCGCCCAGTTGGGCCTTGACTTCGGGGTCCGTCCAGCCCGCCACATAGTGCGTGAGGCCGCGCTCCACCGCGTATTCAAGGTTCACCATCCAGCTTACGAAATACAGATTCGCCTCGCGCGCTGCTGGGTAGGACAGGCCTATGTACTTGTCGATGAGTTTGCCACCTTGCTCAAAGCATAGATTCCAGCCCAGCAATGCTCCGCTTTCAATAGCGCGGTACTCAAACACTATCCCGGCATTGGCCTCATCACGCAATAAATCGGCAAAGAAAGCACGCGTGAGCTTGTCAAAGTGAATCTCGCTTTGCGCATACACGGCATCGAACAGCGCGTAGTACTCATCCACGCGCGCATCGCTGGCAAAGGCGCTGCCAGTAGAGATGCGCTCAATGCTCAGATGCGCGCGGCTTTTGAGCTTGCGTTTGAGGTTGCTGCGCCGGCTTTTGGAAAGCTGCGCCAGATACTCGCCAAGGCTCGCAAAGTTGATGGGTACATAGGCCAGAGCCTGACCTTCTACCGCGATAAAGCCTTGCTGTTTCAGTGCGTCGAAAACCGCTTTGGAAAATGCGTTGTCTTCATTGCTGAGCAGAGGTGATGACTGCGGCAAGTCCTTGACGATGGTGAGCATCTTGCGGCCCGCACTGGCGCGCAGTTGTGCGGCCAGTTGCGCAGCTTCCACGCCTTGCGGCAGCAGCGCATATTCGCTGACCGTGGTGCCCACAAAATCGGTTTGCAGGCGCAGCTTTCGGCTTAGCCATTTGCCTGCCGGTAACGACAAAAGACGCGCCTTGAGCGCGTCATCTGCAGTGGTTAGCAAGTCGAATGGTGCTGTAAACGCTGGCGCGGGCCAGTTTTCCAGCAAAGCAAAGCCTTCTGGCGGGTGCTGCTCAAACTGATGTATCAGTCCACTGGGTTCGAGTTGGTTGCGGAATTGTTCCGTCGCCATTCCTTAATTCACATTCAGTTTCTAAGCGTGCCTGCGCACTTCAACAATGTTTGAAACTGGCACAGCCCAAGCCAGAGACGGCAAGCAAGGGCCGCCCCGCAGCGATGGCGTCGTCCCCCTCCCTTAGCGCGCAGCGCGTAGAGAGAGGGGGAAGCGGCAAAGCCGCTCAGGGGGTGTTACGCCCGCTTTGCCTTGGTCAGCAACTGATCCAGCAGAACCATGGCTTCGTCGATTTCACCGCGAGTAATCATCAGCGAAGGGGCGAACGTGATCACGTTCTTGTAGTAACCGCCCACATCCAGCACCAAGCCGCGCTTCTGGCCTTGATATTCCAGACCGCCTTCAAGGCCGATGTCCACCATCTTGTCCAGCAGCGCCTTGTTGGGCGTGAAGCCGTCTTCGGTGCAAATTTCTGCGCGCAGTGCCAGGCCCAGACCGTCCACATCGCCGATTTCCTTGTGGCGCTTTTGCAGCTCCTTCAGGCCTTCGAGGAAGTAAGCACCGGACTCGCGCACTTGCTTGCCAAAGTCCACTTCGTGGGTCATCTTCATCACTTCCAGACCCAGAGCCGTACCCAGAGGGTTGGAGGCAAAGGTGGAGTGCGTGGAGCCTGGTGGGAACACGGTGGGGTTGATCAGCTCTTCACGCGCCCATAGGCCGGACAGAGCGTTCAGACCATTGGTCAGCGCCTTGGCAAACACCAGCACATCGGGCTTGATGCCAAAGTTCTCCACCGACCACAGCTTGCCGGTACGCCAGAAGCCCATCTGGATTTCGTCGACCACCAGCAGCACGCCGTGGTCGTCCAGCACCTTCTTCAGACCGGTAAAGAAGTTCGCAGGAGGAATGACGTAACCGCCCGTGCCTTGAATGGGCTCAATGTAGAAGGCTGCGTATTCGCACTGGTTGGTCTTGGGGTCCCAGACCGCGTGATATTCGTTCTCGAACTTGCGGCGGAAGTCCGCCACGATGGATTCCGCGTACTCCTCTGCCGTCATGCCCTTGGGGCGGCGGAAGGGGTAGGGGAAAGGGATGAACTGCGCGCGGTCGCTGAAGTGGCCGAAGCGGCGGCGATAGCGGTAGCTGGAGGTGATGGACGAAGCGCCCAGCGTACGACCGTGGTATCCGCCTTCAAACGCGAACATCAGGCTCTTGCCACCACTGGCGTTACGCACAACTTTCAGCGAGTCTTCAATCGCCTGCGCGCCGCCCACATTGAAGTGCACGCGGCCATCCTTGCCCCATTTTTGCTTGGCATCTTCGGCGATGAACTTGGCCAGTTCGATCTTGGTGGGGTGCAGGTACTGGCTGGCGACCTGGGGCAGCTCGTGCAGCTGCTCGATCATCTTTTGCTCAAGTCGCTTGTTCTTGTAGCCAAAGTTGACGGCCGAATACCACATCTGCAGATCGAGGTAGGCCGTGCCTGCGTCGTCGTACATATAGCTGCCATCGCAGCCTGTGAAGATCTTGGGAGGATTGACGTAATGGACAGTGTCGCCAAACGAGCAGTACTTGGCTTCGTCAGCCAGCAATTGGGCGGTATTGATCACAGCAGCTAGGGCTCCGCAAATAAGAAGATTTCCGAGACTCGGTATGCGGCGCAGTGTGAGGCGGCAATATTTGCAGGCTGTCGAGCAATTGTGTGGGAATTGTGGAGAGGCATGCTGGTGAGCACCTGTGGTGCACCACTTTCAGCCCACGCTGGGTTGTCAAGGGTGTTTGCGTGGCGGTTGCTTGCTTGTAACAAAAACTTGCAATACATGGAAACACCGGTAAATTTGCGGTCGCAATGCTCCCTCTTTCCATGTTGACGTCCCTTCCCCGGCACTCTGCAGCTGCTGCATCCAGGCTTGCGCTCGGTTGGCTGGGTGCTGCCTCCATGCTGCTGCCATGGAGTGCCCACGCCATGGATGACGCAACAACGCCGCCTCCAGGTCTGTACTACCTCAACTACCTGCTCGATTACCGCAGCACCGATATCCGCATGCCGCTGAGCAATCAGACACTGCCCGGCAGCAATGAAGTGAGCAGCCGCAGCTATGTCAACCGGCTGCTGTGGGTCAGTGATCGCAAGCTGCTGGGCGCGGACTACGGCATGGAGATCATCGCGCCCGTGGTGCGCAACTCTCTGAAAGTCGGTGCGCTGGGGGTGCGCATGCATGACTCCGGCGGCTCGGATATTTATGTCAGCCCGTTGATTCTGGGTTGGCACTCACCGCGCTGGGATGCCGGCGTGGGCGCTGGCATCTGGCTGGATACGGCGCGCGCGAACAGCTCGATTGCTCCGGGGCGCGGCTACAACAGCTCCATCGTCAGCGCAGGCGCCACGTACTACTGGGATGAGAGCCGCAGCTGGAGCAGCTCCCTGCTTTTGCACTACCAGCACAACAGCAAGGCCGATAGCGGCTTTCGCCGTGGCGATCAGATCAGTGCCGAGTGGGGCATTGGCAAGCGCTGGGGCCTGCTGAAAGTGGGCGCTGTGGGCTATAGCCACTGGCAGACCCGCAAGGATTCGGGGCCGGGTGTGTTTGGAGACAAGAGCCAGACCCATGCGGCGGGGCTGCGCGCCTCGTATATTTTCTGGCCCTCCAAAGTCATGCTGCGCGCTTCTGTCTATCAGGAGTTCGGCGTGCGTGCATCTTCTCAGCCCGCCATGCAGGGCAAGCTGCTGGAGATCATGCTGGCCAAGGCTTTCTGAACTCAGCCCAGCGCCACCACGCGCAGCACCTCTTCGCCATAGGCATCGAGCTTTTTGGCACCCATGCCGCTCACGCCTTGCAGCTCCTGCAGGCTCCTGGGGTTGAGTTCGGCAATCGCCGCCAGTGTGGCATCGTGAAAGATCACATAGGCGGGCAGATTGTGCGACTTGGCCACCTCGGCGCGCCAGGCCTTGAGGTTGATGAAGCGCACTTGCGCATCGGGCCCCAGATTCGCGGCAGCCACATTGGCTGCAGACTTCTTGCTCTGCTTTTTGCTGCGTGATGCGGCAACGGCTTCGCGCAGTTGCACTTGTACCTCGCCCTTGAGCACGGCGCGCGAGCCGCTGGCCAGGCACAGCGTGTCAAACACATGGCCGCTGTTTTCGCTCACCACCTTGTGCAGGCCCAGAGCGCCAGTGGCCAGCAGCTGGCGCATCACGGCGCGCAGTTGCGGTTCGGAATATTCCTTGCCAATGCCAAAGGTCGATACCTTGTCGTGCCCAAACTGCGCGACCTTGTCCGTTTCCTTGCCGCGCAGCACATCCATGATGTGGCCCGCGCCATAGGTCAGGCCGCTGGCTTCATGCACGCGGAAAATGGTGGACAGCAGCTTGCGCGCAGCGTCCGTGCCATCCCATAGCGCCGGTGGCTCCAGGCAGTTGTCGCAGTTGCCGCACTGCGTCTTGGCTACGGCCTGCAGCGGTTTGCCTTCGATGCTGGGGCCCAGGCCATACTGCTCGCCAAAATAGGCCAGCAGGCGCACGCGGCGGCAGTCCGTGGCTTCGGCCAGGCCCAGCAGCGCATCGAGCTTGCCGCGCATGACCTGCTTGAACTGTTCCTCGGCCGGGCTTTCGTCAATCATGCGGCGCTGGTTGACCACGTCGGACAGGCCATAGGCCATCCATGCATCCGCAGGCAGACCGTCGCGGCCCGCACGGCCGGTTTCCTGGTAGTAGCCTTCGATGTTCTTGGGCATGTCCACATGGGCCACAAAGCGCACATCGGGCTTGTTGATGCCCATGCCAAACGCAATCGTGGCGCACATCACCACGCCGTCTTCGCGCAGGAAGCGGTCCTGATGATTCTGGCGTACCTCCTGCGGCAGCCCCGCGTGATAGGGCAAGGCGTTGATGCCGTTTTGCACCAGCGTCTGGGCCAGCTCTTCCACGCGTTTGCGCGACTGGCAGTAGACCACGCCAGCTTCGCCTTCGTGCTCGCGTTCGATAAAGCGCAGCAACTGGTTGCTGACGTCTTTTTTCTCGACGATCTTGTAGCGGATATTGGGCCGGTCAAAGCTGCTGACAAAGTGCTGGGCGGCCTCCAGATGCAGGCGCTCGATGATGTCGGCGCGGGTCAGTGCATCGGCGGTGGCGGTCAGGGCAATGCGCGGCACGCCGCTGTAGCGCTCGTGCAGGATGGTCAGCGCGCGGTATTCGGGGCGGAAGTCATGGCCCCATTGGCTTACGCAGTGGGCTTCGTCGATCGCAAACAGCGACAGCTTGCCCTGCGCATGCAGGTCGTCGAGCAGGCCCAGAAAGCGCGGCGTGTTCAGGCGCTCTGGCGCGGCATAGAGCAAGGTGATGTCGCCGCTTTGCAGGCGCAGCTCCACATCCTGGGTTTCTTCGTAGCTCAGCGTGGAGTTCAGATAGGCCGCGCTGACCCCGGCTTCATGCAAGGCGCCGACCTGGTCATGCATCAGCGCAATCAGGGGCGAGACCACAATCGTCACGCCATGGCCGAGCTGCTGGCGCGCAATGGCCGGCACCTGGTAGCACAGCGATTTGCCGCCGCCCGTGGGCATGAGCACCAGCGCATCGCCGCCCGCAATGACATGCGAGACGATGGCCTGCTGCGGGCCACGAAACTGATCGTAGCCAAAGACGGCTTGCAGAATGGATTGCGCGGAAGACACCGATTACTCTTGAAACGATAGCTGAATGCGCTTGATATATCTGGACTAGAGGCAAATTTCGCTCTAAATCAAGCGCCAGGAAGGCTCTTATTGTGCGCCGGGGATGGGCGCAGCGCCCAGGCCGGGTTATGCGGCGCGTCAGGCGCCGATCAGGCCGCGCCTATGGTCGAAGGCGAGAAATGCGCATCCAGCTCGTACAGATCGGCCGGGTAGGTCAGGCGCACAAAGGTGATGGGCAGATTGCCTGCCCAGGTGCGGCGGTCGATCACCAGGCAGGGAAAGCCGGGCTTGATCTGCAGCAGGCCTGCGGACTCGGCACCGGCCGCTTCGGCGCGGATGCGGTGCTCGGCAGAACTCCAGGGCACATGGTTCACCATCCAGGAGCTGGGGCTTTGCTCGACAAAGGCCTCGTGCTCCGCATCAGGCACGGATTCCAGGTTGATAAGACGGTCCTCGATGCAGAACGGCCTTGCGCCCGCCATGTGCAGGCATAGCGCATGGACGATGGGCCCGGCCTTGGCCATGCGCATGGCGTCCATGTCTTCGCGGGTGCTGCGGCGCTGCACGCGGCTGAGCAGCTTGCTGGAATACTCCTTGCCCATGCCCAGCACCACCTGGCGCAGATCGGGAATCTCCAGCACAGCCGAGCTGGTGTGGGGGCGCGTGACAAAACTGCCCGCCTTGCGCTTGCGCTCCAGCAGGCCCGCCTGGGCCAACTGCGTCAGCACCTTGTTCACCGTCATGCGCGAGCACTCGTAATGGGCGGTCAGCTCCATCTCCGAAGGAATGCGGTAGCCCGGCGGCCAGCGGCCGCTGAGAATGTTCTGCTCGATCTCGGTAAGGATCTTGCCGTGCAGCGACATGGAGGAGTTTTTTTCCATGCAGCGATTACACCAGAGTCAAGCCTGCAATTCCGAGCCGCGGCCACGGATTGTGGCTGGTACTGACGGCGCGCATAGAACGGGCACCGCACAATTGACCTATCGGTCCTGATGGCGCAGCGCCTCAGGCAAGCAAAAGGTTGGCCATGTCCCAAGAACAATTTCTCTCCGAACTGATTTCCTCCCTGGGTGCCGATGTGGCCCAGATCGCTGGCGATGTGCCCGAGCGCTACTGGACCGACTGGAGCGGCACCCCGCCCCAGCAGCCACTGGCGCTGGTGCGCCCGCGCAGCACCGAAGAAGTCAGCGTTCTCATGCGTCTGTGCACGGCGCACCGCATTGCCGTGGTGCCCCAGGGCGGCCTGACCGGTCTGGCAGGCGCAGCCGTGCCTACGCAGGGCGCGGTGGCAGTGTCGATGGAGCGCTTCAACGTGATTGAAG
The DNA here is from genome assembly GCF_003569915.1 of Comamonas testosteroni. GTDB lineage: Bacteria > Pseudomonadota > Gammaproteobacteria > Burkholderiales > Burkholderiaceae_C > Comamonas > Comamonas testosteroni_D. The sequence continues at coordinate 32,901 of NZ_KZ984441.1, read as the reverse complement.
ACATCAACATCCAGACCGGGCTGATGCAGGTGCAGGCGGGCGTCACGCTGCAGACCGTGCAGGAGGCCGCGGTGAACGCGGGCATGGTATTTGGCGTGGACCTGGGCGCGCGCGGCAGCTGCCAGATTGGGGGCAATGTCTCCACCAATGCCGGCGGCAACGGTGTGTTGCAGCACGGCATGATGCGCGAGCAGGTGCTGGGTCTGGAGGTGGTGCTGGCCGATGGCTCCGTGCTGCCCATGCTGCGCCCCATGATCAAGAACAACACGGGCTATGACTTGAAGCAGTTCTTCATTGGCGCGGAAGGCACGCTGGGCATTATCACCCGCGTGCTGCTGCGCCTGCGCCCCGCGCCGCAGGCCACGGCGACCACGCTGGTGGCAATGCCTGATTTTGATTCCGCACTGGCCGTGCTCAAACGCATGCAATCGCGCTTTGGCAACAGCGTGGCGGCCTATGAGCTGATGTGGGACAGCTTTGTGCAGGCGTCGCAGGCCTGGCTCAAGCTCAACGCGCCGTTTGAGCAGCGCTACCCGCTGCTGGCACTGATCAATGTCGATGGCAAGCAAGAGTCGCAACTGCAGGACGATATCCAGCAGGTGCTGGAGCAAGCCATGGAAGCTGGCGAAGTGCTGGACGCCATCGTTGCCCAGTCCGTCGCACAGGCGCAGACGCTGTGGAAGCTGCGCGAAGCGCCGGCCGAGCTCAACAACAATATGCACCCGGCCATCAACTTTGACGTGAGCCTGCCGCAGGCCGATATCGGCAGGTTTGCTGAGGCTTGCGAAGCCGCTTTCACCGCCCGCTGGCCGCAAAAACATGCGCTGTATTTCGGCCATGTGGGCGACGGCAATCTGCATGTCTCCGTCGATGGCAAAACCGTCAACGGCGAGTGCGATGCGGTGGAAGCCGAGCTGTACCGACTGGTGGGCGAGTTCAAGGGCAGTGTCTCTGCCGAGCATGGCATTGGCCTGCACAAAAAGCCTTATCTGCAAAAAAGCCGCACAGTCGAGGAATTGAATGCCATGCGTGCTATCAAAAATGCACTGGACCCGCTGGGTCTGATGAACCCCGGCAAGGTGTTCTGAGACATGCAGGCTTTTGTCTTTCATCAGGGCACGGCCCCGCTGCTGATTTCCATGCCCCACACGGGCACCCATGTGCCTGCCGATATTGCCGCCAAACTCACGCCCCAGAGCCGCGAGGTGCATGACACTGACTGGCATATGCCGCAGCTCTATGACTTTGCCAGAGAGCTGGGCGCATCGATTCTGGTCGCCACGCATTCGCGCTATGTGATTGACCTGAACCGCCCGCCCGATGGAGCCAGCCTCTACCCCGGCCAGAGCGTTACCGGCCTGTGTCCTGTTGATGGTTTTGATAGCACGCCGCTCTATTCCGATAAGGACTATGAGCCAGATGATGCCGAAATCGAGCGCCGCCGCGCACTGTACTGGCAGCCCTATCACGACCAGTTGCGCTCCGAGCTAGACCGCATCAAGGCGCAGCACGGCATTGCCATGCTATGGGATGCGCACAGCATCCGCTCCGTGCTGCCGCGCTTTTTTGAAGGCAAGCTGCCCGATATGAATCTGGGCACGGGCAAAGGCTCGGCCTGCGCGCCGCAGCTGGCCGAAGAGCTGCTCGCCATTGCCCGGCAGTCCAGCACCCACACCAGCGTGCTCAATGGCCGCTTTACCGGCGGCTACATCACCCGCCACTACGGCCAGCCCGAGCAAGGCTTTCATGCCGTGCAGATGGAGATGACGCAGTCCAGCTATATGCAGGAAAGCATGCCGTTTGACTATCTGCCCGCCGTGGCCGATCAGATCAAGCCCACGCTCAAAGCCATGCTGCAGGCCGTGCTCGCGTTTGCCCAAAGCCAGGCAAGACCAGCATGATGCAGGCATGAGCCTGTCGCTGTTTGATGCCGAACCCCTGCCACCCGAAGTCATTGACGACGGGGTGGTGCTGCTGCGCGGCTTTGCGGCGCAGCAAGGCCCGCAGTGGATCGAGGCCGTACAGTCCATTCAGGCGCAGGCGGGGTTCCGTGCCATGCAGGTGCCCGGTGGCAAGACCATGTCGGTGGCCATTAGCAATTGCGGCGACTGGGGCTGGGTGTCTGATCTGCAAGGCTACCGCTACAGCGCGGTGGACCCGCAGTCCGGGCGTTCATGGCCTGCCATGCCCGCATTTCTGCGGCAGCAGGCGGTTGAAGCGGCGGCGCTGGCGGGCTACGCAGGTTTTGCGCCCGACGCCTGCCTGATCAACCGCTACGAAATTGGCGCAAGAATGGGGCTGCACCGCGATCAGGACGAGGCCGATTTTGCCGCGCCCATTGTCTCGGTTTCGCTGGGCCTGCCCTGCACTTTTCTCTGGGGTGGGCTGACACGCTCGCAGCCCGCGCGGCGGCTGCAGCTCACGCATGGCGATGTACTGGTCTTTGGCGGCGCTTCGCGGCTGGTCTATCACGGGGTACAGCCGCTCAAAAGCGGCTGGCATGAGCTGCTGGGCCATGAGCGCTGGAACCTGACTTTTCGCATGGCTAAGGCAGGTTACTCAGTGACCTAGACGCAATTGCAACACAGTGCAAACAGCGCTGCGGCCCGTGCCACGGCTACGTAATATGGTGCGAATTTCAGCGTTCACCATGTCCTATGCCGCAAGCCATCTCTGCACAGCAAACTCTGGAACAAAGTCAGGCGGTCATTGACCGTCTGCAGCCTCTGACCCTCGCCTTTGCCACCGCAGACAAGGGCTTGCGCGAGCATCTGGTCGCCGCCTGGTTTGACAAGCTGCAGGCGCTGTGCGAGCTGGGGCGTCATGCAGAAGCAGCGCAGGCTGCCGAGGCACTGGCCCAGCACCTGGAAGGCGCGGAGCCTGCGGACTGGCACTGGGCGGCCAGAGCGCTCTATCTGAAAGGCATGGCTCAGGCCAGAAATCAGGACTTCGACGAGGCGCTGACCACCTGGCGTGCGCTGGAGCTGCGCTTTGAGAAGACCGAATCAGCGCCCGTGCGCGAATGGCTGGCCCGCGCCGGGCTGGAAATCATTGAGCTGACCGTGTACCGCGGCGCAACCTTTGCGCGCGTGGACATGGTGCGCGAGGCCGACCGGCTGGAGCAGCAGTTTGGCAAGGACGAATGGCCTGCCACGCAGGTGCTGGTGGGCAAGATTCGTCTGCGCAAGGGCGAGTTGCTCGAAGATCTGGAATATCACCAGCAGGCGCTGGAAACCTTTGAGCAGCTGAGCCAGGACTTGCAGCGCAGCAGCATTGATGAGGTGCGCGAAGTGGCTGCCGATGCTGCGCTGGCCCGTGTGCGCCTGCTGGCCAAAAAAGACTGGCCGGCCGCCTCAGTCGCCATGGAAGAACTGCTGCAGACCTATGCTGGCAGCCAGCACACCGGTATTCGCCAGACACTGGCGCTCGCGCATGTGGATCGCATCTACTGGAGGCATTACTCCCGCCGCGAAGCACTCGAGGGCAGCAATTGGCCCGATCAGACCATTGCCGCCTGCGAGCAGATGGAGGCCCAGTTCTCCGATACCGATAGCGTGACCGAGGTTCGCAGCCTGGGCAAATGCCTGCAAGCGCATGCAGAGGCCTTGCGCCAGCGGGCTGAGATTGCCGAAGAGGCCGAAGAAGTCGAAGAAGCCGAAGAAGTCGAAGAAGCCGAAGAAGCCGAAGAAGCCGAAGAAGCCGAATATTCGCCACAGACAGCAGACTGGAGAGTGCAGGCCGACGCCGTGAGCGCCCAGCACTGGCAGCGCCATGCCCTGCATGCCGATGTGAAAGTGCGCCAGACGGCGCTGGTGGCATGGATGAACTCTCTGGAGGAAAAAGCGCCACAACAGGCCATGCCCGCGTATGAGGATGTGCTGCAAAAGCTGGGCGAAGATCAGGCCCCGGAACTGCAGGAGCAACTAGCCCAGGCCTGGTTCAACCTCGCGAACGCCCAGCACAGGCTGCGCCAGTCGCCACAGGCGCTGACAACGCTGAAGGCAATGCATGGGCGTTTTGCCCATTCTCAGGATGCTTATGTGCAGTTGCTGCGCGGCAGAGCCATGCGCTTTGCGGCCCGTATTCACCATGAAAATAGCCGCCATGACGAGGCCTTGGCCCTGCTGGGCGAGCTGGAGCAGCAGCCGGAGCAGCAAGGACTTACAGAACCTCAACGCGACGCATGGCAGCGGCTGCAGGTCCTGTCCATGCAACTCCAGGCCGAAATCTGGGCAGCGCAGGCTCCACCCAGACACGATCAGCAAAGCGGCGTGGATGAAAACGGCGCGCGTATCAACGTCACGCCCACAAATGCCGAGTTGCAGCAAGCCGCTGTGGTGCAACGCATGCTGCAGCGCTTTGGCGATGCAAGCGACCAGCAAACGCAAAAGCTGCTGCTCAACAGCCTGTTCGACCTGGCCGTGGGCCAGCGCGAGCACCTGCACCTTGAAGCCGCTGTGCAAAGCTATGAGCTGCTGCTGCAGCGCTTTGCCAAGACCAGCGAAGACTCGCGCATTGCCAGCGCCTATCTGAATCTGGCCTATCTGCAGATGCAGTTGCTGGAGCGCAATGAAGACGCGATCAAGACCTATGACGCCTTGCTGGAGTTGATTGCCCGCAGCACGCGGCCTGTAGACCGCGACACCGTAGCCAAGGCCAATGCCAGCCGCCTGACCTGCCTGAACCGCCTGCAGCGCGAAGGCGTGAACGTGAGCTATGGCGCGCAGTATGAAGACCTGCCGCTGGCTCAGCGCGACGCCGTGCAGGCACTGGTGGACAAGGGGCGCGAGCTGCAGGACGCCGAGCAGTACCGCGCGGCCGTGGAGCAGTACGACCAGGTGCTTGCCGCGCATGGGGAGTCGCTGCACCCTGCGCTGCGCGCCATCTGTCTGGATGCGCTGGTCAGCAAAGGCTTTTGTCTGGGGCGACTGGAGCAGCGCGAGGCCGCCATTTCCGTCAACAATGAAGTCATTGCGCGCTATGGCGACGATATGAATATGTCGTCCGACAAGGATGTGGCGCTGGCTTTCTCCAACAAGGCCGCGCAGCTCTACAAACTAGGCCGCTATGCCGAAGAAATCGAGGCCTACGACGAGATCATTCGCCGCTGGCAGGGCAATAGCGTGGGCTATCTGCGCATGCGCGTGGCGCGCGCCATGTGGAGCAAGGGGCAGACCCTGTCTGAAATTGACCCACCGCAGGCCGAAGCCGTTTACAAGCAGACCCGCGACCGCTATCTGGACGCCCCCGAGGCCGATGTGCGGCTGGAAGGGGTCAAGGCTGCGGTCAGCCTGGGCGCGCTGATGCGCAAGCAGGGGCGCTATGCCGAAGTCATTCCCATGCAGGAAAAGCACCTGCAGCTGCTGGCGGGTGAAACTGCCCCCGGCTTTGCCGAGCAGGTCAACTGGCTGCGCATTCAGCTTGCACGCACCTATGGTCAGACGGGCCAGATCGAGCAGCAGCGTGCCATGTATGGCGAGCTGATGTCGCGCCCCAAGGGCGAGCTGAGCAGCAAGCTGCTGAACACCGTGCTGACCGAATACCAGGCTTGCAAGCCTGAAGCGGGCCTGCAGGTGCTGCGCAAGGCCGTCACCAGCCTGTTCAGCCGCAAAAAATAGAGCGCAGGCACGGCCGCTGAGGCGATCACCTTTGGCATGACTGGTTTACCCAGAAGCTGCTGCCCGGCAGGGCCTGACTTTCCTACAATGGCAGGCTATGAGCCAGTCGAACCACCCCGTCTATACGCGCGCCCAAGAGCTGCCCGCCACGCTTGCCAAGCGTCTTGTCATTCTGGACGGTGCCATGGGCACCATGATCCAGCGCTTCAAGCTGGGCGAGGCCCAGTACCGTGGCGAAGGCTATAACGGTGCCGACGGCGCGGGCGACCGCTTCAAGGACTTTGCCTATGACGTCAAAGGCAATAACGAGCTGCTCTCGCTGACCCGCCCTGACGTGATTCGCGACATTCACGAAAAGTATCTGGCCGCCGGTGCCGATCTGATCGAAACCAACACTTTTGGTGCGACCACGATTGCGCAAGAGGACTATCACATGGCCGATCTGGCCTATGAGATGAACCTCAAGAGCGCCCAGCTGGCCCGCGCAGCCTGCGACAAGTACAGCACGCCCGATCACAAGCGCTATGTGGCTGGCGCTCTGGGCCCCACGCCCAAGACGGCTTCCATCAGCCCCGATGTGAACGACCCCGGCGCGCGCAATGTGACTTTTGAATCGCTGCGCCAGGCCTATCTGGAGCAGACGCTGGCGCTGATCAAGGGCGGCGCGGACGTGATTCTGGTCGAGACGATTTTCGACACCTTGAATGCCAAGGCCGCGCTGTTTGCCGTGGACGAAGCCTTTGAGCAGACTGGTGAGCGGCTGCCCATCATGATCAGCGGCACGGTGACCGATGCTTCGGGCCGTATTCTGAGCGGCCAGACCGTGACGGCCTTCTGGCACAGCGTGCGCCATGCACAGCCGCTGTCCATCGGCCTGAACTGCGCGCTGGGCGCGACGCTGATGCGCCCCTATGTGCAGGAGCTGGCCAAGGCCGCGCCTGACACCTTCATCAGCTGCTACCCCAACGCCGGGCTGCCCAACCCCATGAGCGACACCGGCTTTGACGAGACGCCCGAGATCACCAGCCGCCTGGTGCATGAATTTGCCGACGAAGGTCTGGTCAATATCGTGGGCGGCTGCTGCGGCACCACGCCCGACCATATCGGCGCGATTGCCAAGGCGGTGCAGGCCACGACGACCCGCAAGCTGTTCTATCCCGCCGAAGCCTGAGCGGGTTTGAATAAAAAGAGCTGCTAGTCCATGAATATCATGGGCTGGTAGCTCTTTTTTTGATAGTGATTGCTTCTTTTGAGTCCGCGGTGACAATGGAAAGACACCCCGCTCAAACCTTGAGCGGCCTGATTTCCGTGTGATCTTCGCATGACCAAGCCCTTGCTTCCTGTTTCTGCCGTCCAGGCGGTTGCCGTGCCCGTACCGGCTGCACGGGCTGCTGCTGTGACCGCGCGGGCCGGGGCTGCTCCCCTCGGGGCGGCGCCAGCGGCTACTCCATTGCCACCGGCATCGGGGCAGGTGCAATGGTCGGCACAGACCTTGCAAAGCTTCAAACTGCAGGCCTTCGAGCAACTGATTGCCCAACTGGCGCTGCAAATCCAGGGCGAGCCCGGTGCCGCGCCGCCGCGCTGGCCCACGCAGGGCCTGCCTGCGCCCACGCTGCAACTGGTGCAGCAATTGCTGGCCCAGATTCAGGTCTCGGTGCAGGGGCAGGCCCAGCCATTGCAGTTGCAGGCGGCGCAGCCGGGCTCGGTGGCTTTGATGCAGGCATTGGTGCAGGCTGCCAGTGCGCAGGGGCAGGGGGCGCCCGGCCAGCCCGTCGCAGGCTCGGCCATGCAGACGGCGGCTGCGCTTTCATCCACCGCCGCTGCAGCGCTGGAGCAGGCAGGGCAAGGCACGGCCTTGCCCAGAAGTTCGGTACAGGCGCCGCTGCTGCAGAACTGGTGGGTGCATCAAGGCAGTCTCATCACGCCACAGGGCGAGCGGAATTTTTCACTGACCCTGCAAGTGCCTGCCGCCTGGGCGCAGGCGGCAGGTGCGGCGCAAACCGTGCAGGCCTCGCCAGTGCCAATGCGCCTGCCGGTGGCGGACATGGCCGCTTTGCCGGCCAGTGGGCCGCTGGCGCTGGTCATACAGGCTGGACCTGCAAGCAGCACCAGCGCCTTGCTCTGGCTGGAGTTGCAGCCTGCCAGTACGTCAGCAGCGACCGCCGCCACTGCCATGCCGATGGCCTTGTCCACACCCGCCCTCGCGCAGGAAGTACAGCAACTGCTGCAGAACAAGGCCGACCCCTGGCTGATGATGGCCGCAGCGCAGGCCGCCAATGCCTTGCCTGTGCCGCGCAAACATGGGGAGCACCGTTCTCATTTGTGTAGCACCGAAGGCTGCCAGTACCAGGGGCTGGCACCTTGCGCTCAGCCGTTTTGCAGCGAGATGAATCGCATCTGGGCCACGACGCGCATCGAGCGCAGCAGCTGAACCAAGCTGACGCAGGGCTGGCCCTCGGCGGCATGGGCTCTCATAATCTGCGCATGCCTGTTTTTTACGCAGGCATTTTTTCTGGGCCGGAATGGGCAGCTGCGCTGCCATCGCATCTTCCGTCCGTCTTTTGGCATGGCCTGGTCCGTGCATCCCCTCGCTCCCAGCTTTCTGGCGAGCACGCTACCCACAATTCAAGGAGAACCCGGCATGCGCTGGCACACAGGTATTGCTTTTCCCATTGGTTTTTCACTGCTGTCCATGGCGCTGCCTGCGGCGGCACAGTCCCAGGTCAGTATCAACGGTCTGATCGATGCAGGGGTCTATCGCGGCTTTGATGGCGTCAACCAGATGGGCACGATTCAGCGCAGCAATCTGGCGATTTCCGGGTTGGAAGATCTGGGCGGCGGGCTCAAGGCCACGTTTCGTCTGAGTACACGCTTTGACATGGATACCGGGCAGAGCGAGGGCGCTGGCAGCAAACCTTTCTGGTATGACGAGTCCACCGTGGGCCTGCAGGGCAGCTTTGGCCATTTGCGCATGGGCCGGGCGCTGTCGGCCATGTGGTCGCAGGACTGGAAGTTTGACCCCTGGGCCAACTTCAACCGCATTGCCTCGCCCGCCTGGTACCAGTGGCATTACCTCACGCCGACCGACCGCTACAGCAACAACGGATCGGCCGAGTACGGGCGCATGGCCAATGGCATCTTCTATGACTCGCCCACCATCGCGGGCTTTACCCTGCACCTGAGTGCCTCGCCAGAGCGCACCGAAGTCCCGGTGACGCTGCGCCGCGAGGGGCGTGGCTACTCGGCCTCGCTCAACTATGACTCTGACAGCCTGAGCGGCATGCTGGCCTTCGAGCGCAACAGCAGCGGCGACAAGGACACGTTTGCTGCAGCCAAATACCGTTTTGGCCCGGCCGCCGTCATGGCTGCCTGGGATTACAGCCGCGTAGCCCTGAACGCCAGCACGGCCAAGGCCATCACGCTGGGTGCCACCTACCAGATGGGGGACACCACGCTCAAGGCAGGCTATGGCCGCCAGCGCATGCAGGAGCAGACCAACCACTTCTACTCGCTGGGTGCGGACTACGCCGTGTCCAAACGCACCACGCTGTACGCCAGCCTGGGCCGCAAGAGCTACGAGTACGGGGCCGATTCGGGCACTTCGTTTGGCGTGGGCATGGCCCACGCTTTTTAAGCGAAGGCCTTACTGAGCTGCCGGGTGCAACTGATAACACGCAGCAAATTAGCGCTTAAAACTCTGGGTGGGCTGGTAGCCCACCCGGGCTGCCACAGCCTTGATTGGCAGGGTGGTGGCGGACAGCAGCTCCAGTGCCTGTTTTGCGGGCTCGAACCAATACCCCGCAGCCTCAGGCGGGTTTATTCAAGCCAGTTTGAGCACTTCTTCAGCCAGCCAGCGGCTGCCGGAAGATTTATTTCTGACCAAAAACCGCCTGAAACGCCAAAATTCAGACGAATTCACGCTTTTCTGCATTTAACGTCGTTCTTTGTCATTGATTTTCAAAGGCTTGAGTTTGCTGAATGTCTGCAGTTGCCGATCAAAGCCGCTTTTTGGCAGAAGTTAACGCGCTGCGATCTCAATCGAGAGTAAATTGCTGACAAGTTTGTCGAAATTGCAGCCAAAATTAGCGCAAATTACAGCAACGTCTGGCAACGCAACTATTTGCAGTTTGGCGCTGTAAATCCTTGATTTTTCTGAACACAATGCGTGGCATTCACTCTTGATGAAAGCCCGCAATGAGCCACAACCCGCCCCAAGCCAGCCAGCCCGTTCAATGGCATAGCCCCGCCAAGCCTGTTGCTGCCAGTGATGCGCAGCGCTGGAGTGTTGAAGCCATTCAGGAGCTGCTGGACCTGCCCTTCCTCGATTTGCTGCACCGCGCCCAGAGCGTGCACCGCGAGCATTGGCCTGCTGGCGAGATCGAGCTGGCGACGCTGCTGTCCGTCAAGACCGGCGGCTGCCCCGAGAACTGCGGCTACTGCCCTCAGTCGGCGGAGTTTGATACCGGCGTCAAGGCGGAAAAGCTGATGAGCGTGGAAGAAGTCACCCGCGCCGCCAAGGCCGCGCAGGATGCGGGTGCCACCCGTTTTTGCATGGGCGCAGCCTGGCGCGCACCCAAGGACCGTGATATCGAAAAGATGAACGAGCTGATTGGCGCCGTGAAGGGCCTTGGCATGCAGACCTGCGCCACGCTGGGCATGCTGCAGCCGCATCAAGCTGCATCGCTGAAGGACGCCGGGCTGGACTACTACAACCACAATCTGGACACCGCCCCCGAGTATTACAAGGACGTGGTCAGTACCCGCCAGTACCAGGACCGGCTGGACACACTGGCCGCCGTGCGCGGCGCGGGCATCAGCGTGTGCTGCGGCGGCATCATCGGCATGGGCGAGGCCCCCGTGCACCGCGCCGGTCTGCTGGCACAGCTGGCGAATATGCAGCCCTACCCCGAGTCCGTGCCCATCAACAGCCTGGTGCCCGTGCCCGGCACGCCGCTGGCCGATAGCGAGCCCGTTGACCCCATCGATTTTGTGCGCGTGATTGCCGTGGCCCGCATCACCATGCCCAAGGCCCGCGTGCGCCTGTCCGCAGGCCGCCAGCAACTGGGCGAAGCCGTACAGACCCTGTGCTTTATGGCCGGGGCCAATTCCATCTTCTATGGCGACAAGCTGCTGGTCACGGGCAACCCTGATGTGCAGGCCGATACGCAGCTCATGAGCAAGCTGGGCCTCAAGGGTCTGCAGGTCACGCAACCTCACGCCTGATGCTTCTGTTTTGATAGCTATCAGCCTATTTGATACATAGGCTGATGCCGAATTTCACTCAAATAACGCACTGAGTGCCCGAGGTACCAGTGACGTTGCGGCGTGCCTGTCTTGCAGACGCCACCACACCTTGCCCGCATGCGGATGCCTTCATCTGCAGGGCGAAGCCTTGCCAAAAATCTACAGAGGGAGTTTCCATGTCCATCACCCACAAGCTGGCCCTGCTGTGCCTCTCGGCAGCGTCCGCAGGCGCGGCGCTGGCCCAGTCCTCGCAGGTACAGATCAGCGGCTTTTTGGATCTGGGCATGTACCGCGATTTCAGCGGCACGGCCCAGCTGGGCACGATTCAGCGCAGCCACATTACTTTTTCGGGGGCGGAAGATCTGGGCGGCGGGCTCAAGACCACGTTTCGTCTCAGCCACCGACTGGATCTGGACACCGGGCTGAACGAGGGCTTTGGGCAAAAGCCGTTCTGGCATGGCGAATCCACCGTGGGCCTGCGCGGTGACTGGGGCCATGTGCGCATGGGGCGGGCGCTGTCTGCCCTGTGGGCGCATGACTGGAAGTTTGACCCCTGGGGTCATATCAACCGCGTGGCGTCCTCGGCCTGGTACCAGTGGTTCTATTACGTGCCCACGGACCGCGTCAGCAACAACGGCGCAGCGGAATTTGGCCGCACGCCCAATGGCATCTTCTACGACTCGCCCACGCTTGGCGGCTTTACCCTGCACCTGAGCGGCTCGCCAGAGCGCACACAGGGGCCCGGTGGCGGCAAGCCCTATGCGGCATCGCTGGAATATGCACAGGGGCCGCTGGCAGGCCTGCTGGCTTTTGACCGCAATGGCAGCGGCGACCGCGCCAGCTTTGCCGCTGCCAAGTACCGCTTTGGTGATACGACGCTGATGGGCTCTTACGACGACAGCCGCAAAGCCCAGAACCAGGGCCGCTCGCGTGTGATCTCCTTGGGTGCAACCCATAAGCTGGGCGTGCAGACCACGCTCAAGGCCGGTGTGGGTCGCCAGAATCTCAATGGCGACATCAATCTCTTCTATTCACTGGGCGCGGACTATGCGCTGTCCAGACGTACCACGCTGTACGTGAGTCTGGGCCATCAGCGGCCTGAGAACAGCGCAAGCAAGACCTCGTTTGGCATTGGCATGTCTCACGCTTTTTAGGCATGAAAAAGCCGCTGTCACTGCAGCGGCTTTTGAGGGGCAGAGCGGAGTTACTTGCCAGCGCCTTCAATCACCTTGGGCACACGTGGTGTCACATGGCACATCAGCTCATAGCCCAGCGTGCCTGCGGCGGCGGCAATTTCGTCGATGGGCAGCACCGCGCCGTTGCTGGCGCGGCCCCAGAGGGTGACTTCGCTGCCCAGCTTGGCCTTGGGCAGGTCGGTCAGGTCCACGGCCATCATGTCCATGCTCACACGGCCCAGCGTGCGGGTGCGCACGCCGTCCACCAGCACAGGCGTGCCTGTGGGGCAGACGCGAGGGTAGCCGTCCGCATAGCCGCAGGCCACCACGCCCAGGCGCATGGGGCCTTCGGCCTTGAACTTGGAGCCATAGCCCACGGTGTCGCCCGCTTTCAGCTCCTGCGTGCCGATGATCTTGCTGGACAAGGTCATGGTGGGCTGAAGCTCCCAGTGGGCGATGTCGTGCGTGGGGAAGTCGGGCGAGCTGCCATAGAGCACGATGCCAGGGCGCACCCAGTCGCAGCGCACCTTGGCTTCTTCGCCGTCCAGTAGCGTGGCCGCGCTGTTGCTGATGCTGCGCTCGCCGGGCAGGTCACGCGTGGTTTCGTGGAAGACCTGCAACTGGTGGTCAATGCCATGGTCCACATCGGCATCGCTGAAGTGGGTGATGAAGGAAATTTCCTCCACCTGTGGCAGGGCGTTCAGGCGCGCATAGGCGGCGCGAAAGCGGTCCGGGGTGAAGCCTAGCCGGTTCATGCCGCTATTCATTTTGAGGAAGACGCGGTGGCCGACCTGGGTCTTGTGGGCAGCCAGCCAGTCGATCTGCTCGTCGCAGTGCACGGCATGCCAGATGGATAAGCGAGAGCACACTTCCAGGTCGCGCGGCTCAAATACACCCTCTAGCAGCAAAATAGGGCCACGCCAGCCCAGATTGCGTATACGCTGGGCTTCATCGAGCTCCAGCATGGCAAAGCCGTCCGTCGCTCGCAGGCCCTCAAACACGTTTTCGATACCGTGGCCATAAGCGTTGGCTTTGACCACGGACCACAATTTGGCATCGGGGACGGCTTGCCGTACCCGCTCCAGATTGTGGCGAACGGCTGCGGGATGGATGGTGGCAATGATGGGACGGGGCATGGTTTTTCTCAGTCAGACCTACGGGATTCTGGCACTGTCAGCCAAAGCCTGCGTGATATAACCGCCAGTCACTTGCCACAGGGTCTCTTATTTACTTGGCATCGGCCCAGCCGGAGCCAGTTACAGCTAATTCATGAAGCGCGGTTTCTACACCATCATGTCAGCGCAGTTTTTCAGCTCGCTGGCAGACAACGCCTTGTTTGTGACCGCTGTAGAGCTGTTGCGCACCAATGGTGCACCCGAGTGGCAACGTGCCGCCCTGGTGCCCATGTTCGCGCTGTTCTATGTGGTCCTGGCCCCGTTTGTCGGGGCGTTTGCGGACGCCATGCCCAAGGGCAAGGTCATGCTCATCAGCAATGCCATCAAGGTGGTGGGCTGTCTGATGATGCTGTTCGGCCATCACCCCTTGCTGGCCTACGCCATCATCGGCCTGGGCGCGGCGGCCTATTCACCGGCCAAATACGGCATTCTGACCGAGCTGTTGCCCGCTTCGCAGCTGGTCAAGGCCAATGGCTGGATCGAGGGGCTGACCATCACTTCCATCATTCTGGGCGTGCTGGTCGGCGGGCAATTGGTCGGGCCGACGGTGGCTCACCACCTGTTGTCCTTTGACTTCCCCTACCTTGATACCGGCATCGATACACCGGCGGAAGCGGCGATTGCCGTGCTCATCGTCATCTATGCGCTGGCCGCCTGGTTCAATCTGCACATTCCGCTGACCGGTGTGGCCATGCGCCCGCTGCGTCAGGACCCCAGCAAGAGCCTGGTTGCCAATATCCTGGGCCTGCTGCCCGACTTCTGGCAGTGCAGCAAGCGCCTGTGGTCGGACAAGCTGGGCCAGATCTCGCTGTCCACCACCACGCTGTTCTGGGGGGCTTCGGGCAATCTGCGCTATATCGTGCTGGCCTGGGGCGCGGCGGCGCTGGGCTACAGCACCACGCAGGCTTCGGCACTGGTGGGCGTGGTTGCCATCGGTACTGCCGTGGGCGCAGTCATCGCCTCCATGCGTATGCGACTGGACAATGCCACGCGCGTGATCCCGCTGGGCGCGCTCATGGGCCTGCTGGTGGTCTGCATGATCTTCATCGACAACCTGTGGGTGGCCGTGCCCTTCCTCATCGTGCTCGGCGGTCTGGGCGGCTTCCTGGTTGTGCCCATGAATGCGCTGCTACAGCACCGTGGCCACAATCTCATGGGTGCGGGCCGCTCGATTGCCGTGCAGAATTTCAATGAGCAACTGGCCATTCTGGGCATGGGGGGCTTCTACAGCCTGTCCACCAAGATGGGGCTGACGGCGTTTGGCGCGATCACCGTGTTCGGCCTGCTGGTGGCGGGCACCATGGTGCTGATTGGCCTGTGGCACCGCCATAATTGCAAGCACCACCCGCAGGAGATCGAGCGCCTGCTCGAAATCGCGCGCAAAGACTGCCACTGATGGCTGCGGCCCCCGCGCCGCAGTACTACCAAATCAATAGCTTCTAGCCCTTATGAATTGAGGACTAGAAGCCTTTTTTATGCATAAATCGCTTCCCGTTTTCGCGCTGCTGCTCAATGCTTTTATCTGGGGTCTGTCCTGGTGGCCGTTTCGCGCCATGCATCAGGCCGGGTTGCACCCGCTGTGGGCGACGGTGTTCATGTACGCGCTGGTGCTGCTGGGCCTGTTGGCGCTGCGGCCCGCCACGCTCAGGCAAGCCTGGCAGTACCCGGCCTTGCTGCTGCTGGCAGCCAGCTCGGGCCTGAACAATGTCGCGTTCAACTGGGCTGTGACCGTGGGCGATGTGGTGCGCGTCATTTTGCTGTTCTATCTCATGCCCGCCTGGGCCGTGCTGCTGGCCTGGAAGATTCTGGGCGAGCGCCCTAGCCCCATGGCCTTGCTGCGCCTGCTGCTGGCCTTTGGCGGCGTGGTGCTGGTGCTGCTGCCCGCCGATGCATCGCTGACGGGCCTGTTTGCCGGGCTATCGCTGGCCGACGGGCTGGCCGTGTTTGGCGGCTTTATGTTTGCGCTGACCAATGTGCTGCTGCGCCGCTTTCAGGCCATTCCTGCCGATGCACGCATGCTGGCCATGTTTGCAGGCTGCATGAGCATGGCGCTGCTGACGGCGCTATTGGCCAGCAACGCCGGTCTGGTGCCGGGATTTGCGGCCTTTGACAGCCGCTGGCTTCTGATTGCTGTGGGCCTGGCCGTGCTGCTGATGCTGGGTAACTGGGCGCTGCAATTCGGCGCAGCGCGCCTGCCGTCTGGCGTGACCTCGGTGGTCATGCTGTCCGAAGTGGTGTTTGCCAGCGTCTCTTCGGTGCTGATTGCCCATGAAGCGCTGACAGCCCGCACCCTGCTGGGCGGCGCGCTGATCATGGGAGCCGCGCTGCTGGCAGCTTTGGCAAGCAGCAGAGCGAAAAAATCATAAAAACAGGCTTCATGTCTATATTCAATATAGGCAAGAAGCTCTGTTTTTGATAGCTAAACCAGCTTTTCAGCCAATATCAGGTAACCAGGAATCCAGCCTGTCAGCACGCCTTGCGCAATGCACAGCCAGCCCGTCATGCGCTCAAGCGGCTTTTTGAGGGCCAGCAGCGCAAAGAACAGCGCCCACAGCACGGCCCATGCGGCCCAGTTGATGCCCATCCACCAGTCCAGCGCGCCGCGGGCGCTCAGCAGCGTGTCCAGCGCCACGGGTACGGCGGTAATGGCGACAAACAGGCTGAACCAGCCCAGACCGCGTCCGTCTGCTCCGGTAAAGCGGTTGAAAGCCACCCAGAGATAGGTAAAGGCAAACAGCAGCGTCAGCGCGCCACTTTTGACGGAGGCGGCGTCTGCCGCCGGGCCGAAGATGCTGGCCAGACCAATGCACAGCGACACCACGCCCGTGAAGATATTGATGACCCAGATTTCCTTGTCGGCAATCCGGCCCAGCATCCACAGGCCGTTGAGAAACAGCACCGCCCCCACGTAAAACAGCGACAAACCCAGCCACATACCAGTCTCCTTCTTTCCTCAAAAAACCGTGCGGCGGTTTTGTGAAAAGAGTGAGACCCGCGCACGGCAGACGCTGCCACGCCAGCCTGAGCTGGCGGCATGGAAGCGCAAAACGTCCTCGGGCCTGTCTCAGGGCAGCGGCTGCGCATTTCCCGCGGAAGCGGCAGGGCTGGCTCTCTGGCACAGGTATGCCGCCAAAGTCAGGCTGCAGGCAGCGCTGGCCGTGGCGGTCTTTGATGCAGCGTCTGCTGCGTGCGGCGCCGCAGGGCAGCCGGACAAGGCGATCGTGAGCCCGATCAGGCGGCGGGCTGCTGGCGGCGGCGTGCGCGCTCCAGCTGCTGGGCGACCTGGCGTGGGTTCATGCCGTACATCTCGGCAAATTCCTGCTCGGAAGTCTGGCCGCTGAGCGTGAAGGAGCGCAGCAGCGCCTCGTCCTTGGCGGCGCGGGCATCGGCTTCGGCCAGAGCGTCGGCGACCAGGGCATTGGTCTTCTCGTCACGGCCATGCACGCGCTCGGCATAGTCCTCGCGCGAGAGGCCCGAGGCTTCGTAGGCGATGACGATGCGGTTGCGCAGCTTGGGCGTCAGGTCTTCCTGCGTGCGCTGCTGGCGGCGACGGAAGACTTCGATCAGCGCGTGGTGCACATGCTCGGGCAAGGTCGCTTCCACGGGCTGACCAGCCAGGTCGTGGCGGGCCTGACCGCTGGCCATGGCTGCCAGATAGCGGCCAGAGCGGGTGTGCTGCTGCAGCGCGGTCTTGAGGGCGTCCTTTTCCAGCTCGGGGTGAGCGGCCAGGAGGTCTTCAAAAATACCGCGCTTGAGAGGCAGCAATTGCTCGCCAAAGAGAGCGGGGTGCCATTGGGCCAGTTGCTCCAGCAGCGGGTTTTGGGGACGTGGGGCCTGCTGCGCAGCGGGCGCAGAGCGACCACGACCACCGCGGCCGCGACCTTGGTCATTGCGGCGCGAACCTTGTTGCTGGTCTTGCGGGGCCTTCTGTTCTTGTGGTTCAGACACGATTTCAGTCATGGCAAAGCCCGTGGGCTTGGGGGAACAAAACCCACAATCATGCCAGCATTGCAAACTGCAGTGGCAAACGGGGGTGTCAAGCTACTTTCGCAAGTGATTGATCGAGCAGCTCCACCCAGTGCATCACGGGTACATCGGTGCCGTTTTGCAGGTGCACGATGCAGCCCATATTGGCCGACAGAATGGCCGTTGGCTTGGCGGGCGCAAAAGGCTCATCCAGCGCGGCAATCTTGCGGTCGCGCAGCTGGTGCGAGATTTCGGGCTGCAGCACGGAGTAGGTGCCTGCCGAGCCGCAGCAAAGGTGTGACTCAGTCCGCGCTACGCGCACATCAAAGCCCAGCTCGCGCATCGCGCCTTCCACACTGCCACGCAGCTTCTGGCCATGCTGCAGCGTGCAAGGCGGGTGGTAGGCCACAGGGGCTTTGGGAGCCTTGATCTGGTCTTTGAGCTTGCCTACCAGCTCGGGCAGCATGGCGGGCAGCAGCTCGCTCAAATCCTTGGTCAGCGCGCTGATGCGCGCGGCTTTTTCGGCATATTGCGGCTCGTTGCGCAGCAGATGGCCGTATTCCTTGACGGTTGCGCCGCAGCCCGAGGCGTTCATCACAATCGCCTCGACCTCGCCACGCTCGACCAGCGGCCACCAGGCGTCGATATTGGCGCGCATCTGGGCCTTGCCGCCGTCCTGATCGTTGAGGTGAAACTTCACCGCGCCGCAGCAACCGGCCTTGTCGGCAATCACGGTCTGCACGCCTGCGGCGTCCAGCACGCGCGCCGTGGCGAAGTTGATGCGCGGCATCATTGCGGGCTGCACGCAGCCGGCCAGCAGCAGCACCTTGCGCGCATGTTCACGCGTGGGCCAGGCGCCGCTTTCCTGCGCTGCAGGAATTTTCTCGGCCAGTGATTCTGGCAGCAGCCCTTTGACGGCACGACCGACTTTGAGCGCAGGCGCGAACAGCGAGGAGTTCATGCCCTCCTTGAGCAGCCAGCGCTGCAGCTTCTCGCCCGTGGGGCGCTCGACCTGCTCGTCCACAATCTTGCGGCCAATATCGACCAGATGGCCGTACTGCACGCCGCTGGGGCAGGTGGATTCGCAGTTGCGGCAGGTCAGGCAGCGGTCCAGGTGCTGCTGCGTGGAGCGCGTAGGCTTTTGCCCTTCCAGCACCTGCTTGATGAGGTAGATGCGGCCACGCGGGCCGTCCAGCTCGTCACCCAGCGTCTGATAGGTGGGGCAGGTGGCGGTGCAAAAGCCGCAGTGCACGCATTTGCGCAAAATGGCTTCGGCTTCCTGGCCTTCAGGCGTGGCGCGGTATTCGGGGGCGAGATTGGTTTGCATGCCTTGTCTTCCTTGTTCTTACCAATTCGCCGAGATGCGGCCCGCATTCAGAATGCCAGCCGGGTCAAACGCCTGCTTGAGGCGGGCGTGAATCTGCGCCGATGTGCGACCGGCTGCGCTGGTTTGCGCATGCACATCAAAATCGCTGATACCCGATATTTGATCTGGGCTTTCAGCTCTGAAAAGAGTAGCGGAACCGCCCACGGACTGGGCCAGCTTTTGCAGCTGCTCAGCGGCAGAGCGCGGTGCTTGCACCCAGCGCTGCGCGCCATGCCAGTCGATGAACGGGCCCACTGCGCCCGCAGGCAGGGCTAGCGGCGGCGTGGTGGAAGGCACGGACAGACGCCACAGGCAGTGGTCTGCAGCGCGGTTTTTGAACCAGGGCAGGCTCAGATCGCGGCTGGCGCGCCAGTCGGCAGCAATTACGTCACGGTCTGCGTCGTTATCGAGGCGCTCGCCACCCAGTCGCAGGCTGGCCGAGTGCACGGCAGCGCGCGCGCCGCGCAGACGCAGGTAGAGCGTGCCGCCGTCGCCATCCTGCAGCCAGTTGCTGGCACTGAGGGGCAACGGCTGGCCGCCCCAGTGGTTGAGCCATTCCAGCGCCTGCTGCCGGCTGCAGCTTTGAAAGCGCAGCGTGGCCTCCGCAGGGGCGACGGGCAGCACCTTGAGGCTGACCTCGGTAATTACGCCCAGCGTGCCCCAGCTGGCCGCCATGAGGCGGGAGACATCGTAGCCCGCCACATTCTTCATGACCTGGCCGCCGTAGCGCAGCACTTCGCCCTGGCCGTTGATCATCTCCAGACCCAGCACAAAGTCACGCACCGCCCCCACATTGGCGCGCGAGGGGCCGGACAGGCCAGCGGCCACCATGCCGCCCACGGTACTGTTGGGGCCGAAGTGCGGAGGCTCAAAGGCCAGGCACTGGCCTTGTGCGGCCAGCAGCGCCTCCAGCTCGGCCAGCGGCGTGCCGGCGCGCACGGTGACGACCAGCTCGCTAGGTTCGTAGCTGACGATGCCGTTTAGTTCTTGGGTGGACAGTGGCTCGCCCTGAAGGCCCAGACCATAAAAGTCCTTGCTGCCGCTGCCGCAGATGCGAAGCAGCGTCTTGTCTCTGGCAGCGGCGCGAATGCGCTCGCTGATATTTTTGATTTGGCTGGTGGCTGAATCCATGGCTTGCATGGTAGCGGCTGACCTCGCTTGTGGGGGCTGCTCGGGCTTTGATTTTTTTGAAACGCCTGCATGAATAAAAAAGCCCCGCAGCTTGCACTGCGGGGCAACGTAATGAAACTGAACTTGCGAAGAAGTGGACTTGCCGTGCTTACAGGGTGGCTGGCTTGCGATGGGAGCATCTCTGGGTCAGAGACACCGAACAAGGGCCGCCCCGCAGCGAAGGTGTCGTCCCCCTCTCAGGGGGAAGGCGCAAAGCGCCTCAGGGGGTTAGCGTGTATATGCGACCTCCCCATGGGAAGAGATGTCCAGACCTTGGCGCTCAGACTCTTCCGAGACACGCAGACCCACAGTCAGAGCTGCAATCTTGAAGGCCACGAAGGAAACCACGCCGGACCAGACAATGGTCACCAGCACGCTTTCGAGCTGCACCCACACTTGGTGAGCCATGTTGTAGCCTTCGGGCTCTACACCGCCCAGACCCTTGGCGCAGAACACGCCGGTCAGGATGGCACCCAGGATACCGCCCACACCGTGCACGCCGAACACGTCGCACACGTCGTCCACCTTCAGCAGGCGCTTGAGGCCGGACACGCCCCAGAAGCACAGAGGGCCAGCGATGATGCCCATGACAATGGAGCCCATGGGGCCGACAAAGCCAGCGGCGGGGGTGATGGTCACCAGACCCGCCACGGCACCGGAAGCAGCACCCAGCATGGAAGCCTTGCCACGGATCAGCGCTTCAGCGGCAATCCAGGCGATGGCGGCAGCGCCGGTTGCCAGAATGGTGTTGATGAAGGCCAGACCGGCAGCGCCGTTGGCAGCACCGGCGGAGCCAGCGTTGAAGCCGAACCAACCCACCCACAGCAGCGAAGCGCCCACCATGGTCAGTGTCAGGCTGTGAGGAGGCAGAGCTTCCTTGCCGAAACCGATACGCTTGCCCAGCATGTAGGCACCGACCAGACCGGCTACAGCGGCGTTGATGTGCACCACGGTACCGCCAGCGAAGTCCAGAGCACCGTCAGCACCCAGCAGACCACCGCCCCAGACCATGTGAGCCATGGGCACGTAGGAGAAGGTGAACCACAGCACGGAGAACACGATCACGGCCGCGAACTTGATGCGCTCGGCGAACGCTCCCACGATCAGCGCCACGGTGATGGCGGCGAAGGTGGACTGGAAGGCCACGAACACGTACTCGGGAATCGTCTTGAGCATGCTGGACAGCGTGTCCGGCGTGATGCCCATGAGGAACAGCTTGTCGAAGCTGCCAAAGAACTTGCCTTCGCCACCGAAAGCCAGCGTGTAGCCATAGATGGCCCACAGCACGGTAATCAGCGAGAAGATCACAAACACTTGAGCCAGCACGGACAGCATATTCTTGCTGCGCACCAGACCACCGTAGAACAGGGCCAGGCCGGGGATGATCATCAAGATCACCAGCATGGTCGATGTCAGCATCCAGGCTGTGTCACCAGCGCTCAGCGTGGGCACGGCTTCCACGGCAGCGGCCACTGCCGGGGCTGCGGCTGCCGCAGCCGCTGCGCCTTCCTGTGCAAATGCCGAGGCACCTGCGGCCAGCAGACCCAGTCCAAGGCCTGCACTCAAAAGTTTCTTCGTCATGACAAATTTCCTTGTTTAATCACCCAACTTTGGCGTCAGAGAGATGGCCAGCAAGGGCCGCCCCGCCGCGAAGCCATCGTCCCCCTCGGGGGGAAGCCGCAAAGCGGCTCAGGGGGGAACTCTTACAGTGCGGACTCTCCGGTCTCGCCGGTACGGATACGGATGGATTGCTCCAGCGACTGCACAAAAATCTTGCCGTCGCCAATCTTGCCGGTGCGTGCCGCACCTTCGATGGCGTCGATCGCTGCATCGACCAGGTCGTCAGCGATGGCGGCTTCGATCTTGAGCTTGGGCAGGAAATCCACCACATACTCGGCACCGCGGTACAGCTCGGTATGACCTTTCTGACGACCGAAGCCCTTGACTTCGGTCACGGTGATGCCTTGCACACCGATTTGCGACAGGGCCTCGCGGACCTCATCGAGCTTGAAGGGTTTGATGATGGCAATCACCATTTTCATGACGGGACTCCTGAAAAATTAAAAGGTCTTGGCCAGCGTCAGAATCAGACGAGCCTTGTTCACATCGCCGAAATAGGCCTTCTTGTTGGCGCCGGTCACAGCCGCTGCGGCAGAGAAACCATTGCCCAGGTCATAGGCACCACCCACGCTGTAATCGATGTAGTTGGGCACACCCAGGTTCTTGATGTCGCTGGAGAAATGCGTGTAGCCCAGCGATGCCTTCAATGTCACCTTGGGGGCGACTTCCTGGCTGTAGGAGAACTGCAGATAACCGGTGTTGCGGCCCTTCAGACCCGAGCCGTCCTTGGCACCGGCCCAGTTGAAGTAGTCCTTGGAAATCGTGTGCGAGTACTTGGCGGTGAAGGGACCGTAAGTGCCGGAGCCGTAGATTTCCGTCGTGTTGCCGCGGGCGTTGCCGGAGTAGACATAGGTCAGCGCGCCCACATCCCAGTCAATGTCGCCAGCCTTGAACTTGTAGCCGCCGTAGAAGTCGGATTCCAGCGAGTTGCCGTGCAGCCAGTCCACGGAAGAATTCCAGTTGCCCACATAGAAGCCGCTTTCACCGAAGGCATAGTCAAAACCACCTTGCAGCGCAGGCTTGACGGCCTTGTTGCGGCTGGCATCCTGGTCCTGACCACGGAACTTGTAGTTGGTCGTCAGCGCGACGTTGGCGGTCAACTGGGCATGGGCCCACATGGGTGCAGCAACGACGCAGGCCAGAGCAGCAGTTTTGGCGAAGGTTTTGAAACGGCTGGTAGCGGTACTTGGCATTCTGGTTCCTCCGGTTTTGTAAAAAAGTTTTTTAGACAAACCGTTAAAAGCACAGACCGTGCCAAGTTCCGTTTACGCTTGTTTCCAAAGCCCTAATTTCCACTCAAATTGTGCTCAGTTCCATTATTCATATAGGCATCCAGCTATCAATTTATTCAATGCTGACAGATACTTGAAACGCAGTAATGACTCGCACCAGATTGACGCAGCCACAGTACGCATGGTTTTGGTGCGGGTGACTTTGACTCTGTGAGGGCACGATGCATGCACTGATTTGGTGCAACCCATGCCCTGCTTCGCCGCAAATCCCTATAGCCCCGACGCGGTGCTTGCGCATACTGAGCCCCAACACATCACTGCAACGAGGCGAGCATGGGACTGGCCCTGGTTCAAAGTCGCGCCCTGCTGGGGCTGGATGCACCCAGCGTCACTGTGGAAGTCCATCTGGCCAATGGCCTGCCGTCGTTCACCCTGGTCGGGCTCGCCGACGTGGAAGTCAAGGAAGCGCGAGAGCGCGTGCGTGCCGCAATCGTCAACGCGGGGCTTGAATTCCCGAACAACAAGCGGATCACCGTCAACCTCGCGCCGGCTGATCTGCCCAAGGATTCAGGGCGCTTTGACCTGCCCATCGCGCTTGGCATTCTGGCCGCCAGTGGTCAGATAGAAGCGGCAAGACTGGCCGACTATGAATTTGCAGGCGAACTCTCGCTGACCGGCGCTTTGCGCCCTGTGCGCGGAGCACTGGCCACGGCGCTGGCACTGCAACGTCAGCAGCAAAACGTGCGCCTGGTACTGCCACCAGAAAGCGCGCAGGAGGCGGCCTTTGTCCCGGCCATAGAAGTTTTTAGCGCCCGGCATCTGCTGGATGTGGTCAAACAGTTCATCGCCCATGATGCGCAGCCTGCGGCTGAAAGCGAGGAGTCCGAAGACGGATGGCAGCGAGTGCAGGCCAGACCAGCGACTGCGGCCCCATACACCCTGGATCTGCGCGAAGTGCGCGGCCAGATGCAGGCCAAGCGCGCTCTTGAAATTGCAGCAGCAGGCGCACATGGGGTCTTGATGATCGGGCCTCCGGGTTCTGGAAAGTCCATGCTGGCCCAGCGCTTTGCGGGTCTGCTGCCACCCATGACGGATGAAGAAGCGCTGGAGGCCGCTGCCATCGCCAGCTTGAGTGGCCGCTTTACGCCAGAGCAATGGCGGCAGCGCCCGTTTACCGGGCCTCATCACACGGCCAGCTCGGTCGCACTGGTGGGAGGTGGTTCGCCGCCAAGGCCGGGAGAGATTTCATACGCGCACTGTGGAGCCCTTTTCCTTGATGAGCTTCCTGAATTCGCCAGAAGCGCGCTCGAAGCTTTGCGCGAACCACTGGAAACGGGCCGCATCACCATTGTCAGAGCCGCGCAGCGGGCAGAGTTCCCCGCGCGCTTTCAGCTCATTGCCGCCATGAACCCCTGCCCCTGCGGCTACTGGGGCTCGCGCGTGCGGCAATGCCGCTGCACACCCGATCAGGTCGCGCGCTATCAGGCACGCATCAGCGGGCCGCTGCTGGACCGTATTGATCTGCATGTGGAAGTCGCTGCCCTGCCGCCCGAGGAATTGCTGGCAGCACCCGAAGGCGAAAGCAGCGCCGCCGTGCAGCAACGCGTGACCCAGGCCAGAGAACGCGCCTTGCAGCGCCAGGGCATGCCCAACCATTTGCTGCAAGGCGCGCAGCTTGATGCGCATCTGCAACTGGAGCCCGAGGCGCTGGCCTTTGCCCACAAGGCCGCCGCGCGTCTGGGCTGGTCAGCGCGCGGCACGCACCGCGCGCTAAAGGTGGCGCGCACCATTGCCGATCTGACAGGATCTGACACCATCGCCCAGGCCCATGTGGCAGAGGCTTTGCAGTACCGGCGCGCGCTGATGCAGGCTGGATGAACAAGGAACCATGGCCATGCATTCGCTTCAGAAATCTGTACTTTTTGCGCTGAGCTTGGTGTTTGCTTCGGTCTCAGCACTGGCAACCCCGCCGCTGTTTGACCAGATAGAAATCAGCGCTCAAAAAGGTCGCCTTCACCACAACGCGCAAGGCTGGATGAGCCTTCCGGAGAGCGAGACACTGCGCTCCATGAGAATTGCAGAGCGCTGCAGCGCCATGGGTGGCCCGCGCGGGAAATTCAGCGTTGCCGATGGCTCGCTCTGGTTGACAGGGGTATACCGGTGCGGGGGCGATATCCCCCTGTCTGCCGTCTACCCCCAGTCAGCCAGCCATTTGCTGGCGGACTGGGTCACGGGCGATCTGACGGCCGAACTTGGCAAAGTCATTTGCCAGTCAAGGGACGGATTTCCCATATTCGAGCGCATTGCGTCGCTCTCCGTTCAGGCAGGCAGGGTCACCCAGCTGAGCTACCAGGAGTCTGGTGTGGAGCAATGCGCTCGAGAAATGCCCTGAGCTTTCAGCTGCGCTTAGGACGGCGCAAATCCCACCAGCTCACCGCCAGCAGCACCACCGTGGTCAGCCAGCCCAGCGTCAGCAAATCTGCATGGCCCGACAAGGGCTGCAGCGCAAACAGCGCCACCGCACCAAGCACATGCGAGGCAGCGATATGCCCGTACACCACTTTTTTATAGATGGCACTGCCCAGCAGATAAACCGCAGGGCCGCCGATCAGCACGGCCAGATATTTGATGGAAGCGCTTTCGTGCGGGTGCGACAAAATCAGATCATTGGCCACGGCGCTGCCGATGATGCCAGCCACCAAAATTACATGGATGTAGTGGAAGTAGGCACCGATGCGGCCCGGGTCATCCGAATGGCTGATTTTCTCCGTCGCATCCTTGTTGGTGGTGCCGAAATACAGCCACCACAAGGCCAGCGTGCCGAGGAAAGTTGCCGCCAGCGCGGAGATGACCGAGGCATTCCATTCGGCCTCGGCAAACATGGCACCGCTGGCCAGCAAGGTTTCGCCCAGGGCCACGATCACGAACAACTGGCAGCGCTCGGCCAGATGGCCGCCCTCGATCGTCCACTCCTGTGTCCGTGAACGGCCCAGCCCCGGCAGCGCAAAGCCGAACATGGGCGACAGATATTCACATAGTGCGGCAATGATCCAGAAGGCGATGCGCCATTCATGCTCGGCCAGACCGCCCGCAATCCAGAACACCGCCGAAATCAGCAGCCAGCCCAACATGCGCTGGTAGTTGGGTTTGAGTGCATGGCCGCGCGGCAGCATGAGCAGCACCGACGCCGCCCTCCCCACCTGCATGCAGGCCAGCGCCACCGCAAATATCAGCCCACGCGCGCCAAACGCCTGCGGAATGCTGGACGCCATGATCAGCGCCAGCAACATGCAGGCAAACAGCAGACCACGGATGCGCGGCGTTTCGGGGTCGAACCAGTTGGTCATCCAGCAGGTGTATTGCCAGCCCAGCCAGACGGCAAACCACAGCACCAAGGTCTCGATCAAGCCGGTAAGCGTGAGGTTGTGCAGCAGCTCATGGCTGATCTGGGTGACGGCAAACACATAGACCAGGTCGAAGAACAGCTCCTCGAAAGTGACGCGTGCATGGTGGCCATCGCGCTGGCGTAGCACGGTGGGCGCGCCTGAGTAGTTGGTGGCTTCAGACATGGGACAGCCTCCAGGCCGCGAACATGGCCACTGCTGCAGGCACCAGAATATTGAGCAGCAAAATCGGTGCTTCCTGCCGCACCGTATAGCCAGCATGGGTGACGCCCACCCACATATTCACAGCGGCAATCACGCACCACAGCGGAACAAACCACTTGGCCGCCAGCGCCATATTGGCCGCGCTATTGCCCCACAACCAGCCAAACAGAATGAACAGACCCAGCTGAACCAGACCGCCCAAAATCACCATTGCTATATGCATGCAAAACTCCCTCTTCAAGTCGTCGAAAGAATAGGGGCGGCAGGCACATGGCGGCGTCAGCGTTACGCGACTATGGCTGTGCGCCGTGCGGAACGTGCGGGTGACTGCCTGATATCGAAACGGTGGCTGCGTACGTCCGGCTGCATATCCTGCGCGGCAATGCCCAGCACCTGGGCAAACGCATGCAGCGCGGGCGACCAGCCTTCGACTGCACCCGTCACAAAACAGGTGTCCACCCAGGCCAGCTCCTGCCCGGTCTTGCCGGGCAAGGCCATCCAGTGCACGGCAAAGCGCTGCTGCTGCGCCTCGATCAGCGAGCGCGACAGCAGCGCATAGCCCATGCCTGCGGCCACGCAGCCCAAAATGGTGTCCAGCATGCCCAGCTCCATGATGCGTATGGCGCTGATGCCCATGGACGCCATCAGCAGCTCTATGCGCTGGCGGTAGCTGCAGCCCTGGCGAAAGGCCAGAAACACTGAGGAGCAGAACTCATCGGCGGTGGGAAAGCGCGTCAGCGGCTGACCGCTGACCAGCACCAGTTCTTCGCGAAACACGGGCCAGGAGTGCAGATCGCTCTGCGGCGCTGTGCCGTTGATGAAGGCGCAGTCAATGCGCCCGCTGGTCAGCTCGCCCAGTTGCTGGGCCGTGGGCTGGGCTTCCAGCTCCAGATCAATGCCGGGGTGCAACTGGCGCAGCCGGGCCAGCAGCGGCGGCAGGCGCAGGGCGGCCGTGGTTTCCATGGAGCCAATGCGCAGCGCACCTTTGACTTGGCCTTGCAGCAGCTGATGCGACTGCAACTGCGCCAGCGCATGGTCATGCGAGAGCAGCATCTGCTTTGCATATTGCAGCAGCGTGCGCCCCGCAGGTGTGGGAAACACGGGGTTGGCACGCACCAGCAGTTGCGCGCCTACTTCATCTTCCAGCTTCTTGATATGGGCGGTGATGTTGGACTGCACGGTGTGCAGTTGCTGGGCGGCAGCACCAAAGCTGCCGCTTTCGCAAACGGCTTCAAACATGCGCAGGGACTTGAGCTGCATACCGGAATCCTTAATCTCAAATAAAGATATCAACCATCATTTTGAATCATTGGACATGATTACGTCTCTGCACTTACGCTTGGCACTGATCGATACGGAAACCGGCCTGTGATTGCCCGCAAAGAACTCCCCCTCCTGTTGACCGGCTTCATGGCCACGCTCAGTGGCGTGGGGCTGGCCCGTTTTGCCTATACGGCGCTGATGCCCCAGATGGTGCATGCGGGCTGGTTCAGCGGCGAGCAGGTCGCCTACCTTGGCGCGGCCAATCTACTGGGCTATCTGATTGGCGCTCTGGCTGCCGCGCCATGGGCGGAGCGCATGGGCGCCCTGCGTGTGCTGCTGATCTGCTGGATTGCCGTGGCGCTGAGCTTTGCGGGCTGCAGCCTGCCGCAACCCATGGCGGTGTTCTTTGTCTGGCGGCTGGTTTCGGGCATTGCCGGGGCCGTGCTCATGGTGTTGGGCCCATCAGTGGCCATGGCCGCTGCCGAGCCTGCGCGCCGCGCCACGCTGGGGCCGCTGATGTTCTGCGGCATTGGCGTGGGCGCTTTGCTGTCGGCCACTTTTGTGCCCATGTTTGCGCGCAGCAGCCTGAGCGCTGTATGGTGGTCGCTGACGGTGCTGTGCGTGATCGCTCTGTGGTCCGGCTGGCGCGCGGCGCGGCAGATTCCCCTGCATGCACCTGTGGCCATCACACCAACATCCACGGCGACTGTTGCCGCACCATCGCTGTGGAGCGCTGCCGTGGTGCTGGTGTTCCTCGCCTATACCTGCGATGCCTTTGGTTTTGTGCCGCACACCGTCTTCTGGGTGGATTATCTGGACCGCGAGCTGCATCTGGGCGCGGGCTATGCCTCCACGCAATGGGCTTTCTTTGGTCTGGGCGCGATTGCCGGGCCGCTATGCGCGGCCTACTGCGCCACTCGCTGGGGCTGGTGGGGCACGACGACGGGGGCCTATGTCATCAAAGCCGTGGCCATTGGCCTGCCGCTGCTGTTTGCGGGGTTCGGGGCGCATGCCGTATCAGGCTTTCTGGTTGGCGCGCTGTCGCCGGGCATGGCGGCCATTACTTCGGGTTATCTGATGCAACTGATTGGCCCCGCCGCGCACAAGAAAATGTGGGGCTATGCGACTGCCGCGTTTGCGTTGCTGCAGGCCACATCAGGCTATCTGATGGCCTTTATCTACGCCAGCACCGGCAGCTATCGCACGCTGTTTGTGCTGGGCTGCATAGCGCTGGCTCTGGGCGCGATGCTGGTGGCATCGAGCCGCCTGGTGCGCGCAGCCCAGCAATGATTTGAATTTGAGAAACTGAGAAAGATGCCATGAGCACACTGCCTTTGTGGATGAGCCGTCTGGGCTTGCAGCACCCCATCATTCAAGCGCCCATGGCGGGCACATCAACGCCGCAGCTGGCCGCTGCCGTGAGCAATGCGGGAGCGCTGGGCTCCGTGGGCATTGGCGCTTATGGCGTGGAGCAGGCGCGCCAGCATATCGAGCAAACGCTGGCACTCACGAACAAGCCCGTCAACGTCAATCTGTTCTGCCACCAGACGGCAGCCGCAGATGCGCAGCGAGAAACCGCATGGCTGCAATATCTGGCCCCCGAATTTGCGCGCTTTGGTGCGCAGCCACCTGCTGGCCTGCGCTGCATCTACGAATCCGCTGTGGGCAATGCAGCGCTGCAGGCCATGCTGCTGAAGCTGCGCCCTGCCGTGATCAGCTTTCACTTTGGCTTGCCGGAGCAAAGTTTTATCGATGCCCTCAAGGCCGCAGGCATCACCACGCTGGCCTGCGCCACCAATCTGGATGAAGCGCGCCAGATCGAGCAGGCGGGTGTGGATGTGATCGTCGCCCAGGGCATGGAGGCTGGCGGTCATCGCGGCGCATTTGTACCCGAGGAAGACCGCTTGATGGGCACGTTTGCACTGGTGCAGGTGCTGGCCCGCCACTGCAAGCTGCCTGTTGTGGCGGCAGGCGGCATCATGAACGGCGCAGGCATTGCTGCCGCGCTGGAGCTGGGTGCCAGCGCGGTGCAGATGGGCACGGCTTTTATCCTCTGCCCCGAATCCGCAGCCAGCGCCGCCTACCGGGCCGAGCTGCAAAGCGATGCAGCCCAGCACACAGCGATTACGCCAGCGATTTCGGGCCGCCCGGCGCGCGGCATGTTCAACCGCCTGCATCAGCTGGGGCGCGACTATGGCGGCGTTCTGCCCGCCTACCCCATGGTCTATGACGCAGGCAAGGCGCTGCACCAGGCAGCCGGCAGCCAGGGCAGCAGCGACTACGCCGCGCACTGGGCCGGGCAAGGCGCACCGCTGGCGCGACCCATGCCTGCAGAGCAACTGGTTCAGACACTGGTGCAGGAGCTGTGCGAACTCCAAAAATAATAGCTTGATGCCTATGATTTATATGGACATGAAGCTGTTTTGACTTGAAATCTCCAGCGCAAACCCGATAGTCCTAACAGACGTAGCCTGAAGACCGCTCTTGCTCCAGATTTGTCCGATCAATCACAAGACGGAGACAAGAGATGAGCAAGGCATTGGTATGCGTGGTGACCGGGGCCAGCCGTGGCGTGGGCCGCGGAGTGGCACTGGCACTGGGCGCGGCTGGCACGACGGTTTATGTGACGGGACGCAGCGTGAAAGAAGGCGACTCTGCCCTACCCGGCACTGTGGGCCAGACGGCAGCGGATGTGACGGCTGCAGGCGGCACCGGCATTGCCGTGGCCTGCGACCATGGCGACGACGCACAGGTCGCAGCCCTGTTCGAGCGCGTGCGCCGCGAGCATGGGCGTCTCGATATTCTGGTCAACTGCGCGATTGCGATTCCCGACCCGCTGACCGAAGTCGGCCCGTTCTGGAAAAAACCGCTGGCCATGACGCAGCTGCTCGATGTCGGTCTGCGCTCCAGTTATGTGGCCAGCCATTACGCGGCCGATTTGCTGATTGCGGCGCGCGGGCTGGTCGTCAATATTTCGTCCGCCAGCAGCCGCTGCTATATGCACGGCCCAGCGTACGGCGCAGGCAAGGCCGCCACGGACAAGATGACCTTTGACATGGCTTATGACTTCAAACCCGAAGGCGTGAGCGTGGTGGCGCTATGGCCGGGTCTGGTCAAGACCGAGCGCTCGGCCCGCGTCTGCGCGGCAGAGCCCGACAAATACGGCGACAGCTACGACAGCGCCGAAACCCCGCAGTTCATTGGCCGTGTGGTGCTGGCCCTGCATGGCGATGCAGACTGCCTGCAAAAGCGCTCTGGCGGCGTGTTCTACACCGCAGAGCTGGCCAGCCAGTACGGCGTGCAGGACATCGACGGCGCGCAGCCGCCATCACCGCGCGCCTACTTTGGGGCGCCGCCCGAGTTCTGTCCTGTGGTCGTTGAATAAGCCCACCTGCCTTGCGCAAGGGCGTTTGAGCCTCCTCTGCTAGAGTGCTGAAACACTGTTGCACCGCATAGCTGAGGGTTCGAATGAACAAGAGGTTTGCAGCGCCTTGGCTGGGCTTGTTTTCTTCTATCGCGGCTTGCTCTGCGGCGCTGGCGCAGCAGGTGGATCGCACGCAGGAGCCGCCTGACGACGCTCGCTGGGTCACATTGATCGTGCAGGCCCAGCAAGGGCTTGAGCCACTGCCCATCACGCTGCAATACGAGTCTCAGAAATGCAAGGAAAGCCGGGCTTATGGCGTGGGCGGCCAGTCGCAAAGCGGCAGCATGCAAATGCGGGCGCTGAGCTTTGAAAAGCCCCAGTGGACAAACAGGACAGGCAGCCACGACTACCAGACCAGTTTTGCGATTGAGGGCGGCGGCCCATGCCAGTGGCGGCTGCAGTCGCTGGAGTTCCGGTTGCAGTACCGCAGCAACAACCCGCTGGTCAAGGGCCAGCAGGTGCAGTCAGACCGCATCGACATCCGGTTTCATGCAGACAAAGAGGCGCTTCGCCGCACCAACGTCAGGATGACGCTGGACTATTTTCCGCTGATTATTCAGGGCGATGACGCTGCGAAAAATCAGCTCAAACTTCGCTCCAAAATGCTGTTCATGCTGCCCAGCTTTGATCCACCAGAGTCAGGCATCCTCATGTTGCGCACCAAGGTTTTCGAGGACATGACGCTGACTGCGCGGCAAAGCCCCGAAAGCCGTTACGACTATCTGCTTCAATACCCGGATGGCAGCACCGGCAAGGCTTCATCGCAGGACACCATCGGTGTGAACGACAGCCGCATGCAATGCTTGCTGGAGACTGGAAAATCAAGCTGCAGCAAGTACCCGTAGATTCTGGATTGAGGCGCACAAATGAACGGCGGGGGCTTACCGGGGCTATAAAAATAGCTAAGGAACCTCTGCATAACTCCCTCACGCATGTGCTTGCACATGCGTGCCGGGTGCGGCAGCATCCCAGCCCATGCAGCAATCTGATCTCGGCCTGAATCTCTCCACCAAGAAGACACACAAACGCGAATTCCTTGAGCAGATGCAGCAGGTCGTGCCTTGGAAAGACTTGGTGGCCTTGATTGCACCCTATGCCCCGAAGGGCACCGAGGTCGACCACCATTTCCTGTTGAGATGCTGCTGCGTATTCACTTCATGCTGCAGTGGTTTACGCTCAGCGATCTAACAATGGGCAAAGCACTACACGATATGCCGTTGTTTCAGGACTTCGCCGGCCTGTCATGGGACAGCGCCACACCGGATGAGAGCACTATCCCGCGCTTTCGCCGTTTGCTGGAGATGCACAAACTGGCTGAGCAAATCCTCAAGACAGTCGCAGACTTGCTGGTGAACAAAAGAAGCTGCTACGCACATGCACCATCGTGGACACCACGTTGATCGCCGCCCCCAGCTCCACCAAAAACAGCACCGGGTCTCGTGATCCAGAGATGCACCAGACCAAGAAAGGCAACCAGTGGTACTTCAGCCAACGTCAGTGATGTGTGCTGCACGGGCAAGAAGTGATGATGGCTACGGCGATGCTGGCTATCAAGGCACAGACAAACGCTCAGACATGCCTGTTGAGAAACTCGAGCGAAAGCTGCGTTGGCATATCCCAATGAAGCGCAGCAAGCGCAAGGCTTTAGATACGCATCAGCTAATACCGGCCTTGCAAGAGCGACTTGAGCAGGTGAAATCCAAGATTCGGGCCAAGGTCGAGCACCCATTCAGAGTGATCAAACGCCAGTTTGGTTACACCAAGGTTCGCTACCGAGGTTTAAGAAAGAACACTCAGCAACTACATACCCTGTTTGCCTTGGCGACGTGCCAGCCTTCTGATGAGCAGTGAATCCACGCCTGTGATAGCTGCCTAAAAAGGCAAGATGCGCGCGAAGCGCAGGCATCTTGAGTGGGCGTTGTTGCACAAATGCCGGTCGCAGCTGAGGTAGGCTCGGGAGATGAGAGAGACGAGCTGGGGTCGGGTTAAGTACCGCACAACGAACTGGAAGGCTTACAACGCAGCGTTGAAGGCGCGAGG
>NZ_KZ984440.1 GCF_003569915.1 Comamonas testosteroni | reverse complement strand
ACCTCGCGCCTTCAACGCTGCGTTGTAAGCCTTCCAGTTCGTTGTGCGGTACTTAACCCGACCCCAGCTCGTCTCTCTCATCTCCCGAGCCTACCTCAGCTGCGACCGGCATTTGTGCAACAACGCCCTGCCGGTAGATGTCCACCCGCGCATTTGCGCCGCCGTAGCCGTCGGCGGCAAAGCGATAGCGACCTGCCACAGGCACATCGATGCGCACTGGACGATAGCGGTCGAGATGGTTGTATGAGCCATAGCCGTTGGAGACACACATCACGGGCACAACCGAGCCTGTGACGAGGCTGTTGCTCACGGGGATGCTGGCTGCAAAGAAGCTGTCGTAACGCACTGAGCTACCCCAGGCATCGATAGCACTCATGGCGGGCAAGCCGACCTGATTCAGCAGCCCATCCACGGCATTTCCGCTGAGCCTTGCGCGCAGGCCATCGACAAAGGAAAACACGCTGGTGGCCGAAGCCGTGTTCTTTTGCTCGTTGAGCAGAGTTGCAAGCACAGCGCCCGGGCCGCTGGCCATTTGCATCAGCTGATAGGTCAGGTACTGCACCGAGCGCTCACTGTAGAAGCCCCGGTCATCCGCAGGCGGAACTTCATTCACCGCGAACTGCGAAGACAGGGACTGCCTGAAGCCCTTGCTGTCCACAAAGATTGCGCTACCCCGCATGGCGGCAGACAGGCCGCTGGCCATGCCTTCGCTCCAGGCCACGCGCATGTCCAGCTTCTCGCCAAAAGCATGGGCACCGCCGATGGAGTCCGAACGCCCAAGCTTGTTCTCGAAGTAGTGCAGCCATTCATGGCTGAGCACACTGGTGTCAAACTCGTCCGAGTCCAGGTTCTCCTTACCCAGCACATAGATGCCTTCGGCCACATTGCCGTAGGCGGACGACCAGTTGCTGCTGCCAATATCGCCGTCCGCGAAATTGCCATTGGCGCTGCGGTTGTTGACGCTCCAGAAGATATTGAGCGCCGGGAACGTCAAGCTGGACTGCAGAGCACGCATGTACTGCATCGATGCATAGGCCTGATCGAGAATTGCAAACGGCGCTGCCACACGCACTGCGCCATAGTTGCTGCCCGTCCAGCCCGATGCCGCATGGAGATCCAGCACCGCACCTTCGGCTGCCACACTCTGCTTTGAACTGCTCATGGCATAGACTGGCGCTGCCTGCGGAAAGCCCGCTCCCGTGTTGTCACGCACGGCCACATTCCAGCGCCCATCGCTGCTGCCCATCCGCGCTTGCACACGCACCACCACCTCACGCCCCGTTGGCACGGGCAGCGCGTAGTAACCGTGGCTGTCGGTCATGCCGGATGCCAGCACGGTGCCGCCATCCACCACCTCCACCAGCGCCTCACGCACGGGACGCTTCTGGGTCGATGCGTAGTCCAGCCCGCTGCTGGCTGTTAAGGGAACGCTGTCGTAAGTGATGTAGCCAATGACCTGGCCGGCAATCGGCTTGAGCACCGCCTGACCGCCCTGGCCAGCGCCCGGACTCTGCCCGCTGGAGTTACCGGACTGAACCTCATCACTAGGTGCAGGAAGCGTTGGAAGCCCGCTCGTGCCAGTGTTGTTGCTGTTGTTGGTGCTACTGCTGTTGTTGGTGTTTGAAGCACCGGATGAGCTACCGCCGCCATCTCCGCCACCGCCTCCACCACAGGCAGCGAGAACCGCCAGCAGCAATGCAGCGCTACTGCGCTTCGCATTTGGGACTAGCCAGCCAGACCGCCCAAATGTATTATTTTGTTTATTTGTGTGCATATATGCTTCTCAATTCGGACGGATGATATCCAAACCAAGTTGCAAGCACTTACTTTTTTATCTATCTGTACACACAATCATTTAAACAAATAAATCGGAGCGCTCTGAAGGCTTTTTCGGGCCCCCCCGCTCTGATCCAAGGCAATCCGGTAAGCGGTGAGCGATCTACCTGCCCGAATCGCTCGTCGTATTGGCGAATGACATCCCGGAAGCCACTCATTGAAATTAGGTATTTTTGAGCGCCTGGAATTAAAAAAGAGGCCTCTGGGGACCTCTTCAGTGGGATGCGCAGATTGCTCAGGGCAGCAAGTCCAGCGCTTGCAGATAGGCAGGCTGGCGCATCAGATCGTCCCAGGGCTGGGGCACGGTCTCGGGCAGCAGTGAGAGGCGGCGTGATTCGCTGTCTTCGTCGGGCGTCCAGCGGCCTTCGCGCAGCGCAGCGTCCATGCCGTCCAGCAGTTCGTCCACATGCTCGCCCAGACCCAGACTCTGGTTGCACAGCAGCACCATGTCGCAACCGGCGTTCAGCGCCGTCAGCGCTGCATCGGTGTAGCTGATCAGCTCGCCATTAATACGGCGCGCGCCCTCCATGCTCAGGTCATCACTGAAGATGGCACCGTCATAGCGCAGGCGGCTGCGCAGAATGTCCTTGAGCCATTTTTCGCTAAAGCCTGCGGGGCGCTTGTCCACCTTGGGGTAGATCACATGCGCGGGCATCACGGCCGTGAGCACGCTGGACAGCCAAGGATAGGGAGCGGCGTCTTCATCAAGGATGGCCGTCAGGCTGCGCTTATCCACGGGGATATCGACATGCGAATCCGCCTTCACAAAGCCATGGCCGGGGAAATGCTTGCCGCAGTTGCCCATGCCCGCCTGCAGCAGACCGTGCATCAGGCTTTTGGCCAGAGCCGCCACCACGCGCGGATCGCGGTGAAAGCTGCGGTCGCCGATGACACTGCTTTCGCCATAGTCCAGGTCCAGCACAGGCGTGAAGCTGAAATCCACGCCGCAGGCGCGCAGCTCCGTGCCCAGCACATAGCCTGCCGCCGTGGCGGCATTCATGGCGCGCAGGGCACCGCTGCCTTCGCGGTGCTTTGTGCCTTTGCCGTCATCCATCCACATCTCGCCAAAGGCGCGCATGGGCGGGATATGCGTGAAGCCATCGGTGCGAAAGCGCTGCACGCGGCCGCCTTCGTGGTCCACGCAGATCAGCAGATCGTCCTTGACGGCCTTGATGTCCGCGCACAGCTGCACCAGCGTGGCCCGGTCTTCCCAGTTGCGCTTGAACAAAATGATGCCGCCAACCAGAGGATGGGCCAGACGCGCGCGGTCCACATCGGTCAGCGATGTGCCTGCGATATCAATGATGAGAGGGGCGTGCATGCTCATGAAACACTTACCTTTAAATTTGATAGCTACCAGCCTATATAAATTAAGGACTAGAAGCCAATTTCATTCTTTTCGTTCAACCACGCAGAAACTGGCCGCGTAATCCGATTCGTCCGTCACTGACAGATGCGCCGTGAGATTGTTTTTCTCAAACCATTCCTTGAGTTCGCCGTGCAGACGAATCGCCGGCTGGCCACTGGGCAGCTTGATGACTTCGCAATGCCGCCAGGTCATGGGCATGCGCATGCCCATGCCCACGGCTTTGCTGAACGCTTCCTTGGCTGAAAAGCGCGTGGCCAGATAGCGGATGCCGCGCTCAGGCCAGCGCTCGCTGCGGGCCTTCCAAGTGGCCAGCTCGCCATCGGCCAGCACTTTTTTGGCAAAGCGCTCGCCATGCTTTTCCAGGCTCTCGCGTATGCGGCGCACATCGCAGATATCCGTGCCAATGCCATAGATCATGCCCTGCTCCTTTTAAGCCAAATCAGCCGCTAGTCCTTAATTCATATAGGCTAGAAGCTATGGTTTCAGGATTTCTTCGTTTCCATGCCAGCATCGATGCAAGCCTGATAAGCCTTGACGGTTTCGGCGTAACCCAGCTCCAGTGCATCGGCGATCAGCGCGTGACCGATCGAGACCTCGGCAAGCCCAGGAACACGGGCCACAAACGCGGCGAGATTGTCGCGATTGAGATCATGCCCGGCGTTGATGCCCAGCCCCACATCAAGTGCCGCCTGCGCCGCTTTGGCATAGACCTGCAGCTGATGCTCCTGTTCGGCCTTACCCCAGTTGGCGGCAAAAGGCTCGGTGTACAGCTCCACGCGGTCTGCGCCCACGGCTTTGGCAGCAGCCATTTGCTCAGGGATAGGGTCCATGAACAGGCTCACGCGCACGCCCAGCGCCTTGCACTCGGCGATCAGGGGCGCCAGGCGTTCAGCGTCCTGCGGGAAGGTCCAGCCATGGTCGCTGGTGAACTGGTCTTCGCTGTCAGGCACAAACGTGGCCTGATGCGGGCGGGTCTGGCGGATGAAATCCATCAGATTTTGCGTGGGGTTGCCCTCGATATTGAACTCGGCTTGCGGCCAGCTCTTGAGCAACTCATGCAGCTCAAACACATCCTGAGAGCGGATATGCCGCTCATCGGGGCGCGGGTGAATGGTGATGCCCTGCGCGCCCGCCTCCAGGCAGATCTGCGCGGCACGCGTCACGGACGGAATGCCCAGATGACGGGTATTGCGCAGCAGCGCCACCTTGTTGACATTGACCGAAAGCGCGGTGCGCGGGGAGGCAGAAGAGTTCATAGCGATTGCAAATCCATCATCAGCTGGCGAGTGCGCAGCATGGTTGAGCCGCAATGGTATTGCAGAAGATTGCGCAATTGCGGCTTCAGGGCCTGAGCCACTTCGGGCTCGGCCAGCGCATTCAGGGTGCGCGGAAAAGGCTGCTCGCTCTGCAAGGCCTGCTCTATGTGCTGCCACTGCAGGCCGCAGAGCGCCGCACGCTCATGACCCGAGGCCTGGCGCAACCCGCCATCCGCTACCAGCGTATAGCGCACGTCGGCCTTGGCATTGCTCAAAGTGGTGCTTTCTTGCGTCAGATCAGGCAAATGCCCCAGCTCGCGCAGCAGCACCAACTCAAAAGCGCGCAGCACCGGCTCAATCGCATCGGTCGTGCCGCCATGCTGGCCGGCCAGCACCCGCACCACGCCGGCGTAGATATCAAACAGCGCGGTGTACGGATCGTCGCGCGCCAGCAGGCGCAGCAGCAACTCGTTCAGATACATGCCGGACCACAGCGCATCGCCCTGCGGCATGACATGGCCGCCCACCCACTCCGCGCCTTTGAGCGAATGAATCTCGGCATTGCCCTCCGCGCCCAGCGTGTAGTTGAGCTTGAGCGGCTGCAGCGGCAGCAGCACGGGGCGGAAGTTGGAGGTATGGCGCTTGACTCCCTTGGCCGCCAGCGCCACGCGCCCGCGATGGCGCGTGAACACCTCCAGAATCAGGCTGGATTCGCTCCAGTCATATTGATGGAGGATATATGCGGGTTCGTCGCCTACTCGCTTGGCGCTAGCCATTGAATGCTCCGCAAGGTAATGCTGACCGATCCGAGGCTGTTTTGCCGCCGGGCCGCCCCAAGGCAAAACCCGGCCTAAGCCGGGTCAGGGCCCCCTCGGGGGGCAGCGACCACACGCAGTGAGGGAGCGTGGGGGCCACTAATTACTCATAACCGAAGGACTTCACCCGGGCCTCATCATCCGCCCAGCCCGACTTCACCTTCACCCAGACTTCCAGAAACACCTTGGCGTCCAGAATCTTTTCCAGCTCCTGACGCGCTTCGGTGGAGATGCGTTTGAGGCGCTCGCCGCCCTGGCCGATCACCATGGCCTTGTGTCCATCGCGCTCCACCACAATCGTGGCGGCAATGCGCATAAAGCGGCCAAACTTGGGGCTGGGTTCTTCATCGAACTTGTCGATGACGACGGTGGAGGTGTAGGGCAGTTCATCACCCGTGAAGCGGAACAGCTTTTCACGCACGGTTTCAGCGGCAAGGAATTTCTCGCTGCGGT
The DNA here is from genome assembly GCF_003569915.1 of Comamonas testosteroni. Taxonomy (GTDB): domain Bacteria; phylum Pseudomonadota; class Gammaproteobacteria; order Burkholderiales; family Burkholderiaceae_C; genus Comamonas; species Comamonas testosteroni_D. Next base: position 346,928 of record NZ_KZ984440.1, on the reverse strand, counting down.
CGGTCAGCTCTTCCTGGCCATAGAACCAGGGCTGCTGCGGCAGGTATTTAGCGCAGATGCCAAACATGCGCTCGATATCCTTTTTGTTCTTGGCCGACATGGGCACAAATTCGGCAAAAGGATGGCGCTCCTGCATATCGCGCAGCCAGGGTGCGATCTCCTGGCGGCGGCCCACGGTGTCGAGCTTGTTGGCGATCAGCAGCGTGGGAATACCGGGCTTGAACAGGGAGAGCACCTTGGCGTCGGCCAGCGTGAAGCTGCCCGCTTCCACCACGAACAAAATCAGGTCCACATCGCCAATCGCGCCCATCACGGTCTTGTTGAGTGACTTATTTAAGGCCGTGCTGTGCTTGGTCTGGAAACCCGGCGTGTCCACAAACACAAACTGGGTGTCATCCTTGGTGCGGATGCCGGTGATGCGGTGGCGCGTGGTCTGGGCCTTGCGCGAAGTGATGGAAATCTTCTGCCCCACCAGTGCATTCATCAGCGTGGACTTGCCCACATTAGGCTTGCCGACGATGGCGATCAGGCCGCAGCGCTGCTCTTCGGGCGCATAAACGCGGGCCGGCTCGGCAGGCTCTTCTTCATCACGGATGGCCGTGGGTGCGCTGCCGGGCTTGGCGGAGGCCAGCATGGCACTGATGTAGTCCAGGCTGGGGTCGGTGATATCTGTTGTAGCAGCTTGAGGGCCTTTTCGGCCCTTAGTGCTGGCTGCACCTGCGGTGCCTGCTATTTTTTTCTTAGCAGCATCGGTCATGGTTTTTTGGCTTTCAATTTTTCCAGCACGGCAGCCGCAGCTGCCTGTTCGCCGATGCGACGGGAGGCTCCCGCGCCTTGGGCGCTGATATTCCATTCGGCAACCGTGCACTCGACCTTGAAGGTCTGCTTGTGCGCAGCGCCCGTGATTTCGACTACATGGTATTGGGGCAGCTTCATGCGCTTGCCCTGCAACAATTCCTGCAGTGCGGTTTTTGGGTCTTTGTCGGCCGCACGCATGTGCGGGTTGATGTCCACGCCCTCAAAGAGATGGTGAACCACTTTCTCGCCCGCGGCAAATCCGGCATCCAGATAGACCGCGCCGATCAGCGCCTCCACGGCGTCCGCCAGAATGGAGGCGCGCTGCTTGCCACCAGACTTGGACTCGCCCTCGCCCAGACGCAGCAACTCAGGCAACTGCAGCGTCAGTGCAATCTTGTGCAGCGTGCCTTCCTTGACGAGATTGGCCCGAACACGCGAGAGATCGCCTTCGGGCATGGAAGCCAGCTTGGCGTAGAGCAAGCTGGAGATGGCCAGACTCAGCACCGAGTCGCCCAGGAACTCCAGGCGCTCGTTGTTGTCGGCCGAAAAGCTGCGGTGCGTGACGGCACGCTGCAGCAAAGCCGGGTTGGCAAATTGGTGTTGCAGCCTTTGCTGCAGTGCGACTAGAGCAGGTTCCACCTGAGAGGTCTATTTCTTGAAACGGTAAACAAGGTAGGCCGGGCCTACCAGATGAATGTCACGGGAATATTCGAAGCCTGCCACGACTTTGTCGTTGACCTTGGTCACCTGCAAGTCATTGCCGGTGATGGACCTGATGTCGTCGATGGCGGCCGAGCGATCAAAGCTGGCTTTGACCTCGGCGACGGTATTGCCCTCAGCGGCAGCCTTGTTGGCTGCCTTGGTGATGGCCTGATACTCCAGCAGGACGGGCACTGATTGTGCGCCAATCCCCACCACAGCGACCAGGATGGCCACGAGAAACACCAGACCGATGAAGGACAGGCCACGCTGACGCGAACGCGATGCAAATTGCTTCATGCTTTTTCTCCTCTCAAGGCGGGCATGTTGTCTGCCCGTGAATCCCAGAAAACAAACCGTCCGGTCACTTCTCTCAGTGGAAGCTGCCGATGCGGCTCAGATCACCAAAGTTCATCCAGACGAAGAAGGCCTTGCCGACAATGTTCTTGTCCGGCACAAAACCCCAGTAGCGCGAGTCCAGCGAGTTGTCGCGGTTGTCGCCCATCATGAAGTAATAGCCTTCGGGCACCTTGCAGGTCACGCCTTCGACGCTGTAGCGGCAGTTGCCCTTGAACTCGAAATCGCTCACACCCTGAATAAAGGCCGGCACATCGCTGTTGACGATGGCGCGGTGAGGCTTCTCGCCCAGCGTTTCCTCAAACTGCTTGAAGTAGCGCATCACGTCGCGGTCCAGAAAATCGGGCAGCTCACGTGTGGGCAGTTCCTTGCCATTGATGGTCAGGCGCTTGTTGATATAGGCCACCTCGTCACCGGGCACACCAACCACACGCTTGATGTAGTCCAGCGTGGGCTGGGGCGGGTAGCGGAACACCATCACATCCCCACGCTGGGGCTTGTTGCCTTCGGTGATCTTCTTGTTGATCACGGGCAAGCGGATGCCGTAGGTGAACTTGTTGACCAGAATCAGGTCGCCCACCATCAGCGTCGGGATCATCGAGCCCGAGGGAATCTTGAAGGGTTCGAACAGAAACGAGCGCAGCACAAAGACGATGGCAATCACGGGGAACAGACCCGCTGTCCAGTCCAGCCACCAGGGCTGCATGAGGATGCGGTCCTTGGCTTCTGCCGAGACCTCAATATCCGTCTTGGCAATGCCCATGCGGTCCAGCTCGGCGCGGCGGTCAATGGCCGCCTGCTCCAGCGCAGCCGCCGCAGCGCGGCGCTTGGGCAGAAAGATGAAGCGCTCGGCCAGCCAGTACACACCGGTGACTACGGTTGCCAGGAACAGCAGCAGCGCGAAATTGCCTTCGATGGAGCCTGTGTACCAGGCTGCGATATAGCCCACAAAAGCCGCCAGGATGACGGCCGTAACCCATTGCATGACTTGCATCAATCCTCCACTTGCAAGATGGCCAGGAAGGCTTCCTGAGGCACTTCCACCGAGCCAATCTGCTTCATACGCTTCTTGCCGGCCTTCTGCTTTTCGAGCAGCTTGCGTTTACGCGTGATGTCACCGCCGTAGCACTTGGCCAGCACGTTCTTGCGCATGGCCTTGACGGTTTCGCGGGCGATGATGTTGGCGCCAATGGCCGCCTGAATCGCCACGTCGAACATCTGGCGGCTGATGATTTCGCGCATCTTGGCGACCACGGCGCGGCCGCGGTATACCGACTGCGAGCGGTGCACGATGATGGACAGCGCATCGACCTTGTCGCCGTTGAGCAGAATGTCCACCTTCACCACGTCGGACGCACGGTATTCCTTGAATTCGTAATCCATGGACGCATAGCCACGCGAGACCGATTTGAGTTTGTCGAAGAAGTCCAGCACGATCTCGCCCAGCGGCATTTCATAGGTCAGCATGACCTGACGGCCGTGGTACTGCATATTCATCTGCACGCCGCGCTTTTGATTGGCCAAGGTCATCACCGGGCCCACATAGTCCTGCGGCATGTAGAGGTGCACGGTCACGATGGGTTCGCGGATTTCCTGGATGCGGCCAATATCGGGCATCTTGGAAGGGTTCTCCACGTCGATCAGCTCGCCGTCTCCCTTGATGACCTGGTAGACCACGCTGGGCGCGGTAGTGATCAGGTCCTGGTCGAACTCACGCTCTAGGCGTTCCTGCACGATTTCCATGTGTAGCAGGCCCAGGAAGCCGCAGCGGAAGCCAAAGCCCAGCGCCTGCGAGACTTCGGGCTCGAACTGCAGCGCAGCATCGTTGAGCTGCAGCTTTTCCAACGCGTCACGCAGCTGGTCATATTCAGAGGCTTCGGTCGGGTACAAGCCGGCAAACACCTGGGGCTTGACTTCCTTGAAGCCGGGCAGCGCCTTCTCGGCCGGGCCCAGGTTGTTGGGCAGCTTTTTTTCCAGCGTGATGGTGTCACCCACCTTGGCGGCCTTCAGCTCCTTGATGCCGGCAATGATGTAGCCCACTTCACCGGCCTTGAGCGACTCGCGCGGCGAGTTGGCGGGGGTGAACACGCCAATGCTGTTGGCTTCATAGGCCGCGCCCGTGGCCATCATCTTGAAGCGTTCGTTCTTTTTCAGCTCGCCATCCACCACGCGCACCAGCATCACGACGCCCACATAGGGGTCGAACCAGCTGTCCACGATCATGGCGCGCAGCGGTGCATCGGGGTTGCCCTTGGGAGGGGGCACCTTGGCCACGATGGCTTCCAGAATCTCGTCGATGCCCATGCCAGTCTTGGCCGAGCAGGGAATGGCGTCACTGGCGTCAATGCCGATCACGTCTTCGATCTCGGCCTTGGCGTTCTCGGGATCGGCCTGTGGCAGATCCATCTTGTTGAGCACGGCAAACACTTCCACGCCCAGATCGAGCGCGGTGTAGCAGTTGGCCACGGTCTGGGCTTCCACGCCCTGCGAGGCGTCGACCACCAGCAGACCGCCTTCGCAAGCGGACAGCGAGCGCGAGACTTCGTACGAGAAGTCCACGTGGCCCGGGGTGTCGATCAGGTTCAGGTTGTAGACCTTGCCGTCCTTGGCCTTGTACTGCAGCGCAGCCGTCTGCGCCTTGATGGTGATGCCACGCTCTTTCTCGATGTCCATCGAGTCGAGCACTTGCGCCTCCATGTCACGCTCGGCGAGACCGCCGCAGCGCTGGATCAGGCGGTCCGCCAGCGTGGACTTGCCATGGTCAATGTGCGCAATGATGGAGAAATTACGGATGTGATTCATCAACGAGAAAGACGACTTGGAATTGAAAAAACGGTGGGTGTCCGGGCAAGAAAAAAGGGCGCGTCCCTCAGCGGCGCGCCCTTAACCAACAATCTATGGCAACTGCGATAGTTGGGTCTTCATTGTAGGCAAAACTGGCCGCAAACCAAGACCCAGCAAGGCTTGACAAGATCAGGTTTGTGTTCTTCGATTTCATTTATCAACAACTTATCCACAAACCGGAAATTGCTTTTTACCCATCAGCAGCCGGAGATTGCAAAGGCTTTTGCACCGCTTGAGAACCGCCTTTGAGGGCAGCATTTTTAGCGTCCAACCACCATGCATTTGCGTTGGATTCTACCCAATGGCATAGGGGCACTGACGGGGACAGGTCTTGGATCCATTCCAGATCATGAAATGGTGACAAGACCTGTTGGTTTTCGTCACATTTATTTGGCGGGGCGGATCAGCACGTACTGCGCCCAGTCCCCGCGGCGCACCAGCACATTGACGGGTTTGCTCTTGTCCGCCTTGGCCCAGGCCGCCTCGAAGCTCTTCAGATCGGTCACCTCGGCATTGGCCAGTTGCAGAATCACGTCGCCCTCACGCAGACCGGCGCGGGCTGCGGCATCCACGGCTGCCGTCACGCGCACGCCGCCCTTGACGGAGAGTTCCTTCTTCTGCGCGGCGCTCAGCTCGCCCAGCGTCAGGCCCAGGGCCTTGTTCTCGACCGTGCCCTGCGAGGGTTTGCTGCTTTCGCCACCACCCTTGGTCTTGACGGCTTCATCGGAAGGCACTTCGGCAATCACCAGGCTCAGATCCTTGAGCTTGCCGCGGCGCAGCACGGTGATGGTGCTCTTGGTGCCGGGCTTGGTATTGCCCACCAGGCGCGGCAGATCGGACACCTTCTCGATGGCCTTGCCCTCGAACTTGGTGATCACATCACCCGCCTCCACACCGGCCTTGGCGGCAGGAGAGTCAGGCTCAACGGCCGAGACCAGCGCGCCTTCGGGCTTGCCCAGGCCGATAGATTCGGCCACATCCTTGGTGACGGGGCCAATCTGCACGCCGATGCGGCCACGCGTGACTTTGCCGGTCGCACGCAGCTGGTCGCTGACGCGGATGGCTTCATCCACGGGAATCGCGAAGCTGATGCCCATGAAGCCGCCCGAGCGCGAGTAGATCTGGCTGTTGATGCCCACCACCTCGCCACGCATATTGATCAGCGGGCCACCCGAGTTGCCGGGATTGATGGACACATCGGTCTGGATAAAGGGCAGGTAGTCGCCCGTATCACGCTGCTTGGCCGAGACGATGCCGGCAGTGACGGAGTTTTCGAGCCCAAAGGGCGAGCCAATGGCCATCACCCATTCGCCCACGCGCAGCTTGCTGACATCGCCAATCTTGACGGCGGGCAGGTTCTTGGCGTCGATCTTGACCACGGCCACATCGGTACGCTTGTCCGCGCCCACGATCTTGGCCTTGAATTCACGTTTGTCGGTCAGTGTGACGATGACCTCGTCGGCACCATCGACCACGTGGGCGTTGGTCATCACATAGCCATCCGCCGTGAGGATGAAGCCCGAGCCCACGCCGCGTGGCTGCTCTTCGTCAGACTGCGAGCCACCGCGCGGCTGGGGGCTGCGCTTGGGCATATTGGGCACGGGCAGACCGAAGCGGCGGAAGAACTCCAGCATGTCTTCGTCCATGCCCAGCGCATCACCGCCTTTGCTGGAGACTTTCTCGAGTGTGCGGATATTGACCACCGAGGGGCCCACCTGATCGACCAGATCCGTGAAGTCCGGCAAGCCGCGCGCAGCCGCTGCAGCTTGCGCATGGGCGGTTGTCACCGGCAGCACCGCAGTGCCCGCCAGGGCGGCAATCGCCAGGGCACTGGCCGCGGCCGTGGCGGAGACTTGGGACTTGAGCATCATCCAGACAGGTGTGCGCATCGTTGGTATTTCCTCTTGTTCGATTCGTCTGAAATTAGGGCTGCGGGGTGCTTGGACACGCAAAATCAATAGCTGCCAGCCTAAATACTATAAGGACTGACAGCCAAAAACGCTTGAAATTTTGTTTTAGCGATCAATGACGGGTTGCCGAACCAAAACTGGCATTGCGCAAAAAGCTGGCCGGCATCTGCAGATTCGGTGCGCTGCTGTACTGAGGATGGGCAGCCAGTAGCTCGTCCAGACGCGAATCGCGCAACATCACGGTCTGACCATTGGGGCCGGAAACCGCCACGGCCGTTGAAGACTGCGCCTGAGCGCCCAGCGGCATCGAGGCTTCAGGGGCAGCGACCTGCAGGGATGCGAGCGAATTGACGGCTGCAGGGGCCGCTGCAGCGGGTGCCGAGGCCATGACGGCGCTGGGCGTCAAAGCGGCCAGCTGCGTGCCCTGGCGACCAGAGAAGCCACCGCCCGCCACCATCACGCCCCAGCCTACCGCTGCCACGGCGGCGACGGAGGCAAAGCCTGCGGCCATCTTCCAGCGGAAGACCGAAGCATTGGCGGCCTGACGGGCAGGCATGGAAACCACCTTGGCACCATTGGCGCGCAGTTTGCCGTCATCGGCAGCCGCGACCTGCTCCAGCTCACCCGTGATGCCAGGCAGCTCGATGCCGCGCAGAGCCTGCTGAATGTTTGGATTCAGAGGCTCGCGCTCCATGTGGGCGCGCACGCCGCTGAGCACGTCGTGGCGGCTATGGTGGGCCAGCTCGGGCGAGCGCAGCACATCACCGATAAGGTGGTACATGCGCCAGGACTGCTGGCCTTCGTCACTTTCCGCAAAGGAAAGCACGGCCTGCATGTGCAGCGATTCGGACTCGCCATCCACCAGGGCCGAAAGCTGTTCGCGTTTGATCAGATCGTCATTCATGAAGTTCACCTGCTCGTCTTGCATGTACTACCAACGCTTGCCGCCCTGGCGATCCAGCAGAGGTTTGACTCTGGCCGAAATCGCCTCGCGGGCCCGGAAGATGCGCGAGCGCACCGTGCCAATGGGGCAATCCATGGCTTGCGATATTTCCTCGTAGCTCAGCCCCTCGATCTCGCGCAGCGTCACCGCCTGGCGCAAGTCCTCGGGCAAAGCCTCCATCGCGGCATTGACGGCTTCGGCAATTTCCTGGGCCGCCAGCACCGTTTCCGGGGTTTCCTGGGTGGTTAGTTCTCGTCCAGACGAAGAAGTTTCATCCTCGTCATCCCCAGTATGTAACGCGCTCTCGGTGATCACCGGCGAGCGGCGCATTTCCATCAGCGCCTTCTTGGCCGTATTGACGGCAATGCGGTACAGCCAGGTATAGAACTGCGCTTCTCCGCGAAACTGGTGCAGCGCCTTGTAGGCCCGGATAAAGGTTTCCTGCGTGATGTCCTGCACGATGTCCACATCACGCACCATGCGGCCCACCAGCCGCTCGATGCGGCGCTGATATTTGATGACCAGCAGCTCGAAAGCCCGCGTGTCACCCGCATTGGCGCGCTCGACCAGGGCCAGATCGCTGTCTGCAGAAGAGTTAGGAAGATCAGAAAGTGTCATGAAGGCCCAAGCGGCGCGCCGCCATAACCGGCAAGGGCTTCAGCCCTGCTCCGTCAGCGGCACAGCAGATGAATATACCGCACGGCGCAAGTCGCCCCATTGCGCAGGGCTGTGAGATTGGCTTATCAAAATCCATAGCAGCCTGTGCTTAATGTATATAGACTCAGGCCTTATAAGACTCGAAATATTGAGCCAAAGCCAGCTGCCGCCATCCAGCCCCACCTTCAACTGCAACGGCCCAGTGCCCTGCCCGGACGGCAGCGCAGACTCCAGCAACCAGTGCTCGCCGTTCCACAGCAGCCGCCCCCGGGGCCAGTAACGCCACTGGCGGTACAACAGCCAGGCCGCCAGCAACAGGGCTGCAGATGCGATGACCAGCGTCTTCGGCGGCGACCACTGCGCTGCCTGGCACCAGCCCAGCAGCGCCACCCACAGGGCCAGCCACACCAGCAGCAACACCGCAGCCGCCCAGCGCGGACGCTCAAAGCCATAGGCCACTGCAGGGGCGTGGTAGCGGACACTCATGGCTGCAGTGTGCAAAAAGCCCGCGCCTCATCGCCTAGGGAAAGCGCGACCAGCACAGCCCATTAGAAGCGACAAAGCCCGCAAGGCCATGCCTGTGCGGGCTTGTGCAGTGATGCTCAGCGCGACTTAGACGCGCTTGAACACCAGCGTGCCGTTGGTGCCACCAAAGCCAAAGTTGTTCTTCACAGCCACTTCCAGCTTGGCATCACGCGCCGTATTGGCGCAGTAATCCAGATCGCAATCGGGATCCTGGTTGTCCAAGTTGATGGTCGGCGGGATCTTCTGATCGTGCAGCGCCATCACCGTGAACACGCTCTCGATACCACCAGCGCCACCCAGCAAGTGACCTGTCATGGACTTGGTCGAGCTGACCACCAGACCCTTCTTGGCGTACTCGCCCATGGCCGCCTTGATGGCGTTGGACTCGTTCGTGTCGCCCAGAGGGGTCGAAGTGCCGTGCGCATTCAGGTAGTTCACCTGATCCTGGTTCACACCAGCATTGCGCAGGGCGTTGAGCATGGCGCGGCGGGGGCCGTCCATGTTCGGTGCAGTCATATGACCGGCGTCGGCACTCATACCGAAACCTGCCAGTTCTGCATAAATCTTGGCGCCACGGGCCTTGGCATGTTCGTACTCTTCGAGCACCAGCACACCCGCACCTTCACCCAGCACAAAGCCATCACGGTCCTTGTCCCAGGGGCGCGAAGCAGCCTTGGGGTCGTCGTTGCGCGTAGAAAGCGCACGCATGGCAGCAAAGCCGCCGACACCCAGAGGCGATACGGTCGCTTCCGTACCACCAGCTACGACGATGTCAGCATCGCCGTATTCAATCATGCGTCCCGCTTCGCCGATGCAGTGCAGACCTGTGGTGCAGGCTGTCACGATCGACAGATTCGGCCCCTTGAAGCCAAATCGCATGGACACATGCCCTGCCACCATATTGATGATGGAAGCAGGCACGAAGAACGGCGTGATGCGGCGCGGGCCGCGCGCAGCCAGTTCTGCGTGGGTATTTTCGATCAGCGGCAGGCCACCGATACCCGAGCCGATCACACAGGCAATGCGTGTGGCCAGGTCTTCGGAAAGGGCTTCGCCTGTGGGCAGGCCTGCGTCCAGGACAGCTTGCTCCGCAGCCGCTATGCCGTAATGAATGAAGGTATCCATGGAGCGCGCATCTTTGGCGCTCATGTATTTCTCCACATCAAATCCTTTGACCTCACCGGCAATCTTGCAGGAGAAGTTCGACGCATCGAACTTGGTAATGAGGTCAATGCCGGACTGGCCGGCAAGGAGGTTGGCCCAGGCTTCGCCCACGGAATTACCCACGGGAGAGATGCAACCCAGGCCGGTCACGACAACGCGACGACGGCTCATGCGTTCAAACCTTTAACTGATCGCTGAAAAAAGACCTTAGGCCTTTTGGTGGGTGTTGGCGTAGTCGATGGCGTTTTGCACCGTCTGGATCTTCTCTGCGTCTTCGTCAGGGATCTCGATGCCGAATTCATCTTCCAGGGCCATCACCAGTTCCACTGTGTCCAGGGAGTCAGCGCCCAGGTCAGCCACGAAGGCCTTTTCGTTGGTCACTTGGGACTCTTCAACGCCGAGTTGTTCAGCAATGATTTTTTTGACACGTGCTTCGATATCGCTCATGGTTTCCCTCAGGGGGTTGTGAATGAACCCGCGATTCTAGCCGCTTCAGGCCTAAGACCTTTTTCGGCTGGCCGTCGCGAGGAATCGGCCACTGAACTTGCAAAAGTGTTCAGCTTCTGGCAGCAAGTGCAGCAAACACCGCACAAACTACCGAAATTTCTTACATGTACATGCCGCCGTTGACGTGCAATTCCTGCCCCGTCACATAGCCCGCACCGGCGGACGCCAGATAGGCCACGGCATGTGCAATGTCGCTGGGCTGACCCAGATCGCCCATGGCAATCTGCGCCTTCAAAGCCGCCTTTTGCGCCTCTGGCAGGTCTGCGGTCATGTCGGTGGCGATAAAGCCGGGAGCCACGCAGTTCACGGTGATGCCGCGACTGCCCAGTTCCTTGGCCAGAGCACGCGTCATACCTGCCACGCCCGCCTTGGCGGCAGCATAGTTGGCCTGACCGGCATTGCCCGAAGCACCCACCACGCTGGTGATGCTGATGATGCGACCAAAACGCTGCTTCATCATGGGGCGAATAGCCGCACGGCTGACTCGGAAAACAGCCTTCAGATTGGTGTCCGTGACGGCATCCCAATCTTCATCCTTCATGCGCATGGCCAGCGTATCGCGGGTAATACCTGCGTTGTTGACCAGAACATGCAGGCCGCCGTCGTTCTTCACGATGGAGTCGATCAGCGCGTCCACGGCAGCGCCGTCAGTCACGTTCAGGTTCACGCCGCGGCCACCAAAGGCCGCCAGCGCCTGCGAAATCTTTTCTGCACCGGCGTCGGAAGTGGCGGTACCAATGACTTGGTAGCCTTTGGAGGCCAGCTCCTGTGCGATGGCGGCGCCAATGCCACGGGTGGCACCGGTCACCAGCGCCACTTGAGGCTTGGTCTGGTTATCAGTCGTCATGCGAGCAATTCTTTCACGTCAGCCAGGGTGGCTGTGTCATACAGGGGAGCACCCGTCAGGTCTGCGTCAATCCGCTTGACCATGCCGGCCAGCACCTTGCCGGGGCCGCACTCGACAATATGGGTCACGCCACGGGCCTTGATGGCCTGCACGCATTCCACCCAGCGCACAGGGCCAAAGGCCTGACGATACAGGGCATCACGGATGGCATCAGCGTCCGTTTGAACGGTGACATCGATATTGTTGATGACGGGAATCTGGGGCGCAGCCAGCGTCAGACCTGCCAGAGCAGTCTTGAGCTTTTCGGCAGCAGGCTTCATCAGGCTGGAGTGGAAAGGCGCAGACACGGGCAAAGGCAGAGCGCGCTTGGCACCTGCGGCCTTGACGGCTTCGCAGGCCTTTTCAACGGCCAGCTTGCTGCCAGCGATCACGGTCTGGCCGGGGTCGTTGAAGTTCACGGCCTCCACCACTTCAGCACCGCCCAGTTGGGCAGTGACTTCAGCGCAGACGGCCTTGACCTTTTCCGCATCCAGAGCCAGCACGGCAGCCATGCCACCGGTACCGACGGGCACGGCATCTTGCATGGCCGCAGCGCGCAGACGCACCAAAGGCGCAGCCTGGGCCAGCGTCAGCACGCCAGAAGCGACCAGAGCCGAATATTCACCCAGAGAGTGACCAGCCAGCGCATCAGGCAGTGCACCGCCTTCGACCTGCCACACACGCCATGCAGCCACACCAGCCACCAGCATCACAGGCTGGGTGTTGGTGGTCAGTGCCAGAGCTTCCTTGGGGCCTTCCTTGATCAGCAGGCCCACGTCTTCGCCCAGAGCGTCCGAAGCTTCCGCCACGGTTTGTGCCACGACGGGGTGATCACCCCAGCCGTCCAGCATGCCCACGGCTTGCGAGCCCTGACCGGGAAATACAAATGCGAACTTCTTCATATTTCTGAGTATAAAAAGTACTTGAAACGCTTATGAATCAAGCGCCTATTGCTACATTTTGACGAGTACAGCGCCCCAGGTGAAGCCACCGCCCACACCTTCGAGCAGCACGGTCTGGCCCTTTTTGACCTGACCGGAGCGCACGCCATGATCCAGCGCCAGCGGAATCGATGCCGCCGAGGTATTGCCATGCTGATCGACGGTGACCACCACCTTGTCCATGGACAGCTTGAGCTTGCGCGCCGTGCTTTGCATGATGCGGATATTGGCCTGGTGAGGAATCAGCCAGTCGATATCGGCGTCCGTCATACCCGCTTTTTCCAGCGTGGCACGGGCAGCCTTATCCAGCACGCTTACGGCGAGCTTGAACACTGCCTGACCGTCCATCTTGAGCACCGGGTCACCCAGAATCTGGCCGCCGGAGACATTGCCGGGCACGCAGAGGATGCCCACATGGCTGCCATCGGCATGCAGCTCGGTCGCCAGAATGCCGGGCTCTTCCGAGGCTTCCAGCACCACGGCACCTGCGCCGTCGCCGAACAGCACGCAGGTCGTGCGGTCGTTGAAATCCAGAATGCGGCTGAACACTTCAGAGCCCACGACCAGCACGCGCTTGGCAGCGCCGGACTGGATCATGGAATCCGCCACGGTCAGCGCATAGACAAAGCCGCTGCACACGGCCTGCACGTCGAATGCGGGGCAGTGGTTGGCCATGCCCAGCTTGTGCTGCAGGATGGCGGCCGTCGAGGGGAAAACCATGTCCGGCGTGGAGGTGGCGACGATGATCAGATCGATATCGTCTGCCGCAATGCCCGCAGCCTCGATGGCTTTCTTCGAGGCTTCCAGCGCCAAATCGCTGCTGGTCACATCGGGAGCCGCAAAGTGACGGGCACGGATACCCGTGCGCTCGACAATCCATTCGTCCGAGGTTTCAAGTCCGCGCTGGGCCAGTTCGGCAGCCAGGTCGTTATTGGTCAGGCGGCGGGGAGGCAGGTAGCTGCCGGTGCCAATGATGCGTGCGTAGCGTCTCATGTCTTCTGTCAGGGCGCCGACGTTCCAGTTTCCGACTGCGCTGCCAGCAGCAAAGGCGCTGCGGCGGCAATACGGCTGCGGACACGGTCAAGCAAATTGTTGCGTGCCGCATCATACGCGCGGTTGAGCGCATGCTCGAAAGCCATGGCGTCAGCAGAACCGTGGCTTTTGAACACCAGCCCGCGCAGACCCAGCAAGGCAGCGCCGTTGTAGCGGCGGTGATCCACCCGCTTCATCAGCGCAGATAGCACAGGATAGGCAATGATGGCCGCCAGTTTCGTAAAGATGTTGCGTTTGAATTCCTCTTTGAGGATACCAGCAATCATCGAGGCCACACCCTCGGTTGTCTTGAGCGCGACATTGCCCACAAAGCCATCGCAGACCACGATGTCCACGACACCCTTGAAGGTGTCATTGCCTTCCACATTGCCGTAGAAGTTCAGGTTGCCCGCATCGCCGGCAGCGCGCAGCAATTCGCCTGCACGCTTGATGACTTCGCTGCCCTTGATCAACTCTTCGCCGATATTGAGCAGGCCGACGCTGGGTGCTTCCGTATTCTTGAGCGCAGAGACCAGCGCCGAGCCCATGACCGCAAACTGCAGCAAGTGCTCTGCCGTGCAGTCCACATTGGCGCCCAGGTCCAACATGGTGGTGTCGCTGCCCTTGGCATTGGGCAGACCAAAAGCGATAGCGGGACGATCAATACCATCCAGGGTCTTGAGCAGATAGCGTGAGATCGCCATCAGCGCACCCGTGTTGCCGGCAGACACCGCCGCCTTGGCAGCGCCGTCCTTGACCTGCTGCACAGCCACGCGCATGGAAGAGTCTTTCTTCTTGCGCAAAGCCACTTCCACCGGGTCGTCCATGCTCACCACCTCGGTAGCGGGCACGACGGTGGCGCGTTCATGCTGGAAATTTGCCAACTCCTCGGCCTTGCCCACCAGCAGCAGTTGGGCATCGGGGTGAGAGTTCAGAAACTGACGGCACGCAGCCAGCGTGACGCGGGGGCCATGGTCGCCCCCCATGCAGTCAACAGCCAAAGTGATCATGGGCGACTGACAAGTCCATTCGGGCTTGGGGTAAGGGGTTGAGCGGTCTGCCGACCGCTACGGGATTGACGGGAGTTATCTGCAAAACCAGCGCCAGTTTGAACGCTTGCACACTGATTTTGCAAATAGCTCCTCCGAAACACAAAAGCCCGTGCTACAAATAATGTAGCAACGGGCTTTCGGGAGAGCAGTCGTCGCTTAGGCTTCGGACTTGTTCTTCAGCACTTGGCGACCACGGTACACACCGTTGGGGCTGATGTGGTGACGCAGGTGGGTTTCGCCAGTAGTGGCTTCCACAGCGATGCCAGGCACATTCAGTGCGTTGTGCGAACGGTGCATGCCGCGCTTGGAGGGGGACTTCTTGTTTTGCTGAACAGCCATGGTGGCTCCTGTGTATCTCGAAAGGGTTGGTAAAAAACGCGATCAGCCCATTAAAGACACGAGGGGGGATTCGCGCGAAGCTCACGATTATAGCGCAAACGCTTTTCGCGACCTAGGCGGTTTCAAATCCCCAGCGTGTCACTGGAATGATCAATCGGCAGATTTGCCTACGTTGAGTGATTGCAGCACGGCAAAAGGGTTTTCCTTTTGCTCATTGGCTTGCTCGAAGTCAGCGTCGCTGGATTCCAGCTTGACGGGTACGGGACATTCGTCATGACGGGGCACCACAGGCACCTCCATCAGCAACTCGTCCTCGATCAGCGCCAGAAGATCGAACTCGCGGCTCAGGGCCAGCAAGTCTTCATCGCTGTCGTCATCTTCCAGCTCTGCCGTGGCTTCGTCCGCCACAAAGCGGAATGACCGGTCGACATACAGGGGAATATGGGCCTCGGTCAGGCAGCGCTGGCAGGTCATGGGCAGCTCGACCTCGGCGCTCACATGCAGCCAGACATGGCCGCTGCCGCCGGTTTGCTCGACCAGCTCGCCATCGGCTTCCCAGCGCACCATGGGCTGCTCGCCCTCAACGGCCAGCGCGTCAGCAGCCAGACGTTTGAAGGCCGACAATGGGGCTTCGCCTTCCAAATGACCGCCTGCCTGTGCGAATGCACGCACATCCAGACGGGTCGCAGAAAAATCCTTGCTCATGCAGCGAGTGTAAGAGAATCCCGCCATGCCTGACTCCTTGATTGCCGGACGCCTTATGCGCCCATTGATCCTCGGCTCCACCTCCCGCTATCGCCGTGAGCTGCTCAGCCGACTGCAACTGCCGTTTGAAACCGTTTCTCCCGAAGTGGATGAAACTCCGCTTTCCGGCGAAACCCCTTTTGACCTGAGCCTGCGCCTGGCGCGCGCCAAGGCCGCTGCCGTGGCCCAGTTGCACCCTGGCGCCATCGTGATCGGCTCCGACCAGGTACCCGAGCTCGACGGCCAGCCCCTATCCAAGCCCGGCACGCACGAGCGCGCCACTGAGCAGTTGCGCCAGATGAGTGGCCGCCAGATGAATTTCCATACCGGTGTGTGCGTGACCTGCCTGGAAACCGGCTTTGCCGAGTCCAGCGTGGTGACGGTGCAGGTGCGCTTTCGCGAGCTGAACGACGCCGAGATCGAGCGCTATCTGCGCGCCGAGCAGCCTTATGACTGTGCAGGCTCAGCCAAGAGCGAAGGCCTAGGCATTGCGCTGCTGGACGCTATCGTCAGCGACGACCCCACGGCGCTGATCGGCCTGCCGCTGATTCGCACCTGCCAGCTGCTGCGTGCTGCGGGAGTTGTTCTGCCATGAATGACGCTACCAAAAACAAAGCAGGTACCCTATATCTTGTACCGGCTCCACTCGATTTTGGCTGTGAAAGCCAGACGGCACTGACCGAAGTCCTGCCCGAAGGCACGCTGCGCCGCGCCGCCAGCCTGACGCACTGGATCAGCGAGAACGCCAAGACCGCCCGCGCCTACCTCAAGCGCATCGACGCCCTCTTCCCGCTGGCCGCCACGCTGCAGGAGCAAAACATTGCCGAGTTGCCGCGTGAAGCCCACAAAAAAGGCGACCACGGCAACAAAGGTGGCGCGGTGTTTGACCCCAAGCCGCTGCTGGCACCTGCGCTGGCGGGTCAGGATATGGGCCTGATCAGTGAAGCAGGCATGCCTGCCGTGGCCGACCCGGGCAGCTCCATCGTGCGCGCTGCGCATGATCTGGGCATTCGCGTCGTGCCGCTGATCGGCCCTGTGTCGCTGCTGCTGGGACTGGCTGCCAGCGGCCTCAATGGTCAGAACTTTGCCTTTGTCGGCTATGTGCCGCAGGATGCTGGCGAGCGCACGGCCCGCATCAAGGAGCTTGAAGGCCTGGCGCTGCGCCACGGCCAGACCCAGCAGTTCATCGAGACGCCCTACCGCAATGCCACACTGTGGCAGGCACTGCTGCAGACACTGCAGCCCAATACACGCCTCGCGCTGGCCAGTGGCTTGACGCTGGAGACGGCGCGCATCGAAAGCCATCTGGTGCGCGAATGGCGCCAGCGCAATGCTCCGCCGGACAACCGCACGCCCGTCGTGTTCTCCATCGGTCGCTGAACAGCACGCTCCATCAAAAATCCCGCTGCAGAACCGGTGTCTGCAGCGGGATTTTTTACTCCTGAATCAATAGCTATCAGTCTATATTCATTAAGGACTAGAGCCTTGTTTTAATGAATGGATGAGGTCAGGTTGCGCATGGCCTGCACGGAGCCGGCACCGACAGCTGCACCAAATCGCTTGGCCAGGCGCTCGGCCATGTTGTCGCGGCGGGTGTAGTCGATGACTTCATCGGCCTTGACCACTTCACGCGCCACATAGTCCAAACTGCCCAGCTTGTCGGCCAGACCCATTTCCACGGCCTGCTGACCGGTCCAGAACAGGCCGCTGAAGGTTTCAGGCGTTTCCTTGAGTTTT
Organism: Comamonas testosteroni; assembly: GCF_003569915.1. Lineage (GTDB taxonomy): Bacteria > Pseudomonadota > Gammaproteobacteria > Burkholderiales > Burkholderiaceae_C > Comamonas > Comamonas testosteroni_D. The sequence goes on along the minus strand of NZ_KZ984440.1, from coordinate 329,793 downwards.
TCGCCACGGCCTTTTTTCACCACGCCGATGAACTGCTGGTGAATCTGCTCCAGCATGGTCTTGGCGTATTCCTTTTGCTGAGGCGACATGGGGCTGAACGGGTCCAGAAAGCCCTTGTTCTCGCCGGCGGTCAGCAGACGGCGCTCGACGCCCAGCTTTTCCATGGTGCCGGTAAAGCCAAAACCATCCATCAGCACACCAATGCTGCCGACGATGCTGGCCTTGTCGACAAAGATCTCATCAGCGCCCGAGGCGATGTAGTAGGCCGCGGAAGCGCAGGACTCCTCGACCACGGCATACAAAGGCTTGTTGTACTTGGCTTTGAGGCGGATCATCTCGTCATTGATGATGCCCGCCTGCACGGGGCTGCCACCGGGAGAGTTGATCAGCAGCACCACGGCGCGCGAGCCCGAGTCTTCAAAGGCGCTGCGCATGGCGGCCACCACGAACTCGGCGCTGGCGTCCGCCCCCGAGGCGATTTCGCCCTTGATCTCGACCACTGCCGTGTGCGGCGAGGTGCTGGCCTTGGTGGCCGTATCCTTGATGAACACCACCCACAGCACCAGCAGCACCACCGCCGTCCACAGCAGGCGGCTGTACAGGCGCCAGCGGCGTGCGGCCTTTTGCTCGGCCAGTGACGCAAAGACCAGCTTTTCCAGCACGTCGCGCTCCCAGCCCGCCCCTGCAGAGCCTGCCGCAGGCGCAGCAGAGGATGCGGAAGAAGCCGGTGCATTCGACCCTGCGGTCGTCTTGGACCACAGGTCGGCACCCGGCGTCACCGGCTGCTGGGGTTCATGGTTATCTGGGGTGTTCGGGGAACTCATCTCAAAACTCGACGGATTTCAGTTGTGGCTCAGTATGCCAGTACACCGTGCCATTGCTCTCGGTGAGTTTGATTTTCACCAAACCACCGCGACATGGACCGCCCGCGCAGGCTCCACTATCAGGCGCATAGGCCGCGCCGTGGGTGGAACACAACAGCCAGCGCCCGGTATCGTCAAAGAACTGCCCTTCCTGGTAGTCCATTTCCATGGGAACATGGCTGCAGCGGTTCAGGTAGGCGTGAGCCTGGCCTTCAAAGCGAATGGCAAAGGCCCGATTGCTCTGACCGGCATAAATCACGTCAAAAGCCACAGCCCGCCCCCCATCGATCAGATCGGCGCTGGCACACAGTTCAATCGCATCCGTCATGCGTCACCCTCAAGCGTTTTGCGCCAGCCACTGGTGCAGCTCGATGGCCGACTCCGCCACAAACAGCGGCTTGAACTGGGCAAAGTTGTCTGGCGCATGGGCGCCGTAGGACACGCCCACGCAGGCGCAGCCTGCATTCACCGCCATCTGCAAGTCATGCGTGGTGTCGCCAATCATCAGCGTGCGCTCGGGCTCCACGCCAAATTCGCTCATCAGCTCATGCAGCATCAGCGGGCTGGGTTTGCCAGCGGTTTCGTCAGCCGTGCGCGAACCGTCGAACATGCCCTTGAGCTGCTGGTCCTGCAGCGCATCATTGAGCCCGCGACGGCTTTTGCCGGTGGCCACGGTCAGCCAGTGGCCTCGGGCACGCATGTCGGCCAGCAACGGCAAAATGCCTTTGAACAGGCAGATATCGTTCTGGTGCTGAAAGAAATGATGGCGATAGCGGTTGCCCAGCTCGGCATATTTCTCGGGAGGCACATCGGGCGCAGCGCGTGCCAGCGCGGGCATCAGTGCCATGCCGATCACATAGGCGGCCTGCTCATCGCTGGGCACGGTGCCGCCCACATCGCGCACCGCCTCCTGAATGCTGCGCGTGATGATGGCGGTGGAATCCGCCACCGTTCCATCCCAGTCAAACGCGAGAAGATCGAAGCGGCGCGGTCGCTGAGCGCTATCTTTTTCGCTGTTCATTTCAGTAGTCATGAAGCCTTGTCAGTTCACAAAATCAGCCAACTCCGGCGGCAGCTCGGCACGCAGCTCCACCCGCTCGCCGCTGGCAGGATGGTTGAACTGTAGCCGCCAGGCGTGCAGGAACATGCGCTTGAGCCCATGCTTTTGCACACGACGGTTGAGATCAAAATCACCGTATTTGTCATCACCCACGATAGGGTGGCCTTGCGAAGACAGGTGCACGCGAATCTGGTGCGTGCGCCCGGTCTTGATGGTGACCTCCAGCAAGCTCATCGCCGGCAGCCCCTGCAGCGGCCGCGCTTCCATCACCTGACGCACCTTGACCAGCGTAATGGAGCGCATGCCATCAGGGTCATCGGCCGTGGTCACACGCACCCGGCGCTCGCCGTCAGCCTGCAGATATTTGTGCAGCGGTGTATCAATCACCTTTTTATTCGCAGGCCAAGTGCCTTGCACCAGCGCCAGATAGGTCTTGCCCGTCTCGCGCTCGCGGAACTGGTCCTGCAGATTGATCAGGGCCGAGCGCTTCTTGGCCACCAGCAAGATGCCCGAGGTTTCGCGGTCCAGGCGGTGCACCAGCTCCAGAAACTTGGCCTCGGGCCGCGCCTGGCGCAGTTGCTCGATCACGCCAAAGCTCACGCCCGAGCCGCCATGCACGGCCACGCCAGCCGGTTTGGACAGCGCGACCATGTATTCGTCATCCAACAGGGCGGGAAAGTCCTTAGCCGGTGCAGGGCGTTCGGCTTTTTCTGCCACTTTTTCGGAAATCCGTACCGGCGGAATGCGCACCACATCACCGGTTTGCACGCGCGTCTCGGCGCTCACGCGGCCTTTGTTGATGCGCACTTCCCCACTGCGGATGATGCGGTAGACATGGGTTTTGGGAACGCCTTTGAGATGGCGCAAAAGAAAGTTGTCCAGACGCTGTCCAGCGGAATCGGCATCGACTTCTATGAGCCGCACGGAGGCCGCGGCTGCATTCTGGGACCGGTCCTGTGCCGGTTTGCCCTCTATAATGTGTTTCACCTGTGCCGAGCTAGTTGTAAGTGGTTGATTCGCATGGAGTTTAGTCCAAACAGCCATTTCCCACCGCACAGGCAGGTCGATGCCCGTCAGTTTTGCACACGCAAATTGCAGCCAGAAGCGCTGCAGCCGCCTGTGAAATGCTGGCAAAGGCTGACAAATTGAAACACTGATACGGAATCTCTTGCGGCAGTTGGCCCAGGCAAAAAGCAGCCTGCAACTGTCGTCAATCTCAACGAGCATGTGGATTTTTTGGACATGGATGATCAACCTCTGGGGCAAGGCAAGACTTGCGCCCAAGGTGCGCCACGTCCAGAAAAGACCACCCACCTCCCTGGCACGCGCCTCAGCCATTTTTGTTCCTCGCTTGCATGCGCGTCCCCTCCCGCTCGTCCCCCGGCCTGTACCTCCGCTGCTGACTTGACACCAAGATCAGTAGCGTAGCCCTGTACCGCCCCTAGATTCCTCATTCGTTTCAACGCGTCCGTCTGGCATTCCGGCTCCTGTCGAGCCTGTCTTTGATTACCAGTCAAAGGCGCGTTGGTCTGATGGCATGTGCCCATGACCGGCGCGCCCTATAAAACGAATAAAGGAAGTGCATCATGAAACGGATGCTGATTAACGCGACGCAGTCTGAAGAACGCCGCCTGGCCATTGTGGACGGCCAGAAGCTGCTGGACTACGAGATCGAAATCGAAGGTCGCGAACAACGCAAGGGCAATATCTACAAGGCGGTTGTGACCCGCGTCGAGCCCTCGCTCGAAGCCTGCTTCGTGGACTACGGCGAAGACCGCCACGGCTTCCTGCCCTTCAAGGAAATCTCCAAGCAATACTTTGCCGAAGGCGTCTCCCCCAGCCAGGCTCGCATCAACGATGTGATCCGCGAAGGCCAGGAGCTGATTGTTCAGGTCGAAAAAGAAGAACGTGGCAACAAGGGCGCGGCCCTGACCACCTTCATCTCCCTGGCTGGCCGCTATGTGGTGCTGATGCCCAACAACCCCCGTGGCGGTGGCGTTTCGCGCCGCATCGAGGGCGAAGACCGTGCCGAGCTCAAGGAAGCCATGGACCAGTTGGAATACCCCAAGGGTATGTCCATCATCGCGCGCACTGCCGGCATTGGCCGCACCGCGCCCGAGCTGCAGTGGGACTTGAACTACCTGCTCAAGCTGTGGAATGCCATCGACGGCGCCGCCAAGTCGGCCAAGGGCGCTTTCCTGATCTATCAGGAATCAAGCCTGGTCATCCGCGCCATCCGCGACTATTTCAACAATGACATCGGCGACATCCTGATCGACACCGATGACATCTACGAACAAGCCCAGCAGTTCATGGCCCATGTGATGCCTGAGCACGCTGCGCGTGTGAAGCGTTACCGTGACGATGCAGCCCTATTCAGCCGCTTCCAGATCGAGCACCAGATTGAATCTGCCTACTCGCGCACCGTGACCCTGCCTTCGGGCGGCGCCATCGTGATCGACCACACCGAAGCGCTGGTGTCCGTGGACGTGAACTCGGCCCGCGCCATCAAGGGCGGCGATATCGAGGAAACCGCCACCCGCACCAACCTGGAAGCCGCTGACGAAGTGGCCCGCCAGATGCGCCTGCGTGACCTGGGCGGCCTGATCGTGATCGACTTCATCGACATGGAAGAGGCCAAGAACCGCCGCGAAGTGGAAAACCGCCTGCGCGACGCCCTGCGCCAGGACCGTGCCCGCGTGCAGTTCGGCACTATCAGCAAGTTTGGTCTGATGGAAATGAGCCGCCAGCGCCTCAAGCCCGCTCTGAGCGAAGGCGCGCACATCAACTGCCCACGCTGCGGCGGCTCCGGCCATATCCGCGACACCGAATCTTCGGCGCTGCAAATCCTGCGCATCATTCAGGAAGAGTCCATGAAGGACAACACGGCCGCCGTGCACTGCCAGGTGCCCGTGGAAGTGGCCTCCTTCCTGCTCAACGAAAAGCGCAGCGAAATCACCAAGATCGAGCTCAAGCAGCGCGTCAACGTGATCATGGTGCCCAACAAGTCCATGGACACGCCGCACTACAAGCTCGAGCGCCTGAAGCACGACGACTCGCGCCTGGAATCCATGGAAGCCAGCTACAAGCTGGCCGACGAGCCCGAAGACGCCACCACGGTGACCCGCCGCTCGCAGGAGCCCACCAACAAGCAGACGCCCGTCATCAAGGGCGTGCTGCCTGATGCACCGGCCCCGATTGCCGAGCCACGCCCCCCACGCCAGCAGCGCACTTCCCCAGCTACGGCAGCGCCTGCGCCCGCCGTTGCGCGCCCGGTGGCCCGCGAGCAAGGCTTCTTTGCCTGGCTCAAGAACCTGTTCGGCTTTGGCACACCCGCACCGGTGGCCGCTCCCGCGCCCGTGGCGGAAGCTCCTGCCCCTGTCGCCCGCGAAGGCAGCCGTGATGGCCGCCGTGGCGAGGGCCGCAACGAAGGCCGTGGCGACCGCAACCGCCGCAATGGTGGCGAGCGCAATGACCGCGGCGGCGAGCGCAGCAGTGAACGCAGCAACAACAACCGCCGCAATGGCCAGGCCCGCGACGAGCAGCAGCGTGGTGACCGTCCTGAGCAACAACAGCGCCAGGACCGTCCCGAGCGCGGCAATCGCCGTGGCGGCGAGCGTGGTGAACGCAACGAGCGCCGCGACGAGCGTCAGCCCCAGGTGGCAGATGCCGCACTGAACGCCAATGAGGAGTTCGCGCCCAAGCAGGAACGCAGCCGCCAGGAACGTGGTGATCGCGGTAACCGTGAAGAACGTGGTACAGAGCGCAATGGTGAACGCGGCGAGCGCAACGAAGGCCGTCGTGAACGCCAGCCTCGTAACGGCGATGCCCAGCCGGTGATGCAAACCGTGGCCGATGAGGCCGCAGTGCAATCCGCGCAGGTGGAAGGCTCTGAAGCTCAGGCACAGGACGCACAAGGCGGCGATCAGCCCCGCGAGCAGCGCCAGCGCCGCTCCCGTGACCGCTACGGACGTGACCGCCGCGACCGCGCACCACGTGACGCACAGGCGGCAGAAGGTCAGCTGACAGAGCAAGCGGCCGAAGCACAGGTACCGGCCGAGGCGCCCGCCGCTGCCGAAACCAGCGAGCAACCGTCGCGTCGCAGCTATTTTGATGCTGTAGCGCCTCAAGTCCAGGCAGAACATGCACCTGATGCTACAGAAATGCAAGCACCTGTGGTGTCAGCAGCGCCTGCGGAATCCGAGCCCGTGAGCGCGCCACCCGCCGCCCCCGTGGCTGAGCCAGTGATGGCACAGGCTGCCGAGGTGGTTGAAGTGGCCGTGACTGCTCCCGCCCCTGTTCAGGCCCAGCCTGAAGTGGTGGAGCAAGCCGCAGCGCCCGTCAAGCCCAAGGTCCAGGCCTATGAGCTGCCGATTGCGTCCCTGCAGGAGCTGGCTGCCGCTTCGGGTCTGCTGTGGATCAACTCCGATGCAGAAAAGATTGCTGCCGTGCAGGCCGCGATTGCCGCCGAGCCTAAGCCCGTGCGCATTCCTCGTGAGCGCCCACCCGTGGTCGTGCTTGATGAAGGCCCGCTGATTCTGGTCGAGACCCGCAAGGATCTGAGCGCCATGCAGCTGCCGTTTGAGAAGGAAGAGCAAGCTGCAGGCAACAACGCCTGATCACACAGCTTGGTTGTCATCACAGGGCCAGGGGCGCTGTCCACTTCGGTGGGCGGGGCCTTGGCCCTTTTTCATTGCACCTGTTATTGAGTCCAAGCCATGCTGTTTCTGATCTCTCCCGCCAAGTCGCTGGACTATGAAAGCCCTGTCCCCGCCGATCTGCCCCACACGCTGCCTGTCTTCAAAAAGCAGCCGCTGGAACTGATCGAAGTGCTGCGCGAAAAATCGCCGCAGCAGATTTCTGAACTCATGAGCATCAGCGACAAGCTGGCCGTGCTCAATGTGGGCCGCTACGAGGCTTTCAGTGCCAAGTTCACTGCAAAGAACTCGCGCCAGGCCGTGCTGGCCTTCAATGGCGATGTGTACGAGGGTCTGAATGCGCACAGCCTCAAGCCCAAGGAGCTGGACTGGGCGCAAAGCCATGTGGTGATTCTGAGCGGCCTGTACGGCGCGCTGCGCCCGCTGGACCTGCTGCAGCCCTATCGCCTGGAGATGGGCACGCGCCTGGAAAACGCCAAGGGCAGCAATCTCTATCAGTTCTGGGGCACGCAGATTGCGGACTATCTGAACGAGCGCAGCAGCGAACAACCCGAGCCCGAGCGCATTGTGGTCAATCTGGCCTCGCAGGAGTATTTCAAGTCCGTGGACCTCAAGGCCCTCAAGGCGCCTGTGGTCGAATGCGTGTTTGAAGACTACAAGGGCGGCAAGTACAAGATCATCAGCTTCCACGCCAAGCGCGCGCGCGGGCTGATGGTGCGCTGGGCCGTGCAGCACAAGGCCAGAAAGATTGCCGATCTGCGCAAGTTCGATCTGGAAGGCTATGCGCTGGCCGAGTCCGCCTCCACTCCTGCGCGTCTGGTTTTCCGCCGCAGACTGGAAGATTGAAGCCGCATTGACCGCGGCATTGATTGATATTGCGCGCGCAGCACACTAGCATCTCACCATGAGCACATCTACCCAAGGCGAGTTTCACATTCCACCCGGATTGACCCCTGAGCTGATGCAATGGGTGCGCACGCAAAGCGCCGCCGGCGTGCCCCTGCCTTCGCTGCTGCAGTCCATTCGCACTGCGGGCTGGGCCGAGCATCTGGCACGCCGCGCGCTGGCTCTGCCCGAGGAAGGCGAGCTGCCCTTCCCGTTTGCGCAGGCTCTGCCCAAGAGTGATGTGCAGGTTCAGGTGCATGTGTCGGGCGTGCCGGAGCCGGATCTGCAGTCCGACCCTTGCTACATCAACGCCGGTGACCGCGAAGTCCATGTGCTCACCAGCTTGCGCAACCCGCGCGTCGTGGTGTTTGGCAATCTGCTCTCGGATGAAGAATGTGACGCCATCATCAATGCTGCGCGCCCGCGCATGCAGCGCTCGCTGACGGTGGATAACCAGAGCGGCGGCGAATCCGTTAACGACGACCGCACCAGCAATGGCATGTTCTTTCAGCGCGGCGAAAATGAGGTCATACGCCGCATAGAGGAGCGCATTGCCCGCCTGCTGAACTGGCCGCTGGAAAACGGCGAAGGCCTGCAGGTGCTGCACTACCGCCCAGGTGCCGAGTACAAGCCGCATTACGACTATTTCGCGCCCAACGAGCCCGGCACGCCCACCATCCTCAAGCGCGGCGGGCAACGCGTGGGCACGCTGGTCATGTACCTGAACGAGCCCACACGCGGCGGCGCGACCACTTTCCCCGATGTGGGTCTGCAAGTCGTGCCACGGCGCGGCAATGCCGTGTTCTTCAGCTATAACCGCCCCGACCCGGCCACCAAGACCCTGCATGGCGGAGCGCCCGTGCTGGAGGGCGAGAAGTGGATTGCCACCAAATGGCTGCGGGAACGCGAATTCAAGTAAAAACGCATTCCAGTCCGTATATCAAAAGCGCAGACTGCTATTGTTTTTGTAGTCTGCGCTTTCACTATTTTTGAACCCATGAATACCCCCGAACAATCGCAGCTGGGCAAAAGCTCGGCCTATGTGGACCAGTACGACGCATCCCTGCTCTTTCCCATTCCACGTCTGGTCAAGCGTGAAGAAATCGGCGCAGGCAGCAACCCGCCCTTCTTCGGTGCCGATCTGTGGACGGCGTTCGAGCTGTCCTGGCTGAACCTGCACGGCAAGCCGCAAGTGGCGCTGGTGCATTTCACCATCCCTTGCGAAACGCCCAACCTCATCGAGAGCAAGTCCTTCAAGCTGTACCTGAACAGTTTCAACAACAGCCGCTTTGCCGACGCCAGCGAAGTGCTGACGCGGCTGCGCGCCGACCTGTCCGAAGCCGCATGGCGCGGCAGCGACAAAAAAGGCAGCATTGGCGTGCAGCTGATCGACTTCGAGAAGTTCGATGCGCAGCAAGTGCATGAGCTGGACGGCCTGCTGCTGGACCGCCTCGATGTGGAATGCACCCAGTACACCCCCGCTCCCGAGCTGCTACGCGCCAACCATGACGAAGCCCCGGTGACGGAGACTCTGGTCAGCAATCTGCTCAAGAGCAACTGCCTGGTCACCGGCCAGCCTGACTGGGGCAGCGTGCAGATTCAGTACAGCGGCGCGCAAATCGATCAGGAAGGCCTGCTGCAATATCTGGTGAGCTTTCGCAACCACAACGAATTCCATGAGCAATGCGTGGAGCGCATCTTCATGGACGTCTGGGCCCGCTGCAAACCCATCAAACTGTCCGTCTACGCCCGCTACACGCGCCGCGGCGGTCTTGACATCAACCCCTACCGCACCAGCCACCCCGGCGCCCTGCCCGCCAACGTGCGTACCGCCCGTCAGTAGGTTAAACAGCGCCTAAAACTGAGGCAGACCAAGTCAGAGGCAGCCAGCAAGAGCCGCCTCGCGGCGATGCTGCCGTCCCCCTCGGGGGGAAGCCGCATAGCGGCACAGGGGGGCTAACGCCCCCACGGGCAATCATCCTGCCCCAACAAAGTCTGCGCATAACGCAAATCCTGCTTGCGCAGCCAAAGCCCGTTCGTGCCCTGGCGCAGAGGCTCGACTTCGGCCTTGCCCCACATCGACAGCGTCACCAGTTGCGGTGCCGGGGCCTGCTCCTCGCTTTCTGGACTCAGTTCCTGCCACTGCAGGCCCTGCGTGTCCCAGCCCTTGATCTGAGGCATATTGGCGACCAGTTCCAGCGTGCGCAATTCCTTTTCCACGGGGTTGAGCCAGTGCAGCTTCCAGCGGTCTGGCTGGCCATAGCGCCGCTCCAGAAACTCCAGCACGGCCCAACCTTCACCGGCAGGATGCGGACAGGCCGAAGGGCCTGTGCCGCACAGCGCCAGACCACTGCGCGTCATGCTCACACCTTCGATGCGGCATTCGTCCTCGCTCCAGTAATCGTTGACGCGCTCGTTCTGACCGCCCCACCACCACAGGGCATCGCCACGCGCAGCATCGCGCCAGACGTAGTCGCCGTCGGCACAGGGGTGCTGAATCTGCGTCGCTTCGCGCCAGCGCGGCAGCAGCCGCCAGCGGCCTTGCGCATCCGGCGCAATTGCGCGGCGCTGATAGAGCGGGCGCCAGTCGGGTCGCGCCAGATGGCTCGATGAGACGGAATGCATATTCCAGCGCCAGCTGCCCGTATTCGGGTCCCAGTCTTTTTCGTCCAGACTGGCAACCAGCGCCACCAGTTCCACACGTTCGGCCATGCTGCCATCCAGAGTCGGCAAGGCACTGATACGCATCACCGGCCATGGCAGGTCCACGGTCTGCAGGCGCTCGCCATCCCAGATCTGAATCTGCCCCGCGCCACCACGAACAGGCGCTCTGGCAAAAGGCATGAGCACGGCCCAGCGGCCCTTGACCACCAGATGCTCCAGCGCCCAGCTGCCGCTCAAGTGCTTTTCGCCCCATTGCAGATTCCATGCCGAGGTCTCGCCCTGTTCATCCTTGGCTTCCTTGCTCAGCGTCCAGGTCAGCGGCTTGCCCAGCACGGGCTCGCTCTGCGCGCGCCAGATCTGAGGTTGCGCCGGGTCACGCAGCCAGCAAAAAGTGGTGTCGGGCCTGTCCTTGAGCAAGACCCGCCCATCCCGCGCATGACCGGCGCAGGCCTCGGTACGACTGACCGTCAGGCTGATGTTGGTGCCGTCATGCAGCCGCTCAATGCCCGGCGTATCAATCTGCACGCGCTGCTTGAGCACATTGCCACTCCACTGCAGCGGGGGGCGCGAATCGATCTCATCGGGCCAGAACATCTCCACGGTCCAGGGCTTGCGGTCATAGGGCAGCAGTTGCGGCCACTGCTGCCAGCCTTTTTCTGCAGTCCAGACCACCAGCCGGCGAATCGAGTTTTCTTCCCCCTGCTGCGGATAAGCGTAAAGCGCCAGCCCTTGCCCATCTGCGCGCCAGACCATGGCCGGTTCCTGATCGAGCACCCAGCCTGTAGGCTGACCATTCATCAGCAGTTGCCAGCTGGCTTGCTGCAGCGGTTGCAAGGGATAGCGCAGCCTGCGCAGCGATGCGGGCCAGTGACGATCCAGCGTCAGCTCTGGCGCGGCAGGTGCGGGCAAAGGCGCTTGCTGCTTGCCATCCGCGCTTTGCGGCTGGGGTGCGGTGCTCAGATGCGGGGGCTTGTCCGCGGCTTCGGCGGGCACGCATTCCAGCGGCACGGCAATATCGCGCAGCTCCACCAGCGGCTGGGCTGCATGGCTCACATGCTCGCCCAGCCAGGCTTCAAAACTGGCATCAGACATCACCACATGGGCGTCATCAGCCATGCCGCTTTCGTTGATGGTCTCCCCATTCCAGCGCGGCACGCGCCAGTGCACGGCGTCCAGCAGCTCACCTTCTGCAGCGTTGATGAGCCAGCTGCGGCGCGATTTGCGATCGACCAGATGGGCGACTTCACTGTCGTAAAAGCCGGTGCGCAACCAGCGTCCATCAAACGAGGTGTGCATGTCCGACTCCCAGACATGGGGCAGATAGACGCCATCGGCGCACATCACATCGCCATACACAGGCCCGCCCATGCCGCGCTCGCCCTGCATGCGAAAACTTACATCCTTATGGGCCTCCTGTCCATGTTCTTCATGGACTTGGTGCTCTGTATTTTGCAGCAAATGGGCAATCGAGGGCTCAGGGGCGGCATCCGCTGGCTCCACCTTGGCGACAGCATCGGGCAGCTGGGCTTTCGGTCCTTCCCGCCCGCTCAGGCGCGAGATCAGCCAGACGAGCAGACACAGGGCCAGCACGGCAATGGACACCAGGGTCAGCACCACATTCATTGGGCAATCCTCAAGCAGCAGATACAAAAAAGGCAGCTGTCTGTGTCAGCTGCCTTTGACTGATGCCCTGATGCTATCAAAGATGAAACACGTCTACCGAGCGTTCCAGCGTCTTTGCGCTTTGATGCAACGATCCCGCTGCACTGGTGGACTGCTCCACCAGCGCCGCATTTTGCTGCGTCACTGAGTCGAGCTGGGCCACGGCCTCATTGACCTGCGAGATGCCGATCGACTGCTCGCGCGTGGCAATGCTGATCTGGTGCACCAGTTCGCTGACCTTGCCCACGGAATCGACCATGCCGTCAATCGTCTGCCCTGCAGCGCGCATGCGCGCGTTGCCGTCGTTGATGCCATCGACCGTGCGGTTGATGAGCACGCTGATCTCCTTGGCGGCTTCGGCACTGCGCTGGGCCAGTGCCCGCACCTCGCCCGCCACCACGGCAAAGCCGCGGCCTTGCTCCCCGGCGCGCGCGGCCTCCACGGCGGCATTGAGCGCCAGCAGATTGGTCTGGAAGGCAATGCTTTCGATCACGCCAATGATTTCGCTCATGCGTGTGGACGAAGCACGGATATGCTCCATGGCATCGCCCACTTCGCTGATGGCCGCGCCGCTGCGGCTGGCCACCTTGCGGCTTTCGTCACTGACGCCTTCCATGAATTGCGCCGTGTCCGCCGTCTGCGCCACGGTGCCGGAAATCTCCTCCATGGAGGCCGCCGTCTGCTGCAGATTGCTCGCCTGGGCCTCGGTGCGCATGGCCAGGTCGTAGCTGCTCTGGGAGATGTCACGCGCCGTATCGGAGAAGCTGCGCACCTCCGTGCGCACATCGCCCACCACGGCGCGCAGGTTGATCTGAATCTGCTGCAGTCGCAGCAGGAGTGCCCCCATCTCGCCGTTGTAATCCTGGTTGCATTCCGTGCTCAGGTTGCAGCTGGCGACATCGGCCGCAAAGCGGCTGGCCTCCTGCAGACCCGCCACGCAGCGGCGGTAAAAGCGCCACAGCACAAAGCCGCCGCCCAGCACCAGGCCGGCTGCGCGCCACGCCAGTGCACCCATGCCTTGCCAGCCCAGCAGGTCGGGCAGCAAAACGATCAGTGCCACCACGGACAACAGCCAGGCCATGCGGGCCACCAGCCCCACATCCTTGCGGCTATCCCACAGACCCATTAGCCCCAGGCGGCGCACCTGGCCCGCGCGCAGGCGAAAGCTCGTCTGCCCTTTTTTCTCTTCCTCGCGCATCGTGGCGTACAGCGCCTCGGCAGCCGCCACCTCGTCGGCAGCGGGCTTGGTACGCACGGACAGATAGCCGCTGGGTTTGCCGCCTTCCATGATGGGCGTGACATTGGCCCGCACCCAGTAATGGTCGCCATTCTTGCGGCGATTCTTGACCAGCGCCGTCCAGGGGTAGCCGTGGGCGATGGTGCGCCACATGTCCTTGAACGCGGCGGGAGGCATGTCCGGGTGGCGAATGAGGTTGTGCGGCTGGCCGATCAGCTCCTCATAGGTATAGCCGCTGACCCGCACAAACGCCGGGTTGCAATGGGTGATTTCGCCTTTGGTATTCGTGCTGGACACCAGCAGTTCATTGCCCGGGAAGTCATAGTTATTCTGGGTAACGGGCAGATTCAAACGCATGCCTTCCACTCCTCCATTGAGCCTGTTTGTTGTTTGAGACTGGTACTTGGTGCCTACCCGTAGTTGTAAGCACTGATACACAATTTCACAACTAGCATCATCGCACACCGTCGCGATACATGCTGTCTCCTTAGAACAAGGGAACGGTATAGGGGTCCTGATTCTTGATAGAGGTCAAGCCATGAGGCTTGAGCAGTGACTCCCGCGCCACAGGATCATTGACACTGGCCTGCCAGTCAGCAGCGCGAATCAGCCCCGAAACCTTGACACCCAGCAAACGGATGCGCTTGCCCAGCGGCACCCGCTTGAGGCACTGGCCCGCAGCCTGGCGAATGGCCACCGCATCATGGATGGGCAGGGGCAAGGTCTGGTCGCGCGTGGCGATCTTGAAGTCGTCATAGCGCAGCTTGATGCCCACGGTGCGGCCCACATAGCCTTTGCGCTGCAAATCGTCGGCCACGCGCTCGCACAGGTCGGTAAAGATGGCTCCCAGCTCGGCCTTGTCGCGCACGGCATGCAAATCGCGCTCAAAGGTGGTCTCTCGGCTCATGGAGACCGGCTCACTCTCTGTCACCACGGGTCGCTCGTCGCGGCCCCAGGCTGATTCATGCAGCCAGTGGCCGTAACTCTTGCCAAACCAGTGCAGCAGTTGCGGCAGGCTTTGCGCGGCAAGATCACCAATGGTTTCTATGCCCAGGCTTTTGAGCTTGGCATCGGCCTTCGGCCCTATGCCATTGACCTTGCGGCAGGCCAGCGGCCAGATCAGGCTTTGCAGGTCTTCGGGCTGAACGATGGAGATGCCATTGGGCTTGTTGAACTCGCTGGCCATCTTGGCCAACAGCTTGTTAGGGGCCACGCCTACAGAACAGGTGAGTCCCGTGCTATCAAAAATGCTTTTCTGAATCAGCCGCGCCAGCACGCGCCCGCCGTCGCGCTGTCCGCCGGGGACCTCGGTGAAGTCGATATAGACCTCGTCCACACCTCGGTTCTCCATGATGGGAGCAATGGACAAAATGATCTCTTTGAAGGCCCGCGAAAAGCGCCGGTACTCGGCAAAGTCCACCGGCAACAAAATCGCCTGCGGGCAGAGCTTGGCGGCCTTCATCATGCCCATGGCCGAGCCCACGCCAAACTGCCGCGCCGCATAGGTGGCCGTGGTGATCACGCCGCGCCCGGTGTAGTCACGCAGTAAGGGGAAATCTTCGACGGGAATCTCCGCCAGCGGCAGGCCTGCATGGCGCGCCAGCAACTCGTCATCGGGCGCTCTGCGGCCACCACCGATGACAACCGGCAAGCCCTTGAGCTGCGGATAGCGCAGCAGCTCCACGGACGCATAGAACGCATCCATGTCCAGATGCGCAATGCGTCTTGGTTTGACTTCTATGCTGGCGGGAAGATCACTCACGCTGCCGATTCTGCCTGCGCTGGCAGGAATCGGCAGCGTTCAAACAAACAAGCCTGGTTTTACTTTTTCAGAGCCTGCTCGCGCTTGATGTCATCGGCTTCGGCAAAAGTCATATCGGCGTAGCGAACCCAGGTCTTGCGCTTGACCAACCAGTAGCCGAACCAGCAGCCCATGAACAGCGGAATCGCCAGATAGGTGGAGATCACGCTGCCCCAGTCGATCTTGTCTTCCAGAAACGCCATGTAGTTCTGG
This sequence comes from Comamonas testosteroni, assembly GCF_003569915.1. Classification (GTDB taxonomy): domain Bacteria; phylum Pseudomonadota; class Gammaproteobacteria; order Burkholderiales; family Burkholderiaceae_C; genus Comamonas; species Comamonas testosteroni_D. Next base: position 314,750 of record NZ_KZ984440.1, on the reverse strand, counting down.
CCCAGCGTCACGATCAGGCACAGCACAAAGGCCAGCACCGGGCCAAAGGGGAACATGCCTGCCTTGTAGGGCAGCAGGTTGACGTCATAACCGTGCATCACATAGCCACGGCGAAAGCGGTAGTGGCACATGGCAATCGCCAGCCAGACGATGAACTCCGTCATGCCCGCCAGATTCAGCAGCCAGATATACACGGCCTGCGGGCTGTACAGCGACGAGAACAGGCACAGGCTGGCAATCAGCGTGCTGCCGATCAGCGCATACAGCGGCACGCCATTGCGCGTGAGGCGGGCAAAGATACGCGGCGCATTGCCTTCGGTCGCCATGTTGTAGAGCATGCGCGTGGCCGCATACATGCCCGAGTTACCCGCCGACAGCACGGAGGTCAGAATCACCGCATTCATCACCGTGGCCGCCGACAGCAAGCCTGCATGCTGGAATACCAGCGTAAAGGGGCTGACCGCGATATCGGCCACATCGGTGCGCAGCAGTTGTGGGTCGGTATAGGGAATCAGAAAACCGATGACGATGATGGCCAGCACATAGAACAGCAAAATGCGCCAGAACACTTGGCGAATCGCGCGCGGCACGTTCTCGCGCGGGTTCTCGGATTCGCCTGCGGCCACGCCCACCAACTCCGTGCCCTGGAAGGAATAGGCCACGATCATGGCCACACCGACAAAGGTGGCGAAGTTGCCCACAAACGGCGCATCACCCACAGTCCAGTTTTCAAAACCGGGCATATGGCCGGTGCTGATGATGCCGAACAGAATCATCACACCCGTCGCCAGAAAGCACAGCACGGCCACGACCTTGATCAGCGCGAACCAATATTCGGCCTCACCAAAACCACGTGCCGAGATGGCATTGAGCGCCACCATGATGAGCAGGAACAGCCCGCTCCAGATAATGCCCGGCACATCGGGGAACCAGTAGGCCATGACCAGTTGCGAGGCCACCAGATCGACCGCCACCACCACGGCCCAGCTGAACCAGAAGTTCCAGCCCAGCGCAAAGCCAAAGCCTTTATCGACATAGCGCGAAGCGTAGGTGGAAAACGAGCCGGCCACGGGCATGAAGGCGGCCAGCTCGCCCAGGCTGGTCATGAGGTAGTACACCATGATGCCGATGACCAGATAGGTCAGCACGGCACCGCCGGGGCCGACCTGGGCAATGGCCGAGCCCGAGGCCACAAACAGGCCGGTGCCGATGGCACCGCCAATGGCAATCATGCTCAGGTGGCGCTGCTTGAGTACCCGGTGCAGCTGAGGTGCGGGCTGGGCTGCATGCGCGTCTTCAGCCGCCGGCACGCTCGCGGGGCTGGAATGGGGTTGGGACATAGGTCTTGTTGTGATGGTTCGCACCTGTCGGCACAAAGCACCACACCACCCCGCAGGCGTTGCAGGGCAACGCAAAAAAGCGATCCACAGATCGCCGCAACAAGGACAAAGGAACAGAAGCCATGATCCAGTGCGCCATGGCGGGTAAGCCATGCAGGCACTGCATCAGCAGCCACCCCGGTCGGGTGCTTCAATGGTAGAGCGTCGTACGCGCCAGACCAATTGACAGGCAAAAGCGTCATTCTGCCGAAAACTCCACGACGCTATATCGGGAGATTTCAATGCAATGACAGGTTCTGGGGCTGCTCATGCGCACTTGACAGATGTCATCGCTATGGAATTCAAAGCTGCCAGTCCATGTTTCTATTGACCCTGGGATTTATAGAGGCATGTAGTCCAATCAATATATGGACTAGAAGCTATTATTTTTATAGCTGCAGGCAGATCAGCACCAGCCCGCAGAGCATCAGCGCCATGCCCAGCTTTTCCGTCAGCGACAGCTGTTCGCTAAAGACCCGGCGCGAGACGATGTAGCTGAACACCACCTCCACCATGCCCAGCGTGCGCACCGGCGCGGCGCCCTGCATGGCATAGGCGGTAAACCAGGCCAGCGATGCCGCTGCGCCCATGCTGCCCGCCAGCAGCGAAATACGCCAGGCCTTGAAGATGGGGCGCAGCCCCTCTTCATGCGTCTTGCCAATCCACAGCCCCATGCCTATGGACTGCATGGTCTGGGCGATCAATACGCCCCAGGCACCAGACAGCCATGGCGAGCTGATGCCCAGTTTGGCGATTTCCACCGCACCGCCTCGAAAACCAATCGTTGCCAGCGCAAAGCAGGCACCGCAGATCAGGCCGTAGAGAGATGATTTGCTGGCCCAGGCCGACAAGCTGGCCCTCTGCCCGCGCGGAGGCAGCGAAAGCATCAGCACACCCACCGTGGCCAGCACCATGGCCAGCAGCGCCAGCCGGGTGGGCAACTCATGCAAAAACATGGCCGCAAACAGCGCGACCTGCAGCACTTCGGTCTTGGACAGGGTGACGGCCACGGCGAAGTTGCGCTCTTTCATTGCCATCAGCAAAGCTGCGGTGGCAGCCACCTGAAACGCCGCACCCAGCGCAATCCAGCCCAGATATGCCCACGAGAACTGCGGCATCCCTTGCGAGCCATCACCCATCGCATACAGCGCCAGCAGATACACCGCCGCAAACGGCAAGCCATAGAGAAAGCGCACCAGCGTGGCGGGCAAGGTGCCGACCTGTGCGGTCAGCGACCGCTGTGCGGTGTTGCGCACCGTCTGCGCAGCCGCCGCAAACAGCACCACGGGCACCCACAGATATTCAGCTCCCCCACCGATCATGGCATTCCGCTTTCCATTGATTCATACACAATGCCTGCAGCATATCTGCGCCAGCAAGCGCCCGCTTGCGCCATTCAAGCAGGCCGCCTGCTTGAGGCAAGGCGACGTCAAACGTGATGGCAGTCTGATCTGCGCATGCCCAAAAGAAATGCCGGGCTGCTTTCGCAGACCCGGCATGCCTAGTGCGAGCTTAAATGACTTACTTGCGCACCGTCACATCCACACGGCGCGCAGCGGCATTGCTGGCTGCTGCATCTGGAGTGGTGTCAGCAGGCTTTTCCAGCAAGGTGCGATCAGCCGCTACGCCTGCAGCCACCAGCGCGCTTTGCACTGCCTGTGCGCGCTGTTTGGACAGCTCGGCATTCTTGGCCGGGTCACCCGTAGGATCGTTGAAGCCAGAGATCACGGCCTTGGCATCCGCATTGGCTGCCAGATAGTCCACCAACGCCTTGGATTTGCCCGCAAACTCCGCCGCCACATCGGTCTTGCCGGAGTCAAAGAACACGCGCAGTGTGGGCACGCCTTGCTCAGCGCCATCCACCACGGCCGCACCTTCAGGAGCAGCTGCAGGCGTTGCAGCTGCAGGAGCCGGAGCGGGCGCAGGTTCAGGAGCAGGGGTCGGAGCGGGAGCCGGGGCCGGCGTTGCTGTCGGCGCAGGAGGCGGAGCATCTGCGCTCTTGTTCTTGGAGCAGTAGCTGATGCCAAAGATCACTACCAGTGCCCCAATCAGCCAGGGTAGCCATTTACCGATACCGCCACTTGAATCCGGCAGTGCTTGCGCTGCCGAGGCCGCGCTTGCACTGGCAGATCTCGCCGCATTCGACACGCCGGAAGCCGCATTGGAGACGCCCGCAGCCGTGGTCGACGCTGCGCTGGTTGCTCCCGACACCACACTGGCTGCGGCAGCCGAAATGGCCGCGCCAGCGCCGCCCACGCCCAGGCGCGAAAGACCGCCCTGCAACAGGTCGCCAAATTCCGCAGGCAGGGTCGCTGGAACCGTTCCGCGAGGGGTCATTCGAGAGACCAGCATGGGAATCAGCGCCGCCACAGCAGTCGCCGCCTTGCCATAAGGCAGCCCCAGGCTGCTGGCCACTCTGGAGAGCAGTCCGCCGCCGGTATTCTCACCTTCCCCCAGAACGGACTCCAGTTGCTCATGCGTGGGCACTTCAGGGGTCGAAGAAGAACCCAGCCAGCTTTGCACCATGCTGCCCAAGCCCGCATTGCGGAACTTGTCGAGAAAGCCCGAGAGCCCGCCGGTTGCCGGATTGGCAATCAGGCCCGTCACCATTTCAACCAGAGGCTGAGCTTGATCGCCCAAGCCCAGACGCGTACCGACATCACGAATCAGGGTATCCAACATGCGTGTTCTCCCATCAATGAGTTAGCTCAACATCACCCGGACGGATGAGCTTTGTCAGTTTAGAGTCAGCTAACAGCATGGACTGTAGGACACATGGTAAATATCCATCAAACAGCATTCATTGGCTGCCATTGCGCATATTCATCATCGCTAAATGCAATATGAATCAGCAATTCCCTAAAAAATGACGCCCTGCTCTTTGCCCCTAAAATCTCGGCCGGGTGCCCGCCACATGCGGTGGTGATGGCAGGTGAATTTCATGCGCAGGTCGGGCCGCCTGCGCGCTGGCAGTGATCGTGATTCATGGACACTGCCGCGCCATTGAATTCACCATGGACCCACAAACTTCTGTGCAGGCCCCTGCACACGGCTTGCCCTCCTCCCCCCAAAGCCAGGCCCCCACCCTGCAATTCGCGACCGAAAAAGCTGTCGCCTCCCTCCGCCACCTGATGCATATCGAGTCCTTTGCAGGCATCACGCTCATGTTGATGGCTGCTGCGGCGCTGCTCTGGGCCAACTCGCCCTGGGCTGATACCTACTTTGCCACCTGGCATGCACCGCTGGCTCTGACGCTGGGCCCCTGGAGCTGGAGCACAGACCTGCATTTCATCGTCAACGACGTGCTGATGACCGTTTTCTTTCTGGTCGTCGGTATGGAGATTCGCCGCGAGTTGCATAACGGCGCACTGGCCAGCTTGCGTCAAGCGAGCCTTCCGCTGATTGCGGCGCTGGGTGGCGTGGTGATGCCCGCACTGATCTATATGACGCTGGCGGGCAATGACAAGGCCTTGCTCAATGGCTGGGCCATTCCCACGGCGACGGATATTGCTTTTGCCGTCGGTGTTCTGGCACTGCTGGGGCGCAATATTCCCGGTGCGCTGCGCATTTTTCTGCTGGCGCTTGCCATCATCGATGACATCATGGCCGTGCTCATCATCGCCCTCTTCTACTCCGGCGGTCTGCAGGCCATGGGCTTTGTGATTGCTGGTGCTGGTGTGCTGCTGGTGCTGCTATTCAACCGCATGGGCATTGCGGCTGCGCCGCTATATGTGCTGCCCGGTGCCGTGCTGTGGTTTGGTCTGCTCAAAACCGGCGCGCACCCTACACTTGCCGGTGTGGTGCTGGGTTTGATGACGCCGGTCTTTGTGCGCAGCACTTCGCAGTCCCCGCTGATGACAGCGCAAGCTGCGCTGCGCAAAGCTGGTGACCAGATCAGCAGCGGCCGTGCAGATCCTCACCATCTGCTGCAAGAGCTGCGCGCCGCTCAAACCGCGCAGCGCGACCTGCTGCCGCCTGCGCAACGCCTACCCATGCTGCTGCACCCTTGGGTCGCTTTTGTCATCATGCCTATCTTTGCGCTGGCCAATGCAGGCGTGCAGTTCTCGGGCATTGATCTGCAAGCCACCGGCCCACAGACCACGGCATTGGCCGTGCTGATTGCGCTGGTGATTGGCAAGCCACTAGGCGTGTTTATCTCTACCTGGGTGGCTGTGAAAAGTGGGCTGTGCAAACTGCCGCAAGATCTGAACTGGCATGGCGTTTTGCTGGCCGGGCTGCTGGCGGGCATCGGCTTTACCATGGCCATCTTTGTCGCAGGGCTGGCGTTTAAAGACGCTGCACTGCTGGGCGCGGCCAAGCTGGGCATCCTGAGCGGGTCAGCCATTGCTGCACTGCTGGGACTGGGCTATGGCTTTGCCCGGAGAAAACGCCTGCAAAACTGAAGATTTAAAGTAAAAAAGCCAGTCACTCTGTGACTGGCTTAGGCTATCAGCTACTAATTTCAGAGCGCTTCAAACGGCTTGGGGTAGGTGCCGGGCAACAGGATTTCTTTGCCCACGTTGTTGATATTCGTGTGGCCGCAGAACGCCATGGTCACATCCAGCTCCTTCTGAATGATCTGCAGCGCCTTGCTCACCCCTTCCTGGCCATAAGCGCCCAGACCATAGAGGAAGCTGCGGCCAATCATCGTGCCCTGCGCGCCCAGAGCGCGGGCTTTGAGCACGTCTTGGCCGCTGCGAATGCCGCCATCCATCCACACTTCGATATCTTTGCCGGCCGCTTCGGCAATCGATGGCAGCGCTTCAATCGACGAAGGCGCACCATCGAGCTGGCGGCCGCCGTGATTGCTGACCACCAGCGCGTCCGCTCCGCTTTGCGCGGCCAGGCGTGCATCCTCGGCATCCATCACGCCTTTGAGAATGATCTTGCCGCCCCAGAGCTTTTTGATCCATTCGACATCGCTCCAGTTCAGCGTCGGGTCAAACTGGTCTGCGGTCCACGATGACAGCGAGGACACATCGCCCACGCCATCCACATGGCCGACGATATTGCCGAAAGTGCGGCGCTTGGTACCCAGCATGCCCATGCACCAGTGCGGCTTGGTGGCCAGATTGAGCATATTGGCAATCGTGGGCTTGGGCGGTGTGGACAGGCCGTTCTTGATGTCCTTGTGACGCTGACCGAGGATTTGCAGATCCAGCGTCACCACCAGTGCCGAGCAGTTGGCAGCCTTGGCGCGGTTGATCAGGCGCTCCATGAAAGCCTTGTCGCGCATCACATAGAGCTGAAACCAGAACGGATGATTGTCGGTGTGCTGGGCAATATCTTCAAGCGAGCAAATGCTCATGGTGGACAGCGTGAATGGAATGCCAAACGCCTTGGCGGCCCTGGCGCCCAGAATTTCACCATCGGCATGCTGCATGCCGGTCAGGCCCGTGGGTGCAATCGCCACAGGCATGGCGACATCGTGACCAATCATGGTCGAGCGCGTGCTGCGCCCTTCCATGTTCACGGCCACGCGCTGGCGCAGCTTGATCTTCTGGAAGTCGTCTTCGTTGGCACGGTAGGTGCCCTGTGTGTAGGAGCCCGAATCCGCGTAGTCGTAGAACATGCGCGGCACGCGGCGCTTGGCCACCACACGCAGGTCTTCGATACAGGTGATTTTGGAAAGATCGGCCACGGCTTTTTTACCTTTGTGAGTATTGAGGTCGATGTTATTACCCGCAAGCCGCTTTGACAGGCACTCGGGTTTGAAGCGATTTATGCCGGTTTTGAAATTTTCTGCAGCCGCATCAAACCGAGGGCTTACGCTAGTGTAGGAATGACCGCACATTGCCACCATCGAGCTAATTCATTCAATCAGGAGAAGTAAAAGATGATTTGGCAACAGGTCTATGACCCACTATCGAATATGTGGTTGTCCACATTGCTTGCGGCCATTCCGGTCGTGGTGATGCTGGTTGGCCTAGGCTTTTTGCATATGAAGGCGCACTGGGCCGCAGGCGCGGGCCTTGTCGCCGCCTTGCTCATTGCCGTCTTTGTCTACAGCATGCCGGCCGAGATGGCAGGCCGCGCCGCGCTGTTTGGCGCGTTCACCGGTCTGCTGCCGATTGGCTGGATTGTGCTGAACATTATCTTTTTGCATCAGCTCACCGAACAGAACGGCAGCTTCAAGGTGCTGCAGGATTCACTCTCCGGCATTACCGAAGACCGTCGCATTCAGCTGCTGCTGATTGCCTTCTCCTTTGGCGCGTTCTTTGAAGGTGCTGCCGGTTTTGGCACGCCCGTGGCCGTGACGGCAGCGATTCTGATCGGTCTGGGCTTTTCGCCACTGGCTGCTTCGGGCCTGTCGCTGATCGCCAATACCGCTCCCGTCGCATTTGGTGCACTGGGCACGCCCGTCATCACGCTGGCCAAGGTACACGGCTACGACCTGATGGAAGTGACCGCGATGATTGGCCGCCAGCTGCCTTTCTTCTCAGTACTGGTACCGTTCTGGCTGATCTGGGCTTTTGCCGGTCGCAAGGGCATGATGGAAATCTGGCCCGCCATTCTGGTGTGCGGCGTCTCCTTCGCCATCCCTCAATATCTGGTGTCCAACTTCATCGGCCCTGAGCTGGTGGACATCATTGCCGCCATCATCTCCATGATCAGCCTGGTGCTGTTCCTGCGTGTATGGCAGCCCAAGAAGATCTGGACTTCGGCCTCGATTCGCGGCAAGGATGTCAGCGCTTCCGAAGTCAAGCCGCCCCAGCCCGTCGCGCAGCATAGCCGCTCCGCGCTGATCGCTGCCTGGACCCCCTGGATCATTCTGTCCGTCTTCGTCTTCATCTGGGGTCTGCCCTCGGTCAAGGCCTGGCTCAACAGCATCTTTGCGCCCGCCTTCCCCATGGAAGGTCTGCACAACCTGATCGAGAAGATGCCGCCCGTGGTCAAGCAGCCCACCAAGGAAGGCGCGACCTATGTGCTGAACCTGCTGTCTGCTACCGGCACGGCAATTTTGTTGGCCGCCATCGTCAGCGCGTTTGTGATGAAGTACAACCCGGTCAAGATCGTGAGTACCTTCTTCAAGACCATCTGGCTGGTGCGCTTCTCGCTGCTGACCATTGTGCTGATGCTGGCTCTGGGCACGCTGACCCGCTACTCCGGCACCGACACCACACTGGGTCTGGCTTTTGCCAACACCGGCTGGTTTTACCCCTTCTTCGGCACGCTGATGGGCTGGCTGGGCGTGGCACTCACAGGCTCTGACACCGCATCGAACGTGCTGTTCGGCGGCATGCAGAAGGTCGCGGCTGACCAGCTCGGTCTGTCGCCCAATCTGATGGGCGCGGCCAATAGCTCGGGCGGTGTGATGGGCAAGATGATCGACGCGCAGTCCATCGTGGTCGCATCGACCGCCACACGCTGGTTCAACCGCGAAGGCGACATCCTGCGCTATGTGTTCTTCCACTCCATCGCACTGGCCTGCCTGATGGGCATCTTTGTGACCCTGCAAGCCTATGTCTGGCCCTTCAAGATGATGGTCAACTGATCTGGCAATCAGCTCCAGCAACAAGCCGCAGCTCCTTATGGACTGCGGCTTTTTTGCGCCTGGAAAAACGTCTTGTCTGGTCTGACCTTGCTAGCTTTGCCGCAAATTGGTATTACCAATAATATTGTAAATTCAAGGGAAAACCATGAATAAACGCGTTAAATCCGATTTCTATAATCCGCTCCACTTCAAAAATTCTCACATTGGTAATACCAATTTAAACCGAACGGGTCACAGCACGCTTCTGCCAGGAAGCAGCGCCGGGCCCGGTCAAAACAAAGAATGCGAGGGCTTCCGGTCGCCACGGAAGCACTGCACTTCCTCGCAGTTCAGGAGCGCAAGTCAATGCAAGAAATCTGGTCGCAAAACTACGACCCCGCAGGCAATGTGTGGGTGTCGGCTCTGGTGGCTCTCATCCCCATCCTCTTTTTCTTTATCGCGCTGACCAAGCTGCGACTCAAAGGCTATTTGGCGGGCACCATCACCGTGGCGCTGTCGCTGGCCGTGGCCCTCTTCTTCTACAAGATGCCTGTTGCCAACGCACTGGCCGCAGCGGTCTATGGCTTCTTCTACGGTCTGTGGCCTATCGCCTGGATCATTGTGGCGGCCGTGTTTCTCTACAAGGTCTCGGTCAAGACCGGGCAGTTCGACATCATTCGCTCGTCGATTCTGTCGGTCACCGAAGACCAGCGTCTGCAGCTGATTCTGGTGGGCTTCTGTTTCGGTGCTTTTCTCGAAGGCGCCGCAGGCTTTGGCGCACCCGTGGCCATTACGGCTGCACTGCTGGTGGGTCTGGGCTTCAGGCCGCTGTACGCAGCAGGTCTGTGCCTGATCGGCAATACCGCCCCTGTGGCTTTTGGTGCCATGGGCATTCCCGTCATCGTGGCCGGTCAGGTGTCCAACATCGACCCCATGCTGATCAGCCAGATGGCCGGTCGCCAACTGCCCTTCATGACCATCATCGTGCTGTTCTGGCTCATGGCCATCATGGATGGCTGGCGCGGTGTGAAGGAAACCTGGCCTGCCGTGCTCGTGGGCGGCGGCAGCTTTGCCATCGGTCAGTTCCTGACTGCCAACTACATCGGCCCTGAGTTGCCCGACATCACCTCGGCCATCTTTGCGCTTGTCACGCTGACGACCTTCCTCAAGTTCTGGCAGCCCAAGCATATCTTCCGCTTTGCACCTGAAGCGGGTAGCCCAGCCCCCAAGGTTTCGACCTCTGCCCCCATCAAGCTGACTACCGGCGTGGTGCTCAAGGCTTGGTCGCCTTTCATCATCCTCACCGTGATGGTGACGGTCTGGAGCGTCAAGCCCTTCAAGGCCTTGTTTGCCGCAGGCGGCCCGCTGGCTGGCGCTGTGATCAATCTGCAAGTGCCCATGCTGCACAACATCGTGCAAAAGGTTGCCCCCATCGTGAGCACACCCACACCTTATGGCGCGGTGTACTCGTTCAACTGGCTGTCGGCCACTGGCACTGCCATCTTGATTGCAGCCATCATCTCCATCATCATCCTGCGCCTCAAGCCATCGGTGGCAGTGCAGACGCTGGGCGAGACCTTCAAGGAACTGGCCCTGCCTATCTACTCCATCGGCATGGTGCTGGCCTTTGCGTTCATCGCCAACTACTCGGGCCTGTCCACCACATTGGCTTTGGCGCTGGCTCACACCGGCAAAGCCTTTGCGTTCTTCTCGCCCTTCCTGGGCTGGCTGGGCGTGTTCCTCACGGGCTCTGACACATCGGCCAACGCCTTGTTTGGTGCGCTGCAGGCCACTACGGCTGCGCAACTGGGTCTGCCTGAGGTGCTTACCGTGACGGCCAACACCACAGGCGGCGTGACTGGCAAAATGATCTCGCCTCAATCCATTGCCATTGCCTGCGCGGCGGTGGGGCTGGCCGGCAAGGAATCGGACCTGTTCCGCTTCACCGTCAAGCACAGTCTGGCCTTCCTGGTCATCATCGGCATCATCTGCACGCTGCAGGCCTATGTATTCCCGGGAATGATTCCCCACTAAAAAGCCATTAGAGAACCCATGCCCGCCATGCGCCTGTCCGACCGCGTCGCCCAGCAACTGCTGGAGCTGATCCAGACCACCCAACTGCAAAGCGGCGCTAAGCTGCCTACGGAGCGGGCGCTGGCAGAGCAGCTGGGCGTGTCGCGCACGGCGCTGCGCGAGGCGATTCAAAAGCTCGCAAGCCGCGGCGTGCTGGAAAGCCGTGTGGGCTCTGGCACCTTTCTGCGCGAGCGTGTGCAGGAATGGCCCGACCAGGCCGTGGCCCCGTTGATTCCGCTGATTCGTGACGACCCCCAGTACCGCTACGACGTGCTGGAGACGCGCCAGATGATCGAAATCAACACCGCCTGGCATGCAGCTCAACGCGCGACGGACAAGGACAAGGACCATATCCGCCGCTGCTTTGACGAGATGCTGCGCCACCAGAAAAGCCAGGACGCGGCGAACTCGGCCCGCGCCGATGCGCAGTTTCATCTGGCGATTGCCGAGGCCTCGCACAACGTGGTTGTGGTGCAGGTCATGCGCAGCCTGTTCGAGATGGTGCTGAGCACCGTGGCACAGAACCGCCGCCTGATGTTTGTGCACGACGACCCCAAAGTGCTGGAGCTGCTGACGCGTCAGCACCATGACCTCATGCAGGCCATCATCGCCAGCGAACCTGAGCAGGCCAGAGCCGTGATCGGCGAACACCTGGCCTATGTCCACGAAAAACTGACCCAGGCTGATGCCGACGCTGCGCGGCTTGAGCGGCTGGGTCGTTTTTCATCTACCCCGGTGACTTTCTCATGATCATTTCCTCCACCACCGATTACCGTGCTGCCGCTCAAAAGCGCCTGCCGCCTTTTCTCTTCCACTACATCGATGGTGGTGCTTATGCGGAAAAGACACTGGGCCGCAATGTCAGCGATCTGGCCGATGTGGCGCTGCGCCAGCGCGTGCTCAAGGACATGAGCAAGCTCGACACCAGCATCGAACTGTTTGGTGAAAAGCTGGCCCTGCCTGTGGCCCTCTCGCCCGTGGGCCTGACCGGCATGTACGCACGCCGTGGTGAGGTGCAGGCTGCCATGGCGGCCGACAAAAAAGGCATTCCCTTTACGCTGTCCACCGTCTCGGTCTGCCCGATTGAAGAAGTCGCGCCCAAGATCAAGCGCCCCATGTGGTTCCAGCTTTATGTGCTCAAGGACCGAGGCTTTATGAAGAACGCGCTGGAGCGTGCGCAGGCTGCCGGCGTCTCCACGCTGGTCTTCACGGTGGACATGCCCGTGCCCGGCGCGCGCTACCGCGATGCGCACTCCGGCATGAGCGGCCCGAACGCCGCCATGCGCCGCTATCTGCAAGCCGTCACACACCCACACTGGGCGCTGGATGTGGGCCTGATGGGTCGCCCCCACACACTGGGCAATATCTCCACCTATCTGGGCAAGAACGTGAGCCTGGAAGACTATATGGGCTACCTGGGCGCGAACTTTGACCCCTCCATTTCGTGGAGCGATCTGGAATGGATTCGCGACTTCTGGAAGGGTCCCATGGTCATCAAAGGCATTCTCGACCCCGAAGATGCCAAGGACGCCGTGCGCTTTGGCGCGGACGGCATCATCGTCTCCAACCACGGTGGCCGTCAGCTCGATGGCGTGCTGTCCTCCGCCCGTGCGTTGCCTGCGATTGCCGATGCGGTCAAAGGCCAGATCAAGATTCTGGCGGACTCGGGTATTCGCAATGGCCTGGACATTGTGCGCATGCTGGCCCTGGGCGCCGACTGCACCATGATTGGCCGCGCCTTTATCTATGCGCTGGCTGCCGATGGCGGTGCAGGCGTGAGCAATCTGCTGGACTTGCTGGAAAAGGAAATGCGCGTGGCCATGACGCTGACCAGCGTGAAAAACGTCAGCGAAATCACCGGCAATCTGCTGGTGAAAGAAGGCTGAGGCTTCACACCGTCCTCTCCCCCTCCAAAACTCAGCGGCGGCGCGCAGGCTTGATATCTTCAGGCCCCGCCACCAGCGCGCCCGCGCCGCGCACTTCAATGGCCACGCTGTCCAGCACCTTGCCCGAAGCATCGAGCAGCTCCAGTCTGTGGCGGCCGGGCCAGGGCAGCCAGCCCATCTGACTGCCACGCCCCAGCTCACGTTGCACCTCGCGCATCACAGGAGCTGCCTGCTGGCCCGTGCCACTGGCGGGCGGCGCAGAGTACTGACGTGTGACCAGACGCCAGCGCAGACTGTTGTCACGCCAGTCCTGCTCAGGAGCCATGCCAGCCTGTCTTGCGATCAGTTGCACACGCTGGCTGTCGGGCGGGATGTCCGGGTCCAGTGCCAGAATCGTGCCGCTGGCAGGGCGTGAAATCCGCACCGCAGCCACCGCACCGCTTTGCGTGCTCATCGCGCCTGATTTTGAGTCTTTTCGCCCTCTAGTCTTTATTGCATTTTGGCTTTCAGCTACGCTATCCATAGCAAACACAGGCTGCTGCGTACCTGCCACAAACCACTCACTGCGCTGGCTTTCAATGGGTGTGCCGCCCGCCGTATTGCCAAACTGCACCTGTTGCTGCAGCACGCCCTGTGGTGCATGCGGCGCACGGCTGGGGCTGTTGCGATGCAGAAATCCCATGACCTGCGCCCAGATGGGCGCAGCGCCGCTGGTGCCGCTGACGGAATGCATGGCCTCGCCCCGCGCATTGCCCACCCACACGCCCACGGTGTAGCGCTGCGACCAGCCCACGGCCCAGTTGTCGCGCATGTCCTTGCTGGTGCCGGTCTTCACCGCCGTCCAGAAACGCGTGGCAAGAACACTGTCCGTGCCAAAGGTCGGCGCACGCGCCATATTGTCCGAAAGAATATCGCCCACGATAAAGGCCGCTCGCGCGTCCAGTGCCTGAACAGGCGCATCCGCAACCGGCTTGCCATCTGTTTTGCGAGCGGTGACAGATGAAGATGCCAGCGACCAGCTCACCGGCTGGTACTGCCCACCATTGGCCAGCGCACGGTAGGCATTGGTCAGATTGAGCAGCGGCACTTCGCTGCTGCCCAGCGCCAGACTGAAGCCGTAGTAGCCGCCGCTTTCGCGCAGCGGCAAGCCCAGCTTTTTGAGCTGATCAAAAAACGCATCGGGCGTGACCATGACCAGCGTGCGCACCGCCGGCACATTGAGCGACGAGGCCAGCGCCGTGCGCACCGACACCCAGCCCTTGAAGCGGCGGTCATAGTTCTGCGGAATATAGAGGCCGTTCTGAGTCGGGATATGGGCCGAAGAGTCTTCAATCAGCGACGCTGCGGTGATGCGCTTTTCGGCAATCGCCTGCGCATAGAGAAAAGGCTTGAGCGTGGAGCCGGGCTGGCGCATGGCCATGACACCATCCACTTCAGAGGCCTGACTCAAGGTGCCCGATGAGCCCACCCAGGCCAGAACTTCGCCGGTCCGGTTATCGAGCACCACCAGCGCACCGTCTTCCACATTGCGGCCTTGCAGCTCACGCAGATGCTGCTGCAAGCTGCTGACGGCAAAGCGCTGCAACGGCGCACTGAGCGTGGAACGCACCCGCTCCTGCCCCTTGTTCTGCGGCAAGGCCAGCCAGCGGCGTGCAAAGTGCGGCGCTATGCCTTCTGCAGCCTGCCATTGCCTGCGCTGCAGCACACTGGCGGTATAGAGTTGCATGGCAGAGCCATCGGCAGCGCAGTTGCGCGCGGCCACATCGTCCGGTGTCATGGTCTCCAGCACGCCGCAAGCGCGTTGCGCCACACGCTCGGCAGATGCATTGGGCGCGCGCACCAGCGCAGCTGCGATGGCGGATTCGCGCGCATCCAGCCCATGCGCTGCTTTGCCAAACAGGCTTTGCGAGAGCGCATCAATGCCCACGATCTCACCGCGAAACGGCACCATGTTCAGATAGGCTTCGAGAATCTGGTCCTTGCGCCAGCGCCTGTCCAGCACCCCGGCGGCAACAGCCTGCCCGACCTTCTGCACCACGCTGCGACCGCCAGGGCCTTGACGCCAGTCCCCGTCCAGCAAGCCCGCCAACTGCATGGTGATGGTGCTCGCGCCCCGCGTGCGGCTGTTCCAGAGATTGCCCCAGGCGGCGGCAGTGACCGCCGTCCAGTCCACACCGCTGTGCTCGTAAAAGCGCTTGTCTTCGCTCAGCACCAGCGCCGTGCGCAGCGCGGGCGAGATATCACTCAAGCTCACCCAGGGGCCACGGCGCACTGTGCTGTCGGTACGCAGGCGCTGCAGCTCTTCACCCTCGCGCGAGAGCAGCAAGGTTTCAGACGACCGGTGCTCGCGCCGCACTTCGTCAAAACTGGGCAGCGCATGGCTGGCTGCCACAAGGCCCAGCCACAGCATGCCGCCCAGCAGCAGCTGTCTTGCTGCCCCGGATTTTGCTTGTCTGCTCTCTTCTTGTTTGTCCGTTATCTGCATGGATTCGCCTTTTGGCCCATTGTCCCAAAGATATGGACTCAGCCCTTTGCACACCACGCCACACGCAACCACTGGACACAAAAAAGCGGCCCCTGATGGAGCCGCCGGTTGAAAACTATGGGAGTGCTGAATTCAGTTCACAACGCTTTTTTGACCTTGAAAGCCAGCAACACCATCAGCACACCAAAGATCACCGCATAAGTGGCAATGACCCAGAGCATGGCCATCATGCCCGCGCCCGGTTGCGCCAGCACAAAAGCGCCGAACAGCACCGAGATCAGCCCACCCAGCACTAGCAGCCATTCGCCTTCGATTTCCTTGCGCAGGCGCAGCGCAGCCACGATTTCAACCACGCCGGTGATCAAGGCCCAGACGCCGATATAAATGGTCAGCACCAGCGCCGTGATCGCGGGGTTGATGACGGTCAGCACGCCAAAGACCACGCCCGTCAGCCCCCAGAGCAGCACCATCCACCAGTGGCGTGATTCGTTGCGGCTTTTGATGGCCGAATACACGCCCAGCACGCCATCGAGAAACACATAGGCGCCGAAGATCAGCACCAGCGCGGCGGCCGAAGCGGCGGGCTGCATCCAGGTCAGCACACCAAACACAATGGCTGCCACGCCGCGCAGCAGCAGAACCCACCAGCTGCGACGCAGCATGACGGACATGGAGGGAATATCTACAGCCATGGGTTTTCCTTTCTCAAATGTTTGAAAGACCCGGCAACCTGATGCCTGACCCCACCATAGCGACAAGCCTAGCCCAGCGTCAACATCACGGGCTGATGGTCAGACGCCTGGGTTGCACTGTCCACCGTCCACGCTTTCACTTGTTGGCGCAAGCTCCGGCTGACCCAGATGAAATCGCAGGCCCCGGGCTCCGGCCCCCAGGTGCGATCGGCCAGTCTGAATGTGGCGGGCTGCGGCGCATCGCCATGCAAAACGCTCCAGCTGTTGAGCCATTGTTCGGCCTGAAGCTCTGTGCCTTCATTCACACCCCATGGTGCGGACAGCTCGGCGTATTCGGCCTCATGCGGCTCAAAGTTGAAGTCACCGCACAGCACCGCATGATGCGTGTGCGGCTTGGTCTGATAGGGCGAGCCATCACTGGCAGGTTTTGGCGGCATATCCGCCAGCGCGCAGGCCTGCATATGCAAAGCGCGCAAAGCCCGCGCCTGCGCCATGCGCTGGCGGCTGGAGAAATATTCCAGATGCGTGGTCATGATGCGCACCGGGCCCAGAGCCTCATCGGCAACCGTGACGACAGAGCACATGCGCTGCATGCAGCGCATATCGGCTTCGGCTGGCATGGGCAGCGGATAGTGCTGAACCTGCAGCACGGGCAAGCGCGTGGCAATCACATTGCCAAACTGCTGACGGCCCTGAGCCGTGAACTCGTCAATCGATGCGCCAAAGAAAATCTGCCAGCTGGGCAACAAGGCCTGCAGCTCGGCCAGTTGATCGCCCGGACTGCCTTGCAACGCAGGGTAGTTGACGGCAACTTCCTGCAGGCACAGCACATCCAGACCACCGACGGTTTCACCCATTTCCAGCGCATGGTGCACGATGCGCTGCACGCTGACTTTGCCATCCATGCCGCAGCACCATTGCGTATTCCAGGTCAGGATGTTCATTTTCCTATTTCTCAATCAAACTGCTTTCAAGTCCATATAAATCATAGACATAAAGCTATCATTTTTACAGCAACAACTCGCGCAGCTGAAACACATTGCCTTCGCAGTCCATGGCATTGCGAACAACAAAGCCCGGCCCTTGCCAACGCTCATCAAACACCTGTCCACCCAGCTTGTGAACCCATTGTTCGGCATCCACCAGCGACGGCACGGTAATGAAGAATTTCAGCGCCACGTTCTCGCGGCGCAGAGGTGGTTGGGTGATCTGAATCTGATCTGAAATATGAGCCGGGATGGCATGGATCACCAGCTGCAAGGCACTGGACTCAAGCACCACAATATCGCCGCTGCGATGCAGCTCTTGCATGCTCAGCACCTGCTGGTAGAAGTGAGAAAGTCCATCGAGACTCTTGGCATAAATCAGCACACCTGCTGCAGCGGGACCGGGCATCTTTGACTCCTTGACTGTGCCCTCGAATGTAGCTCAGTCACTTGATGCCAGCGCGCATGAAACTCTGCACAAACTGGCGCTGAAACAGCAAAAATGCCAGCAGCAGCGGGCCTGATGTCATCAGAGTGGCAGCGCAGATGGTGGACCATTCCACACCAGATTCAACACTGGAAAAAACCTGCAGTCCAACGGTAAGCGGGCGCGCCTCGACGCTGTTGGTGATGATCAGCGGCCAGAGAAAATTGTTCCAGTGAAAGCTGACCGACACCAGCGCAAACGCCGTGTACACCGGCCTGGCCAGCGGCACATAAACGCGCCACAGAATCTGCAGCGTGCTCGCACCTTCCACTCGCGCTGCTTCATCCAGCTCCTTGGGAATACCCATGAAAGTCTGGCGCAGCAAAAAGATCGCAAATGCCGATGCAAAGTAAGGCAAGCCAATGCCGACCAAGGTGTCAACCGCGCCCAGTTTGGACATGGTCTGATAGTTCGCCACCAGCAGAATGTCCGGCATGATCATGAGCTGCACCAGCACCAGTGCAAACGCCACATTGCTGCCGCGAAACCGGTAGCGCGCAAATGCAAATGCAGCCAGCGTGGACAGCACCAGCTGCACCGCCAGAATCAATGTCACCAGCATGAAGGTGTTGAGAAAGTAGCGCGCAAACGGTGCAGCCTCCCAGGCATGGCGAAAGTTCTGCAGCGTCCACGGTGCAGACAGGTCAAAGCGCGTGGAAACATCAGATGGATGAAACGCCGTCCAGACGGCATAGGCCAGCGGCAAGATCCACAGCAGCGCCAGCAGCCATGCGGCCACCGTGTCCAGCCACGAAGCTGCGTAGAAGCTGACTTGCGCAGGTTTGCGGGACGCAGAAAGACTGGCGGCACTCATTGGTAATGCACTTTTTTGTCGAGCACAAAGAACTGAAACAGCGCAACGGCGGCAAGCACTACGACCAGCACCACGGTGATGGCAGCGGCATAGCCGGTATCCCAGAACTTGAAGCCCACTTCATAGAGGTGATAGAGCAGCAGCGTCGAAGCATTGTCCGGCCCACCGCGCGTGAGGATGAAGATATGGTCCACCAGCCGGAATGCGTTGATGACGGCATTCACCAGAATGAACAGTGTGGTCGGCATGAGCAGCGGCCACTGCACACGTCTGAAGAAATACCAGCGCGATGCCCCTTCAATGGCTGATGCTTCCTTGAGGCTGGGGTTCAGCGTCTGCAGCGCAGCCAGATAGAAGATCATGAAAAAGCCCGCTTCCTTCCACACAGCCACCAGCGTGACGCAGGCCAGCGCCGTCGATGGATCGCCCAGCCAGTTGTGCGCATCCAGCCCCAGCGCGCCGCGCACCTGCTCCAGCAGGCCGTACTGCGGCGTGTAGAAGAACAGCCAGATATTGGCCACCGCAATCATGGGCAGCACCGTGGGCGTGAAATAAGCCATGCGCAAAAATGCGCGGCCACTGAGTTTTTCATTGACCCAGATCGCCATCAGCAAGGCCAGGCCCATGGACAGCGGAATGGTCGCCGCCGCAAACCACAGGTTGTTGCGTACGGCCTGCCAGAACACGGGGTCATCAACCATGACCGCATAGTTCTCAAGCCCCACCCATTCGCCCGTCTGCCCACCGCGCCCCGTGGCGTGCAGGCTGTCAATCAAGGTCGAAACCGCAGGCCAGTGCGTAAAGGCCACCAGCAGCACCAGCGCAGGCATGAGCAGTAGCCAGGCCTGCACAGCCTCTTTGCGCGCAGCCAGTTGAGCCAGGCGCAAAGGCGGTGCTGCACCACCTTTGCTTTCAGAAAAACCTGCAGCCATTACTTGTAGCGGCGCAGGATGCGCTCAGACTCTTTCTGCGCATCGTCCATGGCTTGCGCAGCAGTCTTGGTGCCGTTCAGTGCGGCCTGAATTGCATCGTTGAGCACCTTGGTTACGCGCTGGTTTTCATGCGTGGAAAACTCGGCCACGGACACGGGCAACTGATCGCGGGCCACCAGCGCCTGAGGGAACTCCTGACCGTACTTCTTGAGCACAGGTGTTTCGTAGGCTGCGGGTGAAACGGCCACATAGCCGCTGTCCATGCTCCACTGTGCAGCGCGCTCAGGCTGCGTCACCCATTTGGCAAACTCGAAGGCCGCTTGCTGCTGCTCTTTGGGCGCGCTCTTGAAGATGTAGAAATTGCCACCGCCTGTGGGCGAGCCCTTGCGGATATTGCCGGCGATCTGGCCCACGCCTAAGTCAAACTTGGCATTGGTCTTGATGTTGGTGAGATTGCCCGTGGCCGTCACGATGATGGCGGCCTTCTTTTCCATGAAGTCCTTGGGCGTGGTGCCCCACTCCACCACACCGGCGGGGTGCACACCGTCCTTGACCAGACCAACCCAGTAGTTCAGCGCCTCCACCACCTTGGGGTTGTTCAGCGTGACCTTGGTACCCGTGTCATTGGCCAGCAGCACATCATTGGGCGTGGTCAGGGTCTGCAGCATCCAGTAGGCAAAGCCCGTGGAAGGGATCTGAATGCCGTATTGCGTGACCTTGCCGCTGGCGTCTTTCCTGGTCAGCTTCTGCGCGGCTTCCTTCAACTCCTTCCAGTTGGCAGGTGCCTTGTTCGGGTCAAGACCTGCTTCCTTGAAAGCTTCCTTGTTGTAGTACATGACCACAGTGGAACGCTGAAAAGGCACGCCCCAGGTCTTGCCACCGGTCTGGCTATTGGCCATGAAGGCAGGGTAAAAGCTCTTGAGCCAGGCCTTGTCGGCATCGGTCTTCACAAAATCGTCGATGGGCGCAATCGCACCTTCATCCATCAGCGTGAACATGTCGGTAGACAGCAGCACCGAAGTCGCAGGCGCCTTGCCTGCCTTGTGCGCCGTCAGCGCCTTGACGATGGTTTCCTGATAAGTGCCCGCATAGATGGGCGTGACCTTGTACTGAGGGTGGACCTTGTTGAAATCTGCGGCATAGCCATCAATGACTTTGGTGATGGGGCCGCCCACGGCCACGGGGTAGTAGAACGGCACTTCCAGCGGTGTCTGGGCCTGCGCAACACCGGACAGGCTCATGACGGCAGCGCCTGCAATCAGGCCACGGATAAAGGTTTGACGACGCATGGGAATGGCTCCTCAGCAATGGTGGATATGGAAACGGTTGGAATGGAAGTCCGGCATTTCAGGTGATGAGAAAAGCCGGTGCAGTTCATGACAGGAATCAGGCCGCAGCGGACAGCGGCTGATCACCAAAAACGCTGCGCTGTGCAGCCAGATGGACTCGCTGACCAGCGCCATCAAACCAGTGCAGGGCCGATGCAGGCCACTGCAGATAGACGCTTTGGCCTGGCTTCAGATCAGCATGTGCACTGCCTGCCGCGCGCACCGTCAGCAGCTCTGTGCCCACCTGGCAGCGCAGCACCAGATCAGCGCCCAGATATTCAAAACCTTGCACCGTGGCTGCAATGCCTTGCGGCTGATGCGAGATGGAAATTTGCTCAGGTCGCACGCCCATGGATTGCGGATAGGCTCGGCCTGCCACAATCTCGGGCCCGACAGCGATGTCGCTGCCAGCAATGCGCGCTCCGTTCAACGCCACGATATTCATGGCCGGTGTGCCGATAAAGCGTGCAGCAAAAACCGTAGCAGGCTGCGCATATATCTCACGGGGTTGAGCCGCTTGTTCCACTTGACCTTTGTTCAGCAACACGACCTGGTCCGCCATGCTCATGGCCTCGGCCTGATCGTGAGTGACATACACCACCGTAAGGCCCAGCCTCTGCTGCAGCTCGCGCAGCTCAGTGCGCATTTCCTGGCGCAACTGGGCGTCGAGGTTGGACAGCGGCTCATCCATCAGGCAGACCTTGGCCTGCGCCACCAGTGCGCGGCCCAGCGCCACGCGCTGCTGCTGACCGCCAGAGAGCTGGCCCGGCTTGCGATCGAGCAGCGCCGTCAGACCCAGCAATTGCGCGGTCTGCTGCAGGCGCTGCGCACGCTCTGCTTTCGGTACCTTGCGCACCTGCAGGCCAAAGCTGATGTTGTCTGCCACGCTCAGATGGGGGAACAGCGCATAGTTCTGAAACACCATCGCAATGCCGCGCTCTGCGGGCGGCAGATGGGTGACATCGCGGCCATCAATGCGCACCGCGCCTGATGTTGGAACATCAAGCCCGGCAATCATGCGCAAGGTGGTGGATTTGCCGCAGCCAGACGGGCCCAGCAGCACACAAAACGAGCCGGGCTCAATTCTCAAATTCACAGCTTGCAGGGCCGTGGTGTTGCCCCAGGATTTGGCAACGTTTTCCAGCTCGATCAATGACATCGGGGCAGTCTATGAATGAAGCGTGACAAAAGTGTGTCACCACGTCAGAGGTTTCTCACAGTTCACCAACCCACAGCAATCCATGCTTTCCCGCAGCAGCTTGAAAGCAGACATGAAAAAGCCCCGGCCAGCAATTGCCAACCGGGGCTGTGCGCAAGACCTGAGTCTGCTTACTTGGGCATCACCACCTTGAGCTTGGCGTTAGGTGTCTCGCCAAACATCTCGGGCGCGTACAGCGCTTCTGCACGCGTGGGTGGCAGTGCAAATTCACCAGCGTTGTTCAGGCGCACGGTGTACTCCACCTTGGTCGTGCCTGCGGGCATGTACTGGTAGTAGGCACGATAGGCTTCAAAGCTGCGCTCCTCATAGGCCAGCCAGCCAGCGCCTTCCTGCTTCTCGCCCTTGGTCGCAATTTCCGAGTCACGGCCCAGGCCGCCACCCAGAATGGTTGCGCCCGTAGGCACAGGATCGCTAATCGCCACCCAGGTCATATCGGTCTTGGCCTGCACCTCCAGCGTCACGCGCAGCACATCGCCACGGGTGTACTGACCGCCACCGAACATGCTCTTGTCAGCCTGCTCCACAGGCGTGATGGTCTTTTTGATGCTGTAGCCCGAAGCAAACGGAGCTTTCAGGACCACCGCAGCCACGGACTGCACCGTCAGCCAGGGCTTGCCTGTGCCTTGCTGCGCCACGCTGAGCTGCCCCTTGCCGGCCTTGGCCCAGGGCATAAACATGGTGTTGTTCATCAGACCACCGGCGCGCACTGGCTCGCCGAAGGCGCTGGCCGCGTGGGCCGCACCCTGCACATCTTCCGAGGTGGCGCGCTTCACAGCGCTCCAGTCCACCTTGGCTTCGTTGCCGCCCAGACTTGCGACGGTTGTACCGGCCACGGCTTCGGACTCGAACTTGGCAGAGAAGCGGCGCAGCGCCAGCGCACCCCACAGGTTGGCTGTGGTTGTGTTCCAGGCACCGGCCTGCTGACGTGCAATAAAGCCGCTGACCAGACGCGGCATATCGGGCGTCCATTGCGGATCATTGATAGTCACCAGAATCAGGCGCGCCAGATTCACATCGGGGCTTTGCATCAACCACCACCAGCTGTCATCCTGGTCGGTGCTGAAGCCTGCGCGCGTGCCATTGAAGGTCAGGCGGCTGCGCAGAATCTGCATGGCCTGAGCCAGGCGTTCATCATGCTGCGGTGCGTCCTTCATGCGCTGCAGCAGCATCACCAGATCAATGACCGCATGGGTAGGCCACTGGTTGGGGGTGATGTTGATGCTGTCCAGCATGCGTGGGCTTGCCTTGCCGGACAGCGCCAGCGCGGCAATCGCGGCCAGCTTGCGCATTTCCAGATCCTTGCGAGGGCTCCAGAAATCACGCTGGATGCGGCCTTCCACAAAGGCGACCAGGCCGTCTTCCATGCGGGCACGTTCACCGGCTGGAATCACATAGCGCTTGTCCACGCCCTGTGCCAGTGCCGACATGTTCAGCAGATGCGCGGTCAGCGTATCGCTGCCACGGTTGCGTCCACCATCTTGCAGCGGGAAGTAGCTGGCCAGACCATCGCTGTCCAGATAGTTGGGCAACTGCGCCATGGTGTTGGTCCACAGCTCGGGGTTGTTCATGCCAACCGCCTTGCTGGTCCTCTGCTCCAGGCAGGAGTAGGGGTAGCTGGCCCACCAGTCACGCACGCCGGGCAGACCTTCGGTCAGCTTGGGCACAAGAGACATCTGCAGACCGCCACGACCGGGCAGCGCATCGGCGGGCGGGTTCACCGGCATGGTGAAGTTGCCATCCACCTGCACCAGCGTGGCTTGCTGCACCGTCAAAGGCACTGCGGGCACGATGCGCTGGCTGATCTTCAGGGCATCCTGCGCAGCATCCGCACCACCGCTGGTGTCACGGGCTGCGATTTCCCAGATCAGCGCTTCGGCACGTGTGCCGGAGAGCTGGGCCGGAGCCTTCACATCCCAGGCCACTTCACGGGCTTCACCCGCGGGGATTTCCACGGTCTGAGGTTTCAGATCCAGCAGCGTGGCGCGCGGCGTGACTTCCACCTTCATGGCCTTGGCCGAGGTGTTGCGCAGCGTGACTTGAGCACGGAACAGATCGTCCTCACGCACGAGCGGAGGCAGACCGCTGATGATCTGCAGATCCTGCGTGGTGCGAATAGCCGTCTTGCCCGTGCCGAACAGGCTGGTGCCCGCATCGGCCACCGCCACCACCTGGAAGGTGGTCAGCGCATCGTTGAGCGGCACATCGATCAGAGCCATGCCGTTGGCGTCCAGCTGCACATTGGGCATCCAGACCAGCAAGGTGTTGAGCAACTCGCGCGTGGGGCTGCGGCCACCGCCACCGCCTGCAGGCACGGCCTTCTTGCCGTAGTGACGGCGACCGATGATTTCCATTTGCGCCGTTGCCGTCTGCACGCCCCAGTCGCGGCGCGTCATCATGGCATCCATCAGGTTCCAGCTGCTATTGGGCATCAGCTCCAGCAAAGCCTGGTCCACTGCGGCCACAGCCACCTGCGCACCTGCGGCGGGCTTGCCATCGGGCAGCGTGCCCTTGATGGTGACCTTGGCCGTGCCACGCACCTTGTAGCTCTGTTTGTCTGATGTCACCTTGACATCAATGGTGTGACCCTTGAGCCCCACGCGGATTTCGGACATGCCGAAACGGAAGGCAGGCTTGGACAGGTCCACCATGGCAGTGGGTGCCACAAATTCCTTGCCGTCATTCCAGAAGGCACGCCACCATTCCAGCGGCGACTTGAAGCCCCAGGTAAAGAAGCTGTACCAGGGCACTTCCATCAGGCGGCCACGCAGTGCCAGCACGCTGACATAGACGTTAGGGCCCCAGTCCTCCTGCACCTTCAGTTCAACCGTGGGGTTCTCACCCGTCAGCTCAACTACCTGGGTGCTGACCACACCTTCACGCTCCACGGACACCAGCGCGGTTGCGCGGCGGAAAGGCATGCGCACCTGGAAGCGCGCTGTCTCGCCGGGCTCGTAGCTCTTGCGTTCGGACAGCACATCCATGCGGTCATGATCTTCACCGCCAAACCAGATTTCACCCTTGCCCGTCACCCATACGGATGTGGCTGCCTGTGCACTGCGGCCTTCCTTGTCGGCGGCGCGCACGATCAGCTCCACCTCACCGGGCTGGGACAGTTGTGCCTCGCACTGCAGCAAACCATGGCTGTCGCTGGTGCCCGAGCAGACTGTGCCCAAAGACTTCAGCGAAGTCTGGTTGTCATAGCTGTAGAAACCACCGACCAGACGCTTGCGGCTGGATGTGGTGACGCGCGCCACGGCTTCCACCTTCACGGGCACACCGGCGGCAACTTTGCCTGCGGTATCCAGCGTCAGCGCCTGAAAGCTCAGCTTGCGATCCACGGACACCCAGCTTTCCGAGCGCACACCCGCCACCACGGCAGCAGGCCAGATGGTGCGCGTGCCGCGCAGGGTCTGCACTTCGCCATTGGGGTCGGCGTAAGTCGCTTCCATCACCAGGTCACGTGGCTCGGTGGACTTGGGCAGCTTGTCGATGGTGACCTTGCCCAGACCGTTCTTGTCCAGTGTCACAGGCAGCTTGTCGGCAACCACCTTGGAGTCATCGGCATAGCTGGCTTCTTCATCGTCGCCATTGCTCACATCCTGAGCACTGCGTGGCTGATTGAAGTTAAAGCCGTCCCAGCCAGCAAAGTCCAGCGACTTGCTGCGCAGCAGGGCCGAGACCTTGACTGGCAGATTCGCGGCAGCACCGCCAGAGACATAGTTGATCTGCACTTCTGCAGGAACGCTGGTCACGCTGAACAGCGCATCCTTGCTGGCCGGGCCGACTCGGCCTTCCATCACAGGCAGACGGAACTCTTCCACGCGGAAGATGCCGGTGCTGAAGCTTGAGCGACCATTGCTGCCATTGGCATAGCCCAGTTGCACCGAGTACTCGCCAAGCTTGGCAGCCTTGGGAATCGCAAACTCGCTGATGGAGCTGCCGTTACTCGTCCAGCTCAGTGCCTGCGTAAAACGCTGGCCGCTGCCCAGATGGGTAATGGTCAGCTTGTCAGGTAAGCTCGACGGCATCACAAAGCCATTGCTCTTGCCGCCCGGTCCCACCAGTTCACGCATCATGTGCTTCATGGACACGGTCTCGCCCGCGCGGAACAGCATGCGGTCGAAAATCGTGTGCGCCACTTCGTCACGCTGGCTGCTGGAGCTGGTTGGCACATTGAAGCGCCATGGCTCAATACCCTTTTGCCAGTCACTCCAGACAAATGCCATGTCTTCGCCATCGCTGCCGTTCACACGGGCGCTGACAAAGTAGCTGCCGCTGTGACCGCCGTCATAGCCCTCACCGCTGCAACGCGGAGCGCTGGGGTCCAGCCCCTTGAACGTCACCACGCCCTGCTCATTGGTCACGGCCGATGCAATGGCTTTGCCACGGCAGTCAGAGATCTGCACCGTGGCACCAGGCACCACCTTGCCCTTGTCCAGAGATGTGACCCAGGCAATCGAGCTTTCACGTCCCAGCTTGAAGTGCACAGCCAGATTGGTCACCAGCACCGAGGTGCGTACATACATGGTGCGACCTGCGCCATAGCCTTCATCGAGCAGCGACTTGCCCAGCAGGGGCGAAGCGATTTCGACCACCTGAAAGCCCGGGCTCATGGGAATGCCTACCACTTCAAACGGACGTGGATCGCCCTTGGCAGCCTTGGGCATTTCCAGCGTCTTAACCTGGCTCTGACCGTCAAGCAGAGACAGCATGCGGGTCTGCACCCAGTTCTTGTCCTCGTTGATGATGGGAGGCAGAGCACGCACGCCATCACGCGTTGCCTGCTTGCGCTCGATGCTGGAGCCTTCATAGCGGCTGACCTTGTTCAGCCAGGCAATGATGTCGGCGTCAGAGCCACCTTTTTTGGTGCGTACCACGCTGGCATCGAGCGAGCGGGCAGTCAGCTCGGGCTCCACATTGCGCAACGTCACGGGCAGCAGGGCCGGGCCGCTCGGGCCTTCGGCAAAGCGCTCCACAATGCCGAAAGGCGCAGCCGCAAACTTGACCAGCGGGGGCATGCTGCCCGTGGCCGTGGCCAGCGGGAACATATTGGCATTGGTCAGAGCACGGCCCGCAGCGTCCTTGAACTGCGGCGGCAACTCGATCGTGTACTTGGCATTGGCCGTCATGGTGGCCGGGAAGGTCACCGAATCCACCAATGAGTCTTCAGCCAGCTTGTCCCCGTTTTGCTCAATGACAGGTGCCACTGCCGAAGCACCGCTCTTGAGGCGAATGGCCTCAATCAGCTTGCGCGGCACGGGAGCGTTGAAGCTCAGGCGCATGGGACGAATTGGCAGGCAGGCTGCGTTGGCGTTTTCACGCTCGCAGCTGAATTCTGCAGAGAAAGGCTCGCGTACCTGATATTCGTAGCGCTGCTCGTCCTTGCTGGCCAGACCATTGGCCATGGCCACGCCCTTGCCATAGACCAGCGTCATCTTGCTGCCCGATGTCAGGCGGCGGTTACAGGCCAGCACCGCATAGTTCTGCGGATGCTTGGCGGCATCCTTGTCCCAGTGGCGCTGCTTGAGCACGGCATCGCGGTCCTTGCCGTCAACCAGTTGCACAGGGATGCGCTCACCCACACCTTCGGAAGTGCACCAGACGCGCTTTTGCAGGCTGTCGGTAGTGGCAGCGCCGGTCAGGCGCAGCGCAAAGTATTGCTGCTCGTCCACCGACTCATAGGTGTCAGGAGCAATATCGCTGACCTGCGGGCCGCCAGTCTGAAATTGATAGCTGGAAGCGCCCGTCAATGCTGTGCCAGCAACCGTCTTGAATTTGGGGCTGATCTGCGCCGTGCAGCGCACGCCAGCGGGCAGGTTCTGGGTGAAGTCGAACACCCATTCCTTTTCGCTGTTCCAGCGGCCTGTGCCCTTGGCAGCTTCGGCGTTCGTGCATTGCAGCGTCACCGGTGCTTCGGCCTTGGGGTCGCCAAAGCGCACGCCCGCGCCATCGAGCTGAACCACCACCTGGCCTACGTTGCTGACATCGCCCTGCGGACTGAACTGCCGCACACCCACGGCATGTGCCGCAGTGGCGGCCAGCCCCCATAACAGTCCTGCTCCCAGCAGCTTGCGCCAGACTGGCGCAGACTGCCTCCCCTTTCCGCTCGTATCTATGTGCGACACGGTCATACAGTCATCTCCCTTTTGGGCAGGTCTTGCGCCTGCCCCGGCTGTTTGAATCTGGAGTTCGGTCCAGCGTCGCAGTCTGCTGCACAGGCAGATGCAAAAAAGCCCTGCCTCCACATGTGAAGCAGGGCCTTGAGGCGCCGAAGCAGCACGCGCGGACTACTGCGGCTGGAAACCGCTGCGCCTGATGATACCGGCCCAAACCCTGGTATAGGCACTTTCACGGGCTGCCAACTGAGCTGGATTCATGTATCCAACGGTAAGTCCCAGCGCAGTCAGTTGCGCATAGACGTCGCGCTGCTTGAGCACATTGGCCACGGCAATCGAAAAACGCTCGACAAAAGTCTGGGGTGTGCCCTTGGGCGCATAGATGCCGTAGTAAGGCGTGTCTTCAAAGCCCTTGATGCCTTGCTCCAGCATGGTCGGCACTTCAGGCATGGAAGCCTGACGCTTGCCACCGAGCACACCAATCACGCGCAGCTTGCCTGCCTTGTGGTTCTCGATGAAGTCCGGCACGGAGCCAATGCCTGCGGGAATCTGGTTGCCCAGCATATCGGCCAGCATGGGCGCGCTGCCGCGATACGGCGCAGCCACCAGATCGAGCTTGTAGTGATCGGCCAGAATCTTGACCAGAAACTCGGGCGTGGATGCAGGCGCAGGAATGCCGATCGTGCCGCGCTTGGCGCCGCCCTTGAGCCATTCCACGTATTCGGCCAGATTCTTGGCCGGAGTCTGGCTGGAGACGGCCAGCGCATTCACAAAGGTAGCAATACCGGCCACGGGCGTGAAGTCCTGCTGCGGATCGAAACCGGGCTTTTTCACCACCTGGGGCAGGATGGAGATGGTGTGGTCATGCGTGAGAAACAGCGTGTGACCATCGGCCGGCGAAGCCTTGAGCATCTGCGCCGCAATCTGGCCACCTGCTCCGGGGCGGTTGTCCACGAGCACCGTGGTGCCACCCAGTTCGTCCTTGAGCTTGTCAGCCAGCAGGCGCGCAATCGCGTCCGAGCCACCTCCGGGTGGGAAGCCCACCAGAATTTTGATGGGCTGGCCAGGCTGTGCCCAGGCCAGTGGAGCCAGAGCACTGGCTGCGGCTGCGCCAGCGGTGGCGCGCAAGAGCTGACGGCGAGTTTGCGTCATGGGTTTTCTCCTCAGTTTTTCTAGACTAACCAAAACAAAAGCGCCCGGTAAGGGCGCTTTCCCGGCGTGAGAACTACGCCACAGTGTGCGGGTCAAGCATCAGGCCAGACGCGCGTGGTGCTTGGCCAGCTGAATGCGCACTTGTGCAGGTGCCGTACCGCCCAGCGTGTTGCGGGCGTTGAGCGAGCCTTCCAGGCTCAGGGCTTCGAACACATCGGCTTCGATATTGGGGTTGAAGGCTTGCAGCTCGGCCAAAGGCAGCTCGGTCAGGTCCACACCCTTGAGCGTTGCCAGCTTCACTGCATGCGCAACCGTTTCATGGGCATCGCGGAAAGGCAGGCCCTTTTTGACCAGATAGTCGGCCAGATCGGTGGCGGTGGCGTAGCCCTTGAGTGCTGCAGCGCGCATGTTTTCTGCATTGACGGTGATGCCGCCTTCCTTCTTGCCAGTCGCTGGGTTGATCTGGCCACCAATCATTTCGGCAAAGATGCGCAGTGTGTCCTTGAGCGTATCGACAGTGTCGAACAGCGGCTCCTTGTCTTCCTGGTTGTCCTTGTTGTAAGCCAGAGGCTGGCCCTTCATCAAGGTGATCAGGCCCATCAGATGGCCGACCACGCGGCCGGTCTTGCCGCGTGCCAGCTCGGGCACATCGGGGTTCTTCTTCTGGGGCATGATGGACGAGCCGGTGGTGAAGCGGTCGGCAATCTTGATAAAGCCAAAGTTCTGGCTCATCCAGATGATCAGCTCTTCGGACAGGCGGCTCACGTGCACCATGCACAGCGAGGCAGCAGCGGTGAATTCAATCGCAAAGTCACGGTCGGACACGCCGTCCAGCGAGTTTTGCGACACGCCCTCCATACCCAGGGTCTTGGCCACGCGCTCGCGGTCCAGCGGGTAAGTCGTGCCAGCCAGCGCGGCAGAGCCCAGCGGCAGCACGTTCACGCGCTTCCTCACATCCAGCATGCGCTCGGCATCGCGCTTGAACATTTCCACATAGGCCAGCAGATGGTGGGCGAAGCTCACGGGCTGGGCCACTTGCAGGTGGGTGAAACCGGGCAGGATCACATCCACATTCTTTTCGGCCACTTCAACCAGCGAGCGCTGCAGTTCCTTGAGCAGGCCTTCGATCAGGTCGATCTCGCCGCGCAGCCACAGGCGCACGTCAGTTGCCACCTGGTCGTTACGGCTGCGGCCCGTGTGCAGGCGCTTACCCGCATCACCCACCAGCGAGGTCAGGCGCGCTTCGATGTTCAGGTGTACGTCTTCCAGATCGAGCTTCCAGTCAAAGGTGCCGGCTTCGATTTCGGAAGTGATCTGCGCCATGCCCTTCTGGATGGCGGCAAAGTCTTCGGCAGCAATGATCTTCTGGGCCGAAAGCATTTCGGCGTGGGCCAGAGAGCCCTGGATGTCGGCCTGCCACATGCGCTTGTCAAAAAACACGCTGGAGGTGTAGCGCTTGACCAGGTCGCTCATGGGTTCAGAGAACAGGGCAGACCAGGCTTCAGCCTTGGAATCGAGCTGGTTGTGCGAAGGAGCAGATGTAGACATGTGAGGGCAACAATCCCGTAAAACCACAGGCCGCCCATTGCAGAAGATGGCGTGACGGCTGTGCAAAGCAGAAACAGTGATTTTATCGGCCTGCCCCAAGCCTGCTGCCAAGCGGCTGCATAGCCATGCCCGGCTACTGCGACAAAGCCTACCAAGCGCCGCCTGAAACTCCTGATTTGATAGCTATCAGTCTATGATATTCATGGACATCAGGCCAATTTGACTCAAAATCAGCGGTTTCAGAGGCCGCACAGCGGTTTTTGCCTGCAGCGCAAAATCGCGCCCTGATCGCTTCTTTCGACCACCGCCGCCACCCGCTGGCGCGCTGCCCCGGCATGACTTCCCGCACCTCTTTTCTCTCCGGCTTTGGCTTTGCGCTGGCCGCCTGCGCGCTATGGGGCGCGATTTTTCTGGTGCCTGCGATGCTGCCGGAGTTCTCTCCGCTGCAAATCACTTTTGGGCGCTTTGTGCTTTACGGCGTGGTGGCGCTGTGCATTTTTCTGCCCCAGGCCGCAAAGCTGCTGCCCCGGCTGAGCCGCGCCGATGTGCGGCATCTGATCTGGCTGGCCCTCACCGGCAATGTGGTGTATTTCGCGCTGGTGGCCACTTCCGTGCAGTGGATAGGCATGGCCGTGACGTCACTGATCGTCGGGCTGGTGCCCGTCACCGTGCCCTTGCTGGGCCGCAAGACAACGGGCGCCATTCCTGTGCGCCACATGCTCGCTCCCATGGCGCTGATTCTGGCGGGCATTGTGCTCATCAACGCCGCTGCGCTGACGGGCGAACATTCCGCCAGCAGCGGCCGCTATCTGCTGGGCGTGGTGATGGCCGTGCTGGCCGTGATCTGCTGGAGCCGCTATGCGCTGGACAACACCCGCTATCTGGCGCAAAGCCAGTTCAATGGCACGGAGTGGTCCACGCTCTGGGGGCTGGTCGTGGGGCTGATCTGCGCCCTGCTCTGGGCCGTGCTGTGGCTGGTGTCGCCCAACAATGAGCCCAGCGACATTCCCGCCCAGCGCTGGCAGTTGTTCTGGCTGCTGAATCTGGCCGTGGCTATTTTTTCGTCCTGGCTGGGCAACTGGATGTGGAATGCCGCCAGCCAGCGCCTGCCCATCACTTTTGTGGGCCAGTTGCTGGTGTTCGAGACCCTGTTCGCACTGGCCTACCACTTCATCTATGAGCGCCGCCTGCCGCAGCTCAGCGAGCTGGCACCCATGCTGCTGATTCTGGCCGGCATTGTCTGGTCGCTCAAACGCTTTCAACGCGCACGCACTCAGAGCACATAGCTCTTGTTTGAGCGCAAGTTTGAGGCAACAAACCGACATACGGCCTCGCACTGGTTTCTGCGGCTGGCCAGACTGCCCATAATTCCGGGCATTGCCACTGCTGCCTTCCACCTTGCCACTGCGCCTGATTACCCCTCCACCTGCCCGCCCAGTGCCGCGCCAGACGCTGGTGTTTGACGCTTGCAGCGTCGGCGTGGTGCTGCGCGCCGTGCTGTTTGTGCAGGTGGTGGTGGCCACGGCCGCGCTTTATGGCTCAGACAATATGCTGGAGTGGGTCAGCACCACGGCCTTGCTGACCAGCGCCAGCCTGCCCGGCACGCTGGTCTGGCTGATTGCGGCCTGCAGCCTCAAGCACCAGTTGCAGCGCATGGACATGCGCGGCCAGTATCTGGCGGGCGTGCTGCTCGGCGCGCTGGCTGGCATCTATGCCTGCGCCATGCTGTATTTCATCGGGCTGGATAAAACGCCCTGGCTGGCCAGTGCCGTCACCGGCGGCTTGCTGGCAGCCTTGCTGGTCACGGCTCTGGTGCTGCGCGCACGCGGCAGCACACCGGCGCAGACGCAGGCACGCCTGACCGAGCTGCAATCACGCATACGCCCGCACTTTCTGTTCAACACCCTCAACAGCGCCATTGCGCTGGTGCGTGCCGAACCCGCCAAGGCTGAGGCGCTGCTGGAAGACCTCAGCGATCTGTTTCGCTATGCGCTGGCCGAGCCTCATACCAGCACCACGCTGGCGCAGGAGATTGAGCTGGCCCAGCGCTATCTGTCGATTGAAAAAGTGCGCTTTGATGAGCGCCTGCAGATTCAATGGCAGCTCGATGAAAGCGTGCACGATGCGCTACTGCCGCCGCTGCTGCTGCAGCCGCTGGTGGAAAACGCCATACGCCACGGCATAGAGCCCAACCCGCGCGGCGGCAAGCTGCAGGTGCGTACCGAAAGACGTGGCCAGCAGGCACTGATCTACATCATCAATACCCTGCCCGATGCAGACGCCGCCCAGCCCAGCCCGGGCCATGGCATGGCGCTCGAAAATGTCAGAGACCACCTGTCACTGCTGCATGATCTGCAGGGCAGCTTCAGCGCCCGCCAGCGCCAGGGCTTTTTTGTCGTGCGCCTGAGCGTGCCACTGCCCGACCAGCCGCCCTCCAAACCATGAATATTCTGATTGTTGATGACGAAACCCTGGCCCGCGCGCGACTGCG
Source organism: Comamonas testosteroni (assembly GCF_003569915.1). GTDB lineage: Bacteria > Pseudomonadota > Gammaproteobacteria > Burkholderiales > Burkholderiaceae_C > Comamonas > Comamonas testosteroni_D. The sequence continues at coordinate 281,688 of NZ_KZ984440.1, read as the reverse complement.
CACGCTGCTGGGTGACTGCAGCCATGGCCCGCATCAGGTGCAGGAAGCCAGTTGCGCCGCACAGGCGCTGGAGCTGCTGACAGCCAGCCAGCCCCGCCCCGTGCAACTGTTGCTGCTCGATATTCACATGCCGGGCCAAGACGGACTGCAGCTAGCCCAGGTCATCAAAGCCATGCCCCAGCCGCCAGCGATTGTGTTTGTGACGGCCCATGCCCACCATGCGCTGCAGGCCTTTGAACTCGATGCCGTGGACTATCTGACCAAACCCGTGCGCCTGGAGCGCCTGCAGCAGGCGCTATTGAAAGCAGAGCGTACCTTCACCGCCCTGCAATCGCTGGACAACGGCCCGGCCTTGCTGATTCAGGAACGCGGCGCAACCGTGCGCCTGCCGCTGGCCGAGGTGCGCTACCTCAAGGCCGAGCAAAAATACATCACCGTGCGCACCGTGCAGCGCAACTACATTCTTGACGGCGCACTGGCCGATCTGGAAGCCCGCCACAGCGATCAACTGCTGCGCATACACCGCAACGCCCTGGTCTTGCGCGCTGCGCTGCGCGGGCTGGAGCGCTATGACGACCCCGAGGAGGGTGATGGCTGGGGTCTGCGCCTGCAAGGCATTCCCGAGCTGCTGCCCGTCTCGCGCAGGCAGTTGACCATCGTCAAAAACGAGCTGAAAGACGTTTCCTGAAGTTCAGTGCTTGAATTCAGTGACTGTGCGGCTGGGACTGCTCAGCCTCATGGTCATGCTCGTGATCATGCGCATGGTTGTGCGCCGCGCCGCTCATCACTGTCACCAGCACAATGCCCAACAGCAGCCAGAAGACCTGCGCCGCCGTCTCCTTGGCGCTCAGGCGCTTTTGCAGCTGTGGAATCAGATCTGCCAGCGCCACATAGATAAAGCTGCTGGAAGCAATGGTCAGAAAGTAAGGCAGCAGATCATGCAACTGGCCCAGCAGGAAGTAGCCCGCCACGCCACCCAGTGTGGTCACAGCACCAGCCATGGAAACCTTGATCAGCGCCACACGGCGATTGGTGCTGGACTGGCGTAGCACCACGATATCGCCCATATGGTGGGGCACCTCATGCGCCAGCACGGACAGCGCGGCAATCATGCCCAGGCGAATATCGGCCATGAAGGCTGAGGCAATCAGAATGCCGTCGCCAAAGCAGTGCACGCTATCGCCCGTCAGCACGGCCCAGCCGCCCTTGGCATGGTCATGTCCGTGATGGTCGTGACCGTGCTCATGGTCGTGCGCATGTCGATGCTCATGACCATGCACATCACCATGCGAATGCTCATGGCCGTGATGCCATAGCTCGGCCTTGGACAGCAAAAAGAAAAACACCAGCCCGACCAGCAGCACGACAAACAAGTCATGCGCCTTGCCGTGGCTTTCAAATGCCTCGGGCAGCAGATGCATGAAGGCCGTGGCCAGCAGCGCACCTGCGGCCAGACTCAACAACCGCTGGGGCATCACGCCCGGTGCACGCCCTCCACCCAGGCCCATCAACAATGCGGCCACCCAGACACTGCCAATACCGGCAGCCAGGGTGGCCAAGATAATTGCTACCAATGTCATAGCTATATATGGCTTAACCGTATGCCCCATGCTCACTTTGCATGAGGCCAATCGTGGGATTTTCGCAGAATGTGCCGTCTAAGGCCTGCTGCCGCGCTATCCCCACGTCGACAGCCCCGAAAGAAGGGACTGCCTTCAGCGTATCAAAGCTGTCAAGCCCCCCGAGCCGACGTTCAGGCCACGCCCTGCTGACGCAGCCAATCGAGCATGCGGCGCCAGCCGTCTACCGCAGCTTGCTCGCGGTAGCTGGGCCGGTAGTCGGCGTGGAAGGCATGCGGAGCATCCGGGTAGATGACAAATTCCGAAGCCTTGGCTGTGGCCGAGCCCTGCTTGAGTGCAGTCTTCATGGCTTCCACGGACTCCTGCGGAATGCCTGTGTCCTGGCCGCCGTACAGTCCCAGCACGGGTGCCTTGAGCTGTCCCACCAGATCAATGGGATAGGTGGGTTGCAGCGTATTCTTGTTGCCCTGCAGGCGCCCGTACCAGGCCACACCCGCCTTGACCGGGCCATGTGCGGCATACAGCCAGGTGATGCGCCCGCCCCAGCAAAAACCGGTGATGGCCAGCTTGCTCAGGTCTCCGCCATTGGCTCCCGCCCATTGCACCGTGGCATCCAGGTCGCCCATCACCTGGTCGTCAGGCACCTTGGCAATGATGTCGCTCATCAGCTTGGCCATTTCGGTATAGGCCTTGGGGTCGCCCTGGCGCACAAACAGATCAGGCGCAATCGCCAGATAGCCCGATTGCGCCAGACGGCGGCAAACGTCGGCAATGTATTCGTGCACACCAAAAATTTCGGAGATCACCAGCACCACGGGCGCATTTTTCTTGCCCGCAGGCATGGCCCGATAGGCAGGCAGCTTGAAGCCGTTGACGTCAATGCTGACTTCGCCAGCGGTCAGACCGTCTGCGGGCGTCTTGATTGCTGTCTGCGCCATGACCGTGCCTGCCGCACAGGCATAACCCACCCCCAGCCCGCCCATGGCCATGCGCAATGCTGTGCGTCGCGTGGCACCGTTTTCGTCGCTGCGCCCTGGCAGCAGGGATTGCAACTGGTCTCGCATATCGTCGTACTTCATGCCATCTCCTTGGTTTGGATCAGTCAGTCTAAGTTTTCTAGGCCAGATACCGCAACAGCGCGGCAGCCGCAGCCCCCAGCACCACGACCAGCAGGAACGGCGCGCGCAGCCATAGCGCCACTGCGGCCACCGCCAGCGCACCCAGCCGGGCATCCAGCGCCAGATAGGTGCCGCTTGCAACGGTATTCATCACCGTCAGCGATGCCAGCAAGGCCACGGTGAGGCTGGCCGTCACCCGGGCCATGCGCGGGTTGCGCATCCAGCGCCCTGGCAAGCTGTAGCCCAGCAGCTTGGTCACAAACGCCAGCGCGCAGGCCAGCAAAATCCACTGCCACAGTGTCAGCATCATGACTGCGCCCTTCCCGCTTCGGAAGGCCTGACCCAGCCCCAGAGCCCACCCAGCGCCGCCGCCAGCAAGATGGGCACGCCCGCCGGCACCAGCGGAATGGCCAGTGCCGTGACCAGCCCGCAGGCCAGCGCCAGCGCAACGGGCTCACGCGCATTCAGGCGCGGCCACAGCAGACCCAGAAAAGCGGCAACTGCTGCCCCATCGAGCCCGAAGCGCCGCGTATCACCCAAAGCATCACCAAGCAAAGCACCGAGCAGGGTAAATAGGCCCCAGAGCAAAAACACGCCGATGCCCGCCACCCAGAAGCCGCGCCGCTGCTCTGGCGCACTCTCTTGCCCCGCTGCAGTGGCCGTGGATTCATCAATCGTCCAGTGCGCCGCCAGCAGACGTTTGAGCCCCTTGGCTTGCACGACCTGGCTCATCTGCACCCCATAGATGGCATTGCGCACCCCCAGCAAGGTCGATGCACCCAGCGCCGCCAGCCCGCTGCCGCCACCGGCAATCACACCAATGAAAGCAAACTGGGAGCCGCCGGTAAACATCAGCAGGCTGAGCGCCATGGTCTGCCAGAGGTTCAGACCCGAAGCCACACTCAGCGCGCCAAAAGAGATGCCATACAGCCCCGTGGCAATGGAAATCGACAACCCCATACGCGTGGCCGGTGTGAGTGACCGCGCAAAGCGTTCAGAGAAGGAAAAAGCAGACATAGACAAGAAAATAGCCCAATGCCTTGAATAAACATGGCATAGGGCTATTGTTTAGATAGCAGAACAGATGGCAGAGGCGCTAAAGCTCAGCCACGGGGAGGTCTGGAGGCTGCTGCGCCACTGACCCCTTGCGCTTTCTCAGGCAGGTTATTCATCCAGTTTTTGATGCTCTTCCAGTCACCCAGCCAGCTCTCCACATAGGCCTGGCTGGCACTGACCGACATCGGCATGGGCTCCTGACCCAGTTCGCGAATCAAGGCCTGTGTGTCCTCACGCAAGGTCACCGCATTGAGCGCAGCAGCCACCCTGTTGCGTCGCGTCTCCGGCATCTTGCTGGAGACAAACCAGACCGCCCAGCTCGGTGCAGGCGTTGGCAACTGCCACTGCGCAAAGTTCGCCACACTCTTATTCGCAGAAGGCTGCTCTGACAACAAAAGCTGCAGCTTGGGTTCACCCGGTACCGCTGCCCTGTTGGAGAGCATTCTGCTCATCTCGGCACAGGTCTCCAACAGCACATCCTGCTGGCCTGAGAACAAGCTGCTCAGACCCTGCTCTGCATTGGCAAAAAAATCGGTAGAGACCCAGGCCAACCCCGTCTTGCGCTCCATGGCCTTGATCCAGATCGCGGGCATGCCCTGGGCACTGGCCAGACCTATGCGCACGGGACGGTTCAACCCCGACAACCAATTGGTAAAACCGGTACGATTGCGCGGCCTCACATCGTAGGTACTGGCCAGACACCAGGGGCGTTTGGCCACCATCTGCAGCGGAATCGGGCGCACCTCGGAGCGCATGGCCAGTTGCTCGTCATAAATCTGCCCATACGGCAGCGGCGTCATCAACGTCACCGTCCGGTCTGCACGCTCATCGTTCATGGCCGCCCGCACGCGATCCAGCATCTGGCTTCTGCCGATCTCCCGGATGGCCACTTTGCCCGACCAGTACTGCGGCAGATGTTTGAGATAGTGCCGCACCAGAGGATCCAGCAGCTGCGCGCGCGCCATGGGCTGGACCAGATGCAAGGTCGGTTCACTGTCTTGCGCCTGAGTCACCGTGCCACCCGCCAGAGCCGCACAGACAAACAGGCTGGCGGAGCGACAAGCTCTACGAGGACTCACAGTTGCAGGCAAGACGCGGCTGCGAAATGTGGAATAGGCCATGATTCCATTTGGCAGATCGGTTCGGATAAGCGAAAAGCATATCAAAGTTACCGACATTTTGTAGTCCACTCCCTACAAAATGCAAACATGGCCTGTTTTCACTGATTCAATGGAGGCTTGTTCCTCCTGCGCTATCAGTGCGCCTTCTCCCAGTTCGGCCCAAGGCCGATCTCGGCCAGCAGCGGCACCGCCAACTCAGCCACACCGGCCATCAGCGCCGGAATCTCGGCCTGCACCCAGGCTTTTTCCGCCTCGGGCAGCTCGAACACCAGTTCATCGTGCACCTGCATGATGACCTTGACCTCGGGCTTTTCGGCGTCCAGCTTGGCTTGCACGGCCACCATGGCCTTCTTGATCAGATCGGCGGCCGTGCCTTGCATGGGCGCATTGATGGCGGCGCGCTCTGCCGCTTTTTTGCGTGGGCCATTGCCGCCGTTGATCTCGGGCAGCACCAAGCGGCGGCCAAACACGGTCTCCACATAGCCTTGGGCGTGCGCCAGTTCCACGGTCTGGTCCATATAGCGCTTCACGCCGGGGTAGCGCTGGAAGTATTTGTCGATATAGGCCGCAGCGGCCTTGGTCTCGATGCCTAGGTTCTTGGCCAAGCCAAAGCTGCTCATACCGTAGATCAGGCCAAAGTTGATGACCTTGGCATAGCGGCGCTGCTCGCTGCTGACTTCATTCACGCTCACGCCAAACACTTCGGCGGCCGTGGCGCGGTGCACATCCAGGCCATTTTTGAAGGCATTGAGCAAAGCCTCATCACCGCTCAGATGGGCCATGATGCGCAGCTCGATCTGCGAATAGTCGGCGCTGGCAATCAGCTTGCCAGCGGGCGCGACAAAGGCTTCACGGATGCGGCGGCCTTCGGGCGTGCGCACGGGGATGTTCTGCAGATTCGGGTCGTTGCTGGACAAACGGCCAGTCACCGCCACGGCTTGCGCATAGTGGGTGTGCACGCGGCCATCGCTCGGCAGCGCCATCTGCGCCAGCTTGTCGGTGTAGGTGCCCTTGAGCTTGGACAGGCTGCGGTGCTCCAGAATCTTGGCGGGCAGCGGGTAGTCCTCGGCCAGTTTTTCCAGCACTTCTTCGTCGGTGCTGCGCGCGCCAGTGGCGGTTTTCTTCACCACGGGCAGGCCCAGCTTGTCGAAGAAGATTTCGCCCAGCTGCTTGGGGCTGGCCAGATTGAACTGCTGGCCTGCGATCTCATAGGCCTCGTTTTCCAGCTCCAGAATGCGCTTGCCCAGGTCATTGCTCTGGCGCGCCAGCTCGCCTGCGTCAATGCTCACGCCATTGCGCTCGATGCGGAACAGCGCTTCGCTGGTCTGCATTTCCAGCTCATAAATATGGAGCAAACCGGTATTGGCCTGAATCCTCGGCCACAGCACCTGGTGCACGTTGAGCGTCTGGTCAGAGTCCTCGCAGCTGTACGCCGCCGCCTTGTCTACCGGCACTTGCGCAAACGGAATCTGGCTCTTGCCCTTGCCGCACAGGTCTTCGTAGCTGATGCCGGTGCGGCCGGTGTGGCGCAGCGCAAGACTCGTCAGGTTGTGCGGGCGGTCGGCTTCGAGCACATAGCTTTGCAGCATGGTGTCGTGCGCGTAACCGCGCACGGTGATGCCATGGTTGGCAAACACATGCTGGTCGTATTTGACATGCTGGCCCAGCTTCTTCTTGCTAGAGTCTTCCAGCCAGGGCTTGAGCTTGGCCAGCACCATGGCCATATCCAGCTGTTCGGGCACATCCATGCCTTCGTGGCGCAGCGGAATGTAGGCGGCTTCTCCCACGGCCACGCTGAAGGAGATGCCCACAATCTGGGCCCGCATTTCATCCAGCGAATCGGTCTCGGTATCCAGCGCAGTCAGCTCGGCGGCATTGATCTTGGCCAGCCATTCATCGAGCTGCGCTTCGGTCAGGATGGTGGTGTAGACCACATCACGCTGCTGGGCTTCGACGGCGATTTCGGTGGTAGCAGCATCGTCCACATCAAACAGACCGCCTTGCGGGGAAGCGGGAGCAGCTTTCTTGGCCGATGGAGCCGCGGCGGGCGCTGCATCAGAAACCGTAGCACCCAGCGCGCGTGCCAAGCCCTTGAAGCCGTATTTTTCGTAGAAAGGCGCCAAGCCGACGTTGTCGGGCTCGCCCAGGGTGATGCTGTCCAGCTGCGGCAGGCCGACCACATGCTCGGTCAGGTCGCAGTCGGTCTTCATGGTCACCAACTGGCGGCTCAGCGCCAGTTGGCCGCTGGCAATTGCATCGCGCAGGTTCTGACCTGCCACGCCCTTGATATCTGCGGCGTGCGCTATCAAATTATCCAGCGAGCCATATTCATCCAGCCACTTGGCAGCAGTCTTGGGGCCGACCTTGGTCACGCCGGGCACGTTGTCCACGGTGTCGCCCACCAGCGCCTGGTAGTCGATCATCTTGGCCGGTGGCACGCCAAACTCGGCCGTCACACCCGCGATGTCGCGCTTTTTGCCATTCATCGTGTCGATGATGGTGACGTGCTCGTTAACCAGCTGGCTCAAGTCCTTATCGCCGCTGGAGATGATCACATTGATGCCCTGTGCTGCAGCCGTCTGCGCCAGGGTAGCAATCACGTCGTCGGCTTCCACGCCGGGCACGGCCACCACTTTCCAGCCCAGCAAGGCCACCACCTCATGGATGGGCTCGATCTGGCTGCGCAAATCATCGGGCATGGGCGAGCGCGTGGCCTTGTACTGGTCGTACATGGCATCGCGGAAGGTGGGGCCGCTGGTGTCGAACACGCAGACGGCGTAGTCGGCCTGCACGTCCTTCTTCAGCGCCTGCATCATATTGATCATGCCGCGAATGGCCCCCGTGGCCGGGCTGGCCGAGTCGCCGGGAACGGCCCGCAGGTCGGGCATGGCATGGTAGGCGCGGTAGAGGTAGCTGGAGCCGTCCACCAGCACCAATGTCTTGGAATTGCTCATACCCAGGATTGTGCACGCGCCGCCCGGCTGACCGCCGCGCTTCGTAAAGACGGGCAGGGCATAGTGTGACAATTCGAAGACGCCCTACAATCACACTATGCGCGCTGCCCCACTTCTCCTCATTCTGAGCCTGGCTTCCGGTTCCGTCCTGGCCCAGTCCCCCACTCCTGCGCCTGCCGCAGCTGCTGAAGCCGCCCCGGCGCCCAAAGCTGCACAGGAAAACTCGGCTGCCACAGGCAAGCACAATCAGCGGATCGAACATATCCGCGTGGAAGACGCAGGCAGCCGTGTCGATGAAACCCGTGTCGGCGGTCAGACCCAGAGCATTACCGTGCAACCCAAGGTAGGCACTTTGCCCGAGTACGAGGTGCAATCCAACGATGGCGCCCGCGCTGCCCGCAGCCGCGACAACAACAGCGGCGACACCACGGGTACCCGCGTCTGGAATTTCATCAAGTTCTGAAGCGCCGCGCGCTTTTTCCCGTTCCTGACAGGGCAGTGCTTCGGAGCACTGCCCTGTTGCGTATAGAACCACCAACCTGTTCGTTTCCGCCGGAGGCCTCCTCCGGCACTTTGCACCATGGCCGTTTTCACCGAAGTCTCTGATAAAGATGCGCGCGATCTGCTGCGACGCATGTCTCTTGGCAACTTTCAAGCGCTGCGAGGCATTCAGGGCGGGATTGAGAACACCAACTATTTTCTGACCACCGATCAGGGCGAGTATGTGCTGACCCTGTTCGAACGCCTGAGCTTCGAGCAACTGCCTTTCTATCTGCACCTGATGAAGCATCTGGCGCAGGCTGGCATTCCCGTCCCAGACCCGCAAGGCGAGACCCGCAGCGGCGACATCCTGCTCAAGGTTTGTGGCAAACCCGCTGCCATCGTCAACCGTCTGGCGGGCAAGAGCGAACTGGCACCGCAGCCCGTGCACTGCGCGGCTGTGGGTGACATGCTGGCACGCATGCACCTGGCAGGGCAAAACTATGACCGCCAGCAGCCCAATCTGCGCGGCCTGCCCTGGTGGAATGAGACGGTGCCCGTGGTTCTGCCCCATCTGGGCGAGCAGGCTGCGGCCATGCTGCGCGCAGAACTGGCCTACCAGAACCATATTGCCGCATCTCCGGCCTATGCGGCCCTGCCACGCGGCCCGGTCCACGCCGACCTGTTCCGCGACAACGCCATGTTTGATGGCGACAAACTGACGGGCTTTTTCGACTTCTATTTCGCCGGTGTAGATACCTGGCTGTTCGACCTGGCCGTCTGCCTGAACGATTGGTGTATCGATCACGCAACAGGTGCCCACGACTCCGAGCGTGCTACCGCCATGATTGCGGCCTATCAAGCCGTGCGCCCGCTGACCGCCGCTGAGCGAGAACTGCTCAACGCCCAGCTGCGCGCCGGAGCACTGCGTTTCTGGATCTCCCGCCTCTGGGACTTCTATCTGCCACGCGAAGCCGCACTGCTCACCCCTCACGACCCCACACACTTCGAGCGTGTATTGAGCCAGCGCATCGCTCATCCGCTGACTCTGGGCTGAACACCCAAGCGCCCCCACCCAAGCTGCATTCCCCAACGGGGCTATTCGTGGCCCTGCAGGGCTGGCTCGGGTACAGTGACAAAAGCGACTTTTGCAACCTTTGGCAAAAGCGCTTCAATCCCACATGAAACTTCAAATCGTTCCCGCCCGTACTGGTCTGCAGTGGGTACAGCTTGGCCTGCGCACTTTCAAGAGCCAGCCGCTGGCTCTGGCTGCCCTGTTCTTTCTGGGCATGGCCGGCATGTCGCTGGTCACCGCTTTGCCGCTGATCGGCCCCGTCATTGCGCTGGCTCTGCTGCCCTGCATCTCGCTGACCATGATGGTCGCGGCCTCCGAAGCGGCCCATGGCCGCAAGCCCACCCCTGCGCTGCTGCTGGTAGCTTTTCGCTCTGGCAGCCAGCACCTGCACGCCATGCTGATGCTGGGTGGCCTGTATGCCGCCGGCTTTTTGCTCATCATCGGCGCCTCCAGCATCGTGGATGGCGGCACGTTTGCCAGCGTCTATATGGGCCAGACGCCCATGACCCGTGAACTGGCTGAAGAACCCGAATTCCAGTCCGCCATGTGGCTAAGCATGTGCCTGTATCTGCCACTGTCGCTGGCTTTCTGGCATGCGCCTGCACTGGTGCACTGGCACAACGTCAGCCCTGTGAAGTCTCTGTTCTTCAGCCTGGTGGCCTGCTTTCGCAATATCGGCGCCTATCTGGTCTTTGGCCTGTGCTGGGCTGGCGTATTCATCGTCAGCGGCATGGTGCTGGCCATGGTGACAGCCATTCTGGCGTCGCTGATCGGCAATATTGCGGGCGGCCTGATGGTTGCCACGGCACTGGCGCTGGCCGCCATGTTCTTTTCGTCGATCGTGTTCACGTTCCGCGACTGCTTCAGCCCGCCGGATACCGAGAGCAATGCGGTGGAGCTGCCAGCCAGCGCCCCACCTTCCGATCTGCAATAAAACCCAGTTACCCCCTCACAGCCCCGGCCGCCACCGGGGCTGTTTGTTTTTGGCTTCGTCATTTTTCTGTCATCAGCAAGCCATGGCTCTGTCACATGGGCTTTTTACGATTCAGCGACTGACCCATGCGCATACCGCAGGCGTCGGCGTTTCTTAAAAAGCGCGCAAACACTGTCCTGCGCATCAACCCCACAGAGCGAACATCTCATGGCACAAAACCTGCTCAGCCGTCGTAAGGCCCTGCAACTTTTCTCCAGCGCACCTTTGCTGCCTCTGGGCACTGCGATGTCCGCAACCGGCCTGCTGGCAGCCTGCGGTGGCAGCGATGACTCCACACCCGTCACGCCCCCGCCAGCGGCCAAGAACTATGTCTCCGCCACGTTCACCGGCATGGCCGCTCCCTCGCTGAGCGCGCCTGCTGACATGAGCACCATGCTGGTCAAGTCTCAGCTGACCGTGGCCTATGACGACAAGTCCACGCAGGTCTTCAATCTGGCCTACCAACCTTTCTTCATCACCGGCGCTGCCGTGGCCGATGGCAAGGGTGGTCAGATCACCGCTGGTGCCTACTTCGACATCAACAACAAGCCCATCATCGACAAGACCGTTGTGGGCAAGGAGCGCCAGTTCTTCTCCGACTCCCCCGACGGCACCTCGCTGCTGACCGTGGCTGGTGCTGACAAGACCAAGCTGGGCGTCAAGGGCAACCCCGTGTTTGCCGTGGTGCAGTTTGAATACACCACCTGGGCACAGGACGGCACTACCGATATGTACGGCAAGCTGCCCTCGCCCATCGCCGTGCTGACGCTGGACCAGGACACCACCACCGGCAAGCTGTCGCTGGTCAAGTACCACAACGTGGACACATCGACCGTCAACGGTCTGTGGATCACCTGCGGCGCCAGCCTCTCGCCATGGGGCACGCATCTGTCGTCCGAAGAGTACGAACCCGATGCCTTCACCACGCGCGACAAGAACAATATGAATGCCTACAGCCTGAACCTGTACGGCGATGCCACCAAGGCCAACCCCTACAACTACGGCCACATGCCAGAAATCACCGTCAATACCGACGGCACGGCCAGCATCAAGAAGCACTACTGCATGGGCCGTATCTCGCACGAGCTGGTGCAGGTCATGCCCGACCAGCGCACGGCCTTGATGGGTGACGACGCCACCAACAGCGCCTACTTTGTGTTTGTGGCCGACAAGGAAAAAGACCTGTCCTCGGGCAGCCTGTACGCAGCCATCGTGGGCGGCACCACCGACTTCAGCAAGGCCGGCTCTGCCGCTGCCTCGCTCAAGTGGATCAAGCTCGGCTCCGCCACCAGCGCCGAAATCCGCGCTCTGGTCGACGGCGGCATCAAGCCCACGGACATCATGGATGTGAAGTCTGCCGACCCTTTGGATGCCAGCTACAAGAAGATCGTCGCCAACGGCAAGACCGAATGGGTCAAGCTGGTGGCTGGCAAGGAAAAGGCTGCGGCTTTCCTGGAAACCCACCGCTACGCCGCCTATGTGGGCGCCAGCATGGGCTTTACCAAGATGGAAGGCACCACGGTCAACGCCAAGGACAAAAAGGCCTATTCCGCTCTGCAGAATATGCAATCGTCCATGGTGGCCGGTAACGCCGCCAATGTGGCTGGCAACGGCATCTCCATCCCCAAGCAACTGGTCGCTGGTGGCGTGATGGAACTGAGCCTGGTCGCTGGCCTGAAGGACACTGCCGGTGGTGCCATCAACAGCGAATGGATGCCTACCGATGTGCGCCCGCTGATCGTCGGTCAGGACTTGCTGGACAGCGACGGCAAGACCCTCAAGGGCGACGCACTGGGCAACACTGCCAACCCCGACTACATCGCCAACCCGGATAACCTCAAGTTCTCCGAAAAGATGCGCACGCTGTTCATCGGCGAAGACAGCAGCCAGCACGTCAACAACTTCCTGTGGGCGTACAACGTGGACACCAAGCAGCTCTCGCGCCTGATGTCGGTGCCTGCGGGTGGCGAGTCCACCGGTCTACATGCCGTCGATGAGATCAACGGCTGGACTTACATCATGAGCAACTTCCAGCACGCTGGCGACTGGGGCGGCATCCACAGCACGGTCAAGGCCACGCTGGATCCGCTGATCAAGAGCAACTACAACGGCAAGTTCGGCGCTGCCGTGGGTTACCTCACTGCCACGCCTACACAGATGACGCTCAAGGCCAAGTAAGCCTGTCTTGTCCCAAACAAAAGGCCGCCAGCGCGATGCTGGCGGCCTTTTTCATAGGGACGATTTCTTCAATCCACCACGGTCAGCTTGGCAATGGACAGCGCCAGCCATTTGGTGCCATGGCGGCCAAAGCTGACTTGGGCACGTGCATCGTCGCCCGTGCCTTCCACCGCCAGCACCTTGCCTTCGCCAAACTTGTTGTGAAAGACCGTGAGCCCCGCCTTGATGCCGTGCGATGGCGCGGCCTTTTGCTGCGGCACGGGCGGGCTGGCAAAGACCTCGGACTTGCCTCCCCAGCCAGAATTTGAACCAAACTGGCCTGATGTCCTTGAGTTATATGCGCCAAATGCACCTGAATTAGGAGCAAAACTGCCGAACCCGCTTTGCTTGGGCGTGATCCATTTGAGCGCCTCTTCAGGCAGCTCGTCAAAGAAGCGACTCTTGACGTTGTAGCGCGTCTGGCCATGCAACATGCGCGTCTGCGAATGGCTCAGGTACAGGCGTTTGCGCGCACGCGTAATAGCCACATAGGCCAGGCGGCGCTCTTCTTCCAGACCACCACGGTCCATCATTGCGTTCTCGTGCGGGAACAAGCCCTCTTCCACGCCGCCGATAAACACGGCATCAAACTCCAGGCCCTTGCTGGCGTGCACTGTCATCAGCTGCACGGCGTCCTGCCCAGCTTGTGCCTGGTTGTCACCAGCCTCCAGCGCGGCATGAACGAGAAAGGCCTGCAGTGGCGAAAGCGTCTCGCCCGTATCGGCATTGACCATACTTGCCGCCGTGCCCGCTGGTGGCGTCAAAGGCTCATCGATCAGCGGCAGATTCGGGTCCAGCCCCTGACTGACTGGCGACTGATTCATCAGCGGCGCGTTTTCCTGCTCATCGAGCGGCAGCGCCACCGCATCGCGGCCAAAGCCTTCCTGCGTGACAAAGCTCTCGGCGGCGGTCACCAGTTCCTGCAAGTTTTCGATGCGGTCCGCGCCTTCTTTTTCATTGCGGTAATGCTCGATCAAGCCGCTTTGCTCTTCCACGGTCTCGATGATTTCGCGCAGCGTCTTGCCTTGCGTCTGCTCGCGCAGCACATCGATCTGCGCCACAAAGCCTTGCAGCTTGGTGCCCGCAGCGCCACCCACGGCGGTGACGGCATCGTTCAAAGAACAGCCGCTGGCACGCGCCGCATCCTGCAGCGACTCGATGGTGCGCGCGCCAATGCCGCGTGCCGGGAAGTTCACCACCCGCATGAAGCTGGTGTCGTCATGCGGATTCTCCAGCAGACGCAGATAGGCCAGCGCGTGCTTGATTTCTGCACGTTCAAAGAACCGCAGACCGCCATACACGCGGTAAGGAATCGCGGCATTGAACAGCGCCGATTCAATCACCCGGCTTTGCGCATTGCTTCGGTAGAGCACGGCAATTTCCTGGCGCTTGAAGCCATCGTTTTTGACCAGCTGCTTGATCTCGTCGACCATCCACGATGCTTCAGCCAGATCGCTGGGAGCCTCGTAAATGCGCACAGGCTCGCCCGGCCCCTGGTTGGTGCGCAGGTTCTTGCCGAGCCGGTTGCTGTTGTGGCTGATCAGCGCATTGGCGCAGTCCAGAATATTGCTGAAAGAGCGGTAGTTCTGCTCCAGCTTGATCTGGTTGCGCACATCAAACTCGCGAATGAAGTCCGCCATATTGCCCACGCGCGCACCGCGAAACGCGTAGATGCTCTGGTCATCATCGCCCACGGCAATCACGCTGGAGCGTGAGACATAGCGGCCATCTTCGGCATCACCGGCGAGCTGCTTGAGCCACTGGTACTGCAGCTTGTTGGTGTCCTGAAACTCGTCCACCAGAATGTGCTGAAAGCGGCGCTGGTAGTGCTGGCGCAGATGCACATCGTCACGCAGCAGCTCAAAGCTGCGCAGCATCAGCTCGCCAAAATCGACCACGCCTTCGCGCTGGCATTGTTCTTCATAGAGCTGGTAGATCTCGACCTTCTTGCGCGTATCCGGGTCGCTGGCCACCACATCGCCGGGGCGCATGCCTTCTTCCTTGCAACCGGCAATGAAGTACATCAGCTGCTTGGGCGGAAAGCGTTCATCGTCCACATTGAACTGTTTGCACAGGCGCTTGATGGCCGAGAGCTGATCCTGCGTATCGAGAATCTGAAACGCCTGTGGCAGCTTGGCCGCCTGATAGTGGGCGCGCAGCATGCGGTTGCACAGGCCGTGGAAGGTGCCAATCCACATGCCACGCACGTTGTAGGGCAGCATGGCCGACAGGCGCGTCATCATCTCCTTGGCGGCCTTGTTGGTGAAGGTCACCGCCATGATGGAGCCGGGCGTGGCCTGGCCCGTCTGCAGCAGCCAGGCAATGCGCGTGGTCAGCACACGGGTCTTGCCCGAGCCCGCACCCGCCAGAATCAGCGCATGGCCCGCAGGCAGGGTGACGGCCGCCAGTTGCTCGTCGTTGAGGCCGTTGAGCAAGGAAGATTGAGAAGCGGGGCGTGCACCTTCTGGGGCGCTATCAAGCAGGTCGATCGGGAACATAGACCTCCATTGTAGAAATGCCCACGACTCCCCATGGTTTGCAGCAGCATTGCGCTATTAAAAGAAAAGCTGCTTGTCCAAGATATTCATAGACTTTGAACGAAAAATCGATTCAAGCCTAAGAAATATCATGGCAAGCAGCTTCTGTTTCAGTAGCAATAGAGCTTAATGCCCGCCCGCCCCCGGCTCCACCACGCGTGTGGGTTTGGGTGCCAGCCAGATCACGCAGGCCGCAATCACAAAGCCAGCGGCAATCACCATCATGATCTGGTTGGTGGCCAGCATCACGCTTTGCCCGGTAATGATCTGATCGAGCGCAGACAGCGAAGCGTCATGCGACATGCCCGATTGCTGCAGACCATGCAACACCTCGCCCGTGCTGTCGCTCAGCCCCACCAGTTCGGCATGCTTGCGTGTGGTGCCGTTTTCCCAGGCGGTGTTGACGATGGACACCGCCGCCGCACCCGACAAGGTACGCAAGAAGTTCATCAGACCAGCAGCATTGTCCATCTCTCGCGGCTCCACGCTGGCCAGTGCCAGACCTGTGGTGGGAATGAAGAAGAACGGCAGGCCAAAGCCCATGAACATCAGCGGCAGCGCAATGTCCCAGTAGCCCATGTCCGTGCTTGCCACGCTGCGCCACAGCGTGATGATGCCCATCCAGAACACGCCCATGAAGATCAGCCGGCGGGGGTCCACCTTGGCAGACAGACCCGCAGCCGCAGGAGCCACAAACAGCGCAAACACGCCCGTCCATGCGGTCACCAGCCCCGCCTTCGTGGCGGTGTAGCCCATAAAGCTTTGCAGCCACAACGGCGTGAGCACGTTCACGGCAAAGAAGGCCGCGAACGCGAGACTGATGGTGAGCACGGCCATGGAAAAGCCTCGGTGTCGGAACACGCGCAAATCCACAATCGGATGCTCCTCATGCAGCTCCCAGATCATGAAGGCCGCAAAGCCCACAGCCGCCACAATGGCCAGCGCAATGATCTGGGGAGATTCGAACCAGTCCAGGTTCTTGCCTTCATCGAGCATCAGCTGCAGCGAACCCACCCAGAGAATCAGCAGGCCCAGCCCCACCTTGTCGATGGGGTTCTTGAGCAGCGGCAGCTCATAGCGCTTGATCAAATGCCAGGACGCAAACGCGCAGACCAGCGCCACGGGGATATTGATCAGAAAGATCCAGTGCCAGGTGTAGTTGTCGCAAATCCAGCCGCCCACGATGGGCCCCAGCACCGGCGCAATCAGCGTGGTCATGGACCACAGCCCAATCGCTGCAGGAGCCATGCGCGGCGGAAAGATGCGCAGCAGCAGTGACTGCGACAGTGGCATCAGCGGGCCGCCAGCCAGGCCTTGCAGAATGCGCGCAAACACCAGCATGCCCAGCGAGTTGGCCATGCCACACAACAGCGAAGCCAGACCAAACAAACCCATGGAAGTGGCAAACACGCGCACCGCGCCAAAGCGCGATGCCATCCAGCCTGTGAGTGGCACGGTAATGGCCTCAGCCACGGCATAGCTGGTGATGACCCAGGTGCCTTGGCTGGTGGTTGCGCCCAGATTGCCCGCAATACTGGGCACGGAGACATTGGCCACCGTCATGTCCAGCACGGCCATAAAGTTGGCCGCAGCCAGCACCAGCGCCGCCAGCCACAGCGTGCCACCGGTCAGCGGCACCACGCCTGCGGCCATAGGTACGGCGGGTGCATCACTGGGTCTGTCATCGGGCCTGTCACTAGGCAAAGGATGCCCTGCGCTTGCGTTGTGTTCGCTCATGGAAGACTCACTGTGCGGATGTCGCGGACAGACCCTGCCCGTCCGCCGGGCCAGTGCGCGTATCCACGCTCACATCCATGGACAGACCCACGCGCAGCGGGTGCTTCTCCAGCTCTCCCGGATCCAGTTGAATGCGCACGGGCAGGCGTTGCACCACCTTGATCCAGTTGCCCGTGGCGTTCTGCGCAGGAATGGCCGCAAACGCAGCGCCAGAGCCGCCGCTGAAGCCCACGACCGTGCCTTTGTAGATCACATCGCTGCCATACAGATCGGACTTGAGTTCAGCCTGCTGACCCACGCGCACCTTGCCCAGCTGACCCTCCTTGAAGTTGGCATCCACGTAAATCTGCTGCACAGGCACCACCGACATCAGCGGCGAGCCCGCTGCCACGCGCTGACCAATCTGCACGCTGCGCTTGGCGATCACGCCATCCACCGGCGCGCGCACCGTGGTGCGGTCCAGGTCCACCTGCGCCTGATCACGTTTCGCGACAGCCAGCAGCACCTCAGGGTTGTTCTCGGCATTGGTGCCTTCAATCAGCGTGGCGTTGACCTGCTTGGCACCGATGGCCGCTTCGCGGTTGGCCTGCGCCTGGGCCTGCGCCGCCACGGCGGACGCCAGCTGCGCCTTGGCCGCTGCATAGGCGTTCTGCGCCTGCGTCAGCTCTTCGCCCGACACGGAGCCGCTCTTGGCCAGCGCTTCGCGGCGCTTGAGGTCAATCGTGGCACGCTCCATATCGGCCTGTGCCGCCAGTTGCTGAGCCGCAGCCCGCTTTTCATCGGCCTCACGGGCCGTGACCTGGGCCTTCAGGCCACCATCATTGGCCACATAGCCTTTCACACGACGGCTGGCGCGGGCCAACTCGGCTTCAGCCTGCGCCAGTGCCAATCGGGCGTCCGTGGGGTCGATGCGCACCAGCACATCGCCCTTCTTCACAGCCTGCGTGTCCTTGACCAATACCTCTAGCACCGTGCCACCCACTGATGGCGTGACCTGTGCCACCTCCACCGCCGCATAGGCGTTGTCGGTCGTCACAAAGTTGGCGGCATGCATTCGCCAGTACACACCACCGCCAATGGCCGCTGCGACAACGACACCGGCCAGCACCAGCAAAAGCTTGTTGCGGCGCTTTTCACGCACAGCGGGGTTTGCGCTCACGGAAGACGCGTTTTCAGTCATACAAAACCTTGGAAATATTCAGTTCTCAAAATCAGGCAACGCAAGCGTGCTCAAGCCTTGGGTGGAAGTGCTGCTGGAGTCCCGGCCGATACCTCACTCCAGCCGCCCCCCAGAGCGCGGTGCAGATCTATGTCCAGCGTCAGCGCCCGCGACTGCACATCGACCAGTTGGCGCATGCTGGCCAGCAACTGGTCCTCGGCAGACAACACGTCGAGGTAACGCGCCAGTCCGCCTTCATAGCGGTTGCGGGCCACCCGGTGTGCTTCGGTCGCGGCTTGCACCGCCTGCCGCATCGCCGTCAGTTGCTGCTGTAGCGCACGCTGACTGGTGGCGTTGTCTGCTACTTCCTGCAGGGCGCGATTGAGCGTGGCGTGGTACTGGGCCACCGCTTCGTCATAACGCGCACGCGATGCACCCAGCTCCGAGCGCAAACGCCCGCCGTTGAAGATGGGCAGGCTGATGGCAGGGCCCACGCTGGCAATGCTGGAGCCGCTCTTGGTCAGCATGTTCAAGCCCAGAGACTGCACGCCCACAAAGGCGCTCAAGTTCACGTCGGGATAGAACTCGGCCTGTTTGGAGGCAACTTGCGACTCCAGCGCCTGCGCCTGCAGTCTGGCGGCGACCACATCAGGCCTGCGTCCCAGCAGATTGGCGGGCAGTTGCTCGGGCAAGGCCCAGTTCTGCTGCCATGGATGCTTCAGACGATTGGCGTCGATATGAATGGAAGCTCCACGATCAGGGGCCGCGCCCATCAGCGCCGCAATGCTGTTGCGCTGCAGGCCCACTTGCTCCTGCATCTGCGACAGCTCTGCCTGCGCTGCAGCCAGGCGCGCCTGGGCGCTGTGCACGCTGCCCTTGTTTTCCAGTCCATTGGCATAGCGCTCGGCAAACAGATCGGCCGTGGCCTTGCGCACCTTGACGGACTGCGCCAGCGATTGCTCGTTGGCCGCCAGGCGCAGCAGTTGCGCATAGGCGGCAGCTACATTGCTCGACAGAAGCAATCGGGCCTGTGCAGCGTCGGCTTCGCGGGCAGCCAACTCACCCGCTGCGGCAGCCACCGCCGCGCGCTGCTTGCCCCAGAAATCCAGCGACCAGCTCAGGTCCAGCGAAGCGCGGCCATAGTCATTCATGCCGCGCGGCGCAAAGGCCGAAGGAGTCAGATAGTTGTAGCTGATCTTGTCCTCGGTCGCCGATGCGCGGGCCGAGATTTGCGGTGCGCTCGCCGATTCGCTCACGCCCAGCATGGCTCTGGCCTGCTGCACGCGGGCCGCAGCGGCAGCCATATCAGGCGCGCCCAGCAGGGCTTCAGCAATCAGCTGATTGAGCTGTGCATCGTCGTAGCGCTGCCACCATTGTTCAGTCGGCCAGTCCATGTGCGCGACGTCGCGCGTAGCCTGCAAGCTCTCAGGCACGGCTGTTGCCAGCTTGGCCTTTCCCTCCCACTCCGGAACCTGTGCGCAGGCGGCCAGTAGCAGGGACAGACCCAGGGCCAGCCAGCCGGTGCGCGCCTGCCCAACACCCTCCAGCGCAGATGCGATGCGTGTTCTCATGAAATACTCTATTAATGAACTGTACAGTACAGTATAAGTTTTCAGTGAAATGAACCGCAAGCGCTACACTGAAAGACATCACAAGAATCCAAGGACATTTCGCCCCATGCGCACCAAGACGGAAGAGAAGCGACAAGCCATCATTGATGTGGCCGCTGCAGCTTTTGCAGAGCTGGGCTTTGAACGCACTTCCATGTCCGAGATCTGTGCCCGACTGGGCGGCTCCAAGGCCACGCTCTACAACTACTTCCCCTCCAAAGAGTCGTTGTTTCTGGAAGTGATGTTTCGCGCTTCCGAGGCCGAGTTCCAGCACACCATGCTGTCGCTGCAGGCTGCCAGCGGCGATGTAGCGCAGGCCCTGCGCAACTTTGGCCAACGCTTTCTGGGCCTGCTGTATTCGCCCGATGTGATGGCGGTGCGCCGCCTGCTGGTGTCTGAGGCTGGCCGCTCCAACATCGGGCAACGCTGCTGGGAAATGGGTCCTGCGCGCGGCAATGCCGTGGTGATGGAGTTTCTCAAGCAGGCCATCGCTCGCAAGCTGCTGCGCAAAACCGATCTTGAAGTGATGCTGCACCAGTTGCTGGCCCTGCTGGAGTCCGAGCTTTTGCCGCACTTTATGTTCCAGCATCTACCCGCACCCACCGAGCAGGAGATCAGCAAATGCACCCAGCGCGCAGTCGATGTTTTCCTGCGCGCTTATGGCACGCAGGCTTGAAGTTCGGTCTATAAGAATTTCCTTATAGACCTAATAAGCGCATGGATGTGTGTACTTCCTGGCTGCGCCGTATAGAATCAATCACCGGGCCCAAGTTTTTTGAGGTCCGGTTTTTTTTGCCTGCTCTTTGCCAGCAGCGCCAAAGACCGGTCTCCAAGCCAAGCGCCTATCCTTGAAAATTGAGGTGGGTGAGATTCCCGCCATGACCTTTTCCGGAGCTTGGAACCATGGAAATCTTCGACTACGACAACATTCTGCTGCTGCCCCGCAAGTGCCGCGTGGAAAGCCGTTCGGAATGTGACACCAGCGTCGTGCTGGGCAACCGCACCTTCAAGATGCCGGTCGTGCCCGCCAACATGAAGACGGTGGTGGATGAGAAGATCTGCACTTTTTTGGCACAAAACGGTTTCTTCTATGTGATGCACCGTTTTGACATCGATAACGTGGCCTTCACCAAGTCCATGCAGTCGCAAGGCCTGTTCGCCTCGATCTCGCTGGGCGTGAAGCAGCCCGACTACGACACGGTGGATCAGTTTGTCGCCCAGGGCATCTGCCCCGAGTACATCACCATCGACATCGCCCACGGCCATGCCGACAGCGTGAAAAACATGATCGCCTACCTGAAGGAAAAAATTCCTGCAGCGTTTGTGATCGCCGGCAACGTGGCGACACCTGAAGCCGTGATCGACCTGGAAAACTGGGGCGCTGACGCGACCAAGGTCGGCGTGGGCCCGGGCAAAGTCTGCATCACCAAGCTGAAGACGGGTTTTGGTACTGGCGGCTGGCAGCTGTCTGCGCTCAAGTGGTGCGCCCGTGTCGCCACCAAACCCATCATTGCCGATGGAGGCATTCGCAGCCATGGCGATATTGCCAAGAGCATTCGCTTTGGCGCCACCATGATCATGATTGGCTCGCTGTTCGCAGGCCATGAAGAGTCGCCCGGCAAGACCGTGGAAGTGGACGGCCAGTTGTACAAGGAATACTACGGCTCGGCTTCCGACTTCAACAAGGGTGAGTACAAGCACGTCGAGGGCAAGCGCATTCTGGAACCCGTCAAGGGCCCGCTGATGAACACGCTGGTCGAAATGCAGCAGGACACCCAGTCCTCCATCAGCTACGCCGGTGGCACCAAGCTCATGGACATCCGCAAGGTGAACTACGTCATCCTCGGCGGCGATAACGCCGGCGAGCATCTGCTGATGTAAGCAGAGCGTGCTGACGATCTCCTCGGTGCTGCGCCAGCGTCTTTGCGGGATGGGATGCTAGGCGCAGGTGCGCAGCAAGGCTCATGCCTTGCAAGCGACTGCAACAACGCAGACCGCCCGCAAAGACACTGGCGCAGCTCCGTAGAGATCATCAGCACGCTCACAGCGCATCTCACCAGCGCGAAGGTGAACTTCCAAAAAAAGCATCAAGGGCAGCTTCGGCTGCCCTTGATGTTTTCTGCCTTGCATCACACAACTGATCTGCGTAGTTGCCAGCCATTGCGGCAATCAACAGACGCTAGCATGTAGCCCATTCGTAAAAAGATTCAAGGAAGCAACGCAATGAGCACTGGTTTGAAGATCGCTGTTCTGGGCACCGGAATGATGGGCCTGCCCATGGCCCGCCGCCTGGCCAAAGCCGGGCACGAAGTCCAAGCCTGGAACCGCACGCGCGCCAAGGCTGAGCCACTGGCATCCGATGGCGTGACGATTCACGACAAGGCCGCTGACGCCGTGCGTGATGTGGACTTTGCCGTGAGCCTGCTGGAGAACGGCGCCACCGTCGGCAATGTGCTCTTTGAGCTGAGCGTAGCGCAGGCCATGCGCAAGGGCTCGCTGTTCATCGATATGGCATCCATTCAGCCACGTGAGGCACGCGAGCACGCCAACAAGCTGCAGGCTCTCGGCGTACAGCACCTGGACGCGCCCGTCTCCGGCGGCACACTGGGCGCGGAAGCGGGCACGCTGGCCATCATGGCGGGCGGCGAGGCGGCGGACTTTGAGCGCGCCCTGCCCGTGTTTGCGGCGCTGGGCCGCGCCACCCATGTGGGACCGCATGGTGCAGGTCAGCTCGCAAAACTGGCCAACCAGATGATTGTGGGCATCACCATCGGGGCCGTGGCCGAGGCTTTGCTGCTGGCTGAGCATGGCGGCGCCGACCCGGCCAAGGTACGCGAAGCAATCTCCGGCGGCTTTGCCGACAGCCGCATTCTGCAAGTGCACGGCGAGCGCATGGTCAAGCACGACTTTGCGCCGCGTGGCCGCATGACGGTGCAGCTCAAAGACATGCGCAATGCCATGGCCACGGCCGAGGAAATCGACTTTGATGCCCCCATCACCGGCTTGCTGGAGCAGCTCTATGCCGAAGGCGTGAAAAACGGATTGGGCGATCTGGATCAGGCCGGTTTGTTCGTTGAATTGCAAAGACGTAACGCTTTGGACTGAAAAAAACCCGTGTTTTGCTGCGAGGCATTCAGAATTGGCGCATAATTGCGGTCTCGCTTGCAGCGCATGCGTGGTGTGGGGCTCTTAGCTCAGTTGGTAGAGCAGCGGACTCTTAATCCGTTGGTCGAGTGTTCGAATCACTCAGGGCCCACCAAAATTCTTCAGTCTGGTTTTGCACCAGATTGATCCTCCGGATTTACTCCGGCGGGCTCTTAGCTCAGTTGGTAGAGCAGCGGACTCTTAATCCGTTGGTCGAGTGTTCGAATCACTCAGGGCCCACCACAAAATTTCTTCAGTCTGATTTTTCAGGTTGATCCTCCGGTTTACTCCGGCGGGCTCTTAGCTCAGTTGGTAGAGCAGCGGACTCTTAATCCGTTGGTCGAGTGTTCGAATCACTCAGGGCCCACCACAATTTATTCGGTCTGATTTTTCAGATTGATCCTCCGGTTACTCCGGCGGGCTCTTAGCTCAGTTGGTAGAGCAGCGGACTCTTAATCCGTTGGTCGAGTGTTCGAATCACTCAGGGCCCACCAAAAACACCAAAGCCAAAGCTTCTCCAAGCTTTGGCTTTTTTGTTGCCACCTGCATTCGTTACCGACAAAACAGTTGTTGCATCAATGAATGCGCCAACTCGGGCATCATGCTGGTGTTTCACGACATGCCCACACCCCTGATGGTGTGTCGTCGCCCTTAATCACTCACTATGCAAAACGACCTCTCCACGTTCTGGCGCGGACCGCGTTGGACCCTGGCTGTGCTGCTGGCCATTCTCGGCATGCTCGGCCCGTTCTCGGTAGATACCTACATCCCCGCCTTCTCCGGCATTGCCAAGGCGCTGGGCGCAACACCCGTCGAGATGCAGCAGACGCTGTCTGCCTATCTGCTGGGCTTTGCCTTCATGAACCTGTTTCATGGTGCCCTGGCGGACAGCTTTGGCCGCAGGCCCGTGATCCTCTGGGGGTTGGTGATGTTCACGCTGGCATCGGCTGGCTGCGCGCTGTCGCAAAACATCACGCAACTGGTGGTGTTTCGCACGCTGCAAGGCCTGTCCACGGGCGCTGGCATTGTGGTTTCGCGCGCCATCGTGCGCGACATCTTCCCGCCTGCGCAGGCTCAGGGGATGATGGCGCAGATCACCATCTTCTTCGGCATTGCACCGGCACTTGCCCCCATTCTGGGCGGCTGGCTGTTTGTGCATCTGGGCTGGCAAGCCGTCTTCTGGGCGCTGACCATTGCAGGCGTGATTCTCTGGGGCATCAACATCAGGTTCTTACCGGAGTCTCTGCCGCCCGAAAAGCGCCAGCCTTTTCAGTTCAAGCCCTTGATGCGCGGCTACGGCACGCTGCTGTCGGACCCGCGCTTTCTCTTGCTGGCCCTGGCCAGCGGCATACCGTTCAACGGCATGTTTTTGTACCTGCTGTCTGCACCGGCATTTCTGGGCGATATCCTGCAACTGCAGCCCACGCAGTTTTTCTGGTTCTTTATCGCGACGATTGGCGGCATCATGGCGGGCAGCTGGACCAGCGGACGCCTTGCGGGCCGCATCGCCCCCAAGCGCCAGATTCGCCATGGCTTTCTGATCATGTGCGTGACGAGCCTGATCAACCTGGGCGCCAACCTGATCTGGCCTGCGCATGTGAGCTGGGCTCTCATCCCCATCAGCCTGTTTGCCTATGGCTGGGCGCTGATGGTGCCGGTGGTGACGCTGCTGGTTCTGGACATTCACCCCGAGCGTCGCGGCCTGGCTTCATCGCTGCAAGCGGTTGTGGGGTCTGCCGCCAATGGTTTTGTGGCCGGCATCGTGGCACCACTGGTCATGCACTCTGCGGTGCTGCTGGCCACGGGCTCGATTCTGATGATGCTGATTGGCCTGATTGCCTGGATCTACCTGCATCACCACTGGCCAGAAATTGGCAGACATGCGTCTGAAGAATAATCAAAAACCATAGCTGCATGTCTATGAATTACATGGACATCAGCGCATTGTGAGCTGAAATCCATTTCTACCTCCAACATGCGACCATGAAAAGCCAGTCTCTCGGACTGGCTTTTTTGCGTCTTCGCCAGAGACGCACATCGGCAAGCGCACTCAATCATTACTTCAAAAACAATAGCTTCATGTCTATATGCAATAAGGACATCAGGCCAATTCAATCTAAAACCAGCTCTTTCAGAGATACAGCGCCATGAAAAAAGCCAGTCACAAGGACTGGCTTTTCTACGTTCTTACGCTGGGCGCAGAGAGTGCTTAGCGCTCGTCACGACGGGGGGCACGGGGCTTGCGCTCAAAGCTGCGCTCGCCACCACGGTCGCCATGGGGCTGATAGGGCTTGGCTGCAGTCTTGCCGAAAGCAGGACGGCGATCGCCACCACCAAAGCCGCGCGATTCGCCACCACGGAAGCCGCCTTCACGACCACCTTCGCGGGAGCCGTGGCCGCCTTCACGAGGGCCGCCAAAGCTCTTGCGACCGAAGTCGCCGCCATCACGGCGCTGACCGCCGAAACCACCACGGTCTGCACCGCGGTCGCCGCCACCAAAGCCGCGCGATTCGCCGCCGAAGCTGCGCTCACCACGGTTGTCATCACGGCGCTCGAAGCTACGCTCCTGGCGGTCACCGCCAAAACCTGGACGGCCACCATCACGGTTGCCACCAAAGCCGCCGCGATCACCGCCACGGTCTGCAAAACGGTCGCCACGGGGGGCTCCGAAACCGCCACGGTCGCCGCCAAAGCGATCACCACCGCGGTCATTGCGGTCACGGCCACCGCCGAAGCTGCCGAAGCCAGACTTGCGGCCATAGCCGTCGCCATCACGACGACCACCGAAGCCACCACGGCCACCGCCGTTGCCGCCACGGCGGCCGTCACGCTCACCCGCTGCGGGGAAGCGTTGCACAGGCTCCATGCCAGGGATCACTTCGGACTTGAACTGCTGACGTGTGTAGCCTTCGATATCGAACACGCGGCGACGATCACGGAACTCGGCAAAGGTCACTGCCGTGCCTTCACGGCCAGCGCGGCCGGTACGACCGATACGGTGGGTATAGTCTTCGGCCTTCATGGGCAGGCCGTAGTTGAAGACGTGAGTGATGGTGGGCACGTCAATGCCACGGGCCGCCACATCGGTAGCCACCAGAATCTGTACCTGACCATTGCGCAGCGCCATCAGGCGGCGGTTGCGCAGGCCCTGGCTCAGCGCGCCGTGCAGAGCCACGGCGGAAAAGCCTTCTTGCTGCAGGTCGTTGGCCAGACCGTCGCATTCCACTTGGGTGGAGGCAAACACGATCGCCTGGTTGATGCTGCTGTCACGCAGCCAGTGGTCCAGCAGCTTGCGCTTGTGCTGGGCGTTGTCGGCCCAGAACAGCACTTGCTTGATGTTCTCGTGCTTTTGCTGCGCAGTCGTGATGGTGATCTTCTGCACATTGGCACCGTTGTCATGCATCACGCGCATGGCGAGCTGCTGAATGCGGGGCGCAAACGTGGCGCTGAACATCATGGTCTGCTTGCGCTGAGCGGTCATCTGGTTGACTTCAGCCAGATCGTCGGCAAAGCCCAGGTCCAGCATGCGGTCAGCTTCGTCCACCACGAGGAACTGCACTTGATCGAGCTTGATCTGCATGGAGCGCTGCAGGTCCAGCAGACGGCCAGGCGTTGCCACCACCAGATCGGCGTTTTGCAGCTTGGCGATTTGCAGTTGGTAGGGCATGCCGCCCACGATGTTGGCAATGCGGATGCCGCGGCAGTGCTTGACCAGCTCGATGGCGTCATGCGCTACCTGCTGCGCCAGTTCACGTGTGGGGCACAGCACCAGCGCGCCGGGCACGGCGGCCTTGAAATTGCGGGCGTTGGTGGGGTCCTTGCGCTTGGCGCGCTTGGGAGCTGGCTGGCCATTGGCGGCCGCTTCAGCGCACAGACGGTCGAACTCGGCCTTGGCCTTGGCGTCGGCTTCAGCGCGCTGGGTGATCAGCGTGTGCAGCACGGGCAGCAGGAAGGCGGCAGTCTTGCCGGAGCCGGTCTGGCTGGAGACCATCAGGTCCACAAAGGGGTGCTCGCCACCACTGTTCATGGCCAGAGGAATGGCTTGTTCTTGCACGCCAGTGGGCTTGGTGTAGCCCAGATCGGCCACAGCCTGCACCAGCTCGGGGGCCAGGCCCAGTTCCACGAAACCGTTGGGCTCGTCGGCCGCAACTTCGGTGGTTTCATCTTCCGCATCGATGTCGGCCAGCATGGCGTCCAGGCGGGAATCAAGTTCAGGAGAAGACAAAGAGATATCAGCAGCGGCCACTTGGCCCTGCTCCAGGGATTTTTCAGTCATGAAAAACTCACGAAAAAAAGCGGCGCAGCCAGCGATCTGCCCACTTCTTTTGACGGTTGGTTATCAACATCCACCGTCAGACTTTGACTGCCCGTTCGCAAAAGGGGCAGATGGGCGTTATGGCTTGTCGTGCCGGCCAGTTTTGAGCCGCTGCACGCAAGTAAGTACCCGGTGTGTGATGGAGATGCGCAAATTACCCATTGATTTCGGGTAAGCAGCGCATTGTCGCACGCACCGGGTTTTCCCGCAAGGGCGCTTTGAATTAATCCCTGTTTGACGCCCAGCAATATGGAAACGAAATGTGAGGCTACCAACGCCTCTCAAACGCTGAGCAGTTCCTTGCGATAGTGCTGCAGCTCGTCGATGGATTCATGCACATCGGCCAGAGCGGTGTGGCGCTGCGCTTTCTTGAACGAGGTGTAAGCCGTGGGCTTCCAGCGCTTGGCCAGCTCCTTCAAGGTGCTGACGTCGATGTTGCGGTAGTGAAAAAAGCTGTTGAGCTTGGGCATGTAGCGCTCCATGAAGCGCCGGTCCTGCCCGATGCTGTTGCCGCACAGCGGGGTCTTGCCCTTGGGCACGTATTTGCTCAGAAAGGCAATCAGCGCGGCTTCGGCTTCGGCTTCGGTGATGGTCGAGGCCTTGACCTTGTCGATCAGGCCGCTCTTGCCATGCGTACCCTTGTTCCAGGCATCCATGCCGTTCAGCAACTCGTCCGACTGGTGAATGGCAAAGACCGGGCCTTCGATACGGGTCTGAAGGTCTGCGCTGCTGACCACCACGGCAATTTCGATGATGCGATCGTGGTCGGGGTTCAGTCCCGTCATTTCACAGTCCAGCCAGACCATATTGAGGTCTGACTTGGGTAAAACAGGTGTGGCGGCGACCACAGGCGTGGCACTGGCGGGATTCGTGCAAGAAGCTTCAGACATGGCGCAAATTGTCGCCTACACTGCCAAGACATGGCTTCCAACCCCGATTTTTCTCTTGCGCTATCGCTGATTTTTGCCGCTGCCGTGCTGCTGCAGTGGCTGCTGCGCACCTGGCTGATTTCGCGTCAGGTGCGCCATGTGGCGCAGCACCGCGCAGCCGTGCCTGCCGCTTTTGCCCATCGCATCAGCCTGGCCGCCCACCAGAAAGCCGCCGACTACACGCTGGCCAAGGCCAAGGTGTCGCTGATCGATATTACGTTGTCTGCCGCTGTGCTGCTGTGCTGGACGCTGCTGGGCGGCCTGGACTGGCTCAACCACTGGCTGCTTGGCTTTATCGACCCCGGCCTGGGGCAGCAGTTGGCCCTGCTGGCCAGCTTTGCCGTGATTTCGGCCTTGATCGAGCTGCCACTGTCGCTGTACCAGACCTTCAAGCTGGAACAGCGCTTTGGCTTTAACCAGATGACGCTGAGCCTGTGGCTGGGCGACTTGCTCAAGTCCACGCTGGTGGGCGCCATTATTGGTCTGCCGCTGGCAGCATTGATTTTGTGGCTGATGGGCGCGACCGGGCCACTGTGGTGGCTGTGGGCCTGGGCCGTGTGGACGGGCTTCAATTTGCTGCTGATGTGGATCTTCCCCAGCTTTATTGCGCCGCTGTTCAACAAGTTCCAGCCGCTGGCCGATGAGGGCCTCAAATCCCGCGTCACACAGTTGATGGAGCGTTGTGGCTTTGCGGCCAAGGGCCTGTTCGTGATGGATGGCAGCCGCCGCTCGGCCCACGCCAACGCCTATTTCACCGGCTTTGGCAATTCCAAGCGCGTCGTTTTCTTTGACACCTTGCTCAAACAGCTCAGCCCCGACGAAGTAGAGGCCGTGCTCGCGCACGAGCTGGGCCACTTCAAGCACAAGCACATCACCAAACGCATGGTGATGATGTTTGGCGTGTCCCTGCTGGGCTTTGGCCTGCTCGGCTGGCTGAGCCAGCAGCCCTGGTTCTACTCGGGTCTGGGCGTCACCATCATTGAAAGCAAATACCTGGGCGTGCCCGCAGACAACAATGCCGCTGCCCTGCTACTGTTCATGCTGGCTGTGCCCGTGTTCAGCTTCTTTGTCACGCCGCTAATGTCTGCCATGTCGCGCCGCGACGAGTTTGAAGCCGACGCCTATGCCATGCAGCAGGCCGATGGTGCTCAGCTGGCGTCAGCACTGCTCAAGCTTTACGAGGACAATGCCTCAACCCTCACACCCGACCCTTGGTATGTGAGCTTTTACTATTCACACCCACCTGCAGTAGACAGACTGGCCCGTATGCCAGCGCCTGCGGGCAGCCTGTAAGCAATACCAACATGAACACAGCAACTCTGCAGCAAAAGGACTGGTCCCAGCTCAAGCGCAGCGCATTGAGCGCAGAT
Organism: Comamonas testosteroni; assembly: GCF_003569915.1. Classification (GTDB taxonomy): domain Bacteria; phylum Pseudomonadota; class Gammaproteobacteria; order Burkholderiales; family Burkholderiaceae_C; genus Comamonas; species Comamonas testosteroni_D. Next base: position 252,313 of record NZ_KZ984440.1, on the reverse strand, counting down.
CAGGTGCGTGAGCAATTGAGCAGCCTCAATGGCTGGGAGCTGGTGGCCAACGACAGCGCCATCAGCAAGACCTACCGCTTTGTGAACTTTTACGAGACCATGGCTTTTGTGAATGCCGTGGCCTTGATCGCACATCAGCAGGACCACCACCCCGATCTGGAGGTGGGCTACAACCGCTGCAAGATCAGCCTCAACACCCATGATGTGGGCGGCATCTCCGACACCGATATCGACTGCGCCCGCCGCATCGAAGCCCTGCTCAAGCCGGTCTGATCTCTATGGCAAAACAAGGACGGCGCCCCGGCGCCCAGGCTGCAGGCGATATGCAGACAGGTCTGGTGGTGGCCAGCTACGGCCGCCACTGCGTGGTCGAGACTCCCGACGGCGAACGCCGCATCTGCCACCCGCGCGGCAAAAAGAGCCAGGCCGTGGTGGGCGACCATGTGCAGTGGCTGGCCCCGCCACCCGGTCAGGGTGATGAAGGCACGATCGAGAAAGTGGTTGAGCGCCGCAACGTCTTCTACCGCCAGGACGACATTCGCACCAAGACTTTTGCGGCCAATCTCGACCAGTTGCTGATCCTGATCGCTGCCGAGCCGGTGTTCAGCGAGGTGCAACTGGCCCGCGCGCTGATTGCCGCCGAGGCTGCGCACATCACGCCCATCATTGCGCTCAACAAGATGGACCTGGAAGAGCCATTCCTGCGCGCCTGGGAGCGACTGGAACCGTACCGCACCATGCGCGATGCGGTGGATGACCCGCCGCACTATATGGTGCTGCCACTGTCACTGGAAGACGCCGACGAAGAGGACCGTGACGCCATCATCGGCCTGCTACAGGGCAAGACCACACTGGTGCTGGGCCCCTCAGGCGTGGGCAAAAGCACGCTGATCAATCTACTGCTGCCGGATGCCAAGGTGGCAACCAATGAAATCTCCCAAGCACTGAACACCGGCAAGCACACCACCACCAGCACCACGCTGTACTGGGTGGATGAGGCGCGCAGCACGGCCATCATTGATTCGCCAGGCTTTCAGGAGTTCGGCATCTATCACATTGCGCCCACACAGCTGCCTGCCTGCATGCCCGATATCGGCGCCCATGCCAAGGACTGCAAGTTCTACAACTGCACGCATTTGCATGAACCGGGCTGCGGCGTGATCAATGTGGTCAAAAATGGCTCCGACGAGCTGCCTATCAGCGATAACCGCTATCGCATTTACGCCGAGCTGTTTGATGAGCTGAGCCAGGTGGGCTATTGAGGCTTCGGCTTCAGATTATCAAAAACGATAGCATCTAGTCTATATAAGATATGGACTAGAGGCTGTTTTTATTGAAAATCAGCCCAGCAGGCGCGCAAAAGTCAGCAAGGCCAGCAGCAGCAGCCAGACCACGACCGAGCGCCAGACCAGCCCCACCACGCTGCGCAAATGGGCCATCTCCGGCTCGCGGCCCGGGGTCACGTCGCTGCCCGGCTCCCACTGTGCGTCTTCGCCCTCTTCGCCATAGCTGGCGTCGCGCCGACGCAGAGCTTCGCCGCCCAGGCGCACATTGATGGCGCCTGCCGTGGCCGCGAGAATCACGCCATCGTTGTCATTGGGAAAGCGCTGGGCATAGATGCGCCAGTTGTCGATGGCTTCCTCAAAGCTGCCCACCATGGCAAAGGACAGCGCCGTCAGCCGCGCAGGCAACCAGTCCAGCACATACCAGGCTTTGGCGGCGGCACGCTGCAGGCGCTCGCTGGTGGGGGCCTGCAAGCCTTCCACGCCCTTGCGCGACCAGGCGCGCGACAGGTATTCGGCCATGCGGTACATGACGGCGCCCAGCGGGCCCAGACCGACGGCCGAAAGAATCGAAAACCAGAACAGCACGCCAAACACATGGCGGTGCGCAGCCAGCACCGAGTACTCGATCACATGGCGCACGACTTCGCTGCGTGGCACCTCGCTGGCGTCCACCTGCTGCCAGTCGGCCAGCGCCTGACGCGCGGCAAATTCATCACCCGCATCCAGTGCATCACGAATGCGTGTGAAGTGGTGGCTGAACTGGCGAAACCCCAGCGTGACATAGAGCACAGCCACATTCCAGAGCATGGCCACAGGCCAGCCTATGAAGTGCAGCAAGGCCCAGAAGATGCCCAGCACGATAAAACAAGGCAGCATCACAGCCATGGCCCAGGCCAGCCAGCCGTGGTGGGGCTTGCCTGCATCAAAGTTGCTGCGAACGGTCACAGTCCAGGCGCGATAGCCTGCTTGAACCAGATTGGACCTGGCCAGCGGACGCGCCTGCTCCAGTAGCAGTGCGATCAGGATGGCAAAAAAGCTCATTGGCTCATCATAACGGCGCTGTTTGTCAGCTTGTTACAAGCGCGGACTCAGGCCGATAAAAAACGGTAAAGATTACGCAGCATGCCCGCCGTCGCACCCCAGATATAGCGCTGCTGCTCTCCATCCTGATAGGGCATGGCAAACCATTCACGGTCCACACCCTGCCAGTGCATGGCATGGCGCTCATGGTGTGCGGGGTTGAGCAAAAAGGACAGCGGCACCTCGAACAGATCAGCCACCTCGCCGGGGTTGGGAAAGTAGGCAGGCTGCGGGTGTACCAACGCCACCACGGGCGTGATGTTGAAGGCCGTACCCGTCATATAGATGGGCAGACGGCCCAGCACTTCCACATTCTTCGGGGCCAGCCCCACTTCCTCATGCGCTTCGCGCAGCGCCGTGGCCTCGGCCGAGACATCCTGCGGGTCGCGCTTGCCACCGGGAAAAGCCACCTGCCCGGAGTGCGAGTTGAGCTTGGCCGAGCGCACCGTCAGCAGCACCGTGGGCTGCTCGCGCAGCACGATGGGCACCAGCACGGCGGCATCCAACGGCTCGCGGCTGACAAAGCGCTTTTCCAGCATGGTCTCGGGCTGCCAGGGCAGCGGCTCGGCAAAACGTGTGCGCAGCGCCTGTGGTGTCTGCAGCGTCAGCGGCACGGCGGGCAGCTGACTGTCAACGCCAATCAGCTGAGCCTGCCGAGGGTCTGCAATACCTTGGGGACGAGATGAAGAATGGTCAGATGCGGACATGAATTCGGCTGAAGCAAAAGCAAAAACAGGAACCACGAAAACCAGAATCGGCATAAAAAAAGCCGCCACAGCGAACTGTAGCGGCTTTTACGGAATCACTTCCGACGCGTGGTTTACTCGGCTGCAGCTGCAGTCTTGTTAACACGCTGGGGCAGCTTTTCCTTGATACGAGCAGACTTGCCGCTACGTTCACGCAGGTAGTACAGCTTGGCGCGACGCACATCACCGCGACGCTTGACTTCGATCTTGGCGATCAGAGGGGAGTAGGTTTGGAACGTACGTTCCACGCCTTCACCGCTGGAGATCTTGCGCACTGTGAAGCCGCTGTTCAGGCCGCGATTACGCTTGGCAATCACCACGCCTTCGTAAGCCTGCACGCGCTTACGGTTACCTTCAACCACGTTCACGCTCACGATGACGGTGTCACCAGGGGCGAATTCGGGGATGGTCTTGTTCAGGCGAGCGATTTCTTCTTGCTCGAGGGTCTGGATCAGGTTCATGATTTACATCCACCTTGATCTTGTCCGCGCCAGAATTGGCAAGCACCGGGATTGGTGCCATGGCTGCATTACAAAAGCAGCTTTGCAGCTGCCCTGCTAATCCTTGCAGCGGCCGGATAGAGGATCAAAGAACCGACGATTATAGCTTGGTCGGTATTTTTGCCAAAAACCCTTCGTCTTTGGCATTGAGCAGACCTTGTTTTCGAGCCTGCTCGATCAGCTCAGGACGGTGCTGCGTCGTAATGCGCAGGCGCTGATCACGGCGCCAGCGCTCGATATTGGCGTGGTGGCCAGAAAGCAACGCTGCTGGCACCTCCTGACCATTCCAGACTTCGGGGCGCGTGTAGTGCGGGCAGTCCAGCAGGCCATCGAGCGCAGGGTTGAAGCTGTCTTGCTGAAAGCTGCCTTCATCGTTGAGCACACCGGGCTGCAGGCGCGCCAGAGAGTCCAGCAGCACCATGGCCGCCAGCTCGCCGCCGGACAGCACAAAGTCCCCCAGACTGAGCTGGTGCGTGACATGGGTGTCGATAAAGCGCTGGTCAATGCCTTCGTAGCGACCGCACAGCAGCACTGCGCCACGGCTTTCAGCCCACTGCGTCACCACCGCATGCTTGAGCGTGGTGCCAATGGGCGAGAACAGCACCAGTGGCGCGGGCTCGGCCTGCTCCTGGGCATCGGCTTCGATACGGGCCGCGCGAATCGCGTCCAGGCAATGCTGCAGCGGCTCGGCCATCATCACCATGCCGGGGCCGCCACCAAACGGGCGGTCATCCACACGGCGATAGTTGCCTTCGGCCCAGTCACGCGGATTCCACAGATGCACTGCCACCTGGCCCGAGCTGTAGGCACGGCGCGTCACCCCGCTTTCCAGAAACGGGGCAAACAGTTCAGGGAACAGTGTAATGATGTCGAATCGCATGATTGAAAAGCGCTTATAGCTATTATTTAAATAGCATCAACAAAGCTGAGGTCGCTCAATAATCCAACTGCCAGTCGGCCACGATTTTCTTGCCGGGCAGATCGACGGAATCCACATAGGCATCGACAAACGGAATCAGGCGCTCCTGCTCCTTGCCGTCCTGCTCATAACCCACCACCAGCACGGTCTGCGGGCCGGTGGACATCAGATCGCGCACCGTGCCCAGGTCCACGCCTTCGCGGTTGACCACGGACAGGCCCATCAGGTCCACCCAGTAGTATTCGCCATCTTCCGTCTTGGGGAAATGCTCGCGTGCCACAAAAACGCGGGCACCGCGCAGGGCTTCGGCCGCATTGCGATCCGCCACTTCCAGCGAGGTAGCGACGATGGTGTCGGCATGAAAGCGGGCCTGCTTGACGGGCAGCACCACGGTGCCGGTGAACTGCTTGGCGCCTTTTTCTGGAGGCTGCAAAAACCAGTCCTTGGCGGCAAACAGTGCTTCTGGCGCACTGCTGAAGGCATGAACCTTGAACCAGCCCTTGATTCCCCAGGCATCGGCAATGCGGCCGACTTCAATGGCATCGGCAGGCAGGCTTGTGGCGGCAAGAATGGGCATGTGGCTCATGGCGATCAACAGAGAGAAATTTCGAATTCAATAAAAAACGGGCTCCGTCAGGCAAGCCAACGGAACCCGCTTTGATAAGGTGCCTTGAGGGCAGCTACCTAAAAATTAGGCAGCAACCTTTGCAGCAGCTTGCTTGATCAGGCGTTCAGCCGTATCAGAAGCTTGAGCACCAACGCTCTTCCAGTAGGTCACGCGGTCCAGAGCAATGCGCAGGCCTTCTTCGGCGCCACGAGCGTTAGGGTTGTAGAAACCCAGACGTTCGATGAAGGCACCGTCGCGGCGAACGCGCTTGTCAGCAACAACAACGTTGTAGAAAGGACGAGCCTTAGAGCCGCCGCGGGAGAGACGAATAACAACCATGATTTTTCCTTCGGGTGGTTACAGCCAGCATTCAAAAATGTGCCGACTGCGCAAGTTTTCTTACAGCGTTTGAGACACGCGACATGACCACCCGGCCAGCGACACGCCGTAAAACCCGCCATTATATCGAGTTCTCCAAGTCATGCCTATGCCCGCGTTTAGCAGCCCGCGCAAACCCGCCGCTTTGGGATTGGGCAGCAATTGCCCTGAGTCCCAAATGCTGCACTGCATGAATAATGGTTGAGCGCCTTTGCCCGCCCTGCTTTGCCTGCTCCGCCCATGAACCGTACCGCATCCTCCCCTGCTTCGACGTCCAGCTCCAAAAGCAAGACGATGGCGACCTGGCTGGCTTTTCTTGGCGGGCCTCTGGGGCTGCACCGCTTTTACCTGTACGGGCTGGGCGACTGGCTGGGCTGGCTGCTGCCTGTACCCACCGCGCTGGGCGTTTATGGCATCGAGCGCATGCAGCAACTGGGGCAGGACGATCAGCTCAGTTGGGTGCTGATTCCGCTGCTGGGCTTCACGATGGCGGGCTGCGCACTGCGCGCCATTTTGTATGGGCTGATGGACAAGCAGGCCTGGAACCAGCGCTTCAACCCCAGCCTGCCCGCAGAAGCCGATGCCGGACGCACACATTGGGGCACGATTTTTGGCGTAGGCCTGTCACTGATGCTGGGAGCGACCGTGCTGATGGCCAGCATTGCCTACAGCTTTCAGCACTACTTCGAATATCAGGTGGAAGAAGCGCGCAAGATTTCGCAGTAGGAGCCTTGAGACCCGGTCTTTCACCCAAGGGTTTCCCCTTGAATTTGCGAGACCGCATACCGCCTTATTTGTAAGCAAAAGTCTAATTTTGCGATTTTTGACGGCAGCTGAACGCTCATTTCATTTCAGTGAACACACAATGCAACCATTACAAACATCTTGTGATGGTTGCAGACCGCCGTGATATCGCTTGCACTCGGATGGTCTGGCTCGCCTCATGCTCGCTCCAAGAGGTTCCATGTCCACGCCTACTGCCAAGACCGAATCCCTGTTCCCCGCAGCCACCAGTCTGATCGGGGCCTATGGCGAACAGCTGTTCCGCATTCTGGAGCAGGCCAGCAGTGGCTTTGTGCTGCTCGATGCACAAAATCGGGCGCAGCGCTGGAACGAAGGCTATCTGCAGCTTTTCCCCTGGCTGGCCCAGGGCCTGAAGGTCGGCGCGCCTCTACAGACCCTGCTGCAGGCGGCCACCGGCATGGCCCAGCACAGCGATGTGGCCAACGCCCATCTGAATCTGGTCTCGCGCCAGCAGCCCAGCGCCGAAGCCACTTTGCCCAATGGGCGTAAAGTGGTGCTGGCCCTCAATGCGGTATCGGCCAGCTACAGCCTGCTGACTTGCAAGGAAATCGTGACCGAGGGCGACGACGCGGACAATCTGGCGTTTTTTGATGCCTTGACCCATCTGCCCAACCGCAGACTGCTGCTGGACCGCCTGTCTCAGGCCATGATCCAGTCCGAGCGCACGGGCTGGCGCGGCGCCCTGATGACCATCGACATGGATATTCACCATGCGCTGCAGCAATTTGAAGGCGGCGACCATGCCGACAAGCTTCAGCAGGAGATTGCGCAGCGGCTGCTGGGCTGCATGCGCGTATGCGACACGGTGGCGCATGTGGATGCCGAGCATTTCGTCATCATGGTTTCCGACCTCTCGCCCGACCCGGACCTGGCCTGCTTGCTGGTGGAGCGCCTGAGCGAGCGCCTGCAGGAGAGCCTGAACGCCAGCTACGTCGTGGCCGGCAAGGCGCTCAAGCTGCAGGCCAACCTGGGAGCCACGCTGTTCGGGCCGCATTCGCGCTCGGCCACCGAACTGCTGAATCAGGCCGAGATCGCCATGTACCGCCTGCGCGATGAGGAGAACCGCGGGCTGCACTTCTTCAAGCCCGAGCAGCGCATTCTGCCGCCCGACCGCATCCGCCTGGCGCAGGAGTTGCGCGAGGCTCTGCGCCTGAGCCAGTTCGAGATGCAGTACCAGCCCCAGTACTCTGCCCAAGGCACGGCCACGGGGCTGGAAGCGCTGCTGCGCTGGCGCCACCCCAGTCGCGGTCTGGTTCCGCCCAGCATCTTTCTCTCCGTGGCCGAAGAGTCCGACATCATCGTGCCGCTGGGGCTGTGGAGCATTCGCGCCACCTGCGAGCAGATGGCGCGCTGGAAGCACGAGGCAGCGCTGGGCAACCTGCCCGTCAGTGTGAATATCAGCGCCAGACAGCTGCAGCAAAGCGACTTTGCCGAGCAACTGGAAAACATTCTTTCGCAGACCGGCATCGACCCGGCCTTGCTCGTGCTGGAGCTGTCCACCAGCTCGCTGCACCCAGCCAATGCCGAGCTGACCCGGATGCTCAGCCGCCTGAGCGCGTTGGGCGTGCGCCTGTCGCTGGACGACTTTGGCTCCGGTGCCAGCACACAGGAAGTGCTGAGCCAGTTGCCACTGTTCCAGGTCAAGCTGGCGCAGACCCTGGTGCAGCGCCTGGGCCCGAACAACGCCAGCGAGGCCGCTGTGCAAGCCGCTCTGGCACTGGCCAAGCGCTCGCAGGTCACGCTGATTGCCACGGGCGTGGAGACGCTAGAGCAAAGAGCACTGCTGATTCAGCATGGCGGCCAGCACTTCATGGGCTATTTGTTCAGCGCCCCCGTGCCGGCAAGCCAACTCAAGCCTCTGCTGCATCTGCCGCAGGTGGGTCTGCATCGCAGAGTGGCCTGAGAGATTGCGCCCCAAGAAAAAAGGCTTCGCAATGCGAAGCCTTTTAGCTTTTTAGCCTTCTAGCCCTTATTTCATATAGGTTGTTAGCTATTAAATAAGGAGCATTTGCATCAATACAGTTGCAGACTGATCCAATAAGCAATCGATGCCACGAACGCGCTGGCCGGAATGGTCAGAATCCATGCCCAGACGATGTTGCCTGCCACGCCCCAGCGCACGGCGCTGGCACGCTGGGTGGAGCCCACGCCCACGATGGCACCGGTGATGGTGTGTGTGGTGGAGACGGGAACGCCCAGGAAGGTTGCAAAGAACAGTGTCAACGCACCGCCAGATTCCGCGCAGAAGCCGCCCACAGGCTTGAGCTTGGTGATCTTCTGGCCCATGGTCTTCACGATGCGCCAGCCGCCAAACATGGTGCCCATGCCGATGGCCAGATAGCAGCTCACGATGGTCCACAGCGGTGGCTCTGCGTCACCGGCATTGGCGTAACCCGTGGCAATCAGCAGCAGCCAGATGATACCGATGGTCTTTTGCGCGTCATTGCCGCCGTGGCCCAGGCTGTAAGCACCGGCAGACACCAGCTGCAGACGGCGGAACCACTTGTCCACACGGTTGGGGCTGGTGCGACGGAAGATCCAGGCGACCAGCACCATCATCAGCGAGCCCAGCAAAAAGCCCAGCACGGGGGAGACAAAGATAAAGGCCACGGTCTTCCAGATGCCGCTGGCAATCAGCGCTCCGGCACCAGCCTTGGCAATCACCGAGCCCACGATGCCGCCGATCAGCGCATGCGAGGAACTGCTGGGAATGCCGTAAATCCAGGTGATGACGTTCCAGACAATGGCGCCAGCCAGCGCACCGAACACAACGTGCGTGTCCACAATGCCGGGCTGAACAATGCCTTTACCCACCGTGGCAGCCACGCTCAAGTGGAAGACGAACACTGCCACCACGTTGAAAAAGGCCGCAAATGCCACTGCCTGAGTGGGCTTGAGCACACCGGTGGAAACCACGGTGGCAATCGAATTGGCCGCGTCGTGAAAGCCGTTCATGAAATCGAACAGCAGCGCCATGGCGACCAGCAAAATAACAACCCAGAGGGCTGCCTGTACGGGTTCCATCATCGAACTCCGTTACGAATCAGGAATTTTCGAGGACGATGCCCTCGATCAGGTTCGCCACGTCCTCGCAGCGGTCTGTCACGGTTTCCAGCAGCTCATAGATGGCCTTGAGCTTGATGACTTCGCGCACATCGGGCTCTTCGCGGAACAGCTTGCTCATGGCCGCGCGCATCACGCGGTCCGCATCGCCTTCCAGACGGTCGATCTCTTCGCAGGTCTTGCCGCAAGCTTCCACGACGGCAGGGTCGGCAATGCGGTCCAGCATGCGCACGGCATCACGCAGGCGCTCGCAGCAGCGCACGCACAGGTCCGTCAGTCGCGTGATTTCGTCCGTCATATGACGCACGTCATACAGCGCCATGGTCTCGGCCGAGTCCTGAATCAGGTCCGCCACGTCGTCCATGGTGTTGATCAGGGAGTGGATGTGCTCACGGTCCAGAGGCGTGATGAACGTCTTGTGCAGCAGCTTGCTGACATCGTGCGTCACACGGTCAGCAGCGCGCTCGGCGTTATCCACGTCAGCGTTGTACTTTTCGCGCAGATGGGGGTCGTTATAGTTAGCGACGAGTTGCGAGAAGGCATGTGCAGCTTCAACAATGCGGTCCGCATGTTGGTTGAACATCTCGAAAAAATTACCTTCGCGCGGCAATAACTTGCCAAACAGCATGAATGCTCCTTACCGGGGAAAAAAGAAACCAGGCGACTCGCTGCGGCGCAGCATGGTTCCCGGCTTAAACGGAGCGAAGTTTACTCTTGAGTCTTTGTGCGTTTGTGCGCGCATCAAAGACACCCCTTCAAGCCCCACGAAAAATAAAATACACAGCCCCCACCATGCACAGCCCCGCCCACAGAAAATCCCACTTCAGCGGCTGATCCAGATAGAACACCGCAAACGGCACAAACACCGACAGCGTGATCACCTCCTGCATGATCTTGAGCTGGGCCACGCTGAATTGGGTGTAGCCTATGCGATTTGCGGGCACCTGCAACAGGTATTCACACAGAGCAATACCCCAGCTGATGAGTGCGGCCACATACCAGGGTGCCGTGGCCAGGTTCTTCAGATGCCCATACCAGGCAATCGTCATAAAGACATTGCTGAGCACCAGCAAAACAATGGTCTGAAGACTTACGGGAATGGATTGCAACCAGCTCATTGCGGCCCCTGCATAGAGAACAAAAGATGGCGGATTATCGCGCTGCGGCCACCTTTTAGCTGCCGCGCTTTCGTTCTAAAAATTTCTTTTCAATCTATGTAAATTTCTTCTAGTTGTAATAACGAAATAAAAAAAAACAAAAAGGAATCAAATAAAACAAAAAAATATGACATCAAAACGTCATATTTTTGTCACTGGCGAAGATTTGAGGGGAATTAAGTCTGTACATGAAGCGAAATGAACAGACTTCATTCGCTCCATGCACAGGGGCTGAAACGCCCCCCAACCCAGCGCGGCCTTGCGTTACTCGCCCAAGTAAGCAGCCCGCACGCGCGGGTCGTGGAGCAAGGTCTGCCCCGGCCCGGTCATGGTGATGATGCCGGACTCCATCACATAGCCACGGTCCGCCACAGCCAGCGCGCGGCTGGCGTTCTGCTCGACCAGCACCATGGTCACGCCCAAGGCGTAGACATCGCTGACCACTTCAAAGATCTTGTCCACCATGATCGGCGACAGGCCCATGGAAGGCTCATCAAGCAGCAGCACCTTGGGCTGGCTCATCAGCGCGCGGGCCATGGCCAGCATCTGCTGCTCGCCGCCAGACATGGTGCCCGCCAGCTGGTCCTTGCGCTCCTTCAGGCGCGGGAAGATGCCGAACATGCGCTCGATATCCGCCTGAATGCCTGCCTTGTCATTGCGCGTGTAGGCACCCATGAGCAGGTTTTCCGTGATCGTCATGCGCGCAAACACGCCGCGCCCTTCGGGCACCATGACCAGACCTTCGGCCACCAGATCCCAGGCGCCCTTGTTCTTGATGCTCTTGCCCAGATAGAGAATGTCGCCGTCGGCCATGGGCAGGCCGCGCGTGACGGCCTTCATGGTCGTGGTCTTGCCCGCGCCGTTGGAGCCGATCAGCGAGACCAGCTCCCCCTCGCGCACCTCGAAGTCCACGCCCTTGACGGCCTGAATGCCACCGTAAGCCACCTTGAGGCCTTTGACCTCCAGCAGCACCTTGCCTGCAGCCTTGCTGGTCTGGGGGCGTTCCTGTACTTGATCCTGCATCTTCAGTGGCCTCCCGTGCCCAGATAGGCTTCAATCACTTTTTCGTTCTTCTGCACTTCGGCAGGCGTGCCCTCGGCAATCGGCTTGCCGTAGTCCAGCACCGTGACACGGTCGCACAGGCCCATGACCAGCTTCACATCGTGCTCAATCAACAAAATGGTGCGGTGGTCGTTGCGAATGCGGTCGATCAGTTCGCGCAGCTGCACTTTTTCGGTGGCGTTCATGCCTGCCGCGGGCTCGTCCAGCGCAATCAGCTGCGGGTCGGTCGCCAGTGCACGGGCGATCTCAAGGCGGCGCTGGTCGCCATAGGACAGCGTGCGCGCTCTGAAGTCCGCATATTTGCCAATGCCCACATAGTCGAGCAGCTCACGCGCGCGCTCGCGGATCGCCGCCTCTTCGGCCTTGAAAGTCTTGGTGCGGAACACCGCGCCAATCAGGCCCGAATGCGTGCGCACATGGCGGCCCACCATGACGTTCTCCAGCGCCGTCATTTCGGCAAACAGGCGAATGTTCTGGAAGGTACGCGCAATACCGGCCTTGGCCACCTTGTGCACTGCCGTGGGCTCATAAGGCTTGCCGGCCAGCTCGAACTTGCCGCTATCGGGCGTGTACAGGCCAGTGATCACGTTAAAGAAAGTGGTCTTGCCCGCACCATTGGGGCCGATCAGGCCATAGACCTGGCCACGCTCGATCTTCATGTTCACACCCGACAGGGCTTGCAGCCCGCCAAAGCGCTTGGAGATATCCGAGACGTGGAGGACGGTGGAAGTCGTGCTCTCTGCCATATCAGTTCACATTCCTTGTCTTCGCGTCTTCAGGACGGGGTATTGAGGCTTTTGCCATGCTCGGGCGTCGGCCACAGGCCGCGCGGGCGCATCAGCATGATGACGATCATGGCCAGTGCAATCAGCAACTGACGCAGGATGGAGGCGTCCAGACGACCGCCCGTCATTTCCTGCAGCGGGCCGGCCACATAGCGCAGCACTTCGGGCAGAGCCGACAGCAGCACGGCCCCCAGAATCACGCCCGGGATATGACCCAGACCGCCGAGCACCACCATGGCCACGATCATCACGGACTCCATCAGGCTGAAGGATTCCGGCGACACAAAGCCCTGGAAGGCACCAAACATGGCACCGGCCACGCCGCCAAACGATGCGCCCATGCCAAAGGCCAGCAGCTTCATATTGCGTACATTGATTCCCATGGCCTTGGCGGCGATTTCGTCTTCACGAATTGCCATCCAGGCGCGGCCAATGCGCGAGTCCTGCAAGCGGTAGCAGATCAGCACCGTAATCAGCACCAGCACCAGAAACAGGTAGTAGTACAACGTGACCGAAGCGATGTCGAAACCGAAGATCTCCTGGCGCTTGGCCAGATCAAAACCAAAGACCTTGACCGAGTCCACCTGACCAATGCCTTTGGGGCCGTTGGTGATGTTGACGGGCTGATCCAGGTTGTTCATGAAGATGCGGATGATCTCGCCAAAGCCCAGCGTCACGATGGCCAGATAGTCTCCGCGCAGCTTCAGCACCGGAATGCCCAGCAGCACCCCCGTACAGGCCGCCAGCACCATGCCCAGCGGAATCACCAGCCAGATGGAGGTGTGCAGCCCGTTGGGGAACATGGCCGCAAAGCCCTCGAAGGTCTCGGCCAGATGAGGCGAGGCCATGAGCGCAAACATATAGGCCCCCACGGCGTAGAAAGCCACATAGCCCAGGTCCAGCAGACCGGCGTAGCCCACCACGATATTGAGGCCCAGCGCCAGCATCACATACAGCAGCGCCAGATCGGCAATGCGCACCCAGGCGTTGCCGAAATATTGAAGAATCAGCGGCAGCACCAGCAGGCCGATGGCGCCCATCACCCAGGGAAATATCTTGTTCTTGTTCATGGACACTCCCTTGTTATGCGCGATCTGCCACACGCTCACCCAGCAGGCCCGAGGGGCGCAGCGTCAGGATGATGATGAGCACGATGAAAGCAAAGATATCGGTGTACTGGCTGCCCAGCACGCCGCCGGTCAGGTCGCCGATATAGCCCGAGCCGATGGACTCGATCAACCCCAGCAGCAGACCGCCAACCACGGCGCCGCCCAGGTTGCCGATGCCGCCGAAGACGGCTGCCGTAAAGGCCTTCAGCCCTGGCAGAAAGCCCATGGTGTGATGGGCCGTGCCGTAATTGGAGGCGTACATGATGCCGGCGATGGCCGCCAGAATGGCACCGATGATGAAGGTGGCCGAAATCACCATATCGGGCCGCACCCCCATGTGAGCCGCCACGCGGGGGTTCTCAGCCGTGGCGCGCATGGCACGACCCAGCTTTGTGTAATTGACCAGATACATCAGCGTCGCCAAAGCGATGGCAGTGACCACCAGCACCAGAATCTGGGTGGGCGTGATCACGGCGGTGCCGATTTCATAGGGGGTGCTGGACAGCAGCGTGGGATAAGCCTTGTAGTTGGGCTTCCAGATGATCATGGCCAGCGTCTGCAACAGGATGGAGACGCCGATGGCGGTGATCAGCGGCGCCAGGCGCGGGCTGTTGCGCAGCGGGCGGTAGGCGACTTTCTCGATCACGAAATTCAGCGAGGCTGCCACCACACAGGCAATGATGGTGGCCAGCAACAGCATGAGCCAGCCCGGCAGATAGGGCATGGCCTCCTGCATCAGACCGATGCAACTCCAACTGGTCAAGGCTCCCACCATCAGCACTTCGCCGTGGGCGAAGTTGATCAGCTGAATGATGCCGTACACCATGGTGTAGCCCAAGGCTATCAAAGCGTACATGCTGCCTAACACCAGACCATTGATGATCTGCTGCAGCAAGATATCCATAAGCGCGCTCCCTACCTCTACCAAGACGGAGACACTGCGAGCCTCTCATCTCGAACGACGGAGCAGCCAGCGATGCCAAGCTTTCCCTCCGCCAGCCACGGCTTTGTGAGCCGCTTGTGGCAGGAAGTGGACAGATTCTAGGGAGCAGTATTCAACAGACAGGGCCGGGGTTTCCCGTGGCAGTGCTGCAATTGTTGCAGCGCAAAAAGTTGATCGACTTCACGCGTTCAATAAATACAAATACTTAGTTGCAAACCACCCCATGAAATAGCGATAAACACCAAAAACAGGTCAAAAATTGCAGCATCCACCTAGTACCAGTCTTGCAACACGCGATGAACCTGCGCTTTACAAGTCACTTTCTGGTGTATTAGCCGCAGCACGCGCAGCCTCGTTGAGCGCGCGCAGCTGCTCCAGCTTCTGGCCGATCTTGATCTCCAGCCCGCGCGGCACGGGCTGGTAAAAGCCGGGCTCTTCCATGCCCTCGGGCAAATAGGTCTCGCCCGCGGCAAAACCGCCCTCTTCGCTGTGCGCGTAGCGGTAGTCCTTGCCGTAATCCAGCTCTTTCATCAGCTTGGTCGGCGCATTGCGCAAATGCAGCGGCACGGGCCGCGTGGTGTCGGCCTTCACAAAGGCCTTGGCCTTGTTGTAGGCCATGTAGCCCGCATTGCTTTTGGCCGCCACGGCCAGGTAGATCACGGCCTGGGCCAGCGCCAGCTCGCCCTCGGGGCTGCCCAGACGCTCATAGGTGGCGGCTGCGTCATTGCACATCTGCATGGCGCGCGGGTCGGCAAGTCCTATATCTTCCCAGGCCATGCGCACAATGCGCCGCGCCAGATAGCGCGGGTCGGCGCCACCGTCGAGCATGCGGCAGAACCAGTAGAGAGCCGCATCAGGGTCGGAGCCGCGCACGGATTTATGCAGCGCGCTGATGGTGTCGTAGAACTGCTCGCCGCCCTTGTCATAGCGGCGCATGCGCTCGCCCAGCACCTTGAGCAGCCAGGCATCGGTAATCGTCTCGACCTTGGCCTGCTCTGCCGTGATGGCCAGTGTCTCCAGCGTGTTGAGCAATCGGCGCGCATCGCCATCGGCATAGGAGATCAAGCGGTCAAGCGCTTCATCTTCGATAGCAGGCAGCGCATTGATTGCCTGGGCTTTGGCCACAATTTGCTTTAAATCCTCTGCCGTGAGCGACTGCAGCACATAGACGGCCGCACGCGACAGCAGGGCCGAGTTCACTTCAAACGACGGGTTCTCCGTCGTCGCGCCGATGAAGGTGAACAGGCCGCTTTCCACATGCGGCAGGAACGCGTCCTGCTGGCTTTTGTTGAAGCGGTGTACTTCGTCCACAAACACGATGGTGCGCTGCTGCATCAAACCGTCACGCGCCAGCTGGGCCTGCTCCACGGCTTCGCGGATGTCCTTGACGCCGCCCAGCACCGCGCTGATGGAGATGAACTGCGCATCAAACGCATCGGCCATCAGCCGCGCAATCGTGGTCTTGCCCACACCGGGCGGGCCCCAGAGGATGCAGCTGTGCGGCCTGCCCGACTCGAACGCCAGCCGCAGCGGCATGCCCTCCCCCAGCACATGCTGCTGGCCAATGACTTCTGCCAGCGTGCGCGGGCGCAGGCGCTCGGCCAGTGGCTGGTGGGATGAGGCAGGAGAGGAGGAGTTGTTGTGCTTGACCATGACCCCTCAAGTATCCAATGCCGGGCTTGCCCGCGCAGCAATTCGGGTTGCGAACCTGCTTTGTGGCATGCCGCGCAAGTGGACGCCCACACAAAAGTTAGACCTCATTTGCTTATCAGAATAGTTCTTGATGGACAATAGGTGCCATCGCGGATCACCACTCTCCATTAACGAGGTCACCCCTCTGAGTTATGGAATTGCTGCCCGGAGCCTTCCTGCCACAAGCCAGGCTCCCCAGCGCACTTGATGTTTTGCCTGCGCCCCTCATCCGAGGCGGGCAACGCCTGTGACTGATGCGGCTACCCGCCCCTCAGCCAGGATCAATCGAAAGAATCCGCAGCTTTCCTTGATTCCAACCGCTCCATGGCACGCCGCGGATTGCGCAGCGCGCCCGAGCCTTTTAGCGCATGACAACACTCAAGACGCGAGACATTCTTGCTCTCGGCTTCATGACCTTCGCCCTGTTTCTGGGCGCGGGCAATATTATTTTTCCTCCCATGGTGGGCATGGCCGCTGGTGAAAACCAGTTCGGCGCCTCCGTCGGCTTTTTGTTGACCGGTGTGGGCCTGCCCCTGCTGGGCGTGGTCGCTCTGGCCCGCGTGGGCGGTGGTCTGGACAATCTGACCAGCCCCATTGGCCGCATTGCAGGCCTGGTTCTGGCCGTTGCCATCTACCTGACCATCGGCCCACTGTTTGCCACGCCGCGCACGGCCACCGTCTCGTTCGAGATGGGTCTGGCCCCATTTGTGGGCAACACCCCCGGCATGCTGCTGGCCTTCACCATCACCTATTTTGTAGCTGTGGCTCTGCTGTCGCTGTTCCCCGGCAAGCTGATGGACAACGTGGGCAAGATCATCACGCCGGTATTGATTCTGGCGCTGGTAGTGCTGGGCGGCGCGGCCTTTCTGGCCCCGGCTGGCGGCTATAGCATCAGCACCGAAGGCTATGGCAGCCAGACTGCCGCCTTTGCCGAGGGCTTTTTGCAGGGCTACCAGACCATGGACGCGCTGGCCTCGCTGATCTTTGGCATCGTCATCGTCAACGCCATCAAGGACGCAGGCGTGAAGGACGGCAAGCTGCACACCCGCTATTGCATTTACGCAGGCGTGATTGCCGCCACCTGCCTGGGTCTGGTCTATGTCTCGCTGATCTATCTGGGCGCGACCAGCAGCAATCTGGCCCCGAACGCCACCACGGGCGTGCAGATTCTGACGTCCTTCGTGCAGCACACCTTCGGCCCCGCCGGCCTGTGGCTGCTGGCCATCGTCATCATGCTGGCCTGCCTGACGACTGGCATCGGCCTGATCACCGCCTGCAGCGCCTTCTTCTGCACGCTGACCGGCATCTCCTACCGCGTCATGGTCATCGGCCTGTCCATCTTCAGCGCTGTCGTAGCGAATATGGGTCTGGCGCAGTTGATCGCAGTGTCCGTGCCCGTGCTGGTGGGCCTGTACCCGCTGGCCATTGCATTGATCGCACTGAGCCTGCTGCACCGCTGGAACCATGCGCCGCGCGTCTACATCCCCGTGATGGCCGTGGCACTGGTCTTTGGCCTGTTTGACGCGGCCAAGGCGGCCAAGCTCGACATGCTGGTGCCCGGCTGGCTGGACAGCCTGCCCGGCGCGGCGCTGGGCATGGGCTGGGTGCTGCCCGTGGTCGCCATGCTGGTGATCGCTGGCGTGGCGGACTTTATGCTGGGCAGCAAGCAAGGCACTGCCGTCAAGCACGCTTAAGCATCAAAATATATAGCAAACTGTCTATATATCTTCTGGACTAGAGCCAGATTTCATTAAAAAAGGCCTGCGGACTCACATCCACAGGCCTTTTTAGATTGCAGCGCTACTTACTGTTTGATCACATCCGCCCCCTTGGGCGCTGTGAACTGGAAGGTGGCAGCAGGCAGCGAAGCCTGGGTCTGCAGGCCCTTGAACTGCATGACCGAGCGCTGGCCAAAGCTGTCTTCAATATCCAGCGCCGCCAGCTGACCTTCGGCGGAGAAGCCAATGCGCACCTCCTTGAGCTGACCACCCTTGACCTTGGGAGAAGCCAGCACCCATTCCAGACCATTGCTGGCAGGCTGGTTGCTCAGACCAAAGTCGGCCTGCAAGGTCTTCAGATCGGTCGCCGAAGTCAGGATGGCCGCAGGCGTGCTGCCCAGAGCCTGGGCCTGCGCCCGCTGGGTGACCTGGTTCAGGTCCACGTCATACAGCCACAAGGTCTTGCCGTCGGCCACGATGACTTGCTCGAAAGGCTTGGTGTAGTTGAACTTGAACTTGCCGGGGCGCTGGAATTCAAAGGTGCCGCTGGACACCTTGGTGCGCGCCTCCTGCCCGGCCTTGGGCGGCGATGTCACCGACTGGGTGAACTCGGCCTTGCCCGCCTGGGCGTTCTTCATAAAGGATTCAAGGCTTTTCAGCCCATCAGCCATGGCAGCACTTGCGCTGCCAGCTATCAAAATTGCAGTCAAAAGACGTTTCATAGATTTCTCTCGTATGCCCCGCTTATTCGCCACGCGCGGGCACAAGAACATCGCGCTGGCCACTGGATGTAAGCGAGCTGACCAACCCGGCTCTTTCCATCTGCTCGAGCAGATTGGCCGAACGGTTGTACCCAATGCGTAGTTTGCGCTGAACGTAGGAAATGCTGGCTTTGCGGTCTTTCAGCACAATTTCGACCGCCTGGTCGTACAACTCATCCTTTTCACCGCCGCCGCCACCTTCGCCGTCCTCGTCACCCTCGCCGTCGGCGCTGCCGCCTTCGAGAATGCCCTCGATATAGTCGGCCTCGCCCTGCTCCTTAAGGTAGCTGACCACGCGGTGCACTTCGTCGTCGGAGACAAACGCGCCGTGCACACGGATCGGCAGGCCGGTGCCACTGGCCATATAGAGCATGTCGCCCATGCCCAGCAGCGACTCAGCCCCCATCTGATCGAGCACCGTGCGGCTATCGATCTTGCTGGAGACCTGAAAGGCAATCCGCGTGGGGATATTGGCCTTGATCAGACCGGTGATCACATCCACGCTGGGGCGCTGGGTGGCCAAGATCAAATGGATACCGGCAGCACGCGCTTTTTGCGCCAGACGGGCAATCAGCTCTTCGATCTTCTTGCCTACCACCATCATCAAATCGGCCAATTCGTCGATCACGATGACGATATGCGGCAGGCGCTGCAGCGGCTCGGGTTGTTCCGGCGTGAGGCTGAAGGGGTTGGGAATCGATTCCTCCCGTGCCTTGGCCTCGTCAATCTTGGTGTTGTAGCCGGCCAGATTGCGCACACCCAGCTTGCTCATCAGCTTGTAGCGTCGCTCCATCTCGGCCACACACCAGTTCAGGCCATTGGCGGCCTGCTTCATGTCGGTGACCACGGGGCACAGCAGGTGCGGGATGCCTTCGTAGACCGACATTTCCAGCATCTTGGGGTCGATCATCAGCAGGCGCACATCGCGGGCCTCTGCCTTGTAGAGCAGAGACAAAATCATGGCGTTGATACCCACGGACTTACCAGAGCCCGTGGTACCCGCGACCAGCACGTGGGGCATCTTGGCCAGATCGGCCACCACGGGGTTGCCCACAATATCCTTGCCCAGACCCATGGTCAGCAGGCTCTTGGCGTCGTGATAGACCTGCGAGCCCAGCACTTCGGACAGTCGAATCGACTGGCGCTTGGCGTTGGGCAGTTCCAGCGCCATGTAGTTCTTGCCAGGAATGGTCTCAATCACGCGAATCGACACCAGCGACAGCGAACGCGCCAGGTCCTTGGCCAGATTGACAATCTGCGAACCCTTGACGCCCGTGGCAGGCTCGATTTCATAGCGCGTAATCACGGGGCCGGGCATGGCGGCGACCACGCGCACTTCCACGCCAAAGTCCTTGAGGCGCTTTTCGATCAGGCGGCTGGTCATCTCTAGCGTCTCGGCAGACACGGATTCCTGGCGCTGCTGGGCCGCATCCAGCAAGTCAACCTGGGGCAGCTTGCTGTCCGGGTGGTCGGTGAAGAGCGGCTTCTGGCGCTCCTTCACCACACGGGCGCTGGGCTGGGCCTGCTCCTGCAGCACGGGTTCGATGATCTGCACGGGCTGATGCACGGGGGCCGTGATCGCGCCTTCGGTGCGGTCAAACACCACTTCTTCGCGCTCGCGGGCGGCTTTCTTGCCGACGGAGACATCTTTGGCAATTTCGCGGCGCTCGCGGCCAAACTGCACCAGACCATCCAAGCGCGCGCCCAGGCCTTCGGCCAGTTGCCCCCAGGAAAAGCCAAACACCATGGCCGCGCCCAGCACGAACAGGCAAATGCCAATCAGGCCCGAGCCCGCAAAACCCAGCCATTTGAGGGCATGAAAGCCCATCATGTAGCCAAATACGCCGCCCGCGGGGCCGGGCAGCAGGCTCTCGAACCGGTATAGGCGCGTCCATTCCAGCGCGCAGCTCGATACCAGCAAGATCGCCAGACCGCCCCAGAACAGAAAGCGGCGACGCCACAGCGGCATCAGCGCGAGAGGGGTTCCGTCCTTGTTCACCCCACCGCGCATCCAGCGCAGCAGCGATGTGATCCAGGTCTGCACGGCCGCCAGCACCAGCCACCAGACGGACAGGCCAAAGCCAAAGTAGCAGGCATCGGCCAGCCACGCGCCCACGCGCCCCATCCAGTTGTGGACGAACGGCCTTTGTCCGGCTCCAGAGGTGGACCAGGCGGCATCCTGCGGGGAATAGGTGAACATGGCCGTGAGCCAGAAGACCAGGGCCAGCAGGCCAATCATCAACAGAACTTCCTGGCTGAAGCGAATCACCCCATAGCGCGGAGCCGCCGCGCGGGATTTCGTTTTGCCGGAAGAAGACGCGTTGGAAGCGTTCAATGTATATGTCATACGCAGGCGCAAGCTTACCTTAGCGCTCAATACAAGCGGTGCATTCGGCCAAGGTCATCCGCCAGCGTAATGCAAGCACATGCAACAAGGCTGCCATCCAAATAGCGTAAACGCAGTGTCACTATCATTTTTAACAATTCCGGTGATTAAAACCGCTGAACGCGCAGACCTTGATCAAGAGCGATACTCCCATACCTTATTTCACGTCTTCATACTGCGCGCCGGTTGTCGGCCTGCCTATTTTTCAGAGTCCCGCCTCATGTCCACTACTCAACACGCACAAGTTCTCATTCTGGGCTCCGGCCCTGCCGGCTACACGGCTGCTGTGTATGCGGCACGCGCCAACCTCAAGCCCTTGCTGATCACAGGCATGGCCCAGGGCGGCCAGCTGATGACCACCACCGAGGTGGACAACTGGCCTGCCGACGTGATGGGCGTGCAGGGCCCCGAGCTGATGCAGCGCTTTCTGGAGCACGCCGAGCGCTTCAAGACCCAGATCGTGTTTGACCACATCAGCAAGGTCGATTTCTCCAAGCGCCCCTTCACGCTGACCGGCGACAGCGGCACCTATACCTGCGACAGCCTGATCATCGCCACCGGCGCATCGGCCAAGTATCTGGGTCTACCCTCTGAAGAAGCCTTCATGGGCCGTGGCGTGTCGGCCTGCGCCACCTGCGACGGTTTCTTCTACCGCGAGCAGCCCGTGTGCGTGATCGGCGGCGGCAACACCGCCGTGGAAGAAGCGCTGTACCTGTCCAACATCGCCAGTAAGGTCACCCTGGTGCACCGCCGCGACAAGTTCAAGGCCGAGCCCATCCTCGTGGACAAGCTGATGGACAAGGTCAAGGAAGGCAAGATTGAACTCAAGACCCACTTCACACTGGACGAAGTGCTGGGCGACCAGTCGGGCGTGACCGGCATCCGCATCAAGAGCACGCAGGACGGCCACACGGAAGACCTGAAGCTGCAAGGCGCCTTCATCGCCATCGGCCACCACCCCAATACCGACATCTTCCAGGGTCAGTTGGAACTGGAAAACGGCTACATCGTCACCCAAGGCGGCCTCAAGGGCTTTGCCACCCAGACCAGCGTACCCGGCGTGTTTGCCGCCGGCGACTGCCAGGACCATGTGTACCGCCAGGCCATCACCAGCGCCGGCACCGGCTGCATGGCCGCGCTGGACGCCCAGCGCTTCCTGGAGCAGCAGGACTGATACCGCCTCGCGCGGACTAAAAACCATAAAGCCCTTGAAGATGACCAGCTTTGGTCGCTTTCAAGGGCTTTTTTGTGAAAACGCTATAATCGCAGACTTTGCTGAATTCCGGGCTCGCACTTCACGTGCTTTTCACAGGACTTCCGCAATCGGGCTACCGCCACCCATTACAAACTGGCGAGGTGAGGTTGTCGGCACATTCTGCTGTCAAAGCAGGATTTCAGAGTCGGCGGCCGATTCAACTATCGGAGTGTCCAAATGGCACGCGTATGTGAAGTTACGGGCAAGAAGCCCATGGTGGGCAACAATGTTTCCCACGCCAACAACAAGACCAAGCGTCGTTTCCTGCCTAACCTGCAATACCGTCGTTTCTGGGTGGAAACCGAGAACCGTTGGGTGCGCCTGCGCGTTTCCAGCGCTGCTCTGCGCCTGATCGACAAGAACGGTATCGACTCCGTGCTCGCAGACATGCGCGCTCGTGGCCAAGCTTAATTTCCTGAAGGAGAAACACCATGGCTGCTAAAGGCGGACGCGAAAAGATCAAGCTGGCTTCCAGTGCTGGCACAGGTCACTTCTACACAACGACCAAGAACAAGAAGACGATGCCTGAAAAGATGTCGATCATCAAGTTCGACCCCAAGGCTCGCAAGCACGTCGAGTACAAGGAAACCAAGCTGAAGTAATTCAGCCTGATTCCTGGAAAAAACCGCCTCACGCAAGTGCTGGCGGTTTTTTTATGCCCAAAAAACGAGTCTCTATACTGAGTTCACCTCAACAAGCACGGGTTGCGCTCATGAGCCTAAAGACACTCACCGCCTTGTCCATCCTTCTTGCAGCCTCAGGCTCTGCCTTCGCTCAGACCTTTGTATGCCCCAATGGTGCCGGGCCGGGCCAGCGACAGGTGGGCATGACAGGCGGCGGGCAGGGCATTGCATCCGTGCCCGTGTGCGTGCAGGAACAGGCTCCTTACCGGGCCGCACCCGAGCAGCCACAGCGCCGACTTTCTCCCCCGCCACGCCTGAGCCCGCAACAACTGCAACAGCTCGAGGAAGATCGGAAAAGAAGGATGCAAGAGGAAAAAGAGTTCGAAAAACTGCGCAATGGCTACTGGGTCTTTTTCCATGACAAGCAGCACCCAGGCTCGGGCAAAGAATGCATTGCCTTCTATGGCAGTGCGACTGGCAGCATCCAGTTTGCGGGCCCGACCGCATCCTATGACGGAGCGACGATGACTTTGATGGGCCTGGAGCTTCCACGCCCCGACAAGCCCGAGAAAATCCGTGTCGACCTGACCCAGGACGCCGAGCCTGTGCGCAACATCAGCGCAATCAGCTTTGTTTCGCCCGACACCCCCACCGCTGGCAGACTGACCTTCGCACTGGCCAGTCCCGAGGAAATGGTGAAGACCATGGAGGAGAACTACCGCGCCAAAGTATCTATCGATGGCAAAGAGGTCATCAACACCTCTTACAAAGAAGGCAGCAAGGCGCGTGAATTTCTTAGCCAGTGCCTGGCTGGCCGCCCCGGCAAGTAAGCCGCTCAAGCCGCTGATCAGCCGCGCACATCCTGCCCCAGTTGCTGGCAGGCCATGGCACCCAGCTCCTGCATGGCCCGCTCCATCACCGCATCCACGGGATGGGTGCAGGCCAGACGCATGCAGTGTTCATAGCGCCCGGAGTTGGAGAACATGCTGCCTGGCGCAATGCGTATGCCTTTGCCCAGCGCCGCCGTGAACAGATCCGAGGTGGACATTTCAGCCGGGAACTCCAGCCACAGGCACAAGCCGCCCGCTGGCAGGCTCATGCGCGTGCCAATGGGAAAGTGCCGCGCCACCAAGCGCGCCATGGCTTCGCGCTGCTTTTTGAGCTGCTGACGCAGTTTTTCCAGACTGCGCTGGTGCGTGGGCGAACCCAGCACCTCGGCCACCACCAACTGCCCCAGCGTCTGCGTGTTGCGGCTCTGGGCAAACTTGAGCATCTGCACCCTGCCATGCCACTGCCCGGCATTCATCCAGCCCTGGCGCAGACCCGGTGCCAGACTTTTGTTGAACGCCTGGCAGTAAATCACATGGCCCGAGACACTGTCCCAGGCTTTCAGTGGCTTGACCGCCTGTTGCCCCTCAACAAATAACCCGTAGGAGTCATCCTCGATCAGCGCCGCACCATGGGCTGCGCACAAGGCCACAAGTCGCGCCTTGTTTTCATCGGGCATGCGCGCGCCCAGCGGCATCTGCAGCTCTGGCACCACCACCACGGCCTTGAGCCGGGGCTGAGTCTGAAAAGCCAGCTCCAGCGCCTCAATGGACATGCCGGTGCGCGGGCTGCAGGGAATCTCCAGCGTCTTGAGCTGTAGCGACTCCACCACCTGCAGCAGCCCGTAATAGGTGGGCGACTCCACAGCCACCATATCGCCGGGCTGAGCCACGGCCGCCAGCGCCAGACTGACGCCTTCCGAATTACCAGTAGTCGCCAACACATCGCCGGGTGCAACCCGGATGCCTGACGCCAGCGCCCGGCGCGCCATGGCCTGCTGAAACAGCGGGTGATTGCCCTGATTGGCCAGCAGCGAACGGCCTTGCGACAGCAGCGTCGGGTGCTCGCGCAGCAGGCGCGTGACGGTCTTGTTCAGATAGTGATGGTCAAACAGCTCAGGCGGCGGCGTACAACCGCCGATGTCCATATAGACCTCGGCCTGACGCCCGCGCTCCAGCAGCAGCGAAATATGCTCGTTGATGCCCACAAAATGCGCATGCGGATTGGGTTGCACGGGCTGACTCAGGTCCGGCTCGCTGGTCAGTGGCAGGCCTGTGGCGGCAGAGCGCACAAAATAGCCCACGCGGGGGCGGGCCTCCAAGTGACCCAGCTCTTCCAGATAGCGCAGCACCTGCAAGGCGGTGGACAGGCTGATGTCATGCCTTGCCATCAACTCCCGCACGGAAGGCATGCGCTCGCCCGCCTGCAGCGTGCCCAGTGCCATGGCTGCGCTGTAAGTAGCAGCCAGTCGCTGATACAGCGGCAAAGCCGGTCCGGGTGAAGATTCAATGGCTGCGGGGTGAAGCATGAGAGCAAGAGCAAACTTTCAGGCTTGCATGATGCCAGCAAGCGCTGTTCTGCAACAGATACAGAATTCGCACAAACCAGCCAGAACAGAGGTCTGCTGATCTGCACTGCTGTGCCTGCAATTGCTGCGCGCTGTGCCTGTTGTGCAGCGCGTCAAAAACGGATGCTTGAAGCCCTGCACTACCCAAAAGAGGCTTTTATGCACACCGAAAGCGCAAGCAGTATCCAGCATGCACTGCCCCCAGGTCATATGTTGACCCTGGCCTTGGCCGAAGGCAGCACGCTGCTATGCCTTGGCGCGCCCATTCAGCTGTCCACTACACCACTCTCCACCCTCGATGCCTGCACGGGCTACAGCATGCAGTTGCACACCGGCCAAAGCTGGCGCGCGCCTGCCAGACTCTGGGTACAGGTTTTCTGCATCGCAGAGCGCAGCCGCATTCTGGTGCTGCAGCAAGAGACAGCGGGAAAAGAAAACCGCCTCGGCTCGTGGAGCCTGAGGCGGTGGATTAGCAGTCTATGGACTGGAAAGCCTGCGCTTTCCGGCAGCATCAAGCGCGAACGGCGCGCAATTTGATGGAAAAGTCCTTGAGCGTTGCAATACCGCTGGCTTCTGCCCGCTGGCACCAGGCCTGTAGCTGACTGGTTAGTTGTTCACGGCTCAGCGTGGTGTTGAGCCACAGTTGACGCAATTCCTCGCGCATGGTCAGCATCTGGTCAATCACCGGGTGGGCCGCGCGGGCCTGTGCAAGCTGGTTCACGGCATTGGCGGGCACTTTTTCCGCATCGCGATGCAGCCAGCGCTGCACGCCTTTGAGCAGGGAGACATCTGACTGCTGAGCCTTGCGGGCCTTGAGCGCGTCCAGCTCCTGCTGCACGGCCAGACGCACGCCGCGCGCATAGCGGGCCATGACCTCGTAGCGGTTGGCAATGATGGCTTCCAGCGTCAATTCGTCGGCAACAGGTTTGATCTCACCGCTGCGCAGGCGCGGAGGCGTCTTCTTGACCTTGGCCCAGCCCAGCTTTTGCATGATGCTGATATAGACCCAGCCAATATCGAATTCATAAGGCTTGATCGAGAACTTAGCCGAAGTTGGGTAGGTATGGTGATTGTTATGCAGCTCTTCGCCACCGATGATGATGCCCCAGGGCGTCAGATTGGTGGAGGCATCGCTTGCCTCGTAGTTGCGATAGCCCCAGAAATGGCCCAGGCCATTGACCACGCCTGCAGCCCAGAACGGAATCCAGACCATCTGCACAGCCCAGATCGTCAGGCCGATCACGCCGAACAGCGCCACATTGATGATGAGCATCAGCGAGGGGCCAAAGACCGAATGGCGGTAGACATTGCGCTCCATCCAGTCGTCTGGTGTGCCGTGGCCGTATTTCTTGAGCGTTTCGGCATTCTTGGCCTCGACGCGGTACAGCTCGGCGCCTTCGCGCATGACCTTGCCCAGGCCGCGAGTCTGCGGGCTGTGCGGGTCATCCACGGTTTCGCACTTGGCGTGGTGTTTGCGGTGGATGGCGACCCATTCCTTGGTCACCATGCCCGTGCCCAGCCAGAGCCAGAAGCGGAAGAAATGCGAGGGAATCGGCCCCAGGTCCAGTGCACGGTGGGCCTGGCTGCGGTGCAGAAAAATCGTCACTGCCGCAATCGTGATGTGGGTGGTGAACAGCGTGTACAGCAGCAACTGCCACCACGTCAGATCCCACAGGCCATTGGCCATCCAATCCACAACGGCATTCCAGATCGAGCCGATATCCAGCGACATACGCAACAAGCCTTTGGCAAAAAATCCTGCTTCACCCAATAAAGCACGGGCGTGCCATTTTAGGTGAACCGCTTACAAACCGAAAGCGGTTTTCCTGACGTATGTGCCGGACTGGTACCGAACTTACGCTTTTTTGACCCAAACAGCTGCGAAAAAGCCGTCTGTTTCATGTTGATGCGGCCACAGGCGCACATAGCGCTTGCCGTCTTCGCCGCCGCTGCACAGCTTGCCGGCGTCGGCAATCTTGAGCTGCTCCAGCACCTCGCCTGCGCTCAGCGGCACAAAGTCCGGGTGAGCGGCGCTGAAGGCTTCAGCAATCGCTTCGTTTTCCTGAGGCAGGATGGAGCAGGTGGCATAGACCAGACGGCCACCAGCCTTCACCAGACGGGCGCTGCTGTCCAGAATCGAGGCCTGCTTGACGGTCAGCTCCTCCACGGCCTTGGGGCTTTGGCGCCACTTCAGGTCAGGGTTGCGGCGCAAGGTGCCCAAGCCCGAGCAAGGCGCATCGACCAGCACGCGGTCAATCTTGCCCGCCAGGCGCTTGATGCGTTCATCGCGCTCATGGGCGATGGCGGCGGGGTGCACATTGGACAGGCCCGAGCGCGCCAGACGGGGTTTCAAGGCATCCAGACGGTGACCGGACACATCAAAGGCATAGAGGCGACCGGTGTTGCGCATGGCGGCACCAATGGCCAGAGTCTTGCCGCCAGCGCCAGCGCAGAAGTCCACCACCATTTCGCCGCGCTTGGCGTCCAGCAACAGGGCCAGCAGTTGCGAGCCTTCATCCTGCACCTCGATGGCGCCGCGGTTGAAGGCGTCCACCTTGGCCAATGCGGGCTTGCCATCGACACGCAGACCGATGGGCGAAAATGGCGTGGGTTCAGCCACGATACCGGCTTTTTCCAGCTCTTTGCGCACATCAGAGCGCTTGTCGTTGAGCACATTGACGCGCAAATCCAGCGGCGCTGGGCGCTCCATGCTCTGGGCCAGATCCCAGAAGCCGTCGCCAAGCTGGGCCTTGAGCGGCTCGACCAGCCATTCGGGCAGATTGTGGCGGTGCGCTTCCATCAGGTCTTCGGCCTTGATGCCTTCACAGGCTGCCAGCCACTTCAGCTCCTGGGGCAGCAGGGCGGCCTTGATAAAGGTTTCGCTGTCCTGGCCGTCCTTGTTTCTGCCCTTGCCTTCTTTTTTGGCCTGCTCGCGCAGCACCTCGACAAAGCCCAGGATGGCCAGACGACGCTCGCGAGCACCGCTGCCCGAATGCGCCAGTGCTTCAAACAACAGCTTCTTGCGCAGCACGGTGTAGGTGGTCTCGGCCAGCGTTGCACGCTCGCGCGGACCGAGGTAGCGGTTTTCGCGGAAAAAACGGGACACCACGGCATCGGCCGGGTGTTCAAAGGTCAGGGTACGCTTGACGAGTTCAGAGCAAGCGTCGAGAAGCTGTTTGGGATGCATGGGCGCAATTGTCCCACTGTCTCTCTGACCCTGGCTTTCCCCCCGGCACTTGCTCAATTGCCCACACAGGCCAAAAAACCAGCTCTAGTCCTTATTTCATATAGGCTTGCAGCTATATATTTTGATAAACACCATGTCCAGCCACGATCTTCCCCCCCTCATCACCACCGAGCCCGGCCTGTACGAACACTACAAAGGCATGCGCTATGAAGTCATCGGCACCGTGCGCCACAGCGAAACGCTGGAGCCCATGACGCTGTACCGCGCCCTGTATGGCGAGCACGGCCTGTGGGTGCGGCCCGCTGCCATGTTCAATGAAACCGTGGTGATTGATGGCGTGGAGCAGCCGCGCTTTCGCCGTGTAGAGGCGGACGCTGGCTGAGTCGCCGCCATCTCGAACCAGCAGCCTGTGACCTGTCTGCCACTTGACTAGCCCATCGATTAAAGTGAGCACACCCTCACCAAGGCAATCTTCATGTGGCAACAAGGACTGGACTGGCTGCGCGGCAATGCCCTGCCCTATGCGCTGGTC
Organism: Comamonas testosteroni; assembly: GCF_003569915.1. Taxonomy (GTDB): domain Bacteria; phylum Pseudomonadota; class Gammaproteobacteria; order Burkholderiales; family Burkholderiaceae_C; genus Comamonas; species Comamonas testosteroni_D. Next base: position 223,325 of record NZ_KZ984440.1, on the reverse strand, counting down.
ATGGGCACGATTTACTTCACCGCGTTCTGGCTGATCGACCATGCAGCCAGCCATCTGATTGCGCGGGAAGTCGCTTCAGCAGACCCCAGCGCCGCACCGTACCGCCGCAATATTCTGGGCGTGCTGCGCCGCGTTTTCCTGCTCTGCGCCACCGTGGTGCTGATGGGGCTGGACTACCTGCCCGGGCTGCTGTTCAGACTCATGAACGCCATCTCGGCCCAGCCGCAAGCCAACATCACCACGGCGCTGGCTGTGCCTGCCGCAGCGCTGGTGGCGGCTGTCTGGCTGGGGGTCGAGCTCTGGATCACCCGCACCCTGGTGGCGAACGATGTGCAACTGCGCCAATGGTGGCTTGCGCGGCAACTGCAGCGCCAGCGCACTGGCGAGGAGTTGCCCGGTCTGCGGGACTGGCTACAACTGCCCGCAGAGCAAAAGCAGTTGCTGCTGGCCACGCCAGCCTATGGCCGCTTGTCGGCACGCATCAACCGCGCCCTCTATGCACTGGCCTATGCCCACCTCGTATTCTGGATTTATGAGCTCAGAACGGGCTGATGTCTAATCGCAAAATAGACTCAATGCTATCAATTTTTTATCAGATTGAGCACGGCACGCGGGTAGATGATGTGCTCCTGCACCAACACGCGCGCGGCCAGTTGCTCTGCCGTGTCGCCGGGCAGCACAGGCACCACGGCCTGGTCGAGGATGGGGCCAACATCCAGCTCGGCCGTGACGCGGTGCACCGTCACCCCGGCGAACTTGCAGCCCGCGTCGATGGCGCGCTGGTGGGTGTGCAGGCCGGTAAACGCGGGCAGCAGCGAGGGGTGGATATTGACCATGCGCCCCTCGTAGCGCGAGACAAAGCCGGGCGTGAGAATGCGCATGAAACCGGCCAGCACAACCAGAGCTGGCTCGTAGCGATCAATCACCTGTGCCAGCTGGGCGTCAAAGGCTTCGCGGCTGTCAAACTGCTTGTGATCGAGAACCTCGGTGGCAATGCCGTTATCGCGCGCAAAGACCAGACCCTTGGCGTCGGCCTTGTTGCTGATCACGGCTGCCACGCGGGCGTTGTAGCGCTTGGCCCAGTCTTGCTGCTGGGATGCACGCACAATGGCGGCCATGTTCGAGCCGCCGCCCGAGATCAGGATCACGATGTTTTTCATGGGCGGCGATTGTCGCACTGACGGGATTTCCCTTGATGGCAAACCCCAGTTCCTGTGCGCCGCCCTAAGACTTTTAAGGAGACCCCATGCCTTTTGACCCACGCAACACCCCGCTGACCGCCGTGCAGGCCCGCGTTCTGGCCACGCTGATGGAAAAAGCCCGCACCGTGCCTGACAGCTACCCGCTCACGCTCAACGCCCTGGTCACCGGCTGCAACCAGAAATCGAGCCGCGACCCGGTGATGGAAGTCACCGAGGCCGAAGCCCAGGAAGCGCTTGACGAACTGCGCCTCAAGACCCTGTCCGTGCAGATCAGCAGCGCCCGCTCCACGCGCTGGGAGCACAACTTTCCGCGCGGCATCGGCGTGCCTGACCAATCCGCCGTGCTGCTGGCCCTGCTGATGCTGCGCGGCCCGCAGACGGCGGGCGAGCTGCGCATCAACTCCGAGCGCTGGCACCGCTTTGCCGATATCTCCTCGGTCGAGGCATTCCTCGAAGAACTGCGCGAGCGCAGCGAAGAAAAAGGCGGCCCCCTGGTCGTGCTGCTGCCCCGCGCACCCGGTGCCCGTGAGCAGCGCTGGGCCCATCTGCTCTGCGGCCCTGTGGATGTGAGCGCGCTGCAAACCGCCAGCAGCGCCAATTCAGGCAGCAACGCATCAGCGCTGCAGCAGCGTGTGGATGCTCTCGAAGCCGAAGTCGCCCAGCTGCGCGCCACGGTGAAGATGCTTTGCGAATCACTGGGCGTGGAACCACCCGCCGCAACGCCTGCAGAATAAGAAATTGATAGCTGCCAGCGTATATTCAATTAGGACTGGCAGCCAATTTCATTCATACCACCAAAAACTGGCACCCACCAAGCCAGAGACACCAAGGAAGCGCCGCCGCGCACCGAGGGTGTCGTCCCCCGGGGGAAGCGGCGCAGCCGCTCAGGGGGAACCCTGTCTTGTCACGATCTGGACAGGAAGAAAAAGAACGTGCGTGCTACAAAAGCATCCAGAATTTCTGGAGACAAACGCATGGACTTGGCATTTACCCCTGAAGAACAGGCTTTCCGCGAAGAGATCCGCACCTGGGTGCGGGCCAATCTGCCGCAGGACATTGCACACAAGGTGCGCAACGACCTGCATCTGACCCGCGACGACATGCAGCGCTGGGCCAAGATTCTGGGCAGCAAGGGCTGGCTCGGCTATGGCTGGCCCACCGAGTTCGGCGGCCCCGGCTGGACGGCCGTGCAAAAGCATCTGTTTGAAGAGGAATGCGCGCTGGCCTGCACGCCGCGCATCGTGCCCTTCGGCCCCGTGATGGTGGCCCCGGTCATCATGGCCTATGGCACGCCCGAGCAGCACAAGCGCTTTCTGCCCGGCATTGCCAGCGGCGAAGTGTGGTGGAGCCAGGGCTATTCCGAACCCGGCTCCGGCTCGGACCTGGCCAGCGTCAAGACCCGCGCCGAGCGCGTGGGCGACAAATACATCGTCAACGGCCAAAAGACCTGGACCACCCTGGGCCAGTACGGCGAGTGGATCTTCTGCCTGGTGCGCACCAGCAACGAAGGCAAGCCCCAGACCGGCATCAGCTTCCTGCTGGTCGATATGAAATCCCCCGGCGTGACCGTGCGCCCCATCAAGCTGCTGGACGGCGGCCATGAGGTCAATGAAGTCTTCTTCGACAACGTGGAAGTACCAGCCGACCAGTTGATTGGCGAGGAAAACAAGGGCTGGACCTACGCCAAGCACCTGCTGAGCCACGAGCGCACCAATATCGCCGATGTGAACCGCGCCAAGCGTGAACTCGAGCGCGTCAAGCGCATCGCCAAGGCCGAAGGCGTGTGGGAAGACCAGCGTTTCCGCGACCAGATCGCGCTGCTGGAAGTGGATGTGATCGCGCTGGAAATGCTGGTGCTGCGCGTGCTCTCGGCCATGAAGTCGGGCAAGAACCCGCTCGACATTGCCGGCCTACTCAAGATCAAGGGCAGCGAGATTCAGCAGCGTTACTCCGAGCTGATGATGCTGGCCGCAGGCCCCTACGCCCTGCCCTATATCCAGGAAGCCATGGAAGCTGGCTACCAGGGCGACTTCCCTGGCGGCGTGCTGGGCAATGCGCCGCTGGCATCGACCTATTTCAATATGCGCAAGACCACGATTTATGGTGGGTCGAACGAGGTGCAGCGAAACATCGTCGCTCAGACGGTGCTGGGCTAAGCCCTGCACCGCTGCGCGCTGCTTGAGCGTTCGGCTCCCCCGTGCCCCCTCCGGGAGGGGGTTCTTGCAAGAGCTTCGCTGAATGTGATGGTGCGCAAAGCGCACTCGCTTCAACTGCAGGAGACAAAACATGGATTTCGATTTTTCCGACGACCAACAACAACTGCGTGACGCTGTCGCCCGCTGGGTGGACAAGGGCTATACCTTCGAGCGCCGCCAAAGCATTGTCAAACAAGGCGGCTTCTCGCGTGAAGTCTGGAACGAGCTGGCCGAGCTGGGCCTGACCGCTCTCACCGTGCCCGAGCAATATGGCGGCTTGGGCCAGGGCGCTGTCGATGCGATGGTGGTGATGGAAGAGCTGGGCCGTGGCCTGGTGATGGAGCCGCTGGCTCAGGCGTTTGTGGCCTCGGCCGTGCTCAGCCAGTTTGGCAGCGACGCCGTCAAAGAGGCCTGGCTGCCCCAGATTGCCGCTGGAGAAAAGCTGGTCGTGCTGGCCGCGCAGGAACGCAAAGCCCGTTACCGCCTTGACGTTTGCGACGCAAAAGCGACTAAAGCCGGGGATGGATATACGGTAGATGCTACTAAAAACATAGTCGCCGCTGGCGATCAGGCCGACGCCTTTATTGTGCCCGCACAGCTGGACGGCAAGATTGCGCTGTTCCTGGTCGAAAACGGTGCCGAGGGCGTCTCCACACGCGGCTATGCCGTGCAGGACGAAGGCCGTGCGGCCGACCTGGTCTGCAAGTCCGCAGCCGCCACGCTGATCACCGCCAACGGCCTGCCCGCGCTGACGCTGGCGCAGGACGTGGGCAACGCCGCCCTGTGCGCCGAGGGCGTGGGCGTGATGGAGCAGACCCTCAAGCTCACCACCGAGTACATGAACCAGCGCAAGCAGTTCGGCGTGGTGATCGCGAGCTTCCAGGCCCTGCGCCACCGCGTGGCCGACATGAAGATGCAGCTGGAGCTGGCCCGCTCCATGAGCTACTACGGCAGCCTCAAGCTGGGCGCGCCGGCAGAAGAGCGCCATGTGGCCATGGCCCGCGCCAAGGTGCAACTGGGCCAGTCCATGCGCTATGTGGGCCAGCAGTCGGTGCAGCTGCATGGCGGCATTGGCGTGACGGACGAGTACGTCGGCAGCCACTACTTCAAGCGCCTGACGCAGATGGAGATGACCGGCGGCGACACACTGCACCACCTGGGCATTCTGTCCGCCAACCTGCAGGAAACTGCGGGCGTCTTTGCCTAAATCACGGCAAAGACCCGATAACTTTCAGCAAGTCAACAGCACGCCACGGCGTGCTGTTTTGCTTTTGGGGTGTGCTATGCATGGCTCTGCGCTTCCTATGATCGTCCTTCACGAGACGACAAGGAGACCGCCATGAACCATTCCGACCACGAAAAATACCTGCTGGAGTCCATTCGCCTGGCCATGGGCAACGTCAAGGGCCGCGACCGCGCCACCTGGCCTTTCGGGGCCGTGCTGGTGCGGGACGGCAAGGTACTGGCCCAGGCCGTCAATCAGGTCGAAGACCTGTGCGACCCCACGGCCCATGCCGAAATGCAGGCGCTGCGCATCGCCGCCAAGGCCCAGGGCGATACGGACTTGTCCGGCTCCGTCATGTACGCCAGCGGCTACCCCTGCAGCATGTGCCACACGGCCATGCTGCTGTCCGGCGTGAAGAAGGTGTTTGTGGCCTATTCCAATGAAGACGGCGAGCCTTATGACCTGTCCGCCGCGCGCGGCTACGAAGAGCTAGCCCGCCCGCTCGATCAACGCGAGATGCCTGTCATCACCCAGCGCGTGCGCGATGCCGGTGAAGACCTGTACGAGGCCTGGCAGAAGGCCGTAGATGAAAATCGTGCCACAGTCTAAGCAGCATATAGACTGACTGCTATCAAAAACAAAGCCCTGCAAGGTTGAATTGCAGGGCTTTGGTTTTTTGGGGCGCGTCGTTTCAGGTCAGCTGATAGTCCAGCGGCTTGAGCGGCGCAGGCACCTGCGGGTCGCCCAGCGCCATGCAAGCGCTGATCTCCACGCTGCGGCACATGGCGTCCAGCGCCAGATCGTTGCTGTCCATGCCAAACGGTTCTTCCAGCTCATCGCCCAGCACATCAAGGCCGTAGAAGGTATAGGCCACGATGGCCACCACAAACGGCGTCATGAAGCTGGTGATGTCCACCAGACCAAAAGGCAGCAAGAAGCAGTACATATGCGCCGTACGGTGCAGCAGCAGCGAATACGAAAACGGAATCGGCGTGTTGCGAATGCGCTCGCAGGAGGCGCCTGCCGCCGTCAATCCGTTGATGGTGCGGTCCACACTGGCTGCCAGACAGGGGTCAATGCGCTTTTGGGCAATGCATTCGCCCAGATCCTTGCCCATGGCCAGCATCACCGCGTCAGAGCGCTGATGCAGCGGCATCTGCTGCAGGCGCTGCCACTCGGCTGTGGTCAGCCATTGCTCGGCTGCCACATCGTCGCGCAGGCCGCGCAACTGGGCGCGCAGCACATGGGAAAAAGCCACCACGCGGTGCACCATGCGCACCCGCACATCGTTGGCGCGCTGGCGGGGGTCTATGGGGTGGTCCGCGGTGATCAGGCTCTGCGTCTGGCGGGCCAGCGTGCGGGCGTAGATCAGAATCTCACCCCAGAGCTTGCGCCCTTCCCAGTAGCGCGAATAGGCGGTGTTGTTCCTGAAGCCCAGAAAGATCGCCAGCGGCAGCCCGATCAAGGTGAAGGGAATCGTGGTGACAGGAATCTTGACGTGAAACAAAGCGCCGTGCGCCACCGTGATGACGATGGCAAACGCGATATTGACAGCCAGAACACCTTTGATGCGCTGCAGCACCGAGCCCCGCACAATCCAGAAAAGTTTGAAGGCTGAGGGCCGATCTCGGACGATCATGAAGATCCGAAGCTAAGAGTAAACCCTGAATTCAATCACGAACATCCTGAGACTTCAGCAAGGACTGAAATTTCCCACTGAGGCAGTAGGCCAGTCTTGCCAGCCTGTCAGCTTTTCCAGCGTGAGCTGCGCGGCACATGGGCCACGAGAAACTCCATCTGGTCCGCCAGAATGCGGCGGTTGCGCAGGATGAAGTCCTCCCACAGCGTGGGCGTGTACGGGGTGTAGAGCAGCGGCATGCGCGCCTGCTCGGGCGTTCTGGCGCCCTTGCGGTGATTGCAGGCACGGCAGGCCGTGACCAGATTCATCCAGGTGTGCTCGCCGCCCGCGCTCACGGGCTTGATGTGTTCGCGCGTCAGGTCGCTCTCGTGAAAACGGCGCCCGCAGTAAGCGCACAGGCAGCGGTCCCGCGCAAACAGCTTGCCATTGGTCAGCCCCGGCACCAGCTCGTGCGGGTTGATGTTGGGCACGCCCTTGGTGCCGATGATGGAGTTGATGTGAATGACTGACTGCTTGCCGGTCACCGCATTGTGTCCACCGCGAAAGCAGGCAATCTCTGCGCCGGCTTCCCAGCGCACCTCATCTGCTGCGTAGTGCAGCGCCGCTTGCTCCAGCGTCACCCAGGACTGCGGCAGCCCCTGGGCTGTCAGCTTCAAGACTTTCACAACACGCCTCCAGTCAGTCAAACAACTCGACAACAGAAAACGGCAGAGCGTCTTGGCGCTCTTTCAGGCAGAGTGTCACATAGTGGCAATTCCCTGCGCCACCACAGCCTCTCCAGCTGCATGTATGGGAAGCAATATACTCTGAAATTATGTCAAATTGACGGCTTGTGCCGCATGCATCGGCGCCAGCTGCTACAAATAACAAAGCAGCCCATGAAGATTTTCCGTGGATACAAGCACCCCAGCCTGGCCCCCGCCTGTGCTGTGACCATTGGCAACTTTGATGGCGTGCACCGAGGACACCAGGCCATGCTGGGCCTGCTCAAGGCCGAAGCGGCCCAGCGCGGCATTCCCACCTGCGCCATGACCTTCGAGCCCCATCCGCGCGACTACTTTGCGAAGAAACTGGGCAAGCCGGAGCTGGCCCCGGCCCGCGTGGGCACGCTGCGCGACAAGCTCAGCCAGCTGGAAGTCTGCGGCGTCGATCAGGTTGTGATCCTGCCCTTCAACGAAACCCTGGCCAGCCAGAGCCCCGAGGACTTCATCCAGGATGTGCTGATCTCGGGCCTGGGCGCACGCTACGTGCTGGTGGGCGATGATTTCCGCTTTGGCGCCAAGCGCGCGGGCGACTATGCGCTGCTCGACACCTCCGGTCAGGCCCTGGGCTTTGATGTGGCGCGCATGAACAGCTACGAGGTGCACGGCCTGCGTGTGTCCAGCACCGCCGTGCGCGAGGCGCTGGGCGCGGGCGATATGCAGCAGGCCGCCAAGCTGCTGGGCCATCCGTACACGATCTCGGGCCATGTGGTGCATGGCCGGAAACTGGGCCGCAAGCTCGCCGAATCACAAAGCGGGGCCAATGATGGCTTTCGCACCTTGAATCTGCGCTTTGACCACTGGAAGCCCGCGGCCTGCGGCATTTTTGCCGTGCTGGTGCATGGTTTGAGCGACACGCCGCTGCAGGGCGTGGCCAACCTCGGTGTGCGCCCCTCGCTGGACCCCAATGACGTCAACGGCGGCCGCGTGCTGCTGGAGACCCACTGTTTTGATTGGCCCGCCCAGCTGGGTGGAGAAGGTGCCTACGGTAAAATCATCCGCGTGGAACTTCTGCACAAATTGCACGACGAGTTGAAGTACGACAGTCTCGATGCCCTGACAGCCGGCATCGCCAAGGACTGCGATGACGCACGCACGTTTTTCGCTTCCGCCCACATGCTGTCCCATACTCCGTCTTTCACCGAGACCCGTCGCCAGACCACGCGCGACCGAATTTGACGCTCGCTGCTCGCACGCCACAGGCGCAGCAGCGCATCTGGCGCATACCTCCCTATTCACGCCCAGGCAGAGCCCTGCCTTGGCACAGCATTGCTTTCAAGGTTTCCCATGTCTGATTCGAAGTCCAACAAACCCGAGGCGTCCGCCTATCGCGCCACGCTGAACATGCCCGACACCCCCTTCCCCATGCGCGGCGATCTGCCCAAGCGTGAGCCAGGCTGGGTGCAGCAGTGGGAAGAGCAAGGCACGTACAAAAAGCTGCGTGATGCCCGCCAGGGTGCGCCCATGTTCATCCTGCACGACGGCCCCCCCTACGCCAACGGCAAGATCCACATCGGCCACGCCGTCAACAAGATCCTGAAGGACATGATCGTCAAGAGCCGCCAGTTGGAAGGCTATGACGCGCGCTATGTGCCGGGCTGGGACTGCCACGGTCTGCCCATCGAAAACGCCATCGAAAAGCTGCACGGCCGCAACCTGCCCCGCGACGAGATGCAGGCCAAGAGCCGCGCGTTTGCGACCGAGCAGATCGCGCAGCAGATGGTGGATTTCAAGCGCCTGGGCGTGCTGGGCGATTGGGACAATCCGTACAAGACCATGAACTACGCCAACGAGGCGTCGGAGCTGCGCGCCTTGAAGAAGGTGATGGAGCGTGGTTTTGTTTACCGTGGCCTGAAGCCCGTGTACTGGTGCTTTGACTGCGCCTCGTCGCTGGCCGAGTTCGAAATCGAATACCAGGACAAGCAGTCGCAGACGCTGGACGTGATGTTCCCCGCAGCGGACCCGGCCAAGCTGGCCGCCGCATTCGGCCTGCCCAAGCTGGATAAGGAAGCCTTCATCGTCATCTGGACGACCACGGCCTGGACCATCCCTGCCAACCAGGCGCTCAACGTCAATCCCGATCTGGACTACAGCCTGGTCAACACCGAGCGCGGTCTGCTGATCGTGGCGTCCGCCCTGGTCGAAAAATGCCTGGAGCGCTGGAAGCTGCAAGGCACCATCATCGCCACCGTGCAAGGCAAGGCGCTGGACCACATGCCCTTCAAGCACCCGCTGGCCCATGTGGACAAGGGTTTTGACCGCATCTCGCCCGTCTACCTGGCCGACTACGCCACGGCGGACGACGGTACCGGTATCGTGCACTCGGCCCCGGCCTACGGCGTGGATGACTTCAACTCCTGCATGAACAATGGCATGGAGTACAAGGACATCCTCAACCCCGTGCAAGGCAATGGCGTGTACGCAGCCGATCTGCCCATGTTCGGCGGCCAGTACATCTGGAAGGCTGTGCCCGTCATCCTCGATGCGCTCAAGGTTGCCGGTCGTCTGATGGACACCACCAATCTGACCCACAGCTATCCGCACTGCTGGCGCCACAAGACGCCGGTGATCTACCGCGCGGCGGCCCAGTGGTTCATCCGCATGGATGAAGGCGAAGGCGTGTTCACCGACCCCGCCCAAAAGCCCGAGAAGACGCTGCGCCAGATCGCGCTGGAAGCCATCGAGCACACCAGCTTCTACCCCGAAAACGGCCAGGACCGCCTGCGCGCCATGATCGCCGGCCGTCCCGACTGGTGCATCTCGCGCCAGCGCAGCTGGGGCGTGCCCATCCCGTTCTTTTTGCATGTGGACACGGGCGCACTGCACCCCCGCACCATGGAGATCATCGACCAGGCGGCCGATATGGTCGAAAAGGGCGGCATCGAGGCCTGGAGCCGCGTGACGGCCGAAGACATCCTGGGTGCTGAAGAAGCCAAGCTCTACACCAAGAGCACTGACATTCTGGAAGTCTGGTTCGACTCCGGCTCCACCTTCTGGCATGTGATGCGCGGCACCCATGCCGATATGCACCACGACCAGGGCCCCGAAGCCGATCTGTACCTGGAAGGCCATGACCAGCACCGCGGCTGGTTCCACAGCTCGCTGCTGCTGGCCAGCGCCATCTTTGGCCGCGCCCCGTACAAGGGCCTGCTGACCCACGGCTTTACCGTGGACGGCCAGGGCAAGAAGATGTCCAAGTCCATCGGCAACACCGTGGCGCCGCAAGATGTGTCGAGCAAAATGGGCGCCGAAATCATCCGCCTGTGGGTGGCATCGACCGATTACTCGGGCGACCTGGGCATTGACGACAAGATCCTGGCCCGCGTGGTGGATGCGTACCGCCGCATCCGCAACACGCTACGTTTCCTGCTGGCCAACACCAGCGACTTTGATGCTGCGACCGAGAGTGTGGAATACAAGGACATGCTGGAGATCGACCAGTACGCCCTGGCTCGCGCTGCGCAGCTGCAAAAGGAAATCATCGGCCACTACCAGGTCTATGAATTCCACCCCGTGGTGGCCAAGCTGCAGCTGTTCTGCTCGGAAGATCTGGGCGGTTTCTATCTGGATGTGTTGAAAGACCGCCTGTACACCAGCGCGCCCAAGAGCCTGGCCCGTCGCTCGGCCCAGACCGCGCTGCACCAGATCACCCAGGCGCTGCTGCGCTGGATGGCGCCGTTCCTGTCCTTCACGGCCGAAGAAGCCTGGAAGATCGTGGGCAACAGCGAAACCATCTACCTGGAAAAGTTCACCGAACTGCCCGAAGGCGACGCCGCTCTGCTGGCCAAGTGGACCCGCATCCGCGAAATCCGCGACGTGGTCAACAAGGACATCGAAGCCGTGCGCGTGGAGGGCAAGGTCGGTGCGTCGCTGCAAGCCGAAGTCACCATCTCGGCCCAGCACGAAGACTTGGCCCTGCTGCAGACCCTGGCCGATGACCTGAAGTTTGTGCTCATCACCTCGGCCGCCAAGGCTGTGGCGGGCGATGAACTGGCTGTGGACGTCAAGCCTTCGGAAGCCGCCAAGTGCGAGCGCTGCTGGCACTACCGGGGCGATGTGGGCAGCAACCCTGAGCACCCCACACTGTGCGGCCGTTGCGACAGCAATCTGCATGGCACGGGTGAAGTGCGTACCAAGGCTTAAAGCCCAGTATTCATCAAAAAGTGAGCTGCCAGCGCTGGCTGGCAGTCTCTTTCAGTGCCAAACAGGCTTGAAAGAGATGAACAACCAGCGCCAGCCACTCTTAAAACCATAGTCACCGAAGAACTGCCATGAGCAACACCCAGACTTCCCCCGCAGGCATTGGCCGTATCTGGCCTTGGCTTCTGTGGGCGCTGGTCATCATCGGCGTGGATCAGATCACCAAGCAGCTGATCCTGAGCCACTACCAGTACGGTGACTGGACGCCCATCACCAGCTTCTTCAACATCGTGCGCGCGCACAACACGGGTGCGGCGTTTTCGTTCCTGGCCGGCGGCAGCGGCTGGCAGCGCTGGCTGTTTGTGGCCATTGCGGTCGTGGCCACCATCATCATCGTCTGGCAGTTGCGCAAGCACCCGGACCAGAAGGTGTTCTGCCTGTCACTGTCCAGCATTTTGGGCGGCGCCATCGGCAATGTGGTGGACCGCCTGCAGCATGGCTATGTGGTGGACTTTCTGGACTTTTACTGGGGCGCCAGCCACTTCCCGGCCTTCAACGTGGCCGATATGGGCATTACGCTGGGCGCGGTTTTGCTGATTCTGGATGAAGTTTTAAGAGCAAAACGCGCCAAAGTCTAAACATCATATAGACTTACTGCTATCATTTTAGAAAACCGCTGACCGATTCCGGCAGCGGTTTTTTCATGTCAGTCCAGGCCGTAGTCGGGTGGATCGAGAGACACCAACTCTTCTCCCTTCCAGTAGCGCATCATGATGACGCGCGAATTGAAGCAGCTGTCAAACTGCCAGTCCGCCATATGCAGCGGCTGCGCTTCATAGACTGGGAAAGGCACATCCTGCAGCACAGTGCGAGGTTTGAGCGCTTTGAACTGCGCCGTATAGCCCGCAGGGCAATCTTGTTGTGCAAAGCGATGCGGTTTGGCCAGCTCCAGCAGCAACCAGTTGCCATTCCAGCCCAGGGCGTTGACAGACATATCGCCCAGCGTAACCGCCTGCGTAAAGCGAATATCCGTCATCGTGCGCAAGTCTGATGCATCACCCTTCGGGAGTTCTAAGTCATCCAGCAACTCACGCTGCACATGGCTGCCCGCCGGCACCACCATGTCGCCCCAGTTCACTGCCTGCGGCAGGGTAAAAAACCGCAGCCGGTCCTGCTGCACCTGCTGACGTTCACGCAGGTGGTCACCAATCATCCACTCCACCCACATCACCGCAGTGAAGATAGGCAGCACGGACAGCAATACGGCAGCAATCCACTGCCACGCACGCAACGGCGGGCGCGGCGTGCCGCGATGCGCACTCCACCAGCGCCAGCCCCACCATGACAGCAGCAGCACGCCCAGCAAGATGCCCAACAGAATCAGCAAATTGCCAGCGGCGGCCGCACCTCCTGCACCAGGGATCATGGAACACCTTTTATTTTGATAGCGGCTTATACAACCAGAATCATGGCTGTGGCGGATAATTGATCTGTGTTTTATCAGTAAAAACCTTGTTTGAACAAGTTCGTTTTTGTTCTATTGTGTTCTTTTATTCCGCACCGCAAAGTGCGTTAAGAGGAAGCGTCCGCAGCAGACTCAGCCTGCCGGGGTTACATTAGTTCGCTTCTTCGCTTGCAGCACATGAAGCATTTACTGAATCTTTTAGCAGCCATCGCCCTGTTGATCTGGGGCTCTCAGATGGTGCGTGTCGGCGTTCTGCAGGTCTTTGGTGCCAATCTGCGCAATATTCTTGCGCGCAGCATGAGCAACCGTTTTTCTGCCGCACTCTCGGGCATGGGTGTGACTGCTCTGGTGCAGTCCAGCACAGCCACGTCCCTGATGACCTCGTCCTTTGTGGGCCAGGGTCTCATCTCTTTGCCTTCGGCGCTGGCCGTGATGCGCGGTGCCGATGTGGGTACGGCGCTGATGGCCGTGCTGTTCTCCACCGACCTGTCCTGGCTTTCGCCCCTGTTCATTTTTGTGGGCGTGGTGCTGTATATCTCGCGCAAGGACTCCAAACCCGGGCGCATTGGCCGCGTGCTGATTGGTCTGGGCCTGATGCTGCTGGCCCTGCGTCTGGTGGTGGAAGCCACCGAGCCGCTGCTGCAGGCCGAAGCCGTGCGCACCTTGCTGGCCTCGGTCAGCAGCGATCTGTTCATGGAGCTGCTGCTGGGTGCCGTGCTGGCCGTCGTGGCCTACTCCAGCCTGGCCGTGGTGCTGCTGATTGCCGCCATGGCCAGCTCGGGCGCCATTCCGCTCGATGTGGCCCTGGGCCTGACGCTGGGAGCCAACCTCGGCAGTGGCCTGGTGGCGGCCATCACAACGGCCAAGTCGCCCATCGAAGAACGCCAGGTCACTATCGGCAATCTGCTGTTCAAGATCATGGGCGTGGCCATTGTGGCGCCGTTCATCGGGCTGTGGTCGCACTATGTGCAACCCTACCTGTCCGGCCAGGGCCAGAACGTGGTGATGTTCCATCTGGCCTTCAATATCTTCAACAGCCTGTGCTTCATTGGTTTGACGCAACTGGTCGCCCGCTGGGTCACGGCCATGCTGCCCAAGCCCGAGGAAGAAAGCACCGCCAAGCTGCTGCGCCCGCGCCATCTGGACCCGTCCGCGCTGTCCACACCGTCGCTGGCCATCACCTGCGCCGTGCGGGAGTCGCTGCACCAGGCCGATGTGGTGGAGTCCATGCTGATCGGCCTGCAGAAAGTGGCCGAGACCGATGACGCCAAGCTGTCCGAGGAAGTACGGCATCTGGAAGGCACGGTGGACGATCTGTACTCGGCCATCAAGTACTACATGACCAAGATCTCGCGCGCCGAACTGGACGAGCGCGAAGGTCAGCGCTGGACGGAAATCATCAGCTTCACCATCAATATGGAGCAGATCGGCGACATCATCGAGCGTGTGCTGCTGGATCTGGAGGACAAGAAGATCAAGAAGGGCCGCCAGTTCTCGGACGCCGGCAAGCAGGAAATCCGCGAGCTGACCCAGCACCTGCTGGACAATCTGCGACTGGCCATGAGTGTGTTCCTCAACGGCAATGTGCGTGAAGCCCAGAAGCTGCTCGAAGAAAAAGCGCGCTTTCGTGATCTGGAACTGGCCTACGCCGCCACCCATCTGGCACGCCTGTCGCAGCATACGGTCTCGAGCATCGAAACCAGCTCGCTGCACATCGACATGATCAGCGACCTGAAGCGCATCAACTCTTTGCTGTGCTCGGTGGCCTATCCGATACTGGAGCAAGCCGGTGCGCTGGCGCCCAGCCGCCTCAAGGCCAACGCGCTCGAGAACAATCGCTGATCGCTCGCTGACCACTGCAGCTGTCGCTACGATAGGGGCATCCCCCTGGCCTGAGGATGCCCATGACTTCGCCGACCTATCAAGTCACCAACAACTGGTTCGATACCTACTCCCGCCAGATCTGGCCGCAGCTGCTGCCTCAGATTGCACCACAAAGAGTTCTGGAAATCGGCTCCTATGAGGGTGCGGCCACCTGCTTTCTGATTGAAAACAGCGATGCCTTTTCAACCCACGAAATCCACTGCGTGGATACCTGGGAGGGCGGCATCGAGCACCAAAGCGCAGGCACTGACATGGATGCCGTGTACCAGCGGTTTCAAGGCAATATTCAGAAAGCGCTGGACAGCACACAGGCCAAGGCCCAGGTCGTCGTGCACAGAGGTTTTTCGGACCTGGTGCTGGCCACCTTGCTGAGCCAGCATGGAAAGCACTATTTCGACTTCATCTACGTCGATGGCTCCCACCAGGCGCCCGATGTCCTCTGCGACGCTGTGCTGGCGTTTCGCCTGCTGAAAGTCGGCGGCGTGCTCGCCTTTGACGACTACCTCTGGTCAGAGAACCTGGATGGCAAAAAAGATCTCCTGCGCTGCCCCAAGCCTGCCATCGATGCTTTTGTGAACCTGTATTTCAACAAGCTGCAGGTTCTGCAAACCCCGATGTACCAGCTATACGTGCAGAAAATCTCGGACTAAAACCCCAGACTACGGCACAAAGAACAAATGCGCCAACTGTGGGCTTTGGCACAGATAGCCAGGAGCCTCGTCCGCAGCCATCACGCCCCAGACATAGCCGGGTCTTCCAAACAGGTCCTGACCGCTGCCGACGATGGTTTTCAAGTCAATGCGGCGAAGAAATTCAGCGTCGTTGTATTCCTGGTGCGCAAACCCGGCAATCTTCCGGCGTATCTGCTCCTCGCCCATGCCCAGATAGGAGAAATGCCAGCCCGCATCCCGGATCAGCGTGGCAGCAACAGCCCCCATGCGCACACCCATGCGTAGCTGATCGGGTGTTCCCCGTTCAAACCAGCGCCTTGAAGCAGCAACGCTCCAGACGGAATGTGACTCGCCGCCTCGCACATTGCGGTAGTTGGCGTAGAAGTAGTAGAACCACAGCACAAGACCGAACACCTGATCGGCGGGCTGCTGCTGCATCCAGCGCACGGTCTGGGCGCGCGGGATTTCATCGGCATCGGAGACCATGATCAGGTCATCGGGCTGCGCATCGGCAAGACCGCGCATGATCTGATTGCGCTGGTATTTCTCACGCCGCCAAAAGCCCGTCTTCGGCGGCTCGTTGAGCCAGTCGCGCTCCACGTCCTCGGGTTTCACACCGGGCGGATCGTCGGGCATATCGTCCACCACCACATAGCGGATACGATCCTTGAACGCAGCCAGCTGCGGGGCGGACAAGTCCAGCGTCAAAGGTTTTACGTCACCCGCGAAAGTGCGCGTGGCCTCCACAATCACAAAGCAGTCCACCACGTCGGCCAGCTCATGCAAACGGATCTGCAACACCTCGAACTCACCGTTATAGGTAAAGCAGTCGTATACGCGGCGTCTGGCGGGTTCATCGGCGTACTCGATGCGGTAGCCACGCTGCTCCAGCATCTGCATCAGCTGCGCTTCGCCAAACACCGAATCCACCGCTTCGCGTGAGGCGCTGCAGCGCACCGTCAGTGGGTTCAGACCCGCCAGCTTGCGGGTTCTGGCGTGGTGGCCGAAAAGCCCCATGGCATCCATGCCCAGGTGCTGCGGTCCGGCATATTCAATGGCAAAACGGGTGGCCAGCTCCAAAGGCGCAAAACGAAAGCCCAGAGCCTCCAGCTGCGGCCTCAGAACCCCGGTGAGCTGCACGTCCTCATTGAGAACATCGCCGCTCCAGCCCAGTTTCAGGGGGTTCTCGAACACCTGATCCGGCGCAGGAACCGTCACCTGCAGCTGTGGATGATCGGCAAAGGCCCGCATGAGTTTTTGGCAGCGCAGGCTGAAGCCGCCATTGAGCACCGGCACCGCGCTATGCCCGTCCGGCAAGCCCTCGGCCCAGGCAAAACCACGGCTCCAGTACTCACCCTCAGGGCTGCTGACTCTGGCCAGATGCACTGGCGCGCCCACATAGTCGTAGTTCAGATACTCATCGCTCCACAGCCTGCCATCGAGCACCCAGCCATCGTCCTGCACGATCAGCGCGAACTCGGTATGAATCACACGCCAGAGCATGAACAGCACAAACCAGCTGTAGCCCTGATAGTCCAGCGGCGCGATCTCCAGATGCTCCACGGATTCGGGTAGATCAGCGGGTCGCACGGGGCTGCACAGCAGGGCCCGGCAACCCGGCATCTGTGACTGGCTCAGAGCCAGTGCCCAGCCCGCTGCCTGTGCATCGGCCAGTCCATTGACAGAGACCAGAGTGATGCGCTGGGCGGACTGCGCGGAGATCAAAGTGTGTTCGGGCATGGACTGGCATTGTGCCGATTCGGCCTCTAGCCCGATAGCCGCAGCGGTCCACGCCTGTTGTCAGCGAGCCTTACCAGCCCATATACGCCGCAAGAATCAGCGTCGCTTCTGGCGTAAAACGCCCCTGCACCAGCCAGTCTTCCAGCACATCCAGCGTCAGCAACTCAAAACGCTGCACCTCGCCATCCTGATTGCGGGGTTTGAGCGAAGCCGGCACGGTGGCCGAGCACCAGTCAATGCGCTCGAGCATATAGCCCCGGCCTTCGGCCTCGTCGCAGGGGCGCGAAAACTGCACATGACCGCCATGCAGCAGTTGCTCCAGTTCATGAATGCGCAGGCCTGCCTCTTCCCAGGTCTCACGCGCCAAAGCGTCAGGCAGGCTGTCCTGCGCAGAGACCATGCCGCCCATCAAGGTGTCCCACATATCGGGATTCGTGGCCTTGTTGCTGGCGCGCTGCTGCACCCAGACAGCACCTTCGGGGCTGAGCCCGACCAGATGCACGGCGCGGGTGGCAATGCCCAGAGGCCGCACGGCGCCGCGCTCTATGGTGGCCACCATCTGGTCGCTGGTATTGCAGACGGCCAGTTGCTCATTGCGCCAAGCACCCGCCAGCCCGGCAGCGCGCATGGCCTGAGCCAGACGGTTGAGTTTTTCAGTGGCCGTGCCCTCGCCCTGCAGCAACCACTGGCCTTCGCTCAGATGCAGTTGCACGCCATGCGCGGCCAGTGCGGCCCCGCCCAGTTGCTGTACAAAATCGGCATCCAGCGAGCCAATGACATGGCCTTGCACACAGAGGCTGCGGCGCGGGCGCAGCGGCTCCTGATAGCTTTCATTGCGCCGCTGCTGCAGCCAGTCGCGTGTTTCCTGCTTCATGCCCCGCATTGTGCTGCTTCTCGAAACGCCATGTCTTGCATCACCATTTGCGACATGGCAACTCGGTGCCCGGTCTCGCCCATGCCCGGCGCGCATTACAGTTCTGCCCATGAATTCCTCGCTCAAGCCTTCCACTGCGGCCATGCTGGCCCTTGCGCCGCTGCTATGGGCGGGCAACGCCATTGTGGGCCGTCTGGCACATGACCTGATCTCGCCATTTGCGCTCAACTTCATGCGCTGGAGCATCGCCTTTGTGCTGCTGCTGCCGCTGGCCTGGAAGGTGCTGCGCAGGGACAGCCCGATCTGGCCGCTGTGGCGGCAGTACGCGCTTTTGGGACTGCTGGGCATTGGCTGCTACAACGCGCTGCTGTATCTGGCGCTCAAGACCTCCACGCCGCTGAATGTGACACTGGTCGGCTCCAGCATGCCGGTGTGGATGCTGGCGATTGGGCGCCTGTGCTGGGGCATTGGCGTGAGTCGCCGCCAGATGTGGGGCGCCCTGCTTTCCGTGCTGGGTGTGGTGGTAGTGATGTCGCGCGGCGATCTGCATACGCTCTTGAGGCTGCGCTTTGTGGCGGGCGACCTGTTCATGGTGCTAGCCACGATTTCCTGGGCTTTCTACACCTGGCTGCTGTCGCGCAGCACAGGGCCCGCCGAAGTCAAAGCCCACTGGGCCAGCTTTTTGCTCGCGCAGGTGCTGTTTGGCCTGATCTGGTCAGGTCTCTTCACGGCGGGCGAGGCCGCGCTGGGCCAGTTCCACTTTGTGGCCGGCTGGCCGCTGCTGGGCGCTTTGCTGTTCATTGCAGTTGGCCCGGCCATTCTGGCCTATCGCTTCTGGGGTATGGGCGTGCAGCGGGCCACACCGGCGATTGCGGGATTTTTTGGCAATCTGATTCCGCTGTTCACCGCCCTGCTGTCGATTCCCGTGCTGGGTGAGACCCCGCATCTGTACCACGCCGTCGCCTTTGCGCTGATCGTGGCGGGTATCGTCGTCTCATCGCGCAAATAAACAAAGCCTCGCAATGCGAGGCTTTGTTTTCACTGAGCTGAATCAGTAGGTGCCAGGGTACAGACCGCCGTCGGGCAGGATGTTCTGGCCCGTCATATAGCCCGCCTGACGGCTGCACAGGAAGGCGCAGATGGCACCGAACTCTTCAGCCGTACCAAAGCGCTTGGCAGGAATCTGCGCGGCCTGAGCCTGACGCACATCATCGAGTGCCTGGCCCGTCTTGTTGGCTGCCGCCTGATGTGTGGCCACCAGACGGTCGGTATCGAACTTGCCTGGCAGGATGCTGTTGATGGTCACACCCTTGGCAGCAATGCCGGATCGCGCCAGACCAGCCACAAAGCCCGTCAGGCCACTGCGTGCGCCGTTGGACAAGCCCAGGATGTCGATAGGCGCCTTCACCGCGCTGGAGGTGATGTTGACGATGCGGCCAAAGCCGCGCTCGGCCATGCCGTCCACCGTGGCCTTGATCAGCTCGATGGGGGTGAGCATATTGGCGTCCACGGCCTTGATCCAGACTTCACGGTCCCAGGTGCGGAAGTCGCCGGGAGGCGGGCCGCCCGCGTTGGTCACCACGATGTCAAAGTCCTTGCCAGGGCCGCCTGCAGCCTCGAACACGGCCGTGCGGCCTTCAGGCGTAGTGATGTCGGCAGCCACGCCAATCACCTTGATCTGCGGCGCAATGGCCTGCAGCTTCTGCACCGCGGCCTGCAGCGAGTCCGCGCTGCGGGCGTTGATGACCAGATTCACCCCCTCTTCGGCCAGGGCCTTGGCGCAGCCAAAACCCAAGCCCTTGCTGGCGCCGCAAACCAGTGCCCAGCGCCCGGCGATACCAAAGTCCATTTCAGAGTCCTTTCACAGAGGTTTTCATCCGGGCACGGATATCACGCCCGAAATATCAAAATTTATAGCAACAAGCCTATATATCTTATGGACTTGATAGCAATTTCATGCATGACGGCCATGGAACAGCTTGTGGTGCAGCCTGCGCAGCGACCACCAGACGCTGAACGCTACCACCGGAATGGCCACAGCCGCCGTCGATTCTGGCGACCAGGGCCATCCCAGTTTTTGTGCGCCCTTGGCCAGATAGCTGATCAGGCCCGTGATGTAGTAGGTGATGGCTGCCACGGACAGACCTTCCACCGTGGACTGCAGCTTCAGCTGCATGCCCTGGCGGTGGTTCATGGTACCCAGCAGCTGCTGGCTGCTTTGCTGCTGCTCGATCTCGACGCGGGTGCGCAGCAGGCTGCTGACGCGCGAGACACGCTGCGACAGCGCGTTCTGGCGGCGCGTGGCCCATTCACAGGTGGCACGCGCCGGAGTCAGCCGGCGGTCCATGAACTCGCGGATGGTCTGAATGCCTTCCAGGCGCGACTCCTGAATTTCCTGAATGCGCTTATCCACCAGCTCAAAATAGGCCGCACTGGCCGAAAAGCGCGAATGGGTGGTCGCGTATTCGCTCTCCACCTGTCCCGCCAGGCGGGTCAGCCGGTCCAGCAGCGCAGGCTCAGCATCACGGTCAGCATCGCGGATGGCGTTGGCCAGCTCGGCCAGCTCACGCTCGGCCGTAGCCAGCACGGCTGCCGCCTTGCGCGCTGCGGGCAGGCCCAGCAGCGCCGCCATGCGGTAGGTTTCAATCTCCAGCACGCGCTGCACCAGACGGCCCAGGCGGCGCGGCGACAGATTGGCCCCCGCCAGCAGCAGCATGCGCGAGAAACCATCGGCATGAATCGCAAAATCGGTATAGATGGAGCCTGCATCGCCCGAGACGCGCGAGCCCACCACTGTGTCGGCCTGCAACATATGGCGCACCAGATGCTGCGCATCCACCTGCTGCTCGTTGAGCGCCCACAGATGCAGGCTGCTCAGGCACTGGCCGGGCAAGGCCTTCAGCCAGGCTTGTGGCACGGCATCGATGGCGGTTTCCGGCTCGCGCACATCGGCCACCGAGGGCTGGGCCATGGGCGTGGCGAAGGTCCAGGCCACAAACTCGGTGTGCTGCTCCCAGCGCAGGCGGAATGCACCCAGGTCAATCAGCACATGGGTGGTGGCCGCATCGGGCAGCGGTCGATGGTGGTTGCGCAGCAGCGCAGCCACATGCTCGCGGCTGGCCTCGCGCTGGGCGGCATCGGTGAGCATCACGATATGCGTGATGGCCAGCGGCGCCTCGATGATCTCGGCCGGGCGAGCGTGAATTTCGTTGTGCAGCAGAACCCGCTCGGGGTGCTGCGCGGGCAATAGAGACAAAGCCA
Source organism: Comamonas testosteroni (assembly GCF_003569915.1). Lineage (GTDB taxonomy): Bacteria > Pseudomonadota > Gammaproteobacteria > Burkholderiales > Burkholderiaceae_C > Comamonas > Comamonas testosteroni_D. Next base: position 202,268 of record NZ_KZ984440.1, on the reverse strand, counting down.
TGCAATCTTTCAGTAACTGCAGCTATTGTGAGGCAGCTCTTCGCCTTTTCCCGTGCCGATGCAGGACAAAAGTCCCGACATAAAAAAAGCGGCCCTTTCGGGCCGCTTTCAAGCTTTGGTCAGCAATCAGGAGGACGATCAGTCTTCCACGAAAGCTTCTTCGCGCTTGTTCTTCACGGCGGGCATCAGCACCACGACCAGCAGAATCACGGCAGCAATCAGCAGACCGGCGGAGATGGGGCGTGTCACAAACACGGACCAGTCACCACGCGACAGCAGCAGCGCACGGCGCAGGTTTTCTTCCATCATCGGGCCCAGAATGAAGCCCAGCAGCAGAGGTGCAGGCTCGGTACCCAGCTTGTGGAACACATAGCCGATGAAGCCGAAGATACCCACCATCCACACGTCCCAGGTGTTGTTGTTGGTACCGTACACGCCGATAGCACAGAACAACACGATGGACGGGAACAGCCAGCGGTAAGGCACGGTCAGCAGCTTGATCCATACGCCGATTAGCGGCAGGTTCAAGATGATCAGCATCAGGTTACCAATCCACATGGAGGCGATCAGACCCCAGAACAGTTCCGGGTTGCTGGTCATCACCTGAGGACCGGGCTGAATGTTGTGAATCGTCATGGCACCCACCATCAGCGCCATCACGGCGTTGGGAGGAATACCCAGAGTCAGCAGAGGAATGAACGATGTCTGAGAGCCAGCGTTGTTGGCCGATTCAGGAGCGCACACACCACGGATATTGCCTTGACCGAAAGGAACTTCACCAGGCTTGAGCTTGGTCTTCTTTTCGATGGTGTAGGCAGCGAAAGCCGACAGCATGGCACCGCCACCGGGCAAGATACCCAGAGCCGAACCCAGAGCCGTGCCGCGCAGCATGGCGGGCAGCATGCGCTTGAAGTCTTCCTTCGTAGGCATCAGGCCGGTCACCTTGGCGGCGAACACTTCACGTTCGTCATCGGGCTTGGACAGGTTGGCAATGATTTCACCGTAACCGAACACACCCATGGCGATCACCACGAAGTCGATACCGTCGGTCAGTTCAGGAATATCAAAGCTGTAACGGGCCACGCCGGAGTTCACGTCCGTACCCACCATGCCCAGCAGCAGACCCAGCACGATCATCGCGATCGCCTTGAGCAGCGAGCCGGAGGCCAGCACCACCGCACCGATCAGACCCAGGGTCATCAGCGAGAAGTACTCGGCAGGGCCGAACTTGAAAGCCACTTCGGTCAGAGGAGGAGCGAAGGCGGCCAGAATCACGGTACCCACGCAGCCTGCGAAGAAGGAGCCGATACCGGCAGCCGCAAGCGCAGGACCCGCCCGGCCTTTTCGGGCCATCTGGTAGCCGTCAATCACGGTCACCACCGACGAAGACTCACCTGGCAGGTTCACCAGAATGGCGGTGGTGGAGCCACCGTACTGAGCGCCGTAGTAAATACCGGCCAGCATGATCAGCGCAGCCACGGGGGGCAGCGCGTAGGTTGCGGGCAGCAACATGGCGATGGTCGCCACAGGGCCAATACCTGGCAGCACGCCGATCAGCGTACCGAGCAGACAGCCCACAAAGCAGTAGATCAGGTTCTGGAACGTGAAAGCCACGCCAAAACCCGTCGACAAGTTCTGAATCAGATCCATGGACGATGCTCCTGATTAGCCAGCGATGAAGCTAGGCCACACGGGGAACTGCAGATTCAGCGCCCACACGAAAGCGAAATAGCTACCCACGGCCAGAATCGTGGCCAGAATTGCTGTTTCCTTGAGGTTGAAGGTCTGACCGGCCATGCTGGCGATAAAGACCAGTGCGTAGATCGCAATGATCAGGCCAAACTGAGGAATACCCAGTTGAGGCACGCCGACCAGCAAGATGCCAAAGGCAAAGTTGGCTGCAAGCACGAAGAACACAGGCTTCCAGGCCCACTTGCCGATCTTGTCACCACCTTCGGGGCCCTTGGTCAGGCCGCCGATGCAGATGGCTGCACCCAGGATGGCCATGAGCACACCCAGGATCAGAGGAAAGTAACCTGGACCCATACGGGCACCGGTGCCAATGGTGTAGTTGGATGCGCCGATCGCAAATGCGAGACCGACGACCAAGAACATCAGACCGGAGAAAAAGTCTTTTTGGCTCTTGATTTTCACAAAACGTCTCCTTACGGAAATCACGACTTGGCGATTCTCGTTTCATCGAAAAGCCAATTTGATGTGGATTCCACCTACAGAGGGCATACCCTAATGCCGACGTTTTGTACACACTGCCTGCATGCAACCCTGATCAATGCCAGCCTTTTCTGATATCGATCAGAAAAATAGCAAGCGCTCGCTTGTTGATCGTCAGATCTCGCTCATCAGCGGCGTGCAGGCCAGGACTTCGGGAAGCGTCGTCAGCCCTTCTGCGATGCGCAGGGCACCGGCCAGACGCAATGGACGCATGCCATCCTGCACCGCCTGTCGGCGCAGGACATCCATCGAAGGTGCATCGTGAATCTGCTTCTTGAGAGCTTCACTGACCATCAGCAGCTCATACAGACCCATGCGTCCGCGATAGCCGGTCATGCGGCAATCCTCACAGCCCACGGGCTTGTACGGCTGGTAGCTGCCCGTGAGCTTCCAAGGTTTGACGGTTTCGGCCAGCTCATCGGGAGTGGCAGTCTCATCGCGCACCTTGCAGCTGGCGCACAGCGTGCGTACCAGGCGTTGGGCCAGTACGCCCAGCAAGGTGGCATTGATCAGATAGGAGGGCACACCCAGCTCCATCAGGCGGCTGACGGCGCTGGGGGCATCGTTGGTGTGGAGGGTGGAGAACACCAGATGCCCCGTCAGCGCGGCCTGCACCGCCATCTCGGCCGTGGCCAGGTCGCGGATTTCGCCCACCATGATGATGTCAGGGTCCTGTCGCATCAACGCGCGCAGACCTTCGGTGAAGTTGAAGTCGAGCTGCGGCTGCACCTGGGTCTGGTTGAAGCTGGGCTCGATCATTTCGATGGGGTCTTCCACCGTGCTGACGTTGACTTCCTCAGTCGCCACGCGCTTCAAGGTCGAGTACAGCGTGGTCGTCTTGCCCGAGCCCGTGGGGCCAGTCACCAAGATGATGCCGTGCGGGCGCTTGACCAGCTCTTCCCAGCGCTGCGCATCATGGGCGCTAAAGCCCAGCGCATCCAGGTTCTTGACCGTGTTCTCGGGGTCAAAAATACGCATCACCATCTTCTCGCCAAAGGCCGTGGGCAAGGTGGACAGACGCATTTCCACTTCTTCACCGCGCGGGTTGCGGGTCTTGATGCGGCCGTCGAGCGGCCTGCGCTTTTCCACCACATCCATGCGGCCCAGCAGCTTGACACGGGCCACCATGGCATTGAGCACACCCATGGGCATCTGGTAGACGGGGTGCAGCACACCGTCGATGCGAAAGCGGATCACGCCCTGCTCGCGCCGGGGCTCCAGGTGAATATCACTGGCACGCTGATCAAACGCGTACTGCCACAGCCAGTCCACCACCTTGACCACGCCTTGGTCGTTGGCGTCCAGTTGCTTATTGCTTTTGCCCAGCTCCACCAGTTGCTCAAAACTGGCGGCACTGGCCGCGCCACCGGCTTTTTCGGCCGCGCGCACGGATTTGGCCAAGGCAAAGAACTCTGCTGTGAAGCGCTTGATATCGAGAGGGTTGGCCACCACGCAGCGCACGCTGCGGCGGGCCTGGCGCTCCACTTCCGTCACCCAGTCGGTGATGAAGGGCTCGGCCGTGGCAATCACCACCTCCTTGGCCGTGACCTGCACGGGCAAGACCTTGTGGCGCTCGGCGTAGCTGGCGCTCATGATGTCACCGACCCGGCCCACATCCACCCGCAGTGGATCGATGCGCAGATAGGCCAGGCCGCTGCGCTGGGCCAGATACTGGGTCAGGGTCTCGATATCGAGCGGGCGCTGCGTCTGGGCACTGACCACGCCCACATTGGCCAGGCGTACCAGCGGAGCCTGCGCGCTCTCGGCAGCCGAGCAGCGGGCCACCGTGCGTTCGGCCTCCTGCGCCGTGATCACGCCATCGAGCTGCAGCCATTGCACCAGCGTGCGCCAGTCCAGCGGGCCTTGGTAGGCAACAGGCTTGATGGGCTGAGGAAATGGGGTGTCGGTCTGAGACATGTCGGCAGTGGCGATAAAACTGCCTTGAATGTAAACCGTTCAGCCAGCCGCCACGGTTGCAGCCGTGTAAAGCAAACCCGAATCAGGCCTGCTTCACCGGTTTATCTGATGCAGCTCAGGCGTATTCATCCAGCAAGCTGCCAGGGCCGCCAAGACTTCCGGCGGCCTTGCTCTGGCCCGAAGCCTGCACGGCCTGCGCCTGAGGTTGCTGCTCAGCCTTGCGCTGCGCGGCCTCCTGCGCCTCCAGGGTCTGCTGGCGCTGCAAGGCCTCGATCTGCGACTGCAGCATCTGAATCTTGGCCTGCAGCAACTCCACCTGTTTTTGCTTGGTTTCGGCGTCGCCCTCGCCAGCGGCCACTTCCTTGAGTTGCTTGTTCGCATCCTTGATCTGCTTTTGCAGTTGCTGGATGCGTGCAGCCACACTGGCGGTGCTGGAGCCGGAGTTCGACGAGCTGGAAGAGATGGCGCTGATGGTCATTTCTGCATGATCGGCAAACACGGCCCGCATTAAAGCGTTTTCAGCAGAACTTTACACCGCGTATTTCAGGCCTTGACCACCTTGGGCTTGAGCGGCTTGCGCCCGGCCTCGGCATCGCGCGCGGGCACAAACACCTTGGCCCAGCGCGCTGTGGGCAGGTCCCAGCGGGCCTGTACCTGATCGCAAGCGGCGTCCAGCTCGGCGCCCTGCAGCACGCGCGGTGTGCGCTGCGCCAGCACCACGGTATTGCCCTCGCGCGTGGGGCGAAAAGCCCAGAGCGCATCCTCACCAAAGGCCTGAGCCATCTGATCCAGGCTTTTGTCAAAGCTCGATGAGCGGCCAAACAGATTGACGGTCATGATGCCGTCCTCGGTCAGCAGATTGCGGCAGTCGGCATAGAACTCGGCACTGTCGAGCACGGGCGCGGCGGCTTCGTGGTCATACAAGTCCACGGCCAGCGCATCGACCGTGCCCTGCCATTCGGGCTTTTTGATTTCCTGCGCGGCATCGGCCAGCACCACCTTGAGCGTGCTGCTGTCGGGCGGCAGCTTGAACCAGCTGCGGCACACGGCCAGCACCTGCGGGTTCAGCTCGATGGCCGTGGTCTTCATGCGCAGCTTTTTGTGGCAGAACTTGGTGATGGCCGCTGCGCCCAGACCGAGCTGCATGGCGTGTTTTTTAGGGACTTCCGCACCTTCGGCAAACAGCAGCCAGCCCATCATGCGCTGCACATATTCGAGATCGATATCGAAAGGGTCGCGGATGCGCATGGAGCCCTGCACCCAGGGCGTACCCAGATGCAGATAACGGATATCGCCATCGTCGGAGACGCTGACTTCGGGCAGCTCAGGCAGCATTTCGGCCTTCTTGTCTTGCGCGGGCTTGGCACCGCCACGGGTTTTACGAATCACGTTTCTCACCAATATTCAAAGCAGGCCGTGGGCGCTCAATGCCTCGCGCCATGCCTGCAGTTTTTTCTCGAAAGTCCAGCTGGCATTGGCCGGGCTGGTCGATGGCAGCTTGACTGCCACCAGACCCAGAGCCTCGGTCTGCCGCGCATGCTTGTAGCTTTCGCCGCCGTTGTGCAGCGCCAGCCGCAGTTGAGGGCAGCGCTGGCGCAGGCTAGCAAAGTCATTGACCTCAGCCGCACGAATGGCACTGTCCAGACTGCCTTCGCGCTCACAGCTGGCGTACACATCCCACAGGCCCAGCCCGCGCTGCAGCAGCCATTCACAGCGGCCCGCGTAATCCTCGCGCGGCGGCTGCGAATGCTGCGGCCACAGCGCCTGCAGCAGCGGCCAGAACTTGTTTTGTGGATGGGCGTAGTACTGTTGCAGCTGCAGCGACTTCGCACCCGGAAAACTGCCCAGCACCAGTGCCCGCGTGCGTTGGTCGGCCACGGCGGGCAGACCTTGCCAGCGGCAGCTTGCATCGGTAATAGCAGATTCAGTCATGCCCGATTGTCGCCCAGCGCGCTTGCACATGCGTCGCACTGCGTCATTCAAAATTGTGAGCAACCAGCCTAATACTTATATAGCCATGAAGCCTGTTTGACTAAAAATTCGCTGGCAAAGCAGGCAGACCTTGCAACACAGCGAGCGCATTGGCCGTGGTGGCCTGCGCCAGTTCTTCAAGGCTGATACCGCGCAGCTGCGCCACCTCGGCGGCGATGCGCGGCAGCTCGGCCGAGCTATTGCGGCCCTGCGGCACGCCAGCGGCGCGCTGCTCTGCCGTGGTGTAGAGCCAGTGCGGCGGAATGTCGGGCGCGTCGGTTTCCATCACCAGCGCATCAAGCGGCAGGGTGGCCGCCAGCTCGCGCAGCTTGAGCGCGCGGTCATAGGTCAGCGCGCCACCAAAGCCCAGCTTGAAGCCCAGGTCGATAAATGCCTGCGCCTGCTGCTCGCTGCCGTTGAAGGCATGGGCAATGCCCCCCACCACCTTGTGCTGGCGCAGCGTCTTGAGCAGACGGTCGCTGGATTTGCGCACATGCAAGATGACGGGCAGATCAAACTCCCGCGCGAGCTTGATCTGCTGCTCGTAGAACCAGATTTGCCTTTCCCCATCTAGGCCGGGAACAAAGAAGTCGAGGCCAATCTCACCTACCGCCACCAGATGCGGGTCATCACGCTGCTGCACCAGCAGCTCGCGCAGCGCGGCAATGTCTTGCTCTTGCGCGCCAGGCGTGTAGAGCGGGTGAATGCCCAGCGCATAGCTGTCGCCATGGCGGTGCGCCAGCGCAATCACTTCCTGCCAGTGGCTGCGCTGCACGGCCGGTATGACGATATGCCCCACCCCCGCCGCGCGGGCTGCGGCGCGCACGGCATCGCGGTCCGCATCGAACTCGGCGGCGTCCAGGTGGCAATGGGTATCTATCAAGAAAAGCATGCGGACATCATGCCATCCGTCAGGAAGCTGACGCTGGCATGGTCACACCTTCTTCAAGACGCTGCGCCGTCCTAAACAACACATATTGAAACAAATTAAACATTAGAAAACTTTTAATCACCCAACCACGGGGAGCGCGTCATGACTGGTTTTCTCTGGGGAGTTCGCAGCCGCAGCCAGCACTATGCGGACATGCAAGGCAAGCTCGACGCGCTCAACGAAGTTCAGGCCGTGATCGAGTTCGATCTGCAAGGCCATGTGCTGGCCGCCAATGACAACTTTCTGCGCACCATGGGCTATGCAGCCGAAGACATCATCGGTCAGCACCACCGCATGTTTGTCGATGAAGAGACGCGCAACTCCGCCGAATATGCAAGCTTCTGGCAGCGACTGGGCGCGGGCGTGCACGACAGCGGCCGCTACCGCCGCATCAACAGCCAGGGGCAAGATGTGTGGCTGCAGGCCAGCTACAACCCCATCTTTGACAGCCGGGGCCGCCCCTGCAAGGTCGTCAAATACGCCACCGACATTACCGAACAACAGCTGCGCGAGGACGATGCACGCGGTCAGCTTGACGCCATTGCCAAGGTGCAGGCCACTATCGAGTTCGATCTGAACGGCACCATCCTGGACGCGAACGAGCTGTTCCTGCAAACGCTGGGCTACTCGCTGCATGAGATCGTGGGCCAGCATCACAGCATGTTTGTGCAGCCGCAGGAGCGCCAGAGCGCCGCCTATCAGCAGTTCTGGCGCAAGCTGGGCCAGGGCCATCACGACGCGGGCCAGTACATGCGTATTGGCAAAAATGGCCGCAAGGTCTGGATCGAGGCCAGCTACAACCCGATTCTGGATGCCGAGGGCCGCCCTTTCAAGGTCGTCAAATTCGCCACCGATATCACCCGCCGCGTGCAGGCCGCACAGACGCTGCGCCAGACCGTGCAGGGCCTGACGGCCAGCGCCAACCATGCGCGCCAGGCCAATGAGCTGGCGCAGGACGCCTGCAGCGTGGCCGAAGCCGGTGGCCGTACCGTGCAGGATGTGGTGGCGACCATGGAGTCGATCAGCGCCAGCTCGCGCAAGATTGGCGACATCATCGGCGTGATGGATTCCATCGCCTTCCAGACCAATCTGCTGGCGCTCAATGCGGCGGTGGAAGCGGCCCGCGCGGGCGAGCAAGGCCGTGGTTTTGCCGTGGTGGCCAATGAGGTGCGCCAATTGGCACAGCACAGCGCCGATGCCGCCAAGGAGATCAAGCAGCTGATCCAGACCTCGTCCAACCAGGTGACGCAAGGCGTGAATCAGGTGCGCGATGCAGGCAAGACCATGGAGGAAATCGTCACCTCCTCGCGCCAGGTCACGCAGATCATGGGCGAGGTGGTGCAGACCTCGCTGGCCCAGTCGGCCCGGCTGCGCGAGGTGACCGATCACCTGACCGCGCAGGACACGGTCAGCGCGCAGGATGATGAACAGTTCACAGCGTTTTCAGCACAGGCCATGGCGCGTGAGCAAGCCAGTATCGCTATTAAAAACGCAGCATTAGGTGCATATTGAATAAGGACTAAAGTCCTGTTTCAAGCAAAAAAGGCTTCTGAGGAAGCCTTTTTCGTCTTGGCAAAGGCCTATCTCAAGCCAATTGCCCGCGCACCAGTCGCACCATGCGGTCGCAGCGCGCGGCCAGCGCTTCGTCGTGGGTGACCATCACAAACGCCGTGCCATGGCTGCGCGCCAGCTCCAGCATCAGCGCAAACACCGTGTCTGCCGTGCCACGGTCCAGATTGCCCGTGGGCTCATCGGCCAGTACACAGGCCGGGCGCGTGACCAGGGCGCGCGCAATCGCCACACGCTGGCGCTCGCCACCCGAGAGTTCTGCCGGGCGGTGCGCCATGCGCTCCTTCAGGCCCACGGCACGCAGCATCTCACCGGCGCGGTCCATGCAGTCCTGATAGTCGTCGCGGCGAATCCGCAGCGGCATGGCCACGTTTTCCTGCGCCGAAAACTCGGCCAGCAGATGGTGGAACTGGTAGATAAAGCCCAGGTGCTGATTGCGCAGCGCGCCCTGCTTTTGCGCGCTGAGCTGGTGCAGCGGCTGGTTCATCAGCGTGACGCTGCCAGTGGTGGGCGAATCCAGCCCTCCCAGCAGATGCAGCAGCGTGGACTTGCCCGAGCCCGAAGCACCCACAATCGCCAGCGTCTCGCCGGCATGCACGCTCAGGTCCACGCCTTGCAGCACGGTCACATCGAGCTTGCCCTCGGCAAAGCGCTTGGTCAGGCCGCGTGCCTCCAGCACGGTCTGGCCCTTCACAAAATCATTCATAACGCAGTGCCTCCGCAGGGTTCACGCGGCTGGCACGCCAGCTGGGATAGATCGTGGCCACAAAAGAAAGAATCAGAGAAATCACGGCAATCGGCACGATGTCGGAGCTTTGCGGCTCGCTGGGCATCTTGCTGATGAGGTAGATATCCTTGGGCAGGAAGCTGGCATGCAGCGCCTGCTCGATGGCGGGGACGATGACGTCGATGTTGAAGGCAATCGCCAGCCCCAGCGCCAGCCCGGCCAACGTGCCGATCACGCCCACCATCGCGCCCTGCACCATGAAGATGCCCATGATGGAAGACGGCGAAGCGCCCAGCGTGCGCAAGATGGCGATGTCGGCACGCTTGTCCTGCACGCTCATCACCAGCGTGGACACCAGATTGAAGGCCGCCACGGCCACGATCAGCGTGAGGATGATGAACATCATGCGTTTTTCCAGCTGCACGGCGGCAAACCAGGTCTTGTTCTGCTGCGTCCAGTCGCGGATGAAAAGGCGGTCCGTCAAGCTGTCGGCCAGCTCATGCGCCACACGCTGCGCTTCATGCAAGTCCTTGAGCTTCAGGCGAATGCCGGTCGGCCCTTCCAGGCGGAACAGGCGCTGCGCATCCTCGTAATGCATCATCACCAGCGTGGAGTCATATTCGTAGTGGCCGGAGTCGAAAGTGCCCGCCACTTCCATCTGCTTCATGCGCGGCAGCACGCCGGCGGGCGTGACCTGACCGCTGGGCGCAATCAGCGTGATCACATCGCCTTCCATCACGCCCAGAGAACGCGCCAGCTCCACACCCAGCACGACTTTGAAATCACCAGGAGTCAGGCGCTTGAGCACTTCGCCGCTGGTCGCGGCCAGATCGGTCACCTCGCCCTCGCGCGCCGGGTCAATGCCGCGCACCAGAGCACCTTTCATATCCTCACCCCTGGCCAACAATGCCTGAGCTGCTACAAAAGGTGCAGCACCCACGACATCGGGGTTGGCGCGTGCCTCGCGCATGGTGCGCTCCACATCGGGCAGCGGCGCGCCTTGCGGGGCGAAGATTTCCACATGGGAGACAACGCTGAGCATGCGGTCACGCACTTCCTTCTGGAAGCCGTTCATCACGCTCAGCACAATGATCAACGCCGCCACGCCCAGCGCAATGCCGAGCATGGAGACACCGGAAATAAAGGAGATAAAGCCATTGCGGCGCGTGGCGCGCCCTGCTCGGGTGTAGCGCCAGCCGACGGCCAGTTCGTAGGGGAATTGCATCTTGCCCGCATTGTGGCATTGACGGCAATGCTCTGTCGTCAGTGCCCGTCTTGTGTGGGTGTTTCACAAAACCTGTGCTGAGCCTGCGCCAGAACACCATGCTGCAAGCCTTCCTGCAGCCATGCACGACAATAGCGTTCATGTCCCTGACCGCGCCTTTGCTTTCTGCCGCCCAAGCCCTGGCTGCAGAAACCCCTGAAATCATTGTTGCCTACGCCGGCGGCCCTGCCGACATTCCCAAAGCCTGGGATGGATTGCAACTGCCCCATCTGCAAGCCCTGCTGACAACGCTGTCGCCCACCGCCGTGGTGCAGGGCGACGAGATGGACTTCTCGCCTCCGCATGAACGTGTGCTGGCCCGCGCCATGCAGCTGCCCGATGCGCCGGGGCTGATTCCCTGGGCTGCACTGGCTGCGCGCGACACGACTGCGGCCTGCGCCTTTATCACGCCCTGCCACTGGCATATCACGCCCGATCAGGTGCACCAGACCGACCCGGCCAGCTCCCCCCTTGCCGAAGACGAATCGCGCCAGTTGCTGGCCTTGATTGCGCCCTGGTTCAGCGATGACGGCATCACGCTTGAATATCTGCGCCCCGACACCTGGCTGGCGCGTGGCGAGGCTTTCAGAGACCTTCCCACCGCTTCCATGGACCGCGCCATGGGCCGCGATGTGCGTCCCTGGCTGCCCAACCCGATTCAGGGCGCCATCATTCAGCGTCTGCAGACCGAGCTACAGATGCTGCTCTACACCAATGTCTTCAACGACCAACGCGCCGAACGCGGCCTGCCGCCCATCAATTCCTTCTGGACACATGGCACCGGCAGCCCGCGCCAGCTGCCCAGCGCTGCCCCGCAAGCCGTCTGTGTGGGAGAGCTGAGCCGCCCCGCCCTGCAAGGCGATGTGCAAGGCTGGCAACAGGCCTGGCAGGCACTGGACAAAACCTTGATTGCCCCATTGCAGCAGCGCGCGGCCAAAGGTGAGAGCGTCAAGCTCACGCTCTGCGGTGAACGCAATGCCGTGACATGGCAAAGCAAGCCGCAGGGATTCATGGACAAGATTAAAGGCATTTTCAGCCCCAAGTCCTTACCGAATCTTCGGGAAATGCTATGAATATTGACCCCCACGCTTCCTCGCTTCGCGTAGTGCGCTGCCCCCTCACCACGGTGATGGGGCCGCTTTTTCATCTTGGGGCGGCCCGGCGATGAAAATCATCCCCCGCGATATTCCTCACGATAGCGTGAGCGCCCTGCTCCAGGCCAATATCCACCCGCTGCTGGCCCAGCTCTACGCGGCGCGCGGCGTGTGCTCTGCGACGGAGCTGGACGAAGCCCCCGCCCTGCTGCTGGCGCCGTCCGGCCTGCTGGGCATCGATACCGCCGTGCGTCTGCTGGCTGATGCGATAGCGCAGCAAAAGCGCCTGTGCATCGTGGCTGACTATGACTGTGACGGCGCCACGGCCTGCGCCGTGGGCCTGCGCGGCCTGCGCATGCTGGGAGCCCAGCATGTGGACTATCTGGTGCCAGACCGCGTGGTCGACGGCTATGGCCTGACGGCCCCCATCTCGCGCCGCGTCAAGGAAACCGGCGCGGACATGCTGATCACCGTGGACAACGGCATTGCCAGCGTGGAAGGCGTGGCCGTGGCCAAAGAGCTGGGCATGACCGTGGTGGTGACCGACCACCACCTGCCCGGCGCGCACTTGCCGCTGGCGGACGCCATCGTCAACCCCAACCAGCCCGGCTGCACGTTTGAGAGCAAGGCCATGGCCGGTGTGGGGGTGATGTTCTATGTGCTGCTGGCGCTGCGCACCGAGCTGCGCAACCGTGGCCGCTTTGACCGCCATACCCAGCCGCGTCTTGAACAGTTGCTGCCACTGGTCGCCATGGGCACCGTGGCCGATGTGGTCAAGCTCGACGCCAATAACCGCCGCCTTGTGGCCATGGGCCTCAAGCAGGTTCGCAAGGGCCAGATGCAACCCGGCATTCGCGCGCTATATGACGCAGCGGGCCGCCGCTTTGACATGGCCACCACCTTTGACTTTGGCTTTGCTCTGGGCCCGCGCATCAATGCCGCAGGCCGTCTGGCTGATATGACCATCGGCATCGAATGCCTGACAACGGAAGACGCCAGCCGCGCGGACAATCTGGCCCGCATGCTGGACACCATCAACCGCGAGCGCCGCGAGATTGAAGTCGGCATGCGCGAGCACGCCTTCCTCATGGCCGAAGGTCTGTGCGAAGACGGCATGACGCCGCCCGCCGCCATCAGCGTGTTCGACCCCGACTTTCACGAAGGCGTGGTCGGCATCGTGGCCTCTCGCATCAAGGACAAGCTGCACCGCCCCACCTTTGTGTTTGCCGCCAGCGGCGCACCGGGCAAGGAGCATGAACTCAAAGGCTCGGGCCGCAGCATTCCCGGCTTTCATCTGCGCGATGCGCTGGACCTGGTCAGCAAGCGCCACCCCGGCCTGCTGCTGCGCTTTGGCGGCCATGCCATGGCAGCAGGCTGCACGATTGAAGAAGCGCGCTTTGACGAGTTCGAGCAGGCGCTGGCCCAGGTCGCGCAGGAATGGCTGGACGCTGCGACGCTGACGCGCCGCATGGAAACCGATGGCCCGCTGTCACCGCAGTGGCTCAACACCGAGCTGGTGGAGCAGATGCAGCTGGCCGTCTGGGGCCAGGGCTTTGCCGCGCCGACGTTCAGCGAAGAGATGGAAATCACCTCGCAGCGCCTGGTCGGTGAAAAGCATCTGAAGCTGGAGCTGCTGCACCACGGCTCAAAAATAGACGGCATCTGGTTCAACCACACCGAGCCACTACCCAACCGCACTACGCTAGCCTATCGCCTCGATATCAACGAATGGCGCGGCGAGCGCAAGGTGCAGTTTCTGATCGAAGCCGTGCAGGGCTTTGAAGGGGGCGCCGGGAATATGGGACTTTGAGCAAAAATAGCCTCCAGTCTATAAATTACTTAGGCGAGCAGCTATCAAATTCATAGAAAGGCAGCGATGTTGACCCAGACCCAGAAAGACTTCATCGATGCGCACTTCCATGAAAACATCGCCGAGCAAGACCTGAGCCGCAGCGCCTTCGAGCAGTTGCAGACGCCGCACGAGCTGGCCTATCTGGTCAGCCGCCATAACTGGGATACGGGCCTGCAACTGATGCACTGGGTGGCGCAAAGCCCACTATGCAGCCGCGCCACGGCAGCCGAGATTTTCTGGCTTTGCCAGCCGCAGGAATATCAGGCGACCAAGCTGGGCCAGCGCCTGAAGGACAGCGAACGTCAGCAGACTTTTGCGCTGATTCAGACCCTGCTGCAGAACTTTCCGGATCATTACCCAAGCGTGGTGGGGCTGCAGTTTGATCCTGCGCCCTGTCTTGCGCAGTCGCTGGAAATACCCGCCTTCATGGGCGAACCCACCGCAGGCGAGGCCAGCTATGTCTATCTCGATGAAGACGAAGTGGACAGCTGGTTTGACAGTGACTGGCTGGCCCAGATTGACAGTGCCAGCACACCGATCGAGCTGTTCAACATCGCCTGGTTTCTTGACGAAATCGAGCCCGCCGAAGCCATACTCCAGCATGCGCAGTGCGACCGGGGCATTGCCACACTGGTGTTCTGGCGGCTGCACAGGCACTGCAGCATCTACACGGCCACGCCAGAGCTGCTGCGCAAGATCATCGCCAGCGTGCAAAGCGGCAGCTACCCAGAGCTACTGGCCTATGCGCCCCAAGACGACGCCGAGGTCCAAATCCCCAGCCGCAAAGTGCAGTGGGAAATACCGCCCGCCTTCAAGCGAGCGGTGTAGATCAGCGCTTAAAAACGCTCCCAGCTGTCGTCATCTCCAGCAGCCACCAGTTGTGGTTTTTTACTCTCAGGCGCTGCGATTTTGGGAGCATTCTGCCTAGATGATGTATGGACTTTTAGCGAAATTGGCTCAGACTTCGGGGCAGCCACCGGTCGCACCGCCATTTTTGCAGGGGCCATGGCGGGAGCCACGCCAATCACACCCGACTCGCGCCCCAGCTTGAACACTGCAACCACCTCGGCCAGGCGTCTGGCCTGCTCCTGCATCGAAAGCGCTGCGGCGCTGGACTCTTCCACCAGCGCGGCGTTCTGCTGCGTCATCTGATCGAGATTGGTCACCGCCTGATTGACCTGGCTGATGCCATCGCGCTGCTCGGTGGACGAGGCCGTGATCTCGCCAATCAGATCGCTCACGCGGCGCACGCTGGTGACGATTTCGGTCATGCTCTTGCCTGCCAGCTCGACCTGCTGTGAGCCCGAAGCCACGTTGTCCACGCTGGTGGTGATGAGCTGCTTGATCTCCTTGGCCGCTTCTGCGCTGCGCTGGGCCAGCGTGCGCACCTCGCCCGCCACCACCGCAAAGCCACGGCCCTGCTCGCCAGCGCGAGCCGCTTCCACGGCGGCGTTCAGCGCCAGGATATTGGTCTGAAAGGCAATGGAGTCAATCACGCCAATGATGTCCGCAATCTTGCGGCTGCTGTCGGTGATCTGCCCCATGCTGTGCACAACCTGCTCCACCACGCGGCCACCTTGTTCCGCGGCTTGTGCAGCGGTCGATGCCAGCTGATTGGCCTGCCGGGCTGTGTCAGCGGACTGGGTGACAGTCGCGGTCAGCTCTTCCATGCTGGCCGCTGTTTCTTCGAGGTTGGCAGCGGTCTGCTCGGTTCGCGCAGACAAGTCCTGGTTGCCAGTGGCAATCTGGCCTGAAGCCGTCGATACCGACTCCACACCAGCTCTCACCTGCCCCACCACGGAACGCAAGCGCTCCGTCATGGCGTTGAGCGAGTGGTGCAGATGGCCCAGTTCGTCCTCACGCTCGTAGCCGGTGCGCGCACTCAAGTCGCCATCGGCAATCGCATCGGCCAGCTCCACCGCCTGAGACAGCGGCCGAGTGATGGAGCGCATGATGAACACGCCCGTCACCAGGCCCAGCAGCATGATGAGCCCGCAGGCCATGGCCACCAGCACATAGGCACGCGAGCGGCTGGCGTTGCCGTCTTCAATGGCGTGATTCTTGTAACGATCCTGCAGCGCCACATAGGCATCGAGCGCCGCATAGTATTTCTCCGCCAGCGGATTGAGCTGCTCGGCAATCAGTTGTTGAGAGCGCTCGAACTCCTGCGCACGGCGCGCCTGATCCACATCCTTGTTGACGGCAAACAGCTTGTCGCGATGGACATTGACCTCCTCCATCAGCCGCCGTGCCTCATCGGTACTGACCCGCGCCAGCACCTTGTCACGCAGCGCATTGATGCTGGCAATCAGGCCGGCCATCAGCTTGTATTGGTGCTCGACCAGATTTTCTTCCTTGGACATGGCCGCCGCTGCAAAGCGGTCCATGCTCATCTGGGTCAGCAGCCGCCACTCTCTGGCTTGCGCGGCAGCGGTCTGCGCCTGCACGACCTGCTCCAGAATGCTTTCATTGACCCGATTCGCATAGGCCATGCTGCCCGCGACCACCACCAACATACCAAACAGCAGACCAATGACCAGGGCCCATAGCTTCTGGGCTACGGTGAACTGCAAAAACTTCATGAACCAACCCATTCACACAAGATACGAGACGCACAAAGCCGGCCTCTGCTGCAGCTTCTGATGGCTGCATGCAAAGGTGACTCCATGGCTCAATGCCACAACTGGCGCGCCCGCATCGTGTATCTCAGGCTGGTTGGCATGACTCTGACGGTCAATTCCTGGCCCCTGACGCTCCTCCCTCCCGTCTGCAGTTGTCTCCTGCAGGACAGTGTCTGAATCTTAATAATTGTTACAACTGTTGTGTATTTCGTTGAGCGGCTGTTTATCAGGGCTTTCCCGCTTTGGAAAAGCCACTACCTGTGTGACAGCACATGAAAAAAGCCCGCATCAGCGGGCAACCGATGCGGGCTTTTCAGCCAATGCGGGCAAGACTCAGAAAGTCTCCCAGTCATCATCATTGGTCTGGGCTGCAGCTTTGGGCTTGCTCGCCGTCAAAGCCGCAGGGGCGGTCGTGGGCGCTGCAGCCCTGGCCGTCACCTGAGGCGCGGGCTTGGCTGCTGTTTTGACCGCAGCCATGGCGGGTGCGGTACGTGGTGCGGCCTGCATAGCTGGGCGCGCAGCAAATGCCCCAGAACCCGAATCCAGTTTGAACATGGCAACGACTTCGGCCAGGCGGCTGGCCTGTTCCTGCATCGAAAGCGCTGCGGCGCTGGACTCTTCCACCAGCGCGGCGTTTTGCTGCGTCATTTGATCGAGATTGGTCACGGCCTGATTGACCTGGCTGATGCCATCGCGCTGCTCGGTGGACGAGGCCGTTATCTCGCCAATCAGATCGCTCACGCGGCGCACGCTGGTGACGATTTCGGTCATGCTCTTGCCCGCCAGCTCGACCTGTTGCGAGCCCGAGGCTACGTTGTCCACGCTGGTGGTGATGAGCTGCTTGATTTCCTTGGCGGCCTCAGCACTGCGCTGGGCCAGCGTGCGCACCTCGCCCGCCACCACCGCAAAGCCACGGCCTTGCTCGCCGGCGCGGGCGGCTTCCACGGCAGCGTTCAGCGCCAGGATATTGGTCTGGAAGGCAATGGAGTCAATCACGCCAATGATGTCCGCAATCTTGCGGCTGCTGTCGGTGATCTGCCCCATGCTGTGCACCACCTGTTCCACCACGCGGCCACCCTGTTCGGCGGCCTGCGCGGCGGTCGATGCCAGCTGATTGGCCTGACGGGCTGTGTCTGCGGACTGGGTCACAGTGGCGGTCAGCTCTTCCATGCTGGCCGCTGTTTCTTCGAGGTTGGCAGCGGTCTGCTCGGTACGCGCAGACAGGTCCTGGTTGCCAGTGGCAATCTGACCTGAAGCAGAAGACACGGACTCCACACCCGAGCGTACCTGACCCACCACGGAGCGCAGGCGCTCGGTCATGGCGTTGAGGGACTTGAGCAAGCGGCCCAGTTCGTCGTGGCGATCAATGCTGACCTTGGCGGTCAGATCGCCTTCGGCAATGCTGTCGGCCAGCGCCACCGCCTCATGCAGGGGGCGGGTAATGGTGCGCAGAATCAGCGTGGCAGTGGCCAGACCCAGCACCACGATCAGGCCGCAGACCAGAGCAATCACCATATAGGCGCTGCGCTGGCTGGCTTCACCATTGGCAACCGCCTGGTTGCGATGCTTTTCCTGCAGCCGCACAAAGCTGTGCTGCGCATCGATGTACTCTTTGGCAATGGGGCGCAGCTGCTTTTCAACCACGTCAAACGCACCTGCAAAATCATTCTCGCTGCGCGCCTTGAGCACGGCGGCATTGCTCTCCAGTGTCTTCTTGCGCTTTTCGGCCACCAACTCCAGCGCCTTGCGCGACTCAGGATCGTCGGCCATCTCGACCAGTTGCTTTTGCAGCTCGTTGATCTTGGCAATGCCCTCACTGACCAGCTTGCGCTGCTGGTCGGACAGGCTTTCCTCGGTGGAGATCGCCGCCACGATGGAGCGCTCCACACTTTGCTCCGTCAAGTGCCGCCATTCACTGGCCAAGGCCGCCGCGACCTGTGTGCGCCCTGCCTCCTTGGCGATACCGACATAGACACGATCCAGATAGATCAGGCTGCCTGCAGACACCAGCAGCAGGCCTGCCAGCAAGCCGGCCACCAGGGCCCAGAGCTTCTGGGATACCGAAAATTGATTCACATTCATTTACCAACCTGCCTCACTACAGAACAACCGATCCCTATGCGCGCACCTGAACATCAAATATGCGAGATCTGTTTGCATTTCGACAGATTGTCGTAGAAGTTTAGTTTTTGTTACAGATTTTCAGGTATCGAAATCATTCCCGCCGAGGCTGAACGGGGATGAAAAGCCGCACCTACAATGAAGTCGTGCCCAACACCTATCTAAACGCCGATCTGCACTGTCACTCCGTCGTCTCCGACGGGACACTGACGCCCGAACAACTGGCCCAGCGCGCTGCAGCGCGGGGGGTGGAGCTGTGGGCACTGACCGATCACGATGAAGTCGGCGGCCAGCGCCGCGCGGCTGCTGCGGCCCATGCTGCGGGGCTGGACTATCTGACGGGCACGGAAATTTCGGTCAGCTTTGCGGACAGCACCGTGCATATCGTGGGCCTGGGCTTTGATGCCGATAACGCAGCGCTCACCCAAGGCCTGTATGACACCCGCAATGGCCGCGGCCCCAGAGCCCGCGAGATGGCGCGGCAGCTGGAACTGGCGGGAATTGCTGGCGCATACGAGGGCGCTTTGCGCTTTGCAGGCAACCCCGAGTTGATCTCCCGCACCCACTTTGCCCGCTATCTGGTGGAAGCCGGTGTCTGCAACGACACCTATGACGTGTTTCGCCGCTACCTGACCGAAGGCAAGCCCGGTTATGTGCCCCATACCTGGGCCAGCCTGCGTGATGCCGTGCACTGGATTACCAATGCCGGTGGCGTCGCCGTCATTGCTCACCCGGCGCGTTATGACTTCAGCACCAATCTGGAATACGCGCTGTTTTCAGATTTCAAGCAACTGGGCGGGCAAGGTGTGGAAGTCGTCACCGGCAGCCACCGCCCCCATGAATACCAGATCTATGCCGAGATGGCGCAGGAGTTTGGCCTGGCCGCCTCACGCGGCAGCGATTTTCACAGTCCCGATGAATCCCAGATCGACCTCGGTGAGCTGCCGCCGCTGCCCGGCCATCTCACGCCGGTGTGGGAGCTGCTGCATGAGCGCATACAGCGCGCCTGAGCGTGCACACACAATCAAGAGCAAGAACATGACAATCCGTTTTGAAGTCTATCCAGAGAACCCTCAGCCCCGCATCATCAAACAGGCTGCCGAGATGCTGCGCAAAGGCTCCATCATGGCCGTGCCCACGGACTCCAGCTATGCGCTGGTCTGCCACCTCGATGACAAGAATGCCGTGGACAGGCTGCGCCGCATTCGCCAGATCAACGACAAGCACCACCTCACGCTGCTGTGCCGCGACCTGTCCGAGCTGTCCAACTATGCGCGCGTGGACAACCGCCAGTACCGTTTGCTCAAGCTGGCAACGCCCGGCCCCTACACCTTTATTCTGGAAGCCAGCAAGGAAGTGCCCAAGCGCCTGAGCCACCCCTCGCGCAAGACCATTGGCCTGCGCGTGCCAGACCGCAAAGGCCTGCAACTGCTGCTGGAAGAACTGGGTGAACCATTGCTGGCAACCACGCTGATTGCCCCCGGCGAGACCGAGCCACTCAATGATGCGGACGCAATTTTGGAGCGTTTTCCCCATGAGCTGGATGCTGTGGTGGACTCCGGCGCCTGCCCTCAGGAACCCACCACCGTGCTGGACCTGACCCCCATGGCCATGAACAACCCGCCCACCGTGGTGCGCCAAGGCCGTGGCAGCCTGGAGAGCATAGGCCTTCAAGCCGCGTAAGCAGCCGCACATGCAGAGTCAGGACAAGGACTTCTTTCAAGCCTATTGGAAGCTTTTAGCACCTGCAGTCCTGGTTCTTTCTGGGCTAATTGCTATCTTTTTTATCTATTCGCCAGTGCTTTTACTGGTGTACGTCCTGGCCGCTGCGTGGACGAGCTGGGGCATCTACGCCTATGCAGCCGGTAAGCGCTTCCATGTCGCGCCGGGCATTTGGGCCGAAGCCACAGACAGCCCTGAGCGACGGCGCAATATTCTGGCGCTGTCGCTGCTTTTGTATCTGTGCTTCAGCGCTTTGGTGATCTACAGCCTTTACCGGCTTTAATCAGCGCCGTTTCAGTACGGCTCAAACTCCAGCGCTTTCTGGCGGGACTGTGCGGCCTGCACCAGGGCCGCGCTGCGCGGAGCGGCCATGGCTGCGGGTGCCAATGCTGGCGGGGTCTCATCATCGAGCTTGAACGCGCCCACGGCGTGCTGCAAGTCCTGCGTGCGGGCATTGAGCTCACCCGCCGTCTGCGCAGCCTGCAGCACCAGCGCAGCGTTTTCCTGATTCGTGCTGTCCATGTGCGCCACGGCAGTGTTCACATGGGCAATGCCTTCACTTTGCTCCTGCAGCGCCTGTGAAATCTCGCCCAGCAAGCTGCTGACCTGGCCTGCCGTCTGCATGATGTCCTGCATGGTGCTGCCCGCCTGGCTGACCAGCCCCGCACCGCTTTGTACCTGGTTCACGCTGGCGGTAATCAGCTCCTTGATCTGCTTGGCCGCCTCGCCGCTGCGCTGGGCCAGAGACCGCACCTCGCTGGCCACCACGGCAAAGCCACGGCCTTGCTCACCGGCGCGCGCGGCTTCCACAGCGGCGTTCAGCGCCAGGATATTGGTCTGAAACGCAATGCCTTCAATGACCTGGATGATGTCCACAATCTTGCGCGAGCTGCCGCTGATCTCGTCCATGGTGTGCACAACCTGTCCCACCACCTCGCCTCCGCGCTCGGCCTTGGCCGACGCCGTGACGGCCAGAGAGCTGGCGGAATGCGCGCGCTCGGCGTTCTGGCGCACGGTGGCGGTGAGTTGCTCCATGCTGGCTGCAGTCTCGGTCAGCGCGCTGACCTGGGCCTGGGTACGGCTGGAGAGATTGTCATTGCCCGCATCGATTTCACTGGCCGAGACCGTGATGGCGTCGGTGGACTGCTTGATGCGCCCGACCAGCTCGGTCAGCGTGTCCTCCATCGTGCCCAGCGCCGTGAGCAAACGCCCAAAATCGCCCTGGATGTCGGATGAAAACTCCTGGCTCAGATCACCGGAGGCCACGGTTTCAGCAATCACAATGGCTTGCTGTAGCGGCTGCACAATGCCCCGGCGCAGGCTGAACCAGGCAAAGGCGCAAAGCGCGCAGACAAAGCCGCCAATAGCCAGCACCCAGATGCGGGTGCTGCGCACTTCGGCCAGCAAATCCTGCTGCTGGGCGGCAGTCAGCGCCCCTGCCTGCAGGCCCTGGTCCAGTTGCGAGAACGACATCAAGACCAAGGTCATCAGAATCATCATCCAGAGGCTGATGGAACCAAATACGATCACCAGCCTCATGCTGATGGGCAGTCTTGCAAAAATTCCCATGATGTCTCCCTCTCGCCTTGTCTTCAGTGCTTATGACACGCACGTGTTGCATTTTGCAACAATCAGTGCACAACACAAGCAAGTGCTTGCCGCAAATATGGCGTCTTCTTCCTCATCGTCTGCGTGCAGGCTTGTGGTCTGAGACAATCAAGCTGTGGAAATCCAACAACTCATACAGACCGTACTGATCTACGCCCTGCCCGTGCTGTTTGCCATCACCATCCATGAGGCAGCACACGGCTATGCAGCGCGTCACTTTGGTGACAACACGGCTGCCATGATGGGGCGCATCACGCTCAACCCCATCAAGCACATCGACCCCATCGGCACCATCCTGATGCCGCTGCTGCTGTACTTTGCAACCTCGGGGGCGTTTCTGTTCGGCTATGCCAAGCCGGTGCCGGTGAACTTCGGCCACCTGCGCAACCCCAAGCGTGACATGATCTGGGTGGCACTGGCCGGCCCTGCGTCCAACTTCGTGCAGGCGATCTTCTGGGCACTGATGCTGGTGCTGATGGTTGCCTTGGGCTTGCACGAGCGCTTTTTCCTCGAAATGTGCCGGGCCGGCATCATGGTCAATCTTGTGATGTGGGCCTTCAACCTGTTTCCGCTGCCACCGCTCGATGGTGGCCGCATTCTGGTCGGCCTGCTGCCCTGGAAGCAGGCCCAGGTTGTGGCCCGCGTCGAGCCCTACGGCTTTTTCATCGTCATGGCGCTGGTGATTGCCGGCGTGGTGGGCAGTTACTGGCTGCGCCCGCTGATGAGCCTGGGCTACGCCGCCATTGATTTTGTTCTCTACCCCCTCATGGCTTTGCTGCGCTGATTGCAGCACCACGAACCGCTACTGATATTTGCTGTTGATCCTATGAGCACTACCCGTTTTCTGACTGGCATCACCCCCAGCGGCACGCCGCACCTGGGCAACTACGCAGGCATGATGCGTCCCGCCATCGAGGCCAGCCGCGCCCAGAATGTGGAGAACTTCTACTTTCTGGCCGACTACCACGCCCTCATCAAGTGCCAGGACCCCGAGCGCGTGCAGCGCTCCACCATCGAAATTGCCGCCAGCTGGCTGGCTGCGGGCCTGAACCCCGAGCATGTGACCTTCTACCGCCAGTCGGACATCCCCGAGATTCCTGAACTGACCTGGTTTCTGACCTGCGTGACCGGCAAAGGCCTGCTCAACCGCGCCCATGCCTACAAGGCTTCCGTGGACAAGAACCATGCCGCAGGCGTGGACGCCGATGACGGCGTGACCGCAGGTCTGTTCATGTACCCCGTGCTGATGGGCGCCGACATTCTGGCTTTCAACGCCCACAAGGTGCCCGTGGGCCGCGACCAGGTGCAGCATCTGGAAATGGCGCGTGACATGGCGTCGAGCTTCAACCACATCTACGGCGGCGAGTACTTCACCCTGCCCGAAGCCGTGGTGGAAGAGTCTGTGGCCACTCTGCCCGGCCTGGATGGCCGCAAGATGAGCAAGAGCTACAACAACACCATCCCGCTGTTCACGCCGCGCGACCAGCTCAAGAAGCTCATCAACAGCATCACCACCGACTCGCGCGCGCCCGGCGAGCCCAAGGAAGTCGAAGGCTCAGCCCTGTTCCAGATCTATCAGGCCTTTGCCAGCGAAGAAGAAACCGAAGCCCTGCGCCAGCAATACGCAGCCGGCATCACCTGGGGCGACGCCAAGCAGATGCTGTTCGAGCGCATCGACCGCGAAATCGCCCCCATGCGCGAGCGCTACGAGTACCTGATTGCTCACCCTGCCGAGCTGGAAGAAATTCTGCTGGCCGGCGCCGCCAAGGCCCGCAAGCTGGCCACGCCTTTTGTGCAGCAACTGCGCAGCGCCGTGGGCATCCGCAACCTGGCAGCCACCGTCAAGAAAGCGGCCAAGGCCGCTAAGACGGCTCTGCCCCAGTTCAAGCAGTACCGCGAAGCCGACGGCCAGTTCTACTTCAAGCTGGTGGCCGCCGACGGCCAGTTGCTGCTGCAAAGCCAGGGCTTTGCCGCTCCCAAGGAGGCCGGCCAGAGCATTGCCCAATTGCAGCGCGAAGGCGCCAGCGCTCTGGCAGCCCTCAAGCCACGTCTGCAAACCGTGGATGGCGTTCAGGACCAGCAAGTGGTACAAGCACTGGACCAACTACGTGAGGCTGCTGAACAGTAAACTGTGTGCCTGGGAGGATGAGGGGCCTTTGCGTCTGCCGCTTGTTGGGCAGGGAGCAAGGGAGAGAATCCTTCGGACGAAAGGACTGACAAATGCGTATTGCCGCCTTGGATGACGACGCCCTGCAGCTACAGCTGCTGGAGCAGGTCGTGACGGATGCAGGCCACAGCTGCCACACCTTTCTCAAGGGCGCAGCCTTGCAGCAAGCGCTGCGCCGCGAAAGCTTTGATCTGCTGCTGGTGGACTGGGAGCTGCCCGATATTCAGGGCACGGAGATCGTGCGCTGGGTGCGTGAGCAGGTCAGCAAAGAGCTGCCCATCATCTTCATCACCCACCGCAGCGAAGAGGCCGACATTGTCGAAGGCCTGAGCTGTGGCGCCGATGACTTCATGATCAAGCCCGTGCGTGCGGCCGAGCTGCGCGCCCGCATGTCCGCCCTGCTGCGCCGCGCCTACCCGCTGGCAGCGCAAAGCGTACTGACCTTTGGCCCCTACCGCTTCATCACGGCCACCAACGGCATCGAGATGGACGGCAAGCCCGTGGAAGTGACGCACCGCGAGTACACGCTGGCGCTGACCATGTTCCAGAACCAGGGACGCCTGCTCTCGCGCGATCATCTGCGCGAGGTCGTCTGGGGCCACAACGCCGAAGTGCAGTCGCGCTCTCTGGACACCCATGTCTCGCGCCTGCGCAATCTGCTCAATCTGCGCGCAGGCCAGCCCTATTCCATCTCTGCCATCTATGGCTATGGCTACCGGCTAGACATTCCCGAGACCGAGGCATCTGCCGTCTCCAGCGCCAGCTAAGTCAAAAAACTACACTTTTAATAGCAACAACCGTATATACCACCAGCACTCTATGCCAATTCAGCCCTCAAACCAGTCTGTCTGCCCTTCCAGGACCTCTCTGACCGGTATGCGCATGGTGCTGGCTTGTACGGGCGCTGCTGGCATGGCACTGGCAGGCAGTGCCGCGGCGCAGATTCGCCCTGCATCACCCACGGGCGATGTGCTGCAGCACAAAGTGTCTACCGGCGATACGCTGGAGCATTTGGCAGCGCGCTATCTGGGCGACCATACGCGCTGGACAGCGCTGCAAAGCCATAACCGCGTGCCAGACCCGCTGCGTCTGCGCCCCGGCTCGGTGCTGGAGATCCCAACCAAGCTGCTGCGCGCGGCGACCGCTTCCGTCGAATATGTGCAGGGCGATGTGCGCAGCACCCGCTCGCTCAATCACCTGGCCGATAGCGCCCCCGCAGGCAATCAGGCCGTGCAAAAAGGCCAGTTGCTGCAGGAAGGCGATTCGCTCAAGGTTCCGGCCAATGGCTTTGTTTCCGTGCGACTGGCCGATGGCTCACTGGTGCGCGTGCAGTCCGAGTCCGATGTAGAGCTGCGCCAGATGCGCCGCAAGGGCCGCGCAGGCAGCCTGCAGTCCGTGCTGGACTTGCGCGAAGGCGGGGTGGAGGCCTCCGTCACCAAACAGGCGCAGACCGATCGCCGCTTTGAAGTGCGCACCCCCGCAGCATCCACCAGCGTGCGTGGCACCCAGTTCATGGTGCTGACCGATGCCAAGGGCCAGACCGCAGCAGCGGTCGATGAAGGCTCGGTCGCTGTGCAATCGGGCCAGCCCTCCACCTTGCTCAAGCCCGGCCAGGGCGTGGCCGTGTCTGCCGACGGCAAGCTGGGTAAGGCCGCGCCCATGCTGCCCGCGCCCGACATCGCCAACTGGCCCGCTTTGGCAGAAGACGCCAACTGGGTCAGCCTGCCCCTGCCCGTGATGAATGGCGCTGTGCGCTATCAGGTGCAGCTGGCCGAGCACAAGGATCTGAACCAGGTCGTGCGTAGCGGCATGTTCCAGCAATCGCCCGCACGCCTGACCGGCGTGGCCGACGGCGACTATCTGGTCGCCATTCGCGCCATTGATGCCAACGGCATTCCCGGAGCGCGCAGCACGCACAGCCTGCGCGTCAAGGCCACGCCCGTGCCGCCGCTGTATGAATCGCCCGAACCCAACGCCGTGATCGGCCTGGGCCAGCGCGGCCTGCAGTGCACCAAGGTCGATCAGGCTTCGGCCTATCGCATTCAGGTCGTGGCCGCTGGCGGCGACTTTGCCAAACCCGCCGTGGACGCCAACCAGTTGCAGGACTGCACCCTGCCCGCACAGGCACTGGCGGCCCTGCCCGTGGGCGAATATCTGTGGCGCGTGGCCAGCATCCGCACGCTGGCCGATGGCAAGCTAGACCCCGGCCCGTTTGCACCGGCTCAGAAAATGAAGCTGGCCGAGGCTCCCAAGTCCCCCGAGCTGCAAATGGGCGGTGGCGCGGGTGAAGGCAGCCGCAATATCCGCTGGGCGGGCGAAGAAGGCCATCGCTACCATGTCGTCGTCGCTCAGGACAATGACTTTGCCAAGCCGCTGGTGGACACCTGGCTGACCGAGCCGCAATGGTCCACCCAGGACCTGCCTGCAGGCAACTACTACATGCAGATGCAGGTGGAAGACAGCAACGGCCTGCGCAGCAACTTCACGGCCGCGCGCAAGTTCCAGACCGGCAACTGGGTCACCACCGGTGATGGCCAGACCCTGACCTCGGGCGACGGCGCGCGCCTGATGCGCCAGTAAGCTCAGCAGGCCACCAGCGCATGCCCGGCACCTGTTTTCATGCGTTTTTGGCCTCAAGTCCTTATATCAAATACGCAAGCAGCTATAAATTTGTGAGCATATTCAGCTGCCGCACCAGCCGCCCCCATGCCTGAAGCCCCCCAGCGCAAACCGCAAAAGCTGCGCTACAGCTGGCTGCTGCTCAGCGCTTTTTTGCTGACGCTGGTCTACGCTCTCAGCGCGCCGGGCCAGCTCACGCGCTTCAACGCCGCCATTCAGGACGCATCCACCTGGCTGCACCAGCGCCCCGCCTCGCCCGATATCGTCATCGTCGCCATTGATGACGACAGCATTGACGCCATAGGCCGCTGGCCCTGGCGGCGCGCCCTGCATGCGGCGGCCATAGAGCGCATCTCCGAAGGCCAGCCCCGCGCCATAGGCATGGACATCGTCTTCAGCGAAGAAGATCTGGACTACCCCGGCGACGATCTGCTGCTGCAGCGCGCTCTGCAAAAAAGTGGCCGTGTGGTGCTGCCCGTCACCCGCAGCGAGCAAGTTCAGGTCAGCCAGCCCCTGCCCAGCCTGGCCCGCGCCGCCACGGCACTGGGTCACACGCAAATGCCGGTGGAAGACGACGGCATCGTGCGCCGCTTCAACGCCATCGAAGGCCCGAAAAATGCACTGCAATGGCATATGGCACTCAGCCTGCACTGCGTGGGGCAGACAGGTGTGCCCTGCCTCAAGCCCAGCGCCCCTACCGATGCGCCAGACAACCGCTGGCTACAGCTTCAGCCCGAGGTGATTGCCTTTGCCGCGCCCCATCAGGACCGCGATCAGAAAAGCAGCTCACCCTTTGCCACCTACTCCTATATCGATGTGCTGCGCGGCAATATTCCTGCCGCCGCCTTTCGCGGCAAATATGTGCTGATCGGTGCCACGGCCACAGGCCTGGGTGAGAAATTCACAGCGCCCGTGGGCTTTGGTGCCCGGCTGGTCTCTAACGTGGAAATGCTGGGCCATGTGCTCAGCGGCATACAGCTTGATCTGCATCTGGAGCCTGCATCGGCCAACCTCAACCGCGCCCTCAATCTGCTGCCCGTGCTGCTGGGACTGCTGGCTCTGGCCTGGTTTGGCCCATCGGGCGGGCTGCTGGCCTGCGCCGGGCTTGGCATCTTGATTTTGCTCGCTGCCGGGCTGGCTCCGCGCTGGGGTCATATTCAGACGGCCCCCGCCGCCGCCCTGCTGGGTCTGGCTCTGGCCTACCCACTGTGGAGCTGGCTGCGCCTGCGCGCCGCCACCCGTTTTCTGGCGCTGGAGCTACGCGACCTGCAGGGCCAGGGCCTGCCCGTCAGCAACCCCAATGCGTTGACTGGCGATGTACTGGACCAGCGCATTGCAGCGGTCGAGCAAGCCTCGCGCCAGCTGCGCGCCCTGCACCATTTCGTCAGCGAAAGCCTGCGCCAGCTGCCATCGGCCACGTTTGTCTGCGACCGCGAAGGCCGCATCCTGCTGGCCAATACAGCAGCTGATGCCTATGTGCAAAGCCTGGGTGCCGCGCTGACGCTGGGCAGCGACCTCGTCACGCTTTTGGCAGGCCTTGGCAGCACGGGAGAATCTGCAGGCCGCAGCAGCCAGCCCGCCACCATCTCCCCCTTGCTGCCACGCAAAGCCCTGCAACAAGGCTGCCTGCCACGCCACAGCGAAGGCCGCGATGCGCAAGGCCGCCACCTGATGCTGCTGAGCCAGCCGTTTGAAGCCCCGCCCACCTCAGGCTGGCTGATCACGCTGGTCGATATCAGCGACTTGCGCGGCGCACAGGCCCAGCGCGACCAGGCCATGCAATTCATCTCGCACGATATCCGCGCGCCCATTGGCTCCATCATCACCTTGCTGGAAATGCAGCGAGGCAATGGCACGCTGCAGGCGGACGAAGCCCTGTTTGGCCGCATCGAGAGCTATGCCCAATCCTCGCTGAAGCTGGCCGACGACTTCGTGCACCTGGCCCGCGCGCAGGAGCAAAACTACCGCAGCGAAGCACTGGATTTGGGTTTGCTTGCCGACCAGGCCGTCTCGGACAGCTGGACCGCTGCGCAAAAACAGAATGTGCAACTGCAGTTCGACCTGCCCGAAGCCGAAGCCATAGTGCAAGGCGACCCCGGCCTGCTCTACCGCGCAACCGTCAACCTGCTGAGCAATGCCATCAAATACGGCAAGCCCGAGCAACCAGACACCATCGCCCGCGTGGAATGCAGCGTGACCCAAAGCGACAATTTCTGGGCCCTGGCCGTGCGCGATCATGGCCCCGGCATGGATGAAGCTTCACTGGCCCGCCTGAGCCAGCCTTTTGAACGCCTGCTGCAGCATCAACGTATGGACGGCGTGGGCCTGGGCCTGGCCTTTGTACGCACCGTGGCCCAGCGCCATGGCGGGCAGTTGCAAATCCAGAGCCAGCTGGGCCATGGCAGCACCTTCACGCTGCTGATCCCCAAAGCCTGAAACTTGGGGGCAAACCGCTCCAGCAAACGACTCGAACAGACACCAGAAACGAAAAATCCCCAGAACTTTTCAGTTCTGAGGATTGACGTTTTTTGGTGCGGCTGGCAGGAATCGAACCCACGACCCCTTGGTTCGTAGCCAAGTACTCTATCCAGCTGAGCTACAGCCGCAACACAGGATGAATTGTAGCAGCGCAAAAACGCCCTTCAGACCAAATCCCGAACTTTTTCGCAATCAGGCGAAAAAAGTTCGCAACGGGCAAAGCTCGCACAAAAGAAAAAGCCCGCTACCTCTTCGATAGCGGGCTTTCCATAGATGTCTTGGTAGGGCGTGAGGGACTTGAACCCGCGACCAAAGGATTATGAGCATGGTTACGGCTAATGTTGTTTTTCGCCACTCGTCGCCATCTGCGGACAACGGACGTTAACAACCTCAACAGCCCTGCGGGTCAAACGGCAAGTCTCGGTAAACCGTGACCGGCCTCGATCAACGCTCGGCGTAGCAAGCGTGCGATCTATCTCTGCAAAAGGCACGGGGCTCGTAGCCACCGCGTAGCAAGATTTCCCGCATGCACAAAGACCAACCGACCCCCAGCAACCGCCTAAATTTCACCAAGCGCGCCCTCGACCGGCTGACGCTGCCGTCCGAAGGTGTGGCCTACTTCTACGACACGGACACCAAAGGACTCGCGATCAGCGTCGGCAAGACCGGCCGGAAGAGTTTCTTGCTCTACCGACGCATCCAAGGCAGGCCAGAGCGCATCAAGATCGGGCGCTACCCGGATGTGAGCATCGAGCAAGCTCGCAAGACGGTCGCGGCGCTGAATGCAGACATCGCGCAGGACCTCAACCCTGCCGAGTCGATGCGCGAACGACGCAGCGAGATAACGCTGGCCGACTTCTTCAAGGTCTACTACGAGCGGCACTCGTCCGTCCGCAAGGTGTCCCACAAGGAGGACATCGAAAAATTCGAGCGCCACATCGACACGAACAGGTACGGCGTCAACCTTGCAAAGCTGCGGCTGTCAGACATCACGCGCGCTCAGCTGATCTCCCATCACGCAAAGATGGGCCATATCCCGACGACGGCCAACCGCGTGATTGCACTCATCAGCTCGATGTACAGCCGTGCCATCCAGTGGGGCTACTTCGACGGCAACCATCCTTGCCGGGGAATGGACAAGTACAGGGAGAAGTCCCGCTCAAGATTCGTACTCCCCGATGAGATGCCCCGCCTCATGCTGGCCATGGAGCATGAAACGAACGAGCTGGTGCGTGACTTCGTGAAACTCGCCCTGTACACGGGAGCACGCCGCAGCAACGTCATGTCGATGCAATGGCCGGATGTTCACCTTGAACGCAAGGAATGGAACATCGAGAGAACAAAGAATGGCGAGCCACAGACCGTGCTGCTGACCCCCGAGGCCATCGAGGTTCTGGAACGAAGAAAGAAGGCTGCCCAAAGCAGCGATTCTCTTTTCGTGTTCCCTGGTTCCGGCGAATGCGGTCATTTGGTGGAGCCACGAGGGGCTTGGGAGCGCATGCTGGCGCGCGGCACGGCGTTGGGTTTGGTGGAGGCGTTGGCAGAGAAGGCAACGGCCAAGACCTTCGACTACCAACTGGCCCTGGAAGAGGCCATCGACTTCCCGGTCCAGACCATCGAACGCTACACGCCATTGGCGGAGAAGCACGGACTGCACTTGCAGCACTACGAGATGCGTGACCTAAAAATCCACGACCTGCGCCGCACGCTAGGCTCTTGGCTGGCCAGCAACGGCACCAGCCTGCCCATCATCGGCAGGGTTCTGAACCACAAGACCCCGGAAGCCACCAAGGTCTACGCTCGATTGATCGTCGCCCCGGTTCGCAACGCCATGGAAGAAGCCACGGCGGCCATGCGCAAGATCGGCGAGCAGTAGAACCACGGCGCGGGACTGATTGAATTTCGCATCACTTGAATAAAAGTAATGTGGATATTAAACTACCCCCTCATGAACCAGTCTGACCACATCCTCGAACTGGCCCGGCACCGGCGCGTGCTGCGGGCAGCGGATGTGCGCGAGCATGGCTGGTCACCGCAGCTGCTGATCCGGCTACACCAGGCCGGAAAGCTGCAACGGCTGGGCCGTGGCCTGTATGGACTGCCCGATGCTGAAGTCACCGAGCACCAGACGCTGATCGAGGTCTGCCAGCGCGTGCCCAAGGCAGTGCTGTGCCTGCTGAGTGCGCTGCAATTTCATGAGATCGGCACGCAACTGCCGCATGAAGTGTGGATTGCGCTGCCCGAAGCGACACAGACCCCGGCGCTGAGCTACCCCACGCTGCGCATCACGCGCCTGCGCGGCACCGCCTACAGCGACGGTATCCAGACCGTGACCGAACACGGTGCCCCCATCCGCGTGTACAGCGCCGCCAAGACTGTGGCCGACTGCTTCAAGTTCCGCAACAAGATTGGCCTGGACGTGGCGCTGGAGGCGCTGAAAGATGCATGGCGCAGCCGCAAGGTCACCATGGCCGAACTGAGCCACTTCGCCAAGATCAACCGGGTCGACCGTGTCATGCAGCCCTATCTGGAGGCGGTGACGCAATGACCGGCAACCTATCCGCGTCGATCCTGGCCCGACTGCTGACCCTCGCCAAACAGCGCGGCGACGACTACAACCTGCTGCTGAACCGCTACGGCATGGAGCGCCTGCTGGCCCGCGTCAGCACGTCCCCGCATGCTGACCGCTTTCTGCTCAAGGGCGCCCTGCTCTTTGCGCTGTGGTACGACACCCCGCACCGCCCGACGCGGGACGCTGACTTGCTGGGCTTTGGCCCTGACGACGAGGCGAACCTGATCGCCACTTTCCGCGACATCGCCGCCATGGACCTGGGCGACGGCATCGTGTTTGACCCCGAATCCGTGAAGGCCGACGCCATTCGCGAGGACAACACCTACGGCGGCACCCGCATCACGCTGGTGGCACGCATCGGTTCCGCACGCTGCGCCCTTCAGATCGACGTGGGCTTCGGCGATGCCGTCACGCCGGGGCCACAGACGGTGGCTTACCCGACTCTGCTGGGTGACTTCCCAGCCCCCACGCTGCGGGTCTATCCGGTCTACACCGTGATCGCAGAGAAATACCAGGCCATAGTGATGCTGGGGCAAGCGAACAGCCGCATGAAGGACTTCTTCGACCTGGCGGTGATCGCACGGCGCACGGAACTGGACGGTGCCACACTGGCAGCAGCCATTGCCGCCACCTTTGCCCGACGCCAGACCGCCCTGCCCACCGAGCGGCCCTTGGCACTGACCCAGCAGTTCAGCGAAGACGCCGCAAAGCTGCGTCAGTGGCAGGCCTTCCTGAACAAGAACCGCATCGAAGCCGCGAGCCTGGGCGAGACCGTCGCACTGCTGGACGACCTGCTGTGGCCACCGACGCAGGTCGCCACCGCCAGCAGTCAGGCAACGGCCACTTGGCGCCCTGAAGCCATGCGCTGGGTCTAAGCGCCAAGCCGTTCATGCCCTCTCGGCAAACAGCCCGGCGAAATCGTCATGCCAAAAGGGACTTTCGCGTTTCGGGAAAACATAGGCGGAGCCCCCACTGTCAGTCACGCCACCAGCAGCGGGGCGTAGTCCTCCTTTGCTGATAAACCCAACCCCAATGACATGGTCCCGGCCGTGGCTGGCCAGAAATTCACTGACCCGAACGCGAAGGGCCGTTGGTGGCTGATCGCCAGCTCCATCCTGCTGAGCAAGGTCCAACAACGATTCCGCCTCCAGCCCGTCGAGGCCCACCAGGAACATCCCGGCTCTTTGTCCAGACAGCTGCCTGTTGGCCGACCGGGACAGGGTGTCAAACGTGTAGGTCAGCAGAGAGTCGTCTTGCGCGCTCTGAAGCACTAGGACGATGGCGCCTCCACTCTTTCGACCAACGATCAGAGCCTGCCTGTTTGTCGTCCCGGTAATCGTATCGACTTGGTCTCTTGAGATCACGGGCCGCCCGTCGTCTCCAACATCTCCAAGCAGAAGGGGATCGAATTCGTGAATTCGCAGATTCGCCCCATCCAACTGGCAGTTGCTGACGCCAGACAGCACATGACGAACCAATGATTCCGCCAACTTCCGACGTTCCAAGAAGTTCCCTGGCATGCGCCCATCAAGGGTCAGTACAGCCGCGACACCTACTTTCAGCCCTTTCCCAAGAGCATCCAGCTTGGGCGCCACAAGTGCGCAGAAATCCAAGGCGTCACGCTTTGGAATTTTGCGCCCTTTGTCATCGGAGATAGATTTGCACTCGATTTCAAGCCCTTGTGGTCCGAGAGCCGGGATCAAGAGATCCATCGTGCCTCCCCCGGTCACTTCGGGCCATTGAACTTCGAGACCACGTCGAAGGAAGTGAGTCGCGGCCGTCAGCTCCAGGCGCATGCCGCGCAAGTCATCAGGGTTCTTCAGCGCACCGTGAACACGGCGCACCAGCTGGGCTCGCTGGGGGCCGGCGGAGGATTCAGCAATCGACAGTATCTGAGCGGCAAAGGCCATGCACGGATACAGCGGGCTGATGTCCATCTGGTGCACGGGCAACCCGCCATACTTCTTCGTGAGTTCGGACGCCGCCTGCAAGCCAAAAGCAAACTCATTCTCTTGGAGCAGGTGCTCCCTCAGCAGCTTGTTGCCTCGGATATCGGCCTTGAGAAGGTCAACTCGCTTCTTCCAGTGCTGCGCACCGACCAAGTCACTGAACCGCTCAAAAACTGACGGGATGTCCCCGGTATATAGCTCGACCTGCAAATCCCCTCCCTTCTTCGCAGGCCTACATTCTGCTGGTACCAGTCAAAGCAGCGACGGAATCTTCCTCTTCTCGACCGGCCGGATGTAGCGGGCCAGCACGGCATCGCTGCGGTGCCCGGTCTGCTCTCGGATGAGCCATGTGGGCAGCGATGCCATCGCCGCAGTGGTCACGTAGCCTGCGCGAAGGCTGTGGCCCGAAAACTCCTCCGGCTCACGCCCCATGGCTTTGGCTGCGCGCTTCACGATCAAGGCCACCGACTGCGCCGTCAGCGGATCATCTGACACCACGCCGCCCTTGGTCACCGAGCGGAACAGCCAGCCGGTCTCGATGCCCGCCACCGCCAGCCACGCCCTGAGGCTCTGAATGGGGCACCGCTCGCCGCTGGCCTGCGGCAAGAACACCGAACGCCCCTTGCCAAACTGATCGGTCTTGGAGAACCGCAGCAGTACCTCGGCATGGGTCTCATGGAAAGTCACGTCCTCCACTCGCAAGGCCACCAACTCAGCGCGGCGGAACGCACCGGCGAAACCGACCAGCAGCAAAGCCCTGTCTCGCGCTGCCTTGGTGGGGTGTGACTTCTGCTGATCGAGCACGGCCAGCATCTCCAGCAGCACATCGCGGGTGATCGGCTTCACCGCACGCTGGCGGGTGCCGTGCTGGCGGCGGATGCCTTTCATGGTCGCCACGACCACATCGGCCCGCGTCGGTGACTTCAGCCCTTGGTCGCGGTGGGCCTGCGCGATGGACACGCAACGCCGCTCCAGCGTCGCCACTTTCATGGCCGGGGCCAACTTTGCCAAGTACTCCGCCACCATGGCCGGAGTTGCCGGTATGGCCCCGCCGTGCTGGATGAAATGGCGCACATCGCTGGCATAGGCCCGCTTGGTGGCTTTCGAGCTGGCAGAGGCGACGTAGCCAGCCACGGAGCCAGTCGGCGGCTTCTCTGCCGTTTTGGCTGCGGTGCTGGCGGTGGATTCTTCGCTCGACGCTGGCGATTTGGTGCCAGCCGATGCGTGCGGCTTTTTGGTGGTCATTTTGGTAGTGATAAGTGCGTGCTATCGCTACGAACGCAGCGACAAAAAAGCCGTGCGGCGCGAACGCGGCACGGCGGAATGAACTGGCCGCAACTTTGCGCTGCGGCCTGCGGACGGTGATTTGGAGTTAGTAGCAGCTGGGCAGCAGCACCGTGGTGACCGACCGGTCCCACTCGGTGATGACCCACACGACCGCCGGGTCGCCTTCCTTGCCGATGTCGAACGAAGAGAAGATGCGTGACTCACCGGACAAAACAGCCTGCCAGTTGGCATCGCGATCCTCCGCGCACATGGCGTCCCACTCGCACCGCTGATGACGGCGCAGCAGGTCGAGGACGTTTGCGCCGCGCTTTTCGATCAACCGCAGCGCGGGCGGCGTGGCGACGACATCGCCCAACTCGAAGAGCACGGGCGGGTGGATGGCGATTGGCAAAGGATCGTTGGGCGATGCGGGGCCTGCCTTGGGCGGCATGGCGGATTCTTGAGACATGGGGGTTCCTTCAGATGGGGTTGCGCCAACCTGCCCGCCAGAAACGACAAAGGGCTGAGACAAAACGTCTCAGCCCTTGGAGGTGACCGGCAGCGGTCGGCAGATTTGCTAGTGCGGCGCGGCTGACCAGTTGAAGCCAGCCATCGCCGCGTCGTCACAGTAGCGCGGGGCGAAACCGGCCGCAATCTCGGTGTGACTTCGCTTCAGACGAACCAGAGATCACCACACATCCCAGCTGCCGTCATCGGACGACTTGGCCTCAAGTGTGGGCGCGCTGCCATTCGGGACGGCGTAGCCCGGTGGGACCGCGCCCGGACGAGCCGCCCTCACCAGAATGTCGCCCGAATCGAGCAGACGGATGTAGAGCTGGTCGCCGCATTGCAGACCGGCCCGCTCGGCAATATGGCTCGGCACTCGAACACCGAGCGAGTTACCCCATTTCGACAGCTTGCTTGGCATGGTGTTGCACTCACTTCATTGATACACATTGGCTATTGCAAATTGGCAGCAGGTGCCCTTGCCAACCATGCTTCTGTCTCTGTCGTGCTGTCTTGTAAAGGCTCCGGGCGGAATTCCCCGCATCTACCAGGAGCAATCCACCATGCAAGCTCAGACCATCGAACGCCGCTTCAAGGCAAACCGGGTCTTCATCAACAACCAAGTGCGGATGGGTAACTACACCCGCTTTGACCTCTGGTGCGGTCTCATCGTCAACGTCTACGACACCGGCAGCGTGGTCGTTCAAGGCCGCATCCGCGCGTTCCCTTATCCCTACGACCCCTTGCCGGGGATTCGCAAGAGTCTGCCCTTCGACACCGCGTGGCAGTTCTCGCGTGCCAAGAAGTAATGCAGAGAAATCGTGGCGGCCCAAAAGCCGCCACGGCCATGGCTCCGCCCAATGCAGGGTTTCACGTTAAGGGTGGCCGAGGGCCTACCAAGCGAAGTATTTTCGTCTTCGCAATCTATTCCTATGGCACCAAGAAATGGTATTTCAAACCGACGGAGCTCTTGTAATCGGCGGTGAAGACCGTGTGGCCAATCAGATCGGTGACGACACTCGCGTGAGGATGAGCTCCTTTGCCAGGCGCACAGTGGACAAACGCAGACGGCGCGAGGCTCTTTGCATTACCGGATACCCACGAATGTTCGGAGCCGTGGTGGGGAACCTGCGTGATACCAATTCGATTCCACCTGATCCTATTGAAGTGAGATTGCATAGTGGAGATAACGTTGGCATCAATTCGCAAATCACCTGTGCAGAGCACGGCTGGACGATCCGAACAGAAAGAGTATCCGGCATCTACGTCAGGCGGGGTGTCGTGTTCCTGAAACAACGCGCACAAGTCGAGTTCCTGCGCATCCAATCGAGGGGCCGCATACATACAAAGCGAAATATTGTTCTTTGCGGCACTGCTGGAGCCGAAATGGCTCTCGTAGCACTTCTTCAGTTTAGCCCTCCAACCCAAAGGCCATGAAGACAATGGCATATCGAGCCCAAGAGCGGATATCTCCGCTTCGATCTCTTTCCTCACCTCATGCAAAGGCAATCTAGACCTCTTTGAGATTAGATCACCAGTATGAGCCGTCTTAATGATGTCCAAATCCTTGCCGCTAACTTCAGCGTTATAGAACATGAACTCCATTGGGAATCCATCAGGATGAACCGGCGTGCCATGCTGCATTACTTGGACGGTCGGACCAGCCACATGGGTCGACGCAACCATACGCAATTCGCGTTGCTCAAGGCTGTCTTGACGCTGCCTGTCGCCGCCCAACTCGTTTGGATTGGTGCCAGTAGGCAATCGCATAGGTTCACGATCTTCCTGCTGCTCGGAAGATCCGCCACGAACAAGTAGCAACGTTCCCACCTTTGCCGTCAGATCTTTAGACTGCAACCACGTAATAGGCGAAAGTTGCAACTGCGCAGTCGAGGCGCTGATACCCTTGAGCCCCCCAACGGCGACATCCCGGACACGCTGCTGCCACTCCGAAAATGGCAATATCAGAAAATCAACTTCGCACTGCTTAAGAAGATCCTCTAGACCATTCACATGGTCGTCGTCAAAGTGTGACAAGACCAGCATATTGATGCGATCTGGCCACACAGACCAAGAAGCGGTACGTGCCAACGCACTACCCATAGCATTGGAGCTTTTAGAGCCGCAGTCGTATACCCAGCTGAATGCATTCTCATCTTTTCCAATAACTACGCCAGTCATGAACGTTCCATGACCGACGGCATGAAAGCACTGGTGAACGTGATAAGGCCTCAAACTAAGCTCCTCCGCAGTGGCTGGGCGCAGTAAATCTGCAAGCTCCTTAAGACTGGTCCGATCAAGCCGACAGCCCGGTCTGCGGCGGTGCCTTCGGCGGCATCGCCCCACGGTGATAGGTCGCATCGAACACCGTGTCCGTCAGCCAGCGTTTGAAGTTGGGGTTGTCGCTGAACTGCTTGAACAGCTCAGTGTGGTCGGACAGCAGTTCCAACACCACGCGATTCAGCGCCTTGTCATGCTCCAGCTTCGCGTTCTGCTTGTCGGAGTTCGCCTGCGCATTCTGATAGGCCTTGTCCTGGGCCACCCGTGCCGGGATTTCCTCGGCAATGACCTTGCGAATCTTGTCCTCGTCCTTCCACTCGATGTTGCCGAACAGGTCATTGAAGGTCTTGATGATCGCGGAGAGCTTGTCGATGTCAGCCTCGCCCTTGCCACCACCGCCGCCCGGGGGTACGGGCTCGACCGTGGCATCCGCGTCGTCCATCGCCATCTTCAGCGCCGCGTTGGCCTCCACCCGGTAGCTGTCCATGTCAATGGTCTCCAGCACCCCTTTGGACAAGTCCTCTTCCTTGGGCGCGGGCAGCTTGGGGATGAGGAAGTTCAGAAAGATCGACAGCTTTTCCCACGCGGGGTGGCCGTAACTCAGGATGGCGGCTAGGAAGCCATAGCTGCGCACGAAGGCCTTGGCCTTGCCCTTGAACTTGACCTGATCGTCCTCGCCGAGCTTGTCGGTGTATTCGGCCACGCAAGCATCAAGGATGGGGTCGAGCTTGTCCCGGTCTGCGCCACTCAAATACAGCGCCACCAAGTCTTCCACCTGCTGCCAGCTGTACACCTGCTGCCCGTCGAGTTCAGCCTTGATGTCGTGCAGCTTGTTGGCGTCGGTTTCGCCGGTCTGGATGGTGGCGCGGTAGTAGTCCTGGAAGGCTGCCTTCACCGCCTCGGCGTTGTCCGCGAAGTCGAGCACGAAGGTGTCGTGCTTTTGCGGATGCGCACGGTTCAGGCGTGACAAGGTCTGCACCGCCAGAACACCCGCCAGCGGCTTGTCCACGTACATCGTGTGCAACAAGGGCTCATCGAAGCCGGTCACGAACTTGTTGGCGACGA
Organism: Comamonas testosteroni; assembly: GCF_003569915.1. GTDB lineage: Bacteria > Pseudomonadota > Gammaproteobacteria > Burkholderiales > Burkholderiaceae_C > Comamonas > Comamonas testosteroni_D. The sequence goes on along the minus strand of NZ_KZ984440.1, from coordinate 163,736 downwards.
TCAGGAAGCGATACGGGTCTTGCTTGAGATTGGCAGGAATGTCCTTGCTCGGAAACCCGTTGAGATCGGCCTCGGTCTTCTTCTGGCCGCCAATCTCGAAGTCGCCCGAGTAGGCCACGATGGCCTTGTAAGGGCTCTTGATCTGCGTGAGGTAGTCGGCCACTTCGCGGTAGTAGTCAATGGCCCGCGCAATACCGCTGCAAACGATCATCGCCCGCGCCTTGCCACCAATCTTCTGTTTGCCTGCCACCTGCGCGGTGAAGTGATCCACCATGATCTCCGCCTTGCGGCGGATGGCCTTGTCGTGTGATTCGACGTAGTAGCGAATTTTCTTCAGCGCCTTCACCTTGTCGAATTCCGGGTCGTCTGCCACCGTCTTCGCCACTTGGTAGAAGCTGTCGTAAGGGGTGTAGTTCTCCACCACGTCAAGGATGAACTTCTCTTGGATCGCCTGCTTCGTGGTGTAGGTCAGTTCCTCGGGCGAACGGAACTGCACCTTGTCACCGACCAGCGTCTTCTCGCCGAACAACTCCAGCGTCTTGTTCTTGGGTGTGGCGGTGAACGCAAAGTAGCTGGCGTTGACCAGCAGTTTGCGGGAGGCGATGCGCTTCTCGATTTCCGCGTTGACCGCATCCTGCGTGCTGTCCTCCTCGAACTCTTCCTCGGCCACCTTGCCGCCAAGGGCTTCGTGCATCCGCGCCGTGGTCTTGCCGCCTTGGCTGGAATGCGCCTCGTCGATTAACAGCGCGAAGCTCTTGCCTGAGAGGTCGCCCAGCTCATCGAGGATGAACGGGAATTTCTGCACCGTGGTGACGATGATTTTCTTGCCCTTCTGCAGGAAGCCTCGCAGTTCCTGAGCGTTGTCGGAGTGGCCGAAGATTGCCGCCACATGGTCATATCCTTTGATGGTGCGGGCAATCTGTGTGTCCAGCGCACGTCGGTCGGTGATGACGATGACGGAATCGAACTGCGCCGTCAGCGGGTCATCCTTCTGGCGCAACTCCACCAGTTGGTGCGCCAGCCAGGCGATGGTGTTGCTCTTGCCGCTGCCTGCCGAATGCTGGATCAAATACCGCTTGCCCACCCCATCGGCATGGGCGCGGTACAGCAAGGCACGCACCGTGCGCAGCTGATGGAAGCGCGGGAAGATTTGCTTGCGCTTTTTCTTCTTCTTGCCGCTGGCGTCTGCCTCTTCCTCTTCCACCACCTGCGCATAGCTCTCGATGATGTTGGCCAGCGATTCGCGGGTCAGCACCTGCTTCCACAGGTAATCGGTCTTCAGGCCTTCCGGGTTGGGGGGATTGCCCGCGCCGCTGTTCCAGCCCTGGTTGAACGGTAGAAACCAAGAGGCCTTGCCCTTCAGCTCCGTGCAGAAAGCGGCCTCCGCGTCATCTACCGCAATGTGCGCCACGCAACGACCCAACTGGAACAGCAGTTCCTGCGGGCTGCGTGTAGTCTGGTACTGGACGATTGCGTCAGCCAAGGTCTGTTTGGTCAGCGAGTTCTTCAGCTCGAAGGTGAGCACAGGCAGGCCGTTGATGAAGATCGCCAAGTCCAGCTCGTTGCCGGAGTCGTTGCTGTAGCGCACCTGCCGGGTGACGCTGAAGACATTTTTGCCGAAGGCGTCCGCTGCGGCGGCATTGCCCGGCGTAGGCAGCAGCTTGTAGAGATCGACGTGTACCGGGCCGTGGCTCACGCCCTTGCGCAACACGTCCACCACGCCACGCTTGGTGATCTCGCCTTGCAGTCGGTGAAGAAACTGAGTGCGCTTGATGCCTTCCGCCGCCAGTTCCAGCGTTTCCACCGCCTTGGGTTGAGTGGCCTGCAAGAAGGCCAGCAACTGCGCCACATCCAGCGCCACGTCACGGTTGTAGTCGGTGGGTTTGCCTTGCACGAAACCGTTGTGGGTGGCAGCGAAGTCCGTGGGCGCCAGCGCATGGCTGTACTCGGGCTGCGGCACACCGGTCAGGCCGCGCACAACGCGCGCCTCGAACCAACGCTCGCTAGTGTCAGAGTGCTTCATGCATCACCGCCCTTCGCTTTTCCGGCCGCAGGAGCGGCCTCTCCGCTGGACATCGAAGGGGCGGGCACTCTTGGTGCTGTGGCCGCCGCAAGAGCTTTGCTTGCCAAGTCTTTGATCTGTTCAGAAAACCCTGGCACCGCCCGCATGGCCTGTTTCACCGCATTCGACGATGCGAGTTCATGCCAAGGGCTGCCGTGGCTGTCGGCTTCCACCAATCGAAGCGGCAACTCATCAAGCCTAGTCAGCGCAGACGACAGGAGTTTTGCCTCCATGTCCTTGTCGAATCTTGCTGCTTCGCGACGGAAACCCTCGTAGGCTCTGGAAATCGAGGCCTTGAAGGCATAGTCCTCTGCAAGCCGGAACCTCTGCCCAATCTGTTTTGTAGACAGCCACGCAAACCAAACTGGAGCGCCGACCGACAGCACCGAAAGCAGCAGGTTAAGGAGCACCACGGATGTCGCGACGTTGGGAGTCTTGAACAGCTCCGTCAATGAGTGCAGTTGCGCAGAGCCGAAGTAACTCCCAGCCGCCAGTGCCGCGACCAATCCTGCAACCCAAAACCACATGGACTTAGACAAGGTGCTTGAGCGTTCGCTGAACGCTGCTGCCAGCCCAACACTGGTAGCGGCTGAGTACGCGGTCTCACAGCGATCCAGAACTGCCTTGGCGTCGTCTGCAATCTTCTTCAATTGCGTGTCGAGTTCTCCTGCGCCCTCTCTGATCCGCAGCACGTCACCTTGATCTCGCGTAGCGTCTTTGATGAGATCGGCGATCTTCTGCCGAGCCTCGTCCAAAGTCTCCAGATCTGTTGGCAACTGGTCAGCCGCGTGATACGCCTGCTCGATTCGCTCAACCATCGTGCTGAGTTCTGCCGCGCGAGGATCAAGGCCGTTCAGGCGCGACTCCATTCCGCGCAGTTGTTGCGTCAGGCGTTTCAGCTTGGACGCCGCCTCTGCATGTTCATCTCGGGTCAACACCGGGCTAAGTGCTTTGCGCAACCCTTGGAGCGTCAGCATATACGCGGGCACTGCCTGCCCCGCATTGCTCCACAGCTGTGCGACGGTTTGCTGTTGCAGATGCTGAAGGCGACGCCCGTAGTCTTGCAGACGAGCTTCATGCTCGCCCAAATCATCGCCACCTTGCCCTGCAATCAGGTCAACGATTGACTCTGCCTCTTCGATCAACTCCGCACGGGTTAGTCCCGGAAAGCTCCAGTTTGTATGAGCGTTCCCGAAGGGCTCATCGTTGGGGACGGAAGCCTTCACTTGAGCGACAACCTCCACCAAACGCGCCTGGATTGTTTTCAGCGTCTTGTGCATGTCATTGCCTCTCATTGGCCAGCGAGAAGCATTGCCGCTCGATTGAGGTGTGCTTATTCGTCGACATCGTCATCCTCCCCATCGGTTTCGATTTCTTCATCGGCCGCCAGTGCTGCCAAGTCCTCTTCGGCCACAACATCATCCGGGCTCGGTTGCCAGCTGCGCACGTCCACTTGCCCTGTGACCACATCGGCAATCAGACGGTCGCGGTATTCACGGATCAGCTTGATTTCCTCTTCTGTGCGGGTGATGGCGTCGTCCATTGGCTTGCATTCGTCGGTGATCCAGCGGCAGATGGCCTTTTGCTCTTCGACGGGAGGTAACGCGATGACTGCGTTCTTCACATCGTGCTTGCCGAGTGCAAAGCGCGTGACGCCGGTGGCGAGAACGTGGAACTGCTGCGCCGTGCGCGCCGAGCCGACGGCGCGAAACAGGAACTCGCCCAACACGCGATCCGGTACGGGGCGCAGCAGGCCGAGGTGATACGCGCAAACCACGCCTGGCAAATCCTCCGGCACCCACGCGGGTATACCGATGTCGTCCGGTGTTTCGGAATCTTTCGTAAGAATGACATCGCCCGCTTTCAGCGTCAGGCGGGCGATCTCCGCCGCCGTCGCTGTGGCGTGCATCAATTCCATATCGTCAGTGATGCGGTCATTCTTGTAGACGTCGGTGTAATTACACAGGCGCACCGGTGTTTCGTGATCGTGTGAATGTTTGTCCACACCGCTGAAGCGAACATCCGCGACGTGCTTAATGAGGGCTACTTCCCAATGCTCCGGCACCTCGCCCAGCCATTCGATGCTGGAAGGTTTCAGCGCGACCGCCGCGTTGAGGCCACGTGTGACGGCGTGGTCGATGATGCGCAGCTTTTGTTCGGTGAGCAGCTTGATCAGATCCCGTTTGGCCTGGATGAAGCGGGCGATGTGCGCGTCCTGCGCGCGCAGGTAGGCGACGATCTGGTCTTGCTCGGGGCGCGAGGGTAACGGAATTTCCAGCGACGCGAAACGATCGGAGTAGAGGCGCAAGAAGCCCGACGTGCCTGTCCCAAGCCCCTTCGATTCCGAGCGGAACAACCCGCGCATTGGCCACGAACGGAACAGGTGGCCGAGATATTCGGGGTTGTCGTCTCGGAGCAAGCGGAATACGGCGTAGTCCGGGCTGACCAAACCTGACTGGCGGTTGCGGAAGAACATGGCGTTGCCCGCCTGCATCCGGTTCAACACCAGCTCGTCCGGTTGTGCCTTCTTGTAGCCGATGAGATTCTCTGGGGCGATGCGCTTAACCGAGACATCGTTGTGCGGCACCAAGCCCCGCTGCATCCGCATTGACAGAAGCGTTTCCTCGCCGGTCTTCGACCGGTCGTCGATCTCCCGCAAGAAATTCTTGGCGCGCAGCGGCGACCAGTGCTCCGGCACGCGCGGCACCCAGCGCGACCGAAGTGGCTGGTAGTTCGGATAAGTGGTCTCAACCGCCATCACGCGCCCCCCACGATCCGATGCAGCAAACCTTCGCTCTGCTGCTCCAGCGCGAGGATGTCGGCGCGGATTTCGGCCAGCGTTCGCAGCGGCGCGGGCTTGTAAAAATAGCGGGCGAAAGAAATTTCGTAACCGATCTGAGTCTTGTCGGTGGCAATCCAGGCGTCCGGTGCGTGTGGCAGCACCTCGCGGGCGAAGAAGGCATCTATGCCGCCCGGCTCCTTCAACGGCACCTGCTCGGTGTCGCGCAGCTCGCTGTCGGGCTCGTACTCGACGATGAAGCGATCCTTGCCCACTGTCTGCAGGTACGCGCCATCGAAGCCGGGCTCGAAATGCTCGCCGGCCTTGAGCTTGCTGCGCTTGGCGATGACCGGCGGCGCGGTTTCGTCGCGCCAGCTCACCGCCTTGTAGATGGCCTTCTTCTCCGGCGCGCCGAGCTTGTCTCCCTGCGCCTTGAGTGCAGCATCGAAGCGGGTGCGGAACTCATTGTGGTCGTCGAACACGGAACTACCCAGAGTCTTCTGAGCCCTTTGCGCCACTTCCATCAGCCCCTTGTCACGCTGCCAAGTCGAGATGTCGAGCAGCTTCTTGCGGCGCTTAGCGGGCACGGCCTTGCGGGCTGCGGGGGCCTCACCGTCATCACCGCTGTCGCCTTCTTCGCTGTCGTCGTCTTCAGCTTCGTCCTCGCCCTTCAGCCACGCCTCGATGACCGGCTTACTCTTGGCGAACTCTGTATAGAGCGCCTCGCCGTGGGCCGCGTAGATTTCGGCGCGCAGTGCCTCGTCGCCGGTGGCAAAGCGCAAGGCCTCGATGCGTTCGTCCGAGAGCTGGCTTTTCAGGCGCAGCGGGCGCTCGACGGTGATCTTCCAGTAGCCAAAGTCCTGAGTGTCGAACCACTTGGATTGGGCTGTTTCCTTTGCATCGCCAAGGTAGAGGTTGACGATTTGCTGGATGTCTCCGTCCGAAAGTTCGCAATTCTTCTTGCCGAGGTTGCGGCGCATCGGTTGGGACCAGCCGCTGGCGTCGATCAACTGCACCTTACCACGGCGTGCTTCGGACTTCTTGTTGGCCAGCACCCAGATGTAGGTGGCAATGCCGGTGTTGTAGAAGATGTTGAGCGGCAGGGCGATGATGGCTTCGAGCCAGTCGTTCTCCAGCACCCAGCGGCGGATGTTGCTCTCGCCCTGGCCCGCGTCGCCGGTGAACAGCGCGGAGCCGTTGTGCACCAGCGCAATGCGACTACCCAGCGCCGTGTTGTGCTTCATCTTCTGCAGCTTGTTCACCTGGAACATGAGCTGCCCATCGCTGGAGCGGGTCAGAAGCTTGAACTCGGCGTTGCCCCCGTGGCTGACGATGAAGCGCGGGTCGTTGAATTCCTTCTTGCCGCCCATGCGCTCCAAATCGGTCTTCCAACTCTTGCCGTAGGGCGGGTTGGAGATCATGAAGTCGAACTCACGGCTGCGGAACTGGTCGGCAGACAAAGTGGATTTGTCCGCGCCGCCCACAATGTTCTCGGCCTCTTCGCCTTCACCCTTCAAAAGCAGGTCGGCCTTGCAGATGGCGTAGGTCTCGTCACTGATTTCCTGCCCGAAAAGGTGGATAGAGACTTCCTTGCCATGCTGCTCGGCCAGCTCGTGCAAGGCTTCCTCGGCCACGGTGAGCATGCCGCCGGTGCCGCAGGAGCCGTCGTAGAGCGAATAGGTGCTGGACTCGATGCGGTCGGCAACAGGCAGGAACAGCAGTTTGGCCATGAGCTGCACCACGTCGCGCGGGGTGAAGTGCTCGCCCGCCTCTTCATTGTTGTCTTCGTTGAAGCGACGGATCAGCTCCTCGAACACTGTGCCCATGCCGTGGTTGTCCAGCGCGGGCAGCTTGATACGGCCATCAACATCCTTGACGGGTAGTGGCGCAAGGTTGACCTCAGGGTCGAGGAAGTCTTCAATCAGGAACCCGAGGACATGGGAATCCACCAGTTTCTGAATCTGGTTGCGGAAGTTGAACTTGGTGAGGATTTCCTGCACGTTGGGCGAGAACCCATCGAGGTAGGCGATGAAGTCATCACGCAGGCGCTGGCCCGCCGCGCTGGCCTTTAGCTTGGCGAGCGTGAACTCCGAGACGTTGTAGAAGGCCTGCCCCGCTGCCATGCGCAGCGCGCCGTCCTGCTCGGCCACCTTGTGAGTGTCGAGGAACTTCTTGCGCTCCAGCACCGCATCCTTCGTGGCTTCGAGCACGGCGTCGAGCCGCCGCAGCACGGTGAAGGGCAGGATCACGTCGCGGTACTTGCCGCGCACATAGACATCGCGCAGGCGGTCGTCGGCAATGTTCCAGATGAAGTCGGAGATCCACTTGATCTGGCTTTGGTCTTGTTGTTGCTTCTTCTGCATGAATTCGTTCCTCAGCTCGCTGCCGCGCCAGGGGCCGTGCCCTCGGCGACCGCGAGATTCCAATGACTTTTGAGGACACCCACCAGACGCTCCTGACGCTCGGTCAGCAACGTGGACGTCCATTCGTTTTCTGATCTGACCTCTTGGGTCAGCACAAACGGCGAGGCGGTGCCTTTGCCCTTGAAGTACACGTTCTTCTTCTTGGCAAAGTCGTAATTGCTGGCGGAGGAGTTCTTGTTCCGGTCGAGCGGAACCAGGTTGGCCAGACGGTGCGTCCAGGCTTCACGCTCACCCTTGTTGGGGAACCACTTCACCCAATCCGAACCTTCAGGTGGCGTTTGCGGCAGAACGTGTTCCAGCGACACGGCATTCTGCAATTGCACACCGGGAGCACGCACCAACGATTCGAGGCGCAATACCAGCGCCATTCGTGCCTTGGGCAGATCGTCGTAAACGTCTCCATCGAGTGCCGCGACGAACTTGCGCTTTTGCGCGTCCGTCAAAGTCAGCGTGGCGAGCGCATCCAGCTCCCCCTTGTAGCTCTCGGGTTCGATTTCCTTGGTGAGCGCGGCATAGGTTTCAATGCGCTCGTTGATGCCCACCTTGGTGACCAGCAGGAAATAGGTCAGACGCTCCAGCGACTGGAAGAACTCGGCCAGCCGTTTGGGCTGCTGCCTGAATCGCTTGAAATAGACCAGCGCAGGAGGCACCCAGTCTTTGAAGTCCACGCGGTTCAGCCAGGACAGATGCTCATTGATCGTCTCGGCGTGCTCGGTAGCCTCGAAGTCGGCGTCGCGCACGAAGTCCCACACTTCAGCGTAGGGCTTGATGACCTTATCTACGAGGTCGATGGGAGCCTTGTACTCGGTGACGTATTCCTGAAACTCCTTGACCAACGTGGATCGCTGCTTCTGCTTGGCGTAGATGGTGCGGATGTGCCCAAATAGATCACCAAAGGCGTCACGGCCCTATGCGCTTTCGATGCGGCTCCACTCCTTGGCGTAGGTCTGGCTCTTGGTTTCGCCAGCCGTGGTTCGGATCAAGCCAAGCACCTGCGCCTTGATGATGTCGATAGGCGCGAGGTCGAGCCCCCGGTTATTGAGCACGGAGAAGATTCGGTACGCGGCTTCGAGGTCAGGCGTGGAGATGACGACCAGCGAACAGTCGTTGGCAAGGAACTGCCACAACGCAATCAGGTCCGCAGGCGGCAGCGCCTTGGCCTTGCCCAGCAGCAGCGAGGCGTTTTCACGGTAACGCAGGCGGCTGTCTTCCAGCTTGTCGGTGCTGGTGACCAACTGCGCAATCCCGCCCGGCTCTTGTATGTTGGTGCGGAAGAAGTCAGCATCTTCCTCGCGGGCAGTCAGGCGGTACTCGTTCTTCTCGCCAAGGCTGACCTTGCCCTTCTTGTAGAGAAAGTCTGTGATGTCGTCTGCCGCGTGCGGCATGGCTTCGCGCAGCACGGCGAAGAGCATCGTCAACGTGGACAGGCGCTGTTGCCCATCGACTACTGAAGACTTCGGCTCCCGGTCGTTTTTAATCAGAACGATGCTGCCAAGAAAGTATTGACTGGTGGCCCCCGAGACGCGCGCATCCTGCATGGCGGACATCAAGTCGTCGAACAGCTCGCCCGCCTGTTCGGTTGTCCAGGCGTATGGACGCTGGTAGTCCGGAATCTCGAACTGGTAGCTGCCCTCGAAAATCTCGCGGATCAGTTTGTCGTGGGCTTCAAGTGACTTGGCCATTGGTTTTGTTCCTCCCTATCGTTTCTTGAAACTGCTCGGAGCTTGATAGCCCGGGGCCAGATTGGCGTTCTCAACGCCGTACAGCGCCAGCGGATCGCTGAGCCATAGGCGGTATTGCTCTTCCTTGAGTCGATGGTCTGGCGAACAGTCCACACTCCAGCGCAGCAACATGTAGCCCGCGACGGCGGCGCGAACGCGCATCCGGATCGAGCCGTCGCTCATCCCGTAGTCCATCTTGATGATCTCGGGGCGCTCAAGTCGCGGGTGCGGCACGAAGTCCAACTCCACGATGCGTGTCCATTGGATGTCGCTGTCAGGCCGCTCGTTGACTGGCGGCTCCTCATCAAGCAAGGCGGGGGTTTCGATACGTGTAAGAACGAAGTCGCGGAATTCGCCGCTCTTGCGATCAAATGCCCGGACATGCCAGCGCAGACCGGTATCAACAAGCGCAAACGGCACGATGACCCGTTCGGACTCCCCGCTGCTCATTGAGTGGTAGCGGATGGAAACTGGCTGCTTGGCGTGGATCGCCCGGCAAATCGGAGCCAGCACGTCCATGCGCGGATTGCACAAGGCAGTGGGTGACTCGCAGGGCAACAGCGGCTGCTTTGCACCGTCCACCCCATCGCCGAAGCCCAAGGCCAGAGCCGACAAGACGCGCTGGGATGCGTGATCGAACAGTGGGGCGAAGGCCTGCCCGATACGGTAGACCTTGTTGCTGCCATCAAAAGTGATGTTCTGCGGCGCGACCTCACGGTACAGAGCCAAGTCGCGGGTCGCACCGGCAGGAGCTACACCGAAGCGTTCAATGAGGTCAGGACGGCCAAGCTCGCCGAAGAAGTAGAGCCGGAAGTCGATGTAGGCCAGCCGCTCGCGTTGCCCGTGGCTCAAGCTCTCGACGCGCTGGCCCATGCCGCGGATGGCATCAGTCATGAGCAAGTCTCTCTATCTGACAGGCTATAGATGGGCACATATCGGCCTCAATATATCATCAAAATGATGACATTGATCGTCTCATCTCGCTCCAGAGCGAGACCAGTGCCGGCCGGTCCGTTTGTTGGAGCTGCCAATGCCCCCCTTACATCAACGCCGCGACCTCTTCGACCAAGCCTTCCGGCAGGTCAGCAACGGTGACAGGCCAACGCAAGGCCTTGAGGCGCCTGCGCAGAGTGTCGTTTTGCGCAAACCGAGCAAGCAAAGCCGCTGTCACGATCCGCCGGTACTCGCTGCCAGTTGGCTGACTTCGCCATGCCCGCGCCAAAGGCCACGGCCAATCTCGCGGGTGCGCCGTCCGCCAGTACTGCCCATCCAGAACAAACGGGTACGCACTGGCCGGATGCAGCCAGCCGAACTCGTCGCCCGGAGAGTTCACGACAACGCGAGGAACCTCCACTCGCTCGTTCTCTGGTGAGAACTCAATGGCACCGTCCAGGTCTGGCCGGTACCTGACGCTGCACCAACCCCGGTCCAGCAGCCGAAGGCGCAAGAAGTAGTCCTTGCCGAGGCAACTCAGATCTGCCAGGAAGAACACGGACTCCGCCTTTCCGAAGCGGCTGAGGCCTGACCACTGGTCGGGAGGCAGTGAAAGCCTGGGCTCGCATGCGGCGAAGAGCCCATCGACGTCCTCGGACGGCACCACGTCGAACCGATAGCCCAGCGTCAGTGGCGCACCGCTGGACCGAACCCCAATGACCGTGCCAGTTTGGCAGCAGGCAAACCGCAGGGGTGACCTGAACACCAGCGCGGAGTCCGCGAAGTGGATCGCCATGGCGCCAGCCAGCAAGCTGTCGGCCACCATGCCAACGTTCTTGCCAGCTGCACGCCATGGCTGGATCAGGTCGATTCGCCTGATGGGCTGAATCAGCAGCTGTTCCAGCAGCATGGGGATCACTCCGACGACTCGTTGCCTGTGCCGCTCTCGGTGGCTGTCTCTTCGGAGGTGTCGCCGGCAAAAGCGCCGGGGGACGTTGGCTCCGAAGCTGGCGACGCGCCGCCGCCTTCAGCCGACCCAGTCGGCGTCACCGGTGCCTTCTTCTTTGCGGCCGGTTTGGGCTTTCCCGCCGCTGCCTTGACCCTTGCCGTTTTGGCAGGCTTGCCCTTTGCCTCCCCAGCCGTCTTGACGTCTGGGCTCGCCGACTCGACCACTTCAGCCTCAGCCTTCTTGGTGCCCTTCTTGGGCGATCCTGCTTGCTCACTAAGAAGTACCGGCACGAAGGTGTCCAGCTTGATGCGATTCCAGTCCCGCCGCTCCTGCTGCTTGAGCCAGAAGCCGGGGTCTAGCACGCGCTCGTCGCCGTCCGGCAACCGCTCGAAAACGACCAAGTGCGAATTGCCTGTGCTGGGCATCTTGCGCGTCTCCATGATCGCCAGCGAGGGCATGGCAGCCAGGCTCTTGAACGGTGCCTTCTTGCCGTGGCCGATGCCGAAATGGGCAAGTAGTTTGAACAGGTTTTCGTGGGTGGTCGTGTACGGGCCGTCTTTCGGATAGCCCAACTCCTTGATCGCGACCTTGCGCACCGTTGCCAGGGACTGACCACTGACCATAGCGACGCAAGCCAAGCCGCAGTCCGTCAGCGTCTCTTGGGTAACCAGCTTCACAGCCATTTCGTCTCTCCTTTGCCGATTCGGTTCATCTCTCGTTCCTTTCGAGGTTGAGCACGGCATGCAGCGGCGCGCCAGTGCTGCCAAGGGCACGGGCTGTCATGTGTGCGGTGGGGGATTTGCGGCGGAGCCGCAGTGAGTCGCGAGCGCAGCGGCCAGTCTGGTCGGTGGCCGTTTCGGCTCGCGCTTTACCGTTTTAGCCGCCTGCGATCAGGCGTGACAAGTGCCGTGTGACTTCGCCAGACACGAGTTCTGGATACCGGTCATCGTGGTCCTTCGCAAGATCTCTCGCCCACAAAACGTGCGATTTGCAGATCAACAAACTGCGCGCTCTGCGTTAACCGAAACCTACATTGGACCCATCGAAACGACGGAGCGATGAATGAAGCAGATTGAGATCAACAACGAGTTGCTGACCGAGGCCCAGGCCGCAGCCTACTTGGGGTTGAAGAACCCGAAAACGCTGGCGGTCTGGCGATGCACCAAGCGATACCCGCTGACCTTCGTGAAGTACGGGCGCACGGTGCGATACCGCCGCAAGGACCTGGACGCCTTCATCGAGTCAGGCGTGACCCGCATTCAAGCACTGGAGGTCAACAAATGACGCCGTAGACCTTGACCATTTTGCGCCGGGTCTCGGCGTGACCACACCGTGTAATACATGAATAGCTGTTCATATTGGTTATGCAGATATGCCATGTATGACTTGATAAGACATACCAGCTTATAGACCTACCACTACCAATATGGGTCTATGGCATGAAGGAAGTGAGATTGAGATGTTGACCCCCAAGAAAGTATTTGTAGACACCATCGTGACTCAGCTCTCGCTGCTGAGTTCAGGCGATTTGCTCGAGACCGAGGAGTCTAATGACGGCCCGCCCCGGGCCAAGCGCATCGTGGTTCCTGGTACGTACCAGGACAAAAACTTGCATGCCGTGCACTTTCCCGGCAAAGGCATCCTGATGCTCGAAGGTAGCGTGATTGGCTACTATCAAGGCCATAACGTGTTTGGATCTTGTGACGTGCCGGGCCTGGTTCTGGACGCACACAAGGCGATGCATAAAAGTGCCGCGTTCACGCTGTCCAAGCAGGACCGACTGCGAGTTCAAGATGGCAGCATTGTGGAATTGAAGCGTCTCGACATCGGCGTAAATTTCGCCCTGCCCGATGGCGTTTCGGTCACCCGTGCACTCGTCGAATTGGCACACGAGATGATCGACAAAGGCATGAACACCGCAACCTACGGGTACGGCGAAACGGTGTACCGCAACCAGCACTCGCAAAGCTCCGCCCTGAAGTTCTACGACAAGGCAAAGGAGTTGACTGACAACAAAGGACTGCCGGCAAATCTGCCGAATCGCGAGGCCATTATGGGCTTCGCCAAGTCTGTCATTCGCTGCGAGGTCGTGCTGCGTCACCCCAAGCTGAAAGCCATGGAAATGACGAAGCCGAAAGACTGCACTTTCACCTTGCTGAAGTCTGAATTGGAAAACGCCATCGGGCGCATGAATCTCAAGCGGAGCGTGCGCGTGGGGCTGACGGCACTTGATCTCCGCGATGTGAAGCCGATGTACCACACGACCTATCGCTGCTGGGAACATGGCGATGATTTGGAGACCTTGCTGGAGCCCAAGGCATACAAGCGTCAGGTGGCCTATTTCGCGTCTATCGGATTCGACATCACGACTGCTCCGCCCGTGAGCGGCGAGGAAATCCCGTTGGGCGACATCTTCACGCTGTCCAATGCGGTGGAGCCGCCGCCCGAACTGTGGGGCGACGATGACGATGCGGAAGCCGTCGAATGCTGACCAGGCTCGTGATGCGTCTATCGCGTGGCGCATCACCGCCCTGAAGCCCGGTCAATCTGCCTTCATCGCGAAGGCCATGGCGACGATCTGCCGGAAGGCGTCGTCGCTTTCTTCAATGTACTTCTCGCTGCGCGCCCGCCAATTCGGCACCATTGCCGAATTCTTGGTCGCCTCAATAACCATCTTGTCCAGATCAGTGTTTTGCCGACGCAAGTTGAGCGCGGCATTGGGGCGCGACGGCTGTTTGATGCCGTACTTGTTGTACTCTGATGCAAAGAGACCGCTGATTTCGCTGCGATCCATTCGAGGGTTCATGGTTCCTTGACGAATTCGAGCCTCAGCGACGGCATCCCACGTCCGCAGCCAAAAAGGGTGCAACTCGATGTGCTTGATGACCACCCGGCCGGCCTTAGCCACGTCCCGTGACTGAATGTGGAAGTCGTCGTCATCTCCAACGACCACGGCTTTGCCAGGCTTTCGCCGACCCGGCCGAGGCAAAGGATCAAGGGCCCTTTCCTTGCGATCCAAGGCGACTCGCTGCGCATGAGCGAATTCCTTTTGCAATGCTTGAACCTGGAGGTCAAACGACACGTCCAGGCGCAATCGTGACATAACCTCATTCGACCGAAGATAGGTGTTCAATACCTGGGGCCGATCTGCGGGCGAATCGGCGGACACATGAGTTATCAACGTTGCAGGTGAAGCAAATACGCGCTTGCCGCGCAGAGCCTCGTACTCAGTCTGAGGGTTGGGCAGGTACTCCAGCCCCCAGAAGTCCGTCACCCACTTATGACGGTTCATCACGAACCAAGGCTGGCCTTCGTTGTCCTTTTTCTCGTCGGACCAACCGAGCCTGGCAAGATAGGCTTCGAAGCTGTCGCCTTTGTGAATAGGCGGGTCACAGTAGTGACCCAACAAAGGATAGTTTCGCCATCCAGGAAACCGAGGCGGATTTTCACTGGAATAGAAATGGTGCTTGCTGGTTCTGAAAAAACTCGGCGAAGCAATTCCAAACTCTGCCAGCTTGAAGATTTGATGCCTGTAGCGCGGCATGCGCCGCAGCAGTTCCCACGCCAGCCGCAAGTAATCGTCACGGGTGTAGTCGACGAGTGGCTTGATCTCGGGATACTGCTTGCGCTTGCGCCAATCAGCACCGTTTTTAAACAACCGTTCGGACACTTCGTTGCCAGCCTCGAAGCGCAGCCACTTGGGGCGGTCTGCGGGGCTTGAAGGCGTGCGGGGCATGGGTCCAATTGTCTTATGAATGGTAGGCCGTGTTGGACTTGAACCAACGACCAAAGGATTCAGGTTTGCATGAGTTTCCCCATTCCCTGGACTATCTCACCACCCTCGCCGCGAATTGCTTCGCGCGTTAGGGTGCCGGGCGCTCTTGGGATGCTTATCGGATTGGCTCCTCACACCCTAGTCTCTGCACCTTCTCGCCTACCGGTCCTTCGACCTGCCTTCGGCGAGCTTGGCTCAGGATTGCCGGGCCATTGACTGGCTGACGGTTTCCCTGAGTTCACCCGGTTTTTCCATTGCCGCTTTCACGGCAAGGTCACCATTTCGATGAGTCCTCTGCTCTAACCAACTGAGCTAACGGCCCATTCATAAAACAACTTCAACTCTCCGCGCTTTCAGCGACCCAGAGGGACGCCGAAAAAAACGCCATTTCTCCTTCAGTAGCAAGAACGTAGCAAGCGCCTACCCTCCAGCTTCCTCGGTAGCAATCCGGCGAAATCGCCAGAACGCTGTAAGTGCTTGATTTCAAAGCGTTGGAATCAAGCAACCAGTCCGAAAAAAGTGACGGTTAATCGCTCTGGCCTCTTGATTATGAGTAGTCTGCCCTAACCATCATTGGAAAAATATGGCCAAGAATTGATTCCTGATTTCGACCAAAGAATGCTCTGAGACCCCGCAAACACTAGCTTTTGTGCTACTCATTTCGTAGCCACTCATGCTTCAAAGATGCTTTTCAGGCGGAAAAAGCCCAACTCTTTGGAAACGTTAGCCCTGATTTCCATTTTTTCCGTGGAAAAATCGTGGAAAAGAAATTTTTCCCTTTTCCTCGCTAAAAAACTGTCATGGCAACTTTTTCTTCTTTCAGCGATGTCCTCAACGCGCCTCCCCCGGCGGACGGCAAGCCCTTCGTTGAGATGTCTCACTCAAGCCAGCCCGGTTTCATCGCCCGCGTCTCTGCAACGACAGCGCGCGGAGAGCACAAGCGCTACTACGTTGTCCGCTACAAAGAGCTGCAGTCGACGGGCAAGTACAAAGACAAGAAGAAGACGCTGGGGATTGCGAAGGACCTGGGCACGGGGGAGAACGTCTTGACGTTCGATGACGCCAAGACGATTGCTCTGCGCTACATCACAAGGACGAAAGCAAACTCCTCCGGCCAGCGCATCAAAATGACCGTAGGAGAAGCGGCAGGACTTCTTCACGACAGCCTGGACTCTCCTTTTTCGGTTGAGTCAGAGTCTTATAAAGTCAAGCTACGCAACAACTATCGAAACTATTTACAGCCCCTTGAGCACAAAGGCCTGGAGGACCTGAAAGTTCCATTTTGGAAATCCTTCCGGGATGGACTTCGCACTGGAGAGCTTGCGGTTAATAAGAAGAAACAGCCGCTCTCGGTTGCCACCATTGAAGGCATATTCAGCTGCATTAGCCGCCTATATTCAATCGCACACGAGAATAACGGAATCGTGGACGAGCCGCTGGGCTGGAACCCCGCACTTGCTGCGATGAAAAAAACTGAGCCGGCTAATCAGCGCAGCACTTTCATTCCCCTCGATAAACTCGGCAAGGCCTGGCTGGGCTCTGGTGAATTAATGGCGCCTGGATGGCGCGATATGTTTCGCATATATCTGCTCACGGGCCTGCGCGACTCCCTCGTGCGGGATTTACGCTGGGAGAATATCGACTTAGAGGAAGGCGTGCTTTACATTAAGCCCCTCTCACCGGGCGCGAAAGACCGCAAAGCCCACCTATCCGCAGCCGCTCGGTTAATAGACAAGCGCCTGCCCCTCTCCGAGCTTGCACTTGAGATTCTCCGCTACCGCCGCCACTTCGCGCCCAAAGATAATCCGTGGGTGTTTTACGGAGAGTCGGGAGATAAAACTCGAAAGGGCAGCGAACGACTTCAAGACCCAAGAAGCGCGTGGCGAGCCCTCGAGGAATACATCGGCATGCATGTCTCAAAGCACGACTTGCGCAGAACGTTTGCGTCTCTCGCGTGTACCGTTGCACCGCAGCACTTGCCGCATATCTCACTGCTGCTGATGCACTCTAATAAGATGATTGCAAGTTTCATCGGAGTGCCGCAGATTACGCTCGACTATATCAAAGGGCAGGAGTCCGCGATGCGCACTGTAGCGGACAGTGTAGGCTACGCAATTGAGGAAATCATTGGAAAGCGACCGAAGTCAGCACTGACTAAAGATGTGCGCAGCTATGTCATACCGCAGTTCATTCTCAAGCAGCTTGACGCTGAGTCTGATGCCGCTATCGCTGTTGCAGAAGCTCGCCAGATTGCGAGCCACAAGCGCTACAACCTCGGCATTACCTGGACGCCATAAATCAGCTACGCATACACCAAGATAGGCCCTTCGGGGCCTTTTTCTTTGACGGATGAATATCCAGTTTTATACGTCTGCAGCCGACACCCTGGCTTCTTGATGCGCAGTTGCTATACGAAGTATCAACCACTCTTTCCCACGGAGAACTTCATGGCAATCATTCGTAAAATTCGCAATTCTTTTTCTCGTCACATCAAGCTCCGCAAGGTGCGCAGCGAGATTAACCGCATGAGCAGTATTCTCGGCAAACGCGGTTCGTACTTCACGTCTTTCGCGTACACGTCGATTACCCGACTGAAAGCAATCAAGGATGTGAGCGCCGAGGAATTCGAGGCACTGGTTACTCAGGAAGTTGAGAAACTCCACACCCGCTACCGCGAATACCGCTGGTCCTAAACCATCCCGACTTATTCACCAAAGCCCAGAGTTTCTGGGCTTTTTTCATTTCCGAGCCAGCTCAACTCTGGTGAATACCGGACCGGTGAATATCGAGTTTTATATGTTATCGAGGCAGAGGGGGTGCATATAAAAACACGTTGCTATACGAAGTAGAAGCACACGACTTCTGATTTCCCAAACCACTTCCCACGGAGAACAAAATGGCTACTACTTCTAAGCAAATCAAGCGCACCATCGCAAAGCGCCAAGCAGCGTTCAAGAATCCCGAGCTGGACTTCTCGGCTCCTGTGAAAAAGGACGCCCCGGCCGTGCGTGTCACCGCCCCGGAAGTCCTCGCCGTTGAAGAGCTGACTGGCCAAGACACCACCTACGCCCCGGCTGCCCAGTTCACGTACACACGTGCCAGCCACTTGTTCCGCGCACTCGAGCTGGAAGCCTCCAAAGTTCGCGGCATCGCGGCAAAGCACAAGAAGTTCGTCAAGTACGACCGTGAGAACCCTGACGACTACGCAGACGCTGGCGCTGCTACGTGGGACACCCCGTACAACGTGCTCCGCACTCTGAACGAGTCCTCCCCTGAAGCTCGCTTCGTCGCCATCGAAATCTTCAGCATCGCTCGCTGGAGCGTGCCGTTCAGCGTGCCGCTGATGAAGAACGCCGGCTGCGACGAGGTGCACGACCACGTTGTCGAAGCTGCCAAGCGCATCGCAGTCTTCCTGCAGGGCGACAGCACCGACTTGTTCGACTCCGCCGACTAACACCCCGCCCTCGCCAGCCCTCTCGGCTGGCGCTTCTACATCCCCGGACCCCCTCTCGTTCATTCACACAGGTCACTAAACAGCGCAGCGCCGGCGCAGAAGGAAAACGGCGCGGAGACCTTGAATGAATACCGCCATCACAACCGCAACTCCTCTCCGCTTTTCTGCAGAGAATCACAGCCATAAAGCCATCTTCGCTTCTGCTTTGATAGCAGCGGCTGAGTCTGAAGTGCCCGTCTACATCGGCCGCATTGCACTGCCAGGCCACCGTGTTGCATGCCTCCGGGCTGAAGGCCGAGCCCGCACCGATGCAAACCGCCTGCGCTTGGGCTGCAAGTACCGCGAGCGCCAGACCTGGGGCGGCAATCCCTTCACGCTTGATGAGATGGGCCGACTCGCCGAGGGCGCCATCGAGGGCCTGATTTCCGTCCAGGCTGCCCCAGTAGTTGCCGGCGTTGACGCCCGGCCAGACGTCCTGCTCTCCAACATTCGGTTCGACATAAAAGCAGCTTACAACCGCCCTGGCCATAGCTTTGCTGTCGCAAAAAGCGTTGCAGGCGGCTACGACGCGGTGATTTTCGTGGAGATTACTGCGGACAAGAAGATGCACGTCTGGTGCTGCAAGGCCCGGCCTGACGCTTGGGAAGAACGGCCCGGGGTGCGCGGGGGTGACAACTTCTATTTAGTGCACTGCCCCGCGCCGGCAATGCTTCAGTGACCAGCCAGCTTCCCAGTGGTGCATAGGAGCCTCCGCCAGGAGGCTTTTTGGTTCGCTACACGAGTTATTACTAACTCGGAATTTGTAGCAATGTTCGCCCGCATCAAGACTTTCTGCTCTTATATCAAGAGCAACTGGGAGACCTGGGCCGCTTTGGCGGTCACCGTTCTGCTGGGCGGCTTTGAGGGGTTCTCCGACTACCTCCCCCTCATCGCTGGCACCCTCAGCGGCTGGCAGCTCGTCGCTTTGACGGGCTTCGTGTCGTTCGCCCTTGCATGGCTGCGCGCCAGGAAGCGCCGTGCAGCTTGCAAGCGTAAGCACGGCAACGCGGACTGCGACGAGGAGTAAGCGGAATGCTTGCCCTCGTCGGAAGACTCCGCACCCTCATGCCGGCCGCCCTGGTGCTGCTGGCGCTGGTCGCCTTGTTTCAGTACCAGCGCGTGCAAATCGGCAGGGCCGACGCTCGTGCAGAAGCTGCTGACGCAAGGGCTGCCCTTGCCAACGCTGGCTATGAGTCCGCGATGGCCGCGCTATCGGAAATAGAGCACGAAAGCTTTGCCCGGCAGGAGAAGGCTAATGCCCTGACCGAGGAGCTGGCGCTGGAACGCACTCGTGTGAAAGAGAAGCTCGTCTATATCGAGCGTGAGCCCGAGCCGGCCACCTGCCCCGACGCAATTGACTACCTCGTGCGGTTCGGCTCCGAGCTGGAAGGAGCCGGGAAATGAACTTCCGCATGCACCAAGCAGCAGGGCTGCTTTTCGCAATTCTTCTGACGGGCTGTGCTTCCCGCGCTCCCGTTTCAGTAGCTACACGAGTAGTGACAGTTCAACTGCCCTGCTCCGCAGCAGCTCCTGAAAATCGTCCCCCCTCTCTGCCAACGCGGCTGGCCAACCTCGAAGGCACCTCCCCAGGTGCTGTCGTAAAGGCTTTCGCGATTTCCATAACTGAGCACCGTTCTCGTGAGGAGGCGCTCGAAAAACTATTAGACGCCTGCCAATGAACGCCCCCTTCTCCCCCTCTGCATCTCGTGACGAGCTGGTTCTCGTCACTCAGCGCATCGAAGCCATCCTGTCCGCCCAGACCCAGATTCTGGAGCGCCTGGCTGTTGCCGAAACGGAGTCTACCCACCGCGACCGCGCTTTCACACAGCTCGCCGCAGACGTCTCGGCTCTCCGCGCCGCCCAGCAAGCCAACTCGCTCTTGATAGCAAAGGCTGCTGGTGCAGCGGGCCTTCTGGGGATGCTACTGCCTTACGCGGTGAAGGCCTTGGTGGGGGTCTAAGGAACACCGATGGCCACTCGCGCACCCACTCCAAAGAAGAAGCCAGCGCCCGCAGTCAAGGCGCTGAGCCGCGCCGCGCGTGACAAAAAGATAGTAGAGGCTCGCATTGAGGGCAAGACGATTCGTGAGCTTGCTGATGAATTCTCCCTGTCTGTCGGCCGTGTCCACGCCGTGCTGGCGCGGGAACGTGGTGCATTGATTGAGGACACACGGGAGCTTTCGACCGAGTACCGGGCTAAGCAGCTGGAGCAACTTGAGCAAATCATGGCCAAGTGGATGCCTAGAGTGCTTGGCGCGGACGCTGTCGCACCCGACTTGCAGGCCCTGTTGAAGGTCATGGGCCACGAAGCGCAGCTGACTGGTGCATTCGCGGCTGCCAAAACCGAGCTGACTGGTGCAGATGGCGGTGCGGTCAAGGTAGAGAAGACAGTGGACCTAGGCGCGCTGTCTCTTGAGGAACTACAGCAGCTGGAAGCCCTGCAGCAAAAAGCGGGGGCCGATTGACCGACCGTCAAACACTGCTCCACCTACTCTCCGCTCTCGATATCGAGGCGGAGATTTGCCGTCGTTCCCTCTATGAGTTTGCCAAGCGCGCATGGCATGTGCTTGAGCCAGGGAAGCCGTTTGTGGACGGCTGGCACATTCACGCCATCTGTGAACACCTACAGGCAGTAAGCGAAGGCCAGATTTCGCGCTTGCTTATCAATGTGCCACCTCGGCACATGAAGTCGCTGCTGGTTAGCGTCCTCTGGCCAGTCTGGGACTGGCTGCGTAACCCCAGCCGTCAATTCTTGACCGCTTCTTACCGGGAACGCCTCGCTATCCGAGACGCCCTGAAGAGCCGTCGTGTGATTCAGAGCACATGGTTTCAGGCCAGGTTCGGTGACGCCTTTTCAATGCAGCGAGACCAGAACGAAAAGACTCGCTACGAGAACACGCACATGGGTCACCGCATTCTCATGACTCCGGCCGGTGGCGTGGGCGAAGGCGGCGACATCCTCATTGCCGATGACCCGCAAAACTCCATAAAGATGGACTCAGACGCGTACATCGAGGCCACTACTGAGTGGTGGAACGTGGTGTTCAGCACCCGGCTTAACGGCCCTACATCTGCGATGGTGCTGACGATGCAGCGCCTTTCGGCGTCTGACCTTAGCTCTGTGGCTCTCGAAACCGGAGGCTGGGAACATTTGATGCTTCCCGCCGAATTTGAGAGAGCACGGGCCTGCTCGACCAGCATATTCAAGGACCCTCGCACTGAGGAGGGTCAGCTGCTGTGGCCTGAATTCATGCCGCTCAAGCGCATCAACGAGCTAAAAGCTAGCTTGAAGGAGTACGGCACAGCCGGGCAGCTGCAGCAACGTCCCGCCCCGCGAGGCGGCGGCATCTTGAAGCGCGCACACTACAAGTTCATCAAGCGCAAGATGCTTCCGAAGTTCTTTGCGCACTACATCAGCTTTGACACGGCGGCCTCTGACAACGAGGCAAATGACCCGACGGGGGCGACCGTCTGGGGGCTGTCGAACGAAGCCGGCAAAGAAGGCGTGTTCAAGCTCGGACAGCTGGAAGAGTACTTGACTGTTCCCGAGCTGCACAAGCGTGTCCCTGCGTATGCGAAGCAGTGGCCGGCTGGGACCATCCTCATTATCGAAGAGGCGGGCCCAAGCGGTAAAGGGCTCATTCAGCAGTTGAAGGCCGCAAGGTCCGGGCTCCCTATCGTCGCCTACAGGCCTACGCTGGGCAAGACAGAACGGGCCCGCCTGGCTTCTACTTACCTGGAGCAGGGGAAGGTCTGGCTGATTGAAGACGACCCAGACAACGAGTACTTCCTGTCGATGAGTGACGCATTCCCGAAGAGCAAGCCGCGGGACGTCGTCGACTCAGCCATTCAAGCTTGGCTCTACCTTTTCAGTCGCTACACGTTTGAGAGCGTCCCAGAGTCCGCGCCCTCGCGTTTCAAGTACATCGGGGGAGGAGGCGCTCGTAAAAGCTAACGAACGTCTGATGCTCAAACAACTCTTCAAATCTCGCAAAGCGCCGGCCGAAAAGGCGCTTGTAAGCGAAACCTCGGCGGTCAAGCCGGGCAACAATCTGTACCAGCGCTTGAATAGCATGCTCTCCGCCCGGTCTAACACGCCCCGCGGAGCTTTTGGGCTCAAGGTTTCGCAGGCCAACGTGCGAAACGCGATGGAGAAGCTGCGCACCCACCAAGACCCTGGTGCATACGCGGAGCTGATGGAAACCGCCCTGCGCTCCATCCCGAAGCTTGCTTCGACCTGGAACACGCGAAAGCTGGCCGTAACGGGGCAAATTCCCTATGTAGTTGAGACGGGAAACGAAGCGGTCGACAAAGCTTGTCTCGACTTCCTGCGCTCTGTTGAGGTGCGTAAGACATTTAGCCCACTACTGCTGGGCATCTACCTCGGCCTAGCCGCGGTGGAGCTGGTGTGGGAAGAAGACCGGCCCGGCAAGCTGCGCAAGCTTGAGCGCTCGGTGCCTGTGTCGCCTCGTAACCTGACATTCGACAGCACGGGGCGCGTGCCCTTGCTGCTGCCCGCCGAGGCCGGGGGCACTCCACTGGAACTGGACCCCTTCAAGTTCGCTATTCACGTGCCTGAGCATAGCTTTGGCCACGTGTACGAATCTGGGCTGGCGTTCCAGCTGCTGCCTATTGCGTTCACGTCCCCAGCCGTTGTCGGCCTGCTGCTGGGCCTGATTGAGCGCTACGGCGAGCCCATTCGCGTCGGCAACATGCCGGACCCCGAAACGTCCCGCCTCACGCCTGACGAGGAAGAACAGCTGGCCAAGGTGCTGCTTGAAGCCCTTCAGTCGCTGGGCTCCGACGCGTACGGCCTGCTGCCGGCCGGTGCAAAGATTGAGCTGATTGAAGCCGCTTCCAGCAATTCGACCGGCGCTCTGCATCAAGTGCTGCTGCGCTACGCCGACGAAATCATCGCTACCGTAATCCTCGGCGCATCGCTCACTTCGGGCACAAGTGCCGCCGGCTCCAACACGAACGCACTCGGCAACGTGCACAACGAAGTGCGCCAAGAATACACACGCGCCGACAAAGAAGCGCTGGCGTTGACGGTGAAGCGCGACATTCTCGAGCCATTCGTTCGCCTGAATTTCGGTGACGACGTCGAAGTCCCTGAGGTTTACTTCCAAGCCGAAACGGGTAAGGACGTGCAGGCGACTGTTGAAAACGTCGCCAAGCTGCTGCCGTATGGCCTGAAGGTCTCGCAGACTGAAATGCGCGAAATGCTGGGCCTGCGCGAGCCGGAGACTGATGAGGAGCTGCTGGAGGCACCCGCTGCCCCTGACACATTTGGCCAACCGCTCTTCTCCGCTCAGTCGTTCTCTGGTGCATCGACAACGTCGTCTTTCTCCGCGGAAGAAGGGGATGAAATCGACGCAATCATCAAAGAGCTTGATGAAGCCGAGATGGACCGCAAGCTGCTGACGGCTATCAAGGGTGCCAAGTCACTGGTCGAGCTGCAAGCTGCCCTCCAGGCATTCACCAAGGATGCTGGGGAGCAGGCGCCGGGGTTCGCTGAGCAATCTGCCGCTGCTTGCGCGTGCTGCTCTGCTGCAGGGAGTGCTGGCGCTAATCTTGGAGGCGCGTAATGCCTCTATCGAAAGCTGCTCAAGCACGCATCGCGGAAAAAGCCCGAGGCTTCCTCGGCAAAGTGAAGGTGGCGGTCAGTGCCGCAAAGAAGGAAGACATTCTTAACGTCGCCACTGCTGCCTCATACGACAGCGCAGAGTACATCACTTCGCTTGTTGCGGCCGAAAAGGCCCAGCGCATCCTGAACCGCGTACGCGCGGCCGTCGCAGCGGGGCAGATGGATGCGAATGCCCTGGACGTGCAGAAGCTTCGAGATATCGCTGGCGAGGCACTGTCCACGCCGGCCGCCGGGCAAGTGATGCAGACGCTCTTGCGCAGCGCGTACAACGCTGGCCGCTATGAGTATCAGCTCACCGACGATACTCGGCCGTACCTGCTCTACCGCACTATGCGCGACAGCCGTGTTCGCCTGGAACACAGCCAGCTTGAGGGCTTGATGCTCCCCGCATCCGACCCAATCTGGAAAGTCATCTACCCGCCGAATGGCCACGGCTGCCGCTGCCGCGTTGACTCGCTGACTATCAAGCAAGCGACGTACTTGCAAGGAGCCTCCAAGCGAATCAAGCTGGTGGCCCCGGGCAACGTTGAAGTGCTCGTAACCCCGGGGTTCAATGCACCACCTTCTGCGAGGGCGAGGGACCTGCAGCAATTCCTAGACAAGCGCATGCGCGAGCTTTCAGCCTAAGTACTCGTCCGGGTCTTCAGGCTCAACGGGAGTGCGCATGCACTCGGAAATAAACGGAGGCAGAGGCCAAAAGTCGAGCCTGGCCCGCACCAGCGCGAGCACGTCGACAGGCAGCGGGCCGCCAGGGTAGCGCTCGCTTTCTCCCGCGCTTGCAAGCTTGTAATGTGGCGCAATGAGTTGCGTGATTTCAGCTGCATCATGGGCGATTCGCGCAGCATAAGCGCAGCAGTCCTCTTCGCAGTCGTCTGAGTCTTCGCCCGCAGTTGACCATTCTTCGCCGCGCGGAACTAAGTCCGGCACATACACGAGATAAGCGCCCTCTTGGAACGGGTGCGTGCGCACGAAAGCGAGGGGTCTGTTGTCTGTAATCACTACTCTCTCCAAAAAATCAAGAAAAATTCAGGGGGGTCAGTACGGACCCCAAGCTTCGCTATCTGCATCGAAGTTGAACGCACGTTTGAAGCACAGCTCAACGACGGGCCGCAGCGGCAAAGCACTAACGAGAAAGCGCAAGGCTTCAAAAATGTGCATGTACACAGGCTCGCCGGGGAAGTGACCGCTCAGCTGCGGAGCAGCTAGTTGATACCGGGGCGCGATGTGCGAGACCGTCTCGACTAAGTCCCGAGTCATGCAGTAGACGTAGCTCTCTTCCGCAACTTCGTCATAGAAGCCGCTGTGAAAAACATCGTCATACGGCGCATCAGCCGCGGGGGTGAAGACCAGATAACAAAGTCCGAAAAAAGGGTGCTGGTGAAGCCGAACGTGGGCAAGACGCTTAATTTCGGCAGGCATTGACGTTCTCCTAAAGGGGAAGGGAACGTGATGCTAAGCCCGCTGGCACAGGCCTTAAAGCTGCTACATCCGAGGGCTTGAGAGCAAGCCCGCCATCGGACAATTCATCAATAACTTCAACAACTTACAGATTTCAGCGACAAGAAAAACTTACAAATAATTACAAGTCTAATTAAAGTGAGGGGCATCTTTCTGATGCGTTGTACTTTCGCCATCGAGCCTGAAATCGGCAAAGCGATGCGATGATTTGTAGCTATGAGATTAGTAAAAATTTTTATGGACTGGGGTATGGATTGGCCGACCGCAGCGACAGCGGCGGTCATGTGGGTCTTGACCGGTCTCTACGTGGGCGCATGTCTCGGAAAACGCATCGCTGACAAGCAGCAAGACGACAGGTACTGACTTTCAGCACGTTGCTATACGAAGTGTGAGAGGAAATAACTCAGCTCACGCCAGGCAACTATTGAAAGGAAACCACATGTCTGAAATCCAAACCGTCCTCGCTCTTCTGCTGTACCTCGCGGTCATCGTCTTCTTGCTTGTCTTCATCCAGGAGCTGCGATTCCGCATTGCGTACAACAAGCTGACATGCCAGCTCGTGCTTGCAGTTGAAAGACTCAATCGAGAAGGCACCATGCAAAGTGCTGCAGCGCTCACCGAGCTACGCAGAGCGAACGACAAAGTGCAGCTGATGAAAGAGTCCCAGGCTAAGCTGACGATGCGTCTCTTGACGTACGTTTTCGGGAGCCCTAGGAAATGAAGAAGCTATTTGTTGTTCTTGTTCTGCTGCTTGCAGCCGGGACCGGGTACTTGTATTACGAGTACGTGCAACTTCAGAAGCTCTACGAGAGAGACGGCAACCCCCGCTACCGCGGCGGCTAACCCCTGATTTCTTGATTCATAAAAGCTACCTTCGTGGTAGCTTTTTTTATGAGCAAGGCGGGGAGGAAGAGGGAACGATTGCGCAGTTGCTATACGCAGTATCAACCACTCTTTTTCGAGAACCACAATGCCCCAAATCTCCCTCGCAACAGCACGAACCGAAGCCGCCGAAGGCTTCATCCCGAAGATGCACCGCGACACCCTGATGTTCGCCCCCGCTCTGCTGAAGTCCGCGCTGTTCAAGGCCTCAAAGGGCTCTCGCTTGGTGCATGAGCAGGAAGTCGAAGTGCCGACGCACAATAAGCGCGTGCGCCTCTTTTACGCTGGCGAAGAGCTGCAGCAAGATGACCTGCGCGTCTTGTTGATGCTCATCAAGATGCGCGAAGGCTCGCTGGCCACACGTGCACTGCAGTTCTCTCCTCGCGAGTTTTGCGTCGCGATGGGCCGTGCGGATAGCTCCTCCAGCGTACAAGTGCTGAAAGACAGCTTGAAGCGCCTCCAGCGCGCCCGAGTACGCCTCCTGACGCTCGAGAAGGAAGCACTGTACTCTTTCGTGTCTGACGTTGAATTTGAGCGTGGCCGCTGGCGCGTGTGGCTCAGCGAGCGCGTAGCCAACATGCTCGCTGACAGCACATTCACATGCATCGACAAAGCCGTCCGCTTCGCTGCGAAGGACGGCCTGGAAAGCTGGCTCTACTCGTTCGTCAAAGCTGATGCGTGCTTCGTCCCCTTCAAACTCGAAGACGTTCAAGAGTGGTCCGGACTGACGGGCTATACCGGCAAAGAATTTGCTCGTGTGCTGAAGAAAGAGCTGAGTGGGCTGGTGGAGGCTGGAGAGATTGACAGCTTCGACGTCAAGGATGGAAAAGTGCGCATCACCAAGCGCGGTGGCTCAGAGCAAGTACACTGAGTCGACAAGGTTTAGTTAGGGCCCTCCGGGGCCCTTTTTCTTTGGCCAAAAGCAATTGGCGAAATTACACACCGGCGAGGCGGCAAGGAATGGTCAGGAGGAGAAATTTGCTTAAAAACCAAGCAGACTTTGGCGAAACCACACACCAGTTTCGGCGAAATTACACACCACCACGCCGAAAAAGCGTTGCAGCAGTAGGCGTTTGAGGGGCCGAAATAATATATTAAATCAGGGAAATTCTTGAAACCTGAAAACGAACAAAACCGAGAAAAGCTTCTCCAGGATTTGTTCGTTACCAAGGTGATTCCCCGCAGAGGATGCAAATAGACGCTGCGCGTCGTATTCACCAAGCAAGTGCTGCGCTGAGCTGAGACTTCTTGTATGTGAACCTCTTCATGAATTTTAAAAGGCGGTTCCCCGGCAGCTCTGCCCTGGTGCATACGCGAAGCGCCTCCAGCGTTAGAAGCCGCCGCCCATCCCGCCACCGAACGAGTCGTCGTTGAAGCCGCCACCGCTGCTCCACGAATCATCGACGCCGCCGCTCAATCCACCACCGAACGAGTCAGGACTGGTGACGCCGAAGGGGTTCCCGTGAATGTCGACGTCACCCATCATCGGTGAGCCGTCGATGTTGACCATGGGCTTTCCCGCCTCCATCGCGTCAACTTGCGCACTCAGAAAGTCTCGCTCCTCCAGCGCCTCGTGCAGGCTGTCTCTTCCGGAGAATAAATCGCCGACGAGTCCCGTAATCCACTTCATATGTCCGTCCTCCACTTCGGGGGTTGATACTCACTTTCGCTCTCTACACAAGTCATCTCCTCCAACAACTCCATTGGATTCCGATGACGAAAACAATCACAAACGTGTCTACGCTGGGCACGCATACACGCGGCTCTGTCACAGCTGACAAGCCTTTTCTAGCGTCGAATCTTCTCCCGAATTCGACGTTTTCCGTCTCGTGTGACGCAAACACTACAGCCATGGTTGAAGTGAGCCTGTCGCACGCCTCCCTCGACCCCGTCTTCATCCCTGCCGCCATCGGCGACGCCGGAGTAGTGACTGCAGGCTCGCAAGCGATTGAAGAAATTCGCACAAAGCTGTCCGCAATTCGGGTTACCGCCTCTGGGCCCGGTACTGTCATCGTGGAGGTGCTGCAATGAGCCTCGTCTCTGCCGGCGCTACGCCCGTCATCCCAGGCACCATTGAGCTGTTCGCGCGCCCGGATACGCCTCGCGGTTGGAAACGCATGCGCGAAGTCCGCGTCGACCCCGCAATCCACGGCACGCTCGGTGCCCGCTTGATGCTCCTGCCGTTCACGAAGGGAGATAGCTCTATTTCCAGCCCTGGCGCGACTAATGTCGGATGGCTACGCGACCCGCTAAGCGACGAGCATGTCTACATGTTCACCACCAATGCCTTGCGCCGCCACAACATCTTGACGGGGGAAGGCGCCGTCTGCCCGAAAAACGGAATGGCCACCACTTACCCGTACGGGGCCGCAGGTGACGACGGGCTTTATCTCGTGCAAGGAACTGCGGTTTGGTTCTACGAGCCGGAAAGTGAGACTTGGTCCCGTCTCGGCTCAGTGCTGGGTAACCCCGGCTACTCGACTATTCCTCTTTACGACAGACGCCGCAACCGCCTCCTGGTCGTGCGCGCAGTAGGCGGGACCGGGAATCGAACCTGCGTCTTTGACCTAGGTACTCGCACCGTGACTGAGCTGCCCGAGCTTACTCACGAGTTTTACTCGTACGCTGTGACCATCCTGGGCGATACGTTTGTCGGCTTCGGACGTGCTGCTGGCGCTACTGGCTCTTACCGCTTGTGCACCATCGACCTACGGACCATGGTGCTTACCGAGCACGACGTGCCGGGACTCACCTCCGCTTGCCCTGTCGTCACGCTTAGCGACGAGCTGGCTTTCTTGAGCATCAGCAGCGCTGCTTACGGCTCTCCTGCAGCCCTGCTATCCCTGACGGAGGCGGGCCCTGTGCTGCGCCCGCTGCAGATTGCCGGCCTGGAGACTCTTGGCCACCAGATACTGCCCTCTTTCAGCTGCGACGTTGGCAAGGTTCTTGGCAACAACCTGTTCGTGAGGCTGTTTTTGCAGTCAGGCTCAGCAGCAGCTGCTGGCCTGCTCTCACTTTCCGACCTTGACGCAGAGCTTCCGCAGTCTTCCATCTTCTACGCCCGCAAACTCTGAAGGAGCCTCTCATGGAACTGAACTACACCCTCATCCCCGGTGGATTCATCATCGAAAGCGACGACGGCCGCATCCGTATCCGCCAGCCCTTCTCCCTTGAAGGCCCCGGCTTTCGCCCGATGGAGCCCGACGAAGCAGAAGCTGCCGCTCTTGCTTTGATTGCAGAGATTCAAGCCTCTGCCGCTGCAGCACCTGACCCCGAGGCGTAACCCGCCCCGCCACCCGGCCACAACACTGGTGAATAAGGGAGCCCTCTTCGGAGGGCTTTTTCGTTAGCTACACGTGCATATCAACCATTACGTACGTGCAATGCCCGCTATCAAGTCTGAAGCAAAGACGTCGTTTGCAGCTTCTCCCGTGAAGACGCCAACAACGACGATTCCAAAGCCCGACGGCACTGAAGTGACCGTTCACGCTATCCCTGTGCTGCCGGCCTCGCCGTTCCGCACGTTCTCTGATGACGCCCGCCACGGCATCGAATACACATACGACGCTGCTGAAGTCATCGGCAACTTTGACCCCGCGCGTCCTTTGCCGCTGGACGTGGAGCATGCAACTGAGACCGGTGCGGCCGACACGCGCTCTCGCGGCTGGGCCTACGCGCTGGTCACCGCAGACCATGCACCAGATTTGGGGTTGGAGCCTGGCGTTCTGTACGGCCTGTTCGAGCTGAATGAGCTGGGTTTGGAGGCGCTGGCCAACAAGCACTTTGGATACACGAGCGCTGTGTCCCTTGGGGGCGTCACTTCTGAGTCCTCGTTTCGCATCACGTCGGTGAAGTCGAACGCTCTCACTAACAACCCTGCCACCGAGATGCCGGTCGCATTTACGCGCATGCCTGCTCCCTCTTCAGTAGCTGGAAACGATGCCTATACATCGCATCGCAACTCTTTTTCCTCTACCGGAATGGAACAACTCATCGCAATTTTGGGCCTCGCTGAAGGCTCCACCGAAGCTGATGTCGCAGCCGCCGTGCAGGCGCTTGTGACGGCTGCCGCCGCTGCTGCTGAAGCAGCTCCTGCCGCTACGGACTCCACCGCCGAGGCCGTTGCCGCTGCCATGACGGCCCTCACCGCACTGACCGAGAAGGTCGATGCGCTGGCAACCGACGTGCAGGCCGTCAAGGGCAAGAGCGCCGCTTTCAGCGCGAACCTGTCCAAGCAAGTGACCCCCGCAACTCCGGCCGCCGCTTCTGCTGCTGCCTCCGGCAAGGCCACCTTCGGCCTTACCGCTGACCAGATGAAGCGTGCCGACGCACTGGGCTACTCGTACGACGTGTTCGCCAAGGCTGCCTCAGACATGGCCCGCTCCGGCCGCGTCCTGTAACCCCCCCACCCTACGCAATAGAAAGTACCGAAATGGCATTGACAAAAGAAGGCCTGAACGCAATCGCAGGCGGAAGCACCCTCGCATTCCTCGCTGGCCTGAAGGCCGGTTTCCTGAACGAACTGGGCGGTATCGTGTTTCACGATAAGGCCACCGGTGGCGTGTATCGCGCAGCGATGCTCATCCCTCCGGGCAGCCGTGGTCGCCTGTGGATTGGCGAGCGCTTCATCAAGCGCCTGAAGGCCATGGGCCTCTCCATCCCCATCGACCTGTTCGAAGACACCTACGATATCCCGCTGACGGATGTCGAAGACCACTCCGCCTTCGAAAACGGCCAAGTGCTGGGCAAGCAGCTGTTCGAGGCCGCTCAAACTACCGAGCAGGAAGAAATCCTGGACGTTCTGCGCCTGAACAAGGAAAGCCCCTTCACCGGCTCCCCCATGTTTGGCACCCACACGTTCCTGCAGACCGACAACAGCGGCAACGTCGTGAAGGACGAAGACGGTAAGCCCGTGGTCGCCCAAACTATCGTGAACGACATCGTTGCTCCCGAGGGCCAAGGCGGTGCGTACTGGTACGTCATGGCTGACCGCGCCATCCTGGCCATCACGCAAGAAGAATTCACGGCTCAGCACCTCGCCGGTGACAGCGAACGCGCCTTCTTCTACGACGTGCTGACCGCAGGTATCCGCGCTCGCAAGGCATACTGCCCCGGCCTGTGCTACACGCACGTTCGCTCCAACAAGCCTCTGACTCCCGAGAACTACCAAGAAGCTCTGGACCTGGCTTACAGCTTCCGCAACCCTGCCGGCGAGCGCATGCTGCGTAAGTACCCCTACCTCGTGGTCGAGGCCGGTACCGCCCCTGCCCTGGCCGCCGACTACTTGGTGAACCAGGCTCAGAAGGCCAACGGTGAGAGCAACATCTACACCACTCGTGGCATCAAGATTGTGACCATCTAACCCGAGAAAGTGGGGCCCTTCGGGGCCCCTTCCTTCAATGATTAATTCACCCCAAGCCATCAAGTTGCTGAAGCAGCTCCGCAAGGCTCAGCTCGCAGACAGCCCCTCCACCGACCCCGCACCTTCTCTGGTGAATCAACGCGCGCCGAAGCGCGGCAAGGAGCAGAAGAATGCCAACCCCGTACGTGACCCCGGAACAGCTTGAAGCACTGTACGGCCCGCACTTCATGGCTGAAGCATTGAAAGAGGGCGCTTCTCTCGAAGCCGTGCTCGATAGCATTCACTCGGAAGTAGACGCCTATGTCTCGAAGCAAGTGCAAATGCCGCCCACAAGCGAAGCGGTTGCGCAGGTCCGTCCCGCTGCAGCAAAGCTCATCGCTCATCAGCTGAATGTTCAAGCGCCTTCTGAGGCGTTGACCGCGTCTGCCCAGGAAGCACGCCGTTTCCTCGAAAACGTAGCGGCCGGTAAGGTGCTGCTGCATACCGAGCCTGCCGTTTGCGAAGGCCCTGGCCCCTGCAGGTCCGGTTTTCGCTTCGCGTTCAGCAGCGCTCCCCGAATTCTTTCTGACAGGTCTCGCTAATGCCCGCGGGAATGCTCAAGCTCAAGCCCGACACGCGCGCCACTGTGCGCGCTATCGACCGTCTGCGCGCTCAGTTCGACGACTTGAGCGAGCCACTGGACAACGCTGCTCATGAGCTGACGCGCCGCATTTGGTACCGGTTCGCATTCAAGCGTGACCCCGATGGCCAACGCTGGAAGCCTTGGGCCCGGTCTACTCGCCTTGCTGCAAAGCCCGGCCAGAAGCTGATGCTGTCTACCCGGGCACTCCGCGACGGCACCCAGTTCCGGGCTACCAAGAAGGGCCTCTGGCTCAAGTTTGGCGCAGCCTACGGCATTCACCACGAATTGGGTGGGCGGAAGACTCCTCGTCGTTCCTTTGCGTTCTCTACACGGAATAACCATCGCGCGCTGGCACCTGCCGACGAGCAGTACTTACTCAACGCCGTGCGCTATCAACTCCGCAAAGCTGCCCTGAACCGCAAATGACACCTGACTATTTCGACTTCTGCGAAGTCATCGCTAACCGCCTGGCTGCCGAAGTACCCGCAATCCGCGCCATCACTTCCGAGCAAGCTGCTACCCATCGCGGCGCACCGGCCGGCACCACGGCCGTCGTTTGCTTTGGCGGTGAGCAAGTCACTGAAGAGATTGGCGACGAGGCTTTCGAGGCCTCCCAGACTTACGACGTCGTGGTCATGTGCCGTGGCGCCTCTACCTCCGGCAAAGAAGACGGCCAAGCCATCTTCGCCGCAATCCGCGCCCTGCATTACTTCCAGCGTCTCCGCTACGTCTCGTGCGAGAGCGACTTTGAAGACAACGCACGTTACTACACGCTCACTTTCAAGACCACGCGCGTGCAAGAACTGAGCTAGACAGGAGCCCTAATTTTTTGGTAGCGCGCCCCCAAGTTACCAAAAATGCATGGTAAAGTGCTACCAACCTACCATCAGACTGAAGTAGGACTACTCATCACGCACAACGTATGACTATTGATGGCACGAAACCAAGGAAGACACCTCGCCCCCCAGACGGGCCGACTGCCCGACCTGCTTCTGTCGAGGAAGTGATTCAAACCAGCTTTCGGTTACCCCGCAGCAGGTGGGCACGCTTACAACAACTGTCCATCGATGAACGTTGCACGGTGCAATCACTAATAATTTCCGCTCTTGAAAAAGAGTTTGCAGGTCGCGGCAGAACGTTTTGAGGAAAAGATGACGCAGCAAGATAACTCCGTCGGCGACTTGGCAGTTGCAGACTTTAAGAAATTTGTGGATGGCCGAAAGTTCAAGACCATCCTCGCCGACCCACCTTGGCAATTTCAGAATCGAACCGGAAAAGTTGCTCCAGAGCACCATCGCTTAAATCGCTATGGCACGATGACGCTAGACGACATTAAGGCGCTACCTGTCGAGTCCGCTGCTGAGGACACAGCGCACCTTTATCTGTGGGTGCCAAACGCCCTGCTCCCCGAGGGCCTCGCAGTCATGGCCGCATGGGGCTTTAAATACAAGAGCAATCTCGTTTGGCACAAGCTTCGCAAGGACGGAGGCAGTGACGGCCGCGGTGTTGGATTCTATTTCCGCAACGTCACAGAACTTATTCTGTTCGGCGTACGCGGAAAAAATGCTCGAACACTGGACCCCGGCCGCACGCAGGTTAACTACATTGGCACCAGAAAGCGCGAGCACTCACGCAAACCCGACGAGCAGTACGACCTTATTCAGTCATGCAGCCCGGGACCCTATTTAGAGATGTTTGCCCGGGGAGAGCGTCCTGGGTGGGATATTTGGGGCAATCAAGCAGATGAGAGCTACGTGCCCACGTGGTCTACCTACTCGAACCACTCACGCACTCATCTGGTGGATACGCTCGAGACGGTCGGCAGATAGGTTTATTGCGTATCGGAGGAATTTCCGTCGTCCGATACGTCTGCCTCACTGATTTCGTCGACCTTTGCTGCATCGAACCTAACGATTGATGCGGGCAGTCCGATAAGCAAAAGAGGACAGGGGTTGCCCACCCCTCGCTCCACGCGGTGGATTAACTTAGCCCAGTGGGTTGTTGCCGCGCCGTATTTATTCGACACAAAATTATCAACCCATGCGTCAGCAAAGGGTACAGGGTCTCGTGTTCGTGTGACTCTTCGCTCAATGTTGGCCCTCTGGCGCGGAGTAGGAGTTACTCCCGCCGCGGCGAGTGAGTCAGAGTCCACGATACCTCGTTCCTCCGCAAATCGAGAAACCAGTCTCGACAATGAATCTTGCAAGCTAGAGCCCCGCGTAATCAAGACTCCCACTGATATCGCGCCTTCTGCATGCAACCGCTTGAAGTTTTCAAGGTCTCTGTCGAAAAATGGGTCTTTGTTATTCCACTCAATTTCGCAGGCTATGACACCCGAGGGATATCGCTTAACGTGGTCAACCTCATGAGACGTTGATTCCCTAGGAATGCCGTCAATCGTCTTTCCGATAACGAAGTTGTGCTTCTTCCAGTCGAGGGCAGCCAGTGCCTTTCGCAGCCTCTGAGTGAATTTTGATTCACCACCGCCCGAACCAATAATTTCAGTAATGGGCAGGTCCATCTCATTCAGCACGTTTGCTATCTCTGAGCTAGCATCTGGAAAGTCCCCCGCCAAAATAGCCGCTGCATGCGACACATACAGCACTTCAAAACCCTTATCAATCAGAGCCTGAAGCGAATTTTGGGTGGCTGCTGGTTGATGCTCTTCCTGTGACACGTATCTACCCTTCAAAGTCAGAATTTGGAGCATTGTCGCAAAACGCAACGCCGGCTGAAAAACGATAGCAGACTACTCTGGTGCACGAACAAGCCGCCCCACCCGCCCCTCCCGGCGGGTTTTTTCTTTTCGCCTTCAGCTATCGCCAACTCGCTAAAACGATAGCTACACATGTAGTCATAACAACCTTTTTTCTTTGTACGCAATGACTACGACTACCAAAGTTGAAAACTTCAAGAACCGCTACGCCCTGGTGCGTGGTCCTTTGTACTTCCGCATTT
The DNA here is from genome assembly GCF_003569915.1 of Comamonas testosteroni. Classification (GTDB taxonomy): domain Bacteria; phylum Pseudomonadota; class Gammaproteobacteria; order Burkholderiales; family Burkholderiaceae_C; genus Comamonas; species Comamonas testosteroni_D. The sequence continues at coordinate 128,673 of NZ_KZ984440.1, read as the reverse complement.
TCGGCGAGGGCGGCGCCTGGACGCCATTCGGCCCGACCAAGGACGCTTCCCTTGAGCTGGGCGTGGAGAAGGCTACGCTGATTTCCGGCGACGACGGCTCTGTGCTTGATGAGCAGCAGACTGCAAAGACTGCTACGTTCAGCGTGACACTGCAGTCCCTGAGCGACTCGAACCTCGCAATCGCGCTGCAGTCCGCCATTCGTGAGATTGCTGCGAAGACTGACGAGCCCGTGACCGTGCCTTCGCTGGCTGTCGGCCAGACGTTCTTCCTGCAGTTCGCCAACGTGACCAAGCTCACGCTCGGCAGCCTGGTTGAAGGCGAGGACTACTCGCTGGACAAGGCCTCCGGCCGCATCACCGCGCTGAAGACTGTCGCCGAGACCGAGGGCACCTACACCACCTCTGCAACGGTGGAAATGGGCATCTTGGCCAGCTCCGGCATCGAGCTGGAGCTGATGTACGACGCAACGGGCAGCGGCGGCATGCGCCTGCAGATGTTCAAGTGGAAGCCCAGCCCCGCTCAGAACATCGCTATCAACGCCGGTAACGAACACTCGTCCCTGGCAGTGACCGGTGCACTGGTCGCCTCTGACGCTGTCAGCTCTGATGAGATGCTCGGGAAGTTCGGCCGCGTTGTGCGCGTTTCCTAATTCCCGCCCAGCTTTCAGCTGGTGAATAAGGCCCTTCGGGGCCTTTTTCTTATGCACCAAGTCAGAGCTGTGGGCGCATTTAAATCATGTCGCTATAGGAGTAGTAATCAACTACTGACTTCTTCTGATGTCCAACCTCCTGCCCAAATCCACCACAGTCACCCTCGAATCCGGTGAGGTTCTGCCAGTCCGAGCGCTGACCGCCGTAGAGATTCTCCGCATGCAAGGGTTCCTTCGCGCCCAGCTCGTAAATATGGGGGAAGGCAAGGACATTCTGGCCGTCATCGTCGACGCCGTTGCTACGCATGAGGCGGACGTTCTCAACCTCATCGCCATCTCCACAGGGAAGCCTCTCGAGTGGGTGACTGCAATCTCTCTTCCAGACATGCTGGCCATCGGAGCCAAGCTGGTCAGCCTGAACATTGCCGCGCAAAAAAAAACTCCCAAGTTGCTGGGCAACCTGATGGCCCGACTGATTCCAACCTAAGTCTCACCCTTGAGGACGTCATTGGCTCCCTCGTGCGAGCCAATGTCTTCTCCCTCAATGACGCGTTGGCGCTGACTCCGGCCCAGCTCGTCTACTTCTATGAAGAGCACGCCCGGGACACCGCTGCTCGCCGTGCTGCCGCGGTCATCGACACCCTGGCAGCCATCTCCGCCATCTCCGGCACCGAGCACGTCCAGGAGCACTTGGACTCACTGGTCGCCATTGCAGCACCTTCCTCAGCAGCCACTGACGGTAGCTACACAAAGGGTAGCAACAACACGAACGTCATTGAGATTTAGATGAGCGATAACTCCGTCAAATTCGGTGTCGACTTCGACACAAAGGCGGCCTCGGCCGCCGCTGATGAGCTTCGCAAGAAGCTCCAAGCACTAGGCGACGTCAAGACCAAGTCCAACGGCTTGGCCTCCACCGGCGCGCAACTCGATGCACTTCGCACAAAGCTGAATGCAGTGCAGCTGAAATTCAACCAGACCTTTGGCCCGGCCCTGGCGAAGACCCTGGCTGTGCTCCGTACCGCCCTGCTGGCCGTCGCTGCCGCAGCTGCCGCCGCAGTGGCGGCTATCGGCGTTGGCATCGGAGCTGCCCTGAGGAAGGGCATTGGGCATAACTCCGAGCTGGATGACCTGCAGACGGGGATAAGCGCGACCGTGTCGTCGCTCTACGAGTTGAACGACGCGTCGGGGGTTCCGCTGCAGGGGATGGAACGCTTCCGGGCTGCTACCGAACAGGCAAAACAGCGACTGGAGGAATTCCGGAAGGAAACCGCGCAGACTGGTTACGCCATGAAGGACCGCGCCGCGGCCCTCGACGTTGGGCTGTCGAAGGGGGCTGCAGCGGGGATTGATGCGGACGCTGCCCAGAAGCTCGTGGCCGACATTACGAAGGCCAGCACCGCCGTGGGCGTGGCCGGCAGCGACTTGGTGAGTGAGGTAAATGCGCTGCTGTCTGGCCAAGGCCTGAATCGCAGCAAGCTGGGTGACGCTCTGGCCATCTCCCCGCAGGTGCTGCAGTCCTGGCAGAAGCAGGGCACCCTGGTCAAAGAGCTTAACACCCGCTTGACTCCGCTGCTCGACGTGGCAGCGAACGCTGAGAAGGGCATGAGCCAGCTTCAGGGCATTCTCAGCGACAACGTGTCAAAGGCACTCGAGAAGGCCTCCGCAGGCGCCTACGAGACGGTCAAGCGCACCCTGCAGGACACGCTCTCAAAGCTGTTTGACAAGGACGGCGATATTGCCCCTCGTTACGCCGCCCTTTACGACTGGGCTATGCGGCTGTTCAACGTCCTGGCCAAGGCTTTCGAGAATGGCGTCTCGTTCGTACTCGAGAAGCTGGGAGGCATCTCGGACTGGCTTGCCCGGAACAAGGAGAACTTGGCCGACGTCGGTGCCTCGTTCGACGGCATAGCGGACAGCATCGCGCGCACGCTACGGCCACTGTCTGAAGTTGCCACAGGCATTGACGACGCCACAGAAGGCGGCCAGCTGCTGCTCGCCGTCTTCGAGACTGTCGAGCGCGTATTCGCTGCAATTTCTGACCTGGGAAAGACCGCTGCCGGCGGTATTTCTGCCGTGGTCGGCGGGGTTGGCATGGCTGTCGGCGATTGGGGTAAGACGGTGGGCAAGGGTCTGGGCATGGACAAGCTTGCCGAGGCCTCCGAGCGTCTCGAAAAGTCCTCCAGCAAGATGCGCGAGAACGGGAAAGCGACGTTCAAGGAAGGACTCGCCTTTACTGCAACGCTCGCCACGGCCGACGCCATCTCTGAGCGCCGGGCCAAGCGGCTGGTCCGCTCGATGCAGGGCTACCGCTATGAGGCTCCTCAGAAGACCCCTAAGACGGGGAAGGTTGACTCCCCTGCAAACCTTTCCGCCAAGCCCGTCGCCCTGAGTGCCGCTGACCTTGAAGCCGAAAAGAAGGCCGCTGAAGCCCTGGCCGCTGCCCGCCTCGCTGCTGTTCGTCAGGCCTTCGCCGACGAGCAGGACCTGCTACGCGCGGAGCTGGACAAGCGTGTCCAGCTGGGCATCACGAACAAGCGTCAAGAGCTGGCTGAGCGTCAAAAGCTGGAAGCCGACGCCCTGGCGTTCGAGACAAAGACCGCTGCCGCAGCAAAGTCCAAGGTCAAGGCCGAGCTGGCCAAGACCCTCGACCCCGTCCAGGCTGAAGCCCTGCGCGCTGAAATCGTCAAGATTGACACGCAACTCGCCACTCTTGCGAACAAAGGGAAGGTGCTGAAAATCAAGGCTGAGCTGGATAAGCTGGCGCTGGACAAGCAGATTGCCGAGATGGCAAAGAGCTTGAATGAGCAGCTGCGTCAACTCCAAGGCAAGCCTGAAGACCTGGCTGCGGGCCGCATTGAGGCTCTGAAGAATGAGCTGGTCAAAGTTTCTCCCGAGCTGCAATCGCTGGTGAATAACGTCTTCGATGCGAAGGAAGCAAATCAACGCTTTGAAGAGGCTGCCGCGAAGGTAGATGCCGTCCACACCAAGCTGGCGCTGGCTGAAGCTGCTATTGAGCGCCAAGCGGCTGACGCTACCATCTCAATGCTCGACCGTGAGAAGCAACTGCGTGACCTGCGAGTCGAATCTGCAGAAGCACTGAAAGCTGCTACAGACGAGATGAAGAAGGCTGCTGACGCTACCGGCAACAAGCAGCTGGTAGCCCAGGCTCAGGAAGCAGCGGGAGCTGTCACCGAACTAGACCACAAGACCCGAGAACTACAGCAGACCACCGTGGTAGGGCTGAAGTCCGCGTTTGCCGGCGCATTCAAAGATATCGCGACGGGAGCAAAGAGCTTCTCAGATGGCCTGCTGGACCTGTTCACGAGCCTGCTCAGCGCAATCGCCGACAAGTTCGCAAAGCAAGGCTTTGACCAGCTGTTCGCTAACGCAGGTGGCGCAAAGGCCGGCGGTGGCTGGCTCGGCGGGCTGATGAGCATCTTCGGCGGAGCCTTTGCCAACGGCGGCTTGATTCGCGGGCCGGGCACCGGCACCTCGGACCAAGTCCCCATCCTGGCGTCGAATGGCGAATTCATGATGCGCGCTGCGGTCGTGAAGAAGCACTTCTCGCTGTTGAACTACCTGAACAGCACCGGGAACCTGCCTGCGATGCGCGCCACGGGTGGCCCTATCGGCCAAATCCCCTCTGCTGCGCTCGGCGGTGGTGGTGGCTTCGGAGGCACGATGCAGAACAACATCAGCGTTTCGCCTCAGGTTGTCATCGAGACAGGCCACGTCATCGACGCTCTGTCGAGGGACCCTCGCTTCGAGCAAGTCTTCGTGCGAATGTTCAACGATAACCGCGGCAGGCTCGGCCAGCGCTGAGGCAATATAAAACCACTCCCTATACGTTAGTGATGGGACGGGAAACCCATCGTTCTCTCGAAGGAAGTGGTTGGCCCCTCGGTATCCCCGGGGGGCCTTTTTTGTGCCCGACTAAACCGCGTTCGCTACACGTTGGATAGCACTACGACCGTCCAACATGCCCCGACTCAAAAAGATTCTGCCTCCCCCAGAGCTTCGCTCTGTCTTTCTACGCGTCAACTCCGACCGGATGACCGAGGCCGAGATTCAATCTATCAGAGCCCACTTCGAGCTAGTCCGAACGGAGCACCTAGCTACTTCACCTAACGCCAAATTCAACCTCCGCTTCTCGCGCAATTTCAGCGACAAGGAGCTGCTCGACAGCTACAAAGTCACGGCAACTTACGACAGTGCCGTGCAGTCCGTGCTCCTCGGCCGGCAGCTGTTTCCCTTCATCTTCCCCATTCGACGAGCTGCTCTTGCTCGAGCTGAAAAAGTGAACGCTATGGGAGGTGAACAGTGACTGCTTTCTTCACCAAGCCTGACGGCGCCTTCGCCCGCGTTGAAACGCTGGAATTCCGCACTGCGCTCGCTATCGCTCGCGACGGCTCCGAGCAACGAGTTGCCACTCGTGCTCACCCCCGTTTGAGTCTCTCCGAGACTTACTACCTCAAGCCCACCGATTTGCCGGCTTTGGCTCTGGTTCGCAAGTTCGAGGTGTTCAGCAAGCCTATGCCCCACCTTGCGGGAATTCGCGACTCGCTGCACTTCTCGCAGCCGCTGGGCGTTGTTCGTCCATTCACCAAGTTCGCCAAGCTCTCGGAATCCGGGGCCTACTCCATCGCCGACACCAATGCCGCAGGCAAAACTCCGTCTCCGGGGTTCGTCGCCGCATGGCCTGCCCTCGACATGCAGCTCAGCGCAACCAGCTCGGCTCTCGAAAGCATCACGCACACATTCCATCGCATTCAGTTAACCCTTGAATCAGTGTCTCCGGTGGCCGCTTTCAGCCCCGTTTCGGAACCAGTCTATCCACTCCCAGCGCCGCTTTTTCTAAAACACAACTTTTCTGTTGCTCTCAAAGACTTGGCTGTAAGCGACGTAGACAGCTTCGACGCTGGCTTCGTTCGCGAGAAAACCGTGCGCTATGAAAAGAAGAGTCAACAGATAGAGCTGACGCTGTTCTCCGCCGCGCAGATTGCTGAGTTTCGCCTTTTCGTTTGCGCGTTGCGGGGCGCCTGCGGGAGCTTTTTGTGGACTCCGCCGGGAGGCTTAGAGCCAAAGCTTTGGCGCTTAGGCAGCGATGTGGTTTCCATCAGCCATTTACGCACGAATCACGCAACCGTCCAACTGACCGTGGTGGAGCTTTAATGACTTTTCTGTACCGTTTCGACGTTCTGCAGCTTGACGACGTACTGACAACCGCCTCCGCGCCTACCTCGTGGGCTGCGACGGGCCGAGCCCGTTGCCTGGTGCATATGAACACCAATGCCACAGAGCCTCAGCGCTTTGATGCGGAGCCCTTCAGCTCTACGCTGATTCCGCCGGGCATCGCCACTGCACCGGCCGGGGGTTGGGTGTTCCTCCCCGAGGCCATCACACACAACGAGCTGCGCTACGACTCTGAAGCTCAAGCTGGTGACCTGACGGTTGAGCTTCCGCTCATGCACCAGGTTGCGAGCCTCTTTGCAGAAGACACTGCGGGGTACAAAGTATTCGTGACCTTGGCACAGCTCACCCCCTCCGGCATCAAGACGCTCTGGACCGGCCGAGCCATCCACGCTTCCTTCTCTGAGACCCGCTGTACGTTGACCGCAAGCCATTTGCTCTCAATCCTGCGCAGGCCAGGGCTCACTCGCAAGCACCCGCGGAACTGCGGGCACAGCTTGTACGACGAGCGCACGTGCGGGGTGAAGCCGTCGGTGCTGGCCGGCAATGGGCTGTACTTCGCGTATCGCGAAGACGGCTGGCTGACCGCCGCCGCAGGCGGCGGAACCACCATCACGGTGCCTGCGGCGGCGAACCGCGCTGATGGCTTCTTCGACAACGGCTTCGTCATTGTGGAGGGTTGGTACGACCAGCCACGCCAGGGGTACGACACCTTCCTGCCCCGAGGCGATGTGGGGGCCAAGATGCCTGACCCACTCTCCTCGGTCAACGGTGGGTACCGTCATTCCGTCGCTACACATAAGGGAGCAACCCTTGAGCTGTTGCTGCCCTTGCCCGCGTCCCTGCTGCGCCGTTCGGAGCCCATGCGCGTCACCCTGTTCGCTGGGTGCGACAGCCTCCCCTCGACGTGCAAAGCGCGCTTCAACAACTACCCCCGGTTCGGCGGATACCCACTCATCCCTATCGAGAACGTCTTCGCCACGGGCATCAAAAAACCGAAAGTCGTGAGCTGATGATTGCCTCATTCCTGATTAGCCTTGCTATCAACATCCTCATCGGGGAGATTCAAGGCCGTCGCACCAAGCTGACCGGAGCCAAGGCTGAGGCGGCTAGCGTGCCTACCGCTACCGAAGACCGCGTCCTGCCGTATGGCGTGGGCGTGTTCCAGGTGGCCGGCAACGTCGTGTGGGAAGGTGACCAGCTGGCCAAAGCCATCAAAGAGGATGTGCAGGTCTCCCTGTTCTCCTCGAAGTCTGTCGCCGTCGGCCACGAGCAGCACCTGGGCCTCTGGATGACGCTCGTAGGTGCACCTTGCAGCAAGGTGCTTGAAGTCAAGTATGGGGAGGATATTGCTTGGACCGGTGAGCACAAGCTCACCAACGGCGTGAGCAACCTGGCTTTCTCGTACCGCAAGCGTGAGGAAGGGGAGAAGGTGGACCGCGGCATCGCCGGCACCCTTCGCTTCTTCAATTCGCACAGCAGCATCGTGGCCAACCCCTATGTTGTCGGGCAAGTGGGGGAGGCTGTGCCCGCGTACCCCGGCATCCTGCATGCCGTGTGGGTGGGCCCGAGCGAGGGCGCCACTGAGGAGACGGTGCTGGGCATGAAGTTCAAGAAGTTCGGCAACGGCTTCTTGGGCAACTCCCCTTCCATCCAGCCGCTGACCCTGACAGTGCAGCGCTTCCCCGACCTGGCTGATGCGCTGCCGAACGCAATGCGCCTCACGTGGCCAGTGAACGGCTCCCTGCACGATGCACAAGTGCGCCTGGCGCTCAACAACTGGCTGAACGTGGTGCAGAACATCGAGGAGGACGCCAACCCGGCTTTGGTGCTGCTGGAGCTGCTGACGTCCCGAATCCCCGGCCTGGGCCCCTGCCTCAACCCGTGGAACATCGACACCGAATCATTCCTGCGCGCGGCCGAAGTGCTGCACGCGGAAGGCATCGGCATGTCGGCGTCATGGGAGTCCTCTCAGCAGCTCGACGAAATCCTGCGCAGCATCTGCTCCGTTGCGCAGGCCCTGCCGCTCATTGACCCAGTCACCCGTCGCGTCTCCCTGCAGCTGATGCGCGAGACAGCCGTCCCGACCATGACCTTCGGCGACAGCAACGTCATTCGCCTCTCTTCGTTTGAGCGCAAAGTTCCAGAGGAACTGCCCAACGTGATTCAGCTGGCGTTTGCAGACCGCGAGAACAGCTGGGCTGAGCGCGTGGCCGAGGCAAAGAACCCTGCAGGGGTGAAGACTGCGGGCACGACGATTACCGAGACCGTGGAGGTGCTGGGCGTGACACGTGCGGCGCTGGCACTGAAGCTGGCCAGCCGTGAGCTGCGTTCCCGCTGCGCACCACTGGCGCAGGTTTCGTTCGAGGCAATCGTTGAGCCCGGCACAGTCATGCAGGTTGGCCAGCTCATCGAGCTGAACCACTCGCCACTGAAGCAGACGCTGCGCCTGCGGGTGACCAGTGCTCGCTACGGTTCCCTCGCCGATGCACAGACAGTGCGCGTAGAGGCCCTAGAAGACGTTTTCCGCCCGGGCTTTGGTGCTGGGTCGGTTACTCCGCTGCCGCCCGTTGTGGGGCCATCTGAGCCTTCTGCGGGGGTGTCCGCAGGTGGACTGATGCTCGCCCCTTACGCTTTGACCGGTGAAGAGGCGGACATGCCCCTGTTCTACGCCCTGCCCGGCGCAGACCCGAAGCCCTACCGCGTGGCCGCTCAGCCTGCGGCCGCGTGGACTGCAGGCTACCCTCCGACCTTCGGAGAGTCCACTGCGATGCCTGCCCTGGCCGGCACGTTCAGCAGCGCCCTGGCGGGCGCCGGCACCTCCGGTGCATCTTTGATTCTTGAAGACAACAGCGCCGCGCTTGCCGCGGCGCGAGGGTTGCCAGCTGAAGCATTGGTGTTGGTCGGCGGTGAGCTGCTGTTTGCGAACGGCTTCGTGTACGACAAGACGGCTAAGCGGTTGAGCATGCAAGTGAAGGCCCGCGGTGTCTACGACACTACACCGGTGCCCATCGTTGTTGGTGCATACGCTGTAGTGCTCACTGACTACGTGCTGTTCCCTCGAGCGCTGAAGACCGATGCTGCCCCCGGAGCAGAGAGGCTGGTGATGCGTGCCGAGGCGGCCGGTGAGCTGGTCGTGGGGACCGACAAGGCCTACGTGTATGCACCAAACCAAAGCCCTGCTCGGGCCTCCCTGCCGCTGCCACCCGGGGCGGTAACGATGGGTGCCGGCGTGAGCCCCGCATTCACTGAAGCAACAGCCGACAAGCTATTCGCCCGCGTGTCCTCGCTATCCGTCGGCTGGAAGAACCGCAACCGAAACTTGCGCGCAATCACGAACTACCTAGACAGCACTGACATGCCGATTGCGGGGGCCCAAGTCTGCTTGCGTGTCGGCTGGAAGCTTGACAACGGAAACTGGGCAGAGAACGACGTCGTGAAGGCCACGGTAGGTGCTGCGCTGACCACCATCAGCACCACGATGGTTCCGGCCGGCGAGCGCATGGGCCGCATCCGAATCTGGACTGAGGCCGGCGGGCTATCGAGCAGAGCGCACGTGCTGTACTTCAAGTTCAGCGCATGAAGAAAGGGCCCCTTGAGGGCCCTTTGCGTTGAGTGGTGGCTCAGCAGTCGTCAAATGTCGTGTAGGCGTAGAGGTTCGAGTCATGAGCTTCGCGCCAAATGCGATAGATAGCAGCGATGTCGTCCTCGGCGATGGCCTGTTTCAGTTCGGCCTCCTCTGCGGCCCCCAGGCTCTTGCAGTTGTGAGCTGTCAGCTCTTCACCGTGCATCAAGTCACCGGTCTCCGAGCAGTAGATGAAGGGCTCGTTGTTCCATGTTGCGCTGAGGGTGGGTGCGAATTCGATGTTCATTGTGGTCTCCGGGAAGTGGTTGTGGTCGGCATCGTTGTGATGCTCTTACTCCGTATAGCAAGTGTTTTTATACGGCTCACCGGTTTCCAAAAAGTTCCTCGAAAAACTCAAAACCTGTAGCGCCGAAACCTTGCGGACAAACCCTTTCGCTGGAAGCTGGGTAGGCAATTGGCGAAATTACACACCGGCGGGGCGGCGGAAGGGGGTTGAGGCGGGGTCAAGAGGCGAAATTTGCTTAAAAATTAGGCAGACTTTGGCGAAATCACACACCAGTTCCGGCGAAATTACACACCGCATCGGCTAAAAGTCGTTGCGGCACTAGGACTTTCAGCCGCCTAAATCATCTTTTAAATCATAGAAAAATCTGGAAAGCTGAAAACGAACAAAACCGAGAAAGGAGTGACTAGAGTTGCTTCGTTACCAAGGGGAATACTTACGCAGCAGACGAGAATTTGACGCTACGCGTCGTATTCACCAAAGAAGTGCTGTTGGGGGAGCTAACATTCCGGGCATGAGTACTACTGTCATTGAAATCCTTCTGCTTGTGACTGTCGTGTCAGCTCTTGCACCGCTTCTATTCCCGAGATTCTTCGGCAACGGGAAAGACACCGACAAGCATTAGCAGCTCCCCGACAGCTCTGACTTGGTGCATACGCGAAGCGCAAGTTCATTCCCTACACGAGATGTTCAAACTACTCATGAGCATCTCGAATGTCCCCCGCCCTTGCCGTCGGCCGCGCTGCCGTCTCCGCAGCTCTGGCTCAGCTCCCCTCAAATCTTGACTCTCGCTCCGCCCGGGCCATCATCCTCACGATAGGCCTGCAAGAGTCCCTCTTCCTCCACCGCCGCCAACTGGTCGGCAACCCTCCGCGCCCGACAGGCCCGGCAACGAGTTTTTGGCAGGCTGAAGTCGGTGGCGGGATGGTCCGAGGGGTACGCCTACACCCAGCCTCCGCAAAGCTCGCAGCGGGGCTCTACGCGCTTCACAACGTCCAGCCCACCGACATGGCCATCTGGTCGGCAATCGAGCGCAACGATGTCCTGGCTGCCGGCCTAGCCCGCCTGCTGCTCTACACAGACCCCCGCGCCTTACCCTCCCTCGGTGACGCAGAGTCATCCTGGCAGCTCTACCTCCGCACATGGCGCCCTGGTGCCTACACCCGCGGAACCCCGGCCGTCCAATCCGAGCTGCACGCAAAGTTCATCGAGTCGTATCGCAGCGTTATAGCGAAGGTATAGCAAGCAGGGCCTGAAACCACCGTTGTCTGGACTGTTTTCCGGGTGACAACGGTGGAAACAGCGAAATCCTAGCAACGGCGCCGTTTATGCACCAAGGTCGAGGGGGAGCCCCCTCGCCTTGGCTCGGGCGTACCGATATAAAACTGGTTGCTATACGAGACATACCCACTAACTTGGAGAGTCTCCATGGCAAACAAGAACAAGCACGCTGTCTACGTGTTCAAGCCTGCCGCCACTCGCGGCTTGCGCCCCGGCCGACACGGCAACAAAGGGGCAAAGACAACTATCTCTGTCCCGGCTGAGACCTACGTCGAAATGATGAAGCTGTGCGATGCCACCTTCATCCTCAACCGCATCTTCAGGGACGTCAGCAGGACCCTGTCTGGGCCCCGCCCTGGGCTGACTTGGTCCGAGACCGTGACCATCGAAGCAATCAAGGAAGCCCGCAAGTACGACGCTGAAATGCGCGCTTGGGCTGATGCCAACAACGCGGCGCATGCCGAGTGAGAGGAGACACTATGACTATCGACTCAGGCCTCCGCGCTAGTACCGCAGACAGCTGGCTGCCTCACCTTGAGCAGTACTTTGCTCAAGCCCGAAAAGGCCCCCACCGGCTAACTGCAGCACGCTTTCTCCTCCGTTACGTGTTTAGAGTGTCGCCGGTTCGCTTCGGCTGGTTCGCGCGCGCCCTGCAAGACGACTCGAGCCTCCTCTGGAGCGTCGATAACTACACGAGGAACTTCGACAGCGTAAAGGCAAGTGACCGCTTCGACATTTATCTGTGCTGGGACATCTTGGAGACCATGGCCGGGCGCGTCTCCCTCGAGGACCGCCGTGTTAACGCTCAAGTGATGCGGCTAGTCCCTGAGTACCGCCATCTCGTCACGTCTGGGCTTATCGCGGAGACCTACACGAATTACCCCTTCATCGACGGGAGGCGCTGGCCTGACCATGCCTCAGGTGATGCCTGGCTTGGGTTCGTTGACGCTGTCCTCGCCTTCGCGGCCAACCACGAAATGACTCCTCCTGCGGGGACCGAGTTGTGGGACCTTCCGAGGCGAGTTGCGCGAATGAGGGAAGAGGCCCGTGCTCGGCGGAATGCGCAGCCCACCTAACCCCAGCCTCCCTCGCGGAGGCTTTTTATTTGCACACAACCCAGTGCGTATAAAACCGGTTGCTATACGAGGTATGTACAACTTCTCCTGAGAGAGAACATGCAACTCCTATACTACCCCTTCCAGCGCCCCTCCTCCGTCCCGCCTCAGGACGAGCTTCGCGAGAACCCTCGCTCCTTCTGGGTAAACCACAAGTGCCCAAACCTTAAGTCCGAGGAATCGCGAGCCGTTCGCAAGGCAGCCAGGGATGCGTTCCTGCAGATTTTCCACAGCAGCGACATGTTTGTCGTCTACCGGAAGGATTTCCTGTGGGAGCACGTCTTTGGTTTCGCCGTTGGCTCTCACACCAACGAGATGCTGGCCGGCGCTCTTGAGCTGTGCCGAATGGCCCATCAGAGCCTGGAGGACGGCTGTTCCGAGCGTCCTTCGCCAGCTCTCAGCGAGATGGATGCGCTCATGGAGCACGGCTTGATTAACTCGAAGTTTTTCCGTGACCGCCTCACGCTCCACCGCCCGAGCCTATCGAGTGGCGACCCTTTGTACTCACAATGGACCCCCTACGTGGACGTTGAGTGGACTCTGGTTGCCCCGGTAGAGCCCTACGAAGAAGGGTTCCACGTCGAAATCGGCAACGACCTGCACCGTGTAATCCGCATCGACTTCGACAATCAACAAGAGTGGTTCGGCTTCATTGACGCAATCCTGGCCTACGCCGATTTGCCTGAAAAGGGCTACCGCCGAAGCTGATTTGTCTCCAATCCCGTTGACTAGAGCACAGCCCCTCCGGGGGCTTTGTGCCTTAATAGCGCTCGTCGTTCATTAGCGCGCCTAAGTGACGAGCTTCGCTTGCATAGCTCCGAGCCCTTGCAACGTCCGCACTAAGTTCCGCCAGCATAGGCTGATACTCGGGCTCAGCCATAGCTTTAGCTGCCAATTGCACCGCGCGTGCCAAAGTCCAGGCAGCAAGCAGAACTAGGTCTTGAATTGGCTCCTCCAAGAACGCATCGCCTATTCGCTTCTTACGCTGCTCTCCGCTCCACCCCGGATTCTTCATGAAGGAAGGCGAACCGTCCTGCCCAAATGTCATCAGGCATCCGTGGAAAAGACTATTGCGATACTCGGATAGGTCCACCGCCACCTGTGCCGCTACCTTAAGTACAGCATTGCACTCAGGGCTCAGCTTAGGACTCCCTTCCCCCAGCCGAGCGAATTGCTTCTCCTGGGACATCTGCTCAGTGAATGGACGAATTCCCTTAACGCTCGTTTCTGTCAACGCCCAAAGTGCGCGCTCGAGCCCGGTCTCAAAGAGTCCGTAAGCGACAACAAAGGCCCCTATCAGCTGAAGTCGTGCCGGGGTTAGCCCCAACTTGTTTAGGCGAGCTTGTACTACGAGTGATTTTGCTGGGTAGTCATTCGGGTCCATTCCCGCATTGTGTCGCATGCCCCCATTTAAAACACGTCGCTATACGAAGTATCAGCAACTCATTTTTCACTGGAGACAACGATGGCACACCAAAACTCCGGGCCCGGCTGGCGTATCGGGAAAATAGGCTGGCGCGATAAGTGGGAAGAAGCCACCCGGGGGCCCCTAGTCCTCTGGGGCGACAGGGTAGACGAGCTTACCGCGGAGGTTACCTTCGAGATGGGCAAGCTCTGCGGCCTGAAGGCAAACGCAGCCGGCGTTAAGCACCTCCGCTTTGTTGTCGTTGGCACAGTCCGCCCCGAGCGAGTTGCGGCATTCGAGACAGGAGTGCTGATGACGCTAGCACCCAGCTGCTCCCTGACATTCCAATACCACGATGGAGACTAAAGATGAAGACAACCAAAATTAACCGAATCGACTTTTTGAAGAAGCGCATCGCTGAGATGCAGAAAGAGCTTGCGCTGCTGAAAGTCAGCAAGTTCAAGACCCCGACGCGCTGCACGGTGGCCACGGTCAATGCCGCGCTGGAAGCCGGAGGCAGTGACTCGCGAATTGGCAAAGACCAGAACGGCTTCTTCCAGTACACCGCTGGCTACTCCGCGAGCACAGACTTGAAGTTCCGCCACAAAACCGCGAAGGAAGCGTTCGAAGCAGCCACAGGCATTGCGATGCAGAAGTACCGAGCGGGCCTGCCCGGCTGACACCAAGTAAGTGACTAACACACCGCCGAGGCGGTGTGTTATCTTTCAAGCATGACGGTGATAACGATGATGCTCCTGACCGACTTCCCGGGCGCCTTTGCGGGTGGGACTTGGTGGCAGTTCTTGCTGGGGCTCGTGCCGCTCTTGCTTTTCATCGCCTGGGGAATCTGGCTCGGCTCCCGAGGGTAGCCCGCCCCAAGGGCCGCCCGCCTCGCCCAACTGCCGCTCCGGCGGCAGCTAGACGAGACAGGCTACGCTCTGAACAATTCGAACACCGCACAGACCCCGATGGCTCCGCCTCCGGGGTCTACGCTTTTTAGGCTCCTCAAAGTTCAGCTGAGCCCAGCGGTTGCGGCTCCCCTGCAGCTCTGACTTGGTGCATGGGTACCCTATATAAGAGCAGCTCTATATACGAAGCATCATCAACTTCGTATCGATTGAGCAATGTCACTGCGCCACGACCTGCACCTACTCATCTCGGACTTCCGACACAACCGTAACCAGCGCAGGGAGGAGCAGAACACCCTGGTAGCCCTGCTCGGCACCGGCAACTTTACGCTCTACTTCGACCGGTTCCAGCCTCACGGCCGCATCGTCGTGACCGCCAAGTGCAAGGGCAAGGGCAAGAACGCCACGCGCGACTATTCAGTTCCCGCGGTTAACCGCTCGAGCTTGATTCGCTTCCTGCGCTCCAAGACAGGCCAGTCCTTCCTGGAGAAGCTCAAGCAGGACTTTGAAGGCTGAAGCCCTGGCGGGCTTCTTATGCACCACACAAAAGCTGCCCGGCTTTCGCCTCACTCACACGCCATCCTCAAAAATACAACGCACAGACGCGAAAAAGGCGACACCCGCGTGAACAGGTATCGCCTTCGTCTCAGTCTGGTAGGGGCTCCCGGAGTCGAACCGGGCACCAACGGATTATGCTTACCACTTCGGCTTTCGCCGCCCCCTCTATATAGAGAGGTTCGTGGTCTGGACTGTCCCTTGCCTTTACGGCCTGCCCATCCAGTCTCTACACGTTCCCGATTTCTCGGGCTTCGCTCGGGATTGCCACGCGCTTTTCAGCGCAGAGGGTTCCCCGAATTTGAGCAGTTCTACACCCAGGCAGAGCAAACTTACCCGAATGCAACCCATTTTTGTGCATTTTAATCTTTGAAATCAAAGACTTACTGCACGGCTTAAGTCCGCTGCTCTAACCAAGCATGAGCTAAGCCCCCAACAGCACCTCTCCCCGAAAAGAGGGTGCAGCCTCTGAAGATACCACAGAACAGAGGGTCAAAAATTTTCGTAATTGATGGCGAGATTGCCTTGCGGATTTTTCCAGAACCCAACCGCTTAAGGTCTGGAAAAATAGTGGAAAAATGAATTCATTTTCCACAGCAACTCGAGACCCAACTCATTGATTTATATAAGTTAAATCTTTAGATTGTTGGTTAAAACATACTCTTATGAGTCCTCTGCTCTAACCAACTGAGCTAACGCCCCAACACTGACAACAGCCGTGGCTGCCACCAGAAAAACTCTGCCATTGTAGAGCCTAACGCTTGTGGCTCAGAGCATTGCTCACGAGTTTGGATGTGATATCGACAATCTGGATCATCTTGTCGTAATGCATGCGAGTGGGTCCGATGACGCCCAGAGTGCCCACGACCTTGCCATCGAGCTCATAAGGTGCACTGACCACGGACAGGTCTTCAAAGGGCACGGTTTGGCTTTCGCCGCCGATATAGATACGCACACCATCAGCCTGATTGGAGAAGTCCAGCAGACGCAAAATCTGGGTTTTCTGCTCGAACAGGTCAAAAGCGCGGCGCAGATTGCCCATATCGCTGGAGAAATCGCTGACTGACAGCAGGTTGCGCTCTCCTGCAATCACGACGTCTTCCTGCCCGTTGCGACTCATGACTTCTGCGCCGACATTCACGGCGGCCTGCATGAGGTCAGCCACCTCTCCACGCAGTTGCTCCACCTCGGTTTTGATGCGGGCGCGCACCTCTTCCATCGTCAAGCCCGCGTAATGGCGGTTGAGAAAGTTGGAGGCCTCCACAAGTTGCGAGGCGTCGTAATCCACATCGGTGAAGATCACACGGTTCTGTACATCGCCCTCGGGAGAGACGATGATGACCAGAAAGCGTCGCTCCGACAGGCGTACAAACTCGATATGCTTGAAGACGGAGCTGCGGCGCGGCACCATGACCACACCCACAAACTGGGAGAGGTTGGAAAGCAAATTGGCCGCATTGGCAATGACCTTCTGCGGCTGTTCCGGCACCAGATCAGGCGTTACGAGATCAGCCCGGTCAGCGGTGAGCATGGTGTCCACAAACAGGCGATAGCCTCTGGCTGTGGGCACTCGGCCCGCCGAAGTATGAGGGCTGATGATCAGCCCCATTTCTTCCAGGTCGGCCATTACATTGCGTATGGTGGCAGGCGACAATTCAAGCCCGGATGCACGTGAAAGAGTGCGCGAGCCGACTGGTTGACCGTCAGCGATATAACGTTCGATCAGCGCTTTGAGCAATAACTTGGCACGTTCGTCGAGCATGATTTCATTTTAATGATGTAATTTCCCAGATGACATCCACGTTTCGCCATATTGCCCTGATTGGCAAGTACCACACCCCTGCGGCAGGCGCCCCTTCCGCGACGGCCAGCGCAGCGCTGCAACGCATTGCCAGCTATGTGCGCAGCCTCGGGTGTGAAGTGGTTCTGGATACCCAGTCAGCCATCTATGCAGGCATGAACGACTACCCCAGCATGGATGTGGATGGTCTGGGCAAGTATTGCGACCTGGGTCTGGTCGTTGGTGGTGATGGCACCATGCTGGGCGTCAGCCGCCATCTGGCACGCTATGGCACACCGCTGGTGGGCATCAATCAGGGTCGCCTGGGCTTTGTTACCGACATCGCTCTGGAAGACTTTGAAACCTCCATCACGCCCATTCTTCAAGGCGAGTACGAGGAAGATGAGCGCCCACTGATGCATGCTCGGGTAATGCGCGATGGGCATTGCGTCTTTGAAGCACAGGCCATGAACGATGTCGTGGTCAACCGAGGCTCAACCTCGGGCATGGTGGAGTTGCGCGTGGAGGTCGGCGGGCAGTTCGTGTCCAACCAGCGAGCCGACGGCCTGATTGTGGCCACCCCTACTGGATCGACCGCTTATGCGCTTTCAGCGGGCGGCCCTATGCTCCACCCCTCGATTCCGGCCTGGGTCATGGTGCCGATTGCACCGCATAACCTGTCCAACCGGCCTATCGTGCTGTCGGACCAGCAGGAAGTCACGATTGAGGTGGTGGGTGGCCGTGGTGATGTCAGCGCCAATTTCGACATGCAGTCACTGGCTTCGCTGCAGCATGGTGATCGCATTCTGGTCAAGCGGGCTGATCACAGCGTGCACTTTCTGCATCCCAAGGGCTGGAATTACTTCAGCACGCTGCGCAAGAAGCTGGGCTGGAACGAGGGAGGCTCTTGACCATGGCCTTGAAGCGCATCGTCCTGAAGGACTTTGTGATCGTGCAGTCTCTGGACCTGGATTGGCAATCTGGCTTCACGGTGCTGACCGGCGAGACGGGCGCAGGCAAATCGATCATGCTTGACGCTTTGCAGTTGGTGCTGGGTGCTCGTGCTGATGCGCAGGTGGTGCGCGAGGGCTGCAATCAGGCCGATATCTGCGCAGCGTTTGACTGCCCGGCATCCCTGCAACCCTGGCTCGACGAGTCAGGCTTTGCTCAAGAGCCTGAGTTGCTGTTGCGCCGCCTGATTGACAACCAAGGCCGCAGCCGTGCCTGGATCAATGGAACACCAGCTACCGCTACACAGCTACGTCAGCTTGGTGAGCAACTGATCGACATCCACGGCCAGCACGCTTGGCAAAGCCTGACCCGCCCTGATTCAGCCCGAGCGATGTTGGACACCTATGGCGGCATTAGTACCGCCGAGCTCAAAACTCTGTGGAGCCATTGGCGCTCCGCCAGCCAAGCACTGGAGCAGGCGCTGTCTGCCCAAGACAATCTGCAGCGCGAGCGCGAGCGCCTGCAGTGGCAGATTGCAGAGCTGGGCAAGCTCTCACCCCGTGCAGACGAGTGGGATGAGCTCAACGCCCAGCACACACGCCTGTCCCATGCTCAGACCTTGATGGACTCGGCCCAGGCTTGCCTTCAGTTACTGGAAGACGATGATGCAGGTGCTGCCAACCCTTTGGGCAGAGCGCACCATCTGCTTCTGGATCAAGAGCATCTGGAGCCCGAATTTCAGAATATTGCCGATGTACTGGGCTCCTGCGTCGCCCAGTTGCATGACGCCCGTCATTCACTGCAGGCGTATCTTCGCCGCGCCGATCTTGACCCCGAACTGCTGGCCGATCTGGATGAACGCTTGTCGCTGTGGATGCAGTTGGCCCGCCGCTATAAACGCACGCCTCAGGAGCTGCCTGCCCTGCTCGAAGGCTGGAGACAGGAGCTCCGCCAGCTCGACGCGGCCGTCGATGTGGATAGTCTGCACGCGTCTGAGCAAGCGGCTTTGCAAAGCTATCAAACTGAGGCCCGCCAGATATCACAGCAGCGCGCCTTGGCTGCTCCGCGCTTATCACGGGCCATCACGCAATCCATGCAGAGCCTGGGCATGAAAGGTGGCCGTTTTGAAGTGCAGCTGGAGCATGCATCTACCGCCAGCCCTTCTGGCACTGACAATGTGACTTTCCTGGTAGCAGGGCATACCGGCGCCACACCCAAGCCGATTGCCAAGGTGGCGTCAGGCGGTGAGCTGTCGCGCATTTCACTGGCCATTGCAGTGACAACCAGCGAACTGGGCCAAGCTGGAACACTCATCTTTGACGAAGTGGATTCCGGCGTGGGCGGAGCCGTGGCAGAGACCGTGGGCCGACTCATGCACTCCCTGGGCGCATCGCGCCAGGTGCTGGCAGTGACTCATCTGCCCCAGGTTGCAGCCTATGCCGATCAACACTACCGCGTGACCAAGCGCCCCAAGTCCAACACCACCATCAGCAGCGTCGACCCGCTGACTGGCGAGGAGCGTGAAATGGAAATGGCACGCATGCTGGGAGGCGAGCATCTGTCTGATGCAACCATGGCTCATGCCCGAGAAATGCTGAGCATGGCAAGATTGTCAGCAGAGCAGCAAATGAATACGCCCAAAGCCCGGGGCAACAAAGCAGCAACTGCAACCCGCCGGGCTGGTGGCAAAGTCAGAGGAGTTTGAAATCATGTCTATGGAGCTTGTGCTGATCAGCGGAATGTCCGGATCGGGCAAATCCGTTGCGCTGCATGCGCTGGAGGATGCGGGCTACTACTGTGTGGACAATCTGCCACCGGAGTTGCTGCAATCCTTTGTCGAACTCAAACGTAGCCAGCGCATTGACAAAGTCGGCATTGCCATGGATGCCCGCAGTGCCCAGGGGCTGCCGAAGCTTCCCGAACAGCTGGAACGCCTGCGCAGCCTTAGCGTGGAGCCACGCCTGATTTTTCTGGATGCAGGAACCTCCACCCTGGTTCGGCGCTTTTCGGAAACCCGCAGACGCCACCCACTGTCGCCCGGCTCTCCCACCCATGAAAGACAAGCGCTTGAGCTGGACATCGAGAAGGAGCGCACCCTGCTCGGCGTGCTGCGTGATCAATCTTTCATCATCGACACCAGCGATCTAAAGTCCGCCCAATTGCAAAGCTATATCAAGCAGGCGATTGAAGCGCCCGAAGGGCAGATGACGCTGATGTTCCAGTCCTTTGGCTTCAAACACCGCATGCCTACGGATTCAGACTATGTATTCGATGTGCGCATGCTGCCCAACCCTCACTACGAAAGTGAGTTGAAGCCGCTGACTGGTCTGGATGAACCGGTTGCTAACTATCTGCGCAACATGCCGGAAGTGCAGCAGATGCAGCAGGACATTCAGCAGTTTTTGGAGCGCTGGCTCCCCCTGCTGGCCAAGGATCATCGCAGCTACGTGACCGTCGGCATTGGCTGCACAGGTGGCCAGCACCGCTCTGTCTATCTGGTTGAAGCGCTGGCCAACCATTTCGAGAAGAAATGGCCTACGGTACGCCGCCACCGCTCACTCGACTATCGCGGCAAGTTTCTGCAGGTCTCCGAGCAGTTCCTGACCGCCCCGGTTGGCAGCTGAGCTATGTCCACCCTTGCCTCCACAGCCCCACAGGTGCTTTTGCTGGAAGATGACCCGGCAATTGCCCGCACCATCTGTTATGCACTGGAGCGCGAGGGCATCGCCGTCACCCACAGCCTGCTAGTGGCTGATGCACGTCAGCAATGGGCCTCCAAAGCATTCGACGTACTGTTGATGGACGTCGGACTGCCCGATGGCAATGGACTGGACTGGTGCCGCGAGCTGCGCTCTGCGGGCTCCATCGCGCCCGTGCTGGTGCTCAGCGCGCGCGGTGAGGAGATGGACAAGGTGCTGGGGCTGGAGCTGGGCGCAGACGACTACCTGACCAAGCCTTTCAGCCCCCGCGAGCTACTGGCGCGCACGCGCGCCCTGCTTCGCCGCTCCAGACATTTTCAGCCTGCAGCACAACTACAACCAGCACATGCGCTTCAAATAGATGAGCAAGGCCAGCGCGCCATTCTTTACTCGCAGCAGCTTGACCTGACTCGCCGCGAGTTCCAGCTGCTGCAATGCCTGAGCCAGGGTGCCGGGCGCATTCTGAGCCGTGAGCATCTGCTGGAGCAGGTCTGGGGCATGCATAGCGAAAGCATGGACCGCACCGTGGACACGCACATCAAGACGCTGCGCGCCAAGCTACGTGAATGTCTGCCCGATCAGGAACTGATCACCACCCACCGCGGGCTGGGCTATAGCCTGAGTCTGCCCGACTAGTCACCATGCGCCTGGGCCTGCGCCTGTTCTTTGCCTTCTTCCTGATCAACGGGCTGGCGGCCTTTTTTGTGCTGCGCGTGTTCATGGTGGAGATCAAGCCCAGCGTGCGCAAAGTGACTGAGGACACGCTGGTCGAGACAGCCTATGCGCTGGCAGCTCTTGCCAGCGCAGACATGGCCAGCGGCCAATTGCAGCCTGGCAATGGCGGCAACTTCGCCAAACAGCTTGCACACTACACCGAACGGCCGATTCAGGTCTGGATCTGGGACAGCCGCAAGACCAGCCTGGACCTGCGCGTGACCGTGACCGACGCACAAGGCACAGTCGTTTTCGATTCGCAGGGACGTGATGAAGGCGCAGATTACTCGCGCTGGCGCGATGTTTATCTCACACTGCGCGGTGAGTACGGCGCACGTACCACGCGCTCCATCAAGGAAGATGAATCGAGCAGCGTGATGTATGTCTCGGCACCTATTGTGGTGAATGACAAGATTTCAGGTGTGCTGAGCGTCTCCAAGCCTTCGCGCTCAGTGCAGAAGATCATCGACAGCGCGGAGCGCAAGATCTTGAAAGGTGGTCTGCTTTTTTTGCTGCTTTCTGCCGGTGTCGGCTTTGGCGTGACCTGGTGGTTTGTGCTGCACGTGCGCAGGCTACGCGACTATGCCCAGCAGGTTCAGGCCCCCACACTGCATGAGTCTACCCACCCTGATCAGTCCAGCACACCTGCATCTGTGCCTCAAATGCCCGGCGAGCTGGGCGAGTTGGCGCAAGCCATGGACACCATGCGCAAGCGCCTGGAAGGCCGCGACTACATCGAGGGCTATGTGCGTGCCCTGACACACGAACTCAAAAGCCCGGTAGCCGCCATTCGCGGCGCGGGCGAGTTGCTGCAGGACGAGCTGCCAGAAGCGGATCGCCAGATGTTCGCCCAGCAGGTCATTGACCAGAGCCTGCGACTGCAGAATCTGATCGACCAGTTGTTGCAGCTCAGTCGTCTGGAGCAGCGCCAGCATCTGGATTCCAGCCACTCCTGCAGTCTCATGCAATGCGCGCAGATGGCTGTAGATGCATCGCAAAGCCAGGCTGCACAGCGCCAGGTTGCACTGCAACTGCAAGGCATTGACAGTACCGGCCCATGGGAGGCTGGACTGGTGCAACTGGCCATCAGCAATCTGCTGCAAAACGCCGTGGATTTTTCACCCAACGGAAGCAGCATCACCATCACGCTGGCACCTCATCGCGTCACCGTGCGCGACCAGGGTCCAGGAGTGCCTGCAGCGTTACTTGGCAGGCTGGGCGAGCGATTCTTCACCACTGCCAGACCCAATGGAGAACGCAGCGGCACAGGTTTGGGCCTGTCCATCGTCATGCGCATCATGCATTTGCATGGCGGCAACATGGCCGTGCGCAACCTGGACCCCGGACTCGAGGTCGCCCTCGACTTTGCGCCTGCTGCATAGCCCTCGCAGCACTTCACACTGGCTTCACAGACTTCATAGCGTCCACACAGTCACTCACGAAACTGCACCCGAAATCCAAATTCGGGAGCTTTCATGAAACACCGACTGCTATTCAAAGTCGTCTCTTTGCTGATCGTCATTGCCTTGCTGATGCTGGGCCTGTCCATGATTCAAGACGTGGTGCGCGATCGCATCCGCAACCGTGACTACGCCGTGCAATCCGTAGTCTCCAGCCTGGCCGGACCGCAGACGCTAATTGGCCCGGCACTGGTGCAAAGCTGCACCGAGACCACCAGCGTGGCCAATGGCAAAAAGATCGAGTACACCACACGTGAGTTCCAGCGCCAGTTGCTGCCCGACAGCGTGGACCACAACGCCAATGCGTCGATGGAGGAGCGCTCGCGTGGACTGCACCGCATCAACGCCTATGTGTTGCACGACCAGATCCAGGCCAGCTTCACGAATGCTGACCAGTTTTCTCAAAGCCCCGGCTCCGGCGGCACCGAACCGCTCTCACGCCCGCTGAATGCCGGTAAGTCCTCCGTCTCCTGCGGCAAGCTGTATCTGAGCTTTGCGCTCAGCGACCCACGAGGCATCCGCAGCGCCACCATCGAAGCCAACGGCAAGGAACTGACAGTGGAGTCCGGCACCTCACTGGAGCAATACAGCAAAGGCATTCAGGCTGAAGTCAACACCGCATCACTGAAGAAGGGCGAGCCGCTGAAAATCAGCCTCAAGCTGCAACTGCTGGGCACGGAGCGCCTGGCCTTCACGCCCATCGCCACCGACAACAAGGTCAACCTCACGGCAGACTGGCCTCACCCCTCTTTTGGCGGCAGCTTCCTGCCTGCACGCCGGGAAGTGACAAACAGCAGCTTTACCGCCAGCTGGGAAATTTCCTCGCTCGCCACCTCGGCCAGCACCGCCTTCAACCGCCAGCAAGGCCTGTGCGGGGGCGACTACTACGGTGACGAAGCCAGCTACATCACACGTGGAGTGGCAGAAACTGCAGCTGCAGCAGCCAGCTCCAATGGCCCCTGCCTTGAGATCATGAGCACGGAGTTCGTGAACCCGGTCAATATCTACTCGCTCAGTGACCGCGCCACCAAATACGGCGCACTGTTTGTGATTCTGACTTTTGTCGCCGTGGGCCTGTTCGAGGTCATGAAAAAGCTGCGCGTTCACCCTGTGCAATATCTGCTGGTCGGCTCGGCACTGTGCAGCTTCTTCCTGCTGCTGATCAGCCTGTCCGAACACCTGGGTTTCGCTCCCGCCTATGCCATTGCCGCAGGGTCCTGCGTGAGCCTGCTGGCGTTCTATGCCAGCCACATTCTGGGCAGCATGAAGCGCGGCTTGCCGTTTGCGCTGGCTATCGCAGCGCTCTACGGCCTGCTCTATGTGCTGCTGCAACTGGAGCAGACGGCCCTGGTGCTCGGCTCCATTGCCCTGTTTGCTGTATTGGCCCTGGTCATGATCTGCACCCGCCATGTGGACTGGTATGCATTTACAGCCAGCGATGCAGAGACACCCCGCAAAAAGACCAAGACGACGCACGTATCCGACAACACCGAGGAGCAAGCATGAGCACATTGACCGCACAGGCCCAGGCTGTGATCGACACAGCGGCCCTGCATCTGCTGCAGCCCGAGAGCCAGCTTAGCGTCCAGCACTACCGCCAGCTCTGGCAGTCTGCGCAGATGCAGGGCGACAGGCACACTCTGCACTGCCTGCGCCAGCAGGTGGTGCTGGCGGGACGCGAGCTGCAGCAGCGCCAGCGCACGCAGCACAGCCGCACCCTATGGCTGGATCTGCTGAGCCTGCGCTGCTCGATGGTGATTCCGCGCATGCGCTTCTGATGCAAAAAAAGGTGACTGCCACGTCACCTTTTTTTCTGGCTCAGCCCAGCTCTGAATCCAGCAGCTTGCGTATCGGCGCCGGGAGCCCCAGTTCGGCCCAGGCTGCGGCATCTGCCCAGCAGACATCATTTGCTTCTGAAACCATAGCTGCATGCCTATTTCCCACCTGGACTAGGACCGGATGAAGATGCAAATCCTTGTGGGTCAACACATGCAGAAAGGCTGGCAAGTGTCTGCACTGCGACGCATCTGCATCAAGCTCCGTGCTCGCCCAGTTCTGCTGCAGATGGTGCAGCAACCCTGCCTCACTCTCAAAGACTGGTGGGCTGTACAACCCCGCCCAGATGCCTGCCTGAGGACGCTTTTGCAAACGCACACGGCCCTGATCATCCATCGCAATCAATAGCCACCAGGACTCTGCCGTGCGTTTGAGCTTGCGTGTGCGCACGGGGTAGTTTTCCGGGTTGCCTGCACGTCCTGCGCGGCATTCACTGTGCAGCGGGCAGACCAGACAGCTGGGCTTGCGCGGCGTGCAAATGCTGGCACCCAAGTCCATCATGCCCTGCGTGTAGCGCGGCATGGCTTCTTGCAGATTCTGCGTGGGGCATAGCTGCTGCGCCAAGTCCCACAGCTGCTTTTCATTCTTGGACTGCGCCAGATCGCCATCAAACGCCAGCACGCGCGTGAGCACGCGCCGTACATTGGCGTCCAGAATCGGTACGCGCTCCGAAAAGCAGAAAGAGGCAATCGCACCCGCTGTCGAGCGACCAATGCCAGGCAAAGTCGCCAGGTCTTCGGCTGTACGCGGAAAAGCACCACCCCACTGCTCCATCACGGCCTGCGCACATTTGTGCAGATTGCGCGCGCGGCTGTAATAGCCCAGGCCGCTCCACAGCGCCAGCACCGCATCCTGCGGGGCGGCAGCCAGACTGGCGACATCGGGAAAAGCATCAAGAAAGCGCTGGTAGTAGCCCAGCACGGTGCTGACTTGGGTCTGCTGCAGCATGATCTCCGACAGCCAGACGCGGTAAGGATCACGGGTTTGCTGCCAGGGCAGGTGATTGCGGCCATGGCTGGCCTGCCACTGCACGACAGCGGTGGCAATCGAAGGAAGAGTCAAGATTTCAAGCTACCAGGTTGATGTCCAGCACCACCGACGAGGTCTGCTTTTCGGACACCTGAGGAAGCAGCAATTGCCCGGTCGCACTGGTCAGTTGTGACTGCAGCAGCCCAAGCCGGGCTTGCGCGCCTTCCATCTCGGTAATGCGCTCTTCCAGTCCCGTGGCGGCACCGCTGATGCGGTCCACAGCCTCCAGGCGGCGTGTGTAGCTGCGTTTGCGTTCCCGCAATTGTGCATCGACTGGCGCGGTCAGGGATTTGCTCCACATATCGACATCGTTCGAGGCCGCCTCAAACACGGTGCGCAAGCGCAGCGCCAGCGCCTTGATCAAGCGCTGCGCAAACGCTGCGCTGCTGAGCTTGATGGCGCTGCTCAGGCTCAGATACTGGGTGTAGCTGGCCTCGATACTGCGCAGATCGTCGGCAAATTCGGGCAGCACCAGCGGCTGCGGCATCTGCAGAGAAAAGCCATATTCCGCGTTGAGTTCCTTGAAGGCCGAGCTCAGCATGGCATGAATTTCCTGGCCCTGCGCCAGAGCCTTGGCAGCCAGCGCATGCAGGCGCTCGAAGGTCTGCTCATAGACCTTGCGGGCTCCAAGCTTGAGGCCGCGTTGATCCAGCGCCGCCTTGAGCTCTTCAAGCTCTGACTTGAGCGAGCCGGAACTCAGCAACTCGAACAGTTCCTTGAGCATGCGCATGTGCACCGCACGCATGGCCAGAATCTTGGTCGTGCTCTGTTCGAACTCCTTTTGCTCGGCCTCGATGCGGCCTCGCATGCCGGCAATCACATTGACGTTCTTGCCACGCAGACTGCACAGCTCGGCCAGTTGGTCATCCAGATCGCTGCGGCGCATATTGATGACGCGCTCCACCTGGGCCTGCAACTGCGCCACGCTGGTTCTCATCGCCGCCTGCAGCACTTGCTGTCGCTGCCCCATGATCCCGTTGGCCAGCAAATTCTCGAAGGCTGGCAGGCCGCTGGCATGCAGCAGTGCGTCGTTCTTGCTGACCTTGGCGACCAGGCCTTTTTGCGCCGACACGGGCAGCACCCGGTCTTCGGGCAGCCCCAGCAGATGGGCCGAGTCCTGCTGCTGGCGGCGCAACTGGGCCTGCACCTGTGCGCCCGAGCTGAGACTGTCCCACAGCGTATCGATCTTGTTGAGCACCACCAGCCGCGAGGCCATCAATGCCTCATCACCGCCGGGTTTGCCTGCGCCTGCGGGCAGAACATGGTCGCGCCAGATAGCGAGGTCAGACTTGGTCACCCCCGTATCCGCCCCCAGCACAAACACCACGGCATGCGCTTGCGGAATCAGGTTGACGGTCAACTCAGGCTCGGCACCCACGGCGTTCAGGCCGGGAGTATCGAGAATGACCAGCCCCTGACGCAGCAAGGGGTGGGGCATATTGATCAGCGCATGGCGCCACATGGGCACTTCCACCATGCCCTGTGCATCGACCATGGGGTTGTCCGCCGCTTCATCGTCGTGCCACAAGCCCCAGTCGCGGGCTTCATCCACGCTGACGCGGCGTACCTCGGCCACCTTGGCCAGGGTGTCGGCAATCTGCTGCGCATTGGCAATATCCAGCGGGAACTGCTGCCAGGCGTCGCTGCGCACACGCCACTGACCCAGGCTCTCTGCCGAGGAGCGGGTTTCGATGGGCAGCAGGCGCAGGCAGGGCTGCAGCTCCGAGTCCCAGGCCAGCTCTGCCGGGCACATGGTGGTGCGGCCTGCGCTGGCAGGCATGAGGCGACGACCGTAGTGCGCGAAGAAGATGGCATTGATCAGCTCGGACTTGCCGCGCGAGAACTCGGCCACAAACGCCACCATGACCTTTTCGCTGCGCATCTGCTCTTCCAGCCGCTGCAGGCGCTCCTGCACCGCAACGTCCAGCAGGTCCTGGGCCATCAGCCACTCGCGCAGCTCCTGCAGTTGCGTGGCGAAACCGCGTCGCCAAGCACCATGCTGGTCAAACTGCTCGTTGAATGAAGCTCCCACGGTGATTCCTCTTGATTCTTTGCTGGCGGCACTGTCAGCAATGGCTACCGGCACGCACAAAATATAGCATTGGCATTTGACAGTGCTGCACAGGGCTAGGCCTGATGGCTCTGAATGGCAAGTATCGTGCCAATCCATGGATTCAAAGCTCTGAACAGAGTGCTTTCAGCGGACCGATGAGACATATCAAGGCTTCGCAGATTTCAATAAAAACAGCCTCTAGTCCATATTGAATATAGACATTCAGCTATCAATATTGATTAGCTCAGCTTCTGGCAGCGGGCGCAGTAGTAGGTGCTGCGCTGGCCCTGCTTCATCTGCAGCACGGGCGCACCGCAATGGGTGCAGGGCTGACCTTCACGGCCATAAACCTTGGCCTGCAGCTGAAAGTGCCCCTCCATGCCATTGGCCGCCGAGAAGTCACGCAGCGTGGTGCCGCCCTGCTCCACCGCCAGAGCCAGGACGGTGCGAATGGCCTCGTACAGAGTTTTCGCCTTGCGCGGCCCGATGTCCCGCGCAGATGTAGCCGGGTGGATGCGCGAGAGAAACAGCACCTCGGACGCATAGATATTGCCCACCCCCACCACCACACTGCCGCTGAGCAGCAGTTGCTTGATAGGCGTGCGGCTGGCGGCAAGCCCGGCCTTGAAGGCCTGCAGCGTAAAGCTATCCTCCAGTGGCTCCATGCCCAGATGATCGAGCAGCTTGCGCGCCAGCGCATCGGTCTGTGATGGCACATAGACCACTGCCCCGAAGCGCCGGGGATCATGCAGACGCAGCAGGCCGCGCGTGGTCTGCAGGTCGAAATGATCGTGCGAACCCGCCGCCCCCAGTGGCTCCTCATCAGCACCCACAAAGCGCAGGCTGCCCGACATGCCCAGATGAATCAGCAGCAGGCCTTCGCTCAAATCGACCAGCAGATATTTGCCACGCCGGCGCACGCCCAGCACCTGCCGCCCCGCCAGTGCCTGGGGTTGCAGACCCAGCGGCCAGCGCAGCGGCTTGCCCATGGCCGCGGAAACAATGTGCGCGCCCGCTATGCGCTCGGCAAAAGAGCGGCGCGTGACCTCGACTTCTGGCAACTCAGGCATGCAATCTCATCTTCGGCTAATACTTAACAAGCTTCGATTATTATGGGCCGATGGCTCATCCTCTACGTTTCCAGGGACTCGCCGTGGCCACCTTGCTGGCCATGGGATCGACAATTGCCTGCGCACAACCGGCAGACCCACCCGC
Source organism: Comamonas testosteroni (assembly GCF_003569915.1). GTDB lineage: Bacteria > Pseudomonadota > Gammaproteobacteria > Burkholderiales > Burkholderiaceae_C > Comamonas > Comamonas testosteroni_D. Next base: position 99,960 of record NZ_KZ984440.1, on the reverse strand, counting down.
CAAGCCAGCCAACGTCGAGCAGGGCAGCGACCTGGACAAAGCCATGGCCAGTGAAGAACAGCAGGCCGCCTTGTCGGCCGAACTGTTCTATGAAATCCTCGTCGGTGAAATGGCCGCCCAGGAAGGCGCACTCAGCGACGCTCAGGCCCTGATGATGGAAGCCGCCCGCAGCAGCGGAAACGAAAAGCTCTACCGCCGCGGCACCGAACTCGCCGTGCAGTCACGCTCCGGTGATCAGGCGCTGCGCAATGCCCGCGCCTGGCTGGCTGCCTACCCCGACTCCAAGGATGCCAACCGCTCCGTGCTGCGCCTGATGGTGGCCATGAACCGCATCGCCGACTCCGCCAGCTATCTGCGCCGAGAGGTCGAGCTCACGCCCGCAGACCGGCGCGGCGCCACCTTTCTGGCCCTGACCCAGCTCTACAACAACGCATCCGACAAGCCCCTGGCTGCCGATGTGATCGAGCAAGCCCTGGAAGGCAGTCTCAAGGACCCGCAAAACGGCCCCATGGCCTGGGCAGCCATCGGCCACATGCGCCTGATTGCCAACCAGCGGCCTGCCGCACTGCAGGCCATGCAAAACGGTGCCAAGCTGGCTCCGGACTCCAGTGCCGTCGCCCTGCTGGGACTGGAACTGCTCGAGTCGGGCTCGACCGAAGTCGAGCCGCTGGTGCAGCGCTACATCCAGAAGAACCCGTCGCCCCAGTTGCGCATGGCCTATGCCCGCGTGTTGCTGGGTCAAAAGCGCAGCGCTGACGCCAAGACCCAGATCAAGGCCATCACCAGCGAATCGCCTGAATTCCCCGAGGCTTGGTCCGTGCTCGCCAACCTGCAACTTCAGGACAAGGAGTTGGACGCCGCCCAGGCCTCCATCGCGCAATTTGCCGCCCTGCAGCCCAAGCTGCCCGAAGGCGTGGCACGCAATGCAGGTCAGGCACAGCTTTATCTGCTGCAGGCCGACCTCGCTGAAAAGCGCGAACGCTATGCTGAAGCGGACGCCTATCTGCAGCGCATCCCTGAAGCTGCCAATCTACTGAGCATCCAGGCTCGCCGTGCCGACCTTCTCGCCCGACAGGGCAAAATGGAACAAGCCCGCGCCATCATTCAGGCCGTGCCCGCGCAAGGTCCCAACCAGCAAAGACTCAAGCAGGTTGCCGAAGTACAGTTGCTGCGCGATGCCGGTATGAATCAGGAAGCCTATACGCTGCAGTCCAAGCTGCAGCACCAGCACCCCGATGACGTGGAGCTGGCCTACGACACAGCACTGCTGGCCGAGAAAGTAGGCAACTTCGATGAACTGGAGCGCCTGCTGCGCCAGATCATCGAGCGCAAGCCTGATTTCCAGCATGCCTACAACGCGCTGGGCTACTCATTCGCAGATCGCAATATCAAGCTGGACGAAGCGCAGCAGCTGATTCAAAAAGCGCTGGACATGACGCCCGGCGACCCCTTCATCACAGATAGCCTGGCCTGGGTGCATTTCCGCCGCGGCAATCTCGATGAGGCGCAAAAGCTGCTGGAGCAGGCCTATGCCAAGCGCCAGGATGCAGAAATAGCCGCCCACCTGGGCGAGGTGCTGTGGAGCAACGGCCAACGCGACCGCGCGCAGACAGTCTGGCGCGAAGGCTTGAAGGCCGATGCCAGCAACGCCACCTTGCTTGAGACCCTCAAACGCCTGAACGTCAAGCCATGAACAGGTCATGTTTCGCGCTGCTGCTATGTGCCGCCATGCTGGGCGGCTGCGCGCAGCCCGTGCGCCAGCTGCAGCCTGATACCGCCTTGAGCAGCAACTACTGGTCGGGCCGCATGGGCTTGCAAGTGCAGGATTCGCAGCAGCAATCCTTCAGCGCCAGTTTTGAGCTACAGGGCCGGCCCGAGCAAGGCACTTTGCTGGTCTTCAACCCGCTGGGCTCCATCATTGCCCGCCTGCAGTGGACGCCTGCCGGAGCCACGCTGCAGCAGGGCGAGCGCATCACAGAGTCCGAATCCCTGCCCGAGCTGATCAAACTCATGACAGGCAGCGATATCCCCGTCGCCGCCCTGTTTGACTGGCTGCAGGGCAAGAACACTGCCGTCAGCGGCTGGAAAGCCGATCTCTCCAATCTCGCCGAAGGTCGCCTGCGTGCGGATCGCTTCAACCCGCCGCCAGAGGCCTCGCTGCGCATTGTTCTGGACCAAGGCGCTCACTGAGCCTGCCATTCGGCTGCCTGCGCCCGTTCCAATTTCTTGATTTTTCTGTTCCATGCACTCCCTGTATGACGTGCCGGCTCCGGCCAAACTCAATCTTTTTCTGCACATCACAGGTCGCAGGCCTGATGGATATCACCTGCTCGAATCCGTCTTCATGCTGCTGGACTGGCACGATGTGCTGCACTTCGAGCGCACCGCCAGCCACCAGATCAGCCGTGAAGACCTGAGCGGCATGGCTTTGCCTGCCGATGATCTGATCACCCGCGCGGCTCGCGCCCTGCAGCAGGCCACAGGCTGCACGCAGGGCGTGCATATCGGCATTCACAAGAACCTGCCCGCGCAGGCCGGCATGGGCGGCGGATCGTCCGACGCCGCCAGCACCCTGATTGCACTGAACCGTCTTTGGAATCTGGGACTGACGCGCCAGCAACTGCAAGCCATCGGGCTCACACTGGGTGCCGATGTTCCATTTTTCCTCTGCGGCCACTCCGCCTGGGTCAGCGGCATTGGCGAAGTCATCACGCCACTGACTGGCGAAAATGCACTGCCTGAACAGCAGTTTGTGGTGATCAAACCCGAGCACGGCCTGGACACCGGGAAAATTTTCGGCAGCGAACTCCTGAAACGCGACACAAAGCCTGCTACAATCGCTGACTTCGCTGCAAAGCACTATGGCTTTGGCCAAAACGACTTGCAGCCAGTCGCTGAAAGCCTGCAGCCGGAAGTTACCCAAGCCATCAATTGGCTCAAGTCCTTCAAATTGCATGCTAGAATGACGGGCTCAGGAAGTGCAGTCTTTGCACCACTGACGCAGACGGTTGACTTGAATAGTGCACCACGCACATGGAAAGTCAGAATCTGCAAAAATCTGGAAATTCATCCACTTTTGAGTTGGGTTTCGGATAACAAGTTATAAGGCTGTTTGTCTTCGACAAAAGGCCTGTGTAGGGGAGTCGCCAAGTTGGTTAAGGCACCGGATTTTGATTCCGGCATGCGAAGGTTCGAATCCTTCTTCCCCTGCCAAACATCTTCTTGCGTCAGGCAACCCGTAGCACTGGGACGCTCATGCACTCACATCACTCTGATTTCATGGTCTTCACAGGCAATGCCAATGCTGGCATGGCTGAAGAGATTGTTAAGCACCTTGGCACCACTCTTGGTGCTGCTGACGTTGGCCGCTTCTCCGATGGAGAAGTAGCGGTCGAGATCAAGCAGAACGTTCGCGCCCGCGACGTTTTCGTGGTTCAGTCCACCTGCGCACCCACCAATGACAACCTGATGGAGTTGCTGGTGATGGTTGATGCCCTCAAGCGCGCATCGGCCGAGCGCATCTGCGCCGTGATCCCCTACTTCGGCTACGCCCGCCAAGACCGTCGCCCCCGCTCCAGCCGCGTGCCAATCACCGCCAAGGTGGTGGCCAATATGCTGCAGGCCGTGGGCGTGGAGCGCGTGCTGACCATGGACCTGCACGCTGACCAGATTCAAGGCTTCTTCGATATTCCCGTGGACAACATCTACGCAACGCCCGTGTTGCTGGGTGATCTGCGTCAGAAGAACTATGAAGACCTGATCGTTGTCTCCCCCGACGTTGGCGGTGTGGTGCGTGCTCGCGCCCTGGCCAAGGAACTGGGTTGCGATCTGGCCATCATCGACAAGCGTCGCCCCAAGGCCAATGTGTCCGAAGTCATGCATGTCATCGGTGATATCGATGGCCGCAACTGCGTGATCATGGACGACATGATCGACACCGCCGGTACGCTGGTGAAGGCTGCCGAGGTGCTCAAGCAGCGCGGCGCCAAGAACGTCTACGCCTACTGCTCGCACCCCATCTTCTCGGGTCCTGCACTGGAGCGCATCGGCAACGGCACAGCTCTGGACGAAGTGGTTGTGACCAACACCATTCCTCTGAGCCCCGCCGCCCAGCAGTGCGGCAAGATCCGCCAACTGTCCGTAGCCGGCCTGTTTGCCGAGACAATTCACCGTATTTCTACAGGTGATTCGGTCAGCAGCCTGTTTACCGCTTAAAATCACTGGTTTTTCGGCCTCGAGCCCAAGCAAACCTCCTTCGGGAGGTTTGCCGCGTTCAAGGCCACCGCAAGAATCCAGGGCCTGAGCATCAGGTACAGATTCTTTTTTCAATCGGGCGAGACTGGTCGCGGTCCGCCCCTCAAGGAGTTAGTTATGCAATTCGTCGCTTTTGAGCGCGCCAAGCAAGGTACGGGTGCGAGCCGCCGTCTGCGTCATTCGGGCAAGACCCCTGGCATCGTTTACGGTGCTGGTGAGGCTCAACTGATCGAACTCGATCACAACGCCCTGTGGCACGCTGTGCACAAGGAAGCTTTCCACTCCAGCATCCTGGACATGGAAATCAACGGTCAAGTGACCAAGGTTGTGCTGCGCGACGTGCAGTTCCACCCCTACAAGAAGCTGGTGCAACACATCGACTTCCAGCGCGTGGAAGCTACCACCAAGCTGCACATGAACGTGCCTCTGCACTTCGAAGGCGTGGAAGAGTCTCCCGCCGTGAAGGGCGAGAACTGCACCGTGACACCTCTGATGCACGAACTGCAAGTGATCTGCGAACCCGCAAACCTGCCCGAGTTCATCAAGGTGGACCTGAGCGGTCTGACTTCCAAGTCCGTTCTGGGCCTGCAAGCTCTGAAGCTGCCTAACGGCGTGAAGGCTGTGGTGCGTGGCGCCAACAAGAACCCCGCTCTGGTTTCCATCAAGCTGCCCGAAGTGGCTCCTGAAGAGGGCGCAGCTCCCGCAGCAGCTCCTGCAGCTCCTGCCAAGAAGGGCAAGAAGTAATTCTTGTGACCCCGGTACAGCGCTTGTCGCTGTACCCAAAGAAAAGGCCCACCTCGGTGGGCTTTTTCTTTGGGGCCTAGGGCCTGTTGAGATATAGGCGGGAATCGCGTTGTAGCTGCAAAGGGTTGAATGCTAGGCGCTCAGCCCGCAGCAAGGCCGGGGCCTTGCAAGGGTTGGCAACGCCGCAGGCAGCCCTTTGCAGCCGCAACCCGAAGGGAAGCACGGTCATGGCCCGTCACTCGTTGTTGCGCTTCTTGAGCGGGTTGACACCCGCACTGCGAAGCCCGCCTAGATTGACATGCCATGACCGTGCTTCGCGACCGCGCATAAATCTCAACAGGCCCTAGCCATCCCCGACTTTCTCAGAAGAAGATAATTCAGACCATGATCAAACTGTTTGTCGGCCTCGGCAACCCCGGCCCTGAATACGAAGACACGCGGCACAACGCCGGTTTCTGGTGGATCGATGCATTGGCGCGCGAACTCAAGGTCACGCTGGTACCCGAGCGCAGCTACTGGGGACTGATGGCCCGTACCACTGTCAACGGACAGACCGTGTGGCTGCTGGAGCCCCAGACCTTCATGAATCTCTCAGGCAAGTCTGTCGGCGCACTAGCTCGCTTTTTCAAGATTCAGCCCGAAGAAGTGCTGGTTGTGCATGATGAACTGGACTTCGAGCCCGGCGTGGTCAAGCTCAAACATGGCGGCAGCCATGGCGGCCACAACGGTCTGCGTGATATTCATGCCCAGCTCGGCTCGCCCAACTACTGGCGTCTGCGCGTGGGCATTGGCCACCCGGGCAACAAAGGCGAGGTCGCCAACTGGGTGCTCAAAAAACCTGCACCCGATCAAATGAAGCTGATTGAGGACGCGCTGGCGCATTCGCTCAAGTCCTGGCCTGAAATGGTGGCCGGTCAGATGGACAAGGCCACTCTCGCCATCCACACCACCAAGGCCCCACGCCCCAAGCCTGCGCGCAAACCAGCGCCTGATGCAGCCGCAGCAGATAAAGCTGAATAAAAAATAGCTCCTGAAACAGGAGCTATCAGCCTATATTGAATAAGGACTAGAGGCCTGAAAAGCCTTTATTCCGGCTTCTTGGCCTGCACCAGCAACTCGTACTTCTTGAACAGCACTTCGCGGCTCTCGATGAACTCGGGGTTGACGGGAATGCAGGCCACGGGGCAGATCTGCACGCACTGCGGCTCGTCAAAATGGCCCACGCATTCCGTGCATTTGTGCGGGTCGATCTCATAGAACTGCTCGCCCATATAGATGGCGTCGTTCGGGCACTCGGGCTCGCACACATCACAGTTGATGCATTCATCGGTGATCATCAATGCCATAGATGGTCCTTCCCCCTGAGGCGCTGCGCGCCTTCCCCCCAAGGGGGACGGCGCCTTTGCTGCGGGGCGGCCCTTGCTGGCGCCTCTCGCTTGGGGGCGCGCTCGCTTTTAGGGCAGCCTATTGTTCATGAATCAGTCTGAGCTGCATTATCCAGCGCGCCAAGAGACAGCGCTGCGCGTCAGGCAAAGCCCGGGGCTGCTGCACGGCACTGCACAATAGCCGCTATGCTGCGCAGCAAGTCAAAGCCAGCCAGCGCCTTCCTCCAACGATGAAATCCCGCCTGAAGCCATGAGCATCTTCTTGCTCAAACGTCTGATCACGCTGATCGCCACCTTGCTTGGTGCCTCCATCGTGGTGTTTGCCGTGCTTGAAATTCTTCCCGGTAATGCGGCCCAGATGCTGATGGGGCCTGATGCCGCGCCCGAAGCCGTGCAGGCCATGGCCCAGCAACTGGGGCTGGACCAGCCAGCGCTTACGCGCTACTGGCAGTGGATTACGGGCCTGCTGCATGGCGATATGGGCACCAGCTATGCCTATGGCTCGCCCGTGGCCGAGCTGGTGTGGGAGCGCCTTGTCGTCACCATTCCGCTGGCGATTCTTGCAATGCTGATTACCACTGCGCTGGCCATCGCTGCTGGCGTGTTTGCCGCGGCCAACCACAAGCGCTGGGGCGATGTGGGCGTGATGGGCCTGGCGCAGATTGGCATTGCCATTCCCAACTTCTGGTTTGCGATTCTTTTGATTCTGCTGTTTTCGGTCAAGCTGCAATGGTTCTCCGCCGGCGGCTTTCCGGGCTGGAGCGAGGAAGACGGTGGCGGCTTCTGGCCCGCGCTGCAGGCCTTGCTGCTGCCTGCCGTGTCTCTGGCCGTGGTGCAGGCCGCCATTCTGGCGCGCATCACGCGCTCAGCCGTGCTCGAAGTGCTGCGTGAAGACTTTGTGCGCACCGCCCGCGCCAAGGGCCTGTCGCGCCGTGCGGCGCTGTGGCGTCATGTGCTGCGCAACGCCATGATTCCCGTCATCACCGTCATGGGCCTGCAGTTTGCCAATCTGCTCGCAGGCACCATCGTGGTGGAAAACGTCTTCTACCTGCCGGGTCTGGGCCGGCTGATTTTTCAGTCCATCTCCAACCGCGATGTGATCGTGGTGCGCAACTGCGTGCTGCTACTCGCAGCCATGGTGGTGGTGGTGAATTTTGTGGTCGATGTGCTTTATGCCGCGATTGACCCCCGCATCAAGGCCAGCGATATATGAGCGCGCCCTTCTCATATCCCACCCGCGCGCTGAGCCGACGCCAGCCGCAAAGCCTGCTGCAGCGCGCCCTGCAGCACCGCAGCTTTGTGCTGGGCGCTGTGCTGACGATCTTGCTGATTGCCGCAGCCCTGCTGTCTTTTGTCTGGACGCCGGGCTCCGCCTACGAGATGAATATGGACGCGGCGCTGCAGAGCGTCAGCGGCCAGCACTGGCTGGGCACGGATGCTTATGGGCGCGATGTGGCTTCGCAAATTCTGATTGGCGCGCGCGCTTCGATTGCCGTCGGCCTGATTGCTGTGGGCATCGGTCTGGCGCTTGGCGTGGTGCTGGGCCTGATTGCGGCGGCACGCCGCGGCTGGCTTGAAGAAGTCATCATGCGGCTGGCGGACTTCACCTTCGCCTTCCCCGCCCTGCTCTCGGCCATCATGCTGACTGCGGTGTTTGGTGCGGGCATGGTCAACGCCATCATTGCCATCGGCATCTTCAATATTCCAACCTTTGCGCGCATTACCCGCGCTTCGGCCAACGCCATCTGGGCGCGCGACTATGTGCTGGCCGCTCGCGCCTGCGGACAAAGCCGCACGGCCATTACGCTGCGCCATGTGCTGCCCAATATCGCGTCCGTGCTGGTGGTGCAGGCCACGATTCAGTTTGCACTGGCCATTCTGGCCGAGGCCGCGCTGTCCTATCTGGGTCTGGGCACGCAGCCGCCTCAGCCCTCATGGGGCCGCATGCTCAGCGAAGCGCAAACCCTGATGTTCCAGGCTCCGCTGCTGGCCGTCTGGCCCGGCGTGGCCATTGCGCTGTCCGTGCTGGGCCTGAACCTGCTGGGCGATGGTCTGCGCGACCTTCTCGATCCACGACTGACTCGCGAGCGCTGAACTGACATGGCTTTGCTTGAAGTCTCCAACCTGTCCATCAATCTCGAAACCCATCGTGGCCGTGCGCTGGCCGTGCGCGATGTGAGCTTTACGCTGGAGCGCGGCGCCACGCTGGGCCTGATCGGTGAATCAGGTTGCGGCAAATCGCTCACCGCACTGGCGCTGATGGGCCTGCTGCCCAAACACGCGCAGGTCACGGGCAGCATTCGGCTGGATGGGGCGGAGTTGCTGCAGCAAAGCGAGCGCCAGATGTGCGCGCTGCGCGGCAACCGCATGAGCATGGTGTTTCAGGAGCCCATGAGCGCGCTCAACCCCGTGCACAGCATTGGCCGCCAGGTCTCTGAGCCGCTGCGCCTGCACCTGGGCCTGAGCCGCGCGCAGGCCCGCGCACATGCCATCGAGGTGCTGGAGCGCGTGGGCATTGCGCAGGCAGCACAGCGGCTTGACGAATATCCGCACCAGTTCTCTGGCGGGCAGCGCCAGCGCATCATGATTGCCATGGCACTAGCCTGCGGCCCGGATGTGCTGGTGGCAGACGAGCCCACTACCGCGCTTGATGTGACCGTGCAGCAGCGCATTCTGGATTTGCTGCAGGAGCTGGTGGCCGAGCATTCCATGGCGCTGGTTCTCATCAGCCATGACCTGGGTGTGATTGCGCAGAACGCGGAGCAGTTGCTGGTGATGTATGGCGGCACGGTGGTCGAGTCCGGCATGACGGAAACCGTCTTCGCCCAACGCAGCCACCCCTATACACGTGGGCTGTTTGCGGCCAGACCGCAGCTCAATGCCGCAATGCCCCACGCGCACCTGTCCACGATTGCAGGCACGGTGCCCGAGCTGGTTGATCTGCCTGCGGGCTGCCCGTTTGCAGGCCGCTGCGCCTTCACGCAAGCCAATTGCTATACCGATCAGCCACCGGCTCGCACGCTGCAGGCACCCAGCACGGCAGCGCCTGCATCGCTGGCTTCGTGGCGGCAGCCGCATATTGTTCGCTGCCTGCATGATGAGGCTTTGCGCAATGAGTAACACTATCAAATCAATAGCTGATAGCGTAATACTTCTCAGGACTAGCGGCCTGAAACGCTCATATTCCCGCCCCAGAACCTCGCTATGGCGTGCTGCAGAGCCTTTGCAGGCGCTGCGTGGCGTGAGCTTTGAATTGCGGGCCGGGCAAAGCCTGGGCGTGGTGGGCGAATCGGGCTCGGGCAAGTCCACGCTTGCGCGGCTGGTCATGGCGCTGGACAAGCCGACCGAAGGCACGGTGGAGCTGATGGGCCGCAATCTGCACCAGCTTGGCGAGCACGAGTTGCGCGCCGCGCGGCGTGATTTTCAGATGGTGTTTCAGGACCCCTACGGATCGCTGGACCCGCGCATGACGGTGCAGCGCATCGTCAGCGAACCACTGATCACGCTGGGCGAAAAGCTCAGCCCCGAAGCCCAGCGCCAGCAGGTGCAGACGGTGCTGGAGCAGGTCGGCCTGCGCGCGCAGGACGCTGACAAGTACCCGCATGAATTCTCTGGCGGCCAGCGCCAGCGCATTGCGATTGCCCGCGCGCTGATCACCAAGCCCAGACTCATCGTGGCCGATGAACCGGTCAGCGCGCTCGATGTCTCGGTGCAAGCCCAGGTGCTCAATCTCATGCAGGACCTGCGACGCGATCTGGGGCTGTCCTATCTGTTCATTAGCCACGATCTGGCCGTGGTCCAGCATGTCTGCGACCAGGTCATCGTGCTGTATCAGGGCGAGATTGTGGAGCGCGGCACGCCGCAAAAGCTGTTCAGCGCGCCCGAGCACCCATACACCCAGGCGCTGGTCAAGGCTGCGCCTCGCATCCTTTAAGAAATTGAGTCTTTATATGCCTGCCGACAGCAGGTATATCCCGCTGTGTGGTGTAAAAAGACAGATGAAACAGATGCGGCCTTGCTGCCGTGGTCTGCCGCTTTTTCTGCGAGCCTTTTCAGGCTCATCCCCACCGGAGACTTTGTTGATGCTCAATCGCCGCTCCTTGCTGGCCAGCTCGGCTGCCAGCTTGCCTTTGTTTGCCGCCTGGCCTGCCATGGCCCAGGCCAGAAAAGACAGTGTCACGCTGGCCATGACACTGGAGCCACCAGGACTGGACCCCAGCGCGGGCGCAGCCTCGTCGATCGCCGAGATCGTGCACTACAACCTGTTCGAGACGCTCACCAAGATCAACTCGGACGGCAGCGTCTCGCCACTGCTGGCCGAAAGCTGGGAGGTCTCGTCCGACCTCAAGACCTACACCTTCCGCCTGCGCAAGGGGGTGAAGTTCCACAACGGCGAGCCCTTCAACGCCGCTGCCGTGAAGTTCTCGTTCGACCGCGCTGCAGGCGACAAGAGCACCAACAAGGACAAGCGCACCTTCAGCAATCTGAGCACCAAGGTGGTGGATGAGCACACCGTGGTCATCACCAACAAGGACATCGACCCGGACTTTCTGTTCGTGATGGGCCAGGCGACATCGATCATCGTCGAACCCAAGAGCGCGGCCAGCAACGCCACCAAGCCCGTAGGCACTGGCCCCTATGTGCTCAGCGCGTGGAGCAAGGGCGCTTCAGTCACGCTAACCGCATGGCCCGGCTTTCGTGCACCGCAAAGCATTCGCATCAAGCGTGCGGTGTTTCGCTTTATCCCCGACCCGGCCGCACAAGTGGCCGCGCTGCTGGCCGGTGATGTCGATGCCTTCCCGCGCGTGACGCCACGCAGCGTGCCCCAGTTCCAGCGCCACCCGCGCTTTCAGGTGGTGGTGAGCAACTCGCGCGCCAAGACCATTCTGGCCATCAACCATGGCAAAAAGCCCTTGAACGATGTGCGCGTGCGCCGCGCCATTGCCGCAGCCATTGACCGCAAAGCCGTGATTGCCGGTGCTGCAGACGGCTATGGCGTGCCCATTGGCAGCTATTACGTGCCCACGGCCTTTGGCTATGTGGACACCACGGGCGTGAACCCTTTTGATCTGGAAAAAGCCAAGGCGCTGATGGCCGAGGCCGGCATCAAGGCCCCGTTGTCGCTGACCATGACGCTGCCGCCCACGCCCTATGCACGCCAGGGCGGCGAGCTGATTGCCGCGCAACTGGCCAAGATCGGCATTCAGGTCAAACTGCAGAACGTGGAATGGGCGCAGTGGCTGTCAGGCACTTACACCAACAAGAACTACGACCTGTCCATCATCTCGCATGTGGAGCCGTTTGATCTGGGCAACTTTGCCAAGCCCGATTACTACTGGAACTACCACTCGCAGGAGTTCAATGATCTATTCGAGAAGATCAAGAACCAGCCCCGCCCGGCAGACCGCTCACGCCTGCTGGGCGATGCACAGCGCCTGCTGGCCAGAGATGCGGTGCACGGCTTCCTCTACACCCCGCAATGGGTGACGGTGGCAGACAAGAAGCTGCGCGGGCTGTGGAAGGATATGCCGGTGTTTGTTAATGACTTGTCGTCCTTATCCTGGGGATAAGGACGGCAAGCTCCCCCCTGAGGCGCTACGCGCCTTCCCCCCTCTCTCGCTACGCGGGAAGGGGGACGACAGCCTCGGTGCGGGGCGGCCCTTCCTCGCTGTCTCTGGCTTTGGAGTGCGCCAGTTTTTAACGCTGCACCATGACTAGGCGCAGGGCCAACGCACCGAATACTGTCGCGGCAATTCGATTGAGCCAGCGCTGGGCGCGGACTGAGCGTTGCAGGATCTGGCCAAACAGGCCCGAGCCGCAGGCGATGGAGCCAAACACCAGCAGCGTGGCCAGCATGAAGACGCAGCCCAGCACCATGACCTGCAGACCCACGCTGCCGCGCGCGGGGTCGGCAAACTGGGGCAAAAAGGCCAGAAAGAAGATCAGCACCTTGGGGTTGGTCAGATTCATGACCACACCCCGCCCTGCCCACTTCAATGCGGCCTGGAATGTCAGCACATCGCGCTCGGTCTGGGCTTTGGCAGTTTCTTCAACCGCTACTGGCGCATTCCACGCCCCCCAGGCCATATAGAGCAGATAGGCTGCGCCGCACAGTTTGATGACGGTAAACAGCATGGGCGATGCCGCCACCAGCGCCGCCAGCCCCAGTGCCACGGCTGCTGTGTGGCCCACAATGCCAAGACACAACCCCAGCACCACGCACAGACCCACACGCCAGCCGCGCTGGGCCGATTGCACCAGTACAAACAGATTGTCCGGGCCGGGGCTCAGGCCCAGCAGCACGGCCACGCCAAAGAAGGTGATCAGGGTTTCAATGCTGGGCATTCAATGCAACTCTTAAAACAATAGCAATTAGTCCATATATTTACTGGACTAAAGGCATATTTTCTACAAATTCGATGTCTTGAAGGCGCTTTCCGCCTCAGCCCAGACCTAGAGCCGTCACGCCCAGCGCAATCATGATGGCGCCAGTGATGCGCAGCGCGCGGTCGCCCTCTCCCAGCAGCTTGCCGCCAATCAGCGCCGCAAACAGCATGGACACTTCACGCGCAGGCGCGACGTGGGAGATGGGCGCGGTCTGCACCGCGTACAGCACCAGCACATAGGCAATGGGACTGAACAGCGCCACGATGGCCGCATAACGCCACTGCACGCGCCACAGGCGCTTGGTCTCGCCCCAATCCTGGACGGCCAGCGGCGCCAGTATGACCAGACGAATCAGATTGCCCACATAGTCCACCAGAATCGGCGACATCAGCAGCACCTTGACGGCATAGCTGTCCACCACCGTATAGCCCGCGATGAACAGGCCCGTGAGCAAGCCGTAGTACAGGCCCGAGAGCACACGCTGACGCGCCTCGGCGTCCTTGCCATCGCGTATGGCAATGATCATGCGCGGACCGCCGGCGATCAGGAACACACCGATCACCACTCCGGCAATGCCTGCCGCGCCCAGGATGGAGAGATGCTCGCCGAGAAAAGTAATGGCCACCAGCGAAGAGATCAGCGGCCCGCTGCCGCGTGCCAGCGGGTAGACCACGGTGAGGTCGGCCACGCGGTAGCCGCGCAGCAGCACGACAAAATAAAACACATGCAGCACGGCGCTGGCCGTGACGAAGATCCACTCCATCCAGCCCCAGGTGGGCACCACATCCTTGCCCAGCCACCAGCCCAGCGGCAGCCAGATGATGGCATTGCAGATGGAGGTATAGAGCGAAAAGCGTGCATCGCCCCCCGCCTTCTTGGCCACGATATTCCAGCCCGAATGAATCAGGCCCGCGAGGATGATGAGGAAGAACGCTTGAAGAGACATGGAAGCCAGAAATGCAAAAGGCCGCGCAGCGCGCAGCCTTTTGAGGGGAGAAAGGTCAGACCATCAATTACTTGCGTGAAGCGATCAGGGAGAGGAACTCGCGACGCAGCTCGTTATTCGTGAGGAAGGCACCTCGCATCACGGAGTTGAGCATCTTGGAGTCCATCTCGCGCACACCGCGCCAGGACATGCAAAAGTGCGATGCCTCCATGACCACGGCCAGACCGTCGGGACGGGTTTTTTCCATGATCAGGTCGGCCAGCTGAATGATGGCTTCTTCCTGAATCTGCGGGCGGCCCATGATCCAGTCCACCAGGCGCGCGTACTTGGACAGGCCGATGACATTGGTGTTCTTGTTGGGCAGCACGCCCACCCAGATCTTGCCGATCACGGGGCACAGATGGTGGCTGCAGGCACTGCGCACGGTGATGGGGCCGACGATCATCAGCTCGTTCAGGTGCTCAGCATTGGGGAATTCGGTAATCGCAGGCTGGGCCACATAGCGCCCGCGGAAGACCTCGTTCAAATACATCTTGGCCACACGGCGCGCCGTGGCGCGCGTGTTGTGGTCGTGCTCGGTGTCGATCACCATGGAATCGAGCACCGTCTGCATTTTCGCTTCGACCTCATCGAGCAGCTTTTCCAGCTCGCCGGGCTCGATGAATTCGGAAATATTGTCGTTGGCGTGAAAGCGCTTGTTCGCTGCCTGCAGCCGCTCGCGAATCTTGACCGAGACGGGCGTGCCTTCGTCGGTCTGGTTGTCTTTATTCATGTCGGCGAGTTCTCTGAACATGCCAAGAATGGTACCAGTGAATCAAGCTCCCGCTGTCCCAAAGGCTATGCCCCTCAAATGCAGGTTTACATAGCGCGGCAAGCTATGGTTTCAGTAGCAATCTAAAAACCACCCCGCCCCAGGCGAGAGACGCCGAGCAAGAGCCGCCTCGCAGCGATGGCGTCGTCCCCCTCCGCGAAGCAGAGAGGGGGAAGGCGCAAAGCGCCTCAGGGGGTGCTCATAGCCGAAACTCGGCTATGAGCGGCAAATGATCCGACATCCGCCACCAGATACGTCCCCTGGGCACCTGCAGCCCCAGCGGCGTCAGCCCACGCACATAGATATGGTCGAGCTGCGCAATCGGCAGGCGCGAGGGGTAGGTGGAGATGCCCTTGGTCTCGTCAAACTCAAACAGGCCAAAGCCCGCCAGCATGCGCTTGATCTGATTGCCCCAGTCGTTGAAGTCGCCCGCCACCACCAAAGGGGCATTGGGCGGCACCTCGCGCTCGATAAAGCGCTGCAGCAAGGCAATCTGGCGGATGCGGCTGCCGGGAATCAGCCCCAGGTGCACCACGATGGAGTGCACGCGCTTGCCTTGAATGTCCAGCTCCACATGCAGCAGGCCGCGCTGCTCGAAGCGGTGGTCGGAAATGTCCTCGTGCTGGTAACCAATCACCGGCCAGCGGCTGAGCAGCGCATTGCCGTGCTCGCCATCCTTGGTGTAGGCATTGGTCAGATAGACGGATTCATAGCCTTCGGGAGCCAGATATTCGGCCTGCGGCACATTGGGCCAGCGGTCGAAGTACTGCTCTTCCTTGCGGTTCATCTTGCGCACTTCCTGCAGGCAGACGATGTCGGCGTCAAGCTGCTCCACCGCCAGACCCAGGTTGTGAATTTCCAGGCGTCGCGCCGGGCCCAGGCCCTGCACGCCTTTATGGATGTTGTAGGTGGCCACGCGCAGAATCTGCGGGTCTGCGGGTGTGGACAGCTGAATTTCAGACATAGGCTCAGACTTTTTCAAAGAGGCGCGGCGCCAGCCAGCGCGGGCTCGAAGCGCGGCAGCAGCAAGATGGCTTCGGCATTGGAAGAAGAAAAGCAGCATTGGGCTGCGTTGCGCCAATCATGCCAAGCATGTGCGGTGTGCTCTCTCGGATTCAAGTGCACAGGCATGTAGGACGGCACACGAAGCCCGAATACACGCTCCTGGTTGTGCCATATCCCTGGCGCATAGCGGTGCTGCCACTCGGGATAGATGGTGTAGACATTCTCAAGTTCCCAGTCCGTCAACAAACAGCCCTCTGCACGCGCATCGATGCCGGTTTCTTCCAACACTTCGCGGATGGCGGTCTCGCGCCAGTCTTCATCCACGCGGTCCTTGCTGCCAGTGACGGATTGCCAGAACGGCTCTCCGCCCGGCGCGGCCACGGTGCGGCGCAGCAGCAGAACCTGCCCGCTGTCGCGGTAGATCACCACCAGCACGGACTGCGGAATCTTGAAAGGCCTGGAACTCATCTGCGCATATTAGCGCGACCTCTGTGACAGCTGTTTGAGTTACCACCGAGCTTGATGGTCATCAAATTTCGTAGCTGTATGTCTTTGTTAAAAATACAAAAAATGCGAAAAGCCGCCCAATGTCTAAACAAGATATAGGCAAGCAGCTATCAGTTCATGAGCAAACAAAAAGCGCCAGTCGCGAAAATGCGAACTGGCGCTTTGGGGCTGGCGATCCCTTGCAGTCCTGACGTCTCAAGACTTCAGGGATTCGACAGAAATCAGGCCTCGGTCGTGACCACGGCAGGGTTGCGCAGCTTGATGTGCAGCTCGCGCAGCTGCTTCTCGTCCACAGGCGAAGGAGCCTGGGTCAGCAGGTCCTGTGCACGCTGTGTCTTGGGGAAGGCAATCACGTCACGGATGGATTCGGAGCCGGTCATCAGCGTGATCAGACGGTCCAGACCGAAGGCCAGGCCGCCGTGGGGAGGTGCACCGTATTGCAGCGCATCCAGCAGATAGCCGAACTTGGCGCGTTGCTCATCGGGCGTGATGTTCAGCGCAGCAAACACCTTGGCCTGCACGTCGGCGCGGTGGATACGCACCGAGCCACCGCCCAGTTCCCAGCCGTTCAGCACCATGTCGTAGGCCTTGGCGATGCACTTGCCGGGATCGCTGTCCATCAGGTCTTCGTGACCATCCTTGGGCGATGTGAAGGGGTGGTGCACGGCAGCCCAGCGGTTGTTCTCGTCGTCGTACTCGAACATGGGGAAGTCCACCACCCACAGAGGAGCCCACTTGTCCTCGAACAGGCCGTGCTTCTTGCCGAATTCGCTGTGACCAACCTTCAGACGCAGAGCGCCGATGCTGTCATTGACAATCTTTTCCTTGTCGGCGCCGAAGAAGATCAGGTCGCCGTCCTGAGCGCCGGTGCGCTTGAGGATTACGGCAATCGCTGCGTCGTGAATGTTCTTGACGATGGGCGACTGCAGACCTTCGCGGCCCTTGGCCACTTCGTTGACCTTGATCCAGGCCAGGCCCTTGGCACCGTAGATCTTGACGAATTCGGTGTAGCCGTCGATTTCGCCACGCGAGATCGCAGCGCCGCCGGGCACGCGCAGGGCCACCACACGGCCACCCTTGGTCGTTGCGGGCACGGAGAAGACCTTGAAGTCCACATCGCCCATGCAGTCAGTCAGTTCGGTGAATTCGAGCTTGACGCGCAGGTCGGGCTTGTCCGAACCGAAGCGGAAAGCCGCATCCTGGTAGGTCATGATGGGGAATTCGCCCAGATCCACGTTCAGCTGGGTCTGGAAGACTTCCTTGATCATCTGCTGGAAGATGGCGCGAATTTCTTCTTCGTTCAGGAACGAAGTTTCGCAGTCGATCTGCGTGAATTCAGGCTGGCGGTCAGCGCGCAAGTCTTCGTCGCGGAAGCACTTGGTGATCTGGTAGTAGCGGTCATAGCCGGCCACCATCAGCATCTGCTTGTACAGCTGGGGCGATTGGGGCAGAGCGAAGAATTCGCCGTCATGCACGCGCGAAGGCACCAGATAGTCGCGAGCGCCTTCAGGTGTGGACTTGCCCAGCATAGGGGTTTCGATGTCGATAAAGCCCAGCTTGTCCAGATAGTTGCGCACCTGGATGGCGGTCTTGTAACGCAGCATCATATTGCGCTGCATCACGGGGCGGCGCAGGTCCAGCACGCGGTTTGTCAGGCGCACGGTTTCGGACAGGTTGTCGTCATCGAGCTGGAAGGGAGGCGTGACCGAGGCGTTGAGCACGTTCAACTCGTGGCACAGCACTTCGATCTGGCCGCTCTTGAGCTTGTCGTTGGTCGTGCCTGCGGGACGGGCACGCACCATGCCCTTGACCTGCACGCAGAACTCGTTGCGCACGCCTTCGGCGGTCTTGAACATCTCGGCGCGATCGGGGTCGCACACCACTTGCACATAACCTTCGCGGTCGCGCAGGTCGATGAAGATCACACCACCGTGGTCGCGGCGGCGGTTCACCCAGCCGCACAGCGTTACGGTTTCGCCCATCTGGGCTTCGGTCACCAGACCGCAGTATTGGGAACGCATTGCCATGAAAATTCTTCCTGCACCTTAGGGGTGCGACAAGGTTGTTTGTTTGTGTTCTTCGATAGCAGGGAGATCAGGCGGAGCCACCACCCCCATCGAAACAATGTATTTGAGCGCGGCATCCACGCTCATCTCGAGCTCGATGCACTCGCTCTTGCGCACCATCACGAAATAACCGCCCGTAGGATTGGGTGTCGTGGGCACGAAGACGCTCAGATATTCATCGCGCAGCAGGGCTGCGACTTCACCGCTGGGCGTACCGGTGACAAAAGCGACGGTCCAGACCCCTTCGCGCGGCCATTGCACCAGCACGGCAGTACGAAAGGCGTTGCCGCTTTCGGAGAAAACCGTATCGGAGACCTGCTTGACGCTGGAGTAGATGGAGCGCACCACGGGAATGCGGCGCACCAGCGCATCACCCCAACCCACCAGCTTGCGGCCGATGAAGTTGCTGGCGATACCGCCCACGAGCAGCAGGATCAGCAGGGTCAAAATGACGCCGAAGCCTGGGATGTGCATGCCCAGCAGTTTGTCGGGCTGCCATGCCTCGGGCAGGATGGACAGTGTCTGATCCAGCGTGCCGATGATCCAGTTGAGCACGCCCAGCGTGATCACCAGAGGAACGATAACCAGAAGACCGGCAATCAACCACTTGCGCAATGCAGACATAGTGTCGGTAAGCCTCAGGAATTGGCGCTAGCCGGGGCAGGAGCAGCGGCCGCAGGTGCAGCAGCGCTGTCGCTGGATGAAGAAGTCGAAGACGTGCTTGCAGCCGGCTTGCTGCCGCTGTTCTTGAAGTCCGTTGCGTACCAACCGGACCCCTTGAGCTGAAAGCCCGGGGCGGTGAGCTGCTTGGAAAAGGCCTCGGCCCCGCAAGCTGGGCACACGGTCAGCGGCGCGTCCGAGATTTTCTGCAGCACATCCTTGGCGTGACCGCAGGAGCCACACTTGTATGC
Source organism: Comamonas testosteroni (assembly GCF_003569915.1). Lineage (GTDB taxonomy): Bacteria > Pseudomonadota > Gammaproteobacteria > Burkholderiales > Burkholderiaceae_C > Comamonas > Comamonas testosteroni_D. The sequence goes on along the minus strand of NZ_KZ984440.1, from coordinate 80,944 downwards.
GTAAATAGGCATAGCGTCGAAACGAGGGAAGTGCAAAAACCCTCAATTATAGGCACCGGTCCCTGTTTTGCTGCGTTGCAACGACATGCCCTGTCACGCCCGGTCAACCACCTCAGGTCTTGACCTGCGCGTAAGCCTCGATTTCACGGTGGTGATTGCTGATCCACTGGGGCAGCAGGGACCCACCCAGCATGCCGGTCACCGCCCCCAAAAGACCTGCCAGCTGCTGTGGAAAAGCCTGATTCAGCGCCGGTGTGACCATGAAGACCAGCCAAGTACCAATGCCCAGCACCACAGCGGCAATTGCTCCTTGAGTTGTAGCACGCTTCCAATACAGTCCAAAGACTAGCGGCACAAAAGCACCCACCAATGGCACCTGATAGGCACTGGCCACCAGTTCATAGATGGGCGTGCCCTGCATGATGATGGAATAGGCCAGCACACAGGCGGCAAACACCAGCACGCTGATGCGCATGGTGCGCAGATTGTCCTTGTCCGAGGTGTAAGGGCGGAACTGGCGCCAGATGTTTTCGGTAAAAGTCACGCTGGGGGCCAGCAAGGTGGCCGACGCGCAGGATTTGATGGCCGACAGCAGCGCGCCGAAGAACAGCACCTGCATGGCAAACGGCATCTTGTCCATCACCAGCGTGGGCAGCACTTTCTGCGGGTCATCGGCCAGCAAGGCCGTGGCTTCGGTGGGCATGATGATCAAGGCGCTGGCCACCAGAAACATGGGCACAAAGGCAAAAATCACATAGCAGGCACCACCAATGATGGTGCCGCGCACGGCGGATTTTTCGGTATCTGCCGACATCACGCGCTGAAAAATGTCCTGCTGGGGGATGGAGCCTAGCATCATGGTCACGGCCGCGCCAATGAAGAACACGATTTCATGGAACGATGGCTCGGGCAGGAACTTGAACAGATCGCGGCTGGTTGCCAGATCGACCACCTTGCCCGCGCCGCCCGCCATATCACCGGCAAAGAACGCCAGCACCAGCAGACCGACGACGAGGATGATCATCTGCACAAAGTCCGTCACCGCCACGGACCACATGCCGCCAAACAGCGTATAGACCAGCACGGACAGCACGCCAATCGTCATGCCCATGGGAATGCTGACCGCGCCGCCGGAGAGCAGATTGAAGACCAGGCCCAGCGCCGTGACCTGGGCCGAAACCCAGCCCAGATAGCTGAGCATGATGATCAGCGAGCAGACTACTTCGATCGTTCGGCCATAGCGCGAGCGGTAGTAGTCGCTGATGGTCAGCAGGTTCATGCGGTAGAGCTTGGCCGCAAAGAACACACCCACCAGAATCAGGCACATGCCCGCGCCAAACGGGTCTTCCACCAGCGCCCGCAGGCCGCCTTCCAGGAATTTGGCAGGCACGCCCAGCACCAGCTCCGACCCGAACCAGGTCGCAAACGTGGTGGTGATGATCATGTACAGGGGCAGATGACGCCCGGCAATGGCAAAGTCCGCCGTGTTTTTCACCCGCCTGGCCGCCCACAGGCCAATACCTATGGTTACCAGCAGGTAAACAATCACCATTGAGAGCAGCACGCTAGCACTCCTGATGCAAAAAAAGAGGTTGAGAGTTAGAAGCGCCAGCGCAGCAGAATCTGCAGGACGACCAGACCGATCACAAAGCCGATGCCGCCGCAGAGAATGGCCTGCAGCAGGCGGTTGGTGGTCTTCTGCGCCTTGAGCAGTTCCTTGAGCAGCGCATCGCTGTCACTGCCGCTGCTGGGCCGTGACAGGTACTGGTGCAGCACGCGTGGCATATCGGGCAGGATTTTGGCGTAACGCGGTGCCTGCGCCTGGATTTCGCGCCACAGGCGCTGCGGCCCCATCTGGTCCAGCATCCACTTTTCGAGAAACGGCTTGGCCGTGCTCCACAGGTCGAGGTTGGGGTCGAGCTGCCGGCCCAGGCCTTCGATATTGAGCAGCGTCTTTTGCAGCAACACCAGTTGCGGCTGAATCTCAACCTGAAAGCGGCGCGAGGTCTGGAACAGGCGCATCAGCACCATGCCCAGCGAAATTTCAGACAGCGGGCGGTCGAAATAAGGCTCGCAGACCGCACGAATGGCCGCTTCCAGCTCTTCGACGCGCGTCGTAGCTGGCACCCAGCCGCTTTCCACGTGCAGTGCGGCTACGCGCTTGTAGTCGCGGCGGAAGAAGGCGAGGAAGTTCTGTGCCAGATATTCCTTGTCGAACTCCGTGAGCGTGCCGACGATGCCGAAGTCCAGCGAGATATAGCGCCCGAAGGTATCGGGCTCCAGGCTGACCATGATGTTGCCCGGGTGCATATCGGCATGGAAAAAGCCGTCACGAAACACCTGGGTGAAGAAGATCGTCACGCCGTCGCGCGCCAATTTGGGAATGTCCACGCCCGCTTCACGCAGACGCTCGACCTGGCTGATGGGCACGCCGTTCATGCGCTGCATGACCATCACATCGGTGTGACAGTAATCCCAGTGAATCTCGGGAATCAGCACCAGATCCAGGCCTTCCATATTGCGGCGCAATTGCGCGGCATTGGAGGCTTCGCGGATCAGGTCCAGCTCGTCATGCAGATAGTTGTCGAATTCGGCAACCACTTCCTTGGGTTTGAGGCGCTTGCCGTCGTGCGAGAGGCGCTCCAGCCAGCTCGCCATCATGTGCATCAGCGCCAGATCCTTGTCGATCACCGACTTCATGCCGGGGCGCAGAACCTTGACGGCGACTTCATGCTCGACACCGGCCTTGTCGCGAATCACGGCAAAGTGCACCTGGGCAATCGAGGCGCTGGCGACCGGCTGGCGGTCAAAGCTCACAAAAACCTGATCCAGCGGCTTGCGAAACGAGCGCTCGATGGTATCCACCGCAATCTGCGAATCAAACGGCGGTACGCGGTCCTGCAGCTTGGCCAGCTCTTCGGCCACATCGGGCGGCATCAGGTCGCTGCGGGTGGAGAGCACCTGACCAAACTTGACGAAGATGGGGCCCAGCTCTTCCAGCGCCTCGCGCAGGCGCTGACCGCGCGGTTTGTCCAGCTTGCGGCCCAAAGTGAGCACGCGGCGCAGCGAGCGCAGCGCAGGATGAGGCAAGCCGGAGAGCACCAGCTCGTCCAACCCATAACGAAACACCACCCAGAGGATGGCCCAGCCGCGCAGGAAACGGCTCATGGCTGTGTGTAATCGGCACCGGGCATGGCTGCCACGGGTGCGCTGCTGGCCGGGCTGGGAGAGTCCTCGGCAGCCGCTTTCTTGCCACCCATGCGCGAACCCACGAACTGGCGCAGGCCCTGGGATGCGGTACGCGCCACCTTGGCAATCGTGTGCGCAGGAACATCGCCGATCACGCGGGCCAGGTCTTCTTCCACGTCCCACTTGACGTTGTCCACCAGCCAGTTGATCTCGGCAGCAAACTGCACGTCACCTTCGATGCGAATTGATGGCTTGTCACCACGCAGCGCGGTCTGGGCCAGCGAGAAGGGAGAGGTTTCGGTCACTTCCAGCATCAAATCCGGTGTGGCATCTGCAGGAGCCACATCGAACAGGCCTGCAGGCGTGACCAGCAGAGCCACCGAGTACTGGCGCCATTGCACACGGGCAATGCGGCCCTTCTGGCGCACGAGGCGGTCCATGGCCTCTTTTTCCTGCATCAGCACGTGGTTGAGGAAAAGCACCAGACGCTGGTGCATTTCACTCACCAGCCATTGGGGAGCCTGAGGACCGGCCATCACGCGTTCAGCGAGACCGCCCAGAAAAGAAAAAGGGGACTGTGTTGCCATAGTCCCCGATTATTCATGAAATTGATTCCCCCCTGTGGCGCTTTGCGCCTTCCCCCTAAGGGGGCGTCGTGCAACAGGACGGCAGCTTCGCTGCGCGGCGGCGCTTGCTTGCTGCCTCTGACATGGGGTGTGCCAGTTTAAGCCGTCGCTGTTTATTGCAGCGCTTGCACGCCGGCGACCAGCCAGCCGCTTGTGCCGCTCTTGGGCTTGGTCATGTTCCAGACTTCGCGGAAGGGGCTGGGGCCTGCGGAGGCTTCTTCGCGGATCATGCCGGAGAATTCGACGCTGGCCATATAGTCATTGCCCAGGTCTTCGATACCCAGCAACTGGGCGTCGATCATGAGCACTTCGGTGTGGTTGGGCTCGCCCGAGCGCTGAGCCTCGCGCTCGGTCAGCTGGCTGCGGATTTCGGTCAGCATGTCGTCGGTCATCATGGAGCGCAGAGTGCTGATGTCCGAGCGATCCCAGGCCGATTGCAGCGACACGAAGTTGCGCTTGGCAGCCGTCAGGAAGCCTTCGGTATCAAAACCAGCAGGAACACCCCAGTTCTGCGAACCAGACAGCGCCGAGCCAATCATGGAGCCACCAGCGGCTGCTTCAGGCAGATGGTTCTGCTCCCAGGGACGAGCCGATGCATCGTTGCCGATCTTCTCGGGGTTGTACTGGCGAGCCTGAGGCGCGTTCATGTCACCACCCAGATTGCCCGCGCCCACAGGAGCCGCGCCCTGGAAGGCAAAGGGGCTGCTATTGCTCTGCGCGGCTGGCGCGGCATTGCGGCGGCGCATGATCATGCCGATCACAGCCATGACGACCATGGCCAGCAAAGCCATCAGCAGGATGTTGCCAAAGGCTTCACCCAGACCCAGCGAGTGGGCCAGCCAGGCCAGGCCCAGACCTGCGGCCAGACCGCCGAGCATGGCGCCCCAGGGCTTCTTGGGGGCAGCAGCGGGGGTTGCCGGTGTGGCAGCACGGTTTTGCTGAGCCGCATTCTGCTGCGGAGCCTGTTGAGGATTCTGAGCGGGAGCGCGAGAAGCTTCACGTTGGGTGACGTTGCTGGACTGTTTGCCCATCGACGAGCCACCGCCCATACGCTTGGCATCGGCCTGACCATGGGCCACGACCATCATTGCCACTAAAGCGATTGACCAGAGTTTCTTCATCTCATCTCCCTTCTTATAGAGACCTAACTAACGATTACTTTTCAGTGCTGCGTGAGACTCATCAGCCTCATCCCAGGGGCAGCAAGCAAGAGCCGCCTCGCGGCGAGGCTGCCGTCCCCCTTGGGGGATGCGGCGCAGCCGCTCAGGGGGTCAACATTTGATACCAACATGCAAGGCGCAGACGCCGCCCGTCATGTTGTGATAGTCCACATGGCCAAAGCCGCATTGCTGCATCAAGGCCTTCAATTCCTGCTGACCGGGGTGCATGCGGATGGATTCGGCCAGGTAGCGATAGCTCTCCGCATCCCCCGCAATCAGCTTGCCCATGGACGGCAGAATCTTGAACGAGTACCAGTCATAAACCTTCTCCAGCGGCTTGGCCACCTTGGAGAATTCCAGCACCAGCAATTTGCCACCGGGGCGCAGCACACGGTTCATTTCCTTGAGTGCGGCGTCCTTGTGCGTCATGTTGCGCAGGCCAAAAGCCACGCTGACCAGATCGAAGTGGCCGTCCGGGAAGGGCAGCTTTTCGGCGTCGCAGACCAGGGTCGGCAAGATCACACCCTTGTCGGTCAGGCGATCACGGCCCACGCGCAGCATGGCTTCGTTGATATCGGTGTGCACCACCTGACCGGAGGCGCCGACTTTCTTGGAAAAAGCCAGTGCCAGGTCGCCTGTACCACCTGCGATATCCAGCGCCTTGTCGCCTTCCTTGAGGTTGGCCACCATGACGGTGTAGGCCTTCCAGGCGCGGTGCAGGCCGCCGGACATGACGTCGTTCATGACGTCGTATTTGGAGGCCACGGAGTCGAACACGCCGCGTACGCGACCGGCCTTCTCGCTTTCGTCAACAGACTGGAATCCGAAATGTGTGGTGCTCATAACAAAGAATGCTAAGCGGGCAGTGCCTGTGCGTATAGCGACAACCCCGTATGACTACAGGCTTAGAAGCACTAAGGTTTTATAAGAAAACAGCCTGCAGTCCTTATTTAACATAGACTGAAAGCTATCGTAAATATAGCATCAGCTCCAATAACCCTAAGCACATTGCATGGGTTATGTCGCCTGTGGTGCACGCCGCACAGGGCTTGCACCGAAAAGGTCAGAATCAATGCACGCTGCAGCCGTGGCCGCCTGCGCTCTTTTCAGGCATGGGCATGTCGCGGTCCAGACCGGCCTCGGCCAGGCGCTGCTCATACTGTTTCCACAGCGCATCCTGCTGACTGCCCAGCTGGTAGAGGTATTCCCAGGTGTACAGACCGCTTTCGTGCCCATCGCTGAAGAAAGGTTTGATCGCGTAATTGCCAACAGGTTCAATCGTGTTGATACCAACTTCGCGCTTGCCTGTCTGCAGCACTTCCTGGCCCGGGCCATGGCCCTGCACTTCGGCCGATGGCGAATACACGCGCAGCAGCTCGAATGGAATGCGAAAGGTCTTGCCATCCGAGTACGAAACCTCCAGCACACGCGATGCGCCATGCACAGTCAGCGACTGGGGTGTGGGAGTATTGGCTTGCAATCCGGCCATGGCTCTCTCCTGATCAATGTGTGAAAGGGCAGCATAGGGCCGCCCTTTCACATGCTTTGGTGAAACCTCAAACGAGGCTGAAAACTCTACGCCGCCCAGCGATTCAAAGCTTGTTGCAGCGCAATATCCACTTGCGGTAGCTTCTGCGCGAGGTCGGCCTCACGCGCCAGATCACGCTCACGCAGGGCCGGGGCCCAGACCGCCGCGGGAAAGTGACTATCCCATTCATAGCGCGCAATCACATGCCAGTGCAGGTGAGCAACCATATTGCCCAATGCCGCCAGATTGATCTTGGTGGGCGCAAGCTGCTCGCGCAGCACGCGCTCAACCACGGTCACAGCTTCCATGCACAGGCTGCGATCGGCAGCGCTCAAGTCCGAGAACTCGGCCACATGTGCATTCCAGACCACGCGGTAAAAACCGGGAAAGCCCGCTTCCGCTGCGCGGATCACGCGCAGCTTTTCGCCGCGCCAGATCAGCGCGCCACCATCGGCGGCGCACAGAGGGCAGTTGTCTTGTTTGCTCATCGCCGTCTTAAACGAGGACACGTTCAATGCCACCATCATTGGCGCGCTGAACATATTCAGCCATCCAGTTCTCGCCCAGGATGTCACGCGCCATTTCGACCACGATGTAGTCGGCTTCGAGCAGGCCATTGTTCAGGTCATTGCCATAGCGGCTCAGGCCCTGCAGGCAGCTGGGGCAGCTGGTCAGAATCTTGACGTTTTCCTTCTCGCCCAGGGCGCCGCTTTCGCGCAGCTCGGCTTCGCTCTTGCGCAGCTCTTCGGTCTTGCGGAAACGGATTTGCGTAGAGATATCAGGACGTGTCACACCCAGCGTGCCGGACTCACCGCAGCAGCGCTCGCTCTTCATGACCTGGTCGCCCATCAAGGCCTTGACCGTCTTCATGGGGTCCTGCGTCTTCATGGGCGTGTGGCAAGGGTCGTGGTACAGGTACGCGCCCTTGTTCTGCAGCGTGATGCCTTTTTCGAGCAGATATTCGTGGATGTCGATGATGCGGCAGCCGGGGAAAATCTTGTCGAACTGGTAACCCTGCAACTGGTCATAGCAGGTACCGCAGCTCACCACCACGGTCTTGATGTCCAGATAGTTCAGCGTCGTAGCCACACGGTGGAAGAGCACACGGTTGTCCGTGATCATCTTCTCGGCCTTGTCGAACTGGCCCGAGCCGCGCTGCGGGTAGCCACAGCACAGGTAACCAGGCGGTAGCACGGTCTGCACACCGGCGTGCCACAGCATGGCCTGCGTGGCCAAGCCCACCTGGCTGAACAGACGCTCCGAGCCGCAACCGGGGAAATAGAACACCGCTTCCGTATCGGCACGGGTGCCTTGCGGGTTGCGGATGATGGGCACGTAATCCTTGTCTTCGATATCCAGCAAGGCGCGCGCCGTCTTGGTGGGCAGGCCACCGGGCAGCTTCTTGTTGACGAAGTGGATGATCTGCTCCTTGATCGGAGCCGTGCCCACCGATGCCGGTGGATGTGCCGTCTGCTTCTTGGCCACAGCGCCCAGCACATCGGCCGCCAGACGCTGGGCCTTGAAACCCACGCCCACCATGGCCGAACGCATGAACTTGATGGTGTCCGGATTTGTGGCATTGAGCATGGCCATGGCCAGCTTGTTGCCGGGACGGAAGCTCTTCTTGTCCATCTTGCGCAGCAGATTGCGCATATTCATGGTCACATCGCCGAAGTCGATCTTGACCGGGCAGGGGTTGAAACACTTGTGGCAGACCGTGCAGTGGTCGGACACGTCTTCAAATTCCTGCCAGTGCTTGATGGACACGCCACGGCGTGTCTGCTCTTCGTACAGGAAAGCTTCCACCAGCAGCGAGGTGGCCAGAATCTTGTTGCGAGGCGAGTACAGCAGGTTGGCACGCGGCACATGGGTGGCGCACACGGGTTTGCATTTGCCGCAACGCAGGCAGTCCTTGACGGAGTTGGCAATGGCGCCAATGTCCGACTGCTGCATGATCAGCGACTCATAGCCCATCAGCCCAAAGCTGGGCGTATAGGCATTGGTCAAGTCGGCATACATCAGCGATTCGCGGGGCGAGCGGCCATCGTGGCTTTGATGCGCCGAGGCATTCCACTCCTCGTTGCGGATCAGCTTGCCTTTGTTGAAGCGGCCTTCGGGGTCCACGCGCTTTTTGTATTCAGCAAACGGAGCCAGCTCGGCGTCCGAGAGGAATTCCAGCTTGGTGATGCCAATGCCGTGCTCGCCCGAGATCACACCGTCCAGACTGCGCGCCAGCTCCATGATGCGGGCCACAGCTTCGTGCGCGGTCTGCAGCATTTCATAGTCGTCGGAGTTGACGGGGATGTTGGTGTGCACATTGCCGTCACCGGCGTGCATGTGCAGCGCCACCCAGACGCGGCCCTTGAGCACTTTCTGGTGAATCTCGTTGATGGCTTCACGTAAAGGCTGGAAGGCAGCGCCCGCAAAAATCTTGGACAAAGGCTCCTTGAGCTGGGTCTTCCAACTGGCGCGCAGTGTGTGGTCCTGCAGCTCGGGGAACAGCGTGGCTACACCGTCCAGCCAGCCCTGCCACAGCGCACGCACCTCGGCCACCAGCGCCAAAGCCTGGTGCACACGGTCTTCCAGCAGCTCGGCGCTCGGGATGTCGCCTGCGTCGTCGCTCTTGCCCAGAGGCAGATTGCCATTCTTGAACAGATTGGCCAGCTCGTCGCAGAGCTTGAGCTTGTTGCGCAGGCTCAGCTCGATATTGATGCGCTCGATGCCATCGGTGTACTCGGCCATGCGCGGCAGAGGAATCACCACGTCTTCATTGATCTTGAAGGCGTTGGTGTGGCGCGAAATGGCGGCCGTGCGCTTGCGGTCCAGCCAGAACTTCTTGCGCGCTTCGGCACTCACCGCAGTAAAGCCTTCACCATTGCGCGAGTTGGCAATGCGCACCACCTCAGCGGCCACGCGGGCTACTTCGTCGGCATCGTCACCAGCGATATCGCCCAGCAGCACCATCTTGGGCAGATGGCCGTTGCCCTTCTTACTCTTGGTCGCGTAACCCACGGCCTTCAGATAGCGGTCATCCAGATGCTCCAGACCCGCCAGCAGCACGCCCGAGCGCTTTTGCTCGGCGAACATATAGTCCTTGATCTCGACGATGGAGGGCACTGCATCCTTGGCATTACCAAAGAACTCCATGCACACCGTGCGAGTGTGGGCCGGCATGCGGTGCACCACCCAGCGTGCGCTGGTGATCAGGCCGTCCGTGCCTTCCTTCTGAATACCGGGCAGTCCGGCCAGGAACTTGTCGGTCACATCCTTGCCCAGACCTTCCTTGCGGAAAGTTGCGCCGGGAATGTCCAGTTGTTCAGTACGAATATGGGTCTTGCCGTCGGCCTCGAAGTATTTCAGCTCGAAGCTGGCCATCTCGGCATCGTGAATCTTGCCCAGGTTGTGGTCCAGACGCGTGACTTCCAGCCACTGCGCGTCGGGCGTCACCATGCGCCAGGACACCAGATTGTCCAGGGCCGTACCCCAGAGCACCGCCTTTTTGCCGCCCGCATTCATGGCGATATTGCCGCCAATGCATGACGCTTCGATGGAGGTGGGGTCAACCGCAAACACAAAGCCGCCGCGCTCGGCCGCATCGGCCACGCGCTGGGTCACCACACCGGCTTCGGAGTAAATCGTGGGCACTTCGTGATCCACACCGGGGATCTTGCGCATCTCGACTTCGGTCAGCGCTTCGAGTTTTTCGGTGTTGATGACGACGGAGCGCCATGTCAAAGGAATCGCGCCACCCGTATAGCCTGTGCCACCTCCACGCGGGATGATGGTCAGACCGAGTTCGATACAGCCTTTGACCAGACCGGCCATTTCGGCTTCCGTGTCGGGTGTCAGCACGACAAACGGATACTCGACGCGCCAGTCGGTCGCGTCGGTCACATGGGCCACGCGAGACAGGCCGTCAAACTTGATATTGTCTTTAGCGGTGTAGCGGCGCAGCGTCTTGTTGACGCGGCGGCGCAGTTGCTCGGCTTCTTCAAACGTGCGGTTGAACTCATGCACGGCGCGATGCGCCGCATCCACCAGTTGGCCCACCAGCTTGTCGCGCACGGCGTCCTCGTTGGGCTCGCGGCGCTTGTCGATCTCGGACAGACGGTGCTCCAGCGCCTCGACCAGCGACTTGCGGCGATCAGGGTTGTGGATCAGGTCATCCTGCAGATAGGGATTGCGCTGCACGACCCAGATATCCCCGAGCACCTCGTAGAGCATGCGCGCAGATCGGCCCGTGCGTCGCTCCTGACGCAACTGGTTGAGCACATCCCACATGGATGAGCCCAGCAGCCGGATCACGATCTCACGGTCAGAGAACGACGTGTAGTTATAGGGAATCTCGCGCAGTCGTGCGGGTTCAGCAGCCTGCGCGTGCAAGGCGGCAGCCAACGCAATCGGTACATTCATGGGGTAGACCGTGTTGGGCGCCCGGTGGCGCCCCTAAGCCAGTGGGACCGCGATTTTAAGCGACGCCGCCTTCCCATGCTCGGCTGTGGACTCTGCGCAGCTCCTCGCCATTGGCGACAAGCGCATCCTCAAAACAAGTGATGTGTGATGAAGCTGACACATCCCATCAAACGGCTGCTTCAGTTCTATAGGCGATTTACGCAAAAACCATACATTTACGAATCAAAAACAACTCAATACGAAAGACTACCAACACCAAACGAAATTAGCTTGCCCTAGAATGGCGCAGCTTCGCGCGAGTCTGTTCGTCATGGCCGTGTCATGAAATCGTCAAGGCCTTGAGGGTTGAGACCTACGACAGAGTGCGAAGTCCTAGCAAACAATGACACGTATATGTCATACGCATGACCTAATGTGCAGCGTCGCATATTGAGTCACCGACCGTTAGAGGAGCCTTCATGCAATTCAAGCAACTGGCCATGGCTGCCGCCGTCGCCGCCACCGCCTTCTCGGCACAAGCCACCACCGAAATCCAATGGTGGCATTCCATGACCGCCGTGAACAACGAATGGGTCAACGACCTGGCCAAGCAGTTCAATGAAAGCCAGAAGGATTACAAGATCGTCCCCACCTACAAGGGTGCGTACGACGAATCCATGACCGCTGCGATTGCCGCCTTCCGCTCGGGCAATGCGCCTGACATTCTGCAAGTGTTTGAGGTGGGTACTGCCACCATGATGGCCTCCAAGGGCGCGACCGTGCCCGTGGCCAAGGTGATGCAGGACGCTGGCGTGGCGTTCGACCCCAAGGGCTATATCCCTGCCGTGGCCGGTTACTACACCGCCCCCAATGGCCAGATGCTGAGCTTCCCGTTCAACAGCTCGACCACCATCTTCTATTACAACAAGGACGCCTTCAAGAAGGCTGGCCTGAACCCCGACAAGGCGCCCGCCACCTGGCCCGAAGTCTTTGCCGCTGCCAAGAAGCTCAAGGAGAGCGGCCACAGCTGCCCCATGACGCTGGCATGGCAGGGCTGGACTCAGCTGGAGTCCTTCTCGACATGGCACAACGTTGAGTTCGCTACCGAACAAAACGGCCTCTCCGCCAATGGCTACAAGGCCCGCATGAAGGTGAACTCGCCTCTGCACGTCAAGCACATCGACAACCTGGCCGCTGCTGCCAAGGCAGGCGAGTTTGTCTACAAGGGCCGCGGCTCTGTGCCCCAGGCTTCGTTCACCGCTGGTGAGTGCGCCATGATCCAGACCTCGTCCGGCTTCTACGGCGACGTGGCCAAGAATGCCAAGTTCCACTACGGCCTGGCTCCCCTGCCCTACTACCCCGATGTGAAGGGTGCGCCTCAGAACACCGTGATCGGTGGCGCTTCTCTGTGGGTGATGGCTGGCAAGACGCCTGAGCGCTACAAGGGCGTGGCCAAGTTCTTCGAATTCCTGTCGCAGACCAAGGTGCAAGCCGCATCGCACCAGCGCACCGGCTACCTGCCTGTGACCATGGCTGCGTATGACCTGACCGACAAGTCCGGCTTCTATCAGAAGAACCCTGGCACCGACACTGCAGTGACGCAGATGATCCGCAAGGTGACCAACAACTCGCGTGGTATCCGTCTGGGCAACTATGTGCAGATTCGCACCATCGAGGACGAAGAACTCGAACAGGTGTGGGCAGGCAAGAAGTCAGGCCAGCAAGCTCTGGACGCCATCGTGTCCCGTGGCAACGAACTATTGACCCGTTTCGAAAAGTCCTACAAGAAGTAAACCCCAAGGCGCCCGTCGCCTGACGGGTGACGACAGGCCTGCTGTGCCTTCACGCGAGGCACAGCACCCCTAAATACCGCGTAGTCCCCAACCAGACCTCGGCGGTTTTTTTATTTGTGACTCCTTATGGAAAAACGTGTTCTTTTCCGATCCGGGTGGCTTCCCTGGGTGCTGATCGCACCTCAGCTGCTCATTATCGGCATCTTCTTTTTCTGGCCCGCCGCGCAGGCTGTGCTGCAGTCGTTCCAGATGGAAGACGCATTCGGCATGAGCACCGAATGGGTCGGACTGGACAATTTCCGCACATTGTTCAGCGATCCGTCCTATCTGGAGTCCTTCAAGCGCACTGCACTGTTTTCGGTGCTGGTCGCAGGCATTGGCATTGCCACTTCTCTGGCTTTGGCCATTTTTGCGGACCGCATTGTGCGCTTCGCCATGGTCTACAAAACCCTGCTCATCATTCCTTACGCCGTCGCTCCCGTGATCGCTGGCGTGCTGTGGATCTTCATGTTCTCGCCCTCGATTGGCGTGGTGGCGTATTTCCTGGACAAGCTGGGCTATACCTGGAACCACCTGATGAACGAAAACCAGGCCATGGCGCTGATTGTGCTGGCCTCGGTGTGGAAGCAGATTTCGTACAACTTCCTGTTCTTCCTCGCGGGCCTGCAATCCATCCCCAAGGCGCTGATCGAAGCCGCCTCGATTGACGGTGCTGGCCCATGGCGTCGTTTCTGGAACATCCAACTGCCGCTGCTCTCGCCCACCACCTTCTTCCTGCTGGTGATCAACATCGTCTACGCCTTCTTTGACACCTTCGGCATCATCGATGCAGCCACCCACGGCGGCCCCGGCCAGTCGACCTCGATCCTGGTCTACAAGGTGTATCTGGACGGCTTCAAGGCGCTGGACCTGGGCGGCTCGGCTGCGCAGTCCGTGATCCTGATGCTGATCGTCGTTGTTCTGACCGTGGTTCAGTTCCGCTACGTTGAAAAGAAAGTGCAGTACTGATCATGGTTGACCGTAACCCCTGGCTCAATTTCTTCTCCCACGCCGTGCTGATCCTCGGCGTGGCCATCGTCGCCTTCCCCCTGTATCTGGCGCTGGTGGCATCCACGCATACTGCCTCGGAAATCGTGCAGGCGCCCATGCCCCTGCTGCCCGGCACACACCTGTGGGAAAACTACAAGGAAGCGCTGATCGGCTCCGGCAAGCTCGGCTCCAACACCAGCGTCGTCCACATGATGTGGGTGAGCTTTGTCGTGGCCATGATCATCACCGTCGGCAAGATCGCCATCTCGCTGCTGTCGGCCTTTGCCATCGTGTACTTCCGCTTCCCGTTCAAGATGATCTGCTTCTGGGCGATTTTCCTGACGCTGATGCTGCCCGTGGAAGTGCGCATTCTGCCCACCTACAAGGTCGTGGCGGAACTAGGTCTGCTCAACAGCTACATGGGCCTGTCCCTGCCGCTGATTGCCTCGGCCACTGCTACCTTCCTGTTCCGCCAGTTCTTCCTGACGGTGCCCGATGAGCTGGTGGAAGCCGCCCGCATTGACGGCGCGGGCCCCATGCGTTTCTTTAAAGACATTCTGGTGCCCCTGTCCAAGACCTCGATCGCGGCGCTGTTCGTGATTCAGTTCATCTACGGCTGGAACCAGTACCTGTGGCCGCTGCTGATGACGACTTCGGAAGACATGTACCCCGTGGTCGTGGGCATCAAGCGCATGGTCGCCGGTGGTGGTGAAGCCGCTATCGACTGGAACATCGTGATGGCCACCGCCATCCTCGCCATGCTGCCACCGACTCTGGTGGTGATGCTGATGCAAAAGTGGTTTGTCAAAGGCCTGGTGGATACCGAAAAGTAATCCCCGCCTGCTCATCCACCATCTTTTGACCGACTGAATAGAACACTGTTATGGCATCCATCTCTCTGAAGAACATCGTCAAGCGCTACGGCACAGGCAAGTCTGCCGTGCCCGTCATCCATGGCGTGAACGCCGAGATCAAGGACGGCGAATTCATCGTGCTGGTCGGCCCCTCGGGCTGCGGCAAATCGACCCTGCTGCGCATGATTGCGGGCCTGGAAGAAATCACCGGCGGCGATCTGATGATTGGCGACAAGGTCGTCAACAACCTGGAACCGGCCAAGCGCAATATCGCCATGGTGTTCCAGAACTATGCGCTGTACCCGCACATGAGCAACTACGAGAACATGGCCTATGGCCTGAAGCTCGCCAAGGTGCCCGAAGACGAAATCAAGCGCCGTGTGGACAAGGCCGCCAAGATTCTGGAACTGAGCCACCTGCTGGACCGCAAGCCCCGCCAACTGTCTGGCGGCCAGCGCCAGCGCGTGGCCATGGGCCGCGCCATCGTGCGCCAGCCCCAGGTCTTTTTGTTTGACGAGCCGCTGTCCAATCTGGACGCCAAGCTGCGCGGCCAGACCCGTATCGAAATCCAGAAGCTGCACGCCGAGCTGGGCATCACCAGCCTGTTCGTGACCCACGATCAGGTCGAGGCCATGACGCTGGCCCAGCGCATGATCGTGATGAACGGCGGCAATGTGGAGCAGTTCGGCACGCCCGAAGAGGTCTATCACACGCCTGCATCGATCTTTGTGGCCGGCTTTATCGGCTCGCCCCCCATGAACCTGCTCAAGAACGCCCCGGGCGGCAAGGCCGGTCAGGTCATGGGCATCCGCCCCGAGCACATCGACCTTGTCGAAGCCGGTGGCTGGGAGTTCAAGGTTGAGACCGTGGAACTGCTGGGTGCCGAACGCCTGCTGTACGGCAAGGTGAATGGCGAAGACGTGACCGTGCGCGTAGAAGAAGGCAAGGCCTTCCCCAAGCCCGGCGAAACAGCCCATATCTCGGCCCGCGCCGATCGTCTGCACTGGTTTAATGCAGAAACAGGCAAGCGTCTTTAATTCGTATAGGCTTGCAGCTATCAAAAAGAGAGTCCTCGGACTCTCTTTTTTTATGCCTACAGCGCCTTCTTCATCATCTGCAGCAGCTTGTCCGTATAGGGCGGGGCCATGCCCAGCTTGCGGCGCGGGTCCCACCAGCCTGCGTGATAGACGCCGCGCATATGGCTGAACTCGGCAAAGCCTTCCGGGCCGTTATAGCGCCCCATGCCTGATGCACCAATGCCACCAAACGGCATGTCATGCACGGCCACATGCAGCATGGCCTCGTTCACGCAGGCCCCGCCAGACAGGGTGTGGCCCAGCACATATTCCTGCTCGGCCCTGTCCTTGCCGTAGTAGTACAGCGCCAGCGGCCTGCTGCCTGCGTTGATGCGCGCCACCACGGCCTGCACATCGTCATAGCTCTCAAGCGCCATGGCCTGACCAAAGATTTCCTCCTGCGCAAACGCCGTGTCGGCAGGCGCATCAAGCACCAAGCGCAGCGGGCGGCGGCGGTCCTGCCCACCAGCATCCACCTGCCCCAGAATTTCCACCAGCGCCCCAGCTGCGCGGGCCTGCTCGATCTTGCGCTCCACCCGCTCCAGATGGCGGGCATTGGCCACGGCCGTCATATCGGCATTACCGGTGACCGTCGGCAGCATCTGCAGCCACAGGGCTTTGAACTCGGCCACAAACACGGCCATGTGTTCGCGCGGCACATAGACGGTATCGGGCATCACGCAGACCTGGCCGCCGTTCTGGATGCGCGCCATGACAATGCTTTGCGCGGCTTTCTTCAGGTCTGCTGAGCGGCCAATCACCGTGGGCGACTTGCCGCCCAGCTCCAGCGTCAGCGGCACCAGATGCTCGGCCGCATCGCGCATGATCTGTTTGGCCACATTGATGCTGCCGGTAAACACCAGATGATCAAACGCCTGCCGCGTAAACGCCTGCGCCGTGGCCACGCCGCCCGTGATGACGGACAGCTCCAGCGGATCGAAATACTGGGGCACCACTTCGGCCAGCCACTGCGAAGTGGCGAGCGATAGATCCGAAGGCTTGAGCATGGCCCGGTTGCCCGCAGCAAACACTCCAGCCAGTGGGCCAAACAGCATGAACAACGGGCAGTTCCAGGTGCCCGCAATGCCCACCACGCCCTTGGGTTGAAAGCGCAACTCGGCCCGTGCGCCAAACAGGTTGAAGGGGAAGACGCTGGCACGGCGCTGCGGGCGCATCCAGCGCTGTACGTTCTTCTTCGCGTATTTGAGGTGGCCAATCGGCGTCTGCACATCCATGGACAGCGTGGTCACCGGGTGGCGGCCACCAAAGTCCTCGCTGATGACTTCGCAGATGCGGTCCGCATGGGTCTTGAGCAAGTCCACCGCGCGCTGCAGCCGGTCCTCGCGCAGCGCGGCGGATACCGGGCCCTCTGCAATAAACGCTGCTTTCTGGCGCTGCAGCTGATCGGCAATCAGGCTCTCCTCCAGAGAATCCGGCAAAACGCGTTGGTTCATTCCCATCCCCTTCTAATCAGGCGGCCATCGTCCGGCGCACCAGCCCTGCATTCATCGTTTAAATGAAGTAATGGAATACGTCCCCAAAGCCGCGCCAGATCAGCCGCAGCAGTACCATTGAGCCACTGTTTACCAATGCTCTGGCGG
The DNA here is from genome assembly GCF_003569915.1 of Comamonas testosteroni. Taxonomy (GTDB): domain Bacteria; phylum Pseudomonadota; class Gammaproteobacteria; order Burkholderiales; family Burkholderiaceae_C; genus Comamonas; species Comamonas testosteroni_D. The sequence continues at coordinate 63,696 of NZ_KZ984440.1, read as the reverse complement.
CACTGACTGCCGGGGCGCAAGATGGTCATGACTACTGCACTGAAACCCTGGCCCTACCCACGTTGGGTAGCCCACCGCGGCGCTGGCAAGCTGGCACCCGAAAACACCCTGAGCGCCTTCCGCCTGGGCGCGCATCACGGCTACCGCTTCTTTGAATGCGATGCCAAGCTCAGCAAGGATGGCGTGCTGTTTCTCATGCACGACGCCACGCTTGAGCGCACCACCAACGGCCACGGCATTGGCGGTGAAAAGACCATGGGCGAGATTGCCCAGCTAGACGCTGGCAGCTGGCACTCCCGCACCTACGCGGGCGAACAACTGCCCACGCTGGAAGCGCTGGCCCGCTGGTGTCTGGCCAACCATCTGCACCTGAATGTGGAAATCAAGCCCACGCCCGGCCAGGAAGAAGAAACCGGCCGCGCCTGCGGCGAGCTGATGAACCGCATCTGGCCCAAGGACATCGTCCAGCCGCTGTTCACCTCGTTCAAGCCTGATTCACTCAAAGGTGCACGCGACGTGGACCCGCATATCCCGCGTGGCCTGCTGGTGGACAAGTTTGCCGATGGCACGGGCGATGCTGACCTGAAGATTGCCCTCGAACAAGACTGTAGCGTTCTGGTGCTCAACCACGCACTGTGGAACCCAGCGCTGGTGGCCAAGGTGCATGGCGCAGGCCTGCGCTGCAGCAGCTATACGGTCGATGACGAATGGGCCGCACAGCGCCTGATTGACCTGGGCACCGACGGCATCATCACCGACCGCGTGGACATGTTCAGCCCCGCTCAGACAGGTGCTTCGCTGTAATTTTGAACCAAACAGCCCGATAATCCATATATCAAATAGGCTGATAGCTATATAAAGCATAGCAATCAACACAACAAAAAGCCCGGCAAGCAAAGAGCTTCCGGGCTTTTTGATTAAACACTGGCCTGTCCCAGCAAAGGGACAGCGAGGAAGGGCCGCCCCGCACCGAGGCTGTCGTCCCCCTCCGCGAAGCAGAGAGGGGGAAGGCGCGCAGCGCCTCAGGGGGTGTCAGTCCAGCTTTGTTCCGGAAGCCTTCACCGCAGCCGCCCAACGCGGCGTTTCCGCCGCCAGGAACTTGCCAAAAGCTTCCGAGCCCAGGAAGGCCGGATCAGCGCCCTGCTCCACCATGCGGCTCTTCACATCAGGCATGTTCATGACCTGCTGGAAAGCGCCGCTGAGCTTGGCCACCACATCCTTGGGCGTGCCAGCGGGGGCCAGAAAACCGTAGAAGCCCACCACTTCAAAACCCTTGAGGCCGGACTCGATCGCGGTAGGCACTTCGGGCAGCGCGGGGTTGCGCTCCTTGCTGGTCACGGCTAGAGCGCGCACCTTGCCTTGCTTGTGATAGGCGGCTGCCTGCGGAATACTCTCGGCCATGAACTGCACCTGGCCGCCGATCAGATCGGTAAACGCCGGGGCGCTGCCCTTGTAGGGGATGTGCACCAGATCAATGCCTGCGGCGCTCTTGAGCATCTCGGGCACCAGATGGCTGATGCCGCCATTGCCTGCCGAGCCAAAGTTCACGCGGCCAGGGTTGGCCTTGGCGTAGCTGATGAACTCGGGCAGGGTCTTGGCGGCAACCTTGTTGTTGACCAGCAGCGCCAGCGGCTGCATGGCGGTGCGCGCGATGGGCGTGAAGTCCTTGAGCGTGTTGTAGGGCAGCTTGCTGTAGAGCGCGGGGTTGATCACCATCACGCCGGTGTTGGCCAGCATCAGCGTGTAGCCGTCAGCGGGCGAGCGCATCACATCCTGCGCGCCCACGGAGCCGCCAGCGCCCGGCTTGTAATCCACCACCAGAGGCTGGCCCAGCACGCCTTGCAGCTTGTCGGTCAGCAAACGGGCATGCTGGTCCAGCGGGCCGCCTGCGGGGAAGCCAACCACAATGCGAATGGGCTTGGTGGGGAAAGCATCCGAAGCCTGAGCCCCCACGGACATGAGCAGCCCTGCGCCAGCCAGCAGGCTGGCCATGCATGTGCGAACGATTTTTTTCATTGTTGTCTTCCTTGGTCGATTGAAATCCTGGCCGAAGCGCAAACGCGCGCTCCATGCCGCAAAGCGTGCAGTTTAGCGGCGCAAGTTCTGCGCGGCATCGTTGATTCAGAGGTGAAATATCCGCAAATACCCATAGAAAAAGCGCTTCGCGATGGAAGCGCTTTTTAGAAGTTTTGGGCGATCAGCGCTTGGGCTGCCAGGCCAGAGCCTTGTTCTGCTGCTCGGCCACCTGAGCGATGGAGAGCTTTTGCGCCGCTTCATCACGGCGCTTGGCGGCTTCGCCACCGAGCTCCATCGCGGCCAGGTTGTACCAGAAGTAGGCCTTGGCATTGTCACGCGGCACGCCCTGGCCCTGTGCATAGACCATGCCCAGATTGAACTGGGCCGCTGCATCGCCCTGCTCGGCAGAGCGCTGGTACCACTGCACGGCCTTGCCGTAGTCACGCGGCGTGCCCTGACCTTCGGCGTACATCACGCCCAGACGGTTTTGCGCACCGGAGTGACCTTGCTCAGCCGCTGCCAGATACCACTTCAGAGCCTGAGCCGGGCTGGCTGCGCCACCCTGACCATCGGCATACAGACGCGCCAGATTGAATTGGGCCGATGCATCACCCTTGTCCGCTGCGCGGCGGAACCACTGCATGGCGTTGGCATAGCTTTGCGGCACGCCACGGCCTTCGGCATACAGCGTACCCACGTTGTTGATGGCGGCAGCATGACCCTGCTCTGCCGCCTTCTGGTACCACTGCAGCGCTGTGCCGTAGTTCTGGGGCGTACCCAGACCTTCGGCATAGACGGTACCCAGGTTGTACTGGGCATCGGCATGATTCTGGTCCGCCGCGCGCTGGAACCATTGCGCCGCATAGGCCGGGCTTTGCTCCACACCCAGACCATACAGATACAGACGGCCCAGATTGTTCTGGCCATCGGCATTCCACTGCTCGGCACTCTTCTGGAACCAGCCCGCTGCGGTCTGGTAGTTGCGCGTCACACCCACGCCATCCATATACATGCGGCCCAGGCTGTTTTGCGCACGCGCATCGCCTTGCTCTGCCGCGCGCTGCAGCCACTGGGCGGCCTGCACGGGGTCCAGCTTCACGCCCACGCCGTCAGACAGCATGGAGCCCAGCTGGTTCTGCGCCTCGGCATGACCTTGATCGGCCGCTTTCTTGAACCAGTCAGCCGCCTTCATGAAGTCAATGGCCACGCCATTGCCCTTGATGTAACGCTGACCCAGCTCGAACTGCGCCGTCACATGACCTTGAGAGGCAGCTTTTTCCAGCCACTGGGCGGCAGTGCTGAAGCTCTGGGGCACGCCCAGACCTTCCTGATAGAGGTGAGCCAGGTTGTACTGGGCCACGGCATTGCCTTGCTGGGCCGAGCGTCCATACCACTGCGCGGCTTCGCGATAGTTCTGCGGCACACCTTGGCCGCTGGCGTACAGAGTGCCCAGACTGTTTTGCGCACCCACATGGTTTTGCGCCGCAGCCTTGCGGAACCACTGCGCAGCGGTGGCTGCGTTCTGCGGCACGCCCTGGCCGTGCATATACATCTCGCCCAGCTGATTCTGGGCCTTGGCGTCGCCACGCTCGGCGGCCTGCAGCGGGCCGGCGGTGGAAGCCACGCGCGTGCCGGCGATGGGCAGCGGCCCATATTGCAGACGGCTGAACTCGAACTGCGGCCCCGAGGTCGTCGCACGGGCATCGCGCAGGAAATTCATGCGACCTTCCGCACCGGACTGCGCAGATGCGCTCTGGGCAAAAGCCGCCAGACTCGTCATAACCAGCGCTGCGATGGGAGTGAACTTCATTCCGGTACGATTCCTAGACTCGTTGTTTCGACGCGTTGACCCTCTTCCCGGCCCCAAGCCAGAAAGGAAACACGTGATTACATCAGACATACGATGACACTTACCTGCGAGCGTAACTGATTCTGATAGCAGGTTCGATAAGGAATTCCTGATTCGCAGCTTCCTTGCCACAGTTTTTTGACATTTGAAGCTGACATAAAAAAGCCCGGCGAACCGGGCATGAGGGGTAACCAGTCAATGATTAAAGAGCTTGGCGCTGTTGCCTCACGTAATCCGCAATCACCTGCATGAGCTGTGCAAAATGCCCGCGCAGCGGCTCAAAGCCAGCGTTGGGCTCGCGCGTATCTTCATCCATATAGATAGGGCGGCGAATCTCGATCTGCATGGAATGGCGATGAAGTTGAGGCTGGCCGATGCGGCCTATCAGCTCCACGCCCTTGTACGGCTCGTTATAGGCCACGCTGTAGCCAAAACTCTTGAGGGTGTCGCCGATCAGGTGAATGAATTCCGGCGCGCAGGTCGTGCCATCGCGGTCGCCCAGCACAAAGTCGGCCAGCGGCGGAGCATCGGTGCGGCCCAGTCGCTGGTACACATCATTGGGCATGGAGTGCAGATTCAGATGCCAGACGGCCCCGAAGCGCGCCACCGTGTCATCAATGGCTTGCGCCAGCGCTGCGTGGTAAGGACGCCAGTAGCTCTCGATGCGATGCTGCACCTCGGCCACCGTGCGCTTGCACTCATACAGCGGCGTGGCGACGCCAGCCTTGCTGATGCGCTGCCAGATCAGGCCCAGCCCCTGCTGGGTCTTGATGCTGGGTGCCAGCGGATGTGGCCACTCGCCCTCGATCTGCGCCGGATCCAGGTCAGACTCGTTGCGGTTCGGATCGATATAGGTGCGCGGAAACGTGGCCTCGATCAACGTGGCGCCGAACTGCGGCCAGCGATCCCAAAGCGCCGCCACATGCGTATCCTCGCCGCGGCGCAGCAGGCTCATGGGCACCACGGCGCCAAAGTCCTCGGGGTAGGCCGTGCCGCTGTGGGGCGAGTCACAGACGATGGGCAACACCTCGGCCTGGGGCAAGTGCACCAGCACCGGCTCGGCCGGTCTGGCTTTCAGAAAGTCTGTACTCATCAGTCCAGCTTGATGTTGGCGCGCTTGGCCACTGCGGTGTAGCGGTCAATCGCTGTCTTGATCTGCTTGGCAAACTGCTCGGGCGTATTGCCCATGGACTCACCCGAGATGGACTTCTGCTTTTCCAGATAGTCCGGCATGGCCATGGCCTTGTGCGCTGCGGCATTGAGCTTGTCGATGATGGGCTTGGGTGTGCCTGCAGGCGCGACCAGACCAAACCAGCCGCCGTCACCCATCTGGGGAAAGCCCAGCTCGGTATAGGTCGGCACATCGGGCAGCACCTCGGCGCGCTTGAAGGCCAGCACCGCCAGCGGGCGCAGCTGACCGTTCTTGATATGCGGTAGTGTGGAGGGCAGGTTGTCCGTCATGGCGTTGACCTGACCGCCCAGCGCATCGGTAATGGCCTGACCCGCGCCCTTGTAGGGGATGTGCAGCAGGTCGATACCGGCCAGATTCATGAAATTCTCGATATTCGCGTGGCCCAGCGAGCCCGTGCCGGGCGAGGCAAAGCTGTACTTGCCGGGGTTGGCCTTGGCCAAGGCGATGAATTCCTTCATGGTCTTGGCAGGCACGCTGGCATTGACCACAAACACGCTGGGAACGGCCATCACATTGGTAATAGGCGCGAAGTCCTTGATCGCGTCATAAGGCAGCTTGCGGAAGATGGCAGGGTTGGAGCCATGAGTGGAGACGGTTGCCATGCCAATCGTGTAGCCGTCGGCAGCCGCCTTGGCCACTTCGGAGGCGCCGATGGAGCCGCCTGCGCCGCCCTTGTTGTCCACCACCACGGATTTGCCCAGCACCGTGCTCATCTTCTCGGCCAGCAGGCGCGCCACCATGTCGGTGGAGCCGCCGGCGCCGAAAGGCACGACCAGGCGAATGGGGCGGCTGGGGTAGTCAGCCACGGCATCGGCCGCAAAGGCCGGAGCCAAAGCGGCAGTTGCCATGCAGGCGGCGATGGAAGACAGAACGGTGCGACGAAGGCGATGCATAGCCATGCGGCTTCTCCTTGGAAATTCTTGAAAACTGAGGCGATCCGCCTCTTGTGCCACGCATTCTGTGCCCCGGCCCACATCACGAAAAGCGACAAGAAGGCATTCAAGTATTACCAGCCGTCATAATTCAGAGCGTCATGCGCATGCACTCGCCCTCTCTGTCTGAACTTCATGCTTTTGCCGCTGCCGCCCGGCTGGGCAGCTTTTCTCTTGCCGCGCAGGAGCTGTATGTGACGCAAGGCGGTATCAGCCGCGCCATTGCCAGACTGGAAGAGCACCTGGGCTTTGCGCTGTTCGAGCGCCAGGGCCGGCGCAACACGCTCACGCCCGCCGGGCAGGACTATCTGCAGGCCGTGGAGCCCGCCGTCATGGCGATCGAAGCTGCATCTGCCGCCGCGCGCAGGCGCCGCCATGGCCCGCAATTGCGCCTGTCCGTCACGCCCACACTGTTCAGCCACTGGCTGATTCCGCGCCTGCCGGATTTCAACGCACGCCATCCGCAAGTGCTGCTCTCGTTTTCGCCCTACCGGCGTGACGACCCGCTCACGGCCCCGGAAATCGACGCCTGGATTCGCGTGGGCAGCCAGCAGTGGCCCGCCGGCATTGAAGCCGAATACGTGATTGGCCGCGACCTGATCCCCATCTGCCACCCCAGAGAGCTGCAAGGCCCCAGGGCTATTCGCAACGCGCAGGATCTGCTCGCCCGCCCTTTGCTGTTTCATACCAACTACCCGGGCAACTGGGCCCGCTGGATGCAGGCGCGCGGCATGACACAGCCCTGCCCGGCCCCAACCGCCGACTTTGAAACCGTGGCCTTGCTGGTGCAGGCCGTGGCTGCCGGCATGGGGGTGGCCATGGTGCAGCGCTGTCTGGTGGAGGAAGACCTGGCTTCAGGCCGGGTGGCACTGGCGCTGGAGGCACCCGTCAATATCGAGCGCGGCTATTTTCTGTGCCACCCCGTCAACCGGGCGCCTTCCGAGGCGCTGGAGCAGTTCCGCGCATGGATTCAGGTGCAGGCTGCGCCCCGCGCCGTGACGCTGCCAGCCTGACACAAATACAACAATCGCCTTGAGTCAGATCAAGAGTGTGCGCAAAACAGCTTCACGCACAACACAACAATCAGCGCCAGCCGCGGGAAAGAACCCACTGGCAAAAGGCACTTAGGCCCACCAGTGCGGCATAGGTCGCCATCTTTCCATCGCGCGAAAACAGCCACAGACCGGCCAGCAGCACGCCGCAGCCCAGTATGAAATTGATAGCTACCTGCGCAATGAATGAATAGGCTCCCGCCTTGTTTTGCTTGAAGATTCGAGCGCACAGCGCCAACCCCAGCGCCATGAAGAATGCCGGGGCCATGAAGTTCAGTAAATGATTAACGCTCGCAACAAGACCCATGACAGCAATCGATTCCAAGGCTTTGAACTCGGGTGATGCCCGAATCGGTACGAAATTTTATAATCACGGCTTATGGCAGTCTGGGCTTTAGGTATCAATCACCACACGGCGCCGCTCGATATGCGGGGCCGTTTTGCGTTCGCGCTCGATCAGATCGCGCCGACGCTGCAAGGCCTGCGCAGCTCGCTGAGCACCTCTGCCCACAGCCATGCCGCTGTGGAAACCGCCATTCTCTCCACCTGCAACCGCACCGAAATCTACTGCGCTGCCGAGGCGCCCGCCATGGAGCACACCGTGCGCTGGCTTGCCAACAGCGGCGGCGTGGCCCCTGAGCTGCTGCGCCAGCATTCGTATCTGCTGCAGGACGGCTCCGTCGCCCGCCACGCTTTCCGTGTTGCTTCGGGTCTGGATTCCATGGTGCTGGGTGAAGCCCAGATCCTGGGTCAGATGAAGAACGCCGTGCGCGCCGCTGAAACGGCTGGCGCGCTGGGCACCACGCTCAACCAGCTGTTTCAACGCAGCTTTGCCGTGGCCAAGGAAGTGCGCTCGTCCACCGAGATCGGCGCGCACAGCATCTCCATGGCCGCTGCCGCCGTGCGTCTGGCCGGTCAGCTGTTTGAAGACCTGTCCAAGATCCGCATTCTGTTTGTGGGCGCGGGCGAGATGATCGAGCTGGTCTCCACACACTTTGCAGCCAGAAACCCCAAGCAGATCACCATTGCCAACCGCACCATGGAGCGCGGCGAAAAGCTGGCTGCCCAGTTCGGCGCTGGCACCATGCGACTGGCCGATCTGCCCGAGCATCTGCACGAGTACGACGCCATCATCAGCTGCACAGCGTCGAGCCTGCCCATCATCGGCCTGGGTGCTGTGGAGTCTGCTCTCAAAAAGCGTAAACGCCGCCCCATCTTCATGGTGGACCTGGCCGTGCCCCGCGATATCGAGTCCGAGGTCAAGAACCTCAACGACGTGTATCTCTACACCGTGGACGATCTGGCCACTGTGGTGCGCACCGGTCAGGCCCAGCGTCAAGCCGCAGTGCAGCAGGCCGAAGTCATCATCGACACCGGCGTGCAGAGCTTCATGCAGTGGATGGACCAGCGCAGCCCCGTGGGCGGCTCGGTCTCGCTGATTCAGCAGGTCAATGCCCAGGCCGACGAATGGCGCGCCATGGAAATTGCCCGCGCCAAGAAGCTGCTGGCCAAGGGCGAAGACATTGATTCCGTGCTGGAAGCGCTCTCGCGCGGCCTGACACAAAAAATGCTGCACGGCACCATGGCCGAGCTGCACAAGGGCAACGCCGATGAGCGCGCCCAGACGGCCGACGCCATCTCCCGCCTCTTCCTGCGCGCCAGCCGCAACTCCAGCAAGCTTTAGCGGCGCTCGCCCGCCAAGGGCGCTGCCACTCGTGCAGCGCATGGCCCATCTGCGGCCCAAATCCTCTCCTCTTTTCAAGAAACAAGCCCGAATTGGCTGTTTCTAGCCCACGGTAAACACCATGCAAGACTTTTTGCGCACCCAGCTCGAACGCTATGCCCAACGCCTGCAGGAGCTGGACTTTCTGCTCTCGCGCGAAGACATCATGGCGGACATGAAGCAGTACCGGAACATCTCGCGCGAGCACGCCGATGTGACGGCTGTTGCCAGCCGCTACAGCCGTTACCAGCAGACCGAAGCCGACATTGCGGCCGCGCGTGAAATGCTGGACGACCCTGACATGGCCGAGATGGCGCAGGAAGAAATCAGCAACGGCGAAGAAGAGCTGATCAAGCTCGAAGCCGAGCTGCAGCGCATGCTGCTGCCCAAGGACCCCGACGACGCACGCCCAGCATTTGTGGAAATCCGCGCTGGTACGGGCGGCGATGAGTCGGCGCTGTTTGCCGGCGATCTGGCCCGCATGTACACGCGCTATGCCGCGAACGTGGGCTGGAAGGTCGAGGTCATGAGCTCCAACGAGAACGAGATTGGCGGCTACAAGGAAGTGGTGCTGCGCATTGAAGGCGACAACACCTATGGCGCGCTGCGCTTTGAATCGGGCGGCCACCGCGTGCAGCGCGTGCCCGCGACCGAGACCCAAGGCCGCATCCACACCAGCGCCTGCACCGTGGCCGTGATGCCCGAGCCCGATGAGGCCGAAGCCATCACGCTCAACCCGGCAGACCTGCGCATCGACACCTTCCGCGCATCAGGCGCTGGCGGTCAGCACATCAACAAGACCGACTCCGCCGTGCGCGTGGTGCACTTGCCCACGGGCATCGTGGCCGAATGCCAGGATGGCCGCAGTCAGCACAGCAACAAGGCCAAGGCGCTGCAGGTGCTGCAGGCCCGCATTCAGGAAAAAGAGCGCAGCGAGCGCGCAGCCAAGGAAGCCGCTCTGCGCAAGGGTTTGATAGGCTCTGGTGACCGCAGCGACCGCATCCGCACCTATAACTTCCCGCAGGGGCGACTGACCGACCACCGCATCAACCTCACGCTCTACAAGCTGCTGGCGGTGATGGAAGGCGATATGGGCGATGTGATCGAAGCCCTGAAGCACGCGCGTGAAGCAGAATTGCTGGCCGAACTCGAAACCAATTGATATGAAAAAACTGCTGCCACCACTGGGATCCATCTTGCTTTCCAGCGCCTTGCTGGCAGCATCCATCAGCCCCGCCCAAGCGCAGATGGTGCGCAAACCATCGGCATATGACTCGGGTGCGGGCAGCCCCGTCGACTCCAGCGGCAACCGCGTTGCGCCTGCCAGTCTGGCCGCTCTGGGCAGCCGTGCGGACTTTGACCGGCTGGCCCGCGTCTATGACCCCGGCAGCGCCAGCGCCATGCCGCATGTGCTGTTTGCGATTGACCGCCAGGCCAAACCCGCTCGCCTCTACTTCATCAACACGCCGCGCTATGTGTTTCATGAAGACTTTCTGCAAGCCAAAGGCCTGCTGCGCGGCGGCAAGCAGGCTCTGAACCGCAATTACCGCGAGCCGGACCGGCGCTTTATCCTTGGCACCGTGAGCTGGCAGCCCACGCTCAAGGACTATAGCTATGAGTTCTGGGAAGGTGACCGCATCACGCCCGAGCTGCTGCAGACCACGGCCAATGCGCTCAAGAGCGGATTCTTTGCGCCGGTGCGCTTCAAAGCCAACTCCACAGCACAAGAAGCGGTTGCAGGGGCAGCGGGCATTGATGCTGTCACGCAGGCGCAGTTGCTGGGCTCGCAGACCTTTTTGCCGCTCAATCTGGGGCAGGCTGTGGGGCGGCTGCGCATTGTGAATTCCGTCGATGCCGTCAATGACCTCAAGCCACAGGACATTGTGCTGCTGCGCGAAGTACCCATCAGCCTGCCGCCCGTGGCCGGTGTGCTGACGGAGCGCCCCTCCACCGTGCTCTCCCACGTCAATCTGCTGGCGCGCGGCTGGGGCGTGCCCAATGCCTATGTGCAAAAAGCGGCCGAGCAGTACGCCGCCTTCAACGGCCAGTGGGTGCAGATGCAGGTGCAGGCCAGCGGTGTGCAACTGCGTGCCGCCACCGACGCCGAGCGCCAGGCCGCTGAACAAAAAGCCCAGCGTAAACCCGCCAACGGCAACCGCGTGCTGATCAAGCCAGACCTTGCCCGCGCCGATCTGGTGTCGCTGGCCAGCCTGCGCGGCGCAGACCGCAAGCGCTGCGGGGCCAAGGCCGCCAATCTGGGCGAGATTCAATCGGCCCGTCTGGCCGATGTCATCGTGCCCGACGGTTTTTGCATTCCGTTCGCCGCCTATGCCGACTTCATGCGCGGCAACGGCCTTGCGGAGCGGGTCGCCCGCATGCGCCAGTTGCCCGGGTTTGCTACAGATTCAGGAGTCCGCAGGCAAGCACTGTCCGGACTACAGGCCGAAATCGAACAATGGCCGGTGAATCAGGCCGCCGCAGACGCCTGGGCCCAGCGCTGGGCCAGCCAGCTCGGCAGTCAGGGCGTGTTTGTGCGCAGCTCGTCCAGCTCCGAAGACCTGCCCAACTTCAGCGGCGCGGGCCTGTACACCACCGTGCCCAATGTGCGCAGCAGTGCCGATCTGGCAGCCGCCGTGCGCAAGGTCTGGGCCTCGGTCTATAACTTCGAGGCCTGGGAAGCGCGCCAGGCTGCGGGCATTGATGACCAGCAGGTCGTCATGTCCGTCTTTGTACAAAAAGCCGTGGACTCCACCGCCTCGGGCGTGATGATCACGCGCGACCCGTTTGACGCCAACCGCCGCTACGCCACCTATATCGCGGCCAAGCGCGGCATTGGCATCCGCGTGGTGGAAGGCAAGCGAGTCGCAGAGCAAATTCTCTACAACAGCCGCAGCAAGGCCGTGCAGGTGCTCAACCGCTCCGACGACGATGTGGCCCTGCAGCTAGACAGCAAGGGCGGCGTGCGCGAAGTCTCCGTAGCCGCTGGCCGCGCCGTGCTCAGCGATGCGCTGGTGCAGCGACTGGCCCGCGCTGGTGCTGGCATCAAGCAGCGCTTTGGCAGCAAGGACCAGGACATCGAATGGGCCGTGCAAGGCGATCAGGTCATCATCCTGCAGTCGCGCCCGTTTATCTCTGCGCCGGGGCGTTGAATCCCAAACCCATGACTGAACCTGTTTCCCATTCATCCACCGCCACCGTTGCCCAGGCCCTGCAACAGGCTGCCCAGCAAGGCATGGCGCGCTTGGATGCGCAAATGCTGTTGCTATCACTTATGCAGCAGCCAGCCCATGCAAGAGCCTGGCTGATCACCCATGACACTGATATTCTGAGTGCCGAGCAGTTGCAGCGCTGGCACGACCTCTGCACCCAGCGCCAGCAAGGCGCGCCCGTGGCTTATCTGACGGGCCACAAGGAGTTCTACGGCCTCAATCTGGCCGTCGATGCCCGCGTTCTCGACCCGCGCCCCGATACCGAAACTCTGGTGGACTGGGCGCTGGAGCTGATCCCTGAAGGAGTCGCTATTCGCGTTGTGGACCTGGGCACAGGCAGCGGCGCGATTGCGCTGGCCCTGCAAAACCAGCGCCCTGCTGCAAAGGTGATAGCTGTGGACGCCAGCGCTGATGCACTGGCCGTGGCCCAAAGCAATGCCCGCGCCTTGAATCTGCCCGTGCAGTTTGCCCATGGCAGCTGGCTGGAGCCTTTGAGCGAGCTGCCCGCCGTGGACCTGATCGTCAGCAACCCACCCTATATCCGTGCCGATGACCCGCATCTGGCAGCTCTGACGCATGAGCCTTTGTCGGCCCTGGCCAGCGGCGCAGATGGGCTGGAAGATATTCGCAGCATCATTGCGCAGGCCCCGGCGCGGCTCAAGGCTGGTGGCTGGCTCATCTTCGAGCATGGCTGGGATCAGGCCGCCGATGTCGCGCAACTGATGCAGACCGCCGGTTTTGTGCAGGTGCAGCATCGCCAGGACCTGGCGGGCATCGAACGCTGCACAGGCGGGCAGTGGCCGGACAAGGCCTGAAAAGGCTTGACTTCCAACTTGCGCGCCCCATCTACCACCGCACAGGATTTCCTCACAGTTTCGCGTCTCATGCGGACAGTGAAATAATCACAGCCATTGCGGCTCTCAGGCCGCCATTCATTGAATCCGGAGCCCACTATGAGCAACACCCAACAACGCATCGACGACCTGGTCAAGAACAACGACATCCTGCTGTTCATGAAGGGCAACGCCAGCTTCCCTCAGTGCGGCTTCTCTGGCCGTGCCATCCAGATCCTCAAGGCCTGCGGTGTGGACGCCAAGTCCATTGCCACCGTGAACGTGCTGGAAGATCAGGAAATCCGCCAGGGCATCAAGGACTACAGCCAGTGGCCCACCATCCCTCAGCTCTACATCAAGGGCGAATTCATCGGTGGTTCGGACATCATGATGGAAATGTACGAGTCGGGCGAGCTGCAGCAAGTGCTGGCCGCCAAGTAAGCCGCCCCAGCCCACAAGCCACCCTTGCCGGTGGCTTTTTTCATGCCCGCACTGCCCCCTCCCCCCTCTCACCACTGCTGCATCCATATTGACGGCAGCTCCCTGCCCAACCCCGGCCCCATGAGCCTGGGTGCCGTGCTGCAAATGCCGGACGGCATGCTGCACACGCTCTCACAAGACCTGCACCGCAGCGGCTGCAACAACGAAGCCGAGCTGCTGGCGCTGATGGCCGCGCTCGATCTGGCGCAAAGCCTTGGCGCGCGCTGCCTGACCGTGCGCACAGACTCCCATGTGCTGCTGGAGCAGCTCGGCCCCCCCATGTCCAAGCCCGCCAGGCCCATCGCGCGCCTGAGCCATCTTTTCGACGAAGCCAGAGCACGCATGCAACACTTTGACGAACTGGTGCTGCAGTGGGTGCCGCGCCACCGCAATGCACAGGCCGATGCGCTGGCCAGAGCGGCGCGCACCAAAGAACTTGAGCAATAGCAAGGTAGCCAAGTAGCTAGCAATTACAAACATCAGCCGTCTATACCTCACTTGTGGTATTGGTTTGCGGCTTTTTCAGCGTTGCAATGAGCGCTCCGAACTCACGGAATTCCCGTTTTCAAGGAGCAAATCATGCGCAAAACCAAAGTCGCTCTGGCAGTGGCTACAACAATCAGCGTGCTTGCCGGTTGCGGAGGGGGTGGAGACTCTTCCTCCACCAGCAGCAACGGCAACGCCAATGGCAACCCCAGCGGCAGCAGCGCCCTGACAGTCAGTGGCGTGGCCGCCACCGGTGCCGCCATGCAGAACGCCGTCGTTACGCTGATGGACGCCAGTGGGCAAAGCATCAAGTGCCCCACCGATGCAACAAGCGGCGCTTTTAGCTGTGATGTGACCAAAGCCACCGCCCCATTTGCGCTATCCGCTACAGGAAACGTAGCAGACTCCCAGACCACGCTGATGAGTGCCAGCGCCAGCTCGGGCACCCAGGTGGTCAATATCACCTCGCTGACCAATGCCATCATCGCCTCCGTCGTGGGCGACGATCCCCGCAAGCTGATGTCAAGCGACGCCAGCCTGCTCAAATCCAAGATCACCAGCAGCTCCGTCAGCAGTGCCGTTCAGGCCTACACAACCGCTTTGGCCGATGTCATGAGCGCCACTGGCAACGCAGGAGCCAACCTGATTTCGGCCCCGCTGACCGCTGGCGCGCCCGGGCTGGACCGACTGCTCGATCAGATCAAGGTCAATGTGCTGCCCGATGGCAGCGTTCAGCTCTCCTCCGTCGCCGGTGCCTCGCAAAGCACTCCTGCCGTGCTGCAACTGGCTCCCGGCGCAGTTCCTACCGCTGCGGACAAGAGCAGCCTGCCCAGCACCGTGGTGATCGACGGACAGACCGTGTCCCAACTGCCCACGCCCAGTGATCTTTCGGCCCTGCAGACTGCGCTGAACCAGTGCTTTGCCAGCCCCTCCACAGGCTCCACACGCCTTCAAGGCAGTGTCGCAGCCTGTAAAAACATTGTGGTGGACGATGCCGCTTCAGGCTCACTGCTACCCAATGTGCCGTCGAAGTATCTGAGCAATGGACAGAATGCAGAGATGGACCTGGGCTCACCGGTGATTGCCGATGAAGGCATGAATGGAGCCGTCTTCGGTCTGCCCGAGATCATTCGTGTGCAGGGCAGCGACAAGGTCTGGATCAAGCTGAACTGGACGCGCACCGACGGCCTTCGCGACGGCATGCAAAACATTGCGCAGGTTGCAGTCAAGCCGACCAGCACGGACAAGGGCTGGCGCCTGATCGGCAACCAGCGCCATATCCTGAGCAAGGTGCTTGCCACCGCCCAGCGCTGGGACTGGCTCAACCCACCCAAATCATCCACTGGCGTAAGCGCCTTCATCAACTCCATCTCGCTGCAGATCGGCGTGATTGATGACCAGAATGTGCTGACGGACTTTGCCATTGTCACCGGCCCTGGCCTGCGCAATGGCGTGCTGCTCAAGCCCAGCTCTGGCGTCTGTGAATATCTGAATATTCATGCCCAGCTGGCTGCCGGGGACACCGCAAGCTCGGTCGCCAGCAAGTATCCAGGAAAGATGAATGCCTGCCGCACCAGCTTCAAACTGACTGGTGTGGCTCAAAACGCCAGCGAGCAGTCTCAATTCAAGTGGTCAACTACTAATACCGCTTACTCCAACCCGGCACTGAGCACGTCCGAGATGGCAACGCTGCACCCCCTGAGTGCCTACACCATTCAAGTCTATCAAAACGGCAATACTTCCACGCCAGCTTACAGCTACACGGTTCGGGTACGCAGCATGCCGCCTCAGCCTGAGCTGCTGCGCAAATATGCATGGCAAAGCCTGAGCCAGGCCACCAAGGACTTGCTGACCCCGACTTCCAGCACAGCCTTCACGGGCGGGCTGAACTTCCCTGTGAGCTGGACTTCGGCAGCCGATGTCCCGTTTGTCAAGAAAACCAGCGTGCAGATTCGCTCGACCATTGGCGCTCAGACCAGCTTTGTCACTGGCGCCGCCATGATCAAGCCAGTTGCGGTCAATACCGCAATGAGCACGCAGGTGGCAGGCGCTGCCAAAGCCTCATTCCCGGCAGTTCTTGGCTCAACGGGCTCGTCGGACTACTCGTTTGCCAATCTGAGCTGGTCTGACCCCTTTGATCTGTCGTTCAGCACCAACGTCGAGTACGACCACTGATGCGCCAGGCGCGATAAAAAGGCCCGGTCATGCTTTTAAGGCGTGGCCGGGCCTTTTCACATCATGCACAGCATGCTGACCAGTTGCACCAGCTCCGCCTGCCTGTGCGTACCGGTTTTCAGCATCAGATTTTTCAGATGTGTGCGTGCGGTATGCCAGCTGCAGCCATGCTCCAGCGCAAACTCTTTGACCGTACGCCCCTGACTCAGGCAAATCGCCAGCTCTGCCTCCGTGAT
Organism: Comamonas testosteroni; assembly: GCF_003569915.1. GTDB lineage: Bacteria > Pseudomonadota > Gammaproteobacteria > Burkholderiales > Burkholderiaceae_C > Comamonas > Comamonas testosteroni_D. The sequence goes on along the minus strand of NZ_KZ984440.1, from coordinate 47,513 downwards.
CGTGATGCGCAGCTGCTCGCTGAGCCGCGTCACAAAATCCACCTGCGGCTCCACACTCCAGTTCAGCAATGCATAGGGCTGGCCTTTGTGCAACACCGCCAGCGGATGGCTGGGCAGCAAGGGCATCACATGCAGAACAAATGCCTTGCCTTTGGCGCTGGGCGGAACCAGCAAAGACTCCGCCCGGCTGGACCTGCTTGCGCAGGCGCTTGCCACCGCCTTGCTGAGCTGGGTTTGCTGCAAGCTGCCTTTGGCGACCAGCTTGCCGTTTTGCACATGAAGAGACTGCGACTGCGCCAGAAATTTGCGCGATGCCGCGTTCAGATAGGCCAGGCGCTCGTCCGCAGCCAGCAGCGCCACTGCCTGCGGCAAGGCATCCAGCGCAGCGCTGTGCTGAGAGACCAGAACCGCCAGATCCGAGACCCGGGCACGCAGCTTGGCGGCGCGGCACAGATCGGGCAGAAGATGCTCAAACAGGCTTCGGACATCATCGCCAAAGGGCTGCTGGTCTCGCTCTCTCAAAAGCGCCAGCACCTCCCGGCTTTCCTCATCTTCCTGCAGAGGCAAAAGCACCGAATAGCGCATGTCACAGGAACTGAGCCAATCCGCGTAGATGGGCATTCGGGACATTTCTTTGTTCGAGAAATGGTCGTGATCAAAGCTGAATTTGCCCAGAGGCAAGTCCATCAAGATGGAGGCTCTTGGGTCGGTGTGTAATACAGCTCATACTCGCGCACTTTTTCTATGGGCCGCGTGCTGTTGGACAGACCGCCAAAGACCTGCCCCGTGGCCTTGTGCACGCCCGCGCTGTGAAAAAGGCAGCTATCAATGGCCGCGGTCAGCCGCTCCATGCCCTGAAACCAGGAGTCAGGGTCCAGCACGCCCTCATAAAGGCTGCTGACGATTTCAGGCGCCATTGAATGCATCTGCATGATTGCTCCCACTGCTTGGCCCAAGGTGTATCACAGCCAAGTTAGTGCTGGCTACAGGTGCATAGAAGCTCCAACTCCGATACAACAGCTTTATGTGGTCGAATAGGGGCTGATCAACCATCGGTTGCAGGCACATGCCGTGCCGCAGCAGCCCTGCCTATGAGTTTGACCCAAAGCCTTCTGGTGATTTGCCTGCTGATTCTGCTCAGCGCCTTTTTCTCTGTGGCCGAGATTGCCCTGGCCGCATCACGCCGACTGCGCCTGCGCCAGATGGCCGATGACGGCGATGGCCGTGCGGAGCGTGCCCTGCGCGTGCAGGAGCAGCCGGGCGAGTATTTCACCGTCGTGCAAGTGGGTCAGAACGCGGTCGCCATTCTGGGTGGTATCGTGGGCGAAGGTGCTTTCAGCCCTGCACTGACCGAGATGTTTGCGCTCTGGGTATCGCCCAGTCTAGCGGGAACATTGGGCTTTCTGCTCTCGTTTTTCATAGTCACCTCGGCCTTTATCCTGCTGGCCGACCTGCTGCCGCGCAGGCTGAGCATGAACGAGCCCGAGCACTATGTGGTCAAGGTGCTCGCGCCCATGCGCTGGTGCGTGGTGGTGTTCAAGCCCATCACCTGGTTCTACAACCGCGCCACGGAGGCTTTGTTCAAGCTGCTGGGCCTGCCCACCACGCGCGATGAGCGCATCACTTCCGAAGACATTCTGGCCATGACCGAGGCCGGCACCAAGGCCGGGGTGCTGGCCGTGCGTGAGCAACAGGTGATTGCCAATGTGTTTGAGCTGGACTCGCGCACCGTGGCCTCGGCCATGACCCAGCGCGACAGCGTGGCCTATTTTCTGCGCGACGACAGCGACGACATCATCCGCGCCCGCATTGCCGAGGAGCCGTTTTCCACCTACCCGGTCTGCGATGGCGATATCGACCACGTCATCGGCTATGTGGACGCCAAGGATCTGTTCCAGCGCGCGCTCAACAACCAGCCGCTGTCGCTGATGGACGGCAATCTGGTGCACAAGGTGCTGATCGTGCCCGACCGGCTGACGCTGGCCGAGGTGCTGGAGCAGTTCCGCCAGGTGCATGAAGACTTTGCCGTCATCGTCAACGAATACAGCCTGGTCGTGGGTGTGGTGACACTGAACGACGTGATGAGCACGGTGATGGGCGATCTGGTTGGCCCCGCCGACGAGGAGCAGATCATTCAGCGCGATGAGAACTCGTGGCTGATCGACGGCATCACGCCCATTGAAGACGTGATGCGCGTGCTGCAGCTCGACGAGATGCCGCATGTCGATGAGTACGAGACGCTGGGCGGCTTCCTCATGGTCATGCTGCGCCGCGTGCCCAGGCGCACGGATTCGGTGAACTGGAAGCACTACAAGTTCGAGGTGCTGGACGTGGACAGCTACCGCATCGACCAGGTCATGGTCACCCGACTGCCCGTGACGCCCATCGAATCCGCCGCCCCTGCCGCCGCGGCAGCAGCCAAGGTGCAGGGCTCAGCGACGAGCAGCAAGGACTCCTGAAATAATAGCTACTCGCCTAAACAACATAAGGACTAGAGGCCAATAAGGCATAAAAAAGCGAGCTTGAAGGCTCGCTTTTTGATTTTTGAATCTGTGTTCAGACCGATTTGGGCTCTTCAATCAGCCAGCGCCGCTGCGCGCCAAACACCGCATTCGGGTACTGGGGCTGACCACGGCTGCCGTTGTAGCGACCCAGCGCCATATAGGCATCGCCTTTTTCACGGTCCAGATAGTGGCGCAGGATCACGCAGCCAAAGCGCAGATTGGTCTGCATATGAAAGAGCTTGCCTGAATCACCATCGCCAATCAGGCGCATCCAGAACGGCATGATCTGCATATAGCCGCGCGCGCCGACGCTGGAGATCGCGTACTTGCGAAAGCCGCTCTCCACCTGAATCAGGCCCATGACCATGGACACATCCAGGCCCGCGCGCTTGGCCTCGTACCAGACGGTCTGCAAAAACTCGCGTCGCGCCTGCGGGTCGGGCTTGCGCTTGACCAGCTTGTCGCTGCTGGCCACCAGCCAGCGCAGATAGCTCATGCGCGCCTCGGTGGAGGTGAACTCCAGCTCGGGCGGCGCGCCCGAACCCGCGACGGCCGCACTCATGGCGGTGCGCACAGAGTCCGCCAAAGGCTCCTCCAGCTGCCCTCCAGCCCATGCAGCCCGAGGCAGCAGCCAGCCCGCTGACGGCAAGGCCAGCGAGGCCACTGCGCTCAGACAAGTGCGCCGGTTAAAGATTGCTGTGGACATGAAACAGAAGCTTACAAGCCCAAGCGGCTTTTGAGGTGATTCAGCACCTCTCCAACCGCCAGCTTTGTCGCTTCTGTGTCACGGCGCTGCTGGTATTCCACCTGGCCGTCCTTCAGTCCACGATCACCCAGCACCACGCGGTGGGGCACGCCAATCAGCTCCCAGTCGGCCAGCATGGCGCCGGGGCGCTCGTCGCGGTCGTCCAGAATCACGTCCACGCCCAGCGCCAGCAACTCGCTGTAGAGCTTTTCGGCTTCGGTCTTGACCAGCTCGCTGCGGCCCATGCCGATGGGGCAGATCACCACGGTGAACGGCGCAATCGCGTCGGGCCAGATGATGCCGCGCTCGTCGTGGTTCTGCTCGATGGCAGCGGCAGGCAGGCGCGTCACGCCAATGCCGTAGCAACCCATTTCAAAGTGCTGGGGCTTGCCGTTGTCGCCCAGGAAAGTGGCTTCCATGGCCTTGGAGTACTTAGTGCCCAGGTAGAACACATGGCCAATTTCAATGCCGCGCTCAATCGCCAGCTCGCCTGCGCCGTCGGGTGACTTGTCGCCGGCGACCACGTTGCGCAGGTCGGCAATCACGGAGGGTTCGGGCAGGTCACGGCCAAAGTTCACGCCGGTGATGTGGAAATCTACCTCGTTGGCGCCGCAAACCCAGTCGGCCATCACGGCGACTTCGCGGTCCACCACGATGTTCACAGGCTTTTTCAGATTGATGGGGCCCAGGTAGCCGGGCTGGCAACCAAAGTGCTCTTCAATCTCGGGCACGGAGGCAAAACGGAAGTTGGCCAGGCCTTCGACCTTGCCCACCTTGATCTCGTTCATCTCATGGTCACCGCGCAGCAGCAGCAGCCAGACCTGGGTCTTGACGATGATGCCCTTGTCGTCCAACTCGTCAGTAGCCAACACCAGCGACTTCACGGTCTGTGCCAGCGGCAAGCCCAACTGGGCTGCCACGGCTTCGCAAGTGCTATTGCCGGGCGTGGCGACCTTTTCCAGGGCCTTGCCAGCGGCAGGGCGGGCTTGGGTCGGAGCCAGGCTTTCGGCCTTTTCGATGTTGGCGGCGTAATCGCTGTTCGGGCAATAGACGATGGCATCTTCACCGGTAGATGCGATCACCTGGAATTCTTCGCTCAAATCGCCGCCAATGGCGCCAGAGTCGGCGCGCACGGCACGGTATTGCAGGCCAAAGCGGTCAAAGATGCGCTTGTAGGCTTCGCGCATGGTCTGGTAGCTGATCTGGGCGGCGTCGCGGTCCTTGTCGAAGGAGTAAGCGTCCTTCATGATGAACTCGCGGCCACGCATCAGGCCAAAGCGGGGGCGACGCTCGTCGCGGAACTTGGTCTGAATCTGGTAGAGGTTCTTGGGCAACTGCTTGTAGCTCTTGAACTCCTGGCGCGCGATATCGGTCACCACTTCTTCGGAAGTGGGCTGGATCACGAAATCACGGCCATGGCGGTCTTGAATGCGCAGCAGCTCGGGGCCCATCTTCTCGAAGCGGCCCGTCTCTTGCCACAGCTCGGCAGGCTGGACCACGGGCATGGTCACTTCAATGGCCCCTGCGCGGTTCATTTCTTCGCGCACGATGGCCTCGACCTTGCGAATCACGCGCAGGCCCATGGGCATGTAGTTGTAGATGCCGGCACCCAGCTTTTTGATCATGCCAGCCCGTGTCATGAGCTTGTGGCTGACCACTTCGGCGTCGGCCGGAGCTTCCTTGAGGGTGGAGATGAGAAATTGGGAGGCTTTCATGGAACTGGCAATTCAGTGGAAATAGGCATGGCCCGCTTGCCGATCACAAGGGGCCATGCATAATGAACACAATTCAAAAATTTGGGGTTCGATTATGCTTGACCGGGACGGATTTCGCCCGAACGTCGGCATCATCCTGCTCAACCAAAGAAACCAGGTGTTCTGGGGAAAACGCATTCGCACCCACAGCTGGCAGTTTCCGCAAGGTGGCATTGACCGGGGGGAGACACCCGAACAAGCCATGTTCCGCGAACTGCACGAAGAAGTGGGTCTGAAGCCCAACCACGTCCGCGTGGTTGCCCGCACCAGGGACTGGTTGCGCTACGAGGTGCCAGACCGGTTTATCCGCCGCGACGCTCGCGGGCATTACAAAGGCCAGAAGCAGATATGGTTTTTGCTTCAATTGGTCGGTCACGACTGGGATCTAAACCTGCGCGCGACGGATCACCCTGAGTTCGATGCCTGGCGCTGGAACGATTACTGGGTTCCGCTGGATGTTGTCGTGGAGTTTAAACGCGGTGTCTATGAGATGGCGCTGACTGAGTTGGCACGCTTTGTGCCACGCAGTGAGCAACAGAGAAACCGCTATCTGCGCAGTGGCATGCGGCCACGCGAGCAGGAAGCCAGCGGCAGTGGAGCACCCCTTCACTCGGCGCACCAGATGCCGGCTCTGTACCCGGCTCGCACAGGCAGCTTTCGCATCAATCCAGGTATGGAGTTGCCCCCCGGGGCCAGCTTCGATCCGGATCCGCAAACCGGCTTCAGTCCCCAGGACAACAAGCCTTTGCAATGAAAAAAGCCGTAATGCCTCATCCGCATTACGGCTTTTTGTTTGGGAAACCGGCTCAGTGCCCTGCGACCACCATATTGTCGCGGTGCACCATTTCGGGCCCTGCCGAGTAGCCCAGCAGGCTTTCGATCTCGGATGAGCTCTTGCGGCACAGCAAACGGGCCTCGGCCCCCGCATAACTGGCCAGGCCGCGCGCAATCTCCACGCCGTTTTCATCCCGCACGGCAATCACTTCACCGCGTGAGAAATCACCTTCCACGGCAATCATGCCGATGGGCAGCAGGCTTTTGCCTTCGTCACGCAGCTTGGCGACGGCGCCCGCATCCACGGTGACCGAACCACGCAGCTTGAGGTGGTCGGCAATCCACTGCTTGCGCGCCTGGGTCTTGTGCGTATCAGCCACCAGCAGGGTGCCAATGGATTCGCCACGCGTCAGGCGCAGCAGCACGTCTTTCTCACGCCCCCAGGCGATCACTGTGGAGGCGCCCGAGCCCGCAGCACGCTTGGCGGCCAGAATCTTGGTGATCATGCCGCCCGTGCCGATGGACAGACCTGCACCGCCCGCCATGGCCTCCAGAGCGGGGTCGCCAGCCTCTGCCACATCGATAAACCTGGCATCGGGGTTCTTACGTGGGTCGGCGCTGTAGAGGCCGCGCTGATCGGTCAGGATCACCAGTGCGTCGGCCTCGACCAGATTGGCCACCAGCGCACCCAGAGTGTCGTTGTCGCCGAACTTGATTTCGTCGATGACGACGGTGTCGTTTTCATTGATGACGGGCACCACGCCCAGTCGCAGCAGCGTCAGCAGCGTGGTGCGGGCATTCAGATAGCGCTCACGGTCGGCCAGGTCGGCGTGGGTGAGCAGCACCTGGGCGCTGGCCACGTTTTCCTCGCGCAGCTTGGTCTCGTACATTTGGGCCAGGCCCATCTGACCGACTGCGGCTGCAGCCTGCAGCTCATGCACTTCTGTAGGGCGGGTGGCCCAACCCAGGCGTTTCATGCCTTCCGCAATGGCACCGCTGGAGACCATGATGACTTCACGCTTGATGCCGTCCTCGCCATGCACCAAAGCGGCCAACTGACGGCTCCACTCCTGGATGGCCGCCTCGTCCAGCCCACGGCCTTCATTGGTCACCAGGCTGGAGCCGACTTTGACAACGATGCGGTGTGCATCACGCAAGACATTGGAAGACATGAGGATTTTTAGCGTTTTAGGCCTCTAGTGCTTACAACTTAAGCACATTCAGCTATGAATTTCAAAGCAAAACAGCGCACAGGGTGCGCTGCTGGGTGACACCGCCTAGCTTATTCCGGATCTTGGGGCGCAAAACGCGGATCTGTCATATCCAGACCAGCGTCTTCACCGCCCGCAAACCGGGGGTCCACTTCCTTGGGAGCCTGCTCTGCCAGTTGCTGATTGTGCACATGCTCGAAGATCTTGCGGATGAGCGGCTCACAGCCCTCGCGTGTCAGAGCCGAAATCTCGAAGACCGGGCCCTTCCACTTGAAGCGCTTGACGAAATCCTTGACCTTGGCAGCACGCTCCTCCTCGGGAACCATGTCCAGCTTGTTGAGCACCAGCCAGCGCGGCTTGCTGTAGAGCTCGGCGTCGTACTTCTTGAGCTCACCCACGATAGCCTTGGCCTGCTCGACAGGGTCCACACCTTCGTCAAACGGTGCAATGTCCACAATATGCAGCAGCAAACGGGTGCGTTGCAGGTGGCGCAGGAACTGATGACCCAGGCCGGCACCCTCGGATGCGCCTTCGATCAGCCCTGGAATATCAGCCACCACAAAGCTTTGCTCAGGCCCCACGCGCACCACGCCCAGATTGGGGTGCAAGGTGGTGAAGGGGTAGTCGGCAATCTTGGGGCGAGCGTTAGAAACTGCCGTAATAAAGGTCGATTTGCCCGCATTGGGCATGCCCAGCAGACCCACATCGGCCAGCACCTTCAGCTCCAGCTTCAGGCTGCGGCGCTCGCCGGGGTAGCCGGGCGTCTTCTGACGCGGAGCGCGGTTGATCGCGCTCTTGAAGCGCAGATTGCCAAAACCGCCATCGCCGCCCTTGGCAATGGTGATGACTTCACCGGGCTCCAGCAGCTCGAACAGGACTTCGCCTGTGTCGGCATCGCTGATGATGGTGCCCACAGGCATGTTCAGCGTGATGTCGTCGCCAGCGGCACCAAACATGTCCGAGCCCATGCCGTGCTGGCCGCGCTTGGCATCATGGCGACGCGAGTAGCGGTAATCGACCAGGGTGTTCAGGTTCACGTCCGCCACAGCGTACACGTGACCGCCACGGCCACCGTCACCACCGTCGGGGCCGCCAAATTCCTTGTATTTTTCGTGCCGGAAAGACACGCAGCCATTCCCGCCATCACCGGCAGAAACGTCAATAAAAGCTTCATCAACGAACTTCATGAGGCATCCAGTCTACAAAATCAGTGTGCACCTGAAGCCTCGGGCCACACTTTTACGTGGTCTATACCATGCCCCATCTGCTAGAAATTGGAGCTTTCTCAAGCAACAAAGCCCCGACAAGTCGGGGCTTTGTTTGAGTCAACGACGACTTAAGCAGCCGTAATGTTGACGGTTTGCTTGGACAGAGCGCCCTTCACACCGAACGACACGTGGCCGTCAACCAGTGCAAACAGGGTGTGATCCTTGCCCACGCCCACGTTCTCACCGGGGTGGAACTTGGTGCCGCGCTGACGCACGATGATGGAACCAGCTGTCACCAGCTCGCCACCAAAGGCCTTCACGCCCAGCATTTTTGGCTTGGAATCACGTCCGTTGCGCGTAGAGCCGCCGCCTTTTTTCTGTGCCATGTCTAGCTCCTAAAATTAAGCAGCAATCGCCACGATTTGCAGTTCGGTGAACTGCTGACGATGGCCTTGACGCTTCTGATAGTGCTTACGGCGACGCATCTTGAAGATGTGCACCTTGTCGTGCTTACCGTGAGCAACAACCGTTGCCTTCACAGATGCGCCGGACACCAGGGGAGCACCAACCTTGATTTCAGCGCCGTTGCCGACGGCCAAAACTTGGTCGATTACGATTTCCTGGCCTACGTCCGCAGCAATCTGTTCTACCTTGATCTTTTCGCCAGCTGCAACGCGATACTGCTTGCCGCCGGTTTTTATGACTGCGTACATGAAAACCTCTAAAGTTTGAGAGTTCTGAGGAATGATTTCCACAGAGCCGTAAATTCTAGCACGCATGCAAATTTTGTGCTCTCATACCCCTACGCCTTCCCAAATCCCCCACCAGAGCAGACCGGTTAAACCGCTGCAGCATCTTTCTATAATCATGAGTCCACTTGGCGGTTCATCACCTTGACTACAGAAATTTCCACATCCAATCCGCTTGCCCTGATCGCAGATGACATGCGCGAAGTGGATGCTGTCATTGCTCAGCGACTGACAACCAGCGTTCCCCTGATTGCCCAGATCTCCCAGTACATCATTGCTGCTGGCGGCAAGCGCCTGCGCCCCGCATTGCTGCTGCTGATTTGCGGCGCCCTCGGCTACAAGGGCCACAACAAATACATGCTCGCGGCCGTGGTGGAACTGATCCACACCGCAACACTGCTGCATGACGACGTGGTGGACGAGTCCACCCTGCGCCGTGGCCGCCCTACCGCCAACGAGACTTTCGGCAACCCCGCCAGCGTGCTGGTCGGCGACTTTCTGCACACCCGCTCCTTCCAGATGATGGTGGAAGTGGGCAGCATGCGCGTGCTGCAAATTCTGTCGGACGCCACCAATGTGATCGCCGAAGGCGAGGTGCAGCAACTCATCAACACGCACGACGCCTCTCTGGACGAAGCTGGCTACCTGCACGTCATCCGCTCCAAGACGGCCCAGCTGTTTGAGGCCAGCGCTCAGCTCGCCGCAGTGCTGGCAGGCGCCCGCCCTGAAGTGGAGCAGGCCTGCGCCACCTATGGCCAGGCCCTGGGTACGGCATTCCAGATCATTGATGATGTGCTCGACTACACCGGCAATGCCGAAGAAATGGGCAAAAACCTGGGCGATGACCTGCGCGAAGGCAAATGCACTTTGCCGTTGATTGCCGCCATGCAGCGCGGCACGGCCGAGCAAGCAAGCATTGTTCGCAATGCCATTGAGCAGGGCTCGACCGAGCAACTGAATGCCGTGGTGGAGATCGTGCGCAGCACTGGCGCCCTGGAGGTCGCGCGCGCCGCCGCACATGCAGAAGCCCAGCGCGCCATTGATGCTTTAGCCGCCCTGCCAGACAACGAGCACAGTGCAAGTTTGCTACAATTGGCCTCTCAGCTTTTGGAGCGCCGCACCTGAATCGCCAGATGCACAAAAGTGCTCAGCAACAAGGCCTGCGGGGTGTAGCTTAGCCTGGTAGAGCGCTACGTTCGGGACGTAGAGGCCGGAGGTTCGAATCCTCTCACCCCGACCAATCTTGGTCTTTTCCTCTGTTTATTGAGCCAATTCAATGCCGTTGCATTGACGCCAGTCACGGGCGCTTACACGTACATGACCCCCTGCAGCAATGGTAGGATAAGCCTCCTCGTCCTACAGAGCTTGTATACATGGCTGCTGCCGATCCGCTGCAAAAAAACCCTCCAGCACCCATCGCTATTCCCGGCTTGGGACGTGCATTGATCTCTGCTGGCAAGGTTTCGCAACAAGCTGCGGAAGCTGCCGCCAAAAAGGCCACGAGCAGTCGTACGCCCTTTATCTCCGAGCTAAGCCAGTCGGGTGAAATCAGCGCCCTGGAAATTGCCGAGACGATTTCCACCATGTTCAGCACACCTTTGCTGGACCTCGGTGCCATCGACCCATCACAGTTACCGCGTGATCTGCTGGACCCCAAAATCAGCAGCACCTACCGTGTGCTGGCCCTGAGCAAGCGGGGCAACCGCATCACCATCGCCACGGCGGATCCTACGCAGCAGGAAGCCGCCGAGCAGATCAAGTTCACCACACAGTTGTTTGTGGACTGGGTCGTGGTCGAAGCCGACAAGCTTCTCAAGCTTATCGACCAGGCCGGCAAAAGCGTCAGCGAATCACTCGAGACCTACTCAAGCTCCGGCGACTTCGATTTTGATGATGTCAAGATTGAAGATGCACCCGAAGAAAAAGACAATGCCATTGGCGCAGATGTCGAAGATGCTCCCGTCGTCAAGTTTCTGCACAAGATGCTGCTCGATGCATTCAATATGCGCGCATCCGACTTGCACTTCGAGCCCTATGAGCACAACTATCGCGTGCGCTTTCGTATTGACGGCGAGTTGCGTGAAATTGCTTCGCCGCCGATCGCCATCAAGGACAAGCTGGCATCGCGCATCAAGGTGATCTCACGCCTGGATATCTCGGAAAAGCGCGTACCCCAGGATGGCCGCATGAAGCTCAAGGTCGGCCCGGATCGCGTCATCGACTTCCGTGTCAGCACCTTGCCCACGCTGTTTGGCGAGAAGATCGTGATCCGTATTCTGGACCCGAGCTCGGCCAAGATGGGTATTGATGCCCTGGGCTATGAGCCCGAGGAAAAAGAGCGCTTGCTCAAGGCCATCAACCGCCCTTACGGCATGATTCTGGTCACAGGCCCCACCGGCTCGGGCAAGACCGTGTCTCTCTACACCTGCCTGAATCTGCTGAACCAGCCCGGTGTAAATATCGCCACCGCTGAAGACCCCTCCGAAATCAATATGCCTGGTGTCAACCAGGTGAATGTGAACGAGAAGGCCGGCCTGACTTTTGCCGCTGCTCTGAAGTCCTTTCTGCGTCAGGATCCGGACATCATCATGGTGGGTGAAATCCGGGATCTGGAAACCGCCGACATTTCGATCAAGGCGGCCCAAACCGGCCACTTGGTGCTGTCGACCCTGCACACCAACGATGCCCCGACCACGCTGACACGTATGCGCAATATGGGGATCGCCCCCTTCAACATTGCTTCCAGCGTGATCCTGATCACCGCCCAGCGTCTGGCACGGCGACTGTGCGCGCAGTGCAAGCAGCCTGCCGATGTGCCGCGTGAAGCCCTGCTGGATGCTGGTTACGACGAGAGCGAAGTGGATGGCAGCTGGGTCACTTACAAGCCCGTGGGCTGCTCCGCCTGCAACAATGGCTACAAAGGCCGGGTCGGCATCTACCAGGTTATGCCCATCAGTGAAGAGCTGCAGCGCATTATCTTGCGCGATGGCAGCGCGCTGGAAATTGCGGCTCAGGCCAAAGTCGAAGGCGTTCGATCCCTGCGCGAATCCGGACTGCACAAGGTGAAGCTGGGCCTGACCTCACTCGAAGAAGTGCTGGCAGTTACCAACGAGTAAGAATACAGAATCAGTGAGGGAATGCCATGGCGACAGCAGCGTCCAGCGGTATCAAGGAATATGTCTTTGAATGGGAAGGCAAGGACCGCCACGGCAAGATTGTGCGTGGCGAAACCCGCGCCGGTGGTGAAAACCAGATCCAGGCCATGCTGCGCCGCCAGGGTGTCACACCTTCCAAGATCAAGAAGCGCAGGACCCGCAGCGGCAAGAAGATCAAGCCCAAGGACATTGCCCTGTTCACTCGGCAGCTCGCCACCATGATGAAAGCGGGCGTGCCATTGCTGCAGGCCTTCGACATCGTGGGCCGGGGCAACAACAACCCCAGCGTCACCAAACTGCTCAATGACATTCGCTCCGACGTCGAAACCGGAACCTCGCTAAGTGCCGCGTTTCGCAAGTTCCCCCTGTACTTCAACAACCTTTACTGCAACCTTGTGGAAGCTGGTGAAGCCGCCGGTATTCTGGAATCCCTGCTAGACCGTCTTGCCACCTACATGGAAAAGACGGAGAACATCAAATCCAAGATCAAGTCGGCCTTGATGTACCCCATTTCGGTGGTGATCGTGGCCTTTGTGGTGGTGACCATCATCATGATCTTTGTGATTCCGGCCTTCAAGGAGGTGTTCACATCCTTTGGCGCGGACCTTCCCGCTCCGACCTTGTTTGTCATGGGAATCAGCGACTACTTTGTCCAGTACTGGTGGCTGATCTTTGGTGTTCTGGGTGGCGGCTTCTATTTCTTCATGCAGGCCTGGAAACGCAATGAGCGTGTACAGCAGTTCATGGACCGTACCACGCTCAAGCTGCCTATTTTCGGTGTATTGATTGAAAAGTCCTGCGTGGCGCGCTGGACCAGAACCTTGTCCACCATGTTTGCAGCGGGTGTGCCCCTGGTCGAAGCGCTGGACTCTGTGGGCGGTGCCTCGGGCAACTATCTGTACCGCGCCGCGACGGAGAAAATCCAGCAGGAGGTCTCCACGGGTACCAGCCTCACGGTGGCGATGACCAATGCCAATATCTTCCCTTCCATGGTGATTCAGATGTGTGCGATTGGCGAAGAATCGGGCTCCATCGACCACATGCTGGGCAAGGCAGCCGACTTCTATGAAGAAGAGGTGGACGATATGGTGGCGGGTCTTTCCAGCCTGATGGAGCCCATCATCATCGTGTTCCTGGGCACGCTCATTGGCGGCATTGTGGTGTCCATGTATCTGCCCATCTTCAAACTGGGTCAAGTGGTCTGATGATTTCCGAAGTTGCAACAAACGCCGCCATCGGTGGCGTGCTGGGTCTGCTGATTGGCAGTTTTTTGAATGTCGTCATCCATCGCCTCCCACGCATGATGGAGCAGGAGTGGAATGCCGAAGGCGCACAGTGGGCTGAAGAGCAAAAGGAAAAAGGCGCAAAAATTCAACTGCCGCCTGCCGCAGACCCGATCACACTCAGCAAGCCTCGCTCACGCTGCCCGCACTGTGGCCACCAGATTGCCTGGTATGAAAACGTGCCCGTATTCAGCTATCTGTTTCTGCGCGGTCGCTGCTCCAACTGCAAAAAACCCATCAGCCTGCGCTATCCACTGGTGGAGCTGGTCTGCGGCGCTCTGTTTGCCTTTTGCCTGGCGCGCAGCGGGCTGACGCCCACGGGCTTTGCCTGGTGCGGTTTCAGCGCCGCGCTGCTGGCTCTGGCGCTGATTGACTGGGACACCACATTTCTACCGGACTCCATCACCCTGCCCTTGCTCTGGGCGGGACTGATTGCTTCTGCGCTGCAGTGGACCAGCGTGCCGTTGACACAATCGCTCTGGGGCGCCGTTGCAGGCTATCTGTCGCTCTGGCTGATCTTCTGGGCTTTCAAGCTCGCCACCGGTAAGGAAGGCATGGGTTATGGCGACTTCAAGCTCTTTGCAGCGCTGGGTGCCTGGTTCGGCTGGCAGGCGCTGGTGCCCATCATTCTCATGGCGTCGGTTGTGGGCGCGGTGATTGGCATCGCCCTCAAGATCAATAGCAAGCTGCGTGAAGGGGGCTACGTGCCGTTCGGCCCCTTTCTCGCCGGCGGCGGCTTTGTCAGCCTGATCTGGGGTCCGCAAGCCGTGCTGGGCTGGGCAGGACTGTGATGCCATGAATACGGCAGGGGCAACACCGTTTCGCCTGGGTCTCACGGGCGGCATCGGCAGCGGCAAAAGCACGGTGGCACAGCGACTGGCGCAGCGCGGAGCGACGGTGATTGATGCTGATGCCATCTCGCGCAGCCTCACCGCAGCAGGTGGCGCAGCACTGCCTGCGATTGCACGGATGTTTGGCGACGATCTGATTGATGCCGCAGGTGCGCTCAACCGTGCACGCATGCGCGAGCTGGTGTTTGCCGATAGCACGGCCCGTCAGCGTCTGGAGGGCATTCTTCACCCCATGATTGCCGACCGGACACGCCAGCAGCACGAAGCGGCCATTGCCGCAGGTGGCAAGCTGGTGGTGCACGATATTCCGCTGCTGGTGGAATCCGGCCGCTGGCGACGGGAGCTGGACGGCGTGCTGGTAGTGGATTGCCGCGAGAACACGCAGATAGAACGCGTCATGACCCGCAACCAGCTGAGTGCAGATGCCGTGCAGGCCATCATCACCGCTCAGGCCAGCCGCGCGCAGCGTCTGGCAGCTGCGGACTGGGTGCTCTATAACGATGAAGGCATGACGATCGAGGCTCTCAACGCATTTACCGATCAAATCGCTGCATGGTTCGGGCTATGATGCGCACCATGGCTTGGCCTGTGCGTGTGATCGCCGCATGTGCACGTTAACCGCTGTTCCTGTGTGCACCAAGGAGCCCAGCAAGCGTGATCCTGTACGAATATCCATTTAATGAGCGTCTGAGAACCTATCTGCGTCTAGAGCAGCTGTATCGCCGTCTGAGCGAGTTGCTGACGCGCGCGCACCCCGTGGATCACCATTTCGCCCTGATCACCATCTTCGAGATCATGGATGTGGCATCGCGCAGCGATCTCAAGACCGATGTTCTCAAGGATCTGGAGCGCCAGAAGAACATGCTCGATGTTCTGCGCGACAACCCCGACATTTCCCAGCACATGCTGCACCAGGTTGCACGCCAGGTGGAGCATTGCTTCAAGGCCATCAACGAGCAAAACGGCCGTGCCGGTCAGGCGCTGACCGAAAACGAATGGCTGATGGGCATTCGCAGCCGCGTGGGCATTCCAGGCGGCACTTGCGGTTTTGACCTGCCCGCCTACCACGCCTGGCTCAATCTCGATCCGCGCTACCGCCAGCGCGATCTGGAAGACTGGGCCGCAGAGCTGATGCCGCTGGGCCAGTCGCTGGAGCTGATTCTTCAACTGCTGCGCGAGACCGGCGTTCCCCAGCGCGTGGCTGCCGAGCAAGGCGTGTTCCAGCAAGCCATGCCGGCGGGCCGCAGTTTTCAGCTGCTGCGCCTGCGCATCGATCCGCACCTGAATCTGGTGCCCGAGATCAGCGGCAACCGCCTGCTGGTGTCTGTGCGCCTGCTCAAGCTGGAAAATGGCTGCAAGCCCCAGCCCAGCAATGAAGATGCGGCGTTCGAGCTCACGCTCTGCGCCTGAGTCGCCTGCAGCGGCTCAATGGCTTTCACAGGCTCAGCTTTTCCAGCTGTGATACATCTACGCCATGAGCACTGACAACCAATCGCCCACGATGGTGAAATGCCCCACTTGCGGGGGCGATGCATCGTTTGCACCCAGCAACCGCTTTCGCCCGTTCTGCAGCGAGCGCTGCAAGCTGATCGACCTCGGCGCCTGGGGCAATGAAGAATTCCGTATGCCCGCACAGACGCCGCCCGAAGACGCGCCATTTGGCGATCCCCGCACCGAATCCTGATTTGCCATCAAAAGCAGAGCGCCTTGTCCTGGAGATTCTTAGGTTTCAAACCTTTTATGGTCTGAAGCTTTGAAGAAACCAGCACAAGGCGCTCTTTCTTTGGAAGCGAACAACTTCAACTTCTGGGCTGCTTTTCCTCGTAGAAGGCCTCGTCAAACACCAGACCACGCTCCTCGCTCAGCCATTGCAGCACAGGGTAGGAGCCGGGCAGTACCGGATGCACTTCGAGCGGCAACTGCTGCCAGGCCATCTGCTGGCTTTCACGCATCTCAAACTCGCCCGTCCATTGCGTGACCTTGCACCAGTGCAGGCGCACCAGTGCGTGCGGGTAGTCATGCTCGGTCACCTTCCAGGGGATGGCCTGGCCAATCGTCACGCCCAGCTCTTCGATCAGCTCGCGGCGCAGGGCCTGTTCCACGCTCTCGCCCTCTTCCAGCTTGCCACCGGGGAATTCCCAAAAGCCCGCATAAGGCTTGCCCGCCGGGCGGCTGGTAATCAGCAGCGCACCATCCGATTCACGCAGCAGCACGCCCACAGCCACTTCGGTGTGCTTGCGCGCAGGCTTGTTTTCAACAGTCACAGTTCAAACTTTCTCTCAAAGCACTGCCCCATACCCCGCAGCCAAGGTGCCCCTTTTCACGGGGAAGCCGCACCGTGGCTCAGGGCGGTGCCATTTATTCCAGATCGGCTTCCTCAGCCAGCCCGTGAACATCTTCAATACGGGCACCGGAGGCTGCAGGACGCTCATTGCGCCCCGCATAGTCACGCGCAAACTGGTGGGCCACACGGCCGCTGCGCGAGCCACGCTCCAGCGCCCAGACCAAGGCTTCAGGCCTTGCCGCATCAATCGTTGCCTGATCCAGCCCCAGCGCCGACAGCCACTGCGCCACCACGCGCAGATATTCATCCTGGCTGAAGGGGTAGAAGCTCACCCACAGGCCAAAGCGCTCAGACAGGGAAATCTTCTCTTCTACCACCTCGCCGGGGTGAATCTCGCCGTTCTCGCCCTTGGACTGGGTCAGGTTGTCCGTCATGTACTCGGGCAGCAGATGGCGGCGGTTGCTGGTGGCATAGACGAGGACATTGGCCGTGGCCGCAGAAACCGAGCCGTCCAGCATGGACTTCATGGCCTTGTAGCCGGGCTCACCTTCTTCAAAGCTCAGGTCGTCGCAGTAGATGATGAACTTCTCGGGGCGAGCTGCCACCACATCGACGATATCGGGCAGATCGGTCAGGTCGGCTTTGTCCACCTCAATCAGACGCAGGCCCTGCGGCGCATAGCTGTGCAGGCAGGCCCGGATCAGCGAAGACTTGCCCGTGCCGCGCGCCCCCGTCAGCAGCACGTTGTTGGCCGTGCGACCGTTGACAAACTGCTCAGTGTTGCGCGCAATCTTTTCCTTTTGCACGTCGATGTTCTGCAGGTCGGACAGCTGCATGGCACCCACATGGCGCACAGGCTCCAGCACGCCGCAGCCGTTCGAGCGCTTGCGGTAGCGCCAGGCAATGGCCGCATTCCAGTCAGCAGGCGCCTGCAAAGGCTGAGGCAACACGGACTCGATGCGCTGCATCAGTTGCTCGGCACGCTCAACCAGGCGTTCCAGGGGGTTCATCACATCTTGCACGGCTGAATCTCCAAATCTGTTGTTATCGATGCAGGTTTAGACCAAATCGGCCTTACGTCCAGTATTTATTTAGGCTTGCAGCTATTAAATAAATAGCATTCAGCAACCAGCAACTGCCCACGCTCCATAAAACTGGCGCACCCCAGACAAGAGATGCCAAGCAAGGGCCGCCCCGCAGCGAGGGCATCGTCCTCCTCCCCTAGCGCGCAGCGCGTAGAGAGAGGAGGAAGGCGCGTAGCGCCTCAGGAGGTGACTAGATCAAGACCGATAATCAGCATTGATCGTCACATACTCGTGACTCAGATCACAGGTCCACACGGTCTGCGTGGCTGTGCCGCGGCCCAGGCCCACGCGCACCAGAATTTCCTGCTGCTTCATCACGCGCTGACCGTCTTCTTCCTTGTATGAAGGGTTGCGGCCACCGTCGACCACCACATGCACATCGTCCAGATACAGATCGATCTTCGTCTGATCCAGATCAGCAATGCCGGCATAACCCACAGCGGCCAGAATGCGGCCCAGGTTGGGGTCGGAAGCGAAGAAGGCGGTCTTGACCAGTGGCGAATGGGCGATGGAGTAAGCGGCCAGGCGGCACTCTTCCTCGGTCTTGCCGCCTTCGATCGTGACGGTGATGAATTTCGTAGCACCTTCCCCATCACGCACAATGGCTTGGGCCAGTTTTTGAGCCACTTCCAGCAAAGCGGCCTTCAATGCCTGACCTTCGGCGCTGGACAGCGATGTGATTTGTTCGTTGCCCGCCTTGTTGCTGGCAATCAGCACAAAAGAGTCATTGGTGGAGGTATCGCCGTCAATCGTCACGCGGTTGAAAGAGCCATCGGCCAGTTCCTTGACCAGCGGCTGCAGCAGCTCGGGCGCAATCACAGCATCAGTAGCCAGAAAACCCAGCATGGTCGCCATATTGGGGAGAATCATGCCCGCACCCTTGCTGATGCCGGTGATAGAGACGGTCTTGCCGCCAATGCTCACGCTGCGGCTGAAGGCCTTGGGCAGGGTGTCGGTGGTCATGATGCCTTCGGCAGCCGTGGCCCAGTTATCGGCTTTGGCAGCAGCAATCGCCTTGGGCATGCCCGCCACGATGCGGTCCACAGGCAGCTCTTCCATGATCACGCCGGTGGAAAAAGGCAGGATTTGCGCAGGCTGCAGGTTCAGCTCCTTGGCCAGCGCATCGCAGGTCTTGCGCGCATTGGCCAGACCGGCTGCGCCCGTGCCCGCATTGGCATTGCCCGTGTTGATGACCATGGCGCGAATGGCGCTGGATGCTGCCAGATGCTCGCGGCAGACCTGCACAGGCGCAGCGCAGAAGCGGTTTTGCGTGAACACACCCGCCACGGCAGCGCCTTCATCGAGCAGGAACACCGTCACGTCCTTGCGATTGGCCTTGCGCACACCGGCTTCGGTGATGCCGATGCGAACGCCGTTGATCGCCAGCAGATCAGCAGCTACAGGGGCGGAGAGATTCACGGGCATTTCAAAAGTCCTTGTGATTGAGAAAAACGCGCTCCATTATCGGAACAATCAAGTGCTTGATGACCTTTATTGGCTTTGCCCAAAACAAAAAGCCGCTGCATAGACAACGGCTTTTGAGATGGGTACAAGCCCACTGAGGGACAGCAAGCAAGGGCCTAGGCGGCCCCGCCGCCCCGCAGCGAAGCTGTCGTCCCCCTCCCTTAGCGCGCAGCGCGTAGAGAGAGGGGGAAGGCGCGAAGCGCCTCAGGGGGTGTCAGGAAAGCTTCCCGTGGCACTGCTTGTACTTCTTGCCGCTACCGCAAGGGCAAGGGTCATTGCGACCGACATGCACGCCCTCGGGCATGCTCAAGGGTTCAGCCAAGGCCACATCGCCGTCCTCCGCCTGACCGCCCAGGTCCGAAGGCGAGGCATAGCTCATGTTTTCCAGACTCTGCGCACCGCGTTCGTTCATGGCAACAGCGGCTTCGTCCATTTCTTCACGCGAGCGCACCTGCACCGTCATCAGCGTGCGGGTGACCTCGGTCTTGACCTGGTCGATCAGCTGACGGAACAACTCAAACGCTTCGCGCTTGTATTCCTGCTTGGGCTGCTTCTGAGCATAGCCACGCAGGTGGATGCCTTGGCGCAGATAGTCCAGCGCGGCCAAGTGGTCACGCCAGTTGCTGTCGAAGCTTTGCAGCAGCACAGCGCGCTGGAACTGGGTGAAGTTTTCCTGACCAATCAGGGCCACCTTGGCCTCAAACATATCGTTCGCAGCCTTGAGCACCTTCTCCAGAATGTCTTCGTCGGTGATGGAGTCCGAGTTCGCCACTTCCTGCTGCAGCGGCACATCGACCTGCCACTCGCTGGTCAGGGCTTTTTCCAGACCCGGAACATCCCACTGCTCTTCCATGGACTCGGCAGGCACGTACTGCTGCACCACGCTCGTGATCACATCGTCGCGCATGGCGGCCAGCATGCCGCTCAGATCTGTGGAATCCAGAATGTCATTGCGCTGCTGGTAGATGACCTTGCGCTGGTCGTTGGCCACGTCGTCATACTCCAGCAGCTGCTTGCGCATGTCGAAGTTACGGGCTTCCACCTTGCGCTGGGCCGACTCGATGGAGCGTGTGACGATACCGGCTTCAATCGCTTCACCCTCAGGCATCTTCAGGCGATCCATAATGGCCTTGACGCGGTCACCTGCGAAGATACGCATCAGCTGGTCATCCAGGCTCAGATAGAAGCGCGAAGATCCAGGGTCACCCTGGCGGCCCGAACGGCCACGCAGCTGATTGTCGATACGGCGCGATTCATGACGCTCGGTCGCAATAATGCGCAGACCGCCCAGAGCCACCACCTTGTCATGAGCAATGCGCCAGTCGGAGCGCAGCTCTTCGATCTTTTGTGCGCGCTGCGAAGGAGTCAGCGCCTCATCGGCCTCGATGGCGGCGATTTCCTTGTCGATATTGCCACCCAGCACGATGTCGGTACCACGGCCCGCCATATTGGTGGCGATGGTGATCACGCTTTCGCTGCCGGCCTGGGCAATGATGTCGGCTTCGCGGTCGTGCTGCTTGGCGTTGAGCACCTGGTGCGGCAGGCCTTCACGGGTCAGCAGCTCGTCGATGATTTCGGAGTTCTCGATCGAAGTGGTACCCACCAGCACGGGCTGGCCGCGCTCATAGCATTCGCGGATATCTTTGATGGCGGCGTCGTACTTTTCCTTGGTAGTCTTGTAGACGCGATCCAGTTGATCCTGGCGCTTGCTGGGCTTGTTGGGAGGAACCACCACGGTTTCCAGGCCGTAGATTTCCTGGAATTCGTAGGCTTCCGTATCCGCCGTACCCGTCATGCCCGACAGCTTCTTGTACAGACGGAAGTAGTTCTGGAAGGTGATCGAGGCCATGGTCTGGTTCTCGGCCTGGATGTTCACGCCTTCCTTGGCTTCCACAGCCTGGTGCAGACCATCGCTCCAGCGGCGACCCGCCATCAGACGGCCCGTGAACTCGTCCACGATGACGATTTCACCTTCTTGCACCACATAGTGCTGATCGCGGAAATACAGCTGATTGGCACGCAGAGCTGCGTACAGATGGTGCACCAGCGAGATATTCGATGGGTCGTACAGCGACGAGCCTTCGGCAATCAGACCGGCATGGGACAGCAGGCGCTCAGCGGCTTCGTAGCCCTGGTCGGTCAGATAGACTTGGTGCGACTTTTCATCCACCGTGAAGTCGCCGGGCTTGGTCACGCCTTCGCCGGTACGGGGGTCCGCTTCCCCTTCCTGGCGCACCAGATGGGGGACGATCTTGTTCATGGCCACATACATGGCCGTGTGGTCTTCGGCGGGGCCGGAGATGATCAGTGGCGTACGCGCCTCGTCAATCAGGATCGAGTCCACCTCGTCGACGATGGCGTAGTTCAGCACGCGCTGCACACGGTCCACAGGTTCGTAGACCATGTTGTCGCGCAGATAGTCGAAGCCGTACTCGTTGTTCGTACCGTAGGTGATGTCGGAGTTGTAGGCCGCCTGTTTTTCCTCACGCGACAGATTGGGCAGATTGATGCCGACCGTCAGGCCCAGGAAGTTGTACAGACGCGACATCGTCATCGCATCGCGGCGTGCCAGATAGTCGTTGACGGTCACCACATGCACGCCGTCGCCAGACAAGGCATTCAAATACACCGGCAGCGTGGCGGTCAGCGTCTTGCCCTCACCAGTGCGCATTTCGGCGATCTTGCCGTCATGCAAGGCCATTGCGCCCAGCATCTGCACATCAAAGTGACGCATCTTCATGACGCGCTTGGAGCCCTCGCGCACCACGGCAAAAGCCTCGGGCAGCAAGTCATTGAGCGACTCGCCCTTGGCAACGCGGTCCTTGAACTCCTGAGTCTTGGCGCGTAATGCCTCATCGCTGAGCTTTTCGTACTCAGGCTCCATCGCATTGATGCGAGCGACTGTCTTGCGGTATTGCTTGAGCAACCGGTCATTGCGGCTGCCGAACAGTTTGGTGAGGAAATTGGTGGCCATGCGTGCAAAGGCACCCTGCTCCATCACGCCACAGGCGCGGAACACGATGCCCAGAATCCCTTGATTGTTGGTATTCAAATGGGGCCGTCCCAGCGGCAATCAAGAGCCAGCAGCAAAAGTAAAGCCAGCCAAATCTGCCTGATGCTGAAACACGGACCAAAAAAAGATTCTAACCGCCCGGGCTGTACTTGGTTTTTCGCTGTTTTTGCGCCTGCGCGCTGCAAGCATGCATAACCAAGCCACTGGCATGCAATCCCGACTGGGATAAGCTAGGGACTGCAACCGCCTCTTCCAGCCCATGACCATTGTTCGCCGCCATCACGCCATTACTGCCATCAGCGCTGTAGAGTCCTCGCCCACGCTGGCAAAACTGGCGGCTCTGACCCAGGATTCGAGCCTGCGTCTGAAGACCGTGCTGCCTCTGGTGCCTCCCATGCTGCGCGCCAGCCTGCAGGCCGGCCCCATTGAAGGGGATTGTTGGTGTCTGCTGGTCAAAAACAATGCAGCTGCTGCCAAAGTGCGCCAACTGCTGCCAGCCATGGCAGCCCATCTGCGCACCAAAGGCTGGGATGTCGCCAGCATTCGTCTCAAAGTTCAGGCCTGATAGGCGCTTTTACAAACCTGAAATACAAAAAAGGCCTCCGAAGAGACCTATTTGTTTGGTGCCGGTTGTCGGATTCGAACTGACGACCTACCGCTTACAAGGCGGGTGCTCTACCAACTGAGCTAAACCGGCGAAGACCAAATTCTAGCCGAGAATTTCACCCTCAAAAAGGAAAGCAGCAATTTCTTTGCAGATTTTGGTGCGCGCTCTGACTGCCCCGGGATGTTGAGGCGACCTACTTGACGCGCTTGAGTGCGGGGCGACCACCGGCTGGCGGTGGTGTACGAGGCTTGTCGTCGTCTGAGCCTTCTTCATCACTCTTGGCAGTCACCAGTTGCACCACACGATCTTCGGGTGCATCGACGCCGGCATCGTCAGTCTCTGGCGTGGGCGATGGCAATGCTTCATCGCCGCCATCATCGAATTCGCCCTCTTCAGGCTGAAAAGCCATGCCCTGACCTGTTTCACGGGCATAGATAGCCATGACATTGGCCACCGGCACCATGATTTCGCGCGGTTTGCCACCAAAACGTGCCTTGAATTCCACATATTCATTGCCAATCAGCAGACCGCTGGTCGCGTCATAGCTGATGTTGAGCACGATCTGCCCGTCACGCACAAATTCCATGGGAACCTGGGTGTTGCGATCTACGCGCACTGCAATATGGGGAGTGAAGCCGTTGTCCGTGCACCACTCCAGCAGAGCGCGCAACATGTAGGGACGGGTCGAAGTTGCTTCAGGTGCGGTCATTTCGTTTCCTGATTCATTCCGAAAGATGACGAAGACAAAAAAGCGGGCAGACGAAGGATCCCTTCACCTTGCCCGCTTGAGACTGCGCATGCTGTTTACTTGCGCATGACCTTTTCAGAAGGGGTCAGCGCTTCAATGTAGGCAGGGCGCGAGAAGATGCGTTCCGCGTACTTGAGCAAAGGAGCCGCGTTCTTGGACAGCTCGATGCCGTAGTAGTCCAGGCGCCACAGCAGGGGAGCGATGGCCACGTCCAGCATGGAGAAGTTCTCACCCATGATGTACTTGTTCTTCAGGAAGATGGGGGCCATCTGAGTCAGACGATCGCGGATTTGCGAACGTGCCTTTTCCAGAGCCTTCTCATTGCCCTTGACGTTACGCTCTTCCAGAGCGCTGACGTGCACGAACAGTTCTTTTTCGAAGTTCAGCAGGAACAGGCGCACGCGGGCGCGGTCCACGGGGTCGCCAGGCATGAGCTGGGGGTGGGGGAAGCGCTCGTCGATGTACTCGTTGATGATATTCGACTCGTACAGGATCAGGTCGCGCTCAACCAGGATAGGCACCTGACCATAGGGGTTCATCACGCTGATTTCTTCGGGCTTGCTGAACAAGTCCACATCGCGGATCTCGAAGTCCATGCCTTTTTCAAACAGCACAAAGCGGCAGCGGTGTGAGAAGGGGCAGGTCGTTCCCGAATAAAGCACCATCATGGTGGAGGCTCCTAAAAATCAAAAAGAGTGGGTCGCCCACGGCGCCCCACTCTGCACTAACACGGTTTGGCTGCAGATGGCATCTGCACAGCAACAAGCTTACTTGACGTTTTTCCAGAACGCAGCGTTCAGGCGCCAGGCCACAAAGATGAAGAAAGCCAGGAAAATCAACACGCCCACGCCCACTCGGGTGCGGGTGTTCTGGGCCGGCTCTCCCATCCATTGCAGGTAATTCACCAGATCGCCAACGGCCTGATCGTACTGCACTGCAGTCATCTTGCCGGGAGAGACTTGCTCCCAACCCTTAAAGACCTGGGTCTTAGTGCCGTGATCGTCGTGTTCTTCGAAGATTGCGCGGCGCTCGCCTTGCAGCTCCCACAGCGCATGCGGCATGCCTACGCTGGGAAAGGCCAGATTATTCCAGCCCGTGGCCTTGGTGTCATCCTTGTAGAAAGTACGCAAGAAGGTATAGAGGTAATCTGCACCACTCCCGCCCGAGCCCGCACGCGAGCGTGCGATCACCGTGAGATCCGGCGGGTTGGCACCAAACCACTCCTTGGCTTCCTTGGGGTTGATGGCGGACTTCATGGTCTCACCGACCTTGTCGGTGGTGAACAGCAGGTTGTCCTTGATGTCCTGATCGCTCAGGCCAATGTCTTTCAGGCGGTTATAGCGCATGAAAGCAGCAGAATGGCAGCTCAGGCAGTAGTTGACAAAGATCTTGGCACCGTTTTGCAGGGATGCCGTGTCACTGGTGTTGACCGGAGCCTTGTCCCAGTGAATGCCACCTTCGGAGGCCTGCGCAGCCCCCATGAAACCCAGAGCCGCAACCAGGGTCACAATCAGTTTCTTCATTCTTGTTATCTCCCGGTTCAGTGAGGCTTGAAGGTCACGCGCTCAGGCACAGGCTTGGGCTCGCCCAGGCGGCTCCACCATGGCATCAGCAGGAAGAAGCCGAAGTAGAACAGTGTTCCGACCTGCGACACCTTTTCACCAATGGGCGACGGAGGCTGCACACCCAGATAGCCCAGGATGACGAAGTTCACCACGAACACGGCGTACACATACTTGTGCCAGCTTGGACGGTAGCGGATGGACTTCACAGGGCTGCAGTCCAGCCATGGCAGTGCAAACAGGATGATGACCGCACCACCCATGACCACCACGCCCCAGAACTTGGCGTCGATGGACAGCATCATGGCAATCGCTGCCAGTGCCACCACGCCGATGGCGCCCTTGGCAAAGCCGGGCAGGCGCGACTTGAGAATGCCGAAGCCGGCACCCAGCACCACGCAGGCAATCAGCACATACATCATCTCGCTGGTGATGGCACGCAGCATCGAATAGAAGGGTGTGAAGTACCAGACCGGAGCGATGTGGTTGGGCGTCTTGAGCGGATCGGCTGGAATGAAGTTGTTGTACTCCAGGAAATAGCCACCGAACTCAGGCGCAAAGAACACCACGGCCGAGAACAGGAACAGGAACACGGTCACGCCAAAGATGTCGTGCACGGTGTAGTAGGGGTGGAAAGGCACGCCGTCCAGGGGACGACCCTTTTCATCCTTGGGTGCCTTGGGGCCCTTGATCTCGATACCGTCGGGATTGTTGGAGCCAACGTCATGCAGCGCCAGCAAGTGAGCCACAACCAGACCCAGCAGAACCAGAGGCACGGCGATCACGTGGAAGCTGAAGAAGCGGTTCAGTGTTGCATCGCCCACCACATAGTCGCCACGGATCAGCAAAGCCAGATCAGGGCCGACAAAGGGAATGGCGGCAAACAGGTTCACGATCACCTGGGCGCCCCAGTACGACATCTGGCCCCATGGCAGCAGGTAGCCCATGAAGGCTTCGGCCATCAGCACCAGGAAGATGGCGCAGCCGAAGATCCAGACCAGCTCGCGCGGCTTGCGGTAGGAGCCGTAGAGCAGACCGCGAAACATGTGCAGATAGACCACGACGAAGAACGCCGAAGCCCCTGTGGAGTGCATGTAGCGAATCAGCCAGCCCCAGGGGACGTCGCGCATGATGTACTCGACCGAGGCGAAGGCCTTGTCTGCATCAGGCTTGTAGTGCATCACCAGGAAAATGCCGGTGACGATCTGGATCACCAGCACCAGCAGCGCCAGCGAGCCGAAGATGTACCAGAAGTTGAAGTTCTTGGGAGCGTAGTACTCCGACATGTGGACGCGGTAGGCATCAAACGCTGTCGGGAAACGGTTCTCAAACCAGTTCATGGCCTTCGCTCCAGTCGTGGAGTTCGGGTCAATTTGCTTGAATTCGTGGGCCATTGTTATCGTCTCCCTCAGGCGGTCTGCTTGTCTTCACCAATCAGGATCTTGGTCTCAGACAGGTACATGTGCGGGGGCACCTGAAGGTTGTCGGGCGCGGGCTTGTTCTTGAAAACGCGTCCAGCCATGTCGAAGGTCGAGCCGTGGCAGGGGCACAGAAAACCGCCCTTCCAGTCGTTGGGCAGCGAAGGCTGCGGGCCGGAATGGAATTTGTCGGTCGGAGAGCAGCCCAGGTGGGTGCAGATACCCACGACCACCAGCACTTCGGGCTTGATGGAGCGAGCTTCGTTCTGCGCGTACGCCGGGGTGAACTCGTCGGGGTGACGCAGCGACTTGGGGTCGGCCAGTTCACCGTCAAGCGAGGGGAGGTCCTTGAGCTGCTCCGCCGTGCGCTTGATGATCCACACGGGCTTGCCTCGCCACTCGACGGTGAGCTTCTCGCCCTCCTTGAGGCTGGAGATATCCACCTCGACTGCAGCACCTGCTGCCTTGGCTTTTTCAGAGGGCTGAAAGGAGCTCACAAAAGGGACGGCCGTTGCCACACCGCCCACGGCACCAGCACAGGCTGACGTGATGATCCACGTGCGCTTGCTGGAGTCGACTGGAGAGTCACTCATGGATTTCCTCGAAGTACATCGCTTGATTTGGGGTCAACTGCAAATTCTAGCGGCGCAGTCATGGTTATTCCAGCCTCTGTCTGACGTTGACAAGCGCCAAACTCACGCAATACTGCGCTATCTCAAACTCTCAGTGACTGGAACTGCTTATGGGCATGATGCAAGAATTCCGCGAATTCGCAATCAAGGGAAACGTGATGGATTTGGCCGTCGGTGTGATCATCGGTGGCGCCTTCGGCAAAATCGTTGATTCGGTGGTGGCCGACCTCATCATGCCGCTGGTGGGCCTGATCTTTGGCAAGCTCGATTTCTCGAATCTGTTCGTCGTTCTTGGCACCCTGCCCGCCGATGTTCCGCGCACGCTGGATGCGGTGAAAAAGGCAGGCATTCCTGTCTTTGCCTATGGCAACTTCATTACTGTGGCCGTGAACTTCCTGATTCTGGCCTTCATCATTTTCATGATGGTCAAGCAGATCAACCGTCTCAAGCGCGAAGCGCCTGCGGCCCCCGAGGAAGCACCAGCCACGCCCGAAGACATTCAGCTGCTGCGCGAAATCCGCGACAGCCTGAACCGCAAGCAATAAGCGGCTCCTGCATCTCGACAAAAAAGCCTGCTGTGGATTCAGCAGGCTTTTTTCATAGGCGCGGAAATCGTGCTCAGGCCGCCAGACTGCGCGCCATGTAGATGGCTTCGAGCAGACTGGCTGCATCGGCAATGCCCTGCCCTGCGATATCGAACGCGGTTCCGTGGTCCGGACTGGTGCGCACCAGAGGCAGACCCAGCGTGACATTGACGCCTTTTTCCACACCCAAATATTTGACTGGGATCAACCCTTGGTCGTGGTACATCGCCAACACCACGTCAAATTCGCCAGGGTGAGCAGCCGTGTGGCGCGCGCGCATGAAGACGGTGTCCGGTGCAAACGGGCCTTGCACATCCATGCCTTGCGCCCGGGCCTGCTCGATCGCGGGGGCGATGATTTCAATCTCCTCCACACCAAAGATGCCGCCCTCACCCGCATGCGGATTGAGCCCGGCCACCGCCATGCGCGGCGCGCGACCCAGGCTTTTGCTCAGCGCTTGGTGCGTAATTTGCAGCGTCTGCAGAATCTGCGGCTGGGTGACGGCGTTGATGGCATCGCGCAGCGAGACATGGATGCTGACCAGCACGGTGCGCAGCTCGTCATTGGCCAGCATCATGCGCACCGGCATCTGCGCCAGAGTGACGCCTTCATGCGCTGCAGCTTCGGCCTGCAGCAGCTCAGTGTGGCCGGGGAAAGTGACGCCCGCCAGATGTAGCGCCTCTTTGTGCAGCGGTGCGGTAACCAGCGCCGCAATCTCGCCGCGCAGCGCAGCTTGCGCGGCCCAGACCACGCATTGCGCTGCCGCCTGCCCAGCCTGTGCAGAGATTTGGCCGTAGGGCTGCGGGCCCGCCAGCCCCGGCAGGTTCAGCACGGGGATGACGCCCTCAGGCACCGCCCACGCTTCCTGCGGCTGCTCGATCACGGCGACGGTCTGGGCAATGCCCTGCTCGCCCTCTGTGACCTTGGCGGCCAGCGCCGTGGCGCGGCGCAGGGTTTGCAGCTCGCCCACGACAAAGCAGCCGCGCAGCGCCTGCGGTGTAGCGCGAAAAGCCTTGGCAATGATTTCGGGGCCGATGCCGGCGCAGTCACCCTGAGTGATGGCGACGGGCAGGCCCTTGGAGGCTTCAGAAGCAGACATAGGTATCAAACAAGCCTCTAGTCCATATATTAAATAGGCTAGTAGCTATCAAAATATGAGTTAAACCCGTTCAAGCCGGATTGTCGATATCGATGAACTGGTGCTCCAGCCCATATTCGCCTGCCACATAGGCGGCGACCGCAGGCGCGCCATAGCGTTCGGTGGCGTGGTGGCCCGCCGCGATAAAGCTGACGCCGGTTTCCCGCGCCAGATGGGTTTGAGGCTCGGAGATTTCGCCGGTGATATAGGCGTCTGCACCGGCGGCAATCGCGGCCTCGAAAAAGCCTTGCGCGCCGCCCGTGCACCAGGCCAGCTTGCGGATGGGCTTTTGCGCATCGGCGCAGGCCAGCGTAACGTTGCGGCCCAGCACTTTTTGCACATGTGCGGCCAGTTCCTGGGCGTTGGCAAAGTCGGCATCGGCCAGCCAGCCCAAGTTCTGGTCACCAAACAGGGCCTGGCCCTTCACACCCAGCTGAGTGCCTAGCTGCGCGTTATTGCCCAGTTCGGCATGGGCGTCCAGCGGCAGGTGATAGGCAAACAGATTGATGTCATGCGCGAGCAGCAGGCGAATGCGCTCCTTGAGCCAGCCCGTGATGCGCCCGTCCATGCCGCGCCAGAACAGGCCGTGGTGCACAAAGATGGCGTCAGCCTTGGCATCAATCGCGGCCTCGATCAGCGCGCGGCTGGCCGTCACACCGCTGACGATGCGGCGAATTTCGGTCTTGCCTTCCACTTGCAGGCCGTTGGGACCGTAGTCCTTGAAGCGCTCGGGCTGCAGCAGGCCGTTGAAGATGGACAGGAGGTTGTTTCGCTCAATGCTCATGGCTCGATTGTGCATGAGGGCTGTTACCCATGAACCGACTCTGAAACTGCGGCCCAAACAAAAAAAATGGCTCCCGGACAGGAGCCATTTTTCATGGTGCTTGCAGACCTCAGCGCTTGGGCTGCCAGCCCTTGCAGGCCAAAGGCCAGAAGCCCATGGCTACGCCCAGAGCACCCATGGCAGCCACGTAATGCGCAGGAGCCATCGCATCCACCTGCAACCAGACAGACACCAGCATGGGAGTCAGGCCACCAAACACGGCATAAGCCATGTTGTAGGCAAAGGACAGACCGGTGAATCGCACTTCTGGCGGGAAGGCACGCACACCCACCACAGGCAGCAACGAGATAGAGCCAACAAAGAAGCCCACGGTGGCATAAGTGCAGACCAGTGATGCCTCTGTGCCCGGCAAGTTCAGATAGAACAGATAGGCAGTGACTGCCATACCGCCCCAGCCCAGGATCATTGCCAGCTTGGTGCCGAGCTTGTCCGACAGCCAGCCCCAGAACACACAGCCAATGGTCAGCGTCACCGTGGCCACGGCATTGGCCTTCAGGGCCATGGCCGGCGCAATATGGAAAACCTTTTGCAGATAACCAGGAGTCATCAGCACGACCACCACGACGGCCGTGGACAGAATCCAGGTCATCAGAGCCACGATCACGCTGGCTTCGCGGTGGTCACGCAAGATGGTCTTCAAAGGCAGTTCACGGTCAACCGCCTTGCGCGCCTGCATCTCCTGGAAGATGGGCGTTTCGTGCAGGAACTTGCGCAGATACACGGACACCAGACCAAACACGCCGCCCAGAATGAAGGGAATGCGCCATGCCCAGTCGTGAATTTCGGCCTGGCTGTAGCTGCTGTTGAGCCACACACCAATGATGGAGCCCAGGAAAATGCCGCCGGTAATGCCGGAGGTCAGCGAACCAATCGCAAAGCCGTAACGTTTCTCTGGAGCGTGCTCGGCCACGAACACCCAGGCACCGGGCATTTCACCACCAATGGCAGCGCCTTGCAGCACACGCATCAGCAGCAGCAGGATAGGCGCGGCAATGCCAATGCTTTCATAAGTAGGCAGCACGCCAATGATCAGCGTGGGCACAGCCATCAGGAAGACCGATAGCGTGAACATCTTCTTGCGACCCAGAATGTCGCCGAAGTGCGCAATCAGAATGCCACCCACGGGGCGAGCCAGATAGCCGGCCGCAAAAATGCCCAGCGTCTGCAGCTGGCGCATCCAGTCAGGCATGGAGGCCGGGAAGAACAGGCCGCCAATCACATTGGCAAAGAAGACGAACACCACGAAGTCATAAAACTCCAGCGTTCCGCCCAGAGCCGATAAGCCCAGGGTCTTGTAGTCCTCCCGGTTCAGGGGACGATTTGTCGCGGCAGCCGGCGCGGTAGCCGGTGCAGCGTGGTCAAGCGTAGTCATGGTGTTTCCTAGATCGAACAGCAGGACAGCGCGGATTAAGGCCACTGTTCACGGGTCAACGTGCAGTAGCAGACCGATTGAGGCAGGCTTCAGATTCAAAGCCCCGCCCGACCGAATATGGGCACCTTGTGGGCGATCACTTCAGTAAACGGCGACGTAAGCGCAGTCGAAAAATCATTCTAGGGTTTACGCCTATATCTATCGTCTGTACAAAACTTTAGACGCCCGCAGTCCTATGCAGCGCCTGCGTGCAGCCTTGCGAAGATTGCGCTATGCAAATAACGGCAAGCAAATGTTCGCTTCGACATCAGCGCCAGCCATGCTTCACAATGGGGGCCTGTTCCTCTCATTGCTCAAACGCTTTACATGAAACGCACCTGGTTGCTGTTTTCGCAGGTGGTCACCGTGCTGGTGGCTATCTATTTTGTAGTGGCTACCCTACAGCCCACTTGGCTTCAGCGCGGAAACATCCGCAGCAGCGCCGGTGTTTCGCTGATCCAGGCGCCCGCCATGCCCGCTGGTGAAGTGGCGCCCGGCAGCTTCGCTCCCGCCGCCCGCAAGGCCGCGCCCGCCGTGGTCAGCATCAACACCAGCAAGGCCGTGCGCCACCCACGTGCCAACGACCCCTGGTTCCAGTTCTTCTTTGGCGACCAGGGCACGCAGGAACAATCTGGTTTGGGCAGCGGTGTCATCATCAGCCAAGATGGCTACATCCTCACCAACAACCATGTGGTCGAAGGTGCGGACGATATCGAGGTCACGCTGACCGACAGCCGCCAGGCCAAGGCCAAGGTGATCGGCACCGACCCCGAGACCGATCTGGCCATCCTCAAGATCGAGCTGGACAAGCTGCCCGTCATCGTTCTGGGCAATTCCGACCAGGTGGCCGTGGGCGACCGCGTGCTGGCCATCGGCAACCCCTTTGGCGTGGGCCAGACCGTGACCAGCGGCATTGTCAGCGCGCTGGGCCGCAGCCAGCTGGGCATCAACACCTTCGAGAACTTCATCCAGACCGATGCCGCCATCAACCCCGGCAACTCGGGCGGCGCGCTGGTCGATGCCAATGGCAGCCTGCTGGGCATCAACACCGCCATCTACTCGCGCTCCGGCGGCAGCATGGGCATTGGGTTTGCGATTCCTGTGTCCACCGCCAAGATGGTGCTGGACGGCATCGTCAAGGACGGCAAGGTCACACGCGGCTGGATCGGCGTGGAGCCCAATGAGCTCTCGCCCGAGCTGGCCGAGACCTTTGGCGTCAAGGCCGATGCCGGCGTCATCATCACCGGCGTGCTGCAGGCCGGCCCTGCCGCACAGGCAGGCATGCGCCCCGGCGATGTGATCGTGAAGGTGGGCGAGACCGAAACCCGCAATGTCTCCCAGTTGCTGACCGCCGTGGCCGCCCTCAAGCCCGGAGAGGCCGCCAGATTCGATGTGCGCCGTGGCAATAGTGAAGTGACGCTGGACATCACCCCCGGCACACGCCCCGCCGCCAACACCATGCAGCAGCAAGGTCGCCGTCGCTAAACAGCTTTGGCCCCTGCCCCCAGCCAGCGCCTGCCGCTGGCTTTTTTATGCCAAATCGGCCTCTAGTCCTGAGAGGTATTGCGCCAGCTGCTATCAAAACAAAAGCCCTTGAATTGCTTCAAGGGCTTTTGTTCATGGGAAGAGTCAGAGGTTCAGTCTGCAGGCTTGTCCACTTCAGTGCTTGCAGCTTCCGCATCTTCAGGAGCGCGAGAGACCTTGCTGAACCAGCCCGCGCCAAGGATGCCGATCTCATACAGCAGGCACATGGGAATGGCCAGCGCCAACTGCGAGATCACATCGGGCGGCGTGATCACGGCGGCGATGATGAAGGCGATCACCACAAAATAGCCGCGGAAGGACTTGAGCTTGTCGATCTCCACCAGGCCAAAGCGCACCAGCAGCATCACCACAATGGGCACCTGGAAGGCCGCCGCGAACGCGATGTACAGCGACAAAATGGCTTCCACGTAGGAGGCAATGTCCGGCGTCGCCGCCACGCTCGACGGCGTGAAGTGCTGGATGAACTTGAACATATTGCCCAGCACAAAGAACTGCACAAAGGCAATGCCCGCATAGGCCAGCAAGCTGCCGAACAAAATCAGCGGCAGTGCAAACTTCTTCTCGTGGCTGTACAGGCCTGGTGCCACAAAAGCCCAGATCTGGTACATCAGCCAGGGCAGCACCAGCAGCACGGCCACCATCATCAGCACCTTCAACGGCACGAAGAAGGGCGAGAACACGCCCACCGCAATCAGCTTGGCGCCGGGCGGCATATGCTCCTTGATGGGGTGCGCGATGAAGTCAATCAGACCATCGGGCCCGGGCCAGAACATCAGCAGCGCAATGCCGACCAGAATGCCGTAGATGCAGTACAGCAGGCGATCACGCAGCTCCATCAGGTGCTGCACAAACGGCTGCTCGGTGCCGGCCAGTTCGTCTTCTTTAGAGGGTTCGGACATGGTGCAAAACCGCGTCGAAGCTACAAAAGCTTCGCACGCTTGAAACAACAACGCCCGCTGACACGGGCAAAGGGCAAGCTAGGCGGACACAAACCTGCAAGCCCGGCGGGCAGCCAGATGGCCAGCAGGCGGTGTCCGCGCATGCTCAATGGAACTTCTTGGGCCGAAAGCGCGCCACACGTGCCGCGCCCGACTGAACCTTGGTGCGCACACCATTGCGAGCCTTGTACCACTGCGGCACAGCGCCCCGCTTCAAACGCCAGTTCTTGCGCGGGTGGCTGTAGCTGGGAACCACGGTGCTTTGCGTGTCCGACTCGCCATAGCTGCCGTAGCCGCCATCCGAGCCATAGGAGTCATAGGACGAGGCGGACGTCATGTTCGCATCGTCACGCAAATCGCGGGTTGCGTCTTTCCAGTCTTTTTCCAGATCAGCGCCCTGGGTGCGAATGCTCGACTCCACGTCGCGCGCCGCACCTTCGACGGTCTCCTTCATCTTGCGCAGCTCGTCCAGCTCCATGGAGCGGTTGACCTCTGCCTTGACGTCGGAGACATAGCGCTGCGCCCGGCCCAGCAACGTGCCCACCATGCGGGCTACGCGCGGCAACTTCTCGGGGCCGATGACCACCAGGGCCACGGCGCCGATCAGCGCCATTTTGGACAGGCCAATATCAAACATGTATCAGCGCGCCAGATCAGCTTTTTTGCTTGGCCTGAACGTCGATGGTGTCTTTTTCGCCAGCCTTGTTGGCCACCTGACCTGCAGCGGCGTCCGTGCCTTCAGGCGCAGTGCCGCCTTCCTTCATGCCGTCCTTGAAGCCCTTGACGGCACCGCCCAGGTCGTTGCCGATGTTCTTGAGCTTCTTGGTGCCGAACACCAGAACCACGATGAGCAGCACGATCAGCCAGTGCCAGATAGAAAACGAGCCCATGAGAATCTCTCCTAAGAATTGCGAACCATTTTAGACGGCGCTTGTGTCAACTTGTCTGCAATAAGCCCAAAAAGCCTGTCGGTCAGTGCTCTATCTGCGCCAAGCGCATCGTCCAGACGCGTTCAACCAGGGGGCAGGAACGCATTGGCGATCGCCACGATGCTGGGTTGAAGCGCAATCGGGATGAGTTCGAAGCGATGTGGAGCAGCTTGCACTGAGGTGCAAGCAAGCCGCAGCGGGAAGAAATTGCCCGATTTCGCCTCAACCCTTGAGCCAGGGGCGGGGGCCGCCCATCACATGGATATGCAGGTGGTGCACTTCCTGCCCGCCTTCAGTGCCGGTGTTCACTACCACGCGGAAGCCGCCATCGGGATAGGGGTTGCAGCCCTGCTCCAGCGCCAGCTTCGGTGCCAGCGCCAGCATGCGCCCCAGCAGCGGCGCGTCTTCGCCCGTGACCTGAGCCAGAGAAGCAATGTGCTTCTTGGGAATCATCAAAAAATGCACCGGCGCGGCGGGGTTGATGTCATGAAAGGCGAACAGCTCTTCGTCTTCATACACCTTGCGGGAAGGAATCTCGCCCTTGGCGATGCGGCAAAAAATGCAGTTGGGGTCGTAGTTGTGGTTGTGCATAAGCAATTCGTCTATTCAGTGTTCTCAAGGTCGGCACAGAACTGTGCTGCGATCAGGCATGCCCCAAGTCAGAGACACCCAGCAAGGGCCGCCCCGCAGCGAAGGCGCCGTCCCCCTGGGGGAAGGCGCGTAACGCCTCAGGGGGGAGCCATCTATATATTTTCGGCGAATCGCAGCGTCTGTTTAACCCCCAGATGCTTGCGATTTTCATCAAGCCAGACATGACCCAGCTCGCGGCCCAGACCGAACAGCTCGCGCACCAGCCGGGTATCGGCACGGACCTTGCTCGACGCGCCATAGGACTCCAGCGCCGCGCCGCCGTCGATACGGTGCATCAGCACATGCTTGTAGCGATCGGCATCCAGTCTTTTTTGCTCCAGCAGGCGCACTACGAATTCAATAGCACGAACCTCAGACAACAAGCTGGCATTAAACGTTATTTCGTTGATGCGATCCATGATTTCGCTGGCGTTGTCAGGCAGGTTGTCCGACACCCTGGGATTGATCTGCACCAGCAAAATGTCGCGGCTCAGGGTCTCGTAGACCAGCGGATACAAAGCCGGGTTGGCCGAAAAACCGCCATCCCAGTAATGCTCGCCGTCGATCTCCACCGCCTTGAACAGCTGGGGCAGGCAGGCCGAGGCCATGATGGCGTCCGCCGTCACCTGCGCCTCCTTGAAAATCTTGCCGCGCCCTGTGCGCACATTGGTGGCGCAGATGAACAGCTTGGGCACGACCTGGGCATAGGCGGGGCTGACCAGCGCATTGAAGTCCACCACCCGCGTCAGCAACTGGCGCAGCGGGTTGATATTGAGCGGGTTGGTCTGATAGGGCGAGAGAAACTGGTTGAGCACCCCCATGATCTGCGCCCCCGGCAGCGGCGCGCCCCAGAACACATTGCCCATGCTGCCCATGGCACCCACGCCTTCCCACAGCTCGGTCAGCGCTTCGCGGGCCATACGCCGCCCCAGGTGGCGGGCCGCTTGCGGGTCGCTCTCGCGCATCGCCGCCTGGGCAAAGCCATGGGCCAGCACCACGGCATTCATGGCTCCAGCGCTGGTGCCGCTGATGCCCTCGAAGACCAGGCCTTCATCCTCCAGCAAGGCATCGAGCACACCCCAGGTCAGCGCGCCGTGCGAGCCACCGCCCTGTAGAGCCAGATTGATGGTGTGGGCTGTTGTTGATGCCATGAAGCCGTCCTGTAAGGCGCTGATGCGCTGTTGATCGATATGAAACAAGCTTAGCCACAGCCGCCAGCATGGCACAGACCTGCGGGTCGCGTCAGCATGTCAGCCGGTTTCTGTTGCAGTGCAGCAAATTTACCGCGTAAAGCAAAAAGCCTCTGCGGTTTCCTGCAGAGGCTTTGTCCGGAGTGTGCCAACTCAGGCCTGAATCGCCTGATTCTTGTTCATGGCCACCATGCCGCGCACGATGCGGTAGAGGAACCAGATGGAGATGATGACCCAGGCGGGGTTGAAGATCAGCAGGCCCAGCAGGAAGAAGGGGAAGGTGACAGCGTAGAGAACAATGGCCCAGAGCACGCTGCGCAGACGCCAGGAGAAATGGCTTTCCTGCCAGGTGCCGCGCGCGTCGTCGCGTTTGACCACGTCAATGATGACGGCCACGATCAGCAGGAACACGCTGACCTGCGCTCCCGGCACCACGGCGGCCACCGCCACGATCAGGTGCAGCAGATAGCTGGCCCAGCCCCAGGCCTTGAGGCCTTCCAGCTCGGCAGAGGTGCTGCTGTGGACGTCAACAATGTCACGATCACTCATCAGGCGCTTCCTTTCTCCTGCTCGGCGCGGGCTTCGGCCTTGCGCAGGGCTTTCTCTTCCAGACCGCTCATGCCTTCGCGGCGCTCCAGCTCGGCGATGACCTGCGCAGGCGTCAGATCAAAGTGTGCCAGCGCGATCATGGAGTGGAACCACAAGTCCGCAACTTCGTAGAGGACTTTGCTCTTGTCGCCGCCGTACTCGGCATCCTTGGCGGCCATGACGACTTCGGTCGCCTCTTCGCCCACCTTCTTGAGGAAGGCGTCAGGGCCTTTGTGCAGCAGGCGTGCCACATAGCTTTTCTCGGGGTCGCCGCCGTTGGCGATCTTGCGGCTTTCAATCACCGCCGCCAGACGGGCCAGAGAATCTTGAGAAGAAGTCATATCGATTACTTATAGATGCTTTCCGGGTCTTTCAAGACCGGATCAACGGGATTCCAGACGCCATCTCGCAACACACTGTAAAAACAGCTGTGGCGGCCCGTGTGGCAGGCAATGCCGGGCTCGTGGCCGGTCTGGGTGACTTTCATGAGGATGACGTCGTTGTCGCAGTCCACGCGCAGCTCGTGCACGGTCTGGACATGGCCCGACTCCTCGCCCTTGAACCAGAGCTTGCCCCGCGAGCGGCTGAAGTACACGGCGCGCCCCAGCTCTGCGGTTTTTTGCAGGGCTTCGCGGTTCATCCAGGCGAACATGAGCACGTCGCCTGTGTCTTTTTCCTGAGCGATGACGGGAACCAGCCCTTTTTCATCCCACTGGACCTGATCGAGCCAATTCATAAGCACATCCTGTTTGCAAGGCTGCGGAGGGTTTTCATCAGCGATTTCAAGCCTGATCGGCCTCTAGTCCAGATGATGAATACGCTGGCAGCTATGGTTTTTGAAGTATCAGAGTCGAACCGGAATACCGCGTGCGCGCATGCATTCCTTGGCCTGCTGCACCGTGTATTCACCGTAATGGAAGATGCTGGCCGCCAGCACGGCGTCCGCACCGCCGATGGTCACGCCATCGGCCAGGTCTTCGAGGTTGCCCACGCCGCCCGAGGCGATCACGGGCACGTCCACGGCGTCGGCCACCGCGCGGGTCAGCTTGAGGTCAAAGCCGCTCTTGGTGCCGTCCTTGTCCATGCTGGTGAGCAAAATCTCGCCCGCGCCGCGCCTGGCCATTTCGGCGGCCCAGCGCACCACGTCCAGACCCACATTTTTGCGGCCACCATGGCTGTACACGTCCCAACCCGGACCCATGGGCGTGCCGCCGGGGCCGATGCGCTGCTCGTCCTCGGGCGTGCGGCGCTTGGCGTCGATGGCCACCACAATGCACTGCGCGCCGTATTTGTCGCTACAGGCGTTGATGGTGTCGGGGTTGGCAATGGCGGCCGAGTTAAAGCTGGTCTTGTCGGCCCCAGCGTTCAAGAGGCGACGCACATCGTCCACCGTGCGCACGCCGCCGCCCACCGTCAGCGGAATAAAGACCTGCGAAGCCACGGCCTCGATGATGGGCAGGATCAGGTCGCGGCCATCGCTGGTGGCGGTGATGTCGAGAAACGTCAGCTCGTCCGCTCCCTGCGCGTTGTAGCGCGCGGCGATTTCCACGGGGTCGCCCGCGTCGCGCAGTTCCAGAAAGTTGACGCCCTTGACCACGCGGCCACCGGTCACGTCAAGGCAGGGAATGATGCGTTTGGCAAGCATGGGGAACTCTCTGATCGTTGAAAACAGCGTTGAATACAGTGCGGCGCTGGGTGGTTACAGCGCCGTCAAATGCTGGCTGGCCTGCCAGGTCTGGCCGGGGGCCACCGTCACCGGGGCGTCAATGGAAGCGGCTTCCACGCACAGCATGTGCTTCCAGCTGTCAGCTTCCATATCCTTGAGCGTGGCGCACAGTGCAGGGCCGGGGTTCCAGACCACGGATTCTTTCCACGCCGCATCCTGCGCAATCTGCAGCCAGGGCTGGCCTGCTGCCTGCAGTTGCAGCGCGGCATCAGCGCGGGGGTAGACCCGGTCGGTTTCCACACCAAAGCGCACTGCGCCTTGCTGCTGCGGATGGGTGTCAACCACCGCATCCCAATAGACCAGACCGTCCAACCCATACAGCGCCACCTGCTCCACATCCGGCACACGCAGATAGCTGTGCAGCGCGGCGGTAAAGGGCAGGTTCTGCGTGCCACGGTTGTGCACAGCCAGCTCCACCCGCAGGGCGCCGGGCGTCAAAAACACGGTCAGCCGTGCTTCAAACTGCTGCGGCCAGACGGCGCGCGTGGCTTCGGTATCCGTCAGGCGCAACGTGATCTGCGCGCCATCGGCACCCGATGCCTGCGCATCATCAGCGGCCCACTCCATCACCCGCGCAAAGCCGTGCTTGACCAGCGGACCGCGCTGGTTGAACTGGGGAAAGCAGACCGGAATGCCGCCGCGAATGGCGGTTTGGCCGTCATGTGCTGCCTTGGGGCTGAGGAACAGACGCTCCTGCCCCTGGCTGACCCAGGACAGCACCTGCGCACCTTGCAGGCTGATCAGGGCAGAATCGCCTTGCGCCAGTTTCAAAGTGATAGCAGGCAGCCCATTCCATTCAATGGCTTGGGCTTGAAATGTCACATCATTCACCGGTGAGTTCGTCCGCACGGTCCTGGCCAGCGGCAAAGTCCAGATCGCCGGTGTAGATGGCGCGGCCGCAGATCACGCCTTCCACGCCTTCGTCCTGCACCTTGCACAGGGCTTCGATATCGGCCATGCCCGCCAGACCGCCGGAGGCGATGACCGGAATCTTCAGCGACTGGGCCAGCTTCACCGTGGCGTCGATGTTGATGCCGGTCAGCATGCCGTCGCGGCCGATGTCGGTGTAGATGATGGATTCCACGCCCCAGCCTTCAAAGCGCTTGGCGGTCTCGATCACGTCCTGGCCGGTGAGCTTGCTCCAGCCGTCGATGGCGACCTTGCCGTCCTTGGCGTCCAGGCCCACGATGATGTGGCCGGGGAAGGCGCTGCAGGCGTCCTGCAGAAAGCCGGGGTTCTTCACCGCAGCGGTGCCGATGATCAGGTACTCGATGCCCAGATCGATATAGCGCTCAATCGTGTCCAGATCACGGATGCCGCCGCCAATCTGCACGGGAATCTCGCCGTCCACTTCCTTGAGGATGCTCTTGATGGCGCCCAGGTTCTTGGGCTGGCCCGCAAACGCGCCGTTCAGGTCCACCAGATGCAGGCGGCGTGCGCCCGCATCCAGCCACTTGGCGGCCATGGCAGCGGGGTCTTCACCGAATGTGGTGGATTGATCCATATCACCCTGAATGAGGCGTACGCAGTGGCCGTCCTTGAGGTCGATAGCGGGGATGAGCAACATGATGGTGGTCTGCTAGCAATATTGGCCGTCGAAAATGGCCAGTTGAAAAACTCGGGTTAACAGTGAATAAGTCCTGCGATGCAGCGCGCACTGGATTGGGATGGGCTGCAAGGCGCAAACCACAGTCGGGCTGGTAGCCCGGCGAGGATTTGCAACGCCGCAGACCGCCCAAGCCAGGGATGCGATGCGCGCAAAGACTTATTCAATGTTGATCCTTAGGGCTTCCAGCCGAGGAAGTTACGGAACAGCGCCAGCCCCTGGTCCGAGCTTTTCTCGGGGTGGAACTGGGTCGCAAAAATATTATCGCGCGCGATGGCGCAAGCAAAAAGACCTCCGTAGTCGGCCTGTGCTGCGCAATGCCCGCTTTGTTGCACCAGCGCATAAAAGCTGTGAACAAAGTAGTAGAAGCTGTTGTCGGGAATTCCCGCCCACAGCGCATGGGGCTTGCCCGCCTGCGCCGTCTGGCGCACCTGGTTCCAGCCCATCTGCGGCACCTTGAAACGGCTGCCGTCGGCCTGCGTCTTGCCCGCCAGATCGAACTTGCGCACATCGCCAGGAATCAGGCCCAGGCCGGGCACATCGCCCTCGTCGCTATGGTCCAGCAGCATCTGCATGCCCACGCACACGCCAAACAGTGGCTTGCTGGCTGCGGCGTCAAGCACGGCCTGCTGCAGGCCGGACTCACGCAGCTCACGCATGCAGTCAGGCATGGCGCCCTGCCCCGGCAGCACCACGCGGTTGGCGGCGTGCACGACTTCGGGGTCGGCGGTGACGACCACCTCCCAGCCCGAATCGGACGCCGCCGTGCGCACGGCCTGCGAGACCGAGCGCAGATTGCCCATGCCGTAATCGACCACAGCCACGGTATTGTTCTTCAAATTCATAGCAGCCAGTGCTTATGTTGATTGGACTTACGACCCAAAATGCTTACAAAGAACCCTTGGTGGAGGGAATCACACCCGCCATGCGCTCATCATGCTCCAGCGCAAAACGCAGAGCGCGCGCAAAGGCTTTGAAGATGGTTTCGCACTGGTGGTGGGCGTTAAAGCCCTTGAGGTTGTCGATGTGCAAAGTCACACCGGCATGGTTCACAAAGCCCTGGAAGAACTCATAGACCAATTGCGTATCGAGCTGACCAATGCTGCCTGCAGTGAACTTCACATCCATGTGCAGGCCGGGGCGACCGGAGAAGTCGATCACCACGCGGCTCAACGCTTCATCGAGCGGCACATAAGCGTGGCCGTAGCGGCGAATGCCCTTTTTGTCGCCAATGGCCTTGGCAAAAGCCTGGCCCAGCGTGATGCCGATGTCTTCCACCGTGTGGTGGCCGTCGATGTGCAGATCGCCTGCGCATTCGATGTCCAGATCAATCAGGCCGTGGCGCGCGATCTGGTCCAGCATGTGATCCAGAAAACCAATGCCGGAATTGAGGCTGGCCTTGCCCGTGCCGTCGAGGTTGACGCGCACGGCGATGCGGGTTTCGGCCGTGTTGCGCTGCACTTCGGCGGTGCGCGGCAGGTTCTGGGCTACGGAGGGAACGATATTGCTCATAGGGATTCCTTCAAGGCCGCCAGCATCTGGGCGTTTTCTTCGCGGGTGCCCACGGTCAGACGCAGGCAATTATTGAGCAGCGGGTGCATGGCCGATACGTTCTTGACCAGCACGCCACGGGCTTTCATCTCGGCCTGCGCCTTGCCGGCATCGACAACGCGCAGCAGCACCATATTGGCTTCGGACGGCCAGACTTTTTCCACGCCCTTGATGGCAGTCAGCGCATCAATCAGCGGCTGGCGTTCGGCGCGGATGGCGGCGGCTTGCTCTGCGTACAGCGACTCATGCTCCAGCGCAAAAATCGCGGTTTCGCAGTTGAGCACGCTGATGTTGTAAGGCGGGCGCACCTTGTCCAGCTCATTAACAATAGCAGCCGGGCCAATCAGATAGCCGAGACGCGCACCGGCCAGACCGAATTTGCTCAAAGTGCGCATCAGCAGCACATGGGCATTGCGCTCGGGCTCGGCTTTCATGCGGTGGATCCAGCTGCGGCTGGCAAAAGGCTGGTAGGCCTCGTCCATCACCACCAGGCCGCCGACCTGCGCCACTGCGTCGATCACGGCCTGCACCTTGTCTTCGGCCCACAAGGTGGCCGTAGGGTTGTTGGGGTAGGCGATGTAGGTGATGGCGGGCTTTTGCTCGGCAATTGCAGCCTGCATGGCGGGCACGTCCAGGTCAAAGTCGGCAGTCAACGTGACGGGCACAAAGTCCAGCCCCTGCAGCTTGGCCGAGAGCGGGTACATCACAAAACCGGGCATGGGGGCCAGCATTTTTGCGCGACCGGCTTCATGCGGCTGCGCAGTGGCCAGCGCCAGCAGGGTGATGATTTCGTCCGAGCCATTGCCCAGCAGCACGGCGCTGCCTGCGGGTGCGCCGGCGTAGTCGGCCAGCATTTTTTTCAGCACTTCCAGGCGCTCGCCGGGGTAGCGGTTGATTTCGAGTGCGCCGAGACGCTCGCCCAGCTGCTTTTGCAGATCGGCGGAGAGGCGATACGGGTTCTCCATCGTGTCCATCTTGAGCAGGCCTTGCGAGGCCTGCACATGGTAGCCCTGCATGGCGCGGACATCGGCACGAATGCGTTGCAGGGCTTGGGATGCGTTGTTCGGAACAGTCATGGGATTCACTCTTTCACACGGGGCTTGCGTTGGCCAATGCATTGAAGCTTCTGGCTCTCAAGCCCCCACATTCTTGGGGACGCTTTGCTGCAGCGGGTGCACCACGGTGACGCCGCCAAACTCTGCGCCATGGGGCAGGTGCAGGCTCAGCATATGGCTGCAACCGCTGTGCTGGGCGCAGGCCACGGCCAGGCAGTCGCCAAAGTCCAGCGCATGGCGGGCTTGCACGGCCCAGGCGGTTTCCAGCGTGGCGGCGTCGGTTTTCCACGGCGTCCAGGTCTGGTAGCGGCGGATGGCAGCGCGGGCGTCGCCCTGGGGCATGGGGGCCGCTGCGGTCGTGACCTGGTCGTAGAACTCCACCAGCGCCTGATTGCTGGTGCGGCCCGTGCGGCTGTGCCAGAGCACATCGAGCCAGTCCAGCGCGGCGGTGTAGAGATCGCCACCGGCCACATCCTCGGCCGCAATCAGCACCGAGGTATCGACGAATACGGTGGTCATGGCGCTCATGCCGCAGCTCCAGAATTGGAGTCCTTTGGCGCATTAGTCCTGACAGTACTTACGCTACGCGCTACATATTTTATAGTATCTGCAGGCTCGGCCTGCCAGCTGCGCTCATCGGTGCGCCAGGCCAGATAGGCACGCTCATACGAATCTTCGCGGCGCTGCATCTCGGCCATGAAGTCACCGAGCATGCGCGAAACACTGGTGCCACGGCGGGCGGCTTCAACCCGGGCCCATTCCAGCACGCTGTCTTCCACAGTGATGGTGACGTTCTTCATGCTTGGCATGGTACACGAAATTCGTGCAACACGAAATTCGTGTTAACTGAAATACTTCAGCATCCATGAAAAAGGCCCGGACAACCGGGCCTGTGTTCAGCGTGTCAGCGGCTATAGCGCGGCGGCGGCGGAGCGAACCGGCCCCCATCTGCCGGGAAGGCACGCGGATCAGCCCCAGGCGCTGGGCGGCGAGGCAGATCCGGATCACGCTCGTCCAGCCGCACCTCAAACAGCGCGGTGCCAATCACGCCCACATTGCGGGCATCCCCAGCCGGAGTGTTGTTGGCATAGGCGCGGTCCTTGGAGGAAAAACGAAAAGCCGCAACTTCGCGGTCATTCTTGCGAAAGCC
Source organism: Comamonas testosteroni (assembly GCF_003569915.1). Lineage (GTDB taxonomy): Bacteria > Pseudomonadota > Gammaproteobacteria > Burkholderiales > Burkholderiaceae_C > Comamonas > Comamonas testosteroni_D. Next base: position 3,581 of record NZ_KZ984440.1, on the reverse strand, counting down.
GTCAATCACCAGTCGCTCCCCGGGGCGCAGCAGATAACCGTCGCTTCTGACGCTGCCCGGCTTGCCGCTGAGCACATCCAGACCATCCACTGTCGCCACCACTTCGTAATAGCGATTGCTGCGGTTGGTATAGATCAGCTCGTAGCGATCGCCGCTGCGGCCCGCCACGTGATAGTCCTGCGCGCCGCGTGAAGTGAAGATGCGATAGACAGGGCGTCCTTCCCCTGCGCCAATCGCTAGCTCCACATCACCATCGGCCAGCAGGGCATTGAGCTGGCGCTCCGCATACGGGCCCAGTGCACGGCGAATGCTGTCTTCGTCCGAGTAGCGCATCTGGCCCACGGCGCGCGGGCGGTCCGGCGTCAGGCGCGAGGCCTGAACCACCTTGGTGACGGACTCGCGCCCCTCGCCCCATTGCGTGCCCAGTGTGGACGCGGCCTTGGCGTCGCGTGCAGGGGCAGCCATTCTGGACACAGGCGCAGGTGCCGCAGCAACCTCCATCGCCCCGCTTTGCTCATCCATGCGCGCCGAAGGCGGCGGTGGCATGCTGCAAGCCCCCAGACCTGCAACCAGCAACAGCCCCAGCAGGGACTGCCACCAGCGCAGGCGCCATGAATGGGTGTGGTTTTTCATTGATGTGCTCCTTGTCCCTGTGGTGATGGCTGCCAGTGTGGCCGCAGTCCACATAAAAAACGAGCACTAAAACATCTTGAAAGCAATTCGTACCGGCACACACCGCCGATAGCACGCGGCAACAAAAAAGCCGCGCAGGTCATGCGCGGCTTTGCTAGATAAGTAAGTCCTTGCGGTTTACTTCTTGTCAGGCAGGGCGTAGGCGATCACGTAGTCACCCAGATCAGGCGAGTGGCTTGCGCCGCCAGCCGAGATCACCACATATTCCTTACCCGTCTTGGGCGACTTGTAGATCAGCGGTGCAGCGACGGCACCCACTGGCATACGGGCCTTCCACACTTCCTTGCCGGTCTTGGAGTCCATGGCGCGCAGATAGTAGTCTTGCGTGCCAGCGAAGAACACCAGGCCCGAAGCGGTCGAGGTAGGACCACCCAGCGTAGGCATACCCAGAGGGATTTGCATGCCGGTCTTCATGCCCAGAGGGCCTGTGTCCTGCACGGTGCCCAGAGGCACTTGCCAGACCAGCTTTTGGGTATTCAGGTCGATACCGCTCATGCTGCCGAAGGGAGGCGTGTTGCAAGGCACACCCAGGGGCGATTGCATGATGTCGATCTTCACACCGCCGTAGATACCGGCGATCTGAGGACGGATGGTGCCCATGAAGCCAGGCACTTCGTCGGTCGTGACCTTGTACTTCTTGGCGTCTTCCTGCGTGACCAACGACATGCGCAAAGGCATACGCATGTCATTGACAAACATCATGCCGGTCTTCTCGTCCACCGAGATACCGCCCCAGTTCATGCCACCCAGCAGGCTAGGCCATTCGATGTAGGGCTTCTCGCTAGGAGGTGTAAAGGGACCGACATAGACCGAATCCTTGAATTTGATGCGGCAATACAGTTGGTCGAAGGTCGACACGCCCCACATGGCGCTTTCAGTCAAAGGCTCCACACCAATTTGTGGCATGCCCGACGAGAAAGGCTGGGTAGGCGACAGATGCTCGCCCACAGCGGCGTTTTCGGTAGGCACAGCGCGCTCTTCCACCTTGGTGAAAGGCTTGCCGGTGCGGCGGTCCAGCACAAAGATGTGGCCGGTCTTGCTGGTTTGAATCAGCACCGGAGTCTTTTCGCCCTTCTCATCCTTCATGTTGTACAGCACAGGCTGCGAAGGCATGTCGAAGTCCCACACGTCGTGGTGGATGAACTGGTAGACCCACTTGGACTTGCCGGTGGACGCATCCACGGCCACCACGGCGGAGCCAAACTTTTCCTTGACCGCATTGCGATCGCCACCCCAGTAGTCGGGAGGGCCATTGCCGGTAGGCAGATAGACCAGGTTCAGTTCCTTGTCGAAGGTAGGAACCGTCCAGACGTTAGGTGTTTCCAGCGTGAACTGGTGGTCAGGGGCGGTAGTGTCAGCACCTTCAGGTGCGCCTACATCCCAGGCCCAGGTGATCTTGCCGCTCAGCACGTCAAAAGCACGCACGGCACCCGAAGGCTCGCCGGCCACAATGTCACGCACCCAGCCGCCGACCACAGCCAGGTGGCCCATCACCACAGGCACGGCCGTGGGGTGGTAACGCTTGCTGACTTCGGTGGGACCCATGCCCTTCTTCAGGTCGATAAAGCCATGCTCGCCAAAGTCCTCACAAGGCTTGCCGGTCTGGGCATCCAGGGCGAACATGCGAGCGTCGATGGTCGAAACCAGAATACGCTGGCGGCAGGCTTGCACGCTGGCATATTTGGCCTTGATTTCGGCGTTCAGGCTGTTGTCCTTGTCCATGTCGTGATAGCCCACGCCACGGCAGGTGACGTGTTCTTCACTCTTGGCATGGGGGTCGAACTTCCACAGTTCCTTACCCGAATCGCCGTCCACAGCGGCCACCACGTTTTCAGGCGTGCAGGTGTAGAGCACGTTGCCGATTTGCAGCGGTGTGTTCTCATCCACGCCAAAGGCGGAACCGGTGGTGCGGCGGCCTGTGTGATAGGTCCATGCCACTTGCAGGTCCTTCACATTCTCAGGCGTGATGTCGGTGTAAGGCGCAAAGCGCGTACCCGAGGCACTGCGGCCGTAGAACTCCCAGTTCTCAGGCGCTTGCTCGTCGGTGGACGATGCAACCGAATCCTTGGCGTCCGAAGCAGCCACAGGATTCGAGATCGTGCCGTGGGGGAAGAACGCCGCCACCAAAGTCGCCAGCAGCGCGGCAAAGAAGGCAAAGCCTGCGCCATTGGCAGCACGGCTTGTGCCCTTGGCTGTGCCGGGGAAGGCTGCGCCCACCCACAGACTGACCATCAGAATCAGCGCTGGCACCACCAGACGAGGCAGCAGTTCCCAATAGGTGAAGTGGACAATGTCAAACAAAGCCCAAATCAACGTTGCCACGAAGATGGGCTTTGTTGCATAAATCGGCCATAGGCCAAGGCATCCCCAATCCCAAATAGATTTACGCAGCAGCGACTGTCTGGGGCGTGCCCAGAGCGGTAAATTGATTGAGGATTGAAGCTCGGATGTGCAGCTCGGTCACCTGGCGCTCAAACGTCCTGGCCATGACCTTCTCGCCGAGTCGCTTGAAGCAATTCATCTTGGTCTCCACCAGTGACCTTCGGTGGTAGCCGCTCCAGCGTTTCCAGATAGCCCGCCCCAACTGCCTACACGCCTTGACCGCTTCATTGCGGTGAGCAAATGCCAGCCCTTTGCGCAGCTTCGCTCCTTTGCGCGGCGGGATGATTGGAATGGCTCCCCGCAGGTAGCACGCCTTATGTACATCCTGCGTGTCGTACGCCCCATCACCGGTAAAGCTAGCTATCTCTTCATTGCTTGGAATTTGACCTAGCAGGTCTGCTGCCATGGGCGAGTCGCCCACTTCATTGGTTGTTACTGCGATGGCCCGAATCTGCAGTGTCTGGGCATCAATACCCAGATGCACCTTGCGCCACTGGCGGCGGCTC
>NZ_KZ984439.1 GCF_003569915.1 Comamonas testosteroni | reverse complement strand
ACCTCGCGCCTTCAACGCTGCGTTGTAAGCCTTCCAGTTCGTTGTGCGGTACTTAACCCGACCCCAGCTCGTCTCTCTCATCTCCCGAGCCTACCTCAGCTGCGACCGGCATTTGTGCAACAACGCCGACTTGCGCGGCGTCGCGCTGGGCCTGGGCCGATTCGCCCTGGGCCTGTGCCTGCTTGACCTGCGCAGCGATGGAGGCCACGCGGCGCTCGGTAGCCTGCAGCGCGGCGCGCTGGGCATTGAGCTGGCCCAGCGCTTGTTGTTCTTGATTGCGCTTGATGGCCAGTTGTTCGGCAGGCTCGGCCCCTGTCTTGACCAGATCGGCAAAGCGGCGCACTTCGGCGCTGGCAAAGTCGGCATGGGCCTGGGCGGATGCCAACTGCGCTTTGGCCTGAGCGATGGCAGCATCCTGCTCATGCATCTGGGCGCGGCTGGCTTCGGCATTGGCCTGGGCTACATCGATGCTGGCCTTGGCCTGCGCCACCTGGGCGCGGTAGTCGCGCGCGTCGATGCGCAGCAGCGGCTGGCCGACCTTCACATCCTCGTTGTCCTTGACCAGTACTTCCTCCACATAGCCCGAGATCTTGGGCGCCACCGTCACGGCATCGGCCTGTACATAAGCGTCGTCGGTGGACTGAAGATACTTGCCTGTGGTCTGATGCTGGTAAAACCACCAGCCACCGCCAATGAGCAAGGCCACCAGCAGGCCGCCGCCGATGCTGCGCAGACGCTGGTTGCCGGGTGGGGGGGCGTTGTCGTCCAAAGAGGCTTGGGCAGGACGTGTCGCTGCGGCGCTGGGGTCCGCGGGCTGGCTGGAGGACATGGAAGCTCTGTTGTGGTTTTTGAATGCGGCGCCAATAATATTGCACTCAGTGCAAAAATGTCAACGAAGAGGTATGCATGTCTGTTGCCAGGGATGAGGGCTTGGCCCCTGCCACCATAGGATTGCGAGAGCAGAAAAAGCGTGACACCCAGCAACTGCTGGTGGCCACGGGCATGCGCCTGTTTCTGGAGCAGGGCTATACCGAGACCACGTTGGACCAGATTGCGGCTGAGGCCGGAGTGTCGCGGCGCACATTTTTCTCGTACTTTCCGAGCAAGGACGCGATTTTGGTGGCGGCTTCGGACGCGGGCTGGGACGAAATCCTGGGTGACATCGCCAAGATTTCTCCGCAGGACAGCAGTCCCTTGCAGGCCGTGTGCGAATGCCTGCTGGCGCGCCTGGCCAAGCGCAGCAATGACGATCTGGTGGCGATGCGGCGGCTCATGCTGCTGAGCGCCACGCTGCGCTCGCGCGGGCAGACGGTGTTTCTGGAGCGTGAATATGCGATAGCGCAGTTGCTGGCGCAAATCTGGCCCGAGCCGGAGCGCCAATGGGAAAACCGGCTGGCCGCCATGGCCGCCGTGGGTGCATTCCGCCTGGCCGTGGACATCTGGCGTGACGGGCCCGAAGAGCAGTCGCTGCAGGCGCTGACCGAACAGAGCTTTGCGCAGCTCAGTCAGTTATTGCGAATTACTCCTGAAAAGTGAGCTGCTAGCCTATATCGTTTATAGACTTCAAGGCGATTTGAAGTAAAACCAGGCCCCGGCAGCCAGAGCCAGCAACACCAGAATCCACCAGAACCAGCCCTGGCTGCGCGGTACTTCGCCGGGGGAGATGCTGCTGGAGTAAGACGGCTGGCTCATGGACTGCTGCGGTTGCTGAGGCAGGTTTTGCCAGTCCAGCGGCTCGCCATTCATGGCCGCATCAATCTGGTCCTTGGCTTCGGCCAGACCCAGCCCCGTCATATCGCGCAGCAGCTTGATGGCTTCGATCTTGTTGCCGCTCGCCATGGCTTCATCAACCTTGGCGCGGGCCACCTCATGCGCCATGCCGGTATTGGACATCAGCATGCGCGCCGCCACTTCGGGGTCGCCGCTGGCGCTGATCGAGGTGACCGTCTTGCCGTTGATCGTGGTCGTCGTGGTCTTGAGCGTGGTGGTGCCGGACTTGCCGTTGGCGCCCAAGGTGCCCAGCAAGGCGCTGGCGTCCTTCATGCCCATTTGCTCCAGCTGGTCGCGCAGCTGCTGCATGGCCTCGGCCTGGTTTTGCGGCTGGAGATCGACCTCGATGTTCTGGTCAATCTCTCCATTGGCGCGGGCCTCGGCATAGGCCTCCAGCAAGTCCTTGGTGTCCTTCAGACCCAGACCGGTCTGCTCGCGCATCAGCTTGATGGCTTCGACTTTCTGGCCCTTGTTCCAGAGGGCCAGAACTTCTGCGCTGATCTGCATGCTCATGTCTTGCTCCCTGTATGTTCTGAGTGATTCGCCATCGGTCTGCTGCCCAACTCTGACAGAGCATCAAGAGTGCTCAGATTCATGGGTTGCAGCGGTGATGAGTTGCGAGCCATTCTGACCCAAGCCCGGGAGGGGCAGACTTTGAACAATCACGTTAGATGCAACAAATCGTCTGCCTCCCCAATCATAACTATCAAATTTATAGCTGCATGCCTAGATAATGATTGGACTTGAGGCGGAATCGATTCAAAAAATCATTGGCGCAGGGCATCCAGTGCTCGCGCAGTAACTGGTCCGTCCAGGCGCGGTAGGTGCGCAGCGCTGTGGCGTTGAGCGTGGCGATATGCTGCTGCAACTGGGCCAGAATCTGCGCTTCGCTTTGCACGGCGGGGCCGCTGGCACTCAGAAGCTCGTCATGGCCATCGCTGCACCACTGGCGCACGCTGGCCTCGGTCACTTCCAGATGGCCTTGAAACGCCCAGTGGCGGCCATGGACAAAGCCTTTGTTCAGGCAATGCGTGCCATACATGGTGCGGCTTGCGCCCTGGGGAATCTCAAACGTGTCGTAATGCCAGTGAAAGAGGGTGAGCTGCGCGGGCAGGTCCATCAGCGCCTGCGCATCGCGCGTGACCCAGACCTGGCTCCAGCCGATATTGGCGCAGGGGTTGCGCCACACCCGCGCTCCCATGGCCCGCGCCAGCATCTGCGCGCCAAAGCAGTGGCCCAGCACGGGTACTTCATGAGCCAGAGCGCTTTGCAGCAGGCAGCGCTCTTGCTCAATCCAGCGCAGCTGCTCATTGGCGCAGTGGTTGCTGCCCAGCACGATGATGCCGCTGTAGTCGCGTGCATTGGCAGGGGCCGAGCCTTCGGCGCAGGGGTCCAGCAGCACATGGGCAATCTCCTGCTGGCGCAGATGGTCCAGCAATATGCCGGGGCCTTGCGATGCTTCGTGCTGAAGGATGGCGACGGGTTTCATACAGACTTGGCCCGTGTTGAGGGGCCGGTGGTTGCGAGGCCTCCAATCTAGGTCTGTGCCCATCAAGCCTAGGTATGAATTGGGCTGGCTGCTATCAAGATTGCATCAAGACATCTTTCAAGAGACTATAAAAAACAGCAGGCCCGCGCTGGTGGGCACGGGCCTGCATAAGTTTTGTGAGGTTTAGAGGGACGCTTATTCGCCCAGCGCATCCAGCGCACGGGCCGAATACACCATGGCTGCACCGGCATTCAGCGCCACGGCCACGCCCAGGGCTTCGGCAATCTCATCCTTGGTCGCACCTGCGGCCTTGGCGGCCTTGGTGTGCACGGCAATGCAGCCGTCGCAGCGTGTGGTCACGCCCACGGCAATCGCGATCAGTTCGCGGGTCTTGGCGTCCAGATGGCCCGTCTTGCTACCGGCGGTGGCCAGCGACTTGTAGCCCTCCATGGTGCCGGGCGAGAGTTTGGAAAACTCACCCAGTCGGCCAGCCAGTTCCTTGCGGTATTCGTTCCAGTCCAGCATTGCATGCTCCTTGTGTTGAGACCTTGATTGTGTTGCGCAGGCATGCTTCATTCAATGTAGGATTAACTCGAATTCTTTTGAATTCGTCTCATATTGAGGATGTATGGACGCTTTAAGCCACCTTCTGCAACTGGCTCGCGTGCAGGTGCTGCTGGACCTGCGCTGTCTGCTGGGCGGCCGTTTTGCGCTGCCCCATGCGCAGCAGGTGCGGGAGGCCGCGTTTCACTTTGTGCTCTCCGGCCAGTGTCGGCTGCAGGTCGCCGGGCGTGAGTTGTGCCTGCGCAGCGGGGACTTTGTGCTGCTGCCGCTGGGCAACCCGCACCTGGTGCAGCAGGCGGATGGGGCGGGTGATCTGGCTGGTGATCCAGCCATGGAGCCCGAGCTTCAGCAAGGCGCAGCGCTGGCGCTCAAAACCAATGTGAATGCGGGGCAGCAGGCCTCGGTCGAGCTGCTGTGTGGCCGCTACCGCTATGCCAGTGGCGCGGGCGAGCTGCTGGCCCGCTGGCTGCCCGAGGTGCTGCATATCCATCTGCCCGATAGCGCCTCGCAGTCCGGCCTGCAGGCGCTGCTGCATTGGCTGCGCGCAGAAGCAGCAGGCAGCGCCCAGCCCGGCGCGCATGCGGTGATCGACGGGCTGGGCCAGGCCTTGCTGGCGCTGGCCTTGAGGGCGGCGCGACAAGTGGAGCTGCCAGCGGGCCTGTTGCCGCTGTTGGCCGACGAGCGCCTGGGTGCCTCGGTGCGCGCGGTACTTGATGCGCCGCAGCAGCCCTGGACGATTGAAAAGCTCGCGGCCAGCGTGGCCATGTCCCGCGCCACTTATGCGCGCCACTTTCAGGCGCTGGCGGGCTGCGGTGTGGCCGAGTTTGTGCTGCAACTGCGCATGATGCAGGCCTGCGACTGGCTGGGCGACCCGCAGCGCAGCGTGGCCGATGTGGCCGAGGCCGTGGGCTATGGCTCGGAAGCCGCGTTTGCCACGGCCTTCAAGCGTGTGCTGGGGCAGACACCTGCACGCTGGCGAAAGGCTGACATCGAAAGCAGGAGTGCATGGCAGGGCACGGCGCGACCTTAAGATCTGCGCTCCATCTGAGGCTTCCACCGTGCACATCGCAATTCTTACTTTTGAGGGCTATAACGAACTGGATTCGTTGGTGGCTCTGGGCATTCTCAACCGCATCAAAAAGCCCGGCTGGCGCGTCTCGATTGCCAGCCCGGCGCGTACCGTGCGCTCCATGAATGGACTGGTGGTTGAAGCCCAGTGCAGCCTGCAAGATACTGCGCAGGCCGATGCCGTGATTGTCGGCAGCGGCGTGCTGACCCGTGATGTGGTGGCCGATGCTGCGCTGATGGCGCAACTCAAGCTCGACCCCGCGCGCCAGTTGCTGGCGGCGCAATGCTCGGGCACCTTGGTTCTCGCCAAGCTGGGCTTGCTGGAAGGCGTCAAGGCCTGCACCGATCTGACCACCAAGCCCTGGGTGCAGGAAGCCGGTGTCGAAGTGCTCAACCAGCCCTTTTTTGCGCGCGGCAATATTGCGACGGCAGGCGGCTGTCTGGCGTCTCCCTATCTGGCTGCATGGATCATTGCGCGCCTAGAAGGTCTGGAGGCCGCCCGCGACGCGCTGCACTATGTCGCGCCGGTGGGTGAAAAAGAGCAGTTTGTGCAGCAGGCCATGGGCAATATCCTGCCTTTTATGACGGCTGCGGAGCTGCGGCCTCAACCGGCATAGCCATGCTGGACGCGGCTGATTGAAAACTGTATAAAAATACAGTTTTTCGGAGTTCTGACTTGCCCGCGCCGCAGCTTCCCGCGATACCGCCGCACCGTTTTTACTATCTGCACAACTTTCAGCAGGCGCTGGACTGGTTGGGCCAGCGCTATGGTGATTTGCTGAGCGAGGAGGAAGCCGGGTTTCTTGCGCAGTTTGCCCAGTTACCTCAGCCCTCGCAGGCGTTGCTGGTGCGCATGGTCATGCGCAAGGGGCCGTGGTTTCGTGCAGGCAAGCTGGTGTATGAGGAAATTGGCGACAGCGTTCAAGCTGCAGCGCCCTTGCTGGAAGTGGGCTGGATCAGCCGCGATGCGCCCATGGCGCTGCCCGAGTTGTTTGCGCTGCATACCAAGCCCGAGTTGCTGCAGATTCTCAAAGCCGCAGGCTTGAGCAGCAGCCTTAAAAAAGCCGAGATGCTGGCTGCGCTGACGGAGCAGTCTGATCAGACCAATTTGTTGCAGCCCTATGCGCAGTGGCACCCCGAGGCCAGCGAGCCGGTCTGGCGCGTGATGGTGGGCGATTTATGCGAGCGGCTGCGGCTGATGTTCTTTGGCAATCTCTACCAGGACTGGTCGGAGTTTGTGCTCGCCGATCTGGGCATTTTTCGCTACGAGGCCGTGGCGCTGGACGCCGCATCCCGCGCGTTTCAAAGCCGCGCCGATGTGGATTTTTACCTCGCCATTTCCGCAAGCCGCCAGGCGCTGGAAGAGGGCGCAGATGTGGCGCAGCTTTTGCAGTCGCTTATCAACAATGAGAGCGCCACCCCCTGGCTCGATCAGCGCAGAGCCAAGGTTTTGCTGCGGCTGGGTCAAAGCTGCGAACGCGCGCAGAACTGGCCGCTGGCCGAGCAGGCCTACACCGCCTGCCGCTACCCCGGCGCGCGCCACCGGCTGATTCGCGTGCTGGAGCAAATGCAATGCTTTGATCGGGCTCTAGTCCTTGCAAATCATGTGCAGGCTGCTCCTGAAAGTGAAGAAGAGCGCCAGCGCGTGGCCCGCATGTTGCCCCGGCTGCAGCGCGGTCTGGGGCAGGCCAGCACCGGCCGCCGCGCCGCACTGGCCCCTGCGGTGGCGGCGTTGCGCATGGATGTGGAACTGCCCTGGCCCGCGCAGCTTATGTCCGTGGAATATGCGCTGCGCGACGCCTGGCAGCAGGCCGATGCTCCGGTGTTCTATGTCGAGAACGCGCTCATCAATTCGCTGTTTGGTCTGCTGTGCTGGCCCGCGATTTTTGCGCCGTTGCCGGGTGCCTTCTTTCATCCGTTTCAAAGTGGCCCTGCAGACCTGAGCGCGCCCGATTTTGTGGCGCGACGCCAGACCTTGTTTGATGCCTGTCTGGCCGAGCTGAACGATGGCCGCTACCGCGCCACCATTCGCCAGCGCTTTGTCGACAAAGCGGGCATGCAGTCGCCTTTTGTCTTCTGGGGCACTTTGAGTGAAGAGTTGCTGACGCTGGCGCTGGACTGCATTCCCGCCGCGCATCTGCAGCTGTTTTTTGCACGGCTGCTGCGCGATGTGAAAGGGCACCGCACCGGCTTTCCCGACTTGGTGCGCTTCTGGCTGCATCGCTCTGAACATCAGGGCCGTTACGAGCTGGTGGAAGTCAAAGCGCCGGGCGACAAGCTGCAGGACAACCAGATTCGCTGGCTGTCTTATTGCACCGAGCAGGGCTTGCCGGTGCGCGTCTGCCATGTGCATTGGCTGGAGGCCGAAGCAGAATGCCCGCCAGCCTGAACGTTGCCGTACGCACGCTGTGCGAGTTCACGGCGCGCAGCGGCGATCTGGACCTGCGCTTTACGCCCGCGCCCAGTGCGCTTGAAGGCATGGAAGGCCATGCCGTGGTGCAGCATCGTCGCAAAAAAGCCGGTGCACAGTACGAGACCGAACTGGCGCTCAGCGGCAGCTATGAAGACCTGCAGGTGCGCGGCAGGGCCGATGGTTTTGATGCAGAGCTGTTGCAGCTGGAGGAAATCAAGACCTATCGCGGCCCGCTGGAAGGCGTGCGGCCTCACCACCGTGCGCTGCACTGGACGCAGGCCAGGGTCTATGGCCATCTGCTGTGCGTGGCGCGCGGGCTGGACAGGCTCAAGGTGGCGTTGGTGTATTTCCAGATTGGCAGCGAGCAGGAAACCGTACTGGTCGAAGACTGCAGCGCGCAACAACTACGTGAGTTTTTTGAAGCGCAATGTCAGCGCTATCTGCTCTGGGCGCGCAGCGAGGCCGAGCACAACCAGCAGCGCAATATGGCACTGGCGGCGCTGCCATTTCCCATGCCTGCTTTTCGCACTGGCCAGCGCGAACTGGCGGTGGCCGTGTACCGCACGGCAAAAAGCGAGGCCACGGGGCGCTGCCTGATGGCGCAGGCCCCTACGGGCATTGGCAAGACGCTGGGCACGATCTTCCCGCTGCTCAAAGCCATGGTGGATGACAGCACAACGCAGAGCGACAAGCCCAATTCTGAGGCGCTGGACAAGCTGTTTTTCCTCACGGCCAAAGGCACGGGTCACGGGCTGGCGCTGCATGCGCTAAGCCAGATTCACACAGCGCTCAAACCCAATGCAGCTACGCTGCGCGTGCTGGACATGCTTGCGCGTGACAAGACCTGCGAGCACCCGGACAAGGCCTGCCATGGCGATTCCTGCCCGCTGGCGCGCGGCTTTTTTGACCGCCTGCCTGCAGCGCGGGCAGCAATGGTGCAGCAGCTAGGTAGTTGGGATGCCACTGCCGTGCGCGATATGGCGCTGCAGCATGGCATCTGCCCGTATTACCTCTCACAAGAGCTGGCGCGCTGGGCCGATGTGGTGGTGGCTGACTATCACTACTTCTACGACAGCGCCGCCATGCTTTATGCGCTGACCCAGCAGCAAGGCTGGCGCGCGGGCGTTCTGGTGGACGAGGCTCATAACCTGCTTGAACGTGCGCGCAGCATGTATACCGCGCCGCTGTCGCAGTTCGATCTGGCAGCGGCGCGGCAAGCGGCAACAGGCGCGGTGAAAAAAGCGCTGGATAGCTTGAATCGCCAGTGGAATGCGCTGAACAAGGCGCAGGCTGAGGCTGCAGTGCAGGCCGCCGAGCCAAGGGCGACTTACCAGAGCTACCCCGCCATCCCGCCCGCATTGCTGGCCGCCGTGCAGCGTGCCATTGGCGTAATTGCTGATTTGCAGGCCGATCACCCCCTGCCGCCTGGCGATGTGGTGCTGAGCTTTTACTGGGAGCTGCTGCAGTTTCAGGCGCTGGCCGAATCGTTCGGGCCGCATGCGCTGTTTGATCTTCAGTTGCATGGGCTGGCGCGCAAACCTGTCTCCACGCTGTGCATACGCAATGTGGTTCCGGCGGTGCATCTGGCCGCGCGGCATGCGGCGGCGCAGGCGACAGTGCTGTTTTCCGGCACGCTGGGCCCGCCGCAGTTTTATCGCGACCTGCTGGGCCTGCCGTCCGATACCGCTTGGCTGGAGGTGGAGGCACCGTTTGCCGCGCACCAGTTACAGGTGCAGATTGCCAGCCATATCTCCACGCGCTGGCGCGACCGCGAAGCGTCTCTCGTGCCCATGGCCGACCTGGTGGCGGCGCAGTTTGCGCGCCAGCCCGGCAACTATCTGTGTTTTGTCAGCAGCTTTGACTATCTGCAGCGGCTGGCCGCCACGCTGCAGCGCCTGCACCCACAAATACCGCTATGGCAGCAGGAACGGGGCATGGACGAAGCAGGGCGGGCGGAGTTTCTCGAGCGCTTTGTGGAAGGCGGGCAGGGCGTGGGGCTGGCCGTGCTGGGCGGCGCGTTTTCCGAAGGCGTGGACTTGCCCGGAACGCGGCTGATAGGCGCATTTGTGGCCACGCTTGGGCTGCCGCAGATCAACCCCGTCAACGAGGCCATGCAGCGCGCCATGGACGCCGTGATGGGCGCAGGGCTGGGTTATGACTACACCTATCTCTACCCCGGTTTGCGCAAGGTGGTGCAGGCTGCGGGCCGCGTGATTCGCACAGAAGATGACAGGGGTGTAGTGGTGCTGATGGATGACCGGTTTCAACGCCCGCAGGTACAGGCTCTGCTGCCGCGCTGGTGGCATTTTTAGAGCTGTTAACACTACCCTTGATACGTCGTTGCTTCGCCTTGTCGTACTCTTGTACTGCCTGCGGCTTTGCGCCTCGTCTCAAACGCAAACCTGTGGTTTGCTGGGTAGTGTTAACAGCTCTTAAGGCAGTTCGGTAGCCGTAATCGTAGGGTAGTGCTCAAACGTGCGTTTAACGCGCTCTCTGAGCCAGATGATGGCCGGGTCGTGATGAAAGCGCGGATGCCAGTGCTGATTGAGCGGAAAGGCCGGAATGGGCACCGGCGGTTCAAACGAGCGCACCACATTCAGCCCCACAAACACATCGGCCAGCGCTTCGGGCACGGTGGCGATCAAGTCAGGGTGCTCCTTCATCAGCAGCGGCACCATCAGAAAATGCGGCGTGATGACGGCGATATTGCGCTGAATGCCTTGCGTCTCCAGTGCCCTGTCATAGCTTTCCGTGGTGCGCCCGGTCAGCGAGACCACGATGTGCCTGTGCTCCAGAAAAGCCTCCAGCGTCAATTGATCGCCAATCTTGCGGTTGTCCACGCTGGCAATGGTGCGGAACTGGTGTTGAAACAGCCTTTGCTGGTACAGCCCTTCAGGTACGGTGCGTATGGAGCCCAGCGCCAGGTCAACCTCACCCGAGGCCAGCAGGCTCTCGATCTGCTCCACAGGCACTTGCAGCGTGCGCAGCGTGCATTGCGGCGCTTCGTGTTTGAAGCGCTCCAGCAGCGCGGGCAAAAAGACCAGCTCGCCCATATCCGTCATGCACAGGGTGAAGGCGCGTTTGGCCGCAGCGGGGTCAAACACGGCTCCGGGCAGTATGTTCTGGCGAATGCTGGTCACCACATCCAGCACCGTCTGGCGCAGGCTGGTGGCCTTGATCGTGGGCTCCATGCGCGGGCCCACTTTGACGAACAAAGGGTCATCGAAATAAACCCTTAGTCGATTCAATGCATGGCTTGTAGCGCTCTGGGTTAACCCGAGGGATTCGGAGGCCTTGGTGACGCTCGCCTCTCTGAGCAGCGCATCAAACACCATCAGCAAATTCAGGTCCAGTTGTTCAGCATGCATGGCGTTCATTCTAGGAATGAAGCTCCAAACATTGATGCATGACAACCCTCGTTCTAAATTGTGGTCCATGCAGCCCGCAGAGGCCGTTTTCCACAACAAAGGAGACCCACCATGTTCATCAAAAACGTCTGGTACGTAGCGGCCTGGGACCACGAAGTCACCAAGGAAGGCATGTTCAACCGCACCATCACCGGCGTGCCGGTGCTGATGTACCGCAAGCAGGATGGCGAGATCATCGCGCTGGAAGATCGCTGCTGCCACCGTGGTGCGCCGTTGTCGGTGGGCCGCCGCGAAGGCGATTGCGTGCGCTGCATGTACCACGGCCTGAAGTTCGATTCGACGGGCATTTGCGTCGAGGCCCCCGGCCAGACCCGTATCCCGATTCAGGCCAAGGTGCGCACCTTCCCCGTGGTGGAAAGCCACCGCTGGATCTGGATCTGGATGGGCGACCCAGACAAGGCCGATCCTTCCCTCATCCCCGACACGCAGTGGCTGGACCACCCAGACTGGCGCAGTCTGGATGGCTATATCCACTACGACGTGAACTACCTGCTGATCTGCGACAACCTGCTGGACTTTTCGCACCTGCCCTTTGTGCACCCCACCACCCTGGGTGGCGGCGCAGACTATGCGGCCCAGCAGCCCAAGGTCGAGCGCATGGACAACGGCGTGCGCATCACGCGCTGGGCCATCAATATCGATCCACCGCCTTTTGCTGCAGCCGTCAAGGACTGGGGTGGCAAGGTCGATCGCTGGAATATCTATAACTTCACCCTGCCTGCGACCTTGCTGATGGATTCGGGCATGGCCCCGACCGGCCAGGGCGCGCAGGAAGGCAACCGCGATGGCGGTATCGAGTTCCGTGGCTGCCAGGCGATCACGCCGGAGACCGAAAACTCCACCCACTATTTCTTCGCCCACCCGCATAACTTCTCGCTGGACAAGCCCGAGGTCACCAAGTCCATCCACCAGGCCGTGGTCGATGCGTTTGACGAAGACCGCGACATCATCACCGCCCAGCAAAAAAGCCTGGCGCTGGCGCCCGACTTCAAGATGGTGGCCTTTGGCATTGACTCGGCGCTCAACCAGTTCCGCTGGCAGGTCTCGCGCCGGCTGGAGCAGGAAGCCGCTGAAGAAGCGCTGAAAAAAGCCGCCGCCACACCGGCCGCCGCTGCTTCCAACCCACAGACTGCGGGGTAAGCCATGCAAGTCATCGTCGCAGGCCTCACCCACGAGGCCCAGGATGTCGTCGGCCTGGAATTGCGCGACATCCACGGGGCCGAGCTGCCCGCCTTCACCAGCGGCTCGCACATCGATGTGTTTTTGCCCAATGGCATCTGCCGCCAGTATTCGTTGGCCAACAACCCGGCCGAGCGCCACCGCTATGTGATTGGCGTGGGCCTGGCCGCCAAGTCGCGCGGTGGCTCCAGCTATGTGCACCAGCAGCTCAAGGCGGGCGACAAGATCGAGATCAGCGCGCCGCGCAGCCTGTTTGGTTTAGGTGATGGTGCGGCAGAGCACTGCTTTATCGCCGGTGGCATTGGCATCACGCCCATCATGAGCATGATCCGCCACTGCGAAGCCACGGGCCAGCCCTGGCGCCTGCTGTACTGCGTGCGCAGCCGCAGCCGCGCCGCCTTTGCCTGGACTCTGGCCGGTTTTGGCGGCCGCGCGCAGCTGTTTGTTGATGAAGAAGCCGCCGGCGGCCGCCCTGAGCTGCTGCAATGGCTGGCCGCCACGCCCGCCGGATCGCATGTCTACTGCTGCGGTCCCGAAGGGCTGATGAACGCGGTAGAAGCTGCGACTCAAGCCCAGGGCATGCCCAAGAACGCCGTGCACTTTGAGCGCTTTGCCCCGCCCGAAGCCGCTGCCGCGCAAAACGCCGCCAACAAGGGCGAGTTCACCGTTGTGCTGCACCGCAGTGGCGAGCGCATCACCGTGGGTGCTGAGCAAAGCCTGCTCGAAGCGCTGGAGTGCGCGGGCCAGAGCCTGCCGTTCTCCTGCCGCGAAGGCATGTGCCGCAGCTGCGAAATTCCCCTGGTGAGCGGCGAGGCCGACCACCGCGACTATGTGCTCAGCGACGAAGAGCGCGCCGCCCACCAATGCATCCTGCCCTGCGTGTCACGTGCACACAGCAAAGAGCTGGTACTTGACCTGTGAGATTCCCACCGAGAAAAAAGGAGACAACGATGATCAAGAAACTGGCAGCCACCTGCCTTGCAAGCTGTCTGGCCCTGGGCCTGACTTCCATGGCCTGGGCACAGGACAGTTACCCTTCCCGTACCATCCGGGTCGTGGTGCCTTATGCCGCTGGCGGCGCAACCGACTTTATTGCCCGCACGATTGGCGAGCGCCTGACCAAGACCATGGGCCAGCCCGTGGTGGTGGACAACAAGGCCGGTGCTGCCGGTGCCATCGGCGCCTCCGAAGTGGCCCGATCCAAGCCCGATGGCTATACGCTGCTGCTGACGATCACCGACTCGCAGATCAACAACACCGCGCTGTACAAAACCCTGGCCTATGACCCGCAAAAAGACTTTGTCGGCATCACCCAGATTGTGCGCAGCCCGGCGCTGATCTCAACGCCGCCCGGCACAGGCATTAAGAGCATTGCCGACCTCAAGGCCAAGCTGGCCGCGGGGGCCAAGCTCAGCTACGGCAGCTGGGGCATTGGCGGTCTGGGCCATCTGGCCGGTGAGACGCTGAACCAGAACCTGCACTCCGAGATGGTGCATGTGCCCCAGCGCGGCGAAGGCCCGGTGGTGACGGATTTGCTGTCCGGCACGGTGGATGTGGGCCTGTCCTCGGTCGCCAGCGCCATGCAGCATGTGCAGGTGGGCAAGATCGTGCCGCTGGCCGTGCTGGGCCGCCAGCGCTCCACCACCTTGCCGCAGGTGCCGACCATGAACGAGCTGGGCTTCAAGGACCCGCTGTATGACAGCAATGTCTGGATTGGCATGCTGGCCCCGGCCAAGACGCCGCCCGCTGTACTCGAGCGCCTGGCCAAGGAAGTGCGTGCCGCCGTGGGCTCGCCCGAGATCAGCCAGCTGTTTGTCTCGCGCGGTTTTGAGCTGATGAACACCACGCCCGCGCAGTTTGCCGAGAACTACAAGGCCGAGTTTGGCGTCATTACCCAGCGTATTCGAGACCTGAAGATCGAACCGCGCTGAGCGTTAGATGCTGAAAAATTCAGCTTTCTGACAACAAATAATGTGAGTGGGTGCGAAACGCCCGCTCACATTTCGTTTTGTAATCTGGCAAAAAGCTTTGTGCGCTAGCTTGATACTCGCCACAAAGGAGAAAAGCCATGAGTTCCCAAGACAAGCCAGATAGCGCAGCGCAGGACCAGACCCTTGCCGATGATGACGCACAGGGCTGGGATGCCATCGATCAGGCGCTGGAAAAAGTCTATGGCGACCAGCAGGCCGCGCACTTTGGCACGCTGATCAAGTTTCGCCTGGGCGGGCCGGACCCGCTGGACGGTATCAGCGTCTACCGCAGCGAGCATGGCCAGCCGCACTGGCACTATGTCACTTACGGCTTCAGCGACCTGTATGGCGATCTGGACGACAGCCGCGATATTGAGCCGGGCAAGCCCAGCGGCTATGGCTTTGAGCTGACCTTCCGACTGGCGCGCGCTGCCGATGAGCAGGAGCCGCCAAGCTGGCCCTTGAACTTTCTGCAGAACATTGCGCGCTATGTGTTTCGCACCGGCAATGTGTTTGCGCCCGGCCACTGGATGACGGCCAATGGCCCGATTGCGGCCGACACCGAGACCTTGCTGACCGAAATGGGCTTTGTGCAGGACCCCGAGCTGCCGCCTGTTCACACGCCTTTTGGTGACTTGATGTTTCTGCAACTGGTAGGGCTGACCGCCGATGAGCTGCGCGAGGTGCGCCGCTGGAATGTGCAAGGTGCGCTGCAGGCCATGCTGCCGCACATGCCGCTGTGGGTCAGCGACCTGAACCGCGCCAGCTTTCATGACCTGAGCGATGTGCGTCAGGCCATAGACGCAGGTGCTGCGCGCGAAGGCTCCAAGACCGGCGTGCTCTATAACGATGTGCTGAGCGTGGAGCACCGCAAGCGCCTGCTGCGCAGCGAGCAGACTGTCATTCGTCTGGGCAGTCTGGCCGTGCGTGACCTCAAAGCCATGCTGCCCGCGCGACTGCCGCATGGGCGCACGCTGATTCTGGCCGGTGATGGCGCGACGCTGGAATTCACCCACAGCAATGACGGCAGCGCAGGCCAACTGAGCGAGCATGAGCATGAATACAAGCTACCGCTCAGCGACGCGCAGCTGCAGTCATGGCTGCAGACCGTCAAAGGCCGTGAAGGCGAATATCAGGTGCCGGGGCTGGATGGGCTGGTCTGGCAGGTCAAGACCAGTGTGATTACCGATAGCGATGGCAATGTCACGGGCCGGTATGAAGAGTGAGAGGCTTGTTTTGCTATTGATTGAATAGCTGTATGCCTAATTACTGTCTGGACTAGAGGCCAAAAAATATTGAAATGATGAACAACGAGCAGATTCTGGCGCTGGCACAGCAGCTGGAGCAACTGTCAGAGGGGAAGCCCACGGCCAGCTTGCGTGCGTTTGGCGAGGTCGCGCTCTATGCCAACCGCGCGGGTTATCTGCACCTGGCAGCAGCCATGCTGCGCTGCGCATCGGGCGAGCAAGCCGATATAGCCGCGCTGTTTGCGCAGGACAGCGAATTTGCCATTGACCATCTGACGCTGACGCCCGAGCAGTTCGACAGCATTTCCAGCTGACGGACTCAGACGCTTTCCGCCTCGCGGCGCAGCAGCTCGCGCTTGCGCTCTATGCCCCAGCGGTAACCGGCCAGATCACCATCGCGCCGCACCACGCGGTGGCAGGGAATGGCCAGCGCAATATGGTTGGTCGCACAGGCGCGGGCCACGGCGCGAACGGCCGCTGGTGCGCCAATGCGCTGGGCAATATCGGTATAGGTGACGGTCGTGCCTGCCGGAATTTCTCGCAGCGCCTGCCACACCCGCTGCTGAAACGCCGTGCCCTGCACATCGAGCGGCAACTGCAGCCCCAGAGCCGGTGTTTCGACCAGGCCCACCACCTGGGCAATCATCTGCTCGAACTCGCCATCGCAGCCAATGATTTCAGCTTTGGGAAACTGGTCCTGCAGATCACGCAGCAGCTGCTCCGGGTCGTCTCCCAGCAAAATCGCGCAGATGCCGCGCTGGCTCTGCGCCACCAAAATTGCGCCCAGCGAGCATTGGCCCACAGCAAAACGCATCACCGCGCCCGCGCCGCCTGCCCGCCAGTCACTGGCGCGCATGCCCAGTAACTGGTCAGCTGCCTCATAAAAACGGCTGCTGGAGCCAAAGCCCGCGTCGTAAATCGCTTCGGTCACGGACGATTGAGGCTTGCTCAGCTGCTCGCGCAGCTTGCGCGCACGGTAGGCCGCGCCATAGGCTTTGGGCGTGAGTCCGGTTTCGGCCTTGAACAGACGGTGAAAGTGAAACGGGCTCACGCCCAGCTCGCGCGCCAGATCGTCGAGCTGGGGCAGGGCATCCGAAGCCTCGATCAGGCGGCAGGCGCGGGCGACAAGGGCTGCACGCTGCGACGCTGCGCTGCCTTGATCCGCACTGGCGCGGCGGCTGGCGCGGTAACCCGCCGCCTGCGCCGCTTCGGCAGAGTCAAAAAACTCCACATTCTCACGCTTGGGCAGGCGCGATGTGGCGCTGGGCTGGCAGTACACGCCGGTGGTGCGCACGGCATAGACAAAATGCCCGTCGGCCTCTGCATCGCGTGCCTGCACGGCGGCCCAGCGTGCGTCGTTGCTGATGTAGGCGGTTTTGGTGTCCATGAAGCGGTCTCTGTTGATAGGCAATAAGCGCAGTGTAGAAAGCCGCAGCTCAGATGAAACTCCGCTGCTTGCGCTTGAATTCTGGCGCCAGCGCATGCGGTCGTGGGACGACTGTTTACCTGAAATTTACTTACTGTAAGCATTTGTCTTACAGACGATCGCTAGGCTAAAGCTGGGTCTCATCAAGCCGTGAGACGGTGTCTCTACCAGCGTGAACAGATAAGCCTATGTGTCAGTGTCAGTCAGTCAATATGCAGCCTGTAGCGCTCAATTATTGGGCAGGTCATCATAATTTTGGCGACGAACTCTCGCCGTATCTGGTTGGCAAAATTACACGCAGAGCCGTGGTTCACGCGGAAAGCAAGCTCTCCGGAAAATTGGTGGGGATTGGCTCGATTATCAATTACCACACGGCTTACAGTAATAGCTATATCTGGGGTAGCGGGCTTTTGACCCGGGCCTCCATCAGGCGCCGGCTGATTTCATTCAAGAAAATCTTCTGCAAATCGAGAGTGCAGGCAATACGTGGGCCTTTGACGGCCGAAATACTGGGGCAACGTGGCTTTGAATTTTCGCCAGTCTATGGCGACCCGGCATTGCTGATGCCTTTGTTTTACACACCGCGCTCTGACAGAGGCGAGGGGGAAAATAGGCCTTGTGCTGCATCAGCGGCATTCGGGCATGATGGATGAAAACCTGCTGGCGCAAGCCGGAGTCAAACTGATTTCCATCTACCGCAGCGGCAATGAGCAGATTGAGAATTTTGTCAATGAAGTCACTTCCTGCGAAAAAATATATTCAACCTCTTTGCATGGAATCATTATTGCGCAGGCCTATGGAATACCGGCTCAGTGGATTTCGTTTGAAGGTGTTCCCATTCATGCAGATGAAGACTTTAAATTCACCGATTATTTTCTGGGTGCCAATCAGGAAGTTCAGCACAAAATGCTGCTGAACTCCTTGAATTCAGAAAATATCGCCCTGATGAAAAAGCATGAGCCGCAGCCCGTCAGAAAATTCCAAGGCGCAGCCCAGTTACTGGATAGGTTTCCGCACGGGAAAGTCTGAATAGGGTCTAGTCCCTCACCGCCAGTATTACCTGCGAGGCCTTGAACAGCGCCGTGGTTGTCTTGCCCACAGCCAGCCCCAGGTTTTCGGCGCTGTCATTGGTCACCACGGCCACCACCTGCAGACCTCTGGATTCCAGCGTGACCTCGCTGTTGACGCTGCCGGTTCTAACCTGTGTGATCGTGCCCGTGAGCTGGTTGCGGGCGGAAAAGCGCACGCCTTCGGTGTCGGTGACCAGAATGACCGACGGTGCCTTGATCATGGCAATGACGCTGCTGCCAGCCCTTAGGCCGAGGGCGATGGCGCTGCCGTGGGTGATGGTGGCGACCAGCTCGACGTTTTGCTCGGTGCGAATCTGGATTTCATCGGTCACCACACCATGGCTGATGTGGGAGACGGTGCCTGCGAATTGGTTGCGTGCGCTGCTTTTCATCGCTAGATTGAAGCAGAATTCATAGCGCCCAGCGCAATGTAGCTCATTGATACACCCGTCTGTAGGGCCGTCGCTGGACGCAGATAATGCCTGCTGTCAGCGCGGCGCAGGGCTGTGGCTGCTGGAAAGAGATATGACTGATCTGAACATTGTGCATTGCACCCACGAGCGCCACGCCGCTGCGATTTTGGAGATTTTCAACGACGCCATCGTCAACTCCACCGCGCTCTACGACTACCAGCCGCGCACGGTGCAGAACATGGTGAGCTGGTTCGAGAACAAACGCACTGGCAACTGGCCGGTGATCGGTATCGAGGACGCACAGGGCCAGTTGCTGGGCTTTTGCAGCTACGGCAGCTTTCGCGCCTATCCGGCCTACAAATACACGGTGGAGCATTCCGTCTATGTGCACCCGCAGCATCGCGGCCACGGACTGGGCCGCAAGCTCATGGACCTGCTGATTGACGAAGCCAAACGCCGTGGCGATGTGCACGCCATCGTCGGGGCCATCGATGCGGCCAACGAGGGCAGCATTGCGCTGCACAAGCGCCTGGGCTTTGAGCATGTGGGCCAGATGCCCCAAGTCGGCTTCAAGTTTGGCCGCTGGCTGGATCTGGCGTTCTACCAGCTCACGTTGCAGACACCGCTGAACCCGGTTGATGGTTGAAATGCGCCGATTTGCTATCGAATCAAGAGCTTGATGTCTATGAAAATCATGGACTGACGCCTTGTTTGAGGCAAAAAACGAGTGCGTAACAAAATAATCGCAGCTCTTGTCATCCCCTGACCCAGCCGCACGTTAAGGGCTGGTGTTTCAATTTTGATGGAGTGACTGCCATGTGGAAGCTGGGTCGCCTGTTCACGATGTTTCGCAAAGAGCTGCTGCTCGCCTGGGCCGTGCTGCGGGACCCGCGTTCGCCCAAGGCCGCAAAAATCGCCACGGTGCTGGCGGCGCTGTATGTCATCAGCCCGATTGACTTCATTCCGGACACGATTCCGATTCTGGGTTGGCTGGACGACGGCCTGATCGGCTATTTGCTGCTTCAGCTCGCCTTCAAGTTTCTGCCTGAGGAACTGCTGGCCTCGCTGCGCACGCGTGTGGGGGCCAAGGCCAAGGCGCATTGATCGGTTACTCTGAAAAACATAGCGGCCAGTCCATGCAATTCATGGACTGGCCGCTGTTTTTTATTTGAACGAATGAAGTTTAGAGGGCAGATTTCATAGCGGCGATCTGCGCCTCAAGCCGCGCGATCTCGGCACGCGCTTCGTCACCTTCGGGAATGTTGCGGCCCGAGTCGCGCCATTGCACGGCGGCCTTGAAGCCTTCGGCCTGCGCATAGCGGCGAAACCACATGCCTTCGGGGTTGTGCCGCGTGATGCCGTCAAAGACCGTGGCCAGCATCTGGCCTTGCTCCAGCCCCATGGTCAGCATGGTCTGGTTGACGACCAGCTTGTGCATGGCCAGATGGCCGCGCGGCACGCCGGCAATGCGCTGGGCCAGCTTCAGGGTGGCGGCCTCCAGCTCGGACGCATCCACCGCCTCATTGGCCAGGCCCCATTGCGCGGCCTGCGCGCCGGTGATGACATCGCCGGTAAACATCATCTGCTTGGCGCGCGTGGGGCCCAGGCGCTGCGTCCACATGGCGGTGGTGGGGCAACCCCAGACGCGGGTGGGCATATAGCCGATGCGCGCGTCATTGGCCATGATCAGCAGGTCGCAGCACAGCGCGATATCGCTGCCGCCAGCGACAGCCGCGCCGTGGACCTTGGCAATCGTGGGCTTGGTGCAGCGCCACAGGCTCATGAAGTCCTCGGTGTTGCGCTTCATGAAGGCGTAGTCCTCCATGGGGTCCCAGGGCGTTTTTTCCTGCTGGCAAGGGTGCTCGATTTTTTGCTCGGCGCTGTCGGCCAGGTCGTAGCCGCCACAAAAGCCTTTGCCTGCACCTTCGACCACGATGACGTGAATGTCAGGGTTGCTCTGCGCCCATTCCACGGCCTGGCGAATTTCCCCCGGTGTTTCATTGCTGATCGCGTTCAGGCGCTCGGGCCGGTTCAGCAGCAGCCGGGCAATGCGCGGATTGCTGGCATCCGGCGTGATCGACAAAGTGGTGTAGTGCGGCATGTCTTGTCTCCTGATGATGCGGAAATGGTGAACTGGCAAGAAGGCTAGGTGCTCTGAGTTTTAAGAATGAAATTGACGTAAGTCATTGAAGAAAAATAAGTTTTGACAGTCAATATTGACTTTAAATCCTAAGTTTCCTACAGTCAAGAAAGACATCCAAGCAGGAGAGACAGATGCCCCGGGCCAAAGCCTCAGCACCTTCATCGGACGCGCCAAACACCGCAGCGGGCACGATGCGCGAGCAGCAAAAGCAGGCGACGCGTGCGCGCATTCTGCGCAGCGCCATGTCCTGCCTGATGGACCTTGGCGTGGCGCGCACCACGACGCTGGAGGTGCAGCGCCGCGCCGAAGTCAGCCGAGGGGCGCTGCTGCACCACTTTCCCACACATGCCGACCTGATGAGCGCCGTGATCGAGGCCATCGTGGTGCGCAACGAGCAGGAAGTGGCCCGCCGCCTCCAGCGCAAGTCCGCGCACAGCGACCCGGTGGACAGGGCCATCCACACCCTGGTCGATGCGTTGAAAGAAGCCTCGTTTCTGGCCGAGCTGGAGCTGTGGGTGGTGGCGCGCACGGACAGCGAGTTGCGCACTGCGCTGATCGCGGCCGAGCGCAAGGCGCTGGGCGACAGGGTGCGAGTGCTCGATCAGGTCTTTGCGCCGCTCAAGCACTTTGCCGCCTATCAGCTGGTGGTCGATACCAGCACCGAATTCGCGCGTGGCCTGGCCGTTGCAGGCATTTTGCGCAGCAACCCTCAATCCGCCGAAGCCCTGACCCGGCAATGGATCTGGGCCGTCAAGCAACTGCTGCCACTGCAGCCGCCGAGCCTGCACTCGCCCTGACGGCTTTTGAGGATTTTTCTCACCACAGCAAAGAAGGAGACCACCGTGCCCCAGTTATCGAGCCCTCAGAGCAGTCCTTTGCGCGAGTCCTACTGGCCCGCAGACACCTCGCGCGCCATCCTGGAGATGACCGAAGGACAGGCCCTGCGTCAGGCAGCGCAGCAGCAGCCGCAGAGACTGGCGCTGGTGGAGAAGGTGCCCCAGGGCTGGGCGTCGCTGACGGGAGCAGGGCAGACGGACCGGCGCTGGACCTACGCCCAACTGCTGCAGGACGCCGAAGCCTGCGCCGGCTGGTTGCTGCGGCGCTATGAAGGCGGGCAGCGCATCTGTTTGTGGGCGCCCAATGTGCCCGAATGGGTGATCTTGCAATACGGCGCATCGCTGGCCGGGCTGGTGCTGGTGACTGCCAACCCGGCGCTGCGCACGCAGGAGCTGAGCTATGTGCTGCAGCAGTCCGATTCCTGCGCCCTGTTCCATGTGGACGAGTTCCGCGGCAGCGATATGGCGGCCATGGCGCATGCGGCGTGCGAGGGGCTCCAGCGCATCGATGTCATCAGCCTCAGCGGCTGGCTGGCGCAGGTGCGTGAGGAAGCCGCGCACCACACGATGCAGCTGCCCGAGGTGGACCCGCGCTCAGCCGCGCAGATTCAGTACACCTCCGGCACCACGGGCAACCCCAAGGGGGCCATGCTGCACCACATGGGTCTGGTGACCAATGCCAGCTATGTGGCGGCGCGGGCGCGGCAGGCCAGTGAGGTCTACATCAGCCCCATGCCCCTTTTCCACACGGCGGGCTCCGTCATGAGCGTGCTCGGCTGTGTGACCACGCAGTCCACGCTGGTGCTCATCACCGCCTTTGACCCCGATCTGGTACTCAGGGCCGTGGTCGAGGAGGGCGGCACCCGCGTGGGCGGCGTGCCCACCATGCTGCTGGCCTTGATGGAGCTGCAAAAGCACAAACGCTATGACCTCTCCACCCTGAAGCTGGTGATGTCCGGCGGCGCGCCGGTGCCCGTAGCCCTGACCGAGCGCGTGCGCAGCGAGCTTGGCTGCGATCTGGTGACGGTCTATGGCCAGACCGAACTCAGTCCCGTGGTCTGCCAGACCGCGCCGGAAGACAGTGCCGAAGACAAGGCCCAGACCGCAGGCCGTCCCCTGTGGCAGCTGGAAGTGCGCATTGCCGGCCCCGATGGCCAGGTGCTGCCCATCGGCGAAGAAGGGGAGATTCAGGCGCGCGGCTACCAGTCCATGCTCAGGTACTTCGGCCAGCCCGAAGCCACAGCCCAGACCTTGCTGCCCGATGGCTGGCTGCGCACCGGTGACCTGGGCACCATGGACGAGCGCGGCTTTTGCAAGGTGACCGGACGCCTCAAGGACATGATCATTCGCGGCGGCGAGAACATCTACCCCGCGCAGGTCGAAGGCATTCTCATGAAACACCCCAGCATCGGCGACGTGGCGGTGTTTGGCCTGCCCGATGCGCTGTGGGGCGAGCAGGTGGCGGCGGCGGTGCGCTTCAAGCCCGACGCCTCGCCTTGCAGCAGCGAGGATCTGCACCAGTTCTGCCGCCAGTTCATTGCGCCGCACAAGGCGCCGCAGACCTGGTTCGTCTGCGACGACTTCCCGCTCACCGGCTCGGGCAAGGTGCAGAAATTCCGGCTCAGGGAGCTGGCAGCCCAACAGGCGCTGAAGACACTCTGAGATCGGGCTGAAATTACTATAAAAACAATAGCTTATAGTCTATATGGTATATAGGCTATAAGCTGTTTTTATTCAAATCCCTCAATCCCAGGCCGGGGCCAGGCCTTCGGGGTTCACCTCGCGGCCATTGCGCTCCAGCTGGGCAATGCGGGCCATGTCGTCGGCGTCCAGCTTCAGGTTCTGCGCCAGCAGATTGCTCGCCAGATTCTCGCGCTTGGTGGAGGACGGAATCACCGCATAACCAAGCTGCAGCGCCCAGGCCAGCGCAACCTGCGCCACGGTGGCGCCATGCTTTTGGGCAATCTCGGCCAGCACGGCATCCTTGAGCACCTTGCCGTAGGCCAGCGTCATGTAGGACGTGGTCTGAATGCCTTGCTCCTTGAGGAAGGCCGTGAGCTTGGCGTTTTGCAGATAGGGACTCAGCTCGATCTGGTTGGTCGCAATCTCGCCTTTGCCCACAGCGGCCATGGCTTGCTGTGTCAGCGCGATATTGAAGTTGGAGATACCGATCTGCCGGGTCAGCCCCTGCGCCTTGGCTTCGGCCAGCGCCGTCATGAACTCGTTCAGCTCCACGCCGTTGCCGGGGGCGGGCCAGTGGATCAGCGTCAGATCGACCTGCTCGGTGCGCAGCTTTTTCAGGCTGTCCTGCAGGCTGGGAATCAGCTTGGCGCGGCTGTAGTTGTCCACCCAGATCTTGGTGGTGAGAAACAGGTCGCTGCGCGCCACGCCGCTCTCGGCAATGGCTTGGCCGACTTCGGCTTCGTTGCCATAAATCTGCGCGGTATCAACGGCGCGGTAGCCTACTTCGAGTGCATTGCGCACGGAATCGATAACGACCTGACCTTGCAGGCGGAAAGTGCCTACGCCAAATTGGGGAATGCTCATTGTGTTGACCTCTAGGGTTTGCTGCGATGCAAAGACGCCAGTGTGCCGCAAGCCGCAGCGCCGATTAAGCCCCGGTGCGCGCAAGCATCTGTGCCGCGACGGAAACAATCTTGATGCACCTTGCCTGAAGCGCGCTAAAACGACAGCTGCGGTGCTGGCATACTGATGACCATGACTGCAAGCCTGTTTCGTTTGATGGGATCGGTGCTGGCGCTGGTTGGCGTTGCCGCGCTGACGGCCTGTGATGAGGCACCGCCGCCCCCGAGCGACGAAGCCATTGCCACGCGCGACGCGCCGCCCGAGCATGTGTTTCGCGGTGAGTTGGGCGGGCAGCCCGTGTACCTGTTGCTGCACCGCTGCGAGGTCTATAGCGTCACCCCGAAGGAAAAAGGCGAGGTCGCATGGGAAAGCGTGCTGGCGCTGGAGTTCTACCCCTTTGGCTCGGCCTGCGACCGCCAGTCCATGGAATACAAGAACGGCGCACTGACGGTGCGACTGGGCCGCATGGCGTTCGGGGCTGGTGGCTGCTGTATCCGCAGCGGCACGTTTCGCAGCACCGATGGGCGCAACTGGAAAAAGATTTCTGACCGCGCCTGAATCTCAGGCTCAGGCCGCAGGCACCGTTGCAGCCGCCTACGGTCTGTCCGTACTGCCCAGTTGATGTTTGGCAAACAGCGAAATGATTAGCTCCCGCATCCACTGATGCTGGGCTGAGGTTTCATAGCGCTCATGCCAGAAAAGCTCCACGGTTCTGGCTGGTGCGGGCAAGGGGGGCGTGATCAGCACCAACCCGGGCGGGTGGGCGCTTTCGAGGCTTTGCGACCAGGGCAGAACCGCAATCAGATCTGAGGCGCGCACTGCCTCATAGGCTGTCGTGTAGTGGCCGACTACCGAAACCAGATTGCGTCTCAGGCCCCGGCTATCGAGGATACGGTCATACAGGGCTGCGGTTTCTCCCGTCAAACTCACGTCGAGATGGCGGGCGTTGAGGAATTTCTTGAGGGAAATCTTGCCGGGGCCAGCCAGTGGGTGGCCTGCGCGCATGAAGCAGGGAAAGTCCACGGACCACAGCCTGCGAGAGCGCAGATAGGCCGGGCGGTGGATATCGTCGTTATAGGTGCCAATGGCGAAATCAGCGCTTTCGTCGGCAAGCATGCGACAAAAGTGCGCAACAGCACCGGGACGAGTGTGTACCTTCATGGCTGGAGCCAGTGCGCTGACCTGAGCCAACAGCGCTGGTGTCACGATGCGCGAGGTGTAGTCCGTCATGGCAATGCTGAGTTCGGCCTGGCTGTTGGCTGCGTCGAAGCTGTCGCCTTCCATTGCGGCACGTATGCCCTGCAGGGCGTTGGATAGCGGCTTCCAGAGATCGGTGGCCTTTGGCGTGGGCCGCACCCCGCTGCCGCTGCGCACAAACAAGGGGTCATCAAAAGTCTCGCGCAGACGCCGCAAGGCGTTGCTGACGGTGGGCTGCGTCAGCGACAGCTTGTCAGCGGCCCGAGTCACATTTCTCTCCGTCATGAGAGCCTCGAAAACCTTGAGCAGGTTCAGGTCGGCAGCGCGATAGTTCATGGCTTGTCCTTGGGCAAAAGGTGGCAACCAACTATTCACCATATCAATATTGAAGATTCTTATTATAAATTTCAAAAATTTTATTGCTGACTAAGATGCTTTGAAAGCAAGCACTTGGCGCTGCCTTGGTGGTTTGCTCATATCGCGCAAAGAATCATTGGAGACACCATGAATAAGAGTCAGCAACAGGTTGTGGCCCCACCTTTAGAACCGCATTGCGCGGCGCCGGACCGATCAGAGATCGCAAGACGTGTTGCAGCCATTCGGGCCAGGATGGCCGAGCTTGAGCTGGACTTCTACCTGTGCCACGACCCGGTGAACGTTTTCTACCTGACCAACTTCAAGAACTTTGTGCACGAGCGGCCTTTTCTGGTGGTCATTCCGGCCAGCGGGCCACTGATTTTCCTGATGCCAAAGCTGGAAGAATCGCATGTGCGCCAGCGCGCCGTGGGCGATGTGGAGTTTGTGCACTACTTTGAGTTTCCCGCGCCTGCTGGGCAGATGTGGTCGGACCGCCTGCTCGATGTCATCAGGCAAGGTCAGCGCATCGGCCTGGAGCAGCAGTGCCCGCTCGCCATCGAACGCGTGGTGGAGCGGCTAGTCGAGAGGGCCGCTGCTGGCCGTACCATCGTTGCCGATATCGTGGAAGAGGTGCGCGAGATCAAATCGGCGTTCGAGATTTCTCGTCTCGCATTTACCAGTCACTGGCTGAGTCAGGGGCATGAACGTCTGCTGGCCGCTGCAAAACCCGGCTCCAGTGTCTTTGCGCTGAATTCGCAGATTGGCGGTGCGCTGGTGGGCGAGCTGGTGATGCAGCACCCCGATGTGAACGTGATGGCCTGTGAGGCGATCGCGGTGGCCACGCCGCCCTCGATCTCTCATGACCCGCATCTGGTTCCCGACATCCGCACCTGCCTGGAAGAAGGCGGCCCTCATGTCACCCTGGTGTGTGGCACAGCCAACGGCTATGGCGCAGAGGTGGAGCGCACGTTTTTTCTCGGCCATGTTCCCGAAGCGGCGGTGCGTCCTTTTCATGACATGCTGGACGCGCGGGCGTTGGCGTTTGAGCTGGCGGTGCCGGGCGCAAATATGGCGGAGGTGGACCGCCGCGTGACGGCGCTGCTCACGGCGCGAGGCTATGGCGACAAGCTGCTGCACCGCACCGGCCACAGCTTTGGGGTGACCCGGCACGAAGGCCCGTATCTGGCCGACGGCCATGAGCATGAAATCAGGCCCCATATGCTCTTCAGCATCGAGCCGGGGATCTACCTCCCAGGCATAGGAGGCTTTCGCTTCTCCGACACGGTGCTGATCACCGAGACCGGCAACCGCTGCCTGACCAGCGCACCACAGACGCTGCAGGAATTGACACTGCCGCGGGCCTGAGGACCCACGTGGCAAGGGCGCTTGGTGCCCATGGCCCGATCCATCCATACCAATATGACGAGACAAGTGACAAGTCGGGGGAGTCCACCATGAAGGAAGCAAACCAGAGTCAGAGTGCCTGGAAGATCGTGACGCTTTTGCTGCTGGCCAATATGCTCAATATCTACGATCGCACCTTGCCCGCGATTGTGGTTGAACCGATTCGCCGGGAGTGGGGCCTGAGTGATACGCAGTTCGGTCTGGTGGGTGCGGCATTTACCGTGGCCTATGCGCTCACGGTGATCCCTCTGGGGCGCTGGTCGGACACCGCGTCACGCAAGATCATCATGGGGGTGGGGCTTCTGGTATGGAGCCTGTTTACGGGGTTCACCGGGTTGGCCTGGAGCTATGCCGCGTTTTTTGTCATCCGCATCTGCGTTGGCATTGGTGAGGCAACGTTTGGCCCGGCTTCCACGTCGCTGATAGGCGATCTTTTCCCGAGTGAGAAACGCTCCCTGCCCATGGGAATTTTCATGCTCGGGCTGCCGCTGGGCAGTTTGCTGGCCTTTTTCACCACGGGTCCCATCGTTCAATACTTCGGAAACTGGAGGGCTCCGTTCTACATCGCGGTGGTGCCTGGCGTGCTGCTGGCGCTGCTGATGCTGTTCATCAAGGAGCCGGCACGGGGCGCTGCAGACGGCGCGCAGGAAAAGAGCCAGCCCGTGGCCAAGCCGATTCGCAAAGTCCTATCTTCCTGGACCATGCGCTGGCTAGTGGTGGCCGGAATTTTTGCCAGCATGGCCGCCTATGCCGCCGGGAGCTTTCTGGTGCCGCTGATCCAGCGCTACTTTGGCGCAAGCCTGACGACCGCTGCCGTCATGACGGGCGTGATCATTGGCATGTCCGGCCTGCTGGGGCTGACGGCGGGCGGTGCGGTGGCGGACAGAATGCATCGCATCCACCCCAAGGCGCGCCTGATCTTCGGAGCCAGCAGCATGATGCTGGCCGCCGTGCTGACGGCGCTGGCGCTCAGGTACGAGCAGGGCGGTTTACTGATTTTCACCGCGCTGTTTTGTCTGGGCTGGCTGCTGCAATACAACTTCTACACCTGTGTCTACCCGGCCATGCAGGACGTGGTGGAGCCGCGGCTGCGCGCCACGGCCTATGCCGTCTATACCGCCTTGCTCTACATCTTGGGGGGCGGCATGGGGCCTGTGCTGGTGGGCGCGCTGTCTGACCACTACACCCAAGTCGCCATGCTTGCGGCGCACACGAATGAGCTGACAGACCAGCTCAAGGGTGTGGGTCTGCACGGGGCCATGATGGTTGTGCCCGCCACGCTGTTTCTGAGCGGCGTTGCGATCTGGATCGCCAACCGCAGCTTTGTGGCCGACGCGCAGAAGATGAGAGCGGCGCTGTAGATGGGAATCAGACACCTGAGAGTTGCGCTGTCTGCCCCTGAAGCCGCCAGCCCTGGTGTGTCCACTCCAGCCTGTGCGTGAGGTTCAGCGCCTGCAGCAGGGCCTCATCATGCGAGACGATGACCAGCGTACCCGGGTACTGGCGCAGCATGGCTTCCAGTGACTTGAGGGACGGCAGGTCCAGATGGTTGTCCGGTTCGTCCAGCAGCAAAAGCTGGGCAGGCTCATCACGATACAGCGCGCAGGCCATGGCGGCTTTGAGGCGCTCGCCGCCGCTGAGTTCGCTGCTGGCCTGCTCCATATGCCGCGCATCCAGCCCCAGTTGCGCCAGGCGCATGCGCTGCAGCGATTCGGGCGTGCGCGGGCTGGCGGCCTGCAGTTGCTGCAGCACGGACAGCTGGGGTTGCAGCAGACTCTGGCGCTGGTCCAGCAGGACAAAAGGCACGGCTACGCGCCGCTGGCCCTGCTGCGGCGGCAGCTGCCCGGCCAGCACTTGCAGCAGGGTGGATTTGCCGCAGCCATTGGGCCCGCAGATCGCCAGGCGCTGCCCGGCGCGCAGCTGCAGATGAATAGGCGCCAGAGCCGGGGCTGTACGAGGCACATGCGGCAGCTGCACATCGTGCAGCTCGGCCACGATACGGTCACCGCGGCTGGCGCTCAGCTCCGGCAGGTGCCAGTGCACGGCGCTGGCCTGCCAGTCGGTTTGCTGCTGCAGGGTTCGGGCAGCTTCGCGCACGCTCTGGTTCAGCGCATCGCGCGTGGCGGCATGCTGGTTGGCGAGCTTGGCGCTGCTGCTTTGCGCGCGCTCCTTGCCAAAGTCCAGCAGTATCTTGGCCTGATTGCCGCTCTTGCCCAACTTGTCGCCGCGCGACTGCCTGCGGGCCTGACGCTCTTGCTGGGTGCGCAGGGCCTGTTCTGCGCGGCTGCGCTCGAGCTTCAGGCGCGCCAGTTCGCTGGCGGCATTTTGAGCCTGCTGGCGCTGGGCCTGCTCATAAAAAGCATAGCTGCCGCCGTAGGTGTTGATTACGCTGGCGCTCAATTCAGCAATGGATTCCATCACGTCCAGCAACACCCGGTCATGGCTGATCAGCAGCAGGCCGCCGCGCCATTGCGCAAGCTCTGCAGCCAGCGCGGCGCGGCTGGCCGCGTCCAGATGGTTGCTGGGCTCGTCCAGAATCAGAAAATCCGCCTGCGCAAGGCGCGCGCCCAGCAGTGCCACGCGCATGGCCTGGCCACCGCTGAGCTGGCTGGCCGGGGTCTCGGGCGATAGCTGGGGCAGGCCGATCTGCGCGAGCTGGGCCTGAAACTGCTGGCGCAGCTCCCAGCGGTCGGCCAGCTGCTCAAAGTCCTGCGCATCGCAGCTGCCTTGCTCGATGCGCGCGAGTGCCTGCAGCGCCGCTTCAAGCCCCGCCAGTGCGGCAATGCTTTGTTGGGGCTGTCTGTCCAGCGGATTTTGCGGCAGATAGTGAATGCGGCCCGCGCGGCTGACGGTGCCGCTGCTCGGGGCCAGCTCGCCCGCCAGAATGCGCGCGAGCACGCTTTTGCCCACGCCATTGCGCCCGACCAGTGCTGTGCGCTGCGTGCCAAAGCTGGCGGAGAGTGAAGAAAAAAGCTGGCGCCCGTTGGGCAGCGTGAAGGAGACGCTGTGCAGCGTCAGATGGGCTTGCGTCATGAAGACCTTGCGATGAAATGATGCCGACATCCCTGCACCGTGCGCAAACAGGCAACGAGAGGGGGAGGGAAGTGGCCGTCAGCGAGACGGCGGCATCAATGGCGCATGGGTCTTGAACCTCGCAAAGGTTGGAAAGAGGGCGATTGTAGGCAACTGACCATTGCGGTCAAGTCGTCAATTCAGCCCACATTGCCAAAAGCCGCCAGTACCGCAAGCACGCTGGCCACGGCCGGGTTCAGATCGGGCTGCAAGCGGTGGGCCACGGCCATGGGGCGCATCAGCGTGGGGCTGAGGTGGCGAATTTGCACCTGCGGCGAATGCAGCTGGTCCTCGACTTCTTCGAGCGGCAGCAGCGCCGCGCTCTGGCTGGCAGCGGCCAGACTTTTGAGCGCGCCGGGGTAAGTCAGTGCCAGAAACGGGCGCGGCGTGTAGCCCGCCAGCGCAAACCAGGTCGCGATCAGCCCGTGCATTTGTGTGGGCGCGGAAAACGAGGCCCAGCGCCGCTGTGACAGCCACTCGGGCGTAACCTGCTCCGGTGCCTCCCAGCTCGCGGGCAACAGGGCGATCAGCGGGTCGTTGCGCCAGGGTGTGAGCGTGATCTCCGCGTTCAAAGGCTGCGGGCTGGCGACCACGGCCACATCCAGCGTGCCAGCGGCCAGCCGCTTCATGGATTCGGCCGAGCCCACGGCCTCCAGCCGCACTTCCACGCCAGGGTTGCGCTGGCTGAGCATCTCCAGCATCAGCGGCAGCAGCCGCGTGCTGACACCGGCAGACACGCCCACGCGCACCGTGCCTTCGCGGCCGGCGGCGTGGCGCTGCACGCGCTCCATCAGGTCGTCGCAGGCCAGCAGCAGCTTGCGGCCTTCGCGCACCAGCAACTGCCCGGCAGAGGTCAGCTCCGCCTGCCGTCTGCCGCGCACCAGCAGCGGGGCGTTCATGCGCTGCTCCAGCTCCTTGATATGCAGGCTGACCGTGGGCGGCGCCAGATGTAGGGCCTGTGCGGCGGCGGCAAAGGTGCCCAGATCGGCAATCGCCACCAGGGTCTGGAGCTGGTCGAGGTTGAGGTTACGCATGGGCTGGAATCTGCTTAAGGTCAGAATTTCTGAACTAACTGTTCATTCAATTCAACTTTACAGATGTTAAGCCCATGCCCAGCATCAAGGGCTATGAAAAACACCGAAAACACCATGGCCCCGGCTATTGATGCAGCACAGCCACCCCAAGGCCGTTTGCGGCGGTTCTGGAACTGGCTCAGTGCGCTGTTGCAGCGCGCCGAGCGGCGCGTTGGCGAGAACTTCAGGGTGCCGCCGAATGGCCAATGAGCGCGGCGCAACCGAGCGGGGACCGTACGCACGCTAGCGGGCTGCGGTATCCGATGCCGCTCCCGAGGCCGGTGCCAGCAGCTGCAGCACATGCGTTGCCATGCCCTGCATCCAGGCGGTTTCATCGGCCAGCGCCGGGTCGGCAAACGCGCGCTCGAAGGTGGGGCGCACGATGTGGGCGTAGTTCAGGCTGCCCAGCACCATGGTCAGCAGAGCCAGCGCGGGCAGGTCGCGGCGCAGCTGGCCTGTGCGCTGGCCGTCTTCCAGCAGCGTCAGCGCTGCGTTCAGAAAACGCTCCAGCGGGCGGGGCTGGGCTTTGGCAATGCGCTCGGAGTTATCCAGCAGCTCGCGCGTGATGAGCTGGGCTGCGGTGGGGCAGTCACGCATCCAGTCCAGCTGCAGCGCGATAAAGCCCGCCAGTTGATCGGGCGGCGCGGCATGGGCCAGCAGTGCGTCCATGCGCTGCATCAGGTTCTGGCCATGGGCTTCAAGCAGGGCGCGGTAGAGCAGCTCCTTGCTGGCAAAGTGGTGCAGCAGGCCCGCGTTGCCCAGCTCGCAATCGCGCGCAATGGCCGATAGCGATGCGCCCGCAAAGCCGTGCACGGCAAAGTGGCGCTCTGCCACTTCCAGAATCAATGCCTTGCGGTCTTTGCCCATGGTGATCATCAAAAATAATAGCTGCCAGCCTATGATTATTATGGACTAGCGGCTATTTTGGCTTTGATTTTTGAGAAGTTGATCGAGCTGGGCATGAAAGCGTGGAATGGCGAACTCAAAGCTGCCAAAGGTAAAGCTGTCATTGGCGCGGCTGGCCAGACCCTGCTGAATCGACTCGGCCAGCACATAGTCCTCGGCCAGCGTGCGGCGGTACAGATCCACATTGGCCTGCCAGTATTTCTGGGCCTTTTCGGTGGCCGGAGCCTGCGGGATCAGCGTGATCTCGTGAATGCGGCTCAGGCTGGGGCTGATGGGCTCGATGCAGCTGAACTGCGCATGATCGGGCTGCACCAGCACCGTGTTGAAGGGGAAGAAGTAGTAGGTCAGATTGCCATGCTGGCGCGGCTCAAAGCTGGCGGCGTCGGGCTGCTGCTCGGCAAAGCTGTTTTTGAGCAGATACAGGCGCCGGTTCAGCCCCGCCTCATCGACCAGTTGCACATTGCCCGCGAACATGGCCGCAATCGTCTGCCTGTGCGCCACCTTGAAGTGATAGGCCTCGAAGGCCCCGTCCATCAGCAGCTTCCAGTTGGCCGCCACGTCATAGGAGCGCGGCGCAAACGCCACCGGCTGCTGCATGCCCGCCAGCGCCGCCAGGTCGTCGATCATCGGTGTGAGTGAGGCGGCAGCATCCTGCGCGGCCAGATCGGGGTTGGGAATGACCCAGATCAGCCCGGCTTTCTCGGCCACCGCCAGTGCTCGCAAGCCCGACGCGGCCTTGTCCAGATTCGCAAACCCCTCGGCCTGCGGCATGCCGCGCAGCGCACCATCGGGCTGATAAGTCCAGCCGTGATAAGGGCAGGTAAATGCGCGCGCTTCGCGGCCCGCACCCTCGGCTACCACGCGCACGCCCCGGTGGCGGCAGACATTGAGAAAGGCCTGCACCGCGCCATTGGCCTGACGCACCAGCAGCAGCGGTGTGCCCATGTAAGTCAGCGACAGCCAGCTGCCCAGCGCAGGCAGATCAGACGCCGCCGCCACGGCCTGTGGGTGCTGGCGAAACAGCTGCAGCTCCTGCGCAAAACGCTCTGCATCCAGATAGTGGCTGACCGGCACCTGCCCGCCCGGCCCGGTATCGGCTTGCATCTGCGCCACCGCCGCGCTGGCGCGGGCGTGCAGGGCTTTGGGCGGAACGAGCTGGGTTGATTCAGGCGTGCAGAGCTCAGCGGCTAGGTTGGCGGCAGTCATGGCAATCCCCGGTCAGGTCGATACCGCTTCAATGTACCGACTGATCAGTTGGTATTTGTAAAGGGTTTACCCGTTTGAACGGTGCTGCTGCTATTAAAAGCAAAGTAAAAGCAAAGTAAAAGCCCATATTCCATCAAGACTTGCGGCCTGTTGGGTGCCAATCTCAGGACGGGGCGCTATCGTCCTCCGTCACCGGAAAATCCCCAAAATCGCCGTCCACCCAGCCATGAAAGCCCATGCACATGCCGTCGCCGTCCTGCAAATCCAGCGCATGCAGCACCGCATCGTCGCTGCTGCGGCGCAGCTCGGCGGTCGTGCGCAGCGTGACGTAACACTCGTCGTTGGAGAGCGGGTCGCTCACGCCGTCCAGCAATTGCATCAGCCCATACACGGCATCATCCACCGCCTGCAGCGCGGCGGTGCGGGCCTCATCGCTTAAATCTGCAGGCAACTTGCTGCGTGCGCGCTCGCGGGTGGCGTCGAGAAGCAGCTTGCCTGCGGCGTGCTGGAGCCAGAGGTCCAGGTCGTCTTTTGTGGTTGGAGGTGGGGCGAGATTTGTCATGGCGACATGGGTGGATTTAAGTGGCGCTTAGTTTGCCGCAGCGGTGCTTGTTTTGCGACTTGCCTGATTGACTGGCAGGAGGCGGGTCTCGGCCCGCCAGCCGACCTACTTTTCTTGCTTCGCCAAGAAAAGTAGGCAAAAGAAGGCGGACCCCTGCTGCCCCCGTCCCTCCGGCTTCGCCTGCGGGCAAACCTGCGCCGTCAAGTTCTTGGGGCTGTACGGCAAAACGCACTGCGCAGCAAGCTGCTCCGTTCAAACACGTTGCCGTAAAAGTGATGACGATGCAGTTGCACTCTGCGGTGCAACTGCCAGCCCCAAGAACTTGCCGTCGCAGGCGTGGGCAAAAGGGGCAATACCGGATGCGGGTGCGGGATAGCTTCTTGATGAATTTTGATAGCGGCTAGCCTATTTAATATCTAGACTAGAAGCCAATTTCGTCATAAATCTCGCAGGCCGTCCGATCCCGCATCCACCCGTGTGTCTGCGCCTGCGGCACGCGGTTCGGGCTGCGGGCATTGGCACCGCAGAGTGCCAATGCTTTGTGAGCTGACTTTTTATTCGTTACTTGCAATAGCTCTTGGCTCTTTTAAGTTTAAGCCTCGATGCAAACCGTCATGTACTTTGTATTGTGAGGATTCAATAAAACCTTGTGCTTTATAGAAACATTTAAATTTCCATTGCTGAGAATTGCCAATTTTGAAGCCAATGATAGAGTTTTCGAACATGAATTTTAGATGATTTGTTATGTCTATTTCTGATGTTTCTCCCGCAACTTTCTTAAAGGCTCCGGTAAACTCTTCGTGGCTAAGAATTGTTTTTCCATTATTTTGAATTGCCGTGAATAATTCGTTAATAATAGGATGCTGAACAAGCCATTCGTCGCGTAACTCTTCAACAAGCCACTCAGAATAAGCAGGCTCAGCATTGTAAATGGACTGACACTCAATTTTTTCGGAGTTAACTTCCTCAGGTTCGAATGGATGATCTTTTCTATCCTTCATATCCTGTTTTATGAGTTCAAAAAATTTTATGAAATCGCGTGGACGGACCATTGTTCTTAACAGCATATGGTCAAATGGTGCTCGTTGTTGTCTCATTTGCTCTTTGTCAAATAAGTCATCCACTTTCGAAAATATCTGTTTATTGTGTTTTTTTGCGTAAAAATTTACTCTCTCAAGAATCAATCTAGATAATCCATCTTTTGACCATGCAAGTAATTTTCCACAATCAGACCTTAATTTGTTTTTGTCATTAATATCCAAGGTTTCGAATATATCCTCTCTGAGAAAAACAATTGGACGCAATTTTCCGTTGAATTTCTGGGAAATGTATTCCGAAGCACCGATTAATCCTGCAATTATTCGTTGACTGGATCCAAAGGATGCTACATCCCATGCCTCATCAATTCGATCAAATGAAATAAATATTCTATTATTATTGAGGCTTGTAATTAATGTATCCTCCAATATGTCAGAAATTCGTTCAATAGACTTATTTATTGAAGATTGAAGTGTCTGATTTTGTTGTATGTCAGAAAATTCAATTTCCCCGCCGGAGGCGGTAATGCTGTCTAGCGCGGAGTCTTCTAAATCTAGACTTCCTGTTGGTAGCTTTAATTTGCTAAGTTGGAGCAATTTTTGTCCAATTATTTGCCCAAGATTTGGGTATGGGGATGTATATATTTTTTCAATTATTCTTTTTGCATTTTTGATTTTATTGTTGCTGATGCCTGATTCTATTAAATTTTTGACGGCAATAAGGTAGATTATATATTTCCAAGATTGAATATATGCCAACGAAGGGGCTTTCCCTTCGGCGGATAATAGGGAGTGAATATTCCAGCTATAATCTTGAAGAGAAAGATTAATGCTGGAATCATTTTTTAAAATATATTTTTCAGGATTTTCTGAAAAATGCTGAAAAACAGCAGTTTTTCCAGCTCCTTTTCTTCCCAATATCAAAAAAGAGTATTTGGTGTTAATTGTTGGTTGTAAAATTCCATTTTCATAGAAATATTTTGACAAGTTTCCGTCTCTTTCTGCAGAGACCTGTCCAAAGTCTATCCAATCGGTGATATGCATATTTAATTTATTTGTATGAATTGCAAATGGATTGATCATTTAGTAAATGATTACGGTCTTGGTAAGGTTGTAACATGTGTATCCGTTATTTAAACCTTTATTACGCGAACAGGCAACCCCTGCCTAACCACCGCCCCCGAAACCCAATCAATCCAAACATTGTCCTTAGCAGGCCGCGTAGGGTCCGCAAAGCCCAGCGTGTTCAGATTGACGCCCTGACCATGCTGTGGATTGGCATGCGTCGCCTTGCCATCCACCACATGCGCCACGGCTCCCAACTGCTTGTGTCCGTAGCCATGTTCAATAGCAATAGCGCCCGGCGCAATACCGGCGCGCACCAGGGCTACGGCTTGTAGCTGGCCGCCGGGGGTGCTCAGCTCGATGTGGTCGCCATTGGCAATGCCCAGCTTGGCCGCGTCGGCCTTGTTGATGCTGACGGGGTTGTGCGGGTGCACCTGGCGCAGGCGCGAGGCCGCGATGGACATGCTGCTCATCAGGTTGGATTTGTAGCTGGTCATGGTTAGCGGCCAGTCCTGCTCGGTAAACACGGCGCGCATGTCGCTGCCGTCGGCCAGGCGCGTGGGGTACCAGGTGGGGCAGCCGCTGTAGCGCTCGCCGGTCATGGAGTGGCGCATTTTGCTCAAACCTTCGTGCCAGAAGGTGGCGGGGAATTTGGCTTGCAGCTTGAGCTGGTCGCCCTTCCAGGCGTCTTCCACCTTGTCAAAGCGGCCGCCCCGGCTCATCACCATGGCGACGCGGCGCAGTTCTTCGGGTTTCAGGCGTTGCTGCAGCGCGGGCATCCAGCGGGTGAGGCCGGTGATGGCGATGTCGTCGTCGCTGGCTTCCGGCACGGGCTTGCCCGCCTGGTAGGCGATGTTGCAGATGCCGCGCAGGTAGAAGTCTTCGGCGTTTTCGAGGTCGAGTGGCTCGCCGTCTTTGGTGCTCATCGCATTCTTGCCAAAGCCGGGCAGGCCCAATTGCTTGGCTACGGCAAAGATAAAGCTTTCAAAGGCGATGGGCTGGCCGTCTGCGGTTTTGGCGGTGGCGGCATCGACGGTGGGCCAGCGCACGGTGCTGCTTTTGGCCAGCACATCGGCCCAGGGCGCGCCAATGCCCCAGCTCTCGTACGTGACGGTGTCGGGCACGATGTAGTCGGCCAGGGCCGAGGTCTCGTTGATGAAGGGGTCGACCGAGACAAACAGCGGCAGCTTTTTGACGTCTTTGATGCTGGCGGCCAAGGTGTTCTCAAACCCGCAGACGGCGTAGATCGGGTTGCTCATGTGGTTGATCCAGGCCTTGACCGGGTAGGGGTAGCCCAGCATGCCGGCGGCCAGCATTTCGCTGGAGAGCCCGCCGGGCGCGGGGTACCAGGGCGCTTTGGCGGGGTAGGGGTTCTGGCCTGCTTCTTTTTTGCGTTTGAACTCGCTGGTTTTTTCGTACGGAAACTTGGTGCGCGACAGCGCCACGCCGCGCGGTTTGACGGCCCCATCAAACTGCGCAAAGTTGTAGCGCGGGCCGGGGCCAAAGGGGCCAAACGGCCCGGCGTCCATCACCCAGCCGCCTTTGACGTTGAGGTTGCCGATGAGGTTGTTGAGCATGGCAATGGCGTAGGCGGTGTAAAAGCCCGAGCCGTTCATGGTGCCGCCGTGCGAGTTGGCCACGGCCTGCTTGCCATGGCTGGTGAATTCGCGCGCCAGGTCTTCGATCTCTTGGACGGGCACGCCGCACAGCGCGGCATATTCATCCAGCGTTTTGCGGTGAGACTCTGCACGCAGTTTGGCAAAGGCGCTACAGATTTTGAGTGCTACGGGTTCTTCGGTGGCGTCTGCGGCCTTGGCGGGCGTGAAGTCGCGCTCCACCAGCAGTTGCGCGCTCTGGGCCACGGTGTGCGGGGCCAGGCTCCCATCAGCCAGTTGCACCACATACACATCTTCGGCGGGCGTTTTGTCGTCGACCGGTTCTGGCATGGGCAGGCCGATATCCGCACCGCGCAAGAACTGGCCAAAGCGCGGGTGCTTGGGCTCGTTGATGAGCAAATGTGTGGCGTTGCTCCACGATGCCTCGCCCGCA
Organism: Comamonas testosteroni; assembly: GCF_003569915.1. Lineage (GTDB taxonomy): Bacteria > Pseudomonadota > Gammaproteobacteria > Burkholderiales > Burkholderiaceae_C > Comamonas > Comamonas testosteroni_D. The sequence goes on along the minus strand of NZ_KZ984439.1, from coordinate 349,920 downwards.
GCTGCCATGGCGGCGGGGCCGGGCTGGGTGAGGAACTGTGCGTCGTAGCGCTCGTTATCGATGATCCAGCGGATCAGGCCCATGGCCAGCGCCAGATCGCTGCCGGGTTTGACGGGCAGCCAGCGGTTGTTGTCGCCCGCCGCATGGCTGGACGAGGTGGGCAGCATGGGCGAGACCACCACATATTTATAGGTGTGTTCGCTGCGCGAGCGCGCCTCGGCCAGTTCGCGGCCCACGCGCTGGAAGGGGTTGCCCGACTGCGCGGGCGAGGTGCCGATAAACAGGCCAAAGCGCGAGTTTTTCCAATCTGGCTTGCCGTGCGGCATGCCCGCCATATCGCCCAGCGCCGCGCCGGTGCCCACGCGGTAGGTCTGGCCGCAGTAAGAGCCGTGGTTGCTGACGTTGATGGTGCCAAACGCCTGCTTGGCAAAGCGGTTGACCAGCGGCGTGCGGCCTTCGTTGGCGGCCTCGGTCACCAGCAATTGGTTGGCCTTGGGGCCGTATTCGGGGTTGGCCGGGTCAATCAGCGTGTTCACATCGCGGATGGCGGCCAGGCCTTCGACATGGCCTTCGCCAAACAGATTGCCGCCTTCGCAAATCTCTTGGACCAGCTCTTCGAGCGAAATCGTCTTCCACTGGCCGGAGCCGCGCGGGCCCACGCGCTTCAAAGGCTTGAGCACGCGGTGCGGGGCCTTCTGGTGCTCCAGCATGGCGGAGCCGCGCGCGCAGCTGGTGGCGCGGCCTTCCAGACCGTTGTCGCCGCCGAGCATGGCATAGACCTCGCGCACCGGTGTTTCCATGGGCGCGGGGTTGGTTGTGGCCAGCGGGTGGTAGGGGTTGCCTGCGATGCGGATGATCTGGTTATCTGCGGTATCGACACGCAGGCGCACGCCGCACTGCGTCCAGCAACCCAGGCACGACGAGGGACTGACCACCTGGCCGGGCTGGGTCGTCAGCTGGCCAGTGGCGGGGTCGATGCGGAACTCGGGCGTCAGCGAATTGCCGCGCGTGGCGCTTTTCGTGGTCTTGCCGGAGGTACCGGTGATCAAGCCCTTGGCGCCTTTGGCGACTGTTTCGCCATAGCCTGCAGCAAAGGCGGCCAGGCCACCGGCGACTGCGCCGCCGCGCAGCAGCATGCGGCGGCGGGCCACGTCAGCGTCTTGAGATTGTTCAGGGGAGAGTTTCTTGTCTGTCATGGTCGAAAAGAGAAGCCAGCGCAGCAGCTGCAACTATCAAATAAATAGCTGCTTGCGCATATGTTGTAAGGACTAGAGGTCGATTTGGCTTAAAAATGCAGTTCTAAGCACTCAAAGCAGGCTTGCGGGCCGGGAACAGCTCCAGCGCCCAGGTCGCCATCGCCACCAGTGCCACGCACAGTCCCGCCACGCCCACCATGCCCAGCAGGCCATCGCCGCCCAGCGGCATGCTGTACAGATACAGCCCCGCGCCAAACTTGGGCACGCCTTGCACGCCCATGAATAGCGCCCAGCGGAAGGCCCAGGCGCTGGCGGCCAAGCCGATGCCCAGCACTAGCGTGTAGCCCTTGGCACCCAGGCGGCGCTCACCACGCAGCAGCGCAATCACCACCGCCGCGCCCAACACGGCAGAGCCGAGCATGGACAAGCGCCAGACGGGGAATTCGCGGAACAGGCGCAAGGCCAGATCAAACGAGGGGCTCTGGCCGCTAAGGCCGTAAACACCCCAGGTCAGCGCGCTGGTGACCAGTGCCGTTGCCAGCCACAGGCCCAGATTGCGCAGGGCGTGCAGAGCCTCGGCATCAGGCTGCAAAGTCTTGGGCAGAAAGCGGTACAGCACAAAGCCCATGCCCACGGTTGCCAGCCAGCCGCTGAGCGCCAGATTGATGGGCACCCACAGCGTGTTCCACAGCGGGCGCGAGCGCACGACCATGATTTCCGCGCCCGTATAGACCACGATGGAGAGCGTGGACAGCACCAGCAGCGGCGCAAGAGCGCGCATCAGCCCCGGCTTGCCCAGCCACCACAGCGCGCACATCAGCAGGCACAGCGTGACAAAGGTCGGCATTAGCACCGCGCCCAGGCTCATCCACGACCAGGGTGTGAGGTGCGCATAAAAATGCCAGAAGCGCGCGGGCTGGTGCAAGTCCGCCAGCAGGGCCACAGGCGCGGCAACGGCGCTCATCGCCAGCACCAGCACCGCCGTGGGCAGCAGGCGCTGGCGCAGGCTATGGGCCGGGCCAAAGGCGCAGGCCGATGTGAGCAAAGCCGCGCCGGTGGCAATGCCAACCAGAAAGAAATACTGCACGGCCCAGGGCAGCCAGGCGGCTTCGTAGGAAGGGGTCAGGAGTTCGATGATTTGCATGGCGGGACTCCTTTCACAGATGCTCGGCGACCAGGCGCACGGTCGCCTGACCATCCACACCGTTGACGAATTCATCAGGCAAGCCGATGTAGAACACATGGGGCTTGGTCTTCATGCCGGGCTTGAGGACCTTGATCTCGTCCTTGTGGGCTGCAATTCGGTGGTTGATCTCGCTGTCCGCATCATTCAAGTCACCAATCACGCGCGCGCCGCCCACACAGCTTTCCACACAGGCGGGCAGCAGGCCGGCTTCCAGGCGGTGCTCACAAAAGGTGCATTTGTCGGCGGTCTGCGTCTCGTGGTTGATAAAGCGCGCGTCATACGGGCAGGCCTGCACGCAGTAGCCGCAGCCCACGCAGCGCTCGTTATCGACCAGCACAATGCCGTCGCTGCGCTGAAACGTAGCCTGCACGGGGCAGACCGGCACGCAGGGCGGCTCATCACAGTGGTTGCACAGTCGCGGCAGGCTGACCATGGCGGGCAGGGTTTCGCCGGGCTGGTCGACTTCGTACTGCAGCACCGTGGTGCGGAACTGCCCAATCGGCGGTTGGTTCTCGACCGAGCAACTCACCGTACAGGCCTGGCAGCCAATGCATTTGCGCATATCGACCAGCATGCCAAAGCGCTTGCCAGCCATACCGGGGCGGCGCGGTGGCTGAAATCCGCTCGCGCCGGGCAATGCGGCAGCTGCAGGGGCGGCCACGGCCGCCATGGCCGCAGCAATCAAACCCTGCAAAAAGCCGCGCTTGGCCGGCAATGGCAAAGACGGCGAATCGTTTGAAGAGAGCGCCAGCGTGGCAGGAGTCTGGCTGCAGCAGCGCTGCGTGTCAGCGACAGAGTCCGCACAGCGGCAGTCGGCTTGGTCTTGCGGGTGAAGCGGCATGGCCCTTCCTTTCAATATCGCAAGCACCCAAAAAATCATGAGTGCTTTATGCAAATTTATGTATTAAATAAATACATTTAATGTGCAAAAAAATATATTGAAGGGGGTGCGCCTGCGACTTGATTTGCGTCAACTGCAAGGCCTTGCGCCTTGGCTTTCCTCTACACCGCGCGAGCATCAGTCGTCTCCGGCCCAAGAATGCTCGGGTCGCATTAAGCCAAAGTTAAGAATTGTGTTCGCAGCGCGCAAAACTGCCTGCGGTTCTTCGCCTTCTTGGCGAAACATGCGGGCTCACCGCGCCGTGTCGCGAGTTCTGGGCATGTTGCGGTCTCGGCAACACATACCAAATTTGAGGGATTGCGCGCTTGGCGCCAATTCTGTATGCCTCGAATTCACCCAATGTCGCCCTGGAGTGTCTGAAAACAACACATCGTAAATACCTAGAAAAGGGTAGGTATCAGTCCTTCAAATGCTTAGTCACAACTTGGATTGCTCGAGGCTTTTTACAGCGGTTCAAGAGGGGAATTTCAGAGATCTAGCTTGTTCGCTGTAAGAAAAAATCTATCGATTTGCAAAAAGGATCAATTTGTAAGATTTGACTCACAAGATTTCATGACCTTTACCCTCTGGCGATAGTTTCTGACAATTGCAGAATGGTCTTCATGTTGTTCGATCTATGGCTAACCCATTGATCGGATTCAAGAAACAAAGCCTTCTGGTTGGCCCCGGAGGGAAAAGGAGGAAATCGATCATGAATCGCAGCTATCGCACGATCTGGAACGAGTCTTTGGGGGCTTGGGTGGCCGCCTCGGAAATTACAACCGCACGGGGCAAAAAATCCAGCTCCGCGGTCATGACGGGGGCTGTAGCTCTGGGGGTGGGGCTGATGCTGCAGGCCGGAGCAGCCTTTGCGCAAAATACCTACTTAGGACAAGGCAGTACCTCCGATACGCAAGGTACTGTATGTAGCCCCAACACTGGCTCCAGTCCCACTAATGTCGCTCCAGCGACCGCCACAACTGGGTATTCCTGCACGGTGGCCATGCCCAACGGGGCATATGCAATCGTCAATGTAGGCATGGATCCTGATAACCCTGGCGTGCCTGATTTTGGTGCACTGACCACTGCAGTCTCGTCGCTGGGTGCGAATGCCGTAATGATAGGCGGCGCCGTCAAGGCCTCTGGTGCAGACAGTATTGCGTTTGGAACTGGTGCTCAGGCGTTTAGTGTCAGCAGCATTGCCGTTGGCAAGAATGCTGTCGCCAATGGCACGGGCGCTGTGGCGCTGGGGCAGGCATCACAAGCAGGCAATGGCGGCACTGCGGTTGGTAATGGTGCCGTTGCTGCGGGTAACAGTGCTACTGCAATTGGTAATCGCAGCAACGCTTACGGCGGCAGCAGCGTGGCTGTTGGTGACCGGACCGTTGCGGCCGACGGTGGTGTCGCCATTGGCACCCAGCAGGCGGCTGCGGTGACTACCGCAGGTGTTCGCGCCGTGGCTATTGGTGCAGGTGCACGTGCCTTTGGTGCAGACTCCATTTCCATGGGTACGTACTCTGCAGCAGGAAATGGTAGTGTTGCTTTGGGTTATGCCGCAGATGGTACGCAGGATAATACGGTCGCAATCGGTAAGAATGCATACACGGGTGTTGAATCCATTCAAATCGGTTATTCAACCGTAAGAGCGCAAAGCAACCATACTGGCGCATTCCGCCGCGGCACTACTTTGATTGGTACTGAGGCTGTGTCTCAGGGTCTTTATACGACGGTGATGGGTAATCACAGTCAATTGATTATTAACCAAAATGTCACAAGTGGTGGTGTTTTTGGGTTTGGTAAATTTGCAGCTCAAGGCGCATTTTCGAGCATGCTGGGTGCCTATAACACCATTGGTAATAACACATCTCAAAATCAATACAACAGTGTCGCTGTTTCCGTATTCGGCTCTGCCAATAATGTGCAGGAAAGCAATGGGGTGATGGTGAACGGCTATGGAAATACCATTAAAAATTCATACAACGGACAGATTAACCTGTCAGGTGTGATTGATGGTAATTCAAGCACGATTGCAGACTTGGTAAAGGATCCAAAGACACAATTGGGGCAAGTGGGTGTTATTGGTGCAGGTAATACCGTAGATACTGCTAATAATACCTTGGTGGTGGGTATGCGCAGCACCGTAAACAATGCTGATAAGGTTTCTGCGCAGGGCTTTAATCTTGCGGTTAGTGATACCAAGAATTCGTTTATTGCTGGTGCTGATAATACGGTGGCAAAAACTACCAATGTATTCACCGCAGGCAACAGTTCTACGATTAACAACGCAAGCAATATATTGGCTTTGGGCAATAATCAGGTCATTGGTAGCGGTTCAACTACAGCCGCCAATAGCATTTTGCTGGGCGACCGTATTAAATTCGCAGATACAGCCAATGCCTCGGATGCCGTAGCTGTCGGTAATGACACCAAAGTCGTCAGCGGTGCTGTTGCGGTGGGCTCGAATGCTCAAGCGCTTGGCCCCAACAGCATTGCGATTGGTCGCAATGCGATTGCCACTGGCTCTGTAGCCTATGGCGCAGCAGCTCAGGCTGGCAATGGCGGTACAGCTATTGGTGACGGTGCAGTCGCTACTTATATGGGTGGCACGACGACTGCCGGTATCGTGGCGGGTTCCGCCTTAGGGCAGAACGCCAAGGCTGATTTTTCAGGGGCTACGGCACTGGGTACCAACGCGCAGGTCAATATCGCTGACGGCGTTGCGGTGGGCTCCGGCTCTGTGGCGGCTACCGCCGCAGGTCAGGCAGGCTATGTTCCAACTGGGGCCAATGCTGCACAGACGGCAGCCATCAACGCCACCCAAGGCACGTTGGCAGCGGTATCTGTCGGCGATGCAGCCAATGGCAAGTTCCGCCAGATCAATGCTGTCGCAGCCGGTACAGCGGATAGCGATGCCGTCAACGTCGCCCAGTTGAAGGGGGTGGAGAGCAAGGCATCTGCTGGCTGGAACGTGGCGGCCAATGGCGAGGCGACCGGCGCCAATGTCGCTCCGGGCGGCAAGGTGGACTTCAGTCCCACCAACAGCAATCTAACCGTCACCCGTGGCGGCACGACTGGCACGGACATCAAGATTGGTCTTGCCAACAATGTGGACTTGACTAACGCTGGCAGCCTGACCACTGGCAACACAGTGGTCAACAACAGCGGCACGACCGTGACCAATGGTACAAACGTGAGCCAGCTGACTTCGGCTGGCACCAGCGTGACTGACGGCACCAGCACCACAGCGTCGACCGCCGCAGGGACTACGGTGACCAATGGCAGCAATGTCAGCACATTGGGCGCCGGCACCGCCAGCGTCAGCAACGGGTCGGTGAGCACGGTGATCAACCCTGGCTCCGTCATTGTGGGTCAGGGCGGCGCCAACCCCGTGACCGTCAATGGTGCGGCCGGTGATGTGACCGGACTGACCAACAAAACGTTGACGGGCGCAGGTTTTGCTACAGCTGGCCGTGCGGCGACCGAAGAGCAATTGAGTGTGGTCAACCAGACCGCCAACAAGGGCTGGAACGTGGCGGCCAACGGTGAAGCCACTGGCGCGAATGTCGCTCCCGGCGGCAAGGTGGACTTCAGCGCGACCAACAGCAATCTGGCGGTGACCCGCAACGGTACCGATATCAAGGTGGGCTTGGCCAACAATATCGACCTGACCAATGCAGGCAGCGTCACGACCGGCAATACGGTGGTGAACAACAGTGGAGTGGCCGTGACCAATGGCACGAACGTGAGCCAGTTGACTTCGGCAGGCACCAGCGTGACCGACGGCACCAGCACCACAGCGTCGACCGCCGCAGGGACTACGGTGACCAATGGCAGCAATGTCAGCACCCTGGGTGCCGGCACCGCCAGCGTCAGCAACGGGTCGGTGAGCACGGTGATCAATCCTGGCTCCGTCATCGTGGGGCAGGGCGGTGCCAACCCCGTGACCGTCAATGGTGCGGCCGGTGATGTGACCGGACTGACCAACAAAACGTTGACGGGTGCGGGCTTTGGCACGGCAGGCCGTGCAGCGACGGAAGAGCAACTGAGTCTGGTCAATCAAACCGCTGGCAAGGGTTGGAACGTGGCAGCCAATGGTGAAGTGACTGGTGCCAATGTCGCTCCTGGCGGCAAGGTGGACTTCAGCGCAACCAACAGCAATCTGGCGGTGACCCGCAACGGTACCGATATCAAGGTGGGCTTGGCCAACAATATCGACCTGACTAATGCAGGCAGCGTCACGACCGGCAACACGGTGGTGAACAACAGCGGAGTGGCCGTGACCAATGGCACGAACGTGAGCCAGTTGACTTCGGCAGGCACCAGCGTGACCGACGGCACCAGCACCACAGCGTCGACCGCCGCAGGGACTACGGTGACCAATGGCAGCAATGTCAGCACCCTGGGTGCCGGCACCGCCAGCGTCAGCAACGGGTCGGTGAGCACGGTGATCAATCCTGGCTCCGTCATCGTGGGGCAGGGCGGTGCCAACCCCGTGACCGTCAATGGTGCGGCCGGTGATGTGACCGGTCTGACCAATAAGACGTTGACGGGTGCGGGCTTTGGCACGGCAGGTCGCGCCGCGACGGAAGAGCAACTGAGCCTGGTCAACCAGACGCTCAACAAGGGCTGGAATGTGGCCTCCAGTGGAAACCCCGCTGCGACCAATATTGCACCCGGCGGCACGGTGACCTTCAATGGCGACAGCAACGTCAGCGTGAGCCATGCGGCCAACTCCAATGGCTCGGATGTGAACATCAAGCTGAACCCGAATCTGAATGTGAGCAGCGTCACTACTGGCGGAACTGTGATCAACAACGCGGGTGTCAGCTTTACCGGAAGCACGGTGACCCTGACTTCCACAGGCCTGAACAACGGTGGCAACAAGATCACCAATGTGGCCGCAGGAACTGAAGCGACCGATGCCGTCAACGTGTCTCAACTGCAGGCCGCTACTGCAGGTGGTGGCACCCATTTCTACAGCGTCAACAACAAGGATGCGACAGCCGCTAACTACAAGAATGACGGTGCGACCGGTGTGAATGCGCTGGCGGCTGGTGTGGGTGCGAGTGCAACCAGTGATGATGCGATCGCGGTAGGTGAGGCCAAGGCCTCTGCCGCCAACGCAGTCGCCATCGGCAAGGGTGCGACGGCTGCGGACGCCAATAGTGTCGCTCTGGGTAGCGGCTCGCAGACCAAGGCTGCAGTGGCGATTGCGACGGATAACACGCTGATCCCATCGACCACGTTGAACTTTGCCGGTGCCAGCAATGTGGTGGGCGTGGTCAGCGTGGGAAGCGGCGGCGGCACGCGCCAGATCGTGAACGTCGCTCCCGGTGCCATCACCGCCACCAGCACGGATGCCATCAACGGTAGCCAGCTGTTTGCGGTGGCTCAGGGGCTCAATGACCGTATCGACAATATCCAACTGACGCCTGGACCCCAGGGCCCAGAAGGCCCCAAGGGTGATCCCGGCCCTGCAGGCCCCGAGGGTAAGCCGGGCACTGGCGGCGACGGCAACAAGTGGATTGACGGCAATGTGGCGACCTTTACGCCCCCCTCGCCAACAGGCAAGGAGTCTCTGGCGGCAGGCAGCAGTTCTGTGGCCAGCGGCGACAACTCCACGGCGATGGGCAATGGGTCCGTGGCTTCTGGCAACAACTCAGTTGCCATGGGCCAGGGTTCCACTGCATCCGGCAATGGGGCTACGGCGCTGGGTCAGGGGGCCATGGCAACAGGCTCGGGTTCTGTGGCGATTGGCAATAACTCCAACGATGCTGGCCGCAGCAATGTGGTGTCGGTGGGCTCGGCAGGGGCTGAGCGCCAGATCACCAATGTGGCGCCTGGCACGCAGGGCACGGATGCTGTCAATCTGAACCAGTTGAACCAGATGGGTACCACCATCAACAACCAGTTTGGCAACATCCAGAACCAGATCAACCAGAACCGCCGCGAAGCCAATGCCGGTACTGCCGGTGCGATGGCCATGGCAGGCATGCCTCAGGCCTATCTGCCGGGCAAGAGCATGCTGGCTGCGGGCGCGGCGACGTATCGCGGTGAGTCTGCCATGGCCGTTGGCATGTCGCGTATCTCGGACAATGGCCGCTGGGTGACGAAGTTCACTGGCTCGGCCAATACCCGTGGTCAGGTGGGTGTCTCGGTTGGTGCTGGCTATCAGTGGTAAGAGGGAGATCACTATGACAAACAACGCAAAGCGTGTATCCAGTCTTGCAGTTGCAGCCACGGCAGTTGCTGCTGTGGTGCTGATGGCGGGTTGTGCCAGTACCATCAGCAAAGAAGTCAATGACCAGGGCCAGGCCAGGGAAGTCATCTTCCCTGACCCCACTAAGGACGCCAAGCAGCCCGAGGGCAGCCACCCCAACAGTGAAAATCTGGGCAAGCTGCGCACAGGCCTGACCAAAACGCAGGTTTACGAGCTGATTGGCACGCCGCATTACTCCGAAGGTTTTGGCGCACGGGAGTGGGACTATCTGCTGCATTCGCCCAGTTCCAATGTCGTGTGTCAGCTCAAGCTGATTTACGACACACAAATGCTGGTGGGCAGCATCCACACCAAGCCTGAAGGCTGTGTAAAGCTCAAATAGCCACCAGCCTGAATGAATCAAACGCCCGGTAGCTTGCTGCCGGGCGTTTTGTTTTTCAATCCATGTACGTTGTTCTGCTGAATGGCAGCCCTCCTGGGCTGTGGCATATTGCCCTTTTTGCTTTAAATGCCGTGGGCTGGATATGACTGAGCGTGTGGATTGCGTGGTGATTGGTGCAGGTGTGGTGGGGCTGGCTGTGGCGCGAGCCCTGGCGCTGCGTGGGCGTGAGGTGTTGGTGCTGGAGGCGGAGGACGCCATTGGCACCAGCACCAGCGCGCGCAACAGCGAAGTCATTCACGCGGGCATTTACTACGCTAAAGGATCGCTCAAGGCCCAGCTCTGCGTGCGCGGCAAGGAACTGCTTTATGCGTATTGTGCAGAGCGCGGCATCTCGCATCGCCGCTGCGGCAAACTGATTGTGGCGACCAGCGAAGCACAGGCCGCGCAGTTGGAGGCGATCAAGGCCAAGGCTCTCGCCAATGGTGTGGACGATATGCGCCTGCTGACTGCGCAAGAGGCACAACAGATGGAGCCTGCGCTGCAATGCGTGGCTGCGCTGCATTCGCCAAGCACCGGTATTGTGGACAGCCATGGCCTCATGCTCGCCATGCAGGGAGATCTGGAGAACGCGGGAGGCATGGTGGTCTTCCACGCCAGGGTGCAATCCGCCAAGGTGGTGGCCGATGGGGTGGAGCTTTCTATGGCCGACGGCATGCAGTTGCATGCGCAACTGGTGGTCAATGCAGCAGGTTTGCAGGCTCCCGGCCTGGGCGCGAGTTTTGAAGGCTTCCCGCAGCAGCGCGTGCCCAAGGCCTTTTATGCCAAGGGCAACTATTTCACGCTGACGGGCAAGGCCCCGTTTTCGCATCTGATCTACCCCGTGCCTGAGGAAGCCGGGTTGGGCGTGCATCTGACACTGGACATGGGCGGCCAGGCCAAGTTCGGCCCCGATGTGCAGTGGGTAGACAACGAGTTCGACTTGCAGGTGGACCCTGCGCGTTCGCTAAAGTTCTATGACGAGATTCGCAAGTACTGGCCCGCGCTCAAGGACGAGTCGCTGGCCCCAGGTTATGCAGGTATTCGCCCCAAGATCAGCGGGCCCGGCGAGGCGTCCGCGGATTTTGTGATCGATATGCCTGCCGATCATGGCGTGCCGGGCGTAGTGCAGCTATTCGGTATTGAGTCTCCGGGCCTGACCAGCTCGTTGGCCATTGCCGAGTATGTTGCCAATGGGCTTGCTGCTTGAGGTAGCTGCTTCGCTTTTTGATTTAAGGCAGTACCGCCGCTGTCCGACAAACGCGCGGGTATGACGGGCGCTCGCAGCCTGTGGCTTTTCGGTAAGATGCTTGCATGCTGTGCAAGAGTTACACAGACTTTATGGTCTGGTCTCTGACAGCTGTCAACGCAGCTGCAGCTTGCTGCAAGCCACGTTCGATATTGCAACACCCATCCTAGAAAGGTTCGATATGCCACGTTCTATTTCCGACGCCGCTTCCAATGCTCAAGAAGATCTGGAAAAGCTGGTGGGCGACTTGCGCGGTCTGTTGTCTGCTCGCGAGCTGGATAAAGTGCCTGAAATCAGCGCACTGCGCCAGCGCATCGATGACGGCATGAACCATGTGCGCGAATCGGCTGTTCGCGCTGCGCAGGATGCCGCTCGCCAGGCCCGTGAAGCCGCCGATGTGGCTGACCGTTATGCCCACGACGAACCCTGGCGCGTTGCTGGCGCCGCACTGGCTGTAGGCGCGCTGCTGGGCTTCATGCTGGGCCGCCGTTGATCGCAGCCACTGATCAGGACAACAGCCTGTGAATCTGATTTCACTTCTTGGCCTGGATGTGCTGATTGCGCGCTGGCGCGCCACGCTGAACGAGACCGCCATGGCGGCGGAAGACCGGGCAGAGCTGGCGCAGCTGGAATGGCATCAGCACAAGCAAAGCATCAAGACTTTGCTGGTGCTGGGCATTGTGCTGGGGGCGTTGACCGTGGTGGTGCTGCTGGTGCTGACGATGGCGCTGGTTGTGCAGTTCTGGGACACGCCCCAGCGCATCCCCGTGGTTTGGGGGCTGGTGGCGGGTTGGAGCTTGATCTGGGCGCTGAGCGTTTGGCGCCTGCTTTCAGCCGTCAAGGAGCTGTCCGATCCGTTCCGCCTCACACGTCACGAACTCAAGGCCGACTGGAAGGCTGTCAGGAGGAAAATCTAGCATGTCGCTTGAAGCTTCCGAACGACGGTCGCTGGACCAGGAGCTGCCCCAGCCCAAGGGGCTGGATGTGAAGCTGTGGGAGGCCGCCACGCCCGAGCAAAAACAGGTTCTGGCCAAGATTGCGCGTCAGCGTGATCGACTCAAGGCCAAGAATGCTGCCCAGGCGCAGGCTCAGGCCTTGCGTCAGACCAAGGGCGAGCAGCAGGTGCTGGCGGACGATCCTTTGCCGCTGCGTCTGATGGCCTTTGTGCGGCTGCACCCGGTGGCAACCGCTGCGGCGGGTGCTTTGCTGATGGTGCTGGGCCCACGCAAGCTGATGCGCTGGGGCGGCGTTGCCATACCCTGGATTGTGAAATTCCAGCAGCAGCGCAATCGCTGAGGTATTTCACCAAACCAGCCATCGGTTTTAATCAAAAAAGCAGCCTGTCCATACATCATATGGACAGGCTGCTTCTTTTTTAGGAGCGGAGCTGCGGGCAGTACTGGTAGGTAGATTCGGCAGCTTTTCGCAGTAGAAATCTGCCGGATGCAGGGTCAATGCATATGGGCAATGGCCTGCGCGGCTTCGCTGACCAGATCAGGGCCGCGATAGATCAGGCCGCTGTAGATCTGCACCACGTCTGCTCCTGCGCGAATTTTGCTCACGGCATCCGCGCCGCTCATGATGCCGCCCACGCCAATGATGGGGTAGCGGCTGCCCAGGGCCGAGCGCAGCTGCCGGATGATCTGGTTGCTGGCTTCCAGCACGGGCGCGCCGGACAGACCACCGGTTTCCTCGGCATGTTGCAGGCCCTTGACGGCTTCGCGGCTGATGGTGGTGTTGGTGGCGATCACGCCGTCCATGGCGTGGCGTTGCAGCGTGGCCGCAATGACGCCCACTTGCTCTTCGTCCAGATCGGGGGCGATCTTCACAAACACGGGCGTGCGCTTGCCGTGTTGCGTGGCCAGTTGCTCGCGGCGGTCGGCAATCGCGCCTAACAGCGCATCCAGCGCTTCATCGCTTTGCAGCGCGCGCAGGTTCTTGGTGTTGGGGGAGCTGATGTTCACCGTCACATAGTCGGCGTGGGGATAGACGCCGTCCAGCGCCTTGATGTAGTCGCTGGTGGCTTCTTCAATCGGCGTGGTGGCGTTCTTGCCAATATTGAGACCCAGCAGCATGGCGCCACCCTTGGCGCGCACCTGCGAGCGGCGCACATTGGCCAGAAACGCATCCAAGCCTTCGTTGTTGAAGCCCAGGCGATTGATCAGCGCGTTCTTTTCGGGAATGCGGAACATGCGGGGCTTGGGGTTGCCAGGCTGAGGTTTGGGCGTGACCGTGCCCACTTCCACAAAGCCAAAACCCATGGCGGCCAGCGCGTCGATGCAGCGGGCGTTCTTATCCAGACCTGCGGCCATGCCCACGCGGTTAGGGAACTTCAGCCCTGCCAGCTCGATGGGGTCATTCACCATGGTGCGCGACCAGGCGCACTGCAGCGGCGTGTTCTGACCCTTGGCCATGAGATTCATGGTGAAGTCGTGGGCGGCTTCGGGGTCCATGCCGAAGAGAATAGGACGGGTCAGGGAGTAAGGAATAAGAGACATGGAGATAATCGCAGGATTCTCTGGATTTTCCCTCATGACGACATCTGCTGCACCTCTTACTCAAGATGAACTGAAAACTTTGGTCGGACAAGCTGCCCTGAAATATGTGGTAGCCGGTGAAATTGTGGGCGTGGGCACAGGCTCCACGGTCAACAAATTCATCGACGCTCTGGCCACCATCAAGGACCAGATTCCCGGCGCGGTGTCCAGCTCGGTCGCCAGCACAGAGCGCCTGAAGGCCCTGGGCATCACCGTGTTTGATGCCAACGAAGTCAAGCGTCTGGCCGTGTATATCGACGGTGCGGACGAGATCGATGGCAAGGGCCATATGGTCAAGGGCGGCGGCGCGGCGCTGACGCGTGAAAAGATTGTGGCGGCTCTGGCCGACCGCTTTGTCTGCATTGCTGATGAATCCAAGCTGGTGGATGTGCTGGGCAACTTCCCGCTGCCCGTGGAAGTGATTCCCATGTCTGCAGGCCAGATTGCGCGCCGCTTTGAAGCCATGGGCGCTGGCGTGAGCGCGCAGATCCGCATGAAGGATGGCGCGCCGCTGATCACCGATAACGGCCAGCAGATTCTGGATGTGCGAGGCCTCAAGATTGCCGACCCGCTGGCTTTTGAGTCCGAAGTCAACCAATGGCCTGGCGTGGTCACGGTGGGCGTGTTTGCACACCAGAAGGCCGCTGTCTGCCTGCTGGGTACGGCCCAAGGTGTGAAGACGCTGGAATACTGATCAGCAAACCTGAAGGACTGCTAGTCAGTCCTTTCAGATACAAAAAAGCCGCCTTGCATTGCAGGCGGCTTTTTTGTGGATGCTTCTTTATTGATAGCTGATTGCCTATGATTTATATAGGCTAAAAGCTAATTTCAATCCATTTTCGCAAATAAGGGGTGAGTTCACCGATCCCCAGCAGCAGTCCGTAAGCCGTGAAGAACATTCCGACAAAAAGTTCATAGCCAAGCCGGTTCAAGTTGCTGCGCAGGCCAGCGTCGGCGATGGACCAGCAGGTCAGCAGTACCGGCACGATCACCAGCACGGCAGTTTTGAATCGCGGTGCGGTGATCATGGGGGCCTAGAAGCGCAGACCGGCGGGGTTGTTGGGGGTTGGCGTGCCGGGGGCTGGCGTGGTTCGGGCGGGCGCAGGCGCTGCACGTTCCGCAGGCTCGGCCGGCTTGGCCTTTTCGGCGGGTGCTGGCGTGGTCAGCGGGCGCGCTGCGGGTGGGCGGTAATTGGCAGGCAGGGCCGATTGCGCGGGATAGCCCGCCGCATTCAGATACTGCGTCCAGCTATCGGCGGCAAAGCCCTTGAGGTGCTGGCTGCCGATGGTGGCAAAGGGCAGGATGTCCTGGCCGCTGAGCTTTTTGAATGCCGTGAGATCGGCAGCGGTCTCCACCGTGCGCTCGCTGAACGGGATGCCACGCCCGCGCAGATAGTTGCGGGCTTCTTCGCAGGGCTCGCAGTCCTTGCTTGAATAGAGGGTGACGGGGTAGCGGTCTGCCGTCTGGCGCAGCGCATAAGGCAGTTGGGCATTGCTGGTATTAGCCGTGCTGGAGCTTGCCTGCGCGGCTTCGGCCTTGGGTTGAGCGCTGCCGGGTTGGGGGCGGTCCGAGAAGGTCACCCGTCCATCAGGCCCGACAATGCGGTACACGCCCTGGGCCTGTGCCAGCGGGGCGGCAAGGCCAGCGCAAGCCAGCAGCAATGCGGCGATCCATGGCAGTTGAGTGGGGCGCTGAGGGGTTGGGGTGCGGCTGGGCATGAAGTCAGTGTGAGGCTACGGTCGATAGTGAGCGAGCATAACGTGAAGCAAGCGCTGGTGACACGGTAAATGCCAGACTGGCTGACAGTCGCGCTGAGCCTGTCAGCTCCATGAAAAAGGCCCCGGTAGGCCGGGGCGTTGTGCAGGGGGAGGTCCAGATCAGGCCGCTTGCGCCATGCCCTGATGGCGCAGCAGCGCATCAATCTGCGGCTCGCGGCCACGGAAGGCCTTGAAGGACTCCATCGCGGGGCGGCTGCCACCGGCTTCCAGAATCGATTGGCGGTATTTGCGGCCAGTCTCGGGGTTGGGCGAACCGTCGGGCAGCGCGGTTTCTTCAAACGCGGCATAGGCGTCGGCGCTCAGCACCTCGGCCCATTTGTAGCTGTAGTAACCAGCGGCATAGCCACCCGCAAAGATATGACTGAAGGTATGGGCCATGCGGTTGTAGGCGGGCGAGGGCAGCACAGCCACTTCACTGCGCACTTTTTTCAGCAGCGGCATGAAGTCATCTGCCGGGTTGTGCTCGGTGTGCAGCAGCATGTCGAATAGCGCGAACTCGATCTGGCGCAGCGTCTGCATGCCGGACTGGAAGTTCTTGGCCGCAATCATCTTGTCGTACAGCGTGCGGGGCAGAGCCTCGCCGGTGTCGACATGGGCGGTCATGTGCTTGAGCACATCCCACTCCCAGCAGAAGTTTTCCATGAACTGGCTGGGCAGCTCCACGGCATCCCATTCCACACCAGCAATGCCAGAGACATCGCGCTCGCTGACTTGCGTGAGCATGTGGTGCAGGCCGTGGCCGGTTTCGTGGAAGAGGGTGATCACGTCGTCATGCGTGAGCAGCGCAGGCTTGCCGTCCACACCGGCTGCAAAGTTGCAGACCAGATGGGCCACAGGCGTTTGCAGCTGATGGGTGTCGGGGCGCAGCCAGCGGGTGCGCACATCGTCCATCCAGGCACCGCCGCGCTTGCCTTTGCGGGCCTGCGGGTCCAGATAGAACTGGCCGACCAACTGACCGGCACGCTCAATGCGGTAGAACTCCACGCAGGGGTTCCACACCGGTGCTTCGTCGCGGCGGATCGCTACTTCAAACAGGGTCTCGACAATCTTGAACAGACCGGCCAGCACCTTGGGCGCTGGGAAGTATTGCTTGAGTTCCTGCTCGCTGAAGGAGTAGCGGGCTTCCTTGAGCTTTTCGCCGATAAAGGCCCAGTCCCAGGGCTGGGGCTCGGCAATGCCCAGCTCGGCCTTGGCAAAGGCGCGCAGGTCGGCCACGTCTTTTTCGGCGTAGGGGCGCGCGCGCTGGCCCAGTTCACGCAGAAAGTCTATGACTTCCTTGGGGGACTTGGCCATTTTGGTCACGACCGAAACTTCGCCAAAGTTCTTGTAGCCCAGCAGCTGCGATTCTTCCTGGCGCAGCGCCAGAATTTCCTTCATCACAGCCGTGTTGTCGAACTTGGCAGCGTCGCCCTCGGCCTGGTCGGAGGCACGGGTCACATAGGCGTGATAGAGCTTTTCACGCAGCGCGCTGCTCTTGGCAAACTGCATCACGGGCAGATAGCAAGGCATCTTGAGCGTGAGCTTGTAGCCGGGCTTTTCGTCGGCTTCCGCAGCAGCCTTGGCGGCGGCAATTACATCGGCTGGCACGCCTTCGAGTTCATCGAGCTGGGCGTAGTAGGCAAAAGCATCCGTGGCGTCCAGCGCGTTTTCGCTGAACTTTTGCGCCAGCTCGGCAGAGCGGGCCTGAATCTGGGCAAAGCGTTCCTTGGCGGCACCTTGCAGTTCGGCCCCGGAGAGCACAAAGCCGCGCATGGCGTGGTCCCAGGCGGCGCGCTGTTCTTTGTTGAGGCTGGCGGGCTCAATGGCCTTGTACTTGGCGTACAGGCGCTCGTCGGCACCCAGATTGGTCCAGAACTCGGTCACGCGCGGCAGCGCCTCGTTATAGGCGGCGCGCAGCTCGGGCGTATCGGCCACGCTGTTCAAGTGGTTGACGGCAGCCCAGGCGGTGCCCAGCTTCTCGGTGGCGACATCGAGCACGGCCGAGATGGCTTCCCACTGTGCGGGGAACTCGGGTGTGACGACCTTCTCCAGTGCTTCGCTGGCGCGTGCCAGCAGCACATCGATGGCGGGGCCCACATCCGCAGGCTGAATGCGGTCAAACAGGGGCAGGGAAGACGATTCGAGAAGTGGATTGCTCATGCTGTATTAGGTGCCGGCAAGGTCTAGAAAATCAAGCGTACTCAGAGGAATAAATGCTATGGCCTTCATAGCGTCAGCTTGCGGTCAGTACAAGCGCAGTACCAAGCCAGAGACAACGAGGAAGGGCCGCCCCGCACCGAGTTGTCGTCCCCCTCCGGCGCGTAGCGCCAGAGAGGGGGAAGGCGCAATAGCGCCTCAGGGGGTGTCAGCGCGCAGCGCGTTCCGCAGATTCCATGGTGTTGACCAAGAGCATGGTAATCGTCATGGGGCCAACACCACCGGGCACAGGGGTGATGTAGCCCGCGACTTCCTTGACGCCTGCGTAGTCCACGTCGCCGCACAGCTTGCCTTCGGCATTGCGGTTCATGCCCACGTCGATCACCACGGCACCGGGCTTGACCATATCGGCGGTCAGCACATTGACTTTGCCCACGGCGGCGACGATCACATCGGCCTGGCGCGTCATGGCGGCCAGGTCAGCCGTGCCGCTGTGCGTGACGGTGACGGTGGCGTTGGCGGCCAGCAGCATCATGGCCATGGGCTTGCCCACGATGTTGGAGCGGCCAATGACCACGGCGTGCTTGCCGCGCAGGTCCTTCATGCCAATCGATTCCAGCATCTTCATGCAGCCGTAAGGCGTGCAGGCCTTGAAGCCGACTTCGCCCACCATCAGCGCACCAGCGCTGGCGACGTGAAAGCCGTCCACATCCTTGGCGGGGGAGATGGTTTCGATGACCTTGTGGTCGTCGATGTGCTTGGGCAGGGGCAGTTGCACCAGAATGCCGTGGATGCTGGGGTCGTTGTTCAACGCTTCGACGCGGGCCAGCAGCTCGGCTTCGGTCATGGATGCGTCGTACTTTTCCAGCACCGAGTGGAAGCCCACGTCTTCGCAGGCCTTGACTTTGTTGCGCACATAGACCTGGGAAGCCTGGTTGTCGCCCACCAGAATCACGGCCAGACCGGGCGTGACGCCCTTGGCCTTGAGCGCTGCCGCGCGGGTGGCGACTTCCTTGCGCAGTTGTTCGGAGAGGGCTTTGCCGTCGATGATTTGGGCTGTCATTGCTGGATTACCAATAAAAAAGGCTGCTAGTCCTTGATTTACAAGCACTAGCAGCTATCAGAATAGGAGTTGGCTAAGGCGTGGCCCTGACCAGTGCTCCTTCAATTATCGCGCGATTGAAGTGGCCTCCCATCGCGTGTGTATCGGTTGTTCGTCTCAGTTCAGCGCAGCAGCGGCCTTGGCGGCGGCTGCGGTCTGGCCTTGACCCAGGGCAATCTTGAGCAGATCAGCCACGGTGTTGGCGTTGAGCTTTTCCATGATGTTGGCGCGGTGGGCTTCCACAGTCTTGATGGAGATGCCCAGGTCGTCGGCGATCTGCTTGTTCAGGCGGCCGGCGACGATGCGCTCGAGCACCTGGGCTTCACGGCCGGTGAGCTTGGCCAGCAGCGCGTCGCGGCTGGCCGCTTGCTGGTGACCGGCGAAAGCTTCTCGGGCGTGGTCCAGCATGCGCTCGACCAGACCGACCAGTTCTTCCTCGTTGAAAGGCTTCTGGATAAAGTCCAGCGCGCCTTTTTTCATGGTGTTCACTGCCATGGGCACATCGCCGTGGCCGGTGATGAAGACGATGGGCAGGGGAGACTTGCGCTCGAGCAGGCGGTCCTGCAGTTCCAGGCCGGTCATGCCACCCATGCGGATGTCTACGATCAGGCAGGCTACTTCGCGGGGGTCGTAGCGTGACAAAAAGGTCTCGGCGGAGTCAAAGCACCGCACCCGGTAGTCCTTGCCTTCCAGCAGCCATTGCAGGGAATCGCGAACGGCTTCGTCGTCGTCAACAACGTAAACAGTGCCTTTTTTGGGTATCAAACTCATGCAATCGTCCTCTTTATGGGTTCGCTTGTCGTGTTGAGTGTTGTCGTCTCCACACCCGTGGCCAGCGGCAGCCAGAACGAGAACCGGCAGCCAATGACTTCTGGGCCATTGTAGAGGTTCTCGGCACGCATTCGGCCTTGATGGGACTCCACAATTGAACGGCATAGATTCAAACCTATGCCCATGCCTTCGCTCTTGGTCGAGAAGAAAGCCTCGAACAAGTGCTCCAGAACCTCGGGTGGCAGGCCCTTGCCGGTGTCTTCCACCATGAATTCAACACCTTGCTGGCCTTCGAACTGTTGTGGCCGTACGCGCAGCTCCACACTGCGCTGGCCGGCGGGGCGGTCCGACATATCAATCGACTCAGCACTGTTTTTCATCAGATTGATGAGAACCTGCTCGATCAGGATGGCATCCGCCATGATGGGCGGCATGCGCTCGGCCACATGGGCCGAGAGTTGCACATTGCGGCGGCGCAACTCGATGCCGGCCAGCTCCAAGGCTTCGTTGACCATCTCGGAGATCTGGGACAGCGTGCGGTTGGGCTCACTCTTTTTGACGAAGGAGCGGATGCGCTGAATGATCTGCCCGGCGCGCTGGGCCTGGTGGGCGGTTTTCTCCAGCGCAAACTTCATCTGCTCTTCAGTCAGTGTGCCATTGGCCAGGCGCGTGAGCATGCCGGAGCTGTAGTTGCTGATGGCGGTCAGCGGCTGGTTCAGCTCGTGGGCCACGCTGGACGCCATCTCGCCCATGGTGATGAGGCGGCTGGCGGTCTGGGCTTTCTCGGCCTGGGCGGCGGCTTGCTCCTCGGCCAGGCGGCGCTGGGTGATGTCGGTGGAGATCACCATCTGCGCCAGACGCCCGTCCACCCAGCTCAGGTAGCGCGAGCGTACCTCCAGCCACTTGCCCAGGCTGGGCACAAAGATTTCGGCGTTTTCACTGCGCGCGCTGGTCAGGCTGTCCGTGGGCAGGCCCATGAGTCCGTCCTCGTCCTCGACCTCGGGCTGGTGGCGGATCGGCAGCTTGCCTGCCTGTGCCACCAGTTGCAGATGCCCCTCGGTGTGGGAGCCAAACCACTGGCGGTAAAGCTTGTTGGCAAACAGCAGCTCGGCACTGCCCAAAGGTGCTACGGAAACAGAAGCATCCAGTGCTTCAAGAACAATGGTAAAGCGCTCATAAGAGGCAGAAAGCTGTTCGCGGATGCGGTTGGGCTCCGTAATGTCCGTCATCGACGACATCCAGCCCGTGTGCTGACCGTGGGCATCGATCAGCGGCGAGACATACAGCCGCGCATCGAACAGCGAGCCGTTCTTGCGCTTCACGCGCACCTGAAAGCCGCCCACGATGGTCTTGCTCGACAATTCCTCGCGCAGCTGCGAATGGAGATTGTCGTAATCATTGTCCGGCCAGTAGGAGTAGGGCGGCACCTGACCGACCAGCTCCTTCTCGCTCCAGCCCGTCATCTGGCAGAAGGCGGCGTTCACGTAGGTAATGCGGCCTTGCAAGTCCAGCGCCCGCATGCCAGTCAGCACGGAGTTCTCCATGGCTCGGCGGAAGTTGGTCTCTGCGACCAGCGCCTCCTGGGCGCGCTGGCGGCGGCGTGTGTGGCGCCATGTCGCCAGCAGCAGCCAGGCGGTCATGGCCGAGAGTGTGCCCACCAGCCAGAACAGGCCGCTGCCCACCACGCCCAGCGAGGTGCGGTAAGCCTGCGCGCGCAGCATCAGCGAAATGCCCACGGGCGAGACGGGCACCTCATATTCATTGGCAATGGCACGCCAGTGCAGCAATTCGCTGGGCGTCTTGCGCGGCGTCAGCGCCGTGCCGGCCAGCACCTGGCCCTGGCTGTCGAGCATGGTGATGGCATAGCGGGCCATGACCTCGGTGGGCGTGCCATAGCGCAGCAGGCTGTCCACCGAGAACTCGGCGAGCAACTCACCCTGATAGCGGCTGTTGTTGCTGATGGGTACATGCAACTGCAGCAGCGGCGGCTGCTCATTGGGCGTGGCCTTCTCCTGTACATAGATAGGCTGCAGCATCTCGCGCGCCTGCTGGAAGGCATGCAGGGTCTCGCCCTTGTGCAGCACCTCACCCACCACGCGCAGCTGATCGGTGCCCACGGTGGGCGCGGCCTGGCTTTGCAGAATATGGCGCTTGTCATCCACCCAGGTGATGGATTGCAGTTCAGGGTACTGGCTGATCAGCGCTTCGGCGCGGCTGTCGAAGTCGCTCTTGCGCATATCGCGCGTACCCACATCGCGGGCCATGCGCATCAATTGCTCCTGGCGCTCCAGCAGGCGCAGGCGCACACGCTGCTGCGCATATTCCACGTCACGACGCAGCGCTTCCTGCTCGCGGTCCACTTCTTCCGTGCGCAAGTACCAGAAAGACGCAATGATTGCAGCCATGAACATCAGCACCGATGCCAGCGGCGCCAGTGCGGCATAACGATCCTGACGGGTGGGTGACAGCGAACGCCACCAACTGCGCCACCAGCGCACAGGCGAGGCAACGGATTGCGCGTTTTCCGCGTCCTTTATTTCCAGTTCCGAAGGGCTTGATTGCATCCCGTCAGTGTAGGGGAGAGACCGAGTGCTTTATCCGAGTATTTTTGTCGTGTGGACGACTGTTTTGGGGTGCTTCACTGTATGTGCATTTGCAGCATTTTTTAAATAGTGAAATCACGAAGCACCATTTGAAATTGGAAAAAAATGTGCGAAACTCCCTCGGCATCGAGACAGTGAATCGGTTTAATCCGGGGAGCGCCTGAACGGGGCTGTGCCGCGCTCCGCGCGGTGTGGCACTTGCCACCATCGCGTGATGAGCCGCACTCACTGATTCGGTTTTGAGAACGTGCTTACGTTTTTTTGCCGCTGTGTACAGCGCGGTGTGCAGAAAATGTTGGCAGCGCTCTGATAGCTACCCCCTCTCGAAGGAGACACTCAAAATGACAGCTCAGACTGACCCTCAAGGCGCTGGTATGCCTGCCGGCCTGGACCAACAAGAATCCCGTGAGTGGATGGACGCACTCTCGGCCGTGATCGACCGCGAAGGCGCTGACTACGCCCACAAGCTGATTGAAGAGTTGCTTGAGCATGCTCGCCAGAACAGCGTGGACATGCCTTTCTCGGCCAACACCGGCTATGTGAACACCATCGAAGCCGACCAGGAAGAAAAGTGCCCCGGCAACCTGGAAATCGAAGGTCGCCTGCGTGCCTACATGCGCTGGAACGCCATGGCCATGGTGGTCAAGGCCAACCGCATTCACCCCCCCGAAGGTGGTGACCTGGGCGGCCACATCGGCTCCTTCGCTTCGCTGGCCAATATGTTTGCGGCCGGCTTCAACCATTTCTGGCACGCCGAAAACGAAAACCACGGCGGCGACTGCCTGTACATCCAGGGTCACGTCTCGCCCGGCATCTATGCCCGCGCTTACCTGGAAGGCCGTATCTCCGAAGAGCAACTGCTGAACTTCCGCCAGGAAGTGGACGGCAAGGGTCTGTCCAGCTACCCCCACCCCAAGCTGATGCCTGACTTCTGGCAGTTCCCCACGGTGTCCATGGGCCTGGGCCCGCTGATGGCCATCTACCAGGCACGTTTCCTGAAGTACCTGCACGCCCGTGGCATTGCCAACACCGAAAACCGCAAGGTCTGGGTGTTCTGCGGCGACGGCGAAATGGACGAAGTGGAATCCCTGGGTGCGATCGGTCTGGCTGCCCGCGAAAACCTGGACAACCTGGTCTTCGTGATCAACTGCAATCTGCAGCGTCTGGACGGCCCCGTGCGCGGCAACGGCAAGATCATTCAGGAGCTGGAAGGTGAATTCCGCGGCTCCGGCTGGAACGTCATCAAGCTGCTGTGGGGCAAGGGCTGGGACGAGCTGCTGGCCAAGGACCACGACGGCGCACTCAAGAAGATCATGATGGAGTGCAACGACGGCGACTATCAGGCTTTCAAGGCCAACGATGGCGCCTACGTGCGCAAGCATTTCTTCGGCCGCGACCCCCGCACGCTGAAGATGGTCGAGCACATGAGCGACGACGAAATCTGGAACCTGCGCCGCGGCGGCCACGATTCGCAGAAGGTCTACGCTGCATTTGCCGCTGCCAATGGCCACAAGGGTCAACCCACGGTGCTGCTGGTCAAGACCGTCAAGGGCTTTGGCATGGGCAAGGTCGGTGAAGGCAAGAACAACGTTCACCAGACCAAGAAGCTGAGCGACGAGGACATCAAGGCCTTCCGCGACCGTTTCAACATCCCAATCCCCGACAGCCAGATCGCGGACATCCCCTTCTACAAGCCGGCCGACGACACGCCGGAAATGAAGTACCTGCACGAGCGCCGCAAGGCTCTGGGCGGCTACCTGCCACACCGTCGCCAACAGGCTGACGAGCAGTTCACAGCCCCCACGCTGGACACTTTCAAGGCCATTCTGGAGCCCACTCCCGAAGGTCGTGAAATCTCCACTACCCAGGCTTATGTGCGCTTCCTGACGCAGCTGCTGCGCGACAAGAACATTGGCCCCCGCGTGGTGCCTATCCTGGTGGACGAGGCCCGTACCTTCGGTATGGAAGGTCTGTTCCGTCAGGTCGGTATCTACAACCCCCACGGTCAGCAATACACCCCAGTCGACAAGGACCAGGTGATGTACTACCGCGAGGACAAGGCCGGCCAGATTCTGCAAGAAGGCATCAACGAAGCCGGCGGCATGTCCAGCTGGATTGCTGCGGCCACGAGCTACAGCCATAGCAACCGGGTCATGATCCCGTTCTATGTGTACTACTCGATGTTCGGCTTCCAGCGCATTGGCGATCTGGCCTGGGCCGCTGGCGACCTGCAAGCGCGCGGCTTCCTGCTGGGCGGCACTTCGGGCCGTACCACGCTGAACGGCGAAGGCCTGCAGCACGAAGACGGTCACAGCCACATCCTGGCCAACACCATCCCCAACTGCATTACCTATGACCCCACCTTCGCTCACGAAGTGGCCGTCATCATGCAAGACGGTCTGCGCCGCATGGTGCAGAACCAGGAAAACGTCTTCTACTACATCACGCTGCTGAACGAAAACTACCCCATGCCCGGCCTGGTCGAAGGCACGGAGCAGCAGATCCTCAAGGGCATGTACATGGTCAAGCCGGGCCAGAAGGTGCCCGAGAGCGGCCTGCGCGTGCAACTGCTGGGCTCCGGCACCATCCTGCGCGAATCGTTCTTCGCACAGGAACTGCTGGAAAAGGACTGGGGCGTTGCTGCCGACGTCTGGAGCTGCCCATCGTTCAACGAACTGACCCGCGAAGGCCAGGAAGTGGACCGCTTCAACCTGCTGCACCCCATGGAAACCGCCAAGGTTCCGTTCGTGGCTCAGCAGCTGGCAGCCCATCCCGGCCCCGTCGTCGCTTCGACCGACTACATGAAGGCTTACGCCGAGCAGATCCGTCCCTACATGCCCAAGGGCCGTACCTACAAGGTGCTGGGCACTGATGGCTTCGGTCGTTCGGACTTCCGCGCCAAGCTGCGTGAGCACTTTGAAATCAACCGCCACTACATCGTGGTTGCTGCGCTGCGCGGTCTGGCCGACGAAGGCAAGATCAACGCCACCACCGTGGCCGAAGCGATCAAGAAGTACGGCATCAACGTCGACAAGATCAACCCGCTGCACGCCTAAAAAGGGGAGACAGACAACATGGCATTGACAGAAATCAAAGTCCCCGACATTGGCGACTTCTCCGAAGTCGGCGTGATCGAAGTGCTGGTCAAGGTGGGTGACACCATCAAGGTCGAGCAGTCCCTGATTACCGTGGAGTCCGACAAGGCCTCCATGGAAATCCCCTCCAGCCAGGCTGGTGTGGTCAAGGAAATCAAGGTGGCCCTGGGCGACAAGGTCAAGGAAGGCTCTGTGGTCGTGATGCTGGAAACAGCAGATAGCGCCGCCGCTCCTGCGCCTGCCGCTTCGGCTCCCGCTCCTGCACCGGTTGCTGCCCCCGTGGCCGCTCCTGTTGCTGCCGCTCCCGTGGCTGCAGCGCCTGCCGCCTCGTCCACTGTGGACATCAAGGTTCCTGATATCGGCGACTTCAAGGACGTGTCCGTCATTGAAATGCTGGTCAAGGTGGGCGACACCGTCACCGCCGAGCAATCGCTGTTCACCGTGGAGTCCGACAAGGCCTCCATGGAAATCCCTTCGCCCTCGGCTGGCACCATCACGGCGCTGAGCATCAAGATTGGCGACAAGGTCAATGTGGGTGATGTGGTCGGTCAGATGAGCGTGCAGGGCGCCGCCGCTGCTGCTCCCGCGCAGACCGCCGCTCCCGTAGCCGCTCCTGCACAGGCTGCAGCTCCTGTCGCGGCCCCCGTGGCTGCACCGGTGGCCGCGCCCGTCGCTGCTCCCGCTGCCGCTGCCGTGCCTGCCCACAACCCCACCGTGGCTCCCACAGGCGCGCTGCCTTATGCATCGCCTTCCGTGCGCAAGTTCGCTCGTGAGCTGGGCGTGCCTCTGGCGGAAGTCAAGGGCTCGGGCAACAAGGGTCGTATCACGGCTGACGACGTGCAGGCCTTCACCAAGTCGGTGATGGCCGGTGCCGTGCAGACGCTGGCGCAGCAGGCTGCTGCTCCCAAGGCTTCTTCCGGCGGCAACGTCGGCGGCCTGGAAGTGCTGGCCTGGCCCAAGGTCGACTTCGCCAAGTTCGGCGCTGTCGAGCGCAAGGACCTGTCGCGCATCAAGAAGATCTCGGGCGCCAACCTGCACCGCAACTGGGTGATGATTCCCCACGTCACGAACAATGACGAGGCCGACATCACCGAGCTGGAAGCCTTCCGCGTCTCCACCAACAAGGAAAACGAGAAGTCGGGCGTCAAGGTCACCATGCTGGCCTTCGTCATCAAGGCCGTGGTTGCGGCCCTGAAGAAGTTCCCCGAGTTCAACGCTTCCCTGGATGGCGACACGCTGGTCTACAAGCAGTACTTCAACATCGGCTTTGCCGCTGACACACCGAACGGCCTGGTCGTTCCCGTGCTCAAGGACGCCGACAAGAAGGGCATCATCCAGATCAGCCAGGAAATGGGTGAGCTGGCCAAGAAGGCCCGTGACGGCAAGCTGGGCGCTGCCGATATGCAAGGCGGCTGCATGTCCATCTCGTCGCTGGGCGGCATTGGCGGCACCCACTTCACGCCCATCATCAACGCGCCTGAAGTGGCGATTCTGGGTCTGTCCAAGTCGGCCATGAAGCCGGTGTGGGACGGCAAGCAGTTCGTGCCGCGCCTGACGCTGCCGCTGTCGCTGTCGTACGACCACCGCGTGATCGACGGCGCGGCTGCTGCCCGCTTCAACGCCTATCTGGGCGCTGTGCTGGCTGACTACCGCCGCATCCTGCTGTAATGCAGTGCGCAGGCCGGTTTTATATGAAATCGGCCTGTAGTCCATAACTCAATTAGGCATGCAGCTACTGTTTTTTATAGTGGCTGCCTCCCCAACCCAGTTTGCCCTTGAGATGAAGAACCTGAGACAGCATCCCATCGAGCATGTGCGCGGCGTGATTCCCGGCCTGACGCCTTTTCCGGCAGTGGCCGATGTGTTTGCCGAACCGGTCGACAAGTACGCGCGGCATTTTCTGCCGCTGGTCACCATTGACCTGGCCATGCTGGACGATGCCTGGAGCGGGCCGATTCATCTCGTGGCTCCCTGCGAGCCTTACGAAGGGCAGGTGGGCGAGTGGAGCGCTGGCGAGTTTGACACCGCCATGCTCAAGCCTGACTGGCTGGCGTTCAAGCTGAACGACGCAGGCAAGTACGAGCTGCTGGGCGACTGGCGCTACTTCATGCTGGAGCAGCCCGAGCGCGCGGACTGGACGGAAAAGTCGCTGGACTGGCGCGAGGTGCGCACCGAGCACCGTGAACTGGTCAAGATGGGCGTGCAGCCACCATTTGAGTTGCACCACGAGGCCAAATACTCGTGGCGCGACGTGATGGAGCTGCATTACGCCACCCGGCACGCCATCTACAACCAGGCCAAGCAGGACTTTCTGGCCAATGGCTGGAACTCTGCCAAGCCCTGGGACGACGCGGCCGAAGTGGCCAAGCTGCCTTTGTACGAGCCGGGCACCGATTGCTATGACTCCACCGGTGGCCGCTATCTGCTGGCTGTGCTTGGCGGGCCAGCCTGGGGTGGCAACTGGAGCAATGTGACCAATGAGCTGCTGAGCGACGTAGGCACTGACGATGGCATTCACCCCATCCACCCGGAAACTGGCGCGCCGTTTCAGTTCATCACCAGCACCTATGCCGATGGGTTCACGGGCCATGACTGCGAAATCTTGCTGTTCTACGAGCCGCAAAGCCGCACCGTGCTGCAGACCTTTGACTGGAGCTGAAGGTCGTAGTCCCTCAGCTTCACCGACCAGATAAAACCGTTTTCAAGCGGCTTGAGTGATCAGGCCGCACAGAGACAAAAACCAAGATAGGAGCGCATATGAGCCTCATCGATATCAAGGTGCCTGACATTGGCGACTTCGCCGAAGTGGGCGTGATCGAACTGCTGGTGCAGCCCGGTGACACCGTGGCCGTGGACCAGTCCCTCATCACCGTGGAGAGCGACAAGGCCTCCATGGAAATTCCGAGCAGCCACGCCGGTGTGGTCAAGGAAATCAAGGTCAAGATTGGCGACAAGGTCGCTGAAGGCTCGGTCATCATTGCGCTGGAAGCTTCGGACGCTGGCGCTGCTGCTCCTGCAGAGCAAAAAGCCGCTCCTGCGCCTGCTGCACAAGCGGCGGCGGCTCCTGCTCCTGTAGCAGCACCTGCTGTGGCGGCTGCTCCCGCTGCCAACTACGCTGGCACGGTGGATATGGACTGCGACGTGGTTGTTCTGGGCGGTGGCCCTGGCGGCTACTCCGCAGCCTTCCGCGCTGCCGACCTGGGCCTGAAGGTTGTGCTGGTCGAGCGTTACAAGACGCTGGGCGGCGTGTGCCTGAACGTGGGTTGCATCCCATCGAAGGCGCTGCTGCACGTGGCCGCCGTGATGGACGAAGTCAAGCACCTGGAAGTGGCGGGCGTGAAGTTTGCCGCTCCGGAAGTGAACATCGACCAGCTGCGCGGCCACAAGGAAAAGGTCATTGGCAAGCTGACCGGCGGTCTGGGCCAGATGGCCAAGATGCGCAAGGTCACCATCGTGCGCGGCTACGGCAACTTTGTGTCTGCCAACCACATCGAAGTGGAAGAAACCACCGGTGACGGCCAAGACAAGACCGGCAGCAAGAAGGTCGTTCAGTTCAAGAACGCCATCATTGCTGCGGGCTCGCAAGCCGTGCATCTGCCCTTTATGCCCAAGGACGAGCGCGTGGTCGATTCCACCGGCGCGCTGGACTTGAAGGCTGTGCCCAAGCGCATGCTGATTCTGGGCGGCGGCATCATCGGCCTGGAAATGGGCACCGTCTATAGCACGCTGGGTGCACGCCTGGATGTGGTCGAAATGATGGACGGCCTGATGCAGGGGGCTGACCGCGATCTGGTCAAGGTCTGGCAAAAGATGAACGCGCCGCGCTTTGACAACATCATGGTCAACACCAAGACCGTGGGAGCCGAAGCCACGCCCGAAGGCATCAAGGTCACATTCGCTCCTGCCAAGGACGGCGTCACCGTGCCCGAACCCCAGACCTACGACCTGGTTCTGCAAGCTGTGGGCCGCACGCCCAATGGCAAGAAGATCAGCGCCGACAAGGCCGGCGTGGCCGTGACCGACCGTGGCTTTATCGACGTCGACATCCAGATGCGCACCAACGTGCCCAACATCTTCGCGATTGGCGACATCGTCGGCCAGCCCATGCTGGCCCACAAAGCCGTGCACGAAGCGCATGTGGCCGCTGAAGTCATCGCTGGCGAACTGCAAGGCAACAAGGAACTCGCTTCTGCCGCCTTCAACGCCCGCGTGATTCCTTCGGTCGCCTACACCGACCCCGAAGTGGCATGGGTGGGCCTGACCGAAGACCAGGCCAAGGCACAAGGCATCAAGGTCAAGAAGGGCCTGTTCCCCTGGGCTGCTTCCGGCCGCGCCATCGCCAATGGCCGCGACGAAGGCTTCACCAAGCTGCTGTTTGACGACTCCCCCGAAGCCCACGGCCATGGCCGCATCCTGGGCGGCGGCATGGTCGGCACGCATGCCGGCGACATGATTGGTGAAATCGCCCTGGCCATCGAAATGGGCGCTGACACCGTGGACATCGGCAAAACCATCCACCCGCACCCCACGCTGGGCGAGTCCATCGGCATGGCGGCGGAAGTGGCGCATGGTTCCTGCACGGACGTGCCACCGGCACGCAAGTAAGCGCAGCGATCAGGTCTCAGGGCCTGTTCAAAACAAAGGCAGCCTTAGTGCTGCCTTTTTCATTTTTGATAGCTGCTTGCCTATGAAATATCTGGACTAGAGGCTGTTTTGACTTGTAGCGCGAAAGCTCGAAGTGCTGGCGCAATTGTGTTGAATCGCGCCATCATGGTTGGCCAAAGTGGCGCATTTAATTTAATTGCGCCGCATTTGATTAAATGCGCCACACTGCCATGAGTACCTATGAGCGCAGCACGCAGGAATACATCGCCATTCGCCAAACCCTGGCCGAACCTGACCCGCTGCGGCTGACCTGGCGCACCTTGATCAAGGACACCGTGAAAGCTGTAGTCAAACAGCCTGAAGCTGATGCCATTGCACTGGTTGAGCAAGCGATACAAGCCGCTGTACCACCCGATCAGCGTGCAGAAATCAAAGCGCTGATCCTGGATGAGCTGCGCCGCTTGCACGAAGGTGTGCTGGCGCGCTATGGCTTACGGCCTAGTGAGTTGAAAGCTTGGCAGGCTGGGCAGCAGTAGCAAGATAGTTCATTTTTGATAGCTGCTTGCCTATGAGATATATAGGCTGGAGCCTGTTTTGATTGGTATTTCTTTCACTTGAAAGACTTGGCATTAAAGTTGGCAAAAATCTTGGCAATTTTTATGATTTATTCAATAAAAACAAAAAGATAGAACCCATTCAAACTTGGCAATGTGGGCTTTGGTGTCGCACGGCCATGGGTGCGTTAGGCGCGCTGATTTAGCGTGGGTTGCTTAAAAGTAATGGTCCGCAAGGCAAGGTGCGCTTTGGGCTGCCGCAGCATGCGCTGCGGTTTTTGTTTCCACGGTTATGGCCGGAGGCTGAGGCGGATTCTGCGGGGTGAGCCTGAAAAACCAGGTCACGGCCCGATCCGCTGCTCGATCCATTTGATGCTGCCTATTTGCCCTGTGGCACTTTCAGCACCTTGCTGACGTCGACGCCCATGGCACCAGCTTTCATCATCAGGGCGTTGTACTTCTCGGCATCCATGGCTGGTGAGCGGGACAGCAGCCAAAAATAGTCGAGATTGCTGCCGATCACCAGCGCGTTTTCATAGGATTCGTCCAGATAGACGACGTTGTAGCCGCCATAAAACGGGCCGAAGAAGGAAACCTTCAATGCCGCCGTGGTCGGCGCGCCCAGGAATTTGGCCTTGCCGATGGATTCTTTCCAGGTGGCTTTTTCCGGGTTGTAGCCACGATTCTTGACCTGAACCGTGCCGTCGTCGTTTCGAGAGTACTCGGCAGAGGTCTGCACTAGGCCGCGCTCAAAGCTGTGGTCGATGCGGGCGATCTCGTACCACTTGCCCAGATAGCGGTTGAGGTCGAATGCGGTGATGGGCTGAATGCCTTTGGGTGGAGTGACCGCACAAGCAGACAAGAGCGCGGCTGCGGCGAGGGTGGCTGCACCCAGCAAAAACCAGCGGCCTACGCTGGAAGAAGTGTCGCAGCACGCTTCTTGGGGATTTGATTTCACTGTGAACCTCCTGTTAAACAGTCTATACGGAGCCGCACAGCGGTTGGGCGCTCAGGCGGCTGGTCGAGGCAAGGACGAGTGGCAGGTAAAAATTCTCGCTCGGGAAATGCTTTTCAAAAAGCAAGTCTTGAATGGAAAGATTCACCGCTCGGAAAAATCAAGGCGGTTTGGCGCCTTCGCAGAGTCAAGTGGAAGTATCAAATTCATAGCTACCAGCCTATGAAATATATAGACTGGAAGCACTTTTGATCAAAAACTATCTCACCCCATCACAAACACCGGCGCATGCGTGCGAAACGGCAAGCGCCTGCCCGGTGCCAGCAGATAAGCATGTTCGCGCGGCACGCGCAGGTGGTCGCACTGGCCGTCGGTGATGATGAGGATGGGGCCTTCCTTGGGGAAGTCCGTGGCCTGCAGCAGCAAATCCACACCGGGCTGCAGCACGGTGCCGCCACGACCTTTGAGGGCGATGCGCTGGGCGATGTCTGCAGCGGGCAGATAGCCCAGGTCATAGGCCGCCGCATCGCAGCAGATCAGGCGCACGGCGGGCACGTCTTTGGCTTCGGCATAGCTGGCGATGCTACCCAGCGCCTTGGCCAGATGGTGGCGCTCCATCGATCCTGAGGTGTCCAAAACCACGCCAAAGGTGCGACCTTCCAGCCAGTGGGGGTCTGGCTGAACACGCGGGCGCGGAATATCGGGTGTGGCGCTTTGGCGGCGGCTGATGCGGGCGTAGCTGCGCCGCGTTTCAATCGGCGGAAAATGGTGGTCAAACCAGCGTGCCAGCTCCACCTGCCAGTCAATCGGCGGCTGCAGCAGGGCACGGATTTCTTCGATCAGCCCAGCGGGCAACAGACCGCGCCCGCTTTGCTCATGGCGTAGCAGGCCCTTGCCCAGCTGGGTACGGCAGAACTCGTCGATATCGGTGTAATAACCTTCATGGCTACCGCCCCGCACATTGCGCTCCAGCATATCGCCCTGACCACCGGCCAAGGTGCGCAGCTTGCGCATGCGGCGCAGGTCGCCTGCGATGCGGTCGTACACATCTTCAGCACTCAGGCCGCGCAGTTCCAGATCATGCAGCAAGCCGATGGCGGGGGGCTGGCCCACGTCCATCTGAATCAGCCAGTCGTTGATGACAAAGTCGCAGGCCACATTCCACAAAAACGGGTCGCGCCCACGGCGGCGTGGCAGGTGGCGCAGGGCGACATGCAGCACCTCGTGTGCAATCACAAAGCGCAGCTCCAGCTCCGACAGGCGCGGGCCGGGGTTGATATAGATGGTGCGCAGCACTTCATCGACGGCGGCGATGGAGATTTCCTCGCGCTCGCAGATGCTGGCGTCTTCGATGATGTCAAAGGCCGCAACCATGCTGCCCAGCAGCGGAAAGCTGTCCATAAACCAGTGGCGGGCGCGGTCCAGCGCGCTGCTCATGGGGCGGCTTGCGCCAAACTCGCGCCGCACACCAGCGGCAATTTCGACGGACTGGGTAACGGAGCGCGCCAGTCCCGCCGCAAACAGGGCGGGCCAGTTGCTTTGTCTGCGCCAACTGGGCAGCTTGTCTTGCGCGCCCGGCCATTGCTCTGGAAGGCTTAGGCTGGGGTGCGTGCCCGCAAGGCTCAGCGACTGTGCCCAGCTGGGCACGCCTTGCTCGCAAAACTGCGCATACCACTGGGCCTCGTCGCGCTGGGGCAGCCCGTCGGGCAGTTCCATGCCTTCGGGTGGGCGGCCCAGTTTGATGGTCTGGATAAAGCGGGCCGTGACCACATCGCAGGCCGCGCTCCACTGCGGCCACTGGCTGCGGTCTTGCTGGAATAGTTCCAGCGCATAGCTAAGGCTGGCGCGGCCCAGGCAGTAAGCCCATTCCTCGGGGCTGGCCAGACGCTTGGGGTGCACGTCAATCCGGCCCTCAAAGCGTGCAGGGGTCAGGCTGGCTTGCACCCAGCCGCTGGCCGGGCATTGCGACTGGCTGCCGCGCACAAAGTGCAGGCTGCGGCATAGCTCGCTGAAGATGGGGTGGGCGCGCAGCAGCGCCAGCCCTTGCTCATAGGCTTGGGTAGCGGGGTTGTCGCGCTGCTGGGGTTTGGCCATGCGGCTGCCTGCTAATCGCTCAGGCCTTGTTGGGCTCGCGCGTCTCTACCAGCCGGGGCAGGTCGCGCACGATTTCCACCATATACCAGGCGGGCAGGGTCTGGTTGTCGGTGTCAGCGGTGACGATTTGCGCCATCTCCAGGCTGATCTGGGCCAGGTCCTTGAGCATGGCTTTGGAGCGGTGCACGGTCTGCTGCAGCTCGCCGCCGCTCTGGTGCTTGTCGGCAGGCAGAATTTTGAGCAGCCGCGCGCGAAAGGCCTGGGCCAGAAAGTACAGTACATCGCGGTCCTGCGGGGCATGGGGCCAGTTGGCGTCGCCCTTGAAGATGGCGTCGAGCCGGTGGCGGTCATCGGCCAGCTTGTAGAAGGCCTTGAACTGCGCCGCATGCTGGGGCGTGAGGCAGCCGCTGGCCAGCGCTTCAAGCGTCTGCAGGTTCAGGTCTTCGGCGTAAGACTGCAGCGCGTCGCTGAGCATATGCCAGGAGCGCGGGGTGGAAAACGCTTCCTCATGCTTGGGCGGCTGGCTCCACAGATGGTCGGGGCGCTGGGCCAGATACTCGAGCACCAGCGGGTGCAGCTGCGCTTGCTGCGCCCATTGCAGCCATTCGCTGGCGCTGACTTTGAGCTGCACATGAATCATGCGATTGATCAGCGCCGAAGACATGGTGCGCACAATGGCCGAATCCTGCGCGCGGTTGCCCGCCGCGATGACGATGGAGCCTTCGGGCATCACATACTCGCCCACGCGGCGTTCCAGAATCAGGCTGTAGAAGGCTTTTTGCACGTCCTGGCTGCAGGCGTTCAACTCATCGAGGAACAGGCAGTAGGGCTGCTCACGCGCAATCATGGCCGGTGGGCAAAAGCGGGTGACACCGTTGATGATCTGCGGCACGCCCAGCAAGTCTTCAGGTGCGAGCTGGCTACCTAGTAGGGACACGCAATCGAGCCCCACGCTGTGCGCAAAGTTCTGCACCAGCGCCGATTTGCCAATGCCCGGCGGCCCCCAGATAAAGACGGGGCGCACGGTGGCGACATTGAGAAGAAATTCGCTCAGCTGCGAAGGGGTGAGGGCCAGACTGGTTTGCATGCTGAGGCCAGTCTAAAGCAGGCGCGCCGCATGATCGGTAGCGTGTTGCTGAAAACTCCTGAATTGATAGCTACTAGCCTATGGATTATCTAGGCTATGGCCCTATTTCATTCAAACAAGCCAAAGGCAGAGGCCATGCGACGCATCTCCGCCTGACTGATCGCGCAGCGCTGCGCCACGGTTTGCCATTGGCTGGCGGCAGCCAGCACTTCTTCCAGAATCGTATTGGCCTGGGCGGCGCTTAGACGGTAGAAGTCATGCGTGGCATAAGCGGCGTTCAGCGCGCCTTCGGTGTCTGCGTAGGCGCCGCCCACATCCAGCGCATGTTCGCGCTTGGCGGTGTTGGGGTTCATGTCAAAGGCGGGGGCAAGTCGCCAGCCATCGCCCTGCCACAGAAAGCCGTGGTTGCGCAGGTGATCATCGCGGTTGGCGATGCTGATATTGAACAGCAGGCGGCGAAAGAGCTGGGCTAGGTCGGCGTCGATATGGCCGCGCGCGCCCTGGTCGGTCAGCACCTGGGCGATGTCGAGGTAGCTGGCGGGCTCGCCGTCTTGCTTGCCGGTCAGGCTCATGGCGCTGGCATACATGCGGCGCGGCTCGTTCAGGCTGCCACTACGGTCAAAGCGCTGCACGCAAAAGCTGCGGTAGCCGCCGCCCAGATCTTCCAACCGCGCGTTGGGCACGGCAATACCTGCATTGCCGGCCAATTGGTGGGCAAGATATTCCCAGGCCGCCACGTCATAACGGTCGTCTTTGGCGGGGAACTTGGCAATCCACAGCGTGCCATCGGTATCTTCAAAATTGGCCTTGGGCCGCGCGCCGCCCAGCGATGTGCCGGGTGCCATCAGCATGGCCAGCCATTGCTCGTATTCGGGCAGTTGTTCAATGCCGTCCTGCTGAATGCGCTGCGCCAGGGCTTGCAGCTCGCGCAGCTTGCTCACGGGCGGCACGGCAAATTCGCTGGCCGACAGGTAGATGCCGTCGCCAGATTGAAAACGCAGCGCACCCATGCGCGAGCTGTCTTGCACGGCCAGCAAAAAATCCAGGTCAAACAAATTGCGCACGGTGCGGCGCTCGCGGGCGGCGTCCAGTGCTTCGCGCCGCTCTATCAGCACGCGGCCCCAGCGGTCAGGGGCGCTGTCGCGGAAGATGGCGTGCAGCGTGCCTTGCGCCGGGTATTGCGGGCCTGCGACCAGCGGCAACTGCGGCTCCAGCGCAAAGGCTTGCGGGTGGGCCAGCCAAGCCGCATCGTAAGCAAAGGCAGCAGGCGTGCTGCGGTGCGCGGGGCAAGTCAGGGTGCCTACGTGCAGCGGCTGGGGCGCGCTGCCCGCGTTGTCCAGCCACACGGCAATTTGTTGTGCGGCCATGGCTTAGTTCTTGCTTTTTTTATATTTGGCCAAGGCTTCGGCCACGCTGGGGTGCGATGGCGTGGCTGCTGGGGTATTGTTCGCCACTGCTTTGGGTGAGCGTGGCGCACGGGGCTTGCGCGCCAGCGGCAGCTCGGCATCCTGCAACTGGCGGCCCAAGGTGTCGTCCTGGGCCAGTTGATCAATATCTGCGGCCAGGCCCAGCGCATGCAGGGCCGCGAAATAGTGGCTGAAGGCAATGCTGGGGTCGCCCAGTTCCAGGCGGCGCAGGGTTTCGCGCGATGCGCCCATGCGCTCGGCAAACAGCGTGGTGCTGAGCTTGCGTCGCAGCCGCGCCGCGCGCAGGCGCTCGCCCAAGGCCGTCAGGCGCTGGGCTTGGGCAGGGTAGAGCGGAGGCGGGGTTTTCTTGGGCATGCCACATATATTAGTCAAAATTCAAAGAATTGACCATTTAATGTGGCAAATAAGGTTGAAGGCAAGTAAGGCAGATGACACAGGCCACCGGGCTATCTATGCTTTATTTCACTCGTAATCAAACTCGGCCTGGTAATGCGCCGGATCAATCCCTTCGGCGCGCAGCGGCTCCACCAACCGAAAGCGCGTGACCTTGGCGCTGGCGGTGATATAGCCTTTGATGACCAGATCACGCGTGACGGGGCTTTGGGCTTCCTGCGCCAACTGCTCGATCACGCGCGTGGTCTTGCGCCGCGCCAGCATGCGAAACAGGGCGGGAACATGGGCCAGCAGACGTTTGAGCAGGTCTTCGGCCTCGGGCAGCCATTCGCCTTGCTTGGGCAGCTCGGGCACAAAGCCCCATTCATCCTCACTGAGCGCGCGCCACAGGGTGATGGCGTGGCCGTTGGTGTCCGTCACGCAGGCCATTTCTTCAAGCTGCGGTGTTTTCATGGGGGCGTAGCGCGGCGTGCAGCCTGCAGACAGTAGCGCCTGATAAGCCCCAGCCACATCGCTGACCAGAAGGCGCAGGGCGGCGGGCGCTTCCACGGCCTGCACCTGCATCAACCGCAATGTGGCGCTGCCGGTATCAATGTCCACAAAGCCTTCGCCGCGCTGGGTGGGGGCAAAGCCCATGACCTCGTTCCACAACGCGGTGCTTTGCGCCAGATCGGTAGTGGGGACGACAAGATGGCTGATTCCAAAAAACATGGCGCGGCTCACAAAAACGGTAGCAGGTCCGGCAGGACGGGTATGGGCAAGGATGATAAGCCGCTGCCTGCGGGCGGCAGCGTCAATACAGACGATGAGAATACTGTAAATAACTACAGTTTCATGGTGGGGTGTGCTTGAAGCCAGCACTGCAGAGTCTGGGTGGCGTGCCAGATTGCTTCACTATTAATAGCTGTAAGCCTATATGAATAATAGACTTGAAGGCAAATTCATCGAAATTTTTGAGCGAAAGAGCTGCGCGTTTTGCGGTCAGGCAGGTGACTGTTTATTTATACAGTCACACTGACTTGCAGCTCAGGCTTAGACCTTGGGCGCGGGCTGCTGCGCCTGAAAAGCCTGCATGCCCTGCACGCAATGCTGCAAAAAGCGGTTAGCGGCGGGTGAGAGATGCCGCCCCGTGCGGGTGATGAGCTGCATCTCCGCATGCTCAAACGCCGGATTGCCCACGGGAATGGCGCAGACCCGGCCTTCGGCCAGTTCGGCCACCACGGCGCAACTGGGCAGCAGGGTCACGCCCTGATTGGTGCTGACAAAGCTGATGAGCACGCTGATCAGGTTGCTGGTCAGCGCGGGCGAGAGGCGGATTTTGTCCGTCTGCTGCGCATATTCCACCAGCTGGCGTATGCCATAAACGCCTTGCAGCAGGGCGATGGGCCATTGCGTCAGCTCCTGCAGCGAGGTCTGGGCCGCGCCCGCCAGCGGGTGGCTGGGGTGGACGATGGCCTGCATGGGCTGGCGCGCCGAGCCGCGCGCGGTGATGTGGCTGTCGGCGGGCGGGTAGTAGACCAGACCGATCTCGGCCTCGTCCTCGCGCACGCGGCGCATGATTTCATTGGTGCCGTAAATCTCCAGCGCAATCGAGATGCCCGGGTACTGCTGGCGGAACTGGCGAATCGGCCCGTCGATCAGTTCCTGCGCAAAGCCTTCGCCGCTGACCACGCTGACCGATCCGCTGTGCAGGCCGCGCAGCGCATCCATGCGCGCCAGCATGTCGTGGCGGTGGGCCAGGTTTTCGCGGTGATAGTCGAGGATGAGCTGGCCCGCCGCAGTGGGCACCACGCCGCTGCGGTGGCGCTCCAGCAGCGTCACGCCCAAGGATTCTTCAAGCAAGCTGATCTGGCGGCTGACGGCCGAGGGCACGATGCCCAGCTTTTCCGCCGCCGAGCGCACCGAGCCGCAGACCACGGCCTCATACAAATATTGCGCGCGGGCGTCTTGAAAAGCAGGCATGGCGGTCGATCAGAAATGCAGGTGGAAGATGCGGGTTGAAGCCGCGATTGTGCAGTGGGTGTACAGTTTTTTAGAACAGAAAATACAAAGTCATGAAATATACGCATTGATATATTCGTCGCAGGTATTGGATGGGCCAAGCCAGCTTTGCGCTGCAAGGCGAGGAACTGCTTTTTTCGCCCGCCAATGCCCTGAATCAAAGGATGGCGATGAGTACAGAGATGCGTCCCGGCAAGCGGGGGCTGGAGTGGGGCAGCGTGCTGCAGATTTTTGCGCTGGCGCTGGTGATTGCGACCCTGTCGGAATGGATGGGCGCTTTGCCCATCCATCTGGGCGTGGGTAAGGTGGTGCTGCTGCCCATGATCTGGGCGCTGCTCATCGGTTTGGTGCTGGGCCTGCTGCGCAAGCGCCTGCCCGCGCCGCTCAAGCTCGGCCTGCACAGCCAGCATCTGGCAGCGGCGATTCTGTCCTGCGCCTTATTCCTGTTCATTGCCAAGCTGGGGCTGCTAGTGGGCGGCTCGCTGCCCAAGCTCGCTGAAGTGGGCGGCGGTCTGGTGCTGCAGGAGCTGGGCAATCTGGTGGGCTGCATTTTGATGGGCATGCCGCTGGCGCTGCTGCTGGGCATCAAGCGCGAAGCGATTGGCGCGACTTTTTCGATTGGCCGCGAGCCGGGTCTGGCCATCATCGGCGAGCGCTTTGGCATGGATTCGCCCGAAGGCCGTGGCGTGCTGGCCGAGTACATCACGGGCACGCTGATCGGTGCTATCTTTATCTCGCTGCTGGCCGGTTTTGTCTCCAGCCTGGGCATTTTTCACCCGCTGGCGTTGGGCATGGGCGCGGGCGTGGGTTCGGGCTCGATGACCGCTGCCGCCGTTGGCGCGATTGCCGCGCAGCACCCGGATATGGCTGACCAGATCGCCACCTTTGCGGCGGCAGCCAACCTGATTGCCACCACCGTGGGCACGTATCTCACGCTGTTCATTTCGCTGCCGCTGGCCGTGCGCGCCTACCAGTTTCTGGAGCCGATTCTGGGCCGCAAGCGCAAGGCCGTGCAGGTCGAGCGCGCTGAGGCCCCAAGCAATGCAGAGCCTGAAGAAGTCGTACACGCTCCCGTGCTGAACCTGCCGATGCGCCTGCTGTGCTGGGTGTGGGTGGGCGTGATGGTGCTGATCGGCAACCGCATCGGCTATGGCGTGCCCATGCTGGATGCGCTGCCCGGCGTGCTGCTGATGATTGTGGCCGTGCTGATCGGCGATCTGATCTATGTGGGCACGCGCCGCATGCTGCCTGCGGTGTGCTGGATTTCGTTCATCGCCATGGCCATGACCTTCCCGCACACACCGTATGCGGCCGAGGTGGCGGCACTGACCGGCAAGGTCAACTTCCTGGCCATGATCACCCCCATGCTGACCTTTGCGGGTCTGTCGCTGGCCAAGGACATTCCGGCCTTTCGCCGCCTGGGCTGGCGCATTGTGCTGGTCTCGCTGATGGCCAATGCCGGCGTGTTCCTGGCGGCCACCGTGATCGCCCAGACCTTTGTGCACACGCTGTAAGACTGGAAAACTGAGATGTTGAACACCATTCAATGGCCGGGTCAGCAAGAGCTGCAAGCCTGGCGCCATGACTTTCACCGCCACCCCGAAACCGCGTTTCAGGAGCACCGCACCAGCGCCCGCGTGGTGGAGCTGCTGACCAGCTTTGGCCTGGAAGTGCATACTGGGCTGGCCGGTACCGGCGTGGTCGCCGTGCTCAGGGGCAACCGGGGCGACGGCCCCAGCATTGGCCTGCGCGCCGATATGGATGCGCTGCATGTGATCGAACTGAACCAGTGCGAACATGCATCGACCCACGCGGGCCGCATGCACGCCTGCGGCCACGACGGCCACACCACCATGCTGCTGGGTGCGGCCAAGGTGCTGGCCGCGCACCCGGACTTTGCGGGCACGGTGCACTTTATCTTTCAGCCTGCCGAAGAAAACGAAGGCGGCGCGCGCGCCATGATGGCGGACGGGCTGTTTGAGCGCTTTCCCATGCAGGCCGTCTACAGCATGCACAACTGGCCCGGCCTGCCTGCGGGCGCAGCGGCCGTGCATGCGACGGCGGTGATGGCAGCTTTCGATATTTTTGACCTGACATTGAGCGGCAAAGGTTGCCACGGTGCCATGCCCCATCTGGGCAAGGACACGCTGCTGGCCGCCTGCCAGCTTGTCACCCATCTGCCCGCACTCATCGCGCGCGAGCAGGAAGTGCACAAGCCCGCGGTGCTCAGCGTCACCAGCTTCAACGCGGGCGATACCTACAACGTGCTGCCCGAGCAGGTCAAGCTGCGTGGCACCGTGCGCTGCTTTGACATGGATCAGCGCGCGCGCATAGAGCAGCGCCTGCGCGATGCGATTGCCGCCACCTGTGCGCTGCATGGGCTGGAATCGCATCTGGACTACCGCGTCAGCTACCCGGCCACCATCAACAACCCGCAGCACGCCGAAGTCTGCGCCGATGTGCTGACCGCTCTGCTGGGCGCGGAAAACGTTAAGCGTGACCTCAAGCCCAGCATGGCGTCCGAAGACTTTGCCTTCATGGCCCAGCAATGCCCGGGCGTCTATATCTGGCTGGGCAATGGTGAGAGCAGTGCATCGCTGCACAGCCCCAAGTACGACTTCAACGACAGCGTGCTGCCCGTGGGCGTGCGCTACTGGGTAGAGCTGGTCGGCGCGCTGCTGCGCGATGGCAAGCTGCCTGTCTGAGAGGGCAGCTCTCACACCAAGAAGCCGGGTTCATGCCCGGTTGGAGTTCATGTTTTTGATAGCTGCTCGCGTATAAGCAATAAGGGCTAGAGCCCGATTCGGCTTGAATCTCTCGAGGTTGCTGGTCGCTCACGTGGTGCCTGGACCAAAACCTTTGCATGGTCAGTGCATGCTGACATGGTAGAGTACTGTATAAATAAACAGTCATCTATCCTTTAAGCCATGCAAACCATTGCCAAGCTCGTCATTCTGGCCGATGCCGCCAAATACGACGCCAGCTGCGCCTCCAGCGGTGTCAAGGGGCGCAACTCTGTGGGAGGCAAAGGCATGGGCTCCTCCGAAGGCATGGGCATCTGCCACAGCTATGCGCCGGATGGGCGCTGTATCTCGCTGCTCAAGATATTGCTGACCAATTTCTGTATCTACGACTGCCGCTACTGCATCAACCGAAAAAGCTCCAACGTGCAGCGCGCACGCTTCACGGTGGCCGAGGTGGTGGCGTTGACGCTGGACTTCTACCGCCGCAATTGCATAGAGGGCCTGTTTCTTTCCAGCGGCATCATTCAGTCCAGCGACTACACCATGGAGCAACTGGTCGAGGTGGCGCGCTGTCTGCGCGAAGACCATGACTTTCGGGGCTATATCCACCTCAAGACCATTCCCGACGCCGATCCCGCGCTGCTGGCGCTGGCCGGGCGCTATGCCGACCGGCTGAGCATCAATATCGAGCTGCCCACAGAGCTGGGTTTGCAACAGCTGGCACCCGAGAAAAACGCGCTGCAAATTCAGTCGGCCATGGGCGATGTGGCCCAGCACATCTTGACAGCCCAAAGTGAGGCCCAGGCGCACAAGGCCAGGGGCATTGTCTCGCTGCCCGGCAGCACGCGCGCGCGCCGCACCAGGCCGCCGCGCTATGCCCCCGGTGGTCAGAGCACGCAAATGATCGTGGGCGCAGACGGCGCCAGTGACGCCGCCATCTTGCGCACCAGCAGCGGCCTGTACGGCGGCCACCGCCTGCGGCGCGTGTATTACTCGGCCTTCAGCCCGATTCCCGATGCATCTGCCGACCTGCCGCTGCAGGCGCCGCCGCTGCTGCGCGAACACCGCCTCTACCAGGCTGACTGGCTGATGCGTTTTTACGGCTTTGCCCACCAGGAGATCGTGCTGCCCGGCAGCGAAGGCATGCTGGACCTGGAGGTGGACCCCAAGCTGGCCTGGGCGCTGGCCAACCGCCAGCATTTCCCCGTCAACCTCAACCGCGCTTCCAAGGAGTGGTTGCTGCGTGTGCCAGGGCTGGGCGTGCGCAGCGTGCAGCGCCTGCTGATGGCTCGGCGTGTGCGCAGCCTGCGCCTGGCGGACCTGCAGCAGTTGCGCATTGCCACCAGCAAGGTGCTGGCGTTTGTGGAGCTGGCTGACTACCACCCGCGCCGCGCCGATCTGGAAAGCCCCTGGCTACGCCAGCAACTGCTGCAGCGCATGGCTGACGGTGCAGTTCAACAAAAGCATAGCGGCATGCGCTTGACTGATATGGGTTTGAGCGCAGAAGGCCCACGTACAGGTGCCTCGCAGCTCTCTTTGTTCTAAGAGCTAGCCTTGATGGTGCGAGCTTGCTGCCCATGACCTCAGTCCATGACGACTATGTGATCGTCGAGCTGTCTCAGCCCGATGACTTTGACGGTTTTCGTCAGGCCGCGCGCGTGCTGCTGGCGCTGGGCGCCGAGCCAGAGGCGGTTCGCTGGCGCTGGTGTCAGCCGCTGGACAGCCAGATGCAGGCTCAGGACCTGTTCGCCAGCGACGAGGTCGGCAGCCTGGCTGGGCGAGCCTTGACGCCTGATGATCTGGAGGTACTGCCGCTGCCGCCCAGCGCGCCGCTGAGGCTGGGCAAACACCAGCTGTCCACGCTGCGCCTGGCCTGCAGCCACTGCGATGCAGGTCGGTATGCGCTGTGCTTTCGCTGGCTGCACCGTTTGCAGCGCCAGCCGCTGCTGCGCCACGATGCGCTGGATGCCGACTGGCGCCAAATCGAGCGCCTGGCCAAGGCGGTAGGCCGGGAAATCCACAAAATGCATGCCTTTGTGCGTTTCAGGCCGGCGACTGCGCCTGACGGCGAGCCGATGCAGATCGCCTGGTTCGAGCCAGAGCACCATGGGCTGCGCGCGGCGTCGGGGTTTTTCCGGCGGCGCTTTCCCAATATGCGCTGGGCGATTTTGACGCCGCAGTGCAGCGTGATCTGGGATTTGCAGCAGTTGCATCTGGCTGCAGGCTGCACGGCAGACCAGGCACCCGCCGCCGATGCGGGTGAGGCCTTGTGGCTGGCCTATTACCGGGCCACCTTCAACCCGGCTCGACTCAAGGAGCAGGCCATGCAGCGCGAAATGCCACGCCGCTACTGGAAAAACCTGCCCGAGGCCACGCTCATCAGCGAGCTGATCGGCAGCGCGCGCAGCCGCACTCAGCGCATGCTGCAGGCTTGAGATCCTGGGGCGCGCTCAACCCTTGGCCAGCGGCTCTGGCACATCGTCCGGGTCGGTCCCTTCTTCGGCCAGTTTCTCGTCGGCCTGTTGATGATCCTCGGCATCGGCCTGCAGGCCTTCCTGCGCTTCGTCATTGGCCGGGTGATATTGAAGCTCCAGAAACACGGGAAAGTGATCCGAGCCCATGCTGGGCAGCCGCTCGATGCGCACCACCTGAAAGTGATCGCTGTGAAAGAAGTGATCGAGCGGCCAGCGCGCAAAGAGGTACTTGGCATGAAAACTGTTGAACATGCCGCGCCCCACACGCGGATCCAGCAAGCCGCTGATCTTGCGAAACAGGCGCGTGGTGGGCGACCAGGCCACATCATTGAGGTCGCCGGTGACGATCACGGGCGTGGTCTCGTCCTGCAGGCTCTTGGCCACCATCAGCAGCTCCACATCGCGCTCGGTGGACTCCTCGTTTTCGATGGGGCTGGGTGGTGCGGGGTGCAAAAAATGCATGCGCACGATTAACTCGGGCGTGACATGCACGCTGGCATGGATGCTGGGCACATCGTGCTCGACCAGATAGCTGACCTCGGTATGCGACAGCGGCAGCCGCGAGTACACATGCATGCCGTAGAGGTTGTCCAGCGGCACGGCCACGCGGTGAGGGTAGGCGGCTTCGATCGGCTGCATCTGCTGCTGCCACCACAGATCGCTTTCGAGCAGCACCAGCACATCGGGCTGGTAGCGCTCGATCAGGGCCAGCAGCCTGGGCGCCTGGCGATTGGGGGTGAGCACATTGCAGGCCATGACCTTCAGGTGCGGCCTTGGCGCGCCAGGGGTGGGGGCGGGAGCGTCATGGGCTTCCTTCTTGAACAGCGGGGTATAGGGCAGAATCCACCAGCTTTGATAGGCCAGCGTCAGCCCAAAGCACATCGCCAGGCCGATGCAGACGGGGCCAGCAGGCAGCAGCAACTGACTGGCCAGCAGGCCGAGCAAGGACAGCAGCGCCAGTTGCAGCCTGGGAAAGTCCCAGAGCCTGACCCACCAGACCGGATGCTTGTGCAGGGGCAGCAGCGTCACCACTACCAAAAAAGCCGCCAGGGCGGAAAGAAGCCAGGTGGCAGTGGTCATGCAGTGGTCATGCGGGCGCGCAGCAGTTCATGGTGGCGCTGATCTTAAGGGCGGGGCTGCGAAAGCGATGTAGGTCTGCTTCGGCGGGCTGCCTTGTTCCTGACGGCTGGTTTTGCTGCTTTGCAGCATGCGCTTATCATGGTCTTAGTGCCCTGCCCGCCGATCGGTGCCGGGCGTGCGCGGTGGCTGGCTGCACGGACTGCAGCTTCCCAAGCCATCTATCGCAGGTTTTGCAGGTGTTGCAATTCAAGGCTTTTCAGCCATCTTTGGCGGCCACCGGGCCGTCCTCTCGCAACGCTGCCTGCTGCAAGCCTGAGCCCTGTGGCTGGACCACGGGGTCGGGCATTGAGACAGGAGGGCGCCGATGCTGTCTGCATCGCAAACGACTC
Organism: Comamonas testosteroni; assembly: GCF_003569915.1. Taxonomy (GTDB): domain Bacteria; phylum Pseudomonadota; class Gammaproteobacteria; order Burkholderiales; family Burkholderiaceae_C; genus Comamonas; species Comamonas testosteroni_D. The sequence goes on along the minus strand of NZ_KZ984439.1, from coordinate 304,946 downwards.
TGAACTGGTGCCTGCTGGCCGCAGCCGCCGTGCTGCTGGGGCATCTGGTTCATCGCTTCTCGGGTTTCCCGCGCATGCTCGGCTACACGGCTGTGGGGCTGGCAGCGGGCTGGGCCGGGTTTGGCGACTTGCCCTGGCCGCTGCAGGGCAGCGCCGCGCTGATGCTGGAAGTCGCCCTGGGCACCAGTTTGCTGCTGGCGGCCTCGCAAATCTCGTTGCCCTGGCTGCTGCGCCAGCCCTGGCTGATGCTGCAAAGTCTGGCCGAGTCCATCGCGGCACTGGTGCTGACGACGGCAGTCTTGCTGGTGCTGGACTGCGGCTGGGCCGTCTCGCTGGCGGTGGGCGTGGTGGCCATGGCGGCATCGCCTACGGTGCTGCTGCGCATTGCGCATGACCTGAATTCCAGCGGCGCGGTGACGGACCGCAGCCTGCTGCTGGCCACGCTGAGCACCACGCTGGCGCTGCTGGTGGCGCTGGCGCTGATGGCGCTGCTGAAGCCCACCGAAGAGGGAGGTCTGCAGTTTGTCGCCGTGGGGTTGGGGGCGCTGCTGTGGCACCTGCTGCTGAGCCTGCTGTGGGCCGCGCTGCTGACGGCCGCGCTCTGGCCCGTGCTGCGCTGGCGCTCCTCGCGCAGCGATCCTGCCGCGCTGTATTTGCTGGCTGCGCTCACGGCCTGCGCCATTGTCGCGGCGCAGTGGGGCGGCTCGGCGGTGCTGGCTTTCATTGCCGCAGGGCTGCTGCTGCGCAATCTCAGCCCCATGCCTTTGCTGTGGCCTTCGGCCTTTCTGGCCGCGAACACCATGCTCAATCTGCTGATGTTTGTGCTGGTGGCCAGCATGGCGTCGCAGGTGGAATGGTCGGCTGCTCTTATTTTGATAGTGGCAAGTGCAATACTTGCGCGGATGATCGCCAAGTTCGGCTTTGTTTTGCTGCTGGGCTACGGCACGGCGATCGGCTGGCGCAGGCAGTGGCCTGTGGCCTGTGCGCAGCTGCCACTGTCGGGCGTGGCGCTGTTGGTGGTGTCGGCGCTGGCCCAGCAGTGGCAGATACTCAGACCGGCCAGTGCCCAATTGCTGGGCTCGATTGCCCTGCCCATGATCGTGATCTGCGAGCTGCTGGGCGTGCTGCTGGCGTCCACCGCGCTATGGCGCAGCGGCGATGCCCAGCGCGGTATTGGCCGTGCGGCCTTGCTCAGAGTGGAGAAGCGCCATGACGCTTGAAGTCTTTCAGCCCTCCAAAGCGCTGACGCTGGGCGTGGAGCTCGAGCTGCAGCTGCTGAGCACGCATGACTACGATATGACGCCGTATGCGCCCGACATGCTGGCGCTGCTCAAGAACGCGGACGTGCCCGGCTCCATCGTCCCCGAGGTCACGGCCAGCATGATCGAGATATCGACCGGCATCTGCCGCGATGCACAGGACGTCTGGCAGCAACTGGCCACCACGCGCGATGCGCTCATAGGTGCCGCGCGGCGGCTCAACATCGCGGTGGCGGGCGGCGGCACCCACCCGTTTCAGCAGTGGTACCAGCAGCGCATCTATGACAAGCCGCGTTTCAAGGAGCTGACGGCGTTGTACGGCTACCTGACCAAGCAGTTCACCATCTTTGGTCAGCATGTGCATGTGGGCTGCCCCGATGCCGATGCCTCACTTTTGATGCTGCATCGGCTCTCGCGCTATATCCCGCATTTCATCGCGCTGTCGGCCTCCAGTCCCTTTGTGCAGGGGCAGGACACGGCGTTTGACTCGGCCCGGCTCAACTCAGTGTTTGCCTTTCCGCTGTCGGGGCGCGCGCCGTTTGCGCTGCATTGGGAGGATTTCGAGCGCTACTTCGACAAAATGGCAGCCACCGGCGTCATCCACAGCATGAAGGACTTTTACTGGGACATCCGCCCCAAGCCCGGCTTTGGCACGGTGGAAGTGCGCGTGTTCGACACGCCGCTGTCCATCGACCGCGCGGCGCAACTGGCCGCCTATGTGCAGGCGCTGGCCGCCTGGTTTTTGAACGACAGCCCGTTCGAGCCGCAGGAAGACGACTATCTGGTCTACACCTACAACCGTTTTCAGGCCTGCCGCTTCGGGCTGGACGGCAGCTATGTGGACCCGGCCAGCTGCGAGCTGTCGGGCCTGCGCGAGCACATTGCGCAGACGCTGCAGCAGGTCATGCCCCATGCGGGCTTTGAAGGGCGTCAGGCGCTGCTGGCGCTGCAGGCCATGGTGAGCAGCGAGGATGGCAACGACGCCAGCTGGCTGCGCCAGCGCTACGAGCAGACGCAGCAGCTACCCGAGGTCGTGCGCCAGGCCGCGCTGCGCTTCAGTGCAGGCTGAAAAATGCATCAAAAACCCTTCTAGTCCCTGAAAATCATAGACTTTAAGCTATGGTTTTTGGTGCATCAATCACTTACTCAGCCTTGGCGATGACGGTCACCGCATAGCCCTTGCCCGTGGCAATTACCTCGAGCAGGCGGTCGATATTGGGGTGCGCGCCGGGGCGGGCCTTGGCGTCTTTGGTGTGCTCGGCAAAGATCACCAAGCCTTCTTCGGCTGCCGCCGGGTGGATGCTGCCATGCTTGGCATACAGCGCGTTGTACACCGTGACCGAGCCGGCCTTGCCGGGCGCATTGGGAATGGTCGCGGCAACATTGCCCTGGCTGTCGATCAGCTGCAGCTCGGCAATATGGGCGATGGAGGGAAGTTGCTTGAGGTTGTCGGCAAAGGCCATGTCTGAACTGCGCTGAACTGCGCAATGGGTTGAGAAAACGGTGATTGTGCGCGATGGGCAAGGCGTTGACGCAAAGTCGCCCGCAGTTTCTGCGCTTTCCGCTTCAATGCCTGCCGGGTGGATGGGCGTGGAGCAGCTTGAGCAGCTCCAGCCCCTGCTGCATCTTCTGCACATGCTCGGCATATTCCGGCAGCTCGGCAATTTCCTGCATCTCGCGCTGCATCACGGCCTCGACCTGGGCTGAGAGTTCGCCCCACTGGTCCGCATCCATCAGCGCATGGGCGCTTTGCAGCAGATCCGTCTGCACCTCGTGCGCCAGCGACAGTTTGCGCACCACATTGAGCGCAAACGGCGGGCACAGCAAAATTTGCAGCGCGGTGGAGCGCGCTACGGCCTTGGGGCTATGGCCGTGGCGGGCATGGCGCAATGCCAGAAGGCTCAGGCTGGCGGTGCACAGATAGATCAGCGCGAGCGAGATCAGCTGTGCCAGCTCGGAATGCAGCACCAGCAGGGAGACGGGCAGGGCGATGAACAGCAGCGCGGCCAGCAGGTATAGCGGCAGGGTAAAGGCGCGAAAGCTGCTGGCGTGGTCGTTGAGTGTCTGTGCGGCCTGAGCGTCGCCGGGCAGGCTGATCTGCGCCGCATTCCAGCGCAGGCGGTAGATGGGCTGGTGCGGCAGAAAAATCGGTGGCCACAGCAGCCAGTTCTGGCGCAACTCAAAGCCCCGGCTGGCCAGCAGCCCCAGCCAGCGATGGCGACGGCTGCTGCGGCGCAGCAGACCTTCTTCGGGCTTGAGCAGCAGGGCGGCGTCATACAGATAGAACAGGCAGATGGCCAGAACAATCTGCAGCTGAATGCTGATGGTGAAATACAAGGCGGCGCGGCTTTCGGTTCAGAAAGGACAAACCCCGCGATCTTAGCGATGCGCGGGGCGGGGTGGGGTGGTGTGCTTGTGATGCGCTTGAGAGCGTCTACTGAGCGTCTACTCAAGCAGCCATCCACAAGGCTCAGGACTGCGCGCCGGGTTCTTCCGCTTTTTTGCCGGTAAACAGGCGGCGAATACCGGCAAACAGGCCCACAACGGCCACGGCGATGAACTTCCAGGCGGCTGCAAAAAAGCCCGCGATCACACCCCACAGGCCCTTCTTGGTGGCCACGGCAGCCGCGCCGCCCAGCACCAGAGCGCCCAGGCCGATGGCGGCCACCTTGTCGCCGTTCTTGAACTCGGCATAGGTCTGGCCGGCGTTGTAGTTAAAGCCGGTCAGCACTTTCTGGAACTCTGCTGTGTTCTGGGCCAGGGTTTCGGTGTCGGACACCAGCGTGGCGCTCATCACGCCTTCGCGGCCCAGAATGCGGGAGGTGTAGTTCACATTCTTCGCACCCGATTCATCGCGCAGGCGCAGGCCCCATTCCAGGCGCTTGGTATTGTTGTCGTAATGCGGCGTGACCTGCCAGCCTTCGGTGTAGAGCGCTTCCAGGCCCAGCTTCTTGCGCTGCTCGTTGCCGGCCTTGTCGCCAGCTTGCATGGACTTGAGCAGTTCATCGGCATCGATTTTTTCATCGTCCTTCACATAGCCGCTGTCGTCATACGAGAAGACGGCAAACCAGTCCAGCGACTTGGGTGCGATCAGAAAGTGGTTGCTGCTGGGTGGGTTACCAAAGGCTTGCAGCAGCTTGGAGGTGTCGGACTGGCCGAGGAAGGCATAGCCTGCTGGGATCTGAATGCTGGCCTTGCCGGCAATCTCGCCCTTGCCGCTTTCCTGCCAGTGCAGCGCTTTGATCTCGGCGGGCAGCTCCTGCTGCGGGGCTTCGGTCTTGGCCCACAGGCCCAGGGACAGTGACAGGCCGAGCACGGCTGCGGCGATGGACTTGATCATGTATTGAACTCCCGTGTTATGAATCTAATGGTGAAGCTATCGGTCAAAAGCCGAGCGAAGTTTCACATAAAGATCGAAATCTGCCACCTCCAAGGCGCGGGCCTTCGGCGCATGGCAGATGAAACAGCGCTGACCTATTAAGCAAGATTGATAGCGACCAGCGCATATAACATGCGGACATCCACGTATTTAAGGTCCTAAAACCATGAACACGAACTCTGCACAGACCTTTGCGTCTTTTTTGCAAGCACATGCAAATCTGGGCATGGGCAGCTGGAATCTGGGTCAGGGCCGCCGCAGCTGGGAGGCAGAAAAGTCGGCCCTGCTCACCGGCCTGCAGCTGGGGCTGACGGTGATCGACACGGCCGAGATGTATGGCGATGGCCTGTCCGAAGCGCTGATTGGCGACGCGCTGCGTGACTGGCCCGCGCTGGAGCGCCAGCCTTTTCTTGTCAGCAAGGTACTGCCCATGAACGCCAGCCGACAGGGTGTAAAGCGCGCTTTTGAGGCCAGCCGCCAGCGCCTCGGTGTGGACTGCATAGACCTGTACCTGCTGCACTGGCGCGGCAATACGCCGCTGGCCGAGACAGTGGCCGCGCTGGAGGAACTGAAGGCGCAGGGGCAGATTCGCCACTGGGGCGTGTCCAATTTCGATACCGACGATATGCAGCAGCTGTGGCAGGTGCCCGGCGGGCGCAACTGCGTGGTCAATCAGGTGCTCTACAACGTCTCCAGTCGCGGCATTGAATATGAGCTGCTGCCCTGGTGCACGCAGCATGGCGTGACCGTCATGGCCTATTGCCCGCTGGGGCATGGCGAGCTGATCGACCACCCGCTGCTGCGCGAAATTGGCGAGCGGCATGGCGCAACAGCCGCTGCCGTCGCGCTGGCCTGGGTGCTGCGCAGCGGCCAAGTGCTGGCGATTCCCGAAAGCGGCTCAGCCGACCATGTGCGCGATAACGCGCGGGCGCTGCAGCTCAAACTCGGCAGCGAAGAGCTGGCGCTGATAGAGCAATACTGGCCCGCACCGCGCTTCAAGGAACCGCTGGATATTCTCTGAATTTCAGTCAAACAAGGCTTTAGCCTAGAAGATATATAGGCTTGATGCTTGCAAAAGGATAGCGTTAGCTCTGCTCGTCGCGGTGGTGCAGACCCAGACCGGCGCCTATACCTACTCCGCCCATGCCAGCTCCCATTCCTGCACCACCTTGACCGGCGCCGCTGCTGCCACCACCACCGTTCTTTCCTCCTCCGGCATTACCACCTTCACCACCTCGGCGCCCTGAGCTACCACCGCTGGCCGGGCGCACAGGCCCCTGCGCGGGAATCTTCACATGGGCGGCAATTGGCTCCAGATCCAGAGCCTCGCGGATAAAGCTACGCAGAGATGTGACCAGCGCACTGGTTTCAATGGGGCGGCCCTCCACCATATCCCGCGCGGCTTGTGCTGCAAGAGTGACTTGTTCCTCGGTGCCCAGCAAGATGATGTCGGAGAGCGCGGCCTCCACCGCATCACGTGTGCGGCGGCGGCGCTGTGCAGCGCTGTCATTGAGGCTGGCGCTGCCTTCCTCGGCCTCGGCGTGCTTGAGGTCACGCAGATGCTCGGGACTCACGCTCAGCGTGCCCGTGAACGAGCCGCCCAGGGTCTTGTACGCGGCAATCAGCGACTTGAGCCGTTCATTGATCTGCCGGTTCTCGCGCTCGCGCCGCTTTTGCACCGTCTGCATGAACAGCAGCCGTATGCCCATCATCAGACAAGTCACCAGCAGCAGACCCAGCACGGTAGACAGCAAAGAAGACCAGGAACTGAAATCCAGAGAAGAGCGCATGCAAAGCTTTCGGGGCGGATAGCGCTGCCATTGTGGCGGATTTGCGCTGTGCGCCTGCGATCAGCTCGCGCTCAGGGTGCTTTGATCAGGCGCTCAGGGCAGGCGAAAGTCCATGCCCAGCATGCTTGCAAGGCCAAAGGTAAAGCCGAGCACCAGTACCAGCCCCTGTGTGAGGAGCGGGTCCTCTTTGATGCCGGGCACAAAGGCCGGTTCATAGAGGTTGAAGGAGAAGGCGGCAACGCCTGGGCGGGCTCCATAGCGCTTTTAACTCGATAGAAAGGGTTGGTATCGGCTCTGCCCGGAGGCACCGGGTGAAAGCTGCCTGCGCAGGGAGGAGGAGAGCGCGCCCGGAGTCAGCCCATAACTGGAGGCGAAATGGCGTGTCAGGTGGCTCTGGTCCGAAAAACCGGCGAGATGGGCCGCTTGCACCACCGTGTGGCCCGTCATGATCAGGCGGCGCGCCATCTGCAGTTGACGCTGAAGACGATAAGCGTGCGGCGGTAGATGGGTCGCGGCCTTGAAGGCCCGCAGAAAATGAAAGCGGCTGAGGCCCGCTTCGGCGGCAAGTTCCGCGAGCGAGACGGGGTCTTGCGGGTGGGCGTCGATGCGCTCCCTGGCCTGTGCCAGTTCTTTGGACAACAGTTGCACTTGCGTGGGGCGTTGCTCGCCCAGCAGAGAGGGCAGAATCTGAAAAAGCTCCTGCTCCACGATCTCTTGCCATGGGCCAGGGTCGGGCCGGGTGAGCGCGTCAAAGAGGCGACCGAATGCTTGTGCTGCTGAGCGGTGGTCGAGAACCGGGTGAATGAACTCCATGCCCGCGCTTTGCCCCATGGCCTTGGCGGTTTGCGCAATCAGCGCCGGGTCAAGATAGAGCATGCGCCAACAGCGTGCCTGCCCAGCAACCGGTCTGCCATCGTGAACTTCATTGGGGTTGACGGTAATCATATTGCCGGGCGTGGCGCGCACCTGTCCGCAGCCGCTGGCCGAATCATGGGCGCCACGCATGACCACGCCGATACCGTACTGATCATGGGTATGACGGCCAAATGAACGGCTGGACACCGCCTCGACCGTCACCACATGCCACGGCTCGTGCGAGGGCCTGCAAACTCCGACTTTGAATTGCTTCTGGGTCTCTCCCTGAATCATTGTTCGATCGCTCCTTTTGCTCCGCTGCGGTAGAGGGGGCCGGGCACAGCCTTTTGATGAAGGGTAGTGCATTTCGCGGATAAGGCGTGGTGATTGAGGAAAGGCCGCACAGAGCAATAACGTTCAAGACTGTTTTCCCGAGTTCCTCTTCAATGGGCGGTTGTGGCTGCGCATCGTTGCGGGCAGAAGGGGAAAACTTGTCAAGTCGAATGATCGGATACCTGTTGCTGGCGCTGGCCATGATGACCGTCGGCTCGACGGTGATTGCATCCAAGCTCATCGCGCTCAGCATGCCGCCGTTTCTGGCGACTGCACTGCGGTTTGCCTTTGCCTTGCCGGTGTTGCTCGCGCTGGTCTTTGCGCAGCGTGAACCCTGGCCAAGGCTTGCGCGCTGCGACTGGGGGCTGCTACTGCTTCAGGCAGGCGCTGGCAGCGTGGGTTACACCACGCTGCTCATCACCGGTCTCTCTCACCTGCCTGCTGCGGATGCGGGAGTGGTCATTGGCACCTTGCCAGCGGTCTCCGCCTTATTTTCCGTGCTGGTGCTGGGCGAGCGTCCAGGGCGGCGGCTGACCATCAGCGTGTTGCTCTCCACCCTGGGGGTGATGGCCGTGGGATGGAAAGACAGCGGGCCATCTTCGCTGACCGGCATCCTCTATATCCTTGGAGCGGTGGTTTGCGAAAGCGCGTTCATCCTGCTCAACAAGCGCATGCCAGTGCCGCTCAAACCACTGCTGCAGGCCACCACGATGACGGGGCTAGGCTTGCTGGTGTCACTGCCTGTGGCGCTTTGGGAGTTACCGGTTGCTCTGCCCAGTACCCTGGCCATGTCGGCCATCGTCTGGTATGCGCTGGTCCCTACGGTGGGCGGTTTTCTGCTGTGGTATGGCGGCGCTGCACGAGTGAGCGGAAGTGAGGCGGCGACATTGACGGCGGTCGCCCCCTTGACCGCGGTGGCACTTGCCGCGTTGGTGCTCGGCGAAAAGATCGAAGCGGTTCAGATCCTTGGCGTCGTTGCGGTTCTCTGTGCCATTGTCGTACTTGCATTTCCCTCACGACCCAGGCCAGCCCAGTGATGCGACGCAAGAGCGCCTAGCAGGCAGGAGAACAATGGCCGATAGGATGGCGGCCACTGCGGTCCCGGGCCAGGCAGTTTTGTTTGCGTTGTCTCTGGTGGTGATTTCGCTTCGCTGCAGGTTGTCCTGATACCGCTCAGAGAGTGATTCGATGAGGCGCAAATGCAGTCCAAACACCAGCCCAAACACCGTCCCAAAACACCGAGTCATCTATGACAGCCGGCACCTGACAGCGCCCGGCGTCGCACTTGCTCGATCCCGCTACACCCTCGTTACGCATTTTGCTCTATGCTCGGTAGTTGACATATCAGCTAACCAGAACAAAGAGACAACCAGGTGGCCCAGCTTTCCGACTCCCGCACTCCCTCTTCACCCAGCCGTGGCCTCTATCCTTCGTGGATTGTGGTGGCCGCTGGCGTTAGCGGCTCGCTGCATGTGGGCAAGCTGCCACCTGCGGTGCCGGTGTTGCAGGAGCAACTGGGCGTGTCGCTGGTACAGGCGGGTTTTTTGCTCTCTACCGTGCAGGTCGCCGGCATGGCGCTGGGGCTGGTGGTAGGGCTGGGGGCGGACAAATGGGGTTTGCGGCGCAGCATGCTGGTGGGGCTGGCGCTGATGGCGCTGTCGAGCATTGTGGGCGCGGCGGCAACGGGGTTTGAATGGCTGCTGGCGCTGCGTGTGCTGGAAGGGCTGGGCTTTTTGCTGGTGGCCATGCCCGCGCCGGGGCTGATCCGGCGCAATGTGCTGCCGTCCGAGCTGAGCGGGCGCATGGGCTGGTGGGGGTCCTATATGCCGATAGGCAGCGCCATGGGTTTGCTGCTGGGGCCCTGGGTGCTGCAGGCCACGTCCTGGCAGTTCTGGTGGATGGCGCTGGGCATTATCTCGGCGCTGGCGGCGGTGGTGGTGTGGCGCATGGTGCCGGCGGACCCGGTTCATGCTTCGGCTGCGACCAGCGCGGCCCCGGCTGAAGGGTGGCGGCCCCGACTGGCGCTGACGCTGCGCAGCCCCGGCCCCTGGCTGGTGTCGCTGGCCTTCATGCTGTACTCGGGGCAATGGATGGGCGTGGTCGGCTTTTTGCCGACCATGTATGCGCAGGCGGGGCTGGGTGCGCATTTGACGGGCTTGCTGACAGCGGTGGTGGCGGCCTCGAATATGGTAGGCAATATCGCCTCAGGCAAGCTGCTGCACAGCGGCTGGAGCGCGCGCCGCTGCTTGCAGACCGGTTATGTGGCGATGGGGCTGTGTGCGCTGCTGGCCTATGTGCAGGTGGGGGGCGAGCCGCTGGCGCCGATGTGGCTGCGCTTTGTGGCGGTGGTGCTGTTTTCTGCGGCAGGCGGGCTGATTCCGGCCACGCTGTTTACCTCGGCCATGCATCTGGCACCCAGTGCGGGCACGGTGTCCACCACGGTGGGCTTTATGCAGCAATGGTCTTGCGTGGGTCAGTTTGCAGGCCCGCCGCTGGTGGCGGCGGTGGCCACGCTGATGGGCGGCTGGCAGTTCACCTGGATGGTGACGGCCTGCATGTGTATGGCGGGTTGGCTGCTGGCGCTGGGGATTGACCGCTGCTGGCGTCGCTTGGGTCGTTGAGTGGTTGTTATTGAGCTTTTGTCGGTGATATCAATTTGATAGCTATAAGTCTATGATTTATATAGACTTGAAGCTGTTTTGATGCTTGAGCGCTAATCCCTAGTCCGCTTGATCGGCTGCAGCGCCTGTTTTTGCCGTTAGGCTGTTCCTCACTTTGAGGAGACAAGAATGCAAAAACGCCAATTTCTGACCCGGGCCGCAACGGCGGTGGCTGCCGCTTCCGGCACATCGTGGCTTGCAGGCTGCGCAAGCCCGCCACCCGTGGTCGATGAGACAAAGCAGGGGCCTTTTCTAGGGTCCACGCAGGCGGCCACGCTGGCCGATGTCATCTATTTCGGCGGGCCGATTCTGACCATGAATGATGCCCAGCGTCAGGTCGAAGCGCTGGCCGTGAAGGGCGCGCAGATTGCGGCGGTGGGCGACCTGGCCAGCGTGAAGGCGCTGCAGGGGCAGGGCACGCGCATGGTGGATTTGCAGGGGCGCACGCTGATTCCCGGTTTTGTCGATCCGCACAGCCATATCGGTGGCGTGGGCCTGCAGGCGATTTCGGCCAATCTGCTGCCGCCGCCCGATGGGCCCAATGCCTCCATCGCCCAGCTGCAAAAGACGCTGCGCCAGTACATTCAGACCTCGCCCGAGGTCAAGCAACTGGGCATGGTGTTTGGCTTTGGCTATGACGACTCCCAGCTCAAGGAGCGCCGCCACCCCACGCGGGCCGATCTGGATGCGGTCTCGCGCAGCTTGCCGATTGTGGTGATTCATCAGTCCGGCCACTTTGCGGCGATGAACTCCGTGGCACTGGAAAAAGCGGGCATCAGCGCAGGCACGCCCAACCCTGAAGGCGGTGTGATTCGCCGCCAGCGTGGCAGCCAGCAGCCCGATGGTGTGCTCGAAGAAAACGCGTTTTTTCACTCGCTGGGCAAGATCATGCCCAAGCTCTCGCTGGAGCAGGCCATTGGCTGGCTGGAAAAAGCGCAGGAGCTGTATCTGGAATTTGGCTACACGACAGTGCAGGATGGCCGCGCCGACCCCGGAGCCGTTGCCACCGCCATCGCTGCGGCCAAGGCGGGCCGCCTCAAGCTCGATGTGGTGTCCTACCCCGATATCTTGCAGATGGGCGAGGGCGCGTTCATGAAAGGGCCGTACTACAGCCGCAGCTATACCGGCCACTTTCGCATTGGCGGCGTGAAGCTGACGCTCGACGGATCGCCCCAGGGCAAGACAGCCTGGCTGACCCAGCCCTACAAAGCGCCGCCCAAGGGCCAGAAGCCCGGCTATCGCGGCTATGGCGTGCTGCCCGATGCCAAGGCCAGCGAGCAGGTTGCCAAGGCGGTGAGCAATGGCTGGCAGATTCTCATGCACGCCAACGGCGATGCGGCCATTGACCAGATGATTGCCGCCGTGCGCGCCAGCGGCCCCGTGGAGCAGGCTCGCGCCGTGCGGCCCGTGCTGATTCACGGCCAGACGCTGCGCCGCGACCAGATACCGCAGCTCAAGCAGTTGGGCATCTTCCCATCGCTGTTTCCCATGCATACCTTTTACTGGGGCGACTGGCACCGCGATTCGGTGCTGGGCGATCCGCGTGCGCAGAACATCTCGCCCACGGGCTGGGTGCTGGAGCAGGGCATGCGTTTTACCTCGCACCACGATGCGCCCGTGGCGCTGCCGTCATCAATTCGCGTGCTGGATGCGACCGTGAACCGCGTTACCCGCACGGGCAAGGTGCTGGGCGCGGAGCACCGCGTCTCGCCCTGGGTGGCGCTGCAGGCGCAGACGCTATGGTCTGCCTATCAGCACTTTGAAGATGAGCGCAAAGGCTCGCTGGAAGCGGGCAAGCTGGCCGACCTGGTCATTCTCTCGGACAACCCGCTGACCATGGAGCCGGGCAAGCTCTCCACGCTCAAGGTAATGGAGACCATCAAGGAAGGGCGCAGCGTCTGGCAGCGCAAGGATTCTTGATTGACACTCCTGATTTTGTAGCTGCTTGCCTAAATGCTGTAAGGACTAGCGTGCTGTTTGGTTCAAAAATCAGGCATCACGCGAGCCAATCAGCGCTCGCAACGCGTTTTCCAGTTGCTGGGCGGTTTCATGGACTGGTTGCCATTCGGCAGAGAGCGGGGCGGCATCGCTCTCCGCGCGCTCTGCCAGCGTGGCCAGCGGGTCATCGCTTTTGAGCGCCACCACTGTGGGCTGGCGCGCCAGGTCCTGGCAGGCCTCGATCAGCCAGCGGCAGTACTGGCTCAGCGGCTCGGGCGGCGGCTGGTGCGTGTGCGATGCGGCGCGGTTCAGGCTTTCGGCCAGCAGCAGCGCCGTGGCATAGACACGCAGCGCATGGCGGTCATAGCGGCGGGTGACAAACGCCAGCCGCTCGGCGTTGAGCCTGCCGCGCAAGGTCCAGCGTCTGGAACTATGGGCTTGGCCGACGGCGGCACGCAGCGCAGCCAGAGATTCATGGGCGAGCGAGAGCTGACCTAACGCTGCTTCAGCTGCATCGGCCTTTTGCTCCTGACAGGCGCGCAAGATCAAATCCAGGCCATTGGCCACTTGCTTGAGAAAGATGGAGGCCGCGCTGCCCATGTCCTTGATCGGGTTGGAGGTAAACAGCACCTGGCTGAACACCAGCCCCACGGCTGCGCCCACCAGCACATCGAGCAGCCGCGCACTGCCCGCTGCCGCAGGCCCCATGGCCAGCACCAGCACGACCGAGACCCCGGACTGAATCGGCACCACGGGCACAGGGCCGATCACCGCGCCCAACAGCACGGCGATAAAGATGCCCGCGCTCAGGCGCAAAAGCATGTGCTGATCGGGCAGTTGCCACAGCAGATCGCCAATGACAATGCCCAGCGTGCAGCCAATTAGCAGACTGCGCGCCTGCTTGAGATGGCTGGGCAGGCCGGGCGCGAGGCAGAGCACGGCGGTGACCACGGCAAACGCCGGGTGAGTGTGGCCCCACAGGCGCTGGGCCAGCAACCAGGCGCAAGCGCTGGCCAGAGCTGCAGCAATCGCATCACGCGCAGCCAGCCTAGCGCGCGTGGGCAAGGTCGTCCTGGTGCGCCGCCAGGCCAGCATGAAAGGGGTGCTCCAGCGCAAGAGAAGGCTCCGTGATTACGAAATAGCAAACCCTGATCCTATGGCTCGCGGACAGGCTGGGCTGTCGGAAAAGCGCCAACTATGCAAACCATAGCTGCCTGCCTATATGCCATAAGGACTTGAGGCTGGTTTGATTCAAAAATTCATCAAACCCATTTCCTCAGGTTGGCTGGATTTGTTGGACAGTGATAGAGTTATTCAGAAACCTATTCATTTATTGATTCAAAAACCATGTCAGACATTCCCGAAACACCTGCCGAATTGCTTAGAAAGCTGCTGGCTGCGGGTGTCTGCACGAGCAAGGATATAGGGCAGGCGCTGCAAATCAGCCAGCCTACGGTCTCGCGCCTGCTCAAATCCATGGGTTCTGAAGTTATTCGTATATCTATTCAAGGTTCTATTCAGTATGGCATGCGCGATGCGCGCAGAGCCAGTTTGCAGTCCCATGTATCGCGCATCACGCGCGAGGGGCGTCTGCAGCGCATTGGCGAGCTGGTGCCCGTGCTGCCCGAGGGCTTTGCGCTGCTGGCCGGGCAGGGCGCGGACAACTACAGCGAAGGCCTGCCCTGGTGGCTGTACGACATGCGGCCCCAGGGCTATCTGGGCCGCGCCTATGCGCGCCAGAACGCCAGCCGCCTGTCGCTGCCGCAGCGCCTGAGCGACTGGACGGATAGCAATGTGATTCATGCGCTGCAGCAAAGCGGCGATGACCTCCCCGGCAATCTGCTGATTGGCGAAGCTGCCGAGCAGCGCTTTATCAACGCCGATGTGCCCCAGCCCCTGCCATTGGCGGACAAGCTGCAGCGCTATGTGCAGCTGGCCAGCGCCGCCGAGGCGGGCGAGTTGCCGGGTTCATCGGCGGGTGGCGAGCAGCCCAAGTTCACGGCCTATGTGCAAACCGGCGAGGTGGAAGGCGATGAGGTGGATGCCGCCCATGTCATCGTCAAGTTCAGCAGCGCCGAAGACAACGCCGTCAGCGAGCGCTGGCGCGATCTGCTGCTGGCCGAGCATCTGGCGCTCAGCGTGCTGGCAGACAGTGGCGTGCAGGCTGCGCGCAGCCGCGTGCTGGATGCCGCCAGCCAGCGCTTTCTGGAGGTGGAGCGTTTTGACCGCATAGGCGCGCTGGGCCGCGTCGCGCTGCTGTCGCTGTCCGCGCTGGACGCCGAGTTTGTTGGCAGCGGCGGCCCCTGGTACGAGGTCACGCGCGCGCTGATTGCGCAGGACTGTGTGGTCAGCCGCGCGGCGCCCGCCGTCGATTTGCTCTGGGCTTTTGGCACGCTGATCGGCAACACGGACAAGCACAACGGCAATCTGTCATTCACCTCTGAAAAAGGGCGGCCTTACCAGCTTGCCCCTGCCTACGATATGACGCCCATGGGCTTTGCGCCCAATAGCGGCGGAGCCATGAACAATGCGCTCAGCGCCCCGCAGATCGTGCCCGCTATCAGCGGTGATATCTGGCGTCAGGCACTGGCCATGGCGCGCCGCTATGTGCAGCGGCTGCAGACGCAGGAGGGTTTCAGCCCCCGGTTTGCAGTGTGTATCGAGGCAACGCAGGCGCATCTGGCGGCAGCCGAGCTGCGCATTGATCGCCTGGCCTGATGGATCAATCAGTGTCTTCGCGATACTGCGGCGCATCGCGCCTGAAGCCGCCTGTGATGATGGCCAGATACAGCAGGCCGACACTGCCCCAGATCAGGCCGGAGCTCAGCGAGGTGGGCTCCACCTCCAGCCACATCGCGCCCACGCTCATAAAGCCTAGCACGGGCGTGACGATATAGCGCAGCACATCGCCCAGTGTGCGCCAGCGGCCTTGTCGCCACACGTACTCGGCCAGCACCGACAGGTTCACAAAGCTGAAAGCCGTAAGCGCGCCAAAGCTGATCAGCGCCACCACATATTCCAGACTCAGAAAGCCCGCCGTCAGCGCCACGGCACCGACCAGCAGAATGTTGTAGGAGGGCGTGAAGCTTTTGGGGTCGAGGTGGCCGAAAAAGCGCTTGTGAATCACGCCGTCGCGCCCCATCACATACATCAGGCGCGAGACCCCGGCGTGGGCGGCAATGCCCGAAGCCATGACCGTGACGATCGCAAACGCCAGCACCACGGCCTTGAACATGGAGCCGCCCACCAGATAGAGGATCTCGGGCTGGGTCTCGTCCACGGCCTTGAAGTACTGCTGTGGATCGCCGGGGAAGTACAGCTGCAGAAAATAGGTGGCGGCAATAAAGATCAGACCGGAAATCAGCGCCGTCAGAAAGATGGCCTTGGGCAGCGTTTTTTCGGTGTTGTGAGTTTCCTCGGCCAGTGAGGACAGCGAGTCAAAGCCTGTGAACGAGAAGCACAGAATCGTCGCCCCGGTAATCAGTGCGCCCACGTTGGCCTGCGCGCTCCAGAATGGTGACAGGCTCCACAGCGCCTGGCCGCCATGCTCGGCAATCGCGCCTAGCGCGTTCTGGCCCGCGTGGAGCTGACGCCAGACCAAGAACGTGAAGATGGCAATGATGAGCAGCTGAAAGAACACAATCAGCCCGTTGAAATTGGCCACAAAGCGGATACCGCGCAGATTGACGGCCACCATCAGCGCCGTCAGGCCGATGATCCAGACCCAGTGGTTGACCTCGGGAAAGATGGAAGTCAGGTAGATCTTGGCCAGCAGGATATTGACCATGGGCGAGAGCAGATAGTCCAGCAGCGAAGACCAGCCCACCATGAAGCCCACATTGGGGTGAATGGCCTTTTGCGCATAGGTGTAGGCCGAGCCGGACGAGGGGTAGCGCCGGATCATGTGGCCGTAGCTCAGCGAGGTCAGCAGCACAGCCAGCAGCGCGACAAAGTACGAGGTCGGCACATGCTGCAGCGAATCGCGCGAGACCATGCCGAAGGTGTCCAGCAGCGTCATGGGCTGGATATAGGCCAGACCAATGATGATCACATGCCACAGCAGCAGCGTCTTTTGCAGGCGCAGCGGCGTTGGCTGCGCAGGCGCAGCCATGGAGTCAGAGCCGGGGTACTGAGCCGTGGCGGTGGCTGGCGCGCGATCGGTCAATGCTGTTTTCCTTTGCCAAAAGCGCGGCGGCAACCGCACTTTGAGAATGCCGCATCAAGCCGGTGGAGCTTGTGCGGGCGTCGAAAAACGCGAAATTATCGGCTCAATGCTGTTTGCGCGCTGGATTTAAAGAAAAAACGCACTAATGTCCCGGTGCAATATACGTTATTAGCTATCAATTTTGATGCTGTGAAAGCTTGCAGAGTTGGCTCAACGGCCCTGCAGCAGCGCTTCAATCAGCTGCCACTCGGCTTCGCTCACGGGCGTGATGGACAGGCGGTTGCCTTTTTGCAGCACGCGCATCTCGGCCAGCTCGGGCTGCTCGCGCAGCTCGGCAATCAGCAGCGGGCGGGTCTTGCGCACGGCCTGCACATCCAGCGTCAGCCAGCGCGGCTTGTCGGGCGAGGACTTGGGGTCGTAATACGGGTCGGCTGCATCGAACTGGGACGGGTCCACGCGCAGATTGCCGGCAATGCGGGCAATGCCGTAAATGCCCGGTTCGGCGCAGCTCGAATGCCAGTACAGCACGCCGTCGCCCACCTGCATATCGTCACGCATGAAGTTGCGCGCCTGATAGTTGCGCACGCCGTTCCAGGCGATGGTCTGGCTGGGGGCGGCCAGGGCGTGGTCGATGGAGTATTCGTCGGGCTCATTTTTCATGAGCCAGTAGCGCGGGGCGGTGGTGGTCATGGGCGCATTGTCTCAGGCCTGTGACCTAGTCTTTGCCGCGCTTCCAGGGGCCGCGGTCGGGCTGGCTCAAGTGACGTGGTCGCAGGATGCGGGCGCTGCTGCGGCCCCAGGCGCTGGCATCGTGCTCGCTTCTTTGCACAAGGTCACGGGTTTTGCGCAGGCGCTGTGGAATATCAAGCTCGGCCTGCTCGACCACGCGGATGCAGTCCTGAATATGCCGCTCGCCCAGATAGCGCAGCGTGGCGTAGCCAAGGGCGGCTGCGGCAATCTGGCCCGCGATGGGTACATATTTGGCGGCTTGCTTGGTACTGAGCCGCATGCCGACGATACGGCCGAGGCGCAGCACCATATCGCGTGTGATGAATTTGCCAATCAGCACCGAGCCCACCATGGCAATGGCTTTCTGCACCTGCTCGCGCTTGCTGGGGGTGAGCTGATCAAGCTGCTCGGGCGTGAGGCCGAACTCTGCATTGATGCGCGGAAAAAGACCCGAGAGCAAAGCGGCGTCGGTTGCCCAGTCCAGCCCCGGCACGGGCACCGTGCTGGCGGCGGCGCTGATCAGCGCGCGCTGCCTGAGCAGCTTGCGTGATCGCTGTGCGGCTTCAGCCACATCTACGCGGCGGCTGATCAGGGGCTGGGGCAAGGGGCGGGTGTCTTTTTTCCACATGACAGCGTGGCTCCATCAAAAAAGGCAGTGCGTCTGCACTGCCTTGAATATCACTTACTTGGTCTTGCTGCGTACAAATTCGTAGATGAACAGCAAGATGATGGCACCGACCACCGAGGCAATCCATCCCGCCGCCTGACCGGCTTGGTACCAGCCCAGGGCCACGCCAAGGTAGGACGCCACAAACGAGCCTGCGATACCGAGCAAAATGGTCATGATCCAGCCCATGCTGTCGTTGCCGGGTTTGATGGCGCGCGCGATAAGGCCAACGATCAGGCCAACGATGATGGTGCCAATAATGGACATGGTGAATTCCCTTGTAATGAAAAACAGAACCTGACTCTATGAGCCGTCACGCGGGCACTCCTGTCGGACGGAGTAGGGTGTGGGCGCGGGTGTGATTCTTCCACATTTGTCTGCTGTGGCAATGGCTGCTTGCAAAACAAAAACGCCTGCGTGAAGCAGGCGTCTTTGGACAGAGGGCTTGGGCGCTCAGGGCTGTAGCGGGCCCAACGCGCCGTAGGCGGCAGCCGTGGTGGTTGCTGCGTCGGCACCTTCCACGCGGCGGGCGCCGTCAAAACGGCGTGCCCAGTAAGAGGTCTGCATGCTCTCCACGCGCACGCTGGCACCGGTGCGGGGAGCGTGGATGAACTTGCCGTCACCCACATAGATGCCCACATGGCTGAAAGTGCGGCGCATGGTGTTGAAGAAGACCAGATCGCCGGGCTTGAGTTCTTCGCGGTCAATCTGCTTGGTGGCGTTGGCCTGTTCAGCAGAGACGCGAGGCAGAACCTTGCCCATGGTCTGGGAGTAGATGGCGCGCACAAAACCGCTGCAGTCAAAGCCGGTTTCTGCGTTGGTGCCACCAAGGCGATAGGGAACACCCAGAAAACCCATGGCCGTGACGACCAGGTCGGAGGTTTTCTCGGCTACGTTCTGACGCGCTTCGCGAACGAAGTCGCCCGTCTTCTCGGCCACCGTGTGGCGAGCTTCACGCAGCTGGGTAATGAGACCGCGGTTGACCAGCAACTGGGTCATGTCGTCGTCACGCTGTTCGCTGGGCGCCGCATGTGCGGACGTAACGCCGACAAGGAGGAGTGCAATAAGCCATCTGGACATGGGGCGTGAGGGTACCACGTTAATTTGTAGGATAGGGCCTCTATTTCCCGGTTTTTGTCCAGGTTTTTGATCTCCCGCATTAAATGCGCTTTGCTTATGAGCTTATTACATGTGCTGCTCTTAAATTTGCAGCGGAATTTGCCAGGTATTTTCCCTATTCTGGTGAACGTAAGCTTGGTATGCACCATTGCGTGTTAGCACTGATGTTGCCAATGTTCATGCAGGTTTGAAGGGGTATCGCCTGCTTGCGGCGACAATAGAGGCCTTCATGATTCCTCATGCCTGCACCAATGTGGTGCAGTGACATCATTCATCACAGACTGCAGCAAGTTTAGGCTGCTGTGGTTACATAATTTTTCGAAAGATTTGCCATGTTATTAGACGTAGCCGAGTCACAGCTGGTTCTGGTGGACTACCAGGACAAGCTCATGCCCGTCATTCACGAAGGTGCCGAAGCGCTGGCCAATGCCGTCAAGCTGGCCAAGATGGCCCAGCTGCTGGAACTGCCCGTTTGGGGCACGGAGCAGAACCCATCGCGCCTGGGTGCCAACAATGCCGAGCTGAAGGCGCTGTGCAACAAGACGCTGGAGAAGATGTATTTCAGCGCCGTGCCCGAAGGTCTGGGCGAATGGCTGCGTCCACCGGCCAAGCCCCAGGGCGGCAATGCGCGCAGCCTGCCAAAGCATCTGCAAAAACCTCAGCAGCAGGCCCCTGAGCGCAATATGGTGGTCATTGCCGGTTGCGAAACCCATGTCTGCCTGATGCAGACTGCGCTGGAACTGCTGGAAGAAGAGTTTGATGTGTGGGTGGTGACGGACGCCTGCGGCTCGCGCACCGAGCGCAACCGCGATGCGGCGTTTGACCGTCTGGCCGGTGCCGGAGCCGAGCTGGTGACGACCGAGATGGTGCTGTTCGAGTGGCTGCGCACCTGTGAAGACCCTGCCTTCAAAGAGATGCTGGCCTTGGTGAAATAAGCGCTGGCAGCTATTAAATGAAAAGCGTCCGATAAAAAAGCGCCTGATGACCGGGCGCTTTTTTTATGGCATTTTAGCGGCGCCTGCATCAGTGCTACTTGCGCATGATGGCAATACACACGCCCACCAGGACGACTAGAGCGAGAGCGCCAATTGAGTACAGAGGCGAGATATACATGGCAGGCAGAGCGGTAGTTGCCGGTAGTTGCTGTACAGCGCACTTTGCCCCAGCCCTGTGAGTGCTGTGTGAAGTCCCAGCGCTTCAATCTATATAGGTAGTGCCTGAGGTAAGCCCTGATGGGAAATTCTGGCGGGCTTGAGTTGAATCAAGCTTCACGGGGCGGGCATGTTCAAGAGGCTGGATTTGTCAGTTTTTGGCAAGCGCGTTATGAATAATTATGAATTCAGAAGGCTTTCTGCAAAGGATGGAAAGCCAAAGGAGACATATTGATGAGCACGCGTTTTGAAGATTTCTATCGTCAATCCATTGAGAACCGCGACCCGTTCTGGGCCCAGCAGGCCGAGCTGATCGAGTGGCAGCAAAAGCCGCAGCAGACTTGCGATTACAGCAACCCGCCCTTTGCCAAGTGGTTTGTGGGTGGCACCACCAATCTGTGCCACAACGCGGTGGACCGCCATCTGGCTGCGCGCGGTGAGCAGAACGCGCTGATTGCCATCTCCACCGAAACGAATACCGAAAAAGCCTATAGCTACAAGGAGTTGCACGCCGAGGTCAATCGCATGGCTGCGGCGCTGCAATCGCTGGGCGTGCAAAAAGGCGATCGCGTGCAGATCTATATGCCCATGATTGCCGAGGCCTGCTTTGCCATGCTGGCCTGTGTGCGTCTGGGTGCCATCCACTCCGTGGTGTTTGGCGGCTTTGCCTCGGGGGCGCTGGCTTCGCGTATTGATGATGCAGAGCCCAAGGTCATCGTCAGCGCCGATGCAGGCTCGCGCGGTGGCCGCGTCGTGCCTTACAAGCCTTTGCTGGACGAGGCACTGCGCCAGTCCAAGCACCAGCCCGCAGCCGTGCTGATGGTCAACCGTGGTCTGGCCGAGATGCCCATGCAAGCCGGTCGTGACCATGACTGGGCGGCTCTGCGCGAGCAAAACCTGAACGCCAAGGTCGATTGCGTCTGGGTGGAATCCACCCACCCCAGCTACACGCTCTACACCAGCGGCACCACGGGCAAGCCCAAGGGCGTGCAGCGCGATACCGGCGGCTACACCGTGGCATTGGCGGCCAGCATGCCGCATATCTTTGATGCGCAGGCCGGTCAGACCTTTTTTTGCACCAGCGATATCGGCTGGGTGGTGGGGCATAGCTACATCATCTACGCGCCGCTGATTGCCGGCATGGCAACCGTGATGTACGAAGGCCTGCCCGTCAACCCCGATGCGGGCATCTGGTGGAGCATTGTCGAGAAGTACAAGGTCACGCATATGTTCTCGGCGCCCACGGCGATTCGCGTGCTCAAAAAGCATGACGCGGAGTATCTGAAGCGCTACGACATCTCCAGCCTCAAGGCCCTGTGGCTGGCCGGCGAGCCGCTGGACGAGCCCACGGCTGCGTGGATCAGCGACGCGATCAAAAAGCCCATCATCGACAACTACTGGCAGACCGAAACCGGCTGGCCCATCATGACGCTGTGCAACGGCGTGGAAAAGCAGTCCACGCGCTTTGGCAGCCCTGGCAAGGCCGTCTATGGCTACAACGTCAAGCTGATTGACGATGCCACGGGCGAAGAGCTGACCGGTGCCAACCAGAAGGGTGTGCTGGCCATTGATGGCCCGCTGCCGCCCGGCTGCATGCAGACCGTCTGGCGCGATGACAACCGCTTTATCAACACCTACTGGAAGAGCATTCCGGGCCGTTTGATCTACAGCACTTTTGACTGGGGCATTCGCGACGAGGACGGCTACTACTTCATCCTGGGCCGTACCGACGATGTGATCAACGTCGCCGGTCATCGTCTGGGCACCCGCGAAATCGAGGAAGCGATTTCCGCCCACGCGCAGGTCGCCGAAGTGGCCGTGGTCGGCATTGCCGACAACCTCAAGGGTCAGGCGGCATTGGCGTTTGCCGTGGTGCGTGATGCAAGCGCGGTGGCCGATGCCGCAGCCAGCAAGGCTCTGGAAGCCGATGTGATGAAACTGGTGGACTCGCGCCTGGGCGCGGTGGCGCGCCCATCCCGCGTGATTTTCGTCACGGCTTTGCCCAAGACCCGCAGCGGCAAGCTGCTGCGCCGTGCGCTGCAGGCCGTGGCCGAAGGGCGTGATCCCGGCGATCTGAGCACCATGGAAGACCCGGCTGCACTGACCCAGGTGCAGGCCAAGCTCTAAATTACGAGCAGGTTTCGAGCGTCAGTGATTGCAAAGCCCGGGGTTTGAAGCCCTGGGCTTTGTTGTTTGGGGCCTAAAATCGCCCGGTTCGGCTGTTCTGGCTCAGGTCAGGCGCTACGGAATTCAAACTTTACGAGAAAGAGTCGTCGTGCAAGTTGCAGCATCCATCTTCAAAGCCTATGACATTCGCGGCATCGTGCCGTCCACACTGACCGAAGAAGTCGCCCGTGGCATTGGCCGCGCTTTCGGTATGGCGGCAATCGCTGCCGGTGAAAAAACTGTAGCCGTGGGTCGCGATGGCCGTATCTCTGGCCCCGCGCTGTCTGCTGCGCTGATGCAGGGCCTGACCGATGTGGGCGTGAACGTGATCGATATCGGCATGGCCACCACGCCCATGCTGTACTTTGCGGCTGCCACGCTGTGCACCAGCGGCATCCAGGTCACGGGCAGCCACAACCCCAAGGATTACAACGGCTTCAAGATGGTGCTGGCGGGCCGCGCCATCTATGGCGACGAGATTCAGGCCCTGCGCATTCGCATGGAAAGCGATGACTGGACCATCACCGGCGCAGGCCAGATCACCAAGGCCGATGTGCTGGCCGACTACACGGCGCGCATCATTGGCGATGTGAAGATTGCCCGCCCCATGAAGATTGTGGTGGACTGCGGCAACGGCGTGGCCGGTGCTTCGGCTCCCGGTATCTTCCGCCAACTGGGCTGTGAGGTGATCGAGCTGTTCTCTGAGGTCGATGGCGACTTCCCCAACCACCACCCCGACCCCAGCAAGCCCGAGAATCTGCGCGACGTCATCAAGGCGCTGCAGACCACGGACGCCGAGTTGGGCCTGGCCTTTGACGGCGACGGCGACCGCCTGGGCATTGTGACCAAGGACGGCCAGACCATTTACCCCGACCGCCAGATGATGCTGTTCGCCAAGGACGTGCTCTCGCGCGTGCCCGGCGGCTCTATCGTGTTTGACGTCAAGTGCACACAGCGCCTGGCCCCCGAGATCGAAGCCGCTGGCGGCAAGGCCGTGATGTTCAAGACCGGTCACTCACTGGTCAAGGCCCGCATGAAGGAACTGGGCGCTCCGCTGGGTGGAGAGATGAGCGGCCATATCTTCTTCAAGGAGCGCTGGTACGGTTTTGACGACGGCACCTACGCCGGTTGCCGCCTGCTGGAAATCCTGAGCCGTGAAGCCGACCCCAGCGCCGTGCTCAATGCGCTGCCCACCAGCTTTTCCACGCCCGAGCTGAACGTGGCCTGCGCCGAGGGTGAGCCTCACCGTCTGGCTGCCGAGCTGCAAGCGCTGGCAGCCACCGAGTTTGCTGCACCTGCCCAAGTCAGCACCATTGACGGCCTGCGTGTGGACTGGGAAGACGGCTTTGGCCTGATTCGCGCCAGCAACACCACGCCCGTGCTGGTGCTGCGCTTTGAAGGCCATAGCCAGGAAGCGCTGCACCGCATCGAGGCGCAGATGCTGGCCTTGCTCAAGCGCGTCAAGCCCGATGCGCATGTGGGTGCAGCAGCCCACTGATCGCTCCACGCCATAGAAATGGCCAAACCGGCCCCCATGACCTTTGCCCGCGCGCTCTACAGTGCGCTGGCCTGGGCTGCCCAGCCATTGCTGCGGCGCAAGCTGCGCCGCCGTGCGGTGGCCGAGCCCGGCTATGCCGTGGCCGTGCCCGAGCGTTTTGGGCATTACACGCCTGCTGATCTGGGCCGTGACGGACAAGGTCAGTGGGTGTGGATTCATTCGGTGTCTCTGGGCGAGACCCGCGCAGCTGCAATATTGATCAAGGCCTTGCGCGAGCGGCTGCCGCAGATGCGGCTGCTGCTGACACACAGCACAGCCACAGGCCGTGAAGAGGGTGCCAAGCTGCTGCAAAAAGGCGATGTGCAGGTCTGGCTGCCCTGGGACAGCCTGCGCGCCACGCGCAGCTTTATTGCGCAGTTTCGCCCCGCTGTCGGCGTGCTGATGGAAACCGAAATCTGGCCCAATCTGATTGCAGGCTGTGCCAATGCGGGTATTCCGCTGGCTCTGGCCAATGCGCGGCTCAATGAAAAGTCTGAAGCGGGTGCGCTGAAAATGGGGCCGATTTCGCGCCCCACCTACGCAGCGCTGGCGGCAGTCTGGGCACAGACCGAAGACGATGCCAAGCGCTTGCGCAATGTCGGCGCACAGGTCAGCGCGGTGCTGGGCAATCTGAAATTTGATGTGCAGCCTGATGAGGTGCAGCTTGCCAGGGCGGCGAACTGGCGCAAGGCGCTGGCCAAGCCCGTCATTCTGTTCGCCAGCAGCCGCGAAGGCGAAGAAGCGCTGCTGCTGCAGCAATTGCAGCAGAACCCAGCCGCGCTGCAGGCCGCGCAATGGTTGATCGTTCCGCGCCACCCGCAGCGCTTTGATGAGGTGGCACAGCTCATCAGCGATGCAGGCTTTGCCCTGTCTCGCCGCAGTCAGTGGGGTGATATACTGCCTGCCGATGCGCATACCATCTGGCTGGGTGACTCGCTGGGTGAAATGCCGCTGTACTACGGCCTCGCCTCGGTAGCGCTGATGGGCGGCAGTTTTGAGCCGCTGGGCGGCCAGAACCTGATTGAGTCTCTGGCCTGCGGCACGCCCGTGGTACTGGGGCCGCATACCTTTAACTTCAGTCAGGCGTCTGAAATGGCGGTGCAAGCCGGTGCCGCTTTGCGCAGCGCAGATATGGCTGCTGGCGTAGAGGACGCACTGGCTCTGGTGGCCGACGCGCAGCAACTGCAAACCATGCAGGGCAAAGCACGCAGTTTTACCCAGCAGCATCGCGGCGCAGCGGGAGCGACTGCTGATGCGATTGTGCAGCTGATGAAATTGAATGCTCCTAAATAGATAGCTATAAGTCTATATATTGATTAGACTATGGCGCTATTTGGCTCATAATCATTCGCTGAGCCGTAAAACCAGCGCCGCGCCCATATCTCCAGCGGCGCAGCCTGCAAATAAGCCAACACCACCGCCTTGCATGCGCAGCGCCTGCACCAGCTCGGCAATCGCGCGCATGCCGGTAGGTGCTTGCGGGTGGCCGTAGATCAGGCTGCAGCCCAACGGGTTCATCTTCTCCAGCGCGAAGCCCGTGGCCTGATGGAGCCACAGGTCGTTGACGGCGAACGGGTTGTGCGTGGTGATGGTCTTGACCTCGGACATCGCAAGTCCCGCGCTGAGCAAGGCTTTTTGC
The DNA here is from genome assembly GCF_003569915.1 of Comamonas testosteroni. GTDB lineage: Bacteria > Pseudomonadota > Gammaproteobacteria > Burkholderiales > Burkholderiaceae_C > Comamonas > Comamonas testosteroni_D. Next base: position 279,559 of record NZ_KZ984439.1, on the reverse strand, counting down.
GCTGCAATGGCGGGCGCCTTGGGCATGCGGCCTTTTTCAGCGCGGGCAAAGCCCACGGAAAGAATCTCCACCACGCCCAGGCCTGAAGCCATGCGGCGGGCATTTTCGCGGCTGGTGACGACGGCTCCCGCACTGCCGTCCGCCGGATGGGTCTGCGCGCCGGAAGTAATGACACCATCGGGCAGCGCGGGCTTGAGCCGTGCCAGACCTTCGGTGCTGTAGTCGGCCACGCCTTCGTCGGCATCAAGCACCAGGCGGCCTTTTCGCTGCGTGATGACGATGGGTTGCAGATAGCGCTTTTGCGCTTCGCGCTCGTTTTTCAGTGCGCTTTGGTATTGGTTGAAACGCAGAAGCGTCAGCTCATCGCACTGCGTGCGGCTGAAGCCGCCGTCGCGGGCCGTGGCTTCTGCGGTGTGCACCATCGATTCCCCGGTCCAGGGGTCGGCGGCGAAGGACTGCAGCACCCAGTGCTCGGTGCTGGGTGCGCCGCCCATGCCGCTGGAGCGTGGGTAGACCATCAAAGGCCCGTTGCTGGTGCGGTCTGCCGTGACCACCAGTTGCGTGCTGCCGCCCGACAGGCTGTTGGCTGCCGCAGCGCTGGCCAGGCAGGCCACTGCGGTGGCGCAGGCTTGTGAAATCAGCGGCCCGCCGATATTGCTCAGCCCCAGCTGGGCGGCAATCCAGGGCGGCGCATAAAAGCTGTTGTGCTGGGGAATGGTGCTGCCAAAGACCAGTTGATCGACCTCAGTTGCGTCAAACTGGCGCTGCTGCAAGGCGTCACGCGTGACCTGCACGGCCAGATCCATGCTGGAGATATCCGCAGCCTGACCTTGCCAGCGAATGAATGGCGAGGACCAGAGCAGCGGAGCGGGAATAAAGACGTCGTTGAATTTCATGGGAGCTTGCGTTTTCGTGTTGGCGGCGTCAGATGCGAATCACATCCGGGGCGCGTTGGGTGATGTCATGGAGGCGCTCGACGGCCTCGGCGCGGCGGGCAATGACGCCGCGCTGGTTGATATAGCCCTTGTCGGTGATCTCGCCAGCCTCCACATTGGGTGGCTCGGGCAGGACCAGTGCACACACGGGCGTTTGCGATGTTCCGCCGCCTTGCTGCTGCAGTTGGTGCAATGCCTGGGCGATATGTTCGGCCAGTTGCTGCGGCAGCAGCTCCCTGGCCTGTGGAGTGGGAAAGACCAACAGTCCGATTTCGGCTCGGTCATGGCCGGTGATGACGACATCGGCCACATGCGGCGCCATGGCGGTAACGCAGCGCAGGCGCAACATGCCCACCGACACCCAGGTACCCGTCGTGAGCTTGAAGTCCTCGGCCACGCGGCCGTCAAAGCTCACGCCGCAGCTCGGGTCGCTTTCATCCACCAGCCGGCCAGCGTCGCCAATCAGGTAGTAGCCTTCCTCGTCAAAGGCCTTGGCCGTCATCTCGGGTGCATGGCGGTACTGGCTGAAGACATTGGGGCCGCGCACGCGCATTTCCAGCTTGTTGCCATTGGGGATGAATTTCAGCTCCGTGCCCGGCAGCGGCAGGCCGATGCAGCCGGCACGCTCGATGCGCCAGTACACCGAGGTAATCGCGGGCGATGTCTCCGTTGCGCCCCACGATGAGGTGAACCACACGGGCCGCTCGCGTACGCGCCGGGCCACGGCTTCGAGTCGTTCCCACAGAGCCTGTGGCAGGGCCGCACCTGCATAGAACACGGCTTCAAGGCGCTCGAAGACATCCCGCGCGGCCTGCGCGTCCTGCTCCAGATAGGGCAGCAGCATGTCAAAGCCCTTGGGCACGTTGAAGTAGAAATTGGGTTGCACTTCGCGCAGATTGCGCAGCGTCTTCTCGATCAGCCCCGGCACGGGCCGCCCTTCATCGATATAGAGACTGCCGCCGTGCGCCAGCACCATATTGAAGTTGTGATTGGCGCCAAATGTGTGGCTCCACGGCAGCCATTCCAGCAGGACCAGCTTGTGGCGCGTGAGGAAAGGCCAGACCTGGGCCATTTGCTGCTGGTTGGCGCACAGCATCCGGTGGGTGTTGATGACCACCTTGGGCGAGCCGGTGGAGCCGCTGGTCAGCAGGTACTTGGCTTCGGTTTGCGGCGTCAAGGCCGCAAAAGCGGCGGCTACTGCAGGTGTTTCAGTGGTTTCCAGCAATCTGGAAAAGGGCAGGGCCGCGGGGACTTCCTGCGCGCCGTGGCTCAGCATGCGCAGAGCTGGGCCGCTCCAGCTGTTGAGCGCTGGGCCGTAGGTCGCGGCATCACTGGCGTAGATCAGCGCAGGTTGAAGCTGGTCGAGAATGGCCTTGAGCTTGATGAAATCCTTGCTCAGACGGCTATAGGCACTCGATACCGTGCAGACCGGCCGGCCAATATGCATGGCGGCCAGTATCAGCAAGGCGTGATCGACCGAGTTATCGGAAAGAATCACCACCGGGCCCGGCGGCAGATTCAAATCGATGAGTCCCTGCGCTACGCAGCCTACCTGCTGGCGGGTTTGCAGGTAGTTCAGGCGACGCCACTGGCTTTGCTGGATGGCTTGAACGTCACGCTCGGCAATGAAAAGGGCGTTCGGCGTTTCCTTGGCCCAGCGCTCCAGCCAGTCTCCAATGCAGCGCGTGGCGGCTTGCAGCGGCTCGGGGTTGCGCAAGATGAAGCCTCCGCCTGCCAGCTCTTGTCGCACCGTGCGGGGGCGGGCGAGGGCGTTCACATCTCCAAAAAGTTCAACAGTCTCATACATGGCGTCAGGACTCCGCAGTAAAGCCGATCTTTTTGACCAGCGGGCCCCAGCGTTCGTACTCCACTTTCTGTGAAGCCGCCATCTCGGCGGCGGTCGAGCCCTGGGCGATCAGCCCCACCACGGCCAGGCTGTCGATCACGGTCTTGTCCTTGATGGCCTGGTTGATGGCCGCATTGGCGGCGGACAGCACGGGGGCGGGTGTGCGGGCCGGGGCGTAGAAGCCGAACCACTCTTCGACGACAAAATCCGCAAAGCCTTGCTCCGCGAACGTTGCGACATCGGGATAGAAGGGCGAGCGCTGGCGCCCAGATGTGGCAATCACGCGCAGCTTGCCGGCCTTGTGGTTGGCGATGAAGTCGCCGCTGGGCGTGACCATGGAAGCAATCTGCCCGCCCACCACATCGGTCACGCCGGGCACCGAGCCTTTGTAGGGCACATGCTTGAGATCGACCCCGTTGTTCAAGCCCAGCAGGGCACCGATGAAATGGGGCGTGGAGCCAGCGGCGGGCGAGCCATAGTTGGCATCCTTGGGGTTGGCCTTGCACCAGGCCAGATAGTCCTTGACCGTCTTGACGCTGGCGGGCACCAGCGGGCCCACAGCCAGTCCATGGTGAAACACGGCGCCGATGCTGACGGGAACAAGGTCCTTGAATGGGTCGTAGGCCAGCCTGCTGTAGATATGCGGGTAGATCGAGGTGCAGGAAAACGGCGCGACCGCCAGCACACTGCCGTCTGCCGGGGCAGACTTGAGTGACTCCAGCGCAATGCGGCCACCGGCGCCGGGCCGGTTTTCCACCACACCGGGGTTGCGTGCGTAGGCCGAGCCCGCCATTTTTTCACCCACGCGGCGCGCCACACTGTCGCCCGCGCTGCCTGCGGGAAAGCCATAGAAAATCTTGACCTGCTCCAGCGCTTGGGCATGGGCCAGCAATGGGGTAAAGGCGCTGAGCAGGGCGCTGGAACCCAATGCGCTCCCCATGGTCTGGGTGAATTGACGGCGCGATAAAGTCATGATGTCTCCTCTCTTTGTGGGTATGGGAAATCGGCTCAGCAGGCTCTCACGCGTTCGGCCTTGCCTTGCAAAAAAGCTTGCAGACGCTGCTTGGCTTCGGGGGCGCTCTGTGTCACGGCAGTCATCAGCGCTTCGGTCAGGTAGCCGTGGTCGGCGGCTTGCTCGGCAATCAGCGGGAGGGCCTGCGTGATGGCGTAATTGGTCAGCGGGGCGTTTTGCGCTGCGCGCTCAGCCAGCTCCAGCGCTTTGGCAAAAGACTGGCCTGCCGGCACCAGGTACTGGGCAAAGCCTGCGCGCTCGCCTTCTTCGGCTTGGTAGACGCGGCCCGTGAGCATCATGTCTGTCATGCGGGCCAGGCCAATCAGCTTGGGGATGCGCACCGAACCTCCGCCGCCCACAAATATGCCGCGCACTCCCTCGGGCAAGGCGTAGTAGCTGGTTTCGTCGGCCACGCGGATATGGCAGGACGCAGCCAGCTCTAGCCCACCGCCGACCACCGCGCCATGCAGCGCTGCAATGACCGGTGCTGTGGCGAACTGAATGGCGTGAAAAGCCTGGTGCCACATGCGCGAATGCACCACGCCCTGGCCGGGATTGCGCTGCGTCAGCTCACCGAGATCCAGCCCCGCGCAGAAATGCTCTCCATGAGCACCGAGAACTACGGCCCGTACATCGGTGGGCAGGTTCTCGAAGGTATTGCGCAGTGCAATCACCAGCTCGTCGCTCAGTGCATTGCGTTTGTGCATGCGGTTGAGGCGAACCAGAAGAATGGCGTCGCGTTGTTGGATATCCAGAAGCTGATCTGTCATATTCATCCATACATATCTGTATGGAAATGGTTGTAAGACAGTCTTTGCTTGGCACCGCCTAGCGTTTGCCCTCGGATTGCGGGTTAGTTCTAGCTGTTGTTAGCTTGCTTGGTACTGGCAGCTGCGGGGTGCTGCACATCTATAATGGGCAAATGTCACTTGATCAAACCAGCAAAGACAAAGTCAAATCCAAGACAGAACTGTCTGGATCTGCTGAAGCAAAAGCTCAGCTAAGCCCCAATGACTGGATTGCCGCTGCCACCGAGTTGCTGGTGCATAAGAGCATTGATGCCGTACGCGTTGATGTGCTGGCCAAGCAGATGGAGGTGACGCGCGGCAGTTTTTACTGGCATTTCTCGGACCGGGACGATTTGCTCAAGCGTGTTTTGATGAGCTGGCAGGAGGCGCAGACCGAGCAGATCATCTCCCGCTACCGCAAGCAGGGTGTGGAAGCCCAGGCCTTGATTCGGGAGCTGGTGGAGTTGCCCTTCCACGGCCGTGCAGCGATGAAAGGCTCATCGGTGGAACTGGCCATCCGAGCCTGGGCCAGACGCGATGACACGGCCCGTATGGTGGTGGATGCGGTCGATGCCAAGCGCCTGACCTATATCGAAGAATGCTTTGCCTCGCTGGGTTTTGAGGCTGCTGAGGCCAAGGCCAGAGCTTTTGCGCTGTACTGCTATATGCAGTCAGAGTCGCTGTTTCGCAATCAGGGCACGGAGGCTGACAAGAAAGAGCGACGCCGCTTCATCACGCGCATGCTGCTGGCGCGTGATCTTTGAAGCCTGTTCTGATTTGAATCAGCGTGCAGACAGCGTCAGTGCATCAATACTGCGCAAGCTGTCATCGCTGAGCACGCCTGAGGCCTGACGCAGCTTGAGCTGGCCCAGCAGCACCTGATAGCGGGCATTGGCTAGATCGCGTTCGGTCTGGAAGACCTGGCTTTGGGCGTTGAGCACATCGATATTGATGCGCACACCGACTTCGTAGCCGGTTTTGTTGGCATCCAGCGCGCTTTTGCTGGAGGCCAGAGCTGCTTCCAGGGCCTTGACCTGGGCCTGACCCGATTGCACGCCCAGGAAGGCAGTGCGCGTGGCTTGCTCAACGCTGCGGCGCGCATCATCAAGCTGGGCGCGGGCTTTTTCTTCCAGCGCAACGGTTTCCTTGATGCGGTTTTGCACGGCAAAGCCGGCAAACAGCGGCACATTCATCACCACGCCGATCTGGGCGGCGTTGGTGCGATAGCTCAAGGGGATGGCCGGAGTCATCGAGCCATTGGGATAGCGATTGACGACGTAGCCAGCTTGCAGATCCACCGTGGGCTTGTGGCCTGCTTCGGCCTTCTGGGTATCAAGCTTGGCGATATCAAGAGCCAGTTGTGCCTGGCGAATCTGCGGCTGGGTGGCCAGTGCGGTGTCGACCCAGCTTTGCACATTGTCGGGGTCAACCTTGGGCAGGGTCAGCGGCGCTGCCAGTCTTGTGGGTTGAACGCCAACGCGGCCTACCAGTTGGTCAAGCACCACACGTTTGATCTGCAGATCGTTTTGGGCTGCGATTTCCTGCGCAGTCACCAAGTCGAAACGGGACTGGGCTTCGTGGGAGTCGGTAATCGTTGCCGTGCCGACTTCAAAATTGCGCTTGGCCATTTCCAGTTGGGTGCTGATGGCTTTTTTCTGCGCCTGGGCCACCTGCACGCTGTCCTGCGCGGCCAGCACATCGAAATAGGCCTGAGCCACGCGAATGATCAGGTTCTGGCTGGCGGTATCGAGCTGGGCTTGTGCCACATCCATGCCGCGCCGGCCTTGTTCGTAGGCAATCTTGTTGGCCGGGCGGTACAGCGGCTGCTGTGCCGTGACTTGCAGGTTTTGCTGCGTGTTATTGCTGCTGCCAGGCAAACTGGCAATGGGCACCGAGGTATTGATGTCCACATGGGTGCGAGTCACCCCAGCAGACATTCCCACGCTGGGTAACAGTCCCGAGCGTGCCTGATCGGCCCGGCTGGCGGCGGCTCTGGCATCGGCCTGCTGGGCTTGCCAGGATGCATCAAAGCCACGAGCCTGCGTCACCAGCTCTGACAATGTCTGCGCCTGCAGCTGAGCCCCGAGGCCTCCGAGCAGTACTCCCAAAGAAATAGCGCGAAGCGCATGTATTGAAAGGGAGTTCAGGGGCCGGGGCAGCTTGGTCATGGACGTTGTCAAGACGTTGTTAGGGTGCAGTCTCGGTCGGACAAAAAGACGGTTAGTAGCGCGGCACGCTGGGGTCAGCGCTCAGCGACCAGGCATCGATACCGCCGGTGATATTGCTGACGTTCTCAAACCCGCGATTCACCAGAAAGGACGCCACGCTCATGCTGCGTGCGCCGTGGTGGCAAAGGCAGGCGATGGGGTGGTCGGGGTCCAGCTCTTCAAGGCGGGCTGGAATCTCGTGCATGGGGATGCAGCGCAGCTCAAAACCTTCGGGCTTGACGCTGGCCTGGGCGATCTCCCAGGGCTCGCGCACGTCCAGCACCACGGGAGTGATGCCATTGGCTGCATGGGTGGCCAGCCATTGGTTGAACTGTGCGGGCAAAACCTGGGACAACATAAAAACTCCTGGTGGCGGCTCAAACCTATGCAAGCCCGCCTGGGCACTGATGAAAAAGCCCTGCTTGAAGTGCCATCAAACAGGGCTGAGTGTCGTTTAGAACGTGAAGCGCGAAGGCTCTTCGAAGCCCACCAGGCGCGTGGCAGCGGTATCCCAGGGTTGCTTGACTTCAAAGTTGTTACCGGTCTTGGTGACCAGTGTGAAACGCATTACGGGCAGCTTGCCCACGATGGCGGCGATGCGGCCACCTTCGTTGAGCTGGGCATACAGCGCGTCGGGCACTTCAGCGACCGAGCCGCTGAGCACGATGACATCGAACGTGCCTTGAGCCAGAGAAGCCGTGGCACCGTTGGCCAGCTTGACTTCCACATTCTTCACCCCGGCGCTGAGCAGGTTTTCGCGGGCCATTTCGGCCAGTTCGGGGTCGATTTCCAGGGTCACGACTTCCTTGGCCTGAGCGGCCAGCATGGCAGCCATATAGCCGGAGCCGGAGCCGATTTCGAGCACGCGGTCCGTGGGCTTGAGCTGCACATCCTGCAGCACGCGGGCCTCGATCTTGGGCGCCAGCATGTGCCAGCCCTTGGCGGCGGCCTCTTCAGGCGTACCCTTGAGGGGGACTTCAATGTCCATATAGGCCAGGTTGATGTGCTCGGGCGGCACAAAGTCCTCACGGCGGAGCTTGCCCATCAGCTCCAGCACATTCTCGTCCAGCACGTTCCAGGGGCGCACTTGCTGTTCGATCATGTTGAAACGAGCCTGCGCGTGCACGTCGCGCGGGTCCACTTGGGCGTTCATTGGCAGGGCCATGGCTATCTCCGGGAAAGACTTACTTATCAGGACAAACCATCGATTCTACGAGCCTCGGAGGCTTTGTGCGGCAGTTCGTCGTTTTTTGCAGGGGCTCCGGACCATTTGCGACGCATCCAGCTCGCAAAATCGTCCAGATAGCAGTACACCACGGGCACGACCACCAGGGTCAGCAGCGAGGAGGTGATCACACCGCCGATCACCGCCTGGCCCATGGGCGCGCGTTGCTCAGAGCCTTCGGTGACGGCAAAGGCCAGCGGCACCATGCCAAAGATCATGGCCAGCGTGGTCATCAAAATAGGGCGCAGCCGCACCCTTGCGGCCAGCAGCAGCGCTTCGGAGCGGGGCAGGCCGGGCACGGTCTCGCCGCTGGCCTCATCTCTGTGCGGCTCACGGGCGCGAATGGCAAAGTCCACCAGCAAGATGGCGTTCTTGGTCACGAGCCCCATCAGCATCACCACGCCGATGATGGAGAACATGGACAGGGCGGAGCCAAACGTCATCAAAGCCAACACCACGCCGATCAGCGTTAGAGGCAGTGAAGTCATCAGAGCCAGAGGCTGTAGAAAACTCTTGAACTGGCTGGCCAGAATCATGTAGATGAAGATGATGGCCAGCGCCAGGGCCGAGCCCGCATAGCCAAACGACTCCGCCATGTTCTTGGCCGCGCCGCTGAACTGGTAGCTGTAGCCGGGTGGCATGGGAATTTTGGCCAAAGCGGTCTTGATGTCCGCCGTGACTTCACCGGCGCTGCGCATATAGACGTTGGCGTTGAGCGCCACTTCGCGGTTGAGGTTGCGGCGGTTGATCTGGCTGGGGCCGGTGCTGTCGACCACGCTGGCCACCTGGTTCAGGCGCACGATGCGCTGGCTGCCGTCATTGGCTGTCAGCGCAAAGGGCAGCCGCTCCAGGTCCTGCGGCGTGGTGCGGGCCTCGGGGGCCAGACGCACGTTCACATCATAGGTCTGATCATCGCTGGCGCGCCAGTTGCCCACAGTCTGGCCTGCGACCCAGGTGCGCAGCGCGCTGGCCATCCCGCCCACGGACAGACCCAGATCGGAGGCTGCGTCACGCCGCACATCGATATTGACCATGGGCTTGTTGGGCTTGAGGCTGGAGTCCAGATCGACCAGACCCGGAATATTGCGAATCTGCTCCTGCGCAAACTTGCTCAGCCGGGCCAGCTCGTCCAGATCCGGCCCGATCAGTGAGAACTCCACCTGTTTTTGACCACCCACAGCCTCGCGCAGGCCCACATGGGTGACGGTGATGCCGGCCACGGCGCGCAACTGTGTGCGCAGTTCGGCAGAAATGGCATCCACATTGCGGCTGCGCTGATTGCGGTCCACCAGCCGCACATAGATGCTGGCGTAGTTCTTGCCATTGGCGTTGCCAGAGTTGATGGTGGTCAGCGTATAGCGCACCTCGGGCATGCTGCGGATGATGGCGTTGACCTGGCGGGCCTTGGCCTCCGTGGCCTCGATGGACGAGCCCTCGGGCGTGTTGAAGCTGACCTGGGTTTCCGAGAAGTCCGCCTTGGGTACAAATTCGGTTCCCAGCAGCGGCACCATTGCGATGCTTGCTATGAAAATAATGAACGCCATAAACAGCGTGAGCAGCTTGTGCGCCAGCGACCAGCGCAGGATGGACTGGTAAAAGTCCGATAGTCTGTCGCTGGCACGCTCCACCCAGCCAGTGATGCGCCCCAGTGTGCGGTCATACAGGCTTTTGTTGGCGTGATCTCCATGCGCATGAATCGCAGGGTCATGCCAGACGCTGGAGAGCATGGGGTCCAGCGTAAAGCTCACAAACATCGAAATCAGCACCGCCGCCACGATGGTGATACCGAACTCATGAAAGAACTGACCGATGATGCCGCCCATGAAGCCAATGGGCAGGAATACGGCCACGATGGACAGCGTGGTGGCCAGCACGGCTAGGCCAATTTCCTGCGTGCCTTCCAGCGCTGCCTGATAGGCGTTCTTGCCCATCTGCACATGGCGCACGATGTTCTCGCGCACCACGATGGCGTCATCGATCAGCAGGCCCACGCATAGCGACAGCGCCATCAGCGTGACCATATTGATGGAAAAGCCAAACCAGTACATGAACAGGAACGTGCCGATCAGCGCAATGGGCAGCGTCAGCCCGGTGATGATGGTGGAGCGCCAGGAGTTCAGGAACAGAAAAACGATCAGCACCGTGAGCACCGCGCCTTCAATCAGCGTCTGGCGCACATTGCTCACGCCTACGCGGATGGAGCGCGAGTTATCGGACACGGCCTGCAGCCGCACGCCCGGCGGCAGCTCAGGCGCCATGGCCAGCGCGGCGGCGCTCAGGCCGTCGACAACTTCAATGGTGTTCTCGTCCTGCGCTTTTTGCACGGACATCAGCAGCGTGCGCTCGCCGTTGTACAGGGCCAGCGTCTGCAATTCCGCAGCATCATCCTGCACGCGGGCCAGTTGCCCCACGCGAATGGGCGCACCGGTGCGCTGGGTGACGATGATGTTAGCAAACTCCTCAGGGCGCTTGATGCGGGCATCGATCTGCACCACGCGCTCCTGCGTGAGCGAGCGAATCGAGCCCACAGGCAGATCCTGATTCTCAGCGCGCACGGCCTGTGCCACCTGATCCGGCGTGATGGAATAGGCCTCCAGCGCCTTGGGGTCCAGATAGATATTGATCTCGCGCTGCGTCGCGCCGACCAGATTTACGGCACCCACGCCACGCACGTTTTCCAGTCGCTTTTTGAGCACCTGATCGGCCCAGTTGCTCAGCGCAATCGCGTCGGGCGGCGTTACTGCCGGGTTTTGTGGGCTGCTGATGCCTTTGATGGCATGCGGGTCGGGCAGCACGGCCAGCGACCAGACGGCGGCGCTTGCCGGGTCAAAGCGGATGACGCGCGGCTCCTTGACCTCGTCGCGCAGCGTGGGGCGCACGGAGGCGACTTTCTCACGCACATCATCGGCGGCGCGGCGGCCATCGATATGCAGCTGGAATTCGATGATGACAACGCTGGTGCCTTCATAGCTGCGCGAAGTCAGAGAGTTGATGCCGGCGACCGAGTTGACGGCCTCCTCGATCTTTTTGGTGACCTCGCTCTCCACAATCTCGGGCGAGGCACCGGGATAGTTCACCGTGACCACGACCACGGGGAATTCGATATTCGGGAACTGGTCGACCTTGAGCCGCTGGTAGGAAAATACGCCCAGCACGACAAAGGCCAGCATGAGCATGGTGGCCAGAACCGGGTTCTTCAGACTGATGCGGGTGAACCACATTTAACGGCTCCCGCCAGTGGCATCGGTCTTGGCTTCGGCTGCCTGAATCTCCACCGCCGTGCCTTCGCGCAGACCGCCTGCGGTACCGGCCAGCACCTTGTCGCCCGCCTTGATGCCCTGGCTGATCTGCACCCAGGTTGCGCCCTGGTGGGCGGTCTGGCTGCCCAGCGTCACGCTCTGGTGTACCACGCGCAGCACAGGGCGGGCCGCCAGCTGGTCATTGCGGTCCGGGGAGACGGTGGCCGCTTCGGGCTGGCTCAGGCGCACCAGTTGCACATAGGGCTGGGGCTTGTCGGTGCGCACAGCGCTCAAAGGCACGGCCAGCTGGCTGGTGTTGCCAGTGATGATGCTGCCTTGCAAAAACAGGCCGGGGCGTAGATTCACCGCAGGCAGGTTGCTATTGTTTTTGGTGATTGCTGAATCCACCGCCAGATAAGCCGCCACGGTACGTGAGCCCGTCTGCGCACTGGGGTTGATGCGCACCACCTTGGCTTGCACGGCAGGCAGGTCGGTCGACGCGCCGGGCACTTGCAACAGTGCGTTCTGGCCGACCTGCACCTGTACCGAATCCGCAGGGGCCAGCTGGGCCTGTATTTCCAGCTGGGCCGTGTTGACCACTTCCACCACACGGGCCTCTATGCCCACGCGTTCGCCGCTTTGCACAAAGCGCTGCGCAATCTGGCCGTCCATGGGGCTGGTGATGACGGCGTCACTCACAGCCTTGCGCGCGGCGTCCGCTGCCGACTGGGCGGCGGCCAGATTGGCGCGCGCGGTTTCCAGATTGGCCTGAGAAGTCACCAGCGCCGTGGTGGAGATAAAGCCTTTTTGCACCAGCGCGGCATTGTTGTCGTGATTGCGCTGGGCAATCGCCAGCTGTCCCTTGGAGGCATCGGCCTGCTGCTGGGCCTGCCGCCAGCGCGCCGTGGCTTCGGTGGCGTCGATGCGGGCCAGCACCTGGCCTTTTTTGACGCTATCGCCTTCGCGCACCTCCAGCCCGCGCAGCTCTCCGGCCACATAGGCTTTGACGACGGCGGAATGCACGGCCTGCACCGTGCCGTTGACGGGCACCGTCAGCGCCAGTTGCATGGGTGCAACCTCCAGCACCTCATGGGCGGCTATTTGTATGGGAAGCTCCATCGGCGCGCTGGACGCGGCCATGGCCTGTTTTTTATGCTGCTGATTGCTGAATGCACGCCAGCCGACGATGGTCAGCAGACCGACCACAAGCAGGGCGATGGCCCAGTGGGCGGGAGACTTCATGGTTTGAGGCAGGGAGAAGTAGACAAGAACATCCTGAGCGATGAGCGCCGGGGCTTTATTGCAATTTCAGCGGCAAGTGTACGGGGCAGCCAGAATGTAGGCCTTGGCAAGCTCAGCAGGCATTGGTGCAAACAGCTAGTGAAAGCGGGTAGATTGGCAACCCGGCCAGCCAAGGCGTGAAAAAGGAGTGCGTGATGGCAGTTCAGACGATTTATCTCGGTGGTGGTTGCTTCTGGTGTACCGAGGCGGTCTTCGACCGCGTGCGCGGCATTGTGGATGTGGAAAGCGGCTATGCCAACGGCCATCTGGACCACCCCAGCTACGAAGACATCTGCACCGGCCAGACCGGCCACGCCGAGGTGGTGAAGCTGGAGTTTGACCCGGCCATCATCAGCCTGCGTGATGTGCTGCTGATCTTCTTTGGCACGCATGACCCCACCACGCTCAACCGTCAGGGCAATGATGTGGGCACGCAATACCGCAGCGGCATCTATACCACCAGCGACGAGCAGACCCAGACCGCCAGCGCGCTGATGCAGGAAATGCGCGACGAGGGGGCGTTTGACGCGCCCATCGTGACCGAGTTGCAGCCCATCAAGGCCTACTGGCCTGCCGAGGCCTATCACCAGGACTATTTTGCGCAGCACCCCAATCAGGGCTACTGCGCTTTTGTGGTGGGCCCCAAGGTGCAGAAGTTTCAGAAGGCTTTTGCGCAGTGGAAGAAAGATTAAGGCCCGCAAGCCAGTAGCCTGCCCTGCAGGGCGCTACACTTTGCGGTCTTTGCTTGGCACGGATCTGCGTTCGTGCTGAGCTGACTTCACCACCTGTCCATCTTGCTTTTCTCGCTGCATCGCTCACATAAGCCTCGCACAGCACCGTCTGAGCGAAGCGCCAGCGCGCGCGGTTGGCGTGGCTACTGGCTGGTGGCCATGCTGGCACTGGCCATGGTGCTGGGCCCCACGCTGGGCCAGATGCACCGGGCCGTACATGCTGCGGCTGTTGCGCCCGCGCTGGGCTATGGCAGCAGTGCTCATACTGCCCATGCATCGTCCGCCGATGCAGCGGCTTGTGTCTCAACGGCTGCGGCAAATGCCTGCGGCTCTGGCGACTGGGTTCATGCACTGTTTGCAGGCCACGGCCCTGCGGACTGTCAGTTGCTCGACCAGGCAGGCCACGGCTATGCAGGCCCGCCCGCGCTGCTTCAACTGGCGGCTGTTGCGCCAGAGTCGGCGCAAGTTGCGGTCATCTTCACCCGGCCTCGCGCCATCTTTGTCGCGGCATCGTTTGATGCACGCGCACCTCCGATTTCGCACTTCCCAAGCGCCTGAGTGTCTGGCCCTGCAAAGTCTGGGCCATCTCTCTGCGCATATTTAAATTCATAGCAGCTAGTCCATGAAATATATGGACTAGAGCCTGTTTTGATTCAAATTTTGCTGCATTCGCCCGCATCAGAGCCGGGTGGGTGCAGCCGTGTGGAATTGCGATGTCTTACCGTTCAACTTTGTTTATTTCTTCTGTGCTGGCCGCTGCGCCTTTGAGCTATGCGCAGGAGGCAGTCCAGGCCGATGCCACGCTGGGCGAAGTCACAGTCTCGGCCACCGGCATGGCCGCTGGCGATATTGCCACGCCCGTGCAGGTGCTGGGCGAGGAGGAACTGCGCCTTCGCCGCGCAGCCACGCTGGGCGAGACGCTGGCGGCCGAGCCTGGCATCAACGCCAGCCACTTTGGCGCAGGGGCCAGCCGCCCCGTCATTCGCGGCATGGATGGCGCGCGGGTATCGGTGCTCAGCGATGGATCTGAGCTGCTTGATGCCTCCACCGTCAGCCCTGATCACGCCGTAACCACCGAGCCGCTGCTGGCCCGCCAGATGGAAGTGCTGCGCGGCCCGTCCGCCTTGCTGTATGCGCCAGGTGCCATGGGCGGTGTGGTCAATGTGCTGGACAACAAAATCCTTACCGAGGTGCCCGCCAAGGACATGGAAGGCTCGGCAGAAGTGCAGGCCGGTAGTGCGGCAGGCATGGCCGCCGGGGCGTTTTCGCTCACGGGCGCTACGCCGCTCAAAAACAATAACGGCCAACTGGTGCTGCATGCCGAAGGCGTGGCCCGCAACGCCGGCGACTACCGCGTGGGCAGTGGCTGGGCGCAAGGCGGCAAGGTGCCGGGCAGCTTCAGCCGGGGCAATACGGGCAGTGTGGGCCTGTCCTGGGTGGGCAATAGCGGCTATATCGGCCTGGCCTATACGCGCCAGACGGCCAAATATGGTCTGCCGGGCCACCAGCACAGCTTTGAAGGCTGCCATGCACATGGTGACCATCTGCACTGCGGCGACCATGACGGCCATGACCATTCGGGCGATAGCGCTGGCTCGGCCAGCGTGCCCGTGGTCGATATGACCAGCGAGCGCTGGGATCTGCGCGGCGAATGGCGCAACCCCGCGGCAGGCATTGCCGCGCTGCGCCTGCGCGGCGGCTGGACTGACTATCGCCATGCCGAAATCGAAGACGGCAGCGTGGCCACGCAATTCAAGAACCGTGCCCATGATCTGCGGCTGGAGCTGGAGCACCAGCCCATCGCTGGCTGGCGCAGCACGGTGGGTCTGCAGACCTTAAACCGCCGCTTTAGCGCCACGGGTGAAGAAGCCTATGTGCAGCCCACCGAAACCCAGCGCCAGAGCCTGTATCTGCTCGAAGAATATCGCTGGCAGGACTGGAGCCTGCAGGCCGCGCTGCGCCATGACCGCCAGCGCATCGACGCCGATCTGAGCGATATCTCGCGCCGTCACAGCGCCACATCGGCATCGCTGGGCACGGTCTGGAGGTTCCAGCCCGGCTATAGCGCCACCGCATCGCTGACCAGTGGCAGCCGCATGCCCACGGCTGAAGAGCTGTTTGCCAACGGCCTGCACATGGCTACAGCCACCTATGAACGCGGAAATTCCAATCTGGGGCGTGAACGTTCTCAGGCACTGGATCTGGGTCTGAGCAAGAACTCCGGCGATACGCAGTGGAAGCTCAACGCCTATCACTACCGCATCAAAGGGTATATCTACGGCCAGACGCTGGACGCACATGAAGGCCTGCAACTGCTGCAATACACGCAAGGCGATGCGCGCTTTACCGGCTGGGAGGCACAATTGACCCAGCGTTTTAACAGCCGCCTGAGCGTGACAGCGTTTGGCGACGGCGTGCGTGCGCGGTTGTCCGATGGCTCGGCCTTGCCCCGCATTCCCGCCTTGCGCGCTGGCCTGCGAGTCAATACGCGTGTTGCCGGCTGGGATGGCATGGCCGAATGGGTGCAGGTGCTGCGCCAGAACCGCACTGCCGCCTATGAGTCCGAAACCGCAGGCTACGGCATGCTCAATCTGGCGGCCAGCTATGGCTGGAAGAGCGGCGGCAACCAGTGGCAGGTCTATGTCAAAGGCCAGAACCTGACCAACCGCCTGGCCTATGCTGCAACATCGTTCATCAAGACGGCTGCTCCGTTGACGGGGCGTAATCTGGTGGTCGGTGTGCGCATGGACTTCTAAGCCAGATTAAGAGTCAAACCAGCATTCAGTCCATACAAAATATAGGCTGAATGCTATAAATAGTGTTGCAGATGCCGCAGCGCGCGGGTGCTGTTCACGCCGATTCTGGCAATCACTTCCAGCTCTGGCACACCTGCGCGCAGCCATTGCACGATGGCCGTATTGCGCAGCACCTGAGGGCCCACGCGCTGAAGTGGAAATTTCTGCCCGCCTTCAGCCTGGGCCTCATGCGCGCGCTGAATGATTTGCGAGGCCACATGAAACAGCATGCGTACCGAAAGCGGCCCACCACGGCGTGAATAGAACACGATGTGCTGCCTATCCACCACGGACGGTCCGCGCTGCGCGGCGCTGTAGCGATGCCATTCAATCAGCGCCTTGGCCACGGCTTCAGGAATCTCCACCACCCGCTGCTGCGCGGCGCGGCCACCGTCGATGTGCAGGTATTTGGGGAGCATCTCTGCTATCTCTTTGGAAGTCCTCTCCCATACAGCGCCTGGACCAGAGAGCAAATCCTTCCATAACAGCGCACGAACTTCTTCCGGGGCCAGCGCCATTTCATACAGCAGCAGAACAATCGCCCGGTCACGTGCATTCTGATAACCATCGGCTTGCGGAAAATGCCTTGGCAAAGCTTGCCAGAGCAGGGGAGGCAGGCAATGGCCCTTGCCGTCTTCCGAAGGCGGGCGCTCTGTGGGTTCCAGCCCTGATGCGGGGTTGGCCGCTATCCAGCCATGCTCCATCGCATGGTCATAAATGCGCTCCAGCAAACGCCAGTAGCGGCGGCGGGTCACGGGGCTGATCTGTCGGTCCGGGTGATGGTGCGCGCGCTGGCCTTCACGCACGCGCAAAAAACGCTGAACATCAACGGCAGAGGCATCCTGCCAGGCCTTGGCCTCAACAGTCACAGGGGAGGGCTTTTTGCCCCTTGCTTTGCTGGTCTCAGGAACGGCTTGCTCATCCACTCCCGCCAGATGCGCAAGCCAGGCCTGCCAGACCTTTTCGTAATTGCCTTCAGGAGAGGTGTCTAGCGCATCCCAGCTTTTGCTGCCTTCATGCTCCAGCCAGTCTCTAAAGAGTTCCAGACCTGAAGGAAGCTCAGAAGCTGATACTTGCTGTGCCTGTGCCTGTGCCTGTGCCTGTGCCTGTGCCTTGCTTTGTTCCATGTTTTAATTTTAATGTAACTTACATGGATATTTCAATAATCCTTCCAAGGAGAATTGAAAGAACCAGTACCTGTCTAAAAAGAAGAGGGGCCCTCAGCCCCTCCATCATCAAATCCTCAGGGCGCCAGACGCTCACGCATCCATGTATCGCCTTCCTGCGTATAACGCAGACGGTCATGCAGACGGCTCTTGCGGCCTTGCCAGAACTCCCAGCGGTCGGGCACCAGGCGGAAGCCTCCCCAGTGCGGGGGGCGGGGCGGGTTTAGCAGAAACTGGGCGCTGTATTTGGCGGCATTGGCCACCAGCACGCTGCGGCCGCTGATGACCTGGCTTTGCGGGCTGGCCCAAGCGCCGATGCGCGAGTCCAGAGGGCGGCTGGCAAAGTAGGCGTCGCTTTCTTCGGCGCTGACTTTTTCCACACGGCCTTCGATGCGCACCACGCGTTCCAGCTCCACCCAGTGAAACTGCAACGCCGCAAACGGGTTGCCCGCCAGTTGCTGGCCCTTGCGGCTGTCGTAATTGGTGTACCAGACGATGCCGCGCTCGTCATAGCCCTTGATCAGCACAATGCGGGTGCTGGGGCGGATATCGCCGCCGACCGTGGCCACGGTCATGGCATTCGGCTCGGGCACTTCGGCGCGCAAGGCTTCCTGCAACCACTGGTCAAATTGTTGAAAAGGGTTGGCGTTTGACGCGGACTCGCTCAGCTCTGCGCGCTCATAGCTTTTGCGCAGATCGGCAATGGAAGAAGATAGGCTGCTCATAAAACGCATTGTGCCGCGCCGCCAAAGCCAGCGTTATGCTCGGCCGCAATATGACTTCAAAAGATTTGAGCAACCATCCCTGCGTTCTGGTGCTGGCCGCAGGCCGGGGAGAGCGCTTTCTGGCCTCCGGCGGCGCTACGCACAAGCTGCAAGCGATGCTGGGCGCACAAACCGTGCTGCAGACTACGCTGGCTGCCGTTGAAGTCAGCGGTCTGCCATGGCATGTGGAGCATGGCCCGCACCCCGGCATGGGCGACAGCATTGCCGCTGCCGTCAAAGCCACAGCGCAGGCGAACGGCTGGTTGATCTTGCCTGCAGACCTGCCGCTGGTGCGACCTCAGACGCTGCAGGCGCTGGCCCGACAGCTCATGCAAGCCGAAGTCGGGCAGTTGCAAGTCATCCAGCCTTTTTACGAAGGTCAAAAAGGCCATCCCGTCGCCTTCAGCCGCGCCGCAGGTGATGAGTTGCAGCGGCTGTCCGGCGACCAGGGCGCATCCAGCATTGTGCGCAAAGCCGCACAAACCCAGCAGTTCCAGCGCTGGGACTGCGACGATATCGGCTGCATTCTCGATGTCGATACGGTGGATTCGCTGGAGCAGGCCCACCAGATCTGGCGCGAGCGCCAATCTACGCTCTCACAATGAAAAACAGCCCCTGAATTGGGGCTGCTGAATCAGAAGCTTGAAGCCTCAGGCGCCACGCTCAATCACTGCGCAAGCCAGACGAGCACCAGAGTTGCCTGTGGGCTGGGTCGTGTAGTCATCGGGGTCGTTGTGCACGATCAGACCTCGGCCCAGAATGCCGTTGCTGCCTCGGTCCAGAGTCAGCTCCTTGCTCACAAAATCGATATTCGCCACGCCTTGTGGGTCTGCATCCAGGCTGGGCAGATCACCTGCGTGATGAGCTTTGCTGTCATTGAACTTGCCGTGGGCCTGCTGCGCAGGGTTGAAGTGGCCGCCGGCGCTCAGACCATCGCCGCTGGAGCAATCGCCTTTTTCATGAATGTGAAAACCGTGCTCGCTGTTCGGTGCCAGCCCTTGCACACGGCCCTGCACGCGCACACCGCCTTCTGCCAGCGGGAAAAACTGCACGGTGCCGGTGACGCTGCTGCCCTTGGTCGCTTCCAGCCGGGCGATGGATTGCACGCCTTTATGGACTGCGCTTGCTGCAGCAGTTTCTGGCTTGGCTGATTCGACAGGAGCCGTGGTTGAGCATGCCGTCAAAGACAGAGTGGCCGCCAGCGACAGGCCCATCCAGACGGGGCGAGAGAAGAGGGGGGCGACTCGGCTTGGCAACATGGCAATCTCTTGTAAAAGTCAAAAGCCCATTGTGCCGCAGAGCCGCGCTGCAATGACCTCTGCGCAGCTTTTTGAGTCTCAGAGCCTTGCAGTCTGCTGATTAGCTGCGCCAGCAGCTATATTTTATATAGCGCGATTGGCGGCAAACTGCTGGCTATTTCTCTCGGCATAGGCTAGCAGACGTTTCAGGGCCTTGTCGTCAATGCCAAGCCGCTGCAACTCGTCAAACGTGGCCTGGGCATAGTCCAGCGTGGTGCCGTAAATGCCCTGCGCTTCAGAAAAAATGCGGCGGTACTCATCCGGCGCCAGCTCGCCCGTGTGGTGCGGACTCTGGCGCGACAGCGTAAAGGCCAGCGCTTTGACATTGCCATGCTGCGTTCTGCAAGGCAGCCAGCGCGGGTCATAGACGGCGTTGGGCATTTCGCGCTGCCACAGCTTGCGCATGACGGCATGACCTTCACCGCGCGGAATACGAAACACCATGCCCTGGCAGCTGCCGCCCGAGAGCATGCCAAACACCAACCCCGGGCATTGCGGCGTGCCGCGGTTGATGGTGCTCCACATTTTGAGAGCACGATGCCAGCCATGCACATGGGCTGCACGGCGTTCACTAAACTCAAAATCGGGCCGCCAGATCAGCGAGCCATAGCCAAAAATCCACAAATCCTGCTCGCCACCCCATTGCTGCAAAGCCTGATCCAGCATCTGGTCGGCATCGCGTCTGTGCATATTCAACAAGGGCAGGGTGGACATAGAAACTCCCGTAACCAGCGTCAGGACTCACTTGATTGCTATGTATAACGCAGGGAAACAGATTTGGTGCACATTGCCACGCCCCGAGCTGCATCAAGGCACAAAAAAGCAACGCATTCTGCGTAGCAAGATGTGTTGGTCGAAGGATTTTTATCGTTGACGAGGCGCCAGCAGGTAGGGCGTTTCATGGCAAACCTCTACAATGCTGGGTTTTGCCACCCGGGTCAGCGCCGTGCGCGGCTTCGGCGTGATGAAGACAGATTTCGCACTTCCACATTCACTCGCAATTACGGAGATTTCATTCATGTCTTTCAACAGCTCTGACGACGACAGCCAACAACGCTTTGCCCTGGGTTTTCTGTTCGCCATCATCGCTCTGGTGGTCTCCACCGTCGTCGGTACCGTGGTCTACAAGCGTGGCATTGCTCACGCTCCCAAGGCTTCCGCCTCTGCAGCCGCTCCCGCAGCCACCAATGTGCCCGTGGTGATTCAGGAAGACGTGGCCAGCGTGGTCGTGGACAACGGCGTGGTCAAGTTCTACTTTGCTTCCGGCAAGGCTGAAGTCGCCGAAGGCGGCAACGCTGCCCTGGCCGACGTGGTCAAGGGCATTGCAGACGGCAAGCGCGCTGTGGTTTCCGGCTACCACGACGCCACCGGCAGCGTTGAAGTGAACCAGGAACTGTCCAAGCAACGCGCCAAGGCTGTGCAGGCAGCCCTGATCGCTCTGGGCGTGGCTGAAGACAAGGTCGAGCTGAAGAAGCCCGAGCAAATGCAAGCTTCCGGCTCCAACGCCGAAGCCCGCCGCGTGGAAGTGATCCTGGCCGACTAAGTCGCAGGATCTTCAACGCAAAGCCCGATATGGCACAGGCCGTATCGGGCTTTTTTCATGGGCGGGCGAGATCAGCTGTTCTCGATAAATCCGGCAGCCGGTGGCTCGCCCAGCGCCAGAACTTTTTCCTGACCATCTGCATCAATTTGGCGCAGCACAAACGAGCCGCGCTGAAACCGCATGCTGCGAATCTGCCAGCGGCCATCAATGCGCTGGTACTCATCGGTGTACTGGCCCGAGAGATTGGCAATCGTGCGTTCTTTCACATTGATTTGGCAGAAGTCCAGATCCCATAAGCCCGTGGCACTATCGTTTCCGTCAAACGTGATCTGCGGATTATGGCCGTGGTGCATGTCCTGAATGGAGGGGTTCTCCACCGCCAGCTTGGTAAACACCTCCACCCAGCCATCGCGCCCATGAATGGGCGGAAATCCATCAGCCTCGATCACCGCGCCATGCTCCACAAAGCATTCACGCATCAACGCAGGCTGCTTGCGGTCGCAGGCGCGCAGGTACTGCGCCTTCAAGCTCTGTATGGTCTGAATGTCCTCAAGCCTGCGCAGGCGCTGCTGCACATCGGCAAGGATGCTATCGCTCATGGTCTGTCTCCGTTGTTGTTTGAACCGGAGATTCTGAAAACAGCAGGCTTTGGCGAAACCTGCATTCGGACGATGAGCGGTAAAACAGGCAAAGAAAAAGCGGCATCGATGTGCCGCTTTGTGGTGAGCCTTTAGCTTGGGATGTTTATCGCAGACCGGTTCCTGTGCCCAGGTCATCCTTGCGCTCAATCAACTCAATCTTGTAGCCATCGGGGTCGGTCACAAACGCAATCACGGTGCTGCCGCCTTTGACGGGGCCCGCTTCACGCGTCACATTGCCGCCAGCAGCCTTGATCTTTTCGCAGGCTGCATAGGCATCAGGCACGCCCAGCGCGATATGACCATAGGCCGTGCCCATGTCATAGCTTTCCGTGCCCCAGTTGTAGGTCAGCTCGATCTCGGCCTGGCCGGGATTGCCGCCTTCAAAGCCCAGAAACGCCAGCGAGTACTTGTACTCCGTGTTCTCGGACGTACGCAGCAGCTGCATGCCGATCACATTGGTATAGAAATCAATAGAGCGCTGGAGATTGCCAACGCGCAGCATCGTGTGGAGAAATCGCATGGGGAATATTGTGCCAGCAAGAGCGATTTCCGTAAGGCCAGTAGTGCATGTGCAGCCCTAAGATCGGGGGAGAAAAGGAGTGTGCATGCGGCGCCGATATGCAAATGACAGTGGTTGGGGGCTCTGGTTATGGCTGGTGGTTGCTGCGGCCATTATCTGGATCGGCTTTGAAGCCTTTGCCAGCTGGCAAGCCAGGCATGCAGTGCCCGCCCCGCCTGCAGCAAATCGTCAGTTGCCACCGCAGCCATCCGCCCAGCAAGCCTCGCAAGATCCTTCCCGTTCAGCACCTGCTGCGACTTCAAAAGCTGCGGCATCCGGGCAGGTCTATCGATGCGGCAATGTGTACTCCGATCAGCCCTGCGCTGGCGCAAAGCTGGTGAGCACAGCGCCAAGCTATTCCGACTCCACTGGCCCGCAGACCAGGGAGATCTATCTGTGCGAATCCACATCCGGCAACCGCTACTGGCAGTCCGAGCATTGTTCGGCCAGCAACCAAAGCACGCTACGCATAGCCAGAGTTCCCAGCAATATCTCCTGGGATGCCCAGGTCGCGACAGCAAGGCAGCAAAGAGACAAGGCAGAAGCCATCGGTTCAGAGCAAATCGTTGCATCAGCCGTTCGGACGCAGCAACAGACATCGCCTTCCAACACCAGTGAATGCCAGGCGCTGGAAGCTCGTGTCAACTGGCTCGATTCCCTTGGGCGCGCCGGTGGAAGCGGCTACACCATGGACTGGATCAGAGCAGAACGAAAAATAGCGCGCGATCGTCAGTTTCGATTGAAATGCTGAGCTTGCCCCACTCTGCGCAAAGACTGCCAAAGGTGCTCTGTCCTATGATTTTGTCCAGGAGGCTTTATGGGCATACAAGACCGTGACTACTTGCGCGACTGGAAGAGGGCACAGGAAGCGGGGCGCATTGACCCGACCCATTGGCGTGAAGATGAACTCAATCAAGGCAGTAGTGGCCAGACTTTTACGGCTCGGAACAGCACCAATTTTGGTAGTGAAGACATTCTTAGATTCTGGTCCTGGGTGCTTGGTCTTGCGGTCATTGTTGCCGCGCTGACTCTTGGGTTCCGTGCCTGGCAAGAACATCGGGCATTAAAGCAACTGGAGGCGATTGCGCAACAGGCCGCCGAACAGATGCGCGAACAGCAACTCATCGCCAGTCAGATCGCACACCAACAGGCGTTGAAAAACGAGCAGAAAAATCAGGCAGAGCTTGAAAGAGCAAAAGCATTAGGTGATGCCCTCGCAGCACAGGATCGCACGGCAGTCCTTGAAAAGCAGTATCAAGCCCGAAAAGCGGCGGCCTGGGAAAGCTACTACAAGCCTTCTGCCGCTTGTCAGCGTGACCCGGCAACCGTTGACTGCGCAAACGAGCACATTCGTGCCCGGCGTGCGTTCGATGCCCAATTCAAGGGCCATTGCGCAGAGAACGGTGTTAACTGGAGCCCGTACCGATCATTAATTAAACATAAGATACATCGTATCTACTAAAGAAGAAGTTCGGACAGAGGCGTCACGACCGTGATACCCGCTCCCAGCTTGCTCAGAATTTCCGCTCCATGTACAGAAGCCTGGGCATGGATCTGCCTGCGTGCGCGAAGTTTCTTCATGTGTCGACCAGGACTGTACATAATTGGGAGACCGGCAAGCATGACATCCCGTATGCAACGTACAGGCTGCTGCGCTTGCTTAACCGTATGGAACTGCCGGGTCGAACTTGGCAAGGTTGGTGCTTCCATGGCGGCAAGCTGATATCGCCGGAGGGGCGTACGTTTGAGGGTACCGACAGTGCTTGGTGGGGGCGGCTGACCCTGCAAGCAAGGATGTGCAGCGAGTTTCAAGAGAAGTTGCGAGCAGCTGTGATGCAAGTGCGTGAGCGTGAAGCCAGCGCCCAAGCGCAAGCGGCAGCAGGCCAGCGGAGCGCCGCAGCCGTTGCGCTGGGCGCGCGTCTCCTTCCATCCCCCTTGGTAATCACGGGGAGATCGTACGGTGTCCCGTCATATGAAATTCGTCATGGGATGGCCTATGCCCGGCGATAAGGTCAAGCGCAGCAAGAAGACCGGCCGCTTTGAGGAGTTGTCGCAGCTGGCGAATCCTCGGTTCCTCCAAGGCGTTCGAATCTATGTGAAGGCGACGGACGTGCTGCTGCCAATGCTCCAGTCTATGGCTGATGCCGTCGAGCTGAACTCAGCTGAGTGGAAGCGTCTTCGACTGACAGCGTCCATGCTCCGTGACATGTCGTCCAACATGGCCTCAGAGCTGGTGCGGCAAGGCGAGCTTTTGATCCTGCCGCCCCCTACTACGTTTACGACCTTCAACTGGGGTGATCCTGATGATGCCGATGTTTTGGAGGAATGTGTTCGCTGGCATGCAGCCGCGCGGGACGTTCAATGGTTCTTTAAGGAGATGGGTGTGGCTGGTAAGCCTTCCATTAAGCAGCTGAAGGCTGTGCGTGATGGCGACCAGGATGCAGCGTTTGCCACCATGGCGCACATGGTTTGTGGCGTCATGGATGACCTCAAGGACCTGCTTGTTGACCGGTTGTCCAGGGCTCAGGACGGCTGGTACCTGAATGAGGTCAAGAAGACAGCTTTGCGTCTACCTATGTTCGGTCAGAGTGTGTCGTCTGATGGACCGCAATGATCTTGATGCTCTGGCCTTTGCGGTGGCCTTGGCCTTGCACCTCGCAGGTGTGATGCCCTCTTCTTCTGGGGCTTGCTTGCCTCAGGAATGTGTTGTTCAAGCGGGGCCGCTCGGTGTTACAGCCACCTGACGCCCCTAACCAAAAGCAGTTGAAAGGAACTGAAATGGCTACTGAAAATTTTAAGGCGGCTCAAGCCGCGTGGTCGAATGTCGTTGCTGACGCTCAGAAAAACCAGTTGAGCAAGGATTCGTTGCTCCAACTGCAGCAAGGCGCAGCGCTCCTGCTGGCCCCTGCCAAGGCAGATCAGCGTCCTCAGGCTCGGGAGGTTGAAGCTTGGTTGGAAAACATGGGGATCGCAGCCTCTCTGGGTCTTGCCGCGTTTGAGGCCACGGGGGTGTGACAGGTTGGTTTGAGTGATTCACGCGATCGCAGCACTCCAGGGGGTATCGGGGGCGTAGCCCCTGATGTAGCGAAGCGAAACCCGACTGCCGTCGATTAACCACTGGCGATATCCGCGATTAACTTCCGTTGAATCAACGGAGCGGCCGTGCGCGTCCTGATAAACAAGAAACCCTGAAAATAAATCCTCAACGGGGGTTAAATAGGGTTTATTTATTCGCTGATGAAGATTATTATCTCGGGGAGTCCAGATAATGCCTGATACATCGTATCTAGTAAAATAGAAGCTGAGCTTCAGGCGTCACGACCCTGAGACCCGCCTCCAGCTTGCTCGCAACTTCCAGTCCATTATCGGTCTCAGCATGGATCTGCACGCCTGTACGAAGCTTCTATAACTACGATTCAGGCGCACAAGCAAACTCTGCTGATTCAACGCAGAGAACGCCCACGATTGCGGTTGATGGATCTGCGCGTGGTGGCCAAAGTACTTCGGCGCGGTTGTGCGGCGATGGTTTGAACTTCCTGACCTGTGCTGGCAACGGAAGCCAGACGCTGCTGGGCATCCAGCAAGCTTTTTAGGTCCGCTGCACGCTCCTGAGCCAATGCTGCAGTGTTTTGCGCCGTTTGCAACTGCGCATGCAGATTCAGGATGTCTTGCTCGGACTGCTCAAAACGACCCAACAGCTCCTGATATCTGGCTTCCGACTTGCGCTCCTGCTCCTGTTGGCTCTTGCGTGCGGTTGCTAGCTCCTGGCGAGCACGATCGACTTCGTGGAGCATGTGGCGTTCATTGCCCGCATATTGCTCTGCCATGCGCTGGCGCTCTGCAGCAGCGGCCTGGATTTCTTCGCTGTGCTTGTGCTGCTGCTGCTCACGTTGGCGAACTGCCTGGCTCAGTTCGTCACGGAGCTCTTGCAGACGCTGATCCCGATCCTGCAGTTGTTGCTGCATTTCATCAAGGCGGCGCGCCAAGTCCTGCGCCTGTGCCTGGGCGGCCTGCAAGGCCTGATTCATGGCCTCTTTTTGCGCCTGCATGGTGGCCTCGCGCTGGGCAATCTGATCTTTTTGCCCCTGCAAGTCCTGCTCGGAATTTCTCAGCGCTTCTTCGCGTTGGGCAAGAACAGCGCTGGCTGCGGCTTTGGCTTCTTCCTGCGCTGTTTCCCATAACTCCTGAGCCATGCGTTGCACAGGGTCTGGCACGGATTGCAGCACTGCTGGGTCTTGCTCTCCGGCTACGCCCAGCCTGCGACCCAGCGTGGCAAACCAGGTTTCCAACATCGGACTGACGGTATTGGGCGAGCCTCGGCCAATGTGCTGGCGCACGCGCTCAATGGTTGGGCGCAGGCCCTGGGCGATCAAAGCGTCTGCTGCAGCCCAGACATCGGCCTCCTGCACACCTCTGGACGTTGTTTTGGCTGTATTCATATCTAAAGTCTATTTTACTAACGATAAGTGATTGTTATCGTGATTTATTAATTATCAATGTAATACACAATACATCTAACGTATTAAATATTACGTATGAAATTTTCATACAGATGAAAACGTACATTACTGCGTTTTTTCGGCCTTGGAGCCAGATTTCGGCCTTTACGGGCCTTGGCTTGTAAAAAAATTGAATTCAGACCGGATTGAAGACTCCAGTCTTTTGATCAAGCGTCAGAGCCCATCGATCGATGCGCGTGCGGCCACGGATACTGAGAACTGCGGCATGACCTGCGCATGGGCCAGGTGCGCATTGCTTTGTAGAAATCGCAGAGATCGCGGCTCAGCTAGCCCGCTGAATGACCGGCGCGCGCCGAAGTGGCAGAAAGCCGCCGGGATGGGCCAGATGGCAAAAACATCCGACGCCGCAGATCGCGCTGTACCAAGCAAGGGACAATAGCGTCATGGATTTCCGCAAGCCTGCCCTCTTCCCTACCCCGGTTGCTTTTGAGGCCGATGAACTGCCCATGCCTGCAGGCCCGATGCAAGCTCTGGCTCCGCAGGCGCATGCGGCGATCAAGGAGCTGATGCACGAAGGCGAGTCCGCCAATACCCGCAGCAGTTACCAGAGCGCCATGCGCTATTGGGCAGCCTGGCATGTGTTGCGCCTGGGCCAGCCTATGCAGTTGCCGCTGAGCGTGGCGACGGTGCTGCAGTTCATCATTGACCATGCCGAGCGCCAGACCGGTACCGGTCTGCAAAGCGAGATGCCTGCCGAAGTGGATGAGGCGCTGGTCGCGGCGGGCTACAAGGGGAAAAAGGGGCCGCCTTCCCACAACACGCTGGTGCACCGGATGGCGGTGATGTCCAAGGCGCACCAGGTGCATGCGCTGGTCAACCCTTGCCAGGATGGCGCAGTCAAGGAGCTGATGTCGCGCACCCGCAAGGCCTATGCACGCCGGGGGGAGTTACCGCAGAAAAAAGAAGCACTGACCCGTGATGTGCTGGAGGAACTGCTGGCCACCTGTGACGATAGCCTGCGCGGTGTGCGTGACCGGGCCTTGCTGCTGTTTGCCTGGGCGAGCGGTGGACGGCGGCGCTCTGAAGTGGCGGCTGCGGATATGCGTTATCTGCGCGCCATGGACAGCAAGTCGGGTGACTGCGAATTTATCTACACGCTAGCCCATAGCAAGACCAACCAGAGCGGCACAGACGCCCCGGAAAACAACAAGCCGGTGACGGGCCGCGCCGCAGAGGCGCTCAAGGCCTGGCTGCAGGCCGCTCAGATTGTGGAGGGGCCGATTTTTCGGCGTATCCGCAAGGGTGGCCATGTGGCCGAGCCTTTGAGCCCGGCGGCCGTGCGCAATATCGTCAAGCAGCGCTGCGAGCTGGCGGGCGTGGAAGGCGATTTTTCTGCGCACTCGCTGAGATCGGGCTTTGTGACGGAGGCCGGGCGGCGCAATATTCCCTTGCCCGACACCATGGCGCTGACCGGCCACCACAGCGTGGCAACGGTGCTGGGCTACTTCCGCGCCGATACGGCCTTGAACAACCCGGCGGCGCGCATGATGGATGAGGACTGAAGCGCGGCTTCAGTTGCCCGTTATCGCCCTACTGTTATCGCCCTGCGGTCTGGCCAGCCCCATCAGCTGCAAGGCTGTCTGGTGAACGATGGATTGCGGGTCCGCCAGTTGCAGCGGCAAATCAAAATGATTGGTCGCTGAAGCCTCCACCCACTGCCCCGGCAGACAGCGGGCTTGCCAAGCCGCCAGATACTCGCGCGACTGGCGTTTGAATTCATGGGTTTCAAACTCACCGCAAGCTACGCGCAGCTGGCATTGGCCGTGGGTGCTGGTATCGGGCAGCGCAAAGCGCGGGCTGTTGCGCATGGCGGCTGCATCGTCCAGCTTCATCCACGCGTTGATATGGGTCGTCAACAGCGGCTGCAGATCAAACAGGCCGCTCAAGGGGAAAGCCGAAGCAGGCACGGCATCTGCAGGCAAGTCATAGTCCTGCTGCCAGCCTTGGGCCAGCAGCATGCCCACCAGATGGCCGCCGGCCGAGCTGCCGCAGACACAGATATTGCGTGCGTCCCCGCCGTAGATGGCGATATTGCGCACCACCCAGGCATAGGCCTGGCGCATCTGATCGACGATATGGTCGAGTGTGACGGCGGGCGCCAGATCATATTCAGGCACAACCACTACGGCACCGGCCTGAGTCAACGCAGGAGCCATAAAGGCCGATTCATTCTTGCTCAGCGCCTTCCAGTAGCCGCCGTGAATGAATATGAAAACAGGAGCAGCCTGTCTATGTTCTGCCTGGACTTGGGGCAGATAGATATCCAGAACGTCGGTGGCTCTGGGGCTGTAGCGCTGATTGCGCACGGCACCGGGCAAATTCAAAGCGGCCTGGCTTTCCTGCTGGTAGCGCGCGATATAGGCCAGCGGGTCCTGCACGCTGGCGCGGGCGTTGTACTGGCGGTCGTAGTGGGCTTGGGTGGAAGTCATGGGCGAGGCAGGCAAGGTTTTCAGATTGCCTACGTTACAGCGAAATAGCCCACCTATTTGAAATGCTTGAGTCCGTACTGAGCCGGTACCTCAAGCATGAATGGAGTATCAGTAAAGATGGTGATCCAGCGTTGCATGGTCGCCATCTTCGCGTGATCAGCCCAGCGCCGCAATCACATCCGCAGGAGCCTGCACCAGCTCGATCAGCACGCCTTCGCCGGCAATCGGGAACTCGTCATTGCTCTTGGGGTGCAGAAAAGTGATGTCATAACCTGCTGCGCCCTTGCGGATGCCGCCGGGGGCAAAGCGCACGCCGTTAGCAGTCAGCCATTCCACGGCCTTGCGCAGGTCGTCGATCCACAGGCCAATGTGGTTGAGCGGCGTGGCGTGCACGGCGGGCTTTTTGTCGATGTCCATGGGCTGCATGATGTCCACTTCCACCTTGTTGGCGCCCTTGCCCATGGCCAGGATGTCTTCGTCCACGTTTTCGCGCTCGCTCTGGAAGGTGCCGGTCTGTTCCAGACCCAGCATATCGACCCACAGCTTTTTCATGCGGCCCTTGTCGGTGCCGCCGATGGCGACTTGCTGAATGCCCAGAACCTTGAAAGGACGGTTGCTCATGATTTACTCCTTGTTTGATAGCTACTAGCCTATATAAATAATATACTAGAGCCGGTTTTTATTAAAAATTGATCGCTACCCTGCTCTGCTGTGCCGTTCAGACCTCGCCCAGCACCCAGCTGCTGGCCATGGCGAAATATTCGCGCAGCCAGGCGTTGAATCGCGTCGCCAGAGGTGTGGGTGCAGCCACGGGATAGACATTGGGTAGTTGCTGGCGTTTGGCCATGTCCATGGCACGCATCAGATGGAAATCGCTGCTGACCATGGCCCAGGGCGCATCGGCCGCCATGCCGCGCTCCAGCAGGAATGGGCGGCTGAGCTTGAGGTTCAGCTCCGTGCTGGTGCTGAGCTTTTCCAGCACCAGACGCTCTGGCGCAATGCCATGGCGGTGCTCCAGATAGCGGGCCATGACCTCGGCTTCAGACTCGGTCTCGCCCCAGTCGATGCCGCCGCAGACGGCGATCAAAGCCTTAGGTTGCAGCTTTGCCAGCTCGGCGGCCGTATCGAGTCGCGCGGCCAGCACCGGGCGCGGTTGGCCGTTCAAGGTACCGCTGCCCAGCACCACAATGGCCTGAACCTGCGGCACCTGCTGCGGCTCCAGACCCAGACTGAAAAGACGGCTCCAGAACCACAGCAGGCTGAACAGCCAGACAAACAGCCCCACCCAGCCCAGCGACCACAGGCGCGCATGCAGAGGTTTGGCCGCGCGCCAGCGTTGCACGGCGCGCCATTTCCAGCTCAGCAGCAGCACGGCCGCGCCCATGGCCGCAGGCAGCAGCACGCCGACATTGAAGTGGCCCATGGCCATCAGCACCAGTGCGTCGATCAGCAGCAAGCCGCCCACGGCGACGAGCAAGACTCTGGCGAGCTTGCTTGCGCTATTGGAGTTTGCTTCTGATTTCATAGCTGCTTGCCTATATTTTGTATGGACTAGAGGTCTATTTTGCCTAAAACTGGCATGGAAAAGCCCGCAGAGCTTGAACCCTGCGGGCTTTTCCAATTCAGAGCTTTTGAGCCTGCGCGTTCAGCCATGTCAGCGCAGACGGCCAGCTCCGAACCTCTTGCATCATTCGAATTCCAGAATGATGTCGTCCACAGCGAGGGAGTCGCCCTTGCCGGCGCTGATCTTGCTCACCACGCCGTCTTGCGCCGCGAACAGGATGTTTTCCATCTTCATGGCTTCAATGACGGCCAGCTTTTCGCCAGCTTGCACCTTCTGGCCGGGCTGCACGGCCACGTCGACCAGCAGGCCGGGCATGGGCGAGAGCAGGAACTTGGACAGATCGGGCGGAGCCTTGTAAGGCATGAGCTTGTGCATTTCCGCGCCCTTGGGCGAGAGCACCAGCACATCGGCTTGCGTGCCGTTGTGGATCACGCGCAGAGCCAGCGGGTTCTTGGCCGTGCCGCGCTCGATCTGGCAGGTGAAGGGCTGACCGTTGCAGCTTCCGTGCACCACCAGATCACGAATGTCGGCATTGCTGCGGAACTCGTAGGTCTTGCCGCCGATGACGACCTTGCACACGCGGGCTTCGGCGTCAAAGTCGGTGACATCGCCGCTCACATACTGATTCTTGCCTTCGGCACCCAGCACCACGGCGGTGTAGCTGTGGCCCACTTGCACATGGTGGCCTTGCATCTGACCGGAGATGGTCGATGCGCGGGCACGGTAGCGGCGGTTGCGGAACATGGCCAGTGCGACCAGGAAGTCCGGATCGGCGTGCGGCACATCTTCAGCGTGGAAGCCGTGGGCATAGTGCTGAGCAATAAAGCCGGTGTTGAACTTGCCCGAGACAAAGTCCGGGTGAGCCAGCAGCGCCGCTTGGAACGGGATGTTGGAGCTGATGCCGCGAATGGCAAAGCCGTTCAGGGCTTCACGCATCTTGGCGATGGCGTCGTTGCGGTCCTTGCCGTGCACGATGAGCTTGGCGATCATCGAGTCGTAGAACATCGGGATCTCGCCGCCTTCGAACACACCGGTATCCACACGCACGCCGTTCAGGTGAGCGGTGTCAGCCTGCCACATGGTTTGCTCGGGCGTCTGGAAACGCACCAGACGACCCGTCGATGGCAGGAAGTTGCGGAACGGGTCTTCGGCGTTGATACGGCACTCAATCGCCCAGCCGTCACGCTTCACATCGGCCTGGGTGAAAGCCAGCTTTTCGCCAGCAGCCACGCGGATCATCTGCTCGACCAGGTCCAGACCGGTGATGCACTCGGTCACAGGGTGTTCCACCTGCAGACGGGTGTTCATTTCCAGGAAGTAGAAGTCCTGGTCCTTGCCGACCACGAATTCCACGGTACCGGCGGACTGGTACTTCACGGCCTTGGCCAGGGCCACGGCCTGCTCGCCCATGGCTTTGCGGGTGGCTTCAGAGATGAAGGGCGAAGGAGCTTCTTCGATCACCTTCTGGTGGCGGCGCTGGATCGAGCATTCACGCTCGTTCAGGTACACCACGTTGCCGTGGCTGTCGCCCAGAATCTGGATTTCGATGTGGCGTGGCTCCTGCACAAACTTCTCGATGAAGATGCGGTCGTCGCCAAAGCTGTTGCGCGCTTCGTTCTGGCAGGCGGTAAAGCCTTCCAGCGCTTCCTTGTCGTTGTAAGCCACGCGCAGACCCTTGCCGCCGCCGCCGGCGGAGGCCTTGATCATTACGGGGTAGCCAATGCCCTGGGCAATGCCCACGGCTTTTTCAGCGTTCTCAATCGCGTCGTTGTAGCCGGGGATGGTGTTGACCTTGGCCTCACCGGCCAGCTTCTTGGAAGCGATCTTGTCGCCCATGGCCGCGATGGAGTGCGACTTGGGGCCGATGAAGGCAATGCCCTCGTCTTCGCAGCGCTTGGCAAAGCCTTCGTTTTCCGACAGGAAACCGTAGCCGGGGTGTAC
Organism: Comamonas testosteroni; assembly: GCF_003569915.1. Taxonomy (GTDB): domain Bacteria; phylum Pseudomonadota; class Gammaproteobacteria; order Burkholderiales; family Burkholderiaceae_C; genus Comamonas; species Comamonas testosteroni_D. The sequence goes on along the minus strand of NZ_KZ984439.1, from coordinate 247,075 downwards.
AGCCTGTGCACCGGTGGCCTTGCAGGCCTCGATGATCTTGTCGCCCAGCAGATAGGACTCGCGGCTGGGCGCGGGGCCGAGGCGCACGGCTTCGTCAGCCAGCTTGACGTGACGGGCGTCCTTGTCAGCGTCAGAATAGACAGCCACGGTCTTGATGCCCATCTTGCGGGCGGTGGCGATCACGCGGCAGGCAATTTCGCCGCGGTTGGCAATCAGGATTTTGGTAAACATGGATGGTTCTCCTGGTTCTTCTTGTTCTTACAGGGGGATGTTCCCGTGCTTGCGCCAGGGGTTCTCGAGCTGCTTGTTCTTGAGCATCTCCAGCGAACGGCAGATGCGCTTGCGCGTTTCGTGCGGCTGAATGACGTCGTCGATAAAGCCACGGGCACCGGCCACAAAGGGGTTGGCAAAACGGGCCTTGTACTCGGCTTCGCGGGCGGCGAGCTTTTCGGGGTCGTTCTTGTCTTCGCGGAAGATGATTTCCACCGCGCCCTTGGCGCCCATCACGGCGATTTCGGCGTGAGGCCAGGCCAGGTTCACGTCACCGCGCAGGTGCTTGGAGGCCATCACGTCGTACGCGCCGCCGTAGGCCTTGCGGGTAATGACGGTGATCTTTGGCACAGTGCACTCTGCGTACGCGTACAGCAGCTTGGCGCCGTGCTTGATGATGCCGCCGTATTCCTGCGAAGTACCGGGCATGAAGCCGGGCACGTCCACGAACGTGACCACGGGGATGTTGAACGCATCGCAGAAGCGCACAAAACGCGCAGCCTTGATGGAGGACTTGATGTCCAGGCAGCCGGCCAGCACCAGAGGCTGGTTGGCCACGATACCCACGGTCTGGCCAGCCATGCGGGCAAAACCGATGATGATGTTCTTGGCGTACTCGGGCTGCAGCTCGAAGAAGTCGCCATCGTCCACGGTCTTGAGGATCAGCTCCTTCATGTCGTAGGGCTTGTTGGCGTTCTCGGGCACCAGCGTGTCCAGCGACATTTCGGCGCGGTTCACGGGGTCGGTGCTGGGGCGAACAGGCGCTTTTTCGCGGTTGTTCAGCGGCAGGTAGTTGTACAGACGGCGCAGCATCATCAGTGCTTCAACGTCGTTCTCGAAGGCCATGTCGGCCACACCGCTCTTGGTGGTGTGGGTCACGGCCCCGCCCAGCTCTTCAGCGGTCACTTCTTCGTGGGTCACGGTCTTCACGACTTCGGGACCGGTCACGAACATGTAGGAGCTGTCCTTGACCATGAAGATGAAGTCGGTCATGGCAGGCGAGTACACAGCGCCACCGGCCGAGGGGCCCATGATCATGGAGATCTGGGGCACCACGCCCGAAGCCAGCACGTTCTTCTGGAACACGTCGGCATAGCCACCCAGGGAGGCCACGCCTTCCTGAATACGTGCACCGCCCGAGTCGTTCAGGCCGATCACAGGTGCGCCGACCTTCATGGCCTGGTCCATCACCTTGCAGATCTTCTCGGCATGGGTTTCAGACAGTGCGCCACCGAACACGGTGAAGTCTTGGCTGAACACAAAGACCAGACGGCCGTTGATCATGCCGTAGCCGGTGACCACGCCGTCGCCGGGGATCTTGGTCTCTTCCATGCCGAAGTCCGTGCAGCGGTGCTCCACGAACATATCCCACTCTTCGAAGGTGCCGTCGTCGAGCAGCAGCTCGATACGCTCGCGCGCCGTCAGCTTGCCCTTCTTGTGCTGCGCGTCAATGCGCTTTTGTCCCCCACCCAGCCGAGCGAGTTCTCGCTTGGCTTCCAGCTGCTTCAGGATGTCGTCTTGCATGCTTGTCCTCTAACGTGATTTGGGTTGCTTGTCTCGCAAAATGGTGTGCGATGCTATGGTAATAAGAGCTACTAGTGCCTACTGCATTTGGGCTAGAAGCAGATTTCTTGCTGCGGTACTGGCCGCAATACGGCCCGCTGCCACATCGTCCTGAAGGACGGGGAGCATGGCCTTGACCTGCGGGTGCTGGCGAAACGCCTGCTTGAGCCCGAAGTCAATGCGCTCCCACATCCAGGCCAGCGACTGCTTTTCGCGGCGCAGGGCCAGACGGCCATTGGTGGTCTGCATGTCCCTGAAGCTGCTGACAGCCTCCCAGAACGCATCCACGCCCTGCCCCAGCAAGGCGCTGATCTGAATCACGCGTGGCTGCCACAGTGCACCGGCGCTGGCGTGGTCGGGGTTGCCATGCATGCCCAGCAGGCGCAGGCTCGATGTGATCTGGGCCTGTGCGCGCGTGGCGGCGTTGGGGTCGATGTCGGCCTTGTTGATGACCACGAGGTCGGCCAGCTCCATCACGCCCTTCTTGATGGCCTGCAGATCGTCGCCCGCATTGGGCAGCTGCAGCACGCAGAACATGTCTGTCATGCCATGCACGGCAATCTCGCTCTGGCCCACGCCCACGGTTTCGACGATGACCACGTCGTAGCCTGCGGCCTCGCAAACCAGCATGGCTTCGCGCGTCTTCTCGGCCACGCCGCCCAAGGTGCCGCTCGATGGGCTGGGGCGGATATAGGCTTCCATGCGCATGGACAGCTGCTCCATGCGGGTCTTGTCACCCAGGATGGAGCCGCCCGAGACGGTGGACGATGGGTCAATCGCCAGCACCGCCACGCGCAGGCCCTTGCCAATCAGGTGCAGGCCCAGCGCTTCAATGAAGGTGGATTTGCCCACGCCCGGCACGCCGCTGATGCCAAGGCGAAACGCCTTGCCCGTGTGCGGCAGCAGGGCGGTGAGCAAGCCGTCGGCCTGCTCGCGGTGATCGGCGCGGGAGGATTCCAGCAAGGTGATGGCCTTGGCCATGGCCCGGCGCTGCACGGCAGGGTTGCCGCGCAGGATGCCGTCTTGCATTTGCTCAGGTGTCACGTCGCAACCGCCTGCCGATTAAAGACCGTTGGCCTTCTTGATCTGCTCCAGCACATCCTTGGCGCTGGCAGGAATGGGAGTACCGGGGCCATACACGCCCTTGACGCCAGCGTTGTACAGGAAGTCATAGTCCTGCGCAGGAATCACACCGCCGACGAAGACGATGATGTCGTCAGCGCCCTGCTTCTTGAGCTCGGCAATGATGGCGGGCACCAGCGTCTTATGACCGGCAGCCAGTGTAGAGACACCCACGGCATGCACGTCGTTTTCAATCGCCTGACGGGCGCACTCTTCAGGCGTCTGGAACAGCGGGCCCATGTCCACGTCAAAGCCTAGGTCGGCAAAGGCGGTGGCCACCACCTTGGCGCCACGGTCGTGACCGTCCTGGCCCAGCTTGGCGATCATCACGCGGGGGCGGCGGCCCATGGCGTCAGCAGCAGCGCTGATTTCTTCCTTGAGCTTGTCCCAGCCTTCGGCGGAGTCATAAGCAGCAGCGTACACACCAGTCACCTTCTGTGTATCGGCGCGGTGGCGGCCAAAAGCCTTTTCCATCGCGTCGGAGACTTCGCCCACCGTGGCGCGCAGACGCACGGCCTTGATGGACAGATCCAGCAGATTGCCTTCGCCCGATTCTGCTGCAGCAGTGATAGCAGCCAGTGCAGCTTCCACCTTGGCTGTGTCACGTTTTGCCTTGATATCCTTCAAGCGGGCAATCTGGCTGTCACGCACCTTGACGTTGTCCACGTCCAGAATTTCAATCGGGTCTTCCTTGGCCAGCTTGTACTTGTTGACGCCCACGATGACTTCTTTGCCGGAGTCGATGCGGGCCTGCTTTTCAGCGGCAGCGGCTTCGATCTTCAGCTTGGCCCAGCCGGAATCGACGGCAGCGGTCATGCCGCCCATGGCGTCCACTTCCTCGATGATGGCCCAGGCCTTGTCGGCCATTTCTTGCGTGAGCTTTTCCATCATGTAGGAACCCGCCCAGGGGTCGATCACATTGGTGATGTGGGTTTCTTCCTGAATGATCAGCTGCGTATTGCGGGCAATACGGGCCGAGAACTCGGTGGGCAGCGCAATCGCTTCGTCCAGCGCATTGGTGTGCAGCGACTGGGTGCCGCCAAACACGGCAGCCATGGCTTCGATCGTGGTGCGCACCACGTTGTTGTAGGGGTCCTGCTCGGTCAGCGACCAGCCCGAAGTCTGGCTGTGCGTGCGCAGCATCAGGCTCTTGGGGTTCTTGGCGTCAAAGCCCTTCATGATGCGGCACCACAGCAGACGTGCGGCGCGCATCTTGGCCACTTCCAGGTAGAAGTTCATGCCCACGGCCCAGAAGAAGGACAGACGGCCCGCGAACGCGTCCACGTCCATGCCCTTGGCAATGGCGGTCTTCACATATTCCTTGCCATCGGCCAGCGTGAAAGCCATCTCCAGCGCCTGGTTGGCACCGGCTTCCTGCATGTGGTAGCCCGAAATCGAGATCGAGTTGAACTTGGGCATGTTCTGGCTCGTGTACTCGATGATGTCGCCAATGATCTTCATCGACGGCTTGGGCGGGTAGATATAGGTGTTGCGCACCATGAACTCTTTCAGAATATCGTTCTGAATCGTTCCGGCGAGCTGGTCTTGCGACACGCCCTGCTCTTCAGCGGCCACCACATAACCGGCCAGCACGGGCAGCACGGCGCCGTTCATGGTCATGGAGACCGAGACCTTGTCCAGAGGAATCTGGTTAAACAGGATCTTCATGTCTTCGACCGAGTCAATCGCCACACCGGCCTTGCCCACGTCGCCCGTCACACGGGGATGGTCGGAGTCATAGCCACGGTGCGTGGCCAGGTCGAACGCGACGGAAACGCCTTGACCGCCGGCAGCCAGCGCCTTGCGGTAGAAGGCATTGGATTCTTCGGCGGTCGAAAAACCTGCGTACTGGCGAATCGTCCAGGGGCGGCCTGCATACATGGTGGCCTGGGGACCGCGAATGTAGGGAGCAAAGCCCGGCAGCGTGTCGGTGTGCTCCAGATCCGCCGTGTCTTGCGCCGTGTACAGCGGCTTGACGGTGATGCCGTCAGGCGTGACCCAGTTCAGGTTGTTGATGTCGCCACCGGGGGCTGCCTTGTTGGCGGCCTTGGTCCAGGCTTGCAGATCAGCGGGTGCGAATTCCTTTTGGCCCTGTGTCGGGTTCTCTTGGCTCATTTTGTCTCTCGTTGCGGTGCGCGCAGTGAAGTTTGAAATTGCGGTGAACTACCTAGATGGCGCTAGTGTACATTATTCATAATTATGAATTCAAAATATCCAACGCATACAATTGCGAGTAATGACACCTAAAACACTTACGCCACGTGCGTTATATGAACAGGTCGCCGAGCAGCTGCGCCAACGCATCTTCCAGCGCGAGCTTGAGCCTGGCGCATGGATTGACGAGCTGAAAATTGCCGAGGAATACGGCATCAGCCGCACTCCCCTGCGCGAAGCCTTGAAGGTTCTGGCCGCCGAAGGCCTGGTCACCATGAAGCTGCGCCGCGGCGCCTACGTCACCGAGGTCTCGCGCAAGGACATTTCAGACGTTTATCACCTACTGAGCCTGCTTGAAGCTGACGCCGCAGCAGAAGTGGCGGGCAAAGCGACAGACGACGAGCTGCGCCGTCTCAGCGAGACCCACGAAGAGCTCAAGCAACAGACGGCCGATGCCGAGCGCTTTTTCGCGCTCAACGAGAGCTTTCACATGCAGATTCTGGACATTGCCGACAACCGCTGGCGCAACCAGTTGGTGGCCGATCTGCGCAAGGTCATGAAGCTCAACCGTCACAAGTCCCTCTTCAAGCAGGGCCGTATCGAGGATTCGCTGGCCGAGCATGAGGCCATCATGCAGGCGCTTCTCAAACGTGATGGCCAGCTGGCAGCCAAGGCGGTGCGCCTGCATTTCGGTAACGGCCTGGAAGCGGCAGTCTGACAGAGGCAGCTGCGCGATCTGCAGGGGATCACGCATGCTTTTGTCAGTACTTTTCCTACAAATATAGAAGTTTTCCTACAAGGATTGAGACACTGAATTACCAAATATGTGCGATGCTCAAACCGTAACTGTTTGTGCATCCTTCACGCATTTGGAACACGATTCATGCAGTCCGACTTTTTCTGGAGCCACACTCCTGGAGCCTCTCTGCTTCAAGGGGAATATGACCTGGGGCTGGTGCTGCTGTCCCTGGTAGTGAGCAGTATTGCAGCAGGACAAGCCCTGCGACTGGCCGCTTTTGCACGTTTAGCTGTTACACCTCAGCTCAGAACCTGGGCCATTGTCAGCGGTTCGCTGGCGCTGGGAACCGGCATCTGGGCCATGCACTTCATTGGCATGCTGGCCTACAAGCCTCATGCAGTTGTGCAGTACGACATTCCGCTGACGATTCTCTCGATTCTTCCAGGCATTGGAGCTTCCGCAGTTGCCATCACACTGCTGGCCAAGGCCGAGCTCAACGCCAAACAGCTGGTTCTGGGTGGCGTGATCGTTGGCGCAGGCATTGCCACCATGCACTACAGCGGCATGGCTGCCATGCGCATGGAGCACATGCCCCAGTATTCCCCCGTCTGGTTTGCCATTTCCCTGATGGTTGGCGTGGCCCTGGCCATGCTGGCGCTGTGGGTACGCTTCGGTCTCTCTCGCTTCACGGACCATCTGTCCATTGGCATCAAGACGCTGGCCGCAGTCATCATGGGTTGCGCCGTGGCCGGCATGCATTACACGGCCATGCTGGCGCTGCGCATTCCCGCGCCGCATACGGGGCATGGAGAGGTTCCTGCACACAGCGACAACCAGCTGATCATGGGCTTGATCATCGCCCTGGTCACGCTGGGCATTGGCGGGCTGATCAGCCAGGCCAACGGCCTGATCCACTACCGCACCCGCTGGCAAAAAGTAGATATGGACGAGGCGCGTCTGCGTGCGCTGGTCCAGATGGCGGCGGACGGCATCATCTGTATCGACACCCAGGGCAATATTCAGGAATACAACCCGGCAGCCGAAGCCATTTTTGGCTGGACGGCCGACGAAGTCATGGGCCAGAACGTCAAGATACTGATGCCCGTGGCCCTGGCCAACCATCACGACCACTACATTCAGCGCCACGAGCATGGGCAGATGAATGCACAGCCGCCCCTGCGCAACAAGACCTCCGAGGTGCTGGGCCAGCACAAGGACGGCACGCTGATCCCGCTGCGTCTGGCGCTGAGCCAGGCGGAAACCCGGGGCCAGCGCATGTATGTGGGCCTGCTAACCGATCTTTCCGATCGCAAGAAGACCGAGCGCCAGTTGCATATCGCGGCGACCGTGTTCGATCACTGCTTTGAAGGCGTGGTGGTGCTGGATGCCAATCGCCGTGTAGTAGACATCAATCCGGCTTTTGCGCGCATGGCCGAGCTTTCACGCCACAGCGCGCGAAACAAGGACTTTGTCGCCCTCTTCGACTGTGATGAATCGGACGCGAGCATCACCAATATGTGGACCGAGGTGGGCCGCACCGGTCACTGGCAGGGCAAATGGAAGATGCGCCACAACGACATCCAGCAAGAAGTCTCCATCACTGCCGTGCGCGATGAGCAACGGCGTCTGCACCACTACATCGCCATCTGCTATCAGCCTACCAAGCAGGAACAACCCACGATGGTCTGACCCCGTCTGACATCGCCCGGCGGGAGCCTGGCGCTATCATTCCTGCAACAACAGGAAGACAGCAAATGACTCAGGCAGACGCATTGGAACTGGATAGTTCTTTGCCGCAAGGCATTCATCAGGCACAAACTCTGCCGCAATTGCTGGCACTGCGCGCCAAAGCCACGCCTGCGGGTGAGGCCTACCGCGAGTTTGATGAAGCCAGCAATCAATGGAAAAGCCTGAGCTGGGCCGACACGGCGCAGCGTGTGGCCCGCTGGTCCCGCGCTCTGATGGCGTCGTCACTGCCCACAGGTGCCCGCGTGGCCATTCTCTTGCCCAACGGTCTCGATGCCATGTGCATAGACCAGGCCTGCCTGCGCTGCGGTCTGGTGCCTGTGCCTTTGCATGCCATCGATAACGCGGGCAGCATTGCCTACATCCTTCAGGACTCTCAGGCCAGTCTGCTGATACTGGCGCAGATGCAGACCTGGGAGCGCATCTGTGCAACGGGCCAGGATCTGCCCGACCTGCAAACCGTGGTGCTGGCACACCAGGGCCAGCAGGATGAAGCGGTGCACGATCATCGCCCGGCCATCGATGCCAACGCGGCCCCCGAAGTGCTGAGGCTGGCACAGAAAAATTTGCTCAGCCGCCAGGACTGGTTGCAGCACGGCGACGCGCAGAATCCGCCGCTGCCCGCACCGCCCCAGGCTTCTGACCTGGCGGGCATCGTCTACACCTCGGGTACCACGGGCAAGCCCAAGGGCGTGATGCTGACCCATGGCAATGTGGTCAGCGACGTCCATGCCGTGATGCAACGCGTGCAGGCCGATGAACAGGATGTCTTTCTCTCCTTCCTGCCGCTTTCCCACACTTTTGAGCGCACGACAGGCTATTACTTTGCCGTGGCGACAGGATCATGTGTGGCTTATGCGCGTTCGGTAGCGCTGTTGTCAGCTGACATGAAAAACGTCAAGCCCACCGTGCTGATTTCAGTGCCGCGCATCTATGAGCGGGTCTATGCTAAGGTACAGGAGACATTGGCCCAATCGCCTGTAAAGCAAAAGCTTTTTCAGGCTGCAGTCAACAAGGGCTGGAAAGTGTTTTGCCAGACTCAAGGCATAAGCACACCTCAAACCGCAGCAGTTGATGCTGGCTGGGCCAGCTATCTGCCCTGGTTAGTGCTCAAAGCCCTGGTGGCCAAGCCGCTACTGGAGCAATTCGGGGGGCGCTTACGTGTGGCAGTCAGTGGCGGCGCCCCGCTCTCACCCACTATCGCCCAGTGCTTTTTGGGTCTGGGGCTACCCATGATTCAGGGCTATGGAATGACGGAAACCTCGCCGGTGGTCGCAGCCAATGCCCTTGAGGACAACCGCCCGGAATCCGTGGGCAAGGTGCTGCCCGGCATTGAAGTGCGCATTGGCGACGATCAGGAGCTGCAGGTGCGTGGCCCGGTCGTGATGAAAGGCTATTGGAACCGCCCGGAAGACACGGCACGAAGCTTTACGGCCGATGGCTGGCTGAAAACCGGTGATCAGGCGGCGATCGAGGAAGGTCGCATCCGCATCAAGGGTCGTATCAAGGAAATCATCGTCACATCGACGGGTGAGAAAGTCCCGCCCAATGATGTGGAGCAAGCCATCATGGTGGACCCGTTGTTCGAACAGGTTTTTGTGGTTGGCGAAGACCGCCCTTTTATTGCCTGTGTGGCCGTACTGAACGACGGCGAATGGAAATCCATTGCCCAGTCGCTGGGCCTGAACCCGGACAGCGATGAAAGCCTGCACCACTCGGCCGCTGAGCGGGCCGTGCTGGCTCGCATTGAAAAGCAGACGGCCAACTTTGCCAAGTACGCAGTGCCCCGGGCTGCTCATCTGGTGCGAGAAGCTTGGACGATTGATAACGGGCTGATGACCCCTACGCTCAAACTCAAGCGCAAAAATTTGATGGCGCATTACGCCGATGCCATTGAGCAGATGTATGGCAAACCAGCCGATAGCTGGAAAAGCAGAAGCAATTGATGAAAGGGCTGTCCAGCCCTTCACTTCTTATCTGTGGATGAGCATTTCTTGAGTTAAAGTGTTTTGCTTAATTTCATGTAAGTTACATTAAATGCATTACTAAAGATAATCTTTGAAGAAAACTCATCAAGTTGGGCGGCCATTCATCACCTTTCTTTTCGATTGACGCAGTGCGGATGTAACCTATTTCGGGCCTTAACTACCGCAAGGTGCTGATCAGGTCGAGGCTGCATATCGTCGCAATTTCCCGCATTCCATGAATGCACTCCGTGTGGCAGAGCAAAGCCTTGGCCCTGAAAAACTCCCGCACCAGAGGCAAAATAGCGCCCAGCAAAGACACAAGGCATTCGCAGGCACTCAGGTACTGCCGCTGACCTTCAGAGATCAACCGCCCTGCTCTAGCGCGGGGTGCAAACAAGAATCGGCATTCAAAGGCGTTTGCAGGCATTTAGCCTCTGCTCCAAGCCTGCGAATTTCATCGATGACCCAGACACAAGTGCAAAAGACCCCCTTAAACCCAGCTCTGTGGCGCATGTCGGTAGCGCCGATGATGGACTGGACCGATCGCCACTGCCGTTACTTTCACCGCCTGCTGAGCCAGCACACCCTGCTCTACACGGAGATGGTGACCACAGGTGCACTGGTGCATGGAGATGTGGCCCGCCATTTGCGCTTCAATGAGCAAGAACACCCTGTTGCGCTGCAACTGGGTGGCTCGGAACCCGCCGATCTGGCGCACAGTGCACGGCTGGGTGAGCAATGGGGTTATGACGAAATCAACCTCAACTGTGGCTGCCCCAGCGAGCGCGTGCAGCGTGGCGCATTTGGTGCCTGCCTGATGAATGAGGCTGCGCTGGTCGCAGACTGCGTCAAGGCCATGGTCGATGTGGTGAGCGTGCCTGTGACTGTCAAGCATCGAATTGGCATCGACAAAATCGAAAGCTACGACTTTGTGCGCGACTTTGTCGGCACCGTGGCCGAGGCGGGTTGCGAAGTCTTTATCGTCCACGCCCGCAATGCCTGGCTCAAGGGCCTGTCGCCCAAGGAAAACCGCGAAATTCCGCCACTGCGCTATGAGGTGGTGGCCCAGCTCAAGCGCGATTTTCCGCAGCTGACGATTGCGGTCAACGGCGGCATCAAGACCGATGAGGTCGCACTGCAGCAGCTTGAAGTGGTCGATGGCGTGATGGTAGGCCGCGAGGCCTATCACAACCCCTGGTGGATGGCTTCCTGGGATGCGCTTTACTATCAGGATGAGAGCAAGGAGCGCACGCGCGAAGCGGTGGAAGAGCAAATGGTGCTTTATATGGAGCGCGAAGCCAGGGAGCATGGCACGCACTGGTATTCCATCGCTCGCCATATGCTGGGCCTGCGCAATGGCCTGGCCGGAGCGCGGCGCTGGCGTCAGGTCTGGAGCGATCACAAGCTCAAGGCCCTGCCGCCTCACGAAGTCATGAAGCTGGCGCGCACCAAGCCCGGTGAAGCGGAATAAGCCCACGAAACAAAGATTTGCAGTCACTGACGGTCAGCTTTCGCCTGCAATGACGTAGCTCTGTCACCTGCGTTGCTCAAGGTGATCAGAGTGGAGTGTTTGAAGGGGTTTTACTACTTCCCCTGTCAATATCTGCTGTTATATTGCACTGCAACATAACCGCAGGAAGTGCACCCATGCTCTATCAGTTCTACGAAATGCAGCGCGCGATGGTCGAGCCCTTTGCCGACTTTGCCCAGGCCGCTTCCAAGTTCTACAACAACCCGCACTCGGCCTTCAGCCAGTTGCCGCTGGCCCAGCGCATGGCTGCTGGCTTCAATCTGGTCTACCGCCTTGGCAAGGACTACGAAAAGCCCGAGTTCGACCTGCATGGCGTGGAAGTCGGTGGCGTGGATGTGACCATCCGCGAGCGTGTGGAAGTGGACAAGCCTTTTTGCGAACTGCGCCGCTTCAAGCGTTTCTCCGATGATCCCGATACGCTGGAAGCCATGCTCAGCCAGCCCGTGGTGCTGATCGTCGCTCCTCTTTCCGGCCACTACGCCACGCTGCTGCGCGATACCGTGCAGAGCATGCTCAGCGGCCACAAGGTCTATATCACCGACTGGAAGAACGCGCGCACCGTGCCGCTGTCCGAAGGTGAATTCCACCTCGACGACTATGTGAACTACGTGCAGGAGTTCATTCGCTACCTGCAGGGCCGCTATGGCCAGTGCCATGTGGTCAGCGTCTGCCAGCCCACCGTGCCTGTCCTGGCTGCTGTTTCGCTGATGGCCAGCCGTGGCGAAAAGACCCCTCTGTCCATGACCATGATGGGCGGCCCCATCGACGCCCGCCGCTCGCCCACAGCCGTGAACAATCTGGCCGAGACGCGCAGCTTCGAATGGTTCGAGACCAACGTCATCTACGAAGTGCCCAACAATTACCCCGGCGCCGGTCGCCGCGTGTACCCGGGCTTTTTGCAGTACTCGGGCTTTGTGGCCATGAACCCCGACCGCCATGCCAAGAGCCACTACGACTACTTCAAGGACCTGATCAAGGGTGACGACGCCAGCGCCGAGCACCACCGCAAGTTCTACGACGAGTACAACGCCGTGCTGGACATGGATGCCGACTACTATCTGGAGACCATCGCCACGGTGTTCCAAGAGTACAAACTGGTGCATGGCACCTGGGAAGTCAAGAACGAGCAAGGCCAGCCCGAGCTGGTGCGCCCGCAGGACATCAAGGGCACAGCCCTGCTGACCGTGGAAGGTGAGCTCGACGATATCTCCGGCTCCGGCCAGACCCGCGCTGCGCATGATCTGTGTACCGGCATCGATGCCGACGCCCGCAAGCACATCGAAGTGCAAGGCGCAGGCCACTACGGCATCTTCAGCGGCAGCCGCTGGCGCAAGAACGTGTACCCCCAGGTGCGTGATTTCATCCTGGCCCACCAGCCCGCCAGCGCCACGGCGGCCAGCGCGGCCGGCCATGTCAGCAGCACGAGCGATGATGAGCTGGAAAGGCCCGTGCATCCCGACCACCCCGATGAGCTGCCCGAGGCTCCCGCCGCCAAGACTGCCCCCAAAAACGGGCAAAATGGCGGCTCTGCCAAGACTTCGCACCACACGCGACGCAAGGCATAGAGGCTCAACGAGAAAATTGCATGACCCCATCGATGTCCGCAGCCTCCTCGCTTCAAGCACTGGCTGCGGAGATTGATGCAGCTTTGCCCCAGACCCAATGCACGCGCTGCGGATATCCCGATTGCGCGTCCTATGCCGGGGCCATTGCCAGCGGGGAAGCCCCCATCAACCAATGCCCTCCTGGCGGCCAGGAGGGCATTCGTCGTCTGGCTACCATCACTGGCAGGCCAGAGCTACCTTTGAGCGCCGCGCATGGCGTGGAGTCCTGGCGCAGCCTGGCTGTGGTCGATGAAGCCTGGTGCATAGGCTGCACGCTGTGCATCAAGGCCTGCCCCACGGACGCCATCCTGGGTGCCAACAAACGCATGCATACGGTGATTGCCGAGCATTGCACGGGCTGTGAGCTGTGCATTCCGGTCTGCCCGGTCGATTGCATAGAACTGGTCAACGCCAGTGCGGATGCCACGGGCTGGAACGCCTGGAGCCAGCCCCAAGCCGACCATGCGCGCGGCCGCTACGCTGCCCACCAGCAGCGCACGGGGCGCAAGGCCAATGCGCCGGTGCGCACCACCGCGCAGGCGCAGATGCCGGCTGTTGAATCAGCTTCCGCCGCGCAGTCAGAGCCGGCACCAGCGCCCGCTCTGGACAAGAAAGCCATGCTGGCCGCCATCATGGCCAAGGCCAAAGCGCAGCGTGCCGGGCACTGATTTTGAATAAAACAAGCCTCTAGTCTATATAGATCATAGGCTATTAGCTATCAAATTAATAGTGTTAAGCCGTCGCCAGACTCTTGTACACGCCGCAGCCCCAGTACAGGCCCAGGTGCTTGCAGACATAGGACATCTTGGTCTGCACCTTCTGCGTGCTGGGGTTGAGGAAGTCATACTCCACCCAACCCGGACAGCTTTCGGCCTGGGCAATGATGTCGGCAATCAACTGCTCGCCGCGGATGCCGGGCACGTCCTGCAGGCGAACACCGACTTTTTCCGGGTTGCCGCCAAAGGCCAGATATTCCCCCTCGGGCGAGAGCGCAAACACATACATATCGCGGTCATGAAAAGGCTGCTGCGGATCACTGACCGAATGCAGTACCTGACTCAGGCTGCGCGCGCCCTGCTGGCTCAGGCGCAACGCGGCATCGACCAGGGACACCGCCTCCTCCGCCGTTCCCTGCTGCAACCTGAAGCGGGACACCGCGCTCGACAGGTCCAGCGCCCGCAGTTGCAGCGCCTGCGCCTGCTGCAGCGCGTGGCTGACCATCTGGGCATTGTGCTGGGTGATCTGATCGATCTGGCGCACCGCCTCCGTCATCTCCTGCAGGCCATGGCTTTGCTGGCTGGCCGAGTCCGACAGCTCGCCCATATGGGCCACCACATCGTGAATGGCGCGGGTCACGCCATGAATTTCCTGGCCTGCGCTGCGCAGCAGCTCGGTGCTCTGGCCCACCTGCTGCACCGTCTGGCCAATCAGTTGGCGGATTTCCTTGGCTGCCTCGGCAGAGCGCTGGGCGAGCGAGCGCACCTCGCTGGCCACCACGGCAAAGCCACGGCCTTGCTCGCCGGCGCGCGCAGCTTCCACCGCGGCGTTCAGCGCCAGAATATTGGTCTGAAACGCAATGCCATCGATCACTCCGATGATCTCGCGCATGCGCCCGACATTGCGCTCAATCGATTCCACCGAATGCACGGCGCGCTGCATGGCTTCAGCGCCCTGATCGGCTGCGGCGCGCACACCATCGGCCTGCGAATGCGCGGAGCGCGCCACTTCCACATTGTTTTGCACGGCCGTGGTCAGTTGCTCCACGCTGATCACCGTCTGCGCCAGGTTGCTCGCCTGGGCCTCCGTGCGCTGAGCCAGCGCCTGATGCTCGTTGACCATGCTCTGGCCCGCCTGCGCCACCAGCGCCGCGTTGCTGCGCACGTCCGCCACCATGCCCGATAGCGCCTTGACCATGCCCACGCCCATGTCGCCGCCACTCTGACTCAGATCGCCATGGGCCACGCGGTCCATGGCCTGCTGCAGGCTCTGGCGCTGCAACTGCCAGCGTACATGAAGCCAGCGCGCGCCCCAGAGCACGCCCAGGCTCCACACCACCAGCCAGCCCAGCGCGGCCGCCAGACTCAGCTCCTGCAGGACCACCAGCGGCCCGGACAGCAGCCACAGCAATGCGGCTACCGGCAAAAAGACCAGACTCAAAGACCTTTGTTTCCTCTGTTGTGTGTCCTGCTGCATGTTCATCTCCCCGTCTTCATTCTTATGAGGCGCAGCTTACGTAACAATTTGCAATGACTGTGAGCCGGGAAACCCGCAAAATCACAGGTTCTGCAGATTCTTTGCTCATGCGCAAATAGCATCGCTCCATAATAGACGGCTATGAACCCCCTGCTCTCGCGTCTCCAGCCCTACCCATTCGAACGTCTTCGCCAGTTGTTTGCTGGTGTGCAGCCCCCGGCCGGGGTGCGCCCCATCAGCCTGGGCATTGGCGAGCCGCGCCATGCCACACCCGAGTTCATTGAAAAAGCCCTGAGCGCCGAACTCGAAGGCCTGTCCGTCTATCCCGCCACCGGTGGCCTGCCCGCGTTCAAAGAGGCCTGCGCCCAATGGGCCAACCAGCGCTACGGCATCGAGCTGGACGCCGCCACCCAGGTGCTGCCCGTCAACGGCTCGCGTGAAGCGCTGTTCTCCTTCACGCAGGTGATCGTGGACAACACCCAACCCGGTGCGCGCGTCATCTGCCCCAACCCCTTCTATCAAATCTACGAAGGCGCAACCCTGCTGGCCGGTGCTACGCCCTATTACGCAGCCAGCGACGCCAGCCGCAACTTTGCGGTGAACTGGGATGCCGTGCCTGAGGATGTCTGGCAAAACACGCAGATGATTTTTGTCTGCTCGCCCGGCAACCCCACGGGCGCAGTGATGCCGCTGTCCGAGTGGGAAAAGCTGTTTGCCCTGTCCGACAAGCATGGCTTTGTGATTGCCAGCGACGAGTGCTACAGCGAAATCTACTTCCAGGAAGAAGCGCCGCTGGGCGGCCTGGAAGCGGCCAAGAAACTGGGCCGCCACGACTTCAAGAATCTGGTGATGTTCACCAGCCTCTCCAAGCGCAGCAATGTGCCCGGCCTGCGCAGCGGCTTTGTGGCCGGTGATGCCGCCTTGCTCAAGTCCTTTTTGCTCTACCGCACCTACCACGGCGGCGCCATGAGCCCCGTGGTGCAGACTGCATCGATTGCCGCCTGGGGCGACGAAGCCCATGTGGTCGAAAACCGCCGCATGTACCGCGAAAAGTTTGCCCAGGTCACGCCCGTGCTGGCCAAGGTCATGGATGTGAAGCTGCCCGATGCCAGCTTCTACCTGTGGGCCGGGATTCCCGAAAAACTGGGCATGGACGACGCACAATTCGCCAAAGAGCTGTATGCTCATACAGGTGTTACAGTATTGCCAGGCAGCTATCTGGCGCGCGAGGCTCAGGGCTTCAACCCCGGTGCCAACCGTGTGCGCATGGCGCTGGTGGCCGAGACTGCCGAATGTCTGGAAGCTGCCCAGCGCATTGCCCAGTTCATCGAAAGCCGCAGCCGCTGAGCATTGACTGAAAAGGCCTGCCCCTCAGGCCTTTGCTGACCTTACTGTTACCCCTACCGTTTCACCTTAACTTTCGATCTTTGACCGAAAACATCATGACGCAACAACTGCAATCCATCATCGATACCGCCTGGGACAACCGTGCTTCCATCTCGCCTTCCGCCGCCCCCAAGGAAGTGGTGGATGCCGTGGAGCATGTGATTGCCGAACTCAATGACGGCAAGCTGCGCGTGGCCACCCGCGAAGGCGTGGGCCAATGGACCGTGCACCAGTGGATCAAGAAGGCCGTGCTGCTGTCCTTCCGCCTCAAGGACAACGCGCTGATCAACGGCGGCGCGCTGAACTTCTTTGACAAGGTGCCCACCAAGTTCGAAGGCATGACCGAAGCCCAGATCGCCGCCACCGGCGTGCGCGTGGTGCCTCCCGCCGTCGCTCGTCGCGGCTCCTTCGTCGCCTCTGGTGCCATCCTGATGCCTTCCTACGTGAACATCGGCGCCTATGTGGACTCCGGCACCATGGTGGACACCTGGGCTACCGTGGGCTCCTGCGCTCAAGTGGGCAAGAACGTGCACCTGTCGGGCGGCGTCGGCCTGGGCGGCGTGCTCGAGCCCCTGCAAGCTAACCCCACCATCATTGAAGACAACTGCTTCATCGGCGCTCGCTCCGAAGTCGTGGAAGGCGTGATCGTCGAAGAAAACTCCGTGCTGGGCATGGGTGTGTACATCGGCCAGTCCACTCCTTTGTTCAACCGCGAAACCGGCGAAATCACCTATGGCCGCGTGCCCAGCGGCTCCGTGGTGGTCAGCGGCAACATCCCCAAGAAGACCAAGGATGGCAAGGACTACTCCATGTATGCCGCCATCATCGTCAAGCGCGTGGATGCGCAGACCCGCTCTAAGACCAGCATCAACGACCTGCTGCGCGACTAATCCCTCACACTCAGTCGCAAAGCCTGCCCGCCCTTCAAGGCGCGCAGGCTTTTTTCATGTGCCAGATCAGCCACGCCCGCACCGGCAGTGCTTGGGCGGCCTGCGCAGGCGCTAACATGGGCGCCGAGAGGCTAATGAGGATTTGAATGAGCAATATGGAAAAAATTCTGCGTCTGATGGCCGATAAAAAGGCATCCGACGTCTACCTGTCCGCCCGGGCCACAGCGCTGATCAAGATCAATGGCGTGTGCGTTCCCATCAACCAGCAGGAGCTGCCGCCCGATGCGCCGCTGGCTCTGCTGTCCGAGGTGGTCAGCCCCGAGGCCATTGAGGAGCTCAAGAGCACGGGCGAGCTGAACATTGCCATTCCCATGGCCGGCGTCGGCCGCTTTCGTATCAGCGCCATGCGCCAGCGCGGCAGCTATGCCGTGGTGATCCGTTTCATCTCCCAGCAAGTGCCCAAGCGCGACACGCTGAACCTGCCGCCCATCGTCAGCGATCTGGTGATGGAAAAACGCGGACTGGTGCTGGTGGTCGGGGCCACGGGCTCGGGCAAGAGCACCACGCTGGCCAGCATGATCGATGAGCGCAACGAAAAGCTCAGCGGCCATATTCTGACCGTGGAAGACCCCATCGAATTCCAGTTCCGCAGCAAGCGCTCCATCGTCAACCAGCGCGAAGTCGGCACCGATACGGCCACGCTGGCCACGGCGCTCAAGAACGCGCTGCGCCAGGCCCCGGATGTGATTCTGATCGGTGAAATCCGTGACCGCGAGACCATGTCCGCCGCGCTGGCCTATGCCCAGTCCGGCCACCTGTGCCTGGCCACGCTGCACGCCAACAACAGCTACCACGCGCTCAACCGCATACTGTCCTTCTTCCCCGAGGAGGTGCGCCCCACCATGCTGGGGGAGCTGGCCGCATCGCTCAAGGCCGTGATCTCGCAGCGCCTGATCCGCAGCATCGACGGCACGCGCGTGCCGGCGGTGGAGGTCATGCTCAACACCAAGCTGATCAGCGACATGATCTTGCGCGGCGATTTTGGCGGCGTGAAGGAGTCGATGGAGAAATCCATGGCCGAAGGCTCGCAAACCTTCGAAGAAGCGCTGGCCGCACTGGTGCGCAGTGGCACAATTGAGCGCAATGAAGCGCTGGCCTATGCTGACTCGCCCACCAATCTGATGTGGCGTATGGATAATGATCTGAGCCACGCCAGTTCCAAGGGCGCACCCGAGGTTACCGATGTGCTGCTGCCCGGCGATGACGATATGCCGTCGTTCACGGAAATCACCCTGGATGTCAAAACAGCCTGAAAAGGCTTTTGAGGCATTGTTTTAGTTGAAGCCCTTTCCCCATGTCCCGCACTCTGCAACTGACCGAGCAGCTCATCAGCCTGCCCTCTGTCACCCCTGAAGACGCTGGCTGCCTTGAGCTGCTGGCCGACGCCCTGACTCCCATGGGCTTTGCCTGTGAACGCATGGATAGCGGCCCGGAAGACTTCCGCGTTCGCAATTTATGGGCAAAACGCAGCGCAGTCCGTACAACATCTGGGCAAGGCGCTATCAAATCTGATGATCCTACACCGGTGCTGGTGTTTGCCGGCCATACCGATGTGGTGCCCCCCGGCCCGCTCAAGGAATGGAGCAGCCCGCCGTTTGTGCCCATGCACCGCGACGGCAAGCTCTATGGCCGGGGTGCGAGCGACATGAAAACCTCCATCGCCGCCTTTGTGGTGGCGGTAGAGGAGTTTTTGCAGACCACGCCCGAGCCCGCTTTTGACATCGCCTTCCTGCTCACCAGCGACGAGGAAGGCCCCTCGATCGACGGCACCAAGGTCGTGATCGAGCAGTTCAAAAAGCGCGGCGAGCGCCTGGACTGGTGCATTGTGGGCGAGCCCACCTCCGTCAAAAAGACGGGCGACATGATCAAGAACGGCCGCCGCGGCACCATGAGCGGCAAGCTCACCGTCAACGGCGTGCAAGGCCATATCGCCTACCCGCAACTGGCCCGCAACCCCATCCACGAAGCCCTGCCCGCGCTGGCCGAGCTGGCCGCCACGGTCTGGGATAAGGGCAACGCCTTCTTCCAGCCCACCAGCTGGCAGATCAGCAATATCCACGGCGGCACGGGCGCGAGCAACGTCATCCCCGGTCATGTGGTGATCGACTTCAACTTCCGCTTCTGCACCGAATCCACGTCCGAGTCGCTGCAAAAGCGCGTGCACGAGGTGCTGGACCGCCACGGCCTTGAATACTCGCTGGTCTGGACCATTGGCGGCCAGCCCTTCCTGACCACGCCTGGCACGCTGGTCAATGCCGTGCAGGCCGCCATCAAGGAAGAAACCGGCATCGATACCGAGCTGTCCACAACGGGCGGCACCAGCGACGGCCGCTTTATCGCGCAGATCTGCCCGCAGGTCATCGAAATGGGCCCGCCCAACGCCAGCATCCACAAGATCGACGAGCACATCGCCGTGGCCGATATCGAGCCGCTGAAAAACATCTACCGCAAGACGCTGGAGAACATCCAGCGCCAGCAGACAACGAACGCATGAACGCCAGTATCACGAACGCCATCACCGGCAACACCATTGCCGAGCTGATCGCCAGCGGCGCGCAGGCCCTCACCGCTGCCGGCGTGGCCTTTGGCCATGGCACGGCCACCGCAGAAGACGAAGCCGCCTGGCTGGTGCTGTGGAAGCTCCAATTACCGCTGGACAGCGAACTCACGCCCGGCGCACCAGAATCTGTAGCCAATCAGCCTGTAGTCCCGGAAGATATTGCGCAGATAGCTACACTTTTTGATGAGCGCATCCGCACGCGCAAGCCTGCGGCCTACCTCACCAACGAAGCCTGGCTGGTGGGCGTGCCCTTCTACATCGACGAGCGCTCCATCGTGCCGCGCAGCTTTATTGCCGAGCTGCTGGCCGACGGCAGCATCGACGGCTGGCTCAGCGACAAGACCGTGCAGGTGCTCGATCTGTGCACGGGCAATGGCTCGCTCGCCTGTCTGGCCGCCATGGCCTACCCCGATGTGCAGGTGACCGGCGCCGATCTTTCGACCGACGCGCTGGCCGTGGCCCGCATCAATGTGGACAAGCACGGCTTGCAGGACCGCGTGACGCTGCTGGAAACCAATGGCATGAGCCAGGTGCCCGGCCCCTGGGATCTGGTGCTGTGCAACCCGCCTTATGTGAACGCCGACAGCATGCGCAAGCTGCCCGCCGAATATCTGGCCGAGCCTGAACTGGCGCTGGCGGGTGGCACGGACGGCATGGACTTTATCCGCCAGTTGCTGGCCGACCTGCCCGCGCGCCTGAACAAGGACGCCGTGGTGATTCTGGAAATCGGCAACGAAAAGCCGTACTTTGAAGCCGCCTTCCCCGACCTGCCCGTGTTCTGGCTCGATACCAGCTCAGGCGATGAGCAGGTGCTCTTGATTACCGAAGAGTCCTTGCGCCACTGGAGCAACGGCGACACTGCCGCGCTCAAGCTCTAAACCAAGTTCTGAAGCCACACGCTCCCCGCAAAAATGCCGACCGCTTGATCGTTCAAGGGTCGGCATTTTTCATGGCTTCTCGAGTTTGCTTGGGCAGCAGACCCGGCATGCAAACCGGATGGGGAGACATCAGGGCCAGAGGAAACCTGATTAAAAAACGCCCTTAGCCTATTACTTATATAGGCCTTAAGCTATCAAAAATATAGCCACCTATTGGGGCATCCATACCGCCTCAGTACGACATCACCCGCGTGGCCAGTTTGGAAATCGGCGTGCGGATCAGCCCTTCGACCTTGCTGGGCAGCAGCATGGGCTTGAGCAACATGCGCACGGCCAGATCGGCGGGCAGGCGGCGGCTGACCAGCTCGTAGATATGCTGGGCCATGGCATCAAAAGTCGTGGTGCTATCGGCAAAGTAGCGCCCCTTGTGCGCCCAGACATGGCGCAGCGCAATATCCGAATCGCTCTCGCGCAGCTCCTTGAGCCGTCCGTACAAAGCCTTGGCAATGCGCGCGCGGCCCACGGGGGACTGGTCCTGCAGTTCCTTGAAGTACTTGAGAAAGTGCTTGAAGTGGCTGACCTCGTCGTTGCGGATATTGCCCAGCAGCTCGCTGAGCACGGGCTCGGTGCTCAGCTCACGCAGCGTATGGTAGTAGGCCGTGGTGCCGGTCTCCACCACACAGCGGGCCACCATTTCCAGCCGCTGGTCGGGGTAGAGCTCCTCCATGGTGCAGAGCTTGGAATACTCGGCAAAAAAACTGTCATAGGCCTGCTGCCAGGGGAAGTCGGGCCAGACGGTCTCCACATAAGCGCGCAGGGCCTGGCCGTGTTGCAGCTCTTCGGCCTCCCAGTGCTCCTTGAGCCAGTCGGCAATCTCGGGCCAGGCCGCGTAATGCTCGGCCAGATTGGTGGCATAGGTGTCCGAGCCGGTCTCGATGAAGGAGGCACTCATGAGCAGGAAGAACAGGTCTTCGTTGTGCTCGATGGCCGAGCGGTCAATGGCGGCAAAGTCGATGTCCTCGATTCGCCAGTGGGCCGAGCCAGCTCTGGTTGCAGAAGAAGAAAGGGACTGTTGTTGTTGCATCAGTTGTAGGACCCACACCCCGGAAATGTCGGGTTTCTAAGCACAAGATACGTCATCTTGCTAATGGATGGCCACCCATTCGCGTCAGATTACACCGACATTACAGGAAGCTAACAATTCTTCAAATACCCTGTCACCTTCTTTTGACATGACGAAACTGTTGGTCTGACCCATGGATCTGCGCGCTCTTCGCTATTTCATCACCGTGCTGGAAGCAGGCTCGCTCTCACGGGCCGCCCATTCCCTGTATGTGGCCCAGCCCGCGCTCACGGCGCAGATCAAGAAACTGGAAAGCGAGCTGGGCGCGCAGTTGCTCGAGCGCACCCACACCGGTGTCACGCCCACGCCTGCGGGCACACAGCTGTATGAAGACGCGCGGCGGCTGCTGTCGGATGCCGACGCCATGTGCGAGCGCATTCAGCGCCTGCCCCAGGGCCCGGAAGGCTCGGTCAGCATTGCGCTGCCGTTTTTGCTGACCGGTCTGCTCATGGGCCCGGTGATTGCGCGCCTGCGCATCAGCCACCCGCGCATTCGCGTGTTTGTGCTTGATGACTCCAGCCTCATGGTGCAAAAAGCCATGCTGGACCGCCGCGCGGACCTGGGCATCCTCGTCGACACGGCCAGCCTGCAGGATCTGCTGGTGCAGCCACTGGCGACCGAGCCGATTTACTTCTGCGGCCATGATGCGGGCGGCGTAGTCACGCCCTTGCTCAGGCACGAGGGCAATGGCCTGCCCAGTCTGGACTTTTCCCATGCCGCGGCCCAGCCGCTGGTGCTGCAGTCGCGCCGCTACTCGATTCGCCAGGCCGTGGAGCAGGCGGCCAATGTGCGGCAGATCAGCCTCAACGTCGTGCATGAGCATGACTCGGCCCGCGTCATACGTTCGCTCTACCAGTGCGGCGCGGGCTTTACCTTCACGCCCGCCTGCTCGCTGGCCGAAAACCCGCAGCCGCCTGCCGACAATCCGCAATGGATCGTCGCCCGAGTGCGCCAGCCCGAGCTGCAACGTCACTACCACCTGGCCCGCCAACCCGGCCGTGTACAGGACGCCGCCGTGCAAGTGGTGCAAGCCGCGCTGCTCGACCATGCGCACAGCCTGATTGACGAGGGACGCTGGCTGGCGCAATGGCTGCATGAAGCGCCATCAGAAATGCCATCAACAAAGATCATCTCTGGCGGGGACTAACCCTCAGGCACGGATTGCCCAGGAGGAAAAAACACATGCAAGCCATTGT
The DNA here is from genome assembly GCF_003569915.1 of Comamonas testosteroni. Taxonomy (GTDB): domain Bacteria; phylum Pseudomonadota; class Gammaproteobacteria; order Burkholderiales; family Burkholderiaceae_C; genus Comamonas; species Comamonas testosteroni_D. The sequence continues at coordinate 224,093 of NZ_KZ984439.1, read as the reverse complement.
TTTCAATAGTCATCAAAAAAGATGATGGCTTTGAATCAGCAAACGGTATTTCCCTGAAATTCCAGGCTTTGGGACAGTGGGTCTGCCAGCCGCACCACGCTGCGGCTTTGTTCCAGACAAGTTCAGACAAGGACACTGCCCATGCCCTCTTTCTCCACGGCCCACCCGCCTCTGGGCGCCGTCATTCCCAACGTCGGCGCACTCGTCGCCCAGTGCTGCCGGCTCTATGCCCGCCATCTGGCGGTGAGCAGCGCCAGCAAGCAACTGACTTATGCGGCGCTGGAGCAGCGCAGCAACCGCCTGGCCCATGCGCTGCTGGCCCAAGGCCTTGCGCGCGGCGACCGCGTGGGCATCTATCTACCCAACTGCACGGAGATCGTCGAGATCGAACTGGCCTGCTACAAGGCCGGGCTCATCAAAGCGCCGTTCAACGCCCGCCTCTCGCCGCGCGAAGTGGGCGAGATTGCCGACAACAGCGACGCCGCCGTCATCATCACCACGGCAGCGCGCGCCGAGAGCTTCAAGCCCCATCTGCGCAATGCCGCAACAAAGCTGATTTTGCTGGACGGCGATGAAAACCATAGCTATGAGCGCTTGCTGAGCATGGCCAGTGACCAGTTTTCGCCAGTAGCGGTGCAAGAGCATGAAGTGGCCGTGCTGCACTACACCTCGGGCTCGTCCGGCGTGCTCAAGGCCGCGATGCAGACCTTTGGCAACCGTCTGGCCCAGCTGCGCAAGTTCTTGATGCGCGGCGAGGGCATGCAAAGCGGCCATACGCTGGGTCTGGTCGGCCCGGTCACCCATGCCTCGGGCATGCAGATGATGCCCGCGCTGTGCACGGGCGCAACGATTCATCTGTTCAGCCACTTTGAGCCCGCGCGCTTTGTGCACGATATGCGCGCTCTGCGCGTGAGCCACACCTTCATGGTGCCCACCATGATCAATATGCTGCTGGCCGAAACCGCTGGCCAGTACCGCCCACTGCCCGATCTGCTGCGCCTGGGCTACGGCGCAGCGCCCATGGCCCCGGCACGCATTCTGCAGGCCATGGATGTGTTCGGCCCCATCCTCAGTCAGGGCTATGGCGCGGGCGAGACGACTTCGGGCGTTTGCGCGCTCACCGTACAGGATCACCTTTATGCGCGTGCCGCCAGGCCAGAGCTGCTGGCCTCCTGCGGTCGCCCGTTTCTCGAATCGCGCGTGGAAGTGGTGGACGACGATGGCCAACACGTGCCGCAGGGCGAGGTGGGCGAAATCGTGGTCAGTGGCGCCGACGTCTTTGCCGGCTACTGGCGCGCGCCCGATCTGACGGCCGAGGTGCTGCAGAACGGCCGCTATCACACCGGCGATCTGGCCCGCGTGGACGAGGAAGGCTTTGTCTACATCGTGGACCGCAAAAAGGACATGGTGATTTCGGGCGGCTTCAACGTTTACCCCTCCGAGGTCGAGGCCGTGCTCTATGAGCATGGCGCCGTGCAGGACGCCTGCGTTTTCGCCATCCCCGATGACAAATGGGGCGAAGCCGTGGCCGCGCACATCGTGCTCAAGCAAGGACAGGCACTGGACGAAGCCGCGCTTGGCCAGCTCAACAGCTTTTGCGCCGAGCGCCTGGGCGGCTTCAAGCGCCCGCGCCACATCGAATTTGTGCAGCAGCTGCCCAAAAACCCCAACGGCAAAGTCATGCGCAAAGCCGTTCAAGCGCCCTACTGGGCCAACCACAGCCGAAAGGTCAACTGAGCATGAACGCCAAAGACATGATGCAAGCCACTTACGTCCCTTTGCTGCCCATGCCGTTTGAAGGCTCGCCCCGCGCGGCCGAGCTGATTGCCGCGTTGCAGGATTTTCTGCAGGGAGAACTGGCCGAGCTGGCCGCCCAGCACGGCATCAACCACGAAAACAGCCCCAGCAAGGATTTGCTGCGCCAGGTCTGGAAACGCTCTCACGCGTTGGGCTTTTACGGCATGACCTTGCCCAAGGCCATGGGCGGCGAGGAACTCTCGGTGCTCGATCAGGTGCTGATCAAGGAAGCGATTTACGCCAGCGGCTCGCCATTTGCGCCCCATGTACTGGGTGAGCTGAGCGGCCCGCCGCGCATAGGCTCTCTGGTGCGCAAAGCCACGCCGGTGCAGATGGAGCAGTTCATCGCCCCTGTGGCGCGGGCCGAAAAGTCCATCTGCTTTGCCCTGACCGAAGCCCAGGCGGGCTCTGACGCAGGCGCTCTGGAAACCAGAGCCGTGCTGCAAGGCGATCACTATGTGCTCAATGGCAAAAAGCGCTTTATCTCGGGCTCGCCGTTTGCGGACTTTGCCGTGCTCATGGCCTCCACCGCCGCCGAGGGCAGCGCCGAGCGTGAAATCAGCGCCTTCTTTGTGGACCTGAGTGCACCGGGCGTGGAGGTAGTCAGCGGCTACAAGACCATGGCCGGGCAATCCCACACCGGTGATATCCACCTGAACGATGTGCGCGTGCCCGTCGCGCAGCTGATTGGCGAGCCCGGGCGCGGCCTGGGTCTGGCGCTGGGGCGTATCACCGTCAACCGCCTGCTGCACTGCCCGGCCATGGTGGGGCTGGCGCAATGCGCGCTGCGTGATGCGCGCGACTATGCGCTGGGCCGTCAGCAGTTTGGCCGCAGCATTGCGCAGTTTCAGTCCATACAGCACATGCTGGCCGATATGGCGACCGACTGGATGGCCGCACGCGCGCTGATGATTCAGACCGCCAGAGCACTGGATGCGGGCATTGACGCGCGCGCCCAGGCCTCGATGAGCAAGCTTTTCTGCTCCGAAAAAGCCTTTGCGATCGCGGATCGCGCCGTGCAGATCCACGGCGGCGAAGGCATTGTTCAGGGCAGACGCGTGGAGTTTCTGTTTCGCATGCTGCGCATGTACCGCGTGCTGACCGGCACCAGCGAGATTCAGCGCAACACCATTGCCAAAGAAATCATCGATCAAAAACTGCTCAAGTCCTGAAGACATCTAGGCAAGCAGCTATAAAAACAGGAGACAGACAATGATGGACAAATCCTTGAACGCCCCGCAGCACAGCGCCAGCCGCCGCCGCTTGCTGCAAGCGGCCTTAATAAGCGCCGCTGCCACTGCCCTGCCTGCAGGGGCGCAGGCCTGGCCCAGCCGCCCCATCAAATGGGTGGTGCCCTATATGGCAGGCACGGGGCCGGACAGCGCCGCGCGCATTGTGGCCGAGGCACTGGGCCAGCAACTGGGCCAGCCCGTGGTGATTGAAAACCGCCCCGGCGCAGGCGGCAACATCGGCGCGCGCCAGGTGGCCAAGGCCCAGGCCGATGGCTACACCCTGCTGTACTCGGGCTCGCCCATGGCGGCGGCCATGCGCATGTACAAAGCGCCGGGCTATGAAGTTTTCAAGGATTTCAAGCATGTCATGGGCATGTCGCGCGCCGACATCCTGCTGGTCGTGCACCCGGACTCGGGCATACGCAGCCTGGCCGATCTCGCCGCGGCCAGCAAAAGCCGCGATATCGACTACGCCTCGGGCGGCGTGGGCACGCCCTCGCACCTGGGCGTAGAGCTGCTGCTGTCGGCCATGAACATCAAAGCCAATCATGTGCCCTACAAGGGCGCGTCCGAGCTGGTCAACGCCGTGCTGGGCCAGCAGGTCGTCTTTGGCGCGCCCATCTTCTCCGTCGCCTACCCGCATGTACAGGCCGGCAAGCTCACGGCGCTGGCCGTGGCGGGCGAGCAGCGCAACGAAAAACTGCCCCAGGTACCCACGCTGGCCGAGCTGGGCGTGAAAAACGTCAACCTCAGCTCCTGGGGCGGGCTGTCGGTGCCCACCGGCACACCGGAAGCGGTCACCAACCGGCTGCGCAGCGCGCTCGAAGCCGTGCTGGCCCAGCCCAAGGTGCGCCAGGCACTGGAGATGGACGGCGGCAAGGTGCAGATTCTGGACTCCGCCACCTACACCCGCGCCTTTGAGCACGAGCAGCAATTGACCGATACGATGATGAAGCGCATTGGCCTGCAACCAGTCTGACAAAGCCAGTACGGCGGGGACGAAGCCCAATCACTGGGATAATCGCCCCCAGTCATGATCAGCCTGAAAAACATCACCCTGCGCCGCGGCACCAAAGTGCTGCTGGACAACGTATCCACCACCATCAACCCCGGCGAGTCCGTAGGTCTTGTCGGCCGCAATGGCGCGGGCAAGTCCACGCTGTTTGCGCTGCTCAACGGCTCGCTGGCTGAAGACGCGGGCGATTTCTTCATTCCCCCGCAATGGCGCATGGCCCAGGTGGCCCAACACATGCCGGAGACCGAAGAGTCCGCCACCCAGTTCGTGCTCAAGGGCGACACCCGCCTGACCGAGGCCCAGGCCCAGCTGGACGCCGCCGAAGCCTCGGGCGACGGCATGGAGATCGCCCAGGCCCATTGCGATCTGGCCGATGCCGGCGCGCATGACGCCGTGGCCCGCGCCCAGGCGCTGATTCTGGGTCTGGGTTTCAAGGTCCATGAGCTGGAGCACCCTGTCAACAGCTTCTCGGGCGGCTGGCGCATGCGCCTGCAACTGGCCCGTGCGCTGATGTGCCCCAGCGATTTGCTGCTGCTCGACGAGCCCACCAACCACTTGGATTTGGACGCCCTGGTCTGGCTGGAAGCGTGGTTGAAGCGCTACCCCGGCACGCTGATCACCATCAGCCATGACCGCGAGTTCCTGGACGCCATCACCAATGTCACCCTGCAGATTCAGGGCGGACAGTTGACACGCTACGGCGGCAACTACAGCCGCTTTGAAGAGCTGCGCGCCCAGCAGCTTGAGCTGCAGGCCGCCAGCTTTGCCAAGCAGCAGGAAAAGATGGCCCACCTGCAGAAGTTCATCGACCGCTTCAAGGCCAAGGCCAGCAAGGCCAAGCAGGCGCAAAGCCGGGTCAAGCAGCTCGAACGCATGGAAAAGATCGGCCCCGTGCTGGCCGAAGCCGAATTCACCTTCGAGTTCAAGGAACCGGCCAATCTGCCCAACCCGATGCTGGCAATCTCCGATGCGGCCTTTGGCTACAAGGATGACGACGGCAACGAGACCACCATCCTGCGCGGTGTCAACCGCTCGGTGTTGGCTGGTCAGCGCATCGGTATTCTGGGTGCCAACGGCCAGGGTAAATCGACACTGGTCAAGACCATTGCCCGCGAGATGGGCGCACTGGCCGGTACCGTCACCGAAGGCAAGGGCCTGAACATTGGCTACTTCGCCCAGCAGGAACTGGATGTGCTGCGCCCCAGCGAAAACCCGCTGGAGCACATGATCCGTCTGGCCAAGGAACTCGGCGCAGCCGCCCCCGCCGCCAGCCGCGAGCAGGATCTGCGCAACTGGCTGGGCACCTTCAACTTCAGCGGCGACATGGTCAAGCAAAGCGTGGGCAGCATGAGCGGCGGCGAAAAAGCCCGCCTGGTGCTGGCCATGATCGTCTGGCAACGCCCCAATCTGCTGCTGCTGGACGAGCCAACCAACCACCTGGACCTGGCCACCCGCGAAGCGCTGGCCATGGCGCTCAACGACTTTGATGGCACCGTCATGCTGGTCTCCCACGACCGCCACCTACTGCGCGCCGTCTGTGAAGACTTCTGGATGGTGGGTCGCGGCGTGGTCGGGCCGTTTGATGGCGACCTGGACGACTACCAGCGCTATCTGCTCGAAGAATCCAAGCGCCTGCGCGAAGAAGCTCGCGCGGCGGACCATGGCACCCATGGTCAGAGCGCCGAGGTTTCTGCGCCTATTGAGGCTCCTGTCCAGGAATTACAAGCGCCAGCAGCTATCAAAACGGAAGCACCCAAGACTGAAGCGGTTGCCGACCCCAAGGAAGCCCGCCGCCTGGCCGCCGCTGCGCGCCAGCAACTGGCGGACAAGACCAAGCCCTTCAAGAAAGAGCTGGAGCAGATCGACAAGAAGCTGCCCAAGCTCAATGAAGAGCGCGGCGCACTGGAAACCAGGCTGGCAACGCCCGGCCTGTCCGGCCCCGATATCGTGGAAGCGGGCAAGCAGCTGGGCGCCATCAACAGCGAAATTGAAAAGCTGGAAGAGCGCTGGCTGGAGTTGTCCGAGCAAATTGAAGCGCTAAGCGCAGAACTGGCATAAAGCATCAAAACCGCGCCAAGCCTATATAGATCATAGACTTGGCGCTATCTTTTTATGAAATCTACGCGGTAATCTGCAACATCGACAAACTCAGCTTGCATTTTCTTGCTGTTTTTTTGTCAGCCTCTCGTCAACCTGCCGTCCACCCCAGGCGTTGAACACGCAAAGGAGTGAACAGCAATGACCAACACTGTTAACGACACCGCCCAAGCCCTGCCCCGTCAGGACGCAGCCATGTCTCTGATGGCTTGGCCTTGGGACGACCGCGACCGCAAGCGCGCACCGGCCTGTGCTGCCTGAGTCTCCGGCTCCGCAAAACACTGGATAAACGATCAGTCAAAATATTTTGAAAAAGCTGTCAACGAACTGAATCCCTCGAGCGTTGAACAGGCATACAGGAGATTTTTCCCCATGCAAACGACCTACATCATGTCCATCTGGCCCGAAGACGAACGCGATCGCAAGCGCTAAGCGCTCGCAGGCAATACCCAGATAGGTATTGCAGCCAGGTGCCCCGGCAGCAAGGCACTCACCGGCGAAACTTGAAACCAAGAACCGCTGCCTTGCTTCCAGCTCACTGTCCCCGGTGAGTCCCCCGAACAAAAACCCGCACGAATTCATTTTCTGCGGGTTTTGTTATTTCTGAGTGATTTTGAGTCTTTTTTGCCTCTAGTCCATGATCAACATAGGCTGGAAGCTATCTAAACAGAAGCATGAAAAAAGGAGCCAGAGGCTCCTTGTTGCAGTGTGAAGCCACAAAGGCTTAGTGCATGTGCAGACCGCCGTTGACCGAGAAGTCAGCACCAGTGGAGTAACCACCTTCTTCGGAAGCCAGCCAGGCGATGATGGAAGCGATCTCGCTGGGCTCGCCCAGACGCTTGACGGGCACGCCCGCCACGATCTTTTCCAGCACATCGGGACGAATGGCCTTGACCATGTCGGTGCCGATATAGCCGGGGCTGACGGTGTTGACCGTCACACCCTTGGTGGCCAGCTCCTGCGCCAGAGCCATGGTGAAGCCGTGCATACCGGCCTTGGCAGCCGAGTAGTTGGTTTGACCGGCCTGTCCCTTGGCACCGTTGACCGAGCTGATATTGATGACACGGCCCCAGCCCTTTTCCACCATATCGCCCACCACCTGCTTGGTGACGTTGAACATGGAGTTCAGGTTGGTTTCGATGACTGCATGCCAGTCATCAGGTGTCATCTTGACGAACATGCGGTCACGCGTGATACCCGCGTTGTTGACCAGCACGTTGATCGTGCCATGCTCTGCCTTGGTTTTGTTGAAGGCCTCGACTGTGGATTCCCAGTCACCGACATTGCCAACCGATGCGTAGAAGGTGTAGCCCAGAGCCTTTTGCTCGTCGAGCCACTTCTGAAAATCACGCGACGGACCGCAGCCCGCGATGACCTTGAAGCCTTCCTTGTGCAGACGTTGGCAGATGGCAGTACCGATACCACCCATGCCCCCCGTGACGTACGCTACTTTCTGACCCATTCATCTCTCCTGTCAATCAATGGTTATTTCACGATCACACTATCAGCAATAAACAGCTATTGCTTTTGTTTATTGCACAGAACGCCAGAGAATCAGCACACGTAATCAGTATGCACCTCTTGCGTTCGAGAAAAGCCGGGGTTGATCAAGTATCGTTTAGCGATCTTCCCTAGGTAGACCTTCGCTCCCTGACCCCGGACAATTCTGGAATGACTGCAGCCTTCAGGAGCGCTGCAGCCAAACCCAGGAGCCAGCCTGTCCGCACAGGTTCTGGCTATTTTTATGCTGCGATCCGCGCAGGATCAGCAGGCTTCGAGCGCCATGGCCACGCCCATGCCGCCACCGATACACAGACCCGCCAGACCCTTCTTGGCGCCGCTGCGCTGCATTTCGTGCAGCAGCGTCACCAGAATGCGGCAGCCCGATGCCCCGATGGGGTGACCGATGGCGATGGCACCGCCGTTGACGTTGACCTTGCTCTTGTCGATGCCCAGGTCCGCATTCACGGCACAGGCCTGCGCGGCAAAGGCTTCGTTGAGCTCGAACAGGTCCACATCGGCTGTGCTCCAGCCGGCGCGGTCCAGTGCCTTGCGCGCTGCATAGACGGGGCCCAGGCCCATGACTTCGGGAGCCAGGCCCGTGGTGGCATAGGAAACAATCTTGGCCAGAGGCTTCAGGCCCAGGGCCTTGGCCTTGGCAGCCGTCATCACCACCACGGCGGCGGCGCCGTCGTTCAGACCGGAGGCATTGCCAGCCGTCACGGAGCCCGCCTTGTCGAAAGCAGGCTTGAGCGTAGCCAGCGCTTCGGCATTGGTTTTGCGGTTGATGTATTCGTCAGCGTCGAAGACGATGGGGTCGCCCTTGCGCTGGGGAATCTTCACGGGAACGATTTCGTCCTTGAACTTGCCCGCATCCTGAGCGGCCACGGCCTTTTGCTGGCTGGCCAGCGCCAGCGCGTCCTGCTGCTCGCGGCTGACGCTCTTTTCCCTGGCCACGTTTTCGGCGGTGATGCCCATGTGGTACTGGTTGTAGACGTCCCACAGGCCGTCGACGATCATGGTGTCCACCATCTTCCAGTCGCCCATGCGCTGGCCATCACGCGAGCCGGGCAGGACATGGGGCGAAGCACTCATGTTTTCCTGACCACCGGCCACCACGATTTCGCTGTCGCCCATGGCGACGGCCTGCGCCGCCAGCATCACGGCCTTGAGACCCGAGCCGCAGACGGCATTGATCGTCAGCGCCGGAGTTTCCTTGGCGATGCCTGCGGCCATCATGGCCTGACGTGCAGGGTTCTGACCCGCGCCAGCGGTCAGCACCTGACCCATGATGACTTCACCGACCTGATCCTTGCCGATATTGGCGCGGGCCAGAGCTTCGGTGATCACGGTTGCGCCCAGTTGCGTGGCAGGAATCTTGGCCAGAGAGCCACCAAACTTGCCCACTGCTGTGCGAACAGCGGAAACGATAACGATGTCTTCCATGATGACGAACCTTTCTAGGTCTCTCGATTGATGCGTGAATGCGGGCCGATGGCATGTTCATCGTGTCATCGGCGCCCTGTTATTGCCGCACATTTGCTGCACTGCAATATCGTTTCATTGTGCCTCAAGCCTTCACAAGCACATAGCGCCCGGGCGCATCTTCAATGGCGGAAAATTCCTTGCCGCGGCCATAGGCCTTGGGCGCGGCGACCTGCTTGCCGCCATGGCTTCCCAGCCACTCGCTCCAGTCCGTCCACCAGCTGCCCGGGTATTCGGTCGCGCCATCCACCCAGTCCTTGAAGGAAGCGGGGAACTTGCCGTCCTCACGCAGCCAGTGGCTGCGCTTTTTCTTGGCCGGCGGGTTGATGACGCCCGCGATGTGGCCCGAAGCGCCCATGACAAAGCGCAGCTCCCCGCCCAGCACCTGCGTGGAGGCATAGGCTGCGCCCACTGGCACGATATGGTCCTCGCGCGAGCCGTAGATATAAGCCGGAACCTTGATCTGGCGCATATCGATCTTCTCGCCACACACGGTCAGCACACCGGGCTTGATGAGATTGTTTTCCAGGTAGAGATTGCGCAGATACCAGGCGTAGAACGGGCCAGGCAGATTGGTCGAGTCGCTGTTCCAGTACAGCAGATCGAAGGGCGGCGGCGTCTCGCCCTTGAGGTAGTTGCCCACCACATAGTTCCAGACCAGATCGTTGGGACGCAGAAAGCTGAAGGTCGAGGCCATGTCCTGGCCCTTCATCAGCCCGCTCTTGCCCATCTGCATCTCGCGGAAACGCACCACGTTTTCGTCGATGAAGATGTCCAGAATGCCTGTGTCGCGGAAGTCGATCAGCGTGGTCAGCAGCGTCATGCTGGCCACGGGGAAAGGTTTGGCCGAAGCGCTGACGGAGGCACGCGCCGTGCTTTTGCTCGCTGTTTTGGTGGCGGCCTTGGCGGGGGTCTTGGCCGCAGCACGGCTGCGCGTGGTTTTGGCGGGCGCATCGCCCGCAGCGCCGCTATTTTCACGGGCATGGCGCGCGCTGAGCACGGCCATGGCGGTGGAGAGCATGGTGCCGCCCACGCAAAAGCCCAGCACATTGATCTGCGGCGCTTCGCAAATGTCCTGCACAGTGCTGATGGCCTTGAGCACGCCGTTTTCGATGTAGTTGTCCCAGCTCTGGTGGGCCTGGCTCTCGTCGGGGTTGCGCCAGCTGACCACAAAGGTGTGATGGCCCTCGCTGACGGCGTAGCGGATGACGGAGTTGTCGGGCTGCAGGTCCAGGATGTAGAACTTGTTGATGCAGGGCGGCACCATCAGGAACGGCTTTTCGTAGACCTTGGCCGTCAGCGGCTTGTATTCGATGAGCTGGAACAGCTCGTTCTCGAACACCACCGCGCCTTCGGTGGTGGCCACGTTCTTGCCGACGGTGAACAGGCTCTCGTCGGTCATGGAGACATGGCCCTGGCGCATGTCTGCCAGCAGATTGGAGATACCCTGCGCCAAGCTCTCGCCCTTGGTGTCCACCACTTTTTTCAGCGCATCCACATTGAGCGCCAGAAAGTTGCTGGGCGCCATGGCGGCCACCCATTGCTCCACCGCAAAACGCAGACGGCTTTTGGTCTTGTCATCGCCCTGGGCGGCATCGGCCATGCCCATGAGCATGCGGCTGCCCAGCAGGTAGTTGGCGGCGGAGGCAGCGGCGATGGGGTTGCTTTGCCACTCGGCGGCGGAAAAGCGCTTGTCCTTGGACAGCATGGCCTGCACGGCCTCGGCATCGCTCAGGGACTGCAGGGACTTGATGTAATCCTGCTGCAGGTTCTGCAGCTTTTCGGTGTCGAACTGCACCGCGCTTGCGCCCTGCCCCTCCATCTGGGGCATGGCCGATTGCAGGGCATCCATGACTCCGGCCCAGGGGTTGGGCGCGCCGCCCAGCCCGGGCATGGCTCCCAATCCGGCGGGCATGCCGCCGCTGCCCAGTTGCTGCAGCGACTGCAGACTCTTGCTCCACTGCTCCTGCCAGAATTGTTGAATGGATTGGCCAGCCTGGCCCCAGCTCGGGTCAAAATTCATGCTTACATCCTCATCAAGGCAAGCGACCGGCGATCTCAGGGTCTGGGGACGCTTGCGGAATCTGCAATACGGCTCACACAGCTGCATTGTCTCCGATGCGCCAGCCCGTTCCGACAAAAATGATCGTCGCTTTCACCTATGTGAAGCTGTTTTGACACAAAGCACCTACCCCGGAATACCCGGCATAGATTTACTCAGCATTCACAATTCAACACCATGTATCTGATTGCCATTGCCTGGATGTATGTCGTCGTGATGATGACGATTGCCGAGGCTGCCAGCCCCAACGGCACCCTGCTGGGTGCGTTTTTCACCTTCCTGCTGTACGGCGTGCTGCCGCTGTCCATACTGCTCTATATCCTTGCCACGCCTGCGCGCAAGCGGCGTATCAAGCAGCGCGAACAGGCGGCGGCCGCCGCCGCTCAGACCTCAGACGCTGGCATCGCGCCAGATGCAGGCGGCCAGTCGCCCGCTGCTGCCCAGACGGGCCGCATCACGCCGGTGCGAGAAGAACCTTGAGGCATTGCTGACCGTGCACCAGGGCGCGGAGCCATCGTTGCCATAGATGGCAGCAATGCCCAAAGCCTTGAGCCGCTGGCGCGCCAGTTGGGGGAGATTCGCCAGATATTTGCCCCCCTCGGAACCATTCACTGCCACAAAGTGCTGCGCGGCTTGGCCATCATGGGCGATAAAAAGGTTGCGCACCTCTGCGCCCACCTCAAACGACTCGGGGCCTATGCAGGGGCCAAGCCAGGCTTGGGTATGAGAGGCAATTTCGAGGGAGTCGATTTGAGAGTCATCAAAATTGATAGCTGACTGCCTATATGCCTTCTGGACTTGAAGGCTAAAAGACTCAAAAAGCGTCTCCAGCACCCCACCGGGCAGCGGCCCATCGGCCTGCGCCCTGCCCGGCGGCATGCCCGCCAGTCCGCGCCAGCCCGCGTGTGCTGCACCAACGACCAGACCCGAGTCATGCGCAAGCAGCACGGGCAGGCAGTCCGCCACCATGATGGTGCAGACCACGCCTGCATGAGCCGTCACGCAGGCATCAAAAGCTGCGCCGTTCGACTGGGCGACATTGCCGGCGTCCAGCGCCAGCACCTCCACACCATGCACCTGCTGCAAAAAGGGCGAGCAGGCGCCGGGCGTCTGCGCGGCGATGGCGCTATTCAAAAGCTCGCGGTTGCGCTGCACATGCACTGGCACATCGCCCACATGATCGCCCAGGTTCATGCTGCCCCAGGGCGCCTGGCTGACGCCGCCTTCGCGCGAGGTGCAGACCGCGTGCACGCCGGGGATGGCGGGCCAGTCCGGCACCAGCCAGGATGGCGGCCAGCGTGCGCTGGATGCAGTCATCACTCAGCGTCCGGGCAGGCCGAGGGGTGGGCCTGCTGAAAGGCGGGCAGCGCATTGCAGCGCTCGACCACGGCCATCAGGCGCGGCAGGCCATCCAGACTCACGTTAAAGCGCTGGGCGTTGAAGACTTGCGGAACCAGCAGGCAGTCGGCCAGCGTGGGCGCATCGCCCCAGCAGAAGGTCGACGCAGGCAGGCCATCGGCCTGGCGCTCGGCCTCCAGCAGCGCCAGCTGGCGCTCGAAGGCCTCCAGACCCGAGCGTGCCCAGTGCGCGTACCAGGCGGTCTTGGCCTCTTCCGAAACTGCCAGATCCTTGACCAGATACTTGAGCACGCGCAGATTGTTGAGCGGGTGAATCTCGCAGGCGATCATCTGCGCCAGCGCACGCACGTGAGCACGCCCCAGCGCATCGCGCGGCAGCAGCGGCTTGTCGGCATGGGTTTCATCCAGATACTCGATGATGGCCATGGACTGGGTCAGGCGGTGGCCGTCATCGGTCTCTACAGAAGGCACCAGCGCGTCCCCGACCTGATCGGCGTAGGCCGCAGCCCTTTGCTCGCCGCGCACCAGATGCACGGGAATGGATTCGTAGTTCAGACCCTTGAGCTGCAGCGCAATGCGCACGCGGTACGAGGCCGAGGAGCGGAAATAGGTGTAGAGCTTCATGATGTGTGCAGCATAGCTTGAACCACTGCCCGCGAGAGGTTTGGCTTCGCCAGATACGTAGAAGCCGAAATGCAATTTTTCGGCACACGCGCCGCGCCGTGGCACACTGTTTGCCCCATCCAGCAATGCTGATTTCAGCGCGTGTTTTTTGCCGAGGACTTCATGAGCTACGTGTTCAATCCCCCTGCTGTCGCCAGCCTGCCCGTCGTGGGCCGTGGCGAGCGCTTCCCCATCCACCGCATCTACTGCGTGGGCCGCAACTACGAGGAGCACGCCAAGGAAATGGGCTTCACGGGCCGCGAGCCGCCTTTTTTCTTCCTCAAGCCCGCTGACGCCGCCCTGCCCGTGGACGCTGGCAGCACTGCGCAGATGGCCTATCCCACGCTGACGCAGAACCTGCACCATGAGATCGAGCTGGTGGTGGCCATTGGCAAGGCGGGCAAGAACATCAAGGCCGCTGACGCGCTGCAATATATCTACGGCTATGCCGTGGGCCTCGATATGACGCGCCGCGATCTGCAAAACGACATGAAAAAACAGGGCCGCCCCTGGTGCATCGGCAAGGCTTTCGAGCAGTCCGCGCCCATTGGCCCCATCACCCCCGCCGATCAGGCCGGTGACATCGTCAATGCAGAGATCTCGCTGCAGGTCAACGCAGCCGACCGCCAGCGCAGCCACATCAGCAAGCTGATCTGGAACATCGCCGAGACCATCGAACACCTGTCCGCCGCCTGGGAGCTGCAACCCGGCGACCTGATCATGACCGGCACCCCCGAGGGCGTGGCCGCCGTGGTCCAGGGCGATGTGCTCGAAGGCGCTGTCACCGGTCTGACTCCCATCAAGGTGCAAATCGCCTAAAAAAAGCGAAGCCACACAGGCAGTTAGCAAATCGGGAGGGGTGCTGCAGGCGTAGTACAACTCCCTTTTTCATAGCTGGTTGCGTAAGTACTACCAGCACTTGCAAGCGGTTTTGCTTATAGTTGCGACATGATTTTCCGCAGCCCCATCAAGTTCTGCCGCAATTGCGGCACCGCAGTCACCTACCGCGTTCCTGACGATGGGGATACGCGCGAGCGCGCCGTCTGCCCGGCCTGCAACACCATTCACTACGAAAACCCGCTCAATGTGGTCGGCACCCTGCCCGTGCTGGACGACGGCCGCGTGCTGCTGTGCAAACGCAATATCGAGCCGCGCCTGGGCAAATGGACGCTACCCGCTGGCTTTATGGAGCTGGCCGAAACCACCGCCGGCGGCGCGCAGCGCGAGACCGACGAGGAAGCCGGTGCCGATATCGAGATGGGCAAGCTGTTTTCCATCATCAATGTGCCCCAGGTCGGACAGGTACATTTCTTCTATCTGGCACGTCTGAAAAGCGAGCAGTGCTACCCCGGCCCCGAAACCATGGAGGCCAAGCTGTTTGCCGAAGCCGACATCCCCTGGGACGAGCTGGCCTTTCGCACCGTCAAGCAGACGCTGGAGCGCTTCTTTGCCGACCGCCGCGACCACCAACTGGACAGCCCGCAGGTGCATTGCATCGATCTGGTCTGAACAAGCTACCCATTTCAAGCCCGCTGTGTTGCAGACCCGCGGGCTTTTTTGTGGCCCTGTTTTGGAGCTTCCAACGCAAAAGTCGGCTTTGTCTTACGTAAAAGCGCCAAACCCATCTGCAAAATTTACTTACATATACAACTTAAACAAGAGCTGACATTTGCGTGGACATGCTGGCATGACAGTGTGTCTGTGGCCCTGGCAAAGCTGCGCTGCGCAGTGCAGCCGTGACGCCCTGCAGTCGACTTCCGAAAAAACATTGATCAAAGTCATGCTGCCCACTTTGAGCCCCATTTTCCGATCAGGGCAGTTTCTGCAGCGGGTCTGGCCGTTCGTGCTGCTGGTACTGGTGCTGATGATGACTGCCAGCTCCAGCCTGTACCTGCTGTCGGCGGTGCGCGGCCTGACCAATGGCGAGAGCCTGTGGTCCAAGGCACAGAAGGACGCCATCTACTACCTCTCGCGCTACGCCGATGACGGCGACCCCGCTGACCTTGCACGCTACCGCCAGGCCCTGAAGGTACCGCATGGCGACGAACAGGCCCGCGAAGCGCTGTACGGCAAGCCGCTGCGCCTGGATCAGGCGCGCCAGGGCATCGAGCAAGGGCAAAACCACCCCGACGATGTCAATGCCATCATCTGGCTGCTGCGCACTTTTCGCTACTTCAGCTGGGTGCAGGAGCCCGTGCGTTTCTGGAAGCAAGGCGACGCCTACCTGCGCCAACTCGATACGCTGGCGCGCGAAATCAGCGCCACCTATGGCGAAAACCGCAGCACCCCGGAGCTGATCAGCACCTGGAAGCGCGAGATCGACCAGATCAACGAAGGCGCAACCGCCGTCACCAAGGCATTCAGTGACTCGCTGGGCCACAGCTCGCGGGCCATCGTGGCCCTGCTGCTGGTGCTCAACTGCGGGCTGGCCATGGTGCTGATGGTGCTCTGGTCCTGGCACACGGCCCGCCTGGTGCAGCAGCGCCAGCAAATGAAAGCGGGCCTGGAGACCGAGCGCGAGCGCGCCGAAACCACGCTGGCGGCGCTGGGGGATGCCGTCATCACCACGAATGCCGAAGGACTGGTCAACTACATCAACCCCGTCGCTATCGGCTTGCTGGGCTCAAACCACCACGGCCATGTGGGCAAGCCCATCAAGCAGGTGCTTCAGTTCTACACCATGGATTCCTCCTTCACCAGCGAGGGCCTGCTGAGCCAGTTGCTGTCCGGTGAGGTGACGGTGCGCGACGAGCAGACCCACTGGGTGCGCCGCGCCGACCACAGCATCGTGCCCGTCAAGGTGATGGGCAGCTCCATCGTGCGCGAGGAGCGCGCGGCCGGCGCCGTCTTTGTGCTGCGCGATGTCTCGCGCGAGCAGCAGTACATGGATCAACTGTCCTGGAACGCGCGCCACGATACGCTGACCGGGCTGGAAAACCGCGGCGAATTCGAGCGCCGCCTGCAAAAGCTGCTCACCCAGGGCCTGCACCACGTCAAACCCTGCGCCCTGCTCTATATCGACCTGGACCAGTTCAAGCTGATCAACGAAACCAGCGCCCATTCGGCCGGCGACGAGGTGCTGTGCGAAGTCTCGCGCATGCTGCTAGCCAATCTGCGCGAAACCGACTGCCTGGCCCGCATGGGTGGTGACGAGTTTGGCGTGCTGCTGGAAAACTGCCCGCCGCCCAACGTCGCAGCGATTGCCGAAAAGCTGCGCCAGGCCGCCCAGCAGCTACAGGTGACCTGGGGCGAGAAGAATCTGCGCACCGGGTTTTCCATCGGCGTGGTGCACATCCCCGGCGATGCAACCAATGCCTCGGACCTGCTGCGCATGGCCGATATGGCCTGCTACCAGGCCAAGGAGCGCGGACGCAACAAGGTCTTTGTCTATACGCCCGAAGACGGCGTGTACAGCCGCTATGTCAGCGAGATGGAATGGGCCACCCGTATTCGCAACGCGCTCGATGAGGAGCGCTTTTGCCTTTACGCCCAGAACATTGCGCCGCTGCAGAAAAATCAGGAATCGGGCATGCACTTTGAGGTGCTGCTGCGCCTGCGCGATGAAAGCGGCCAGATTCTCGGCCCCGGCACCTTCATCCCCGCCGCAGAGCGCTATGGACTGATGCCCACGCTGGACCGCTGGGTCATCTCCAAAGCACTGCAGACCCTGTCACAGCAAAGCGGCCATGCCCAGTTGGTGGACACCTGCGCCATCAATCTCTCCGGCCCCAGTCTGGACGACGATGGACTGCTGGAGTTTGTGAAGGCGCAGATGCAGCAGCACGGCATTGCGCCGCACCGGCTGTGTTTTGAAACGGAGTGAGATAAAGAAAGAGGGAGAGGTGCGATAAATCGAAATTTTGGGGAAGATTCGGAAACGTAGTGGAATAGGTTTCTGTAAATCACTTTCCTGTGGTGAAAGACTCGCGCCATATGCTTTCACCATCGCCAGTTCATCTGCCCATCTGGCTCGATAGCCAATCCATCGTCCGAGTGACGATCTCTCGGCGGTCCTCTGCAGACAGACCCAAGTATCGGCGAGCTGGAATGGTAGCCGAGCTGCGGAAACTTCCACCGATTCGCAGGGCCTTGGCATTCTTGGGTTTGATCACGCCCCCCTGCTGGTGGATTCGAGCGTATGGCAGATTGCTCCCCACCAGCAACGCGTCCTGCCCATCAGGTTGCCAACGCATCTGGCTGCGCAGATAGCCATTCAAGGTCAGGATCTTGTCGCGGTTGCGAGGCTTGCTTTCCTTATAGAGGGGCGACAACGGAGCCCAAGGTGTGCCATCAGGCGCCGTCATCGTCTTGAATCGACCCTTCGTGGAATCCAGCTCGTATTCGCCCAGCTCGGACATCAGGGACGATGGATTAGCAAGGGCCGCGTCCAGCTTCTTCAGCGAGGCAACTGGGCCGTCCACCATCAGGTCGATTGAAATGCTTGTGCCGCTCATGGCGCTCTCCAATAGTTAGCCCTGGTCGCGCGAATACAGCCGGGTGCCGACACGCCAGTCATTCACATCCGGTACCGAGCTTTGCAGCCCGGCCACGCCTGCCCATCCATCCTCGCCCACCTCAAAGACCACAGTGACCGGATCCATACGCGCGCCAGCAACCGCGAACCGAGCGAGATAGCGACGGCGCACGACCGCCTTTTTGAGGGCAGCTATCCATTCCAGTCGCACCCAGATCTCGTCGGGCTGCAGGATCGCCTGGGCCAGCAAGGGCAGAAACGGGCGCAGAGTGCGCAGGCTGTCTCTCCATGTGCCCTGGGGCGTCTGGAATAGCTCCTTGCCGATCACCAGGCGCTCGCCGATGGCATCCCGAACGATGGCTGGTCGGCGAGAGGTCGCACCCAGCGGTTTCAGGAATGCATCCACAGCATCAGCCGGCGGCACACTGGGAGGCAAGTACTGCTCAGGCGGCACGGTGCGCGGCGGTGGCAATGGCTCCTGTGGGCGCTGGTTGGGCAAGCCATTGCCACCCGCACTGCCGCTCTTGCCCGGAATGGGCGGATTCGGCCGTTCGGGCGGGATTGCATTGCGCAAGCGGGCGCTGCCTGGCGCATATTCAAAGCCGGGATCAATGCCCTGGGGCACTTTGACCGTGCGAGGGCCGTTCAGGGAGCGCTGGCCGATGGTCTGCTCCACCATCTTGACCGTCGGTGTTTCGTCCGGGCCCTTCTTGCCCAGGCGCTCCATATCCCGAGGCCACAGGCCGCGTACAGTGCACTGGCAACCCCAGCCATTCGGTGGAAAGTGAGCCTGCCACCAAGAATCCTCACGGCTGAGCACCAGGCCATCCCAGGCCACATGCTGCTCGCGCGGATGCTCTACCCAGTCCGAATGCTGGTACTGCCAGAACGGCGCGGCCTGCAGCTGCTGCCATCGCCCGGCCGCGTAGCTGGTTGCCAGATTGGTGTCATAGATGACTTTGCTGCGCCAGTTGCGGCCGCCTTTGTAGTCCCAGCCATTCTTGGCAACGATGCGGTCGAAGTCCTTGCGGAAATCCTCCAGAGTCCTGCCATCAGCAATGGCCTTTTCCACGGCCGCACGAAAGTCGGCAACGATGGCATCCCGATTGGCTCCAGCCACGACAAACGCATAGTCGTGCTCTTGGGTATAGACGTCCGTCCATCCAGCAGTGGGTAGGTTGACCTTGCGCCTGAAGTACTCGATCTGCTCCCGAAATGGCAAAGAACCGTATGCATCAGCCATTGCCGGCTCCAGCCTCGTCCAGCACGTCACTACGACCAGCCAGTTGCGCGGCCAGCATTGCATCGCGCAGTGCTGCCTGGTACTGGTCGAGCGACATATTCGGGATGATGCGCTCCAGGCCGTCGCGGATCTCTTCCAGGCTATCGGCATTGACGACCAGCTTGAGGATCTGTGCAAACCAGGGGCTTGTGCCTTGCTCTGCCACGCGCGCCAGCTGCGGCTGCATGACCACTGGCGGTGTCTGAGCTGGAACCGCCACGGGAGGCAGAGCCGTCAGGGCAGCAATGGGCCCCGGTTGGGCCGTCTCAGGCTTTGCCACAGGCGCTAGAACTTCCTCGCCGGGCTTGGGCATGGGAACGCCCAGCTTTTCATACGCCCATTGCTTTGTCGGCTGGAAGCCGATACTCACCAGCTTGGGGAGCGCCTCTGCGTATGCAGAGAGATCCTCAATTTCTTGAGTGTTGAGCTTGAACTGGGGGCAGCGGCGCAGTCCATCCGGTGCCAGGCCATTGACCGAGGCGATGGCATACACCAGGTCTCGCGTTATCGTGGTGTTGAGCTGGCGAAGATCGGAGTCGCGCAAGTCTTTGCGCACTTCATTGTGGATCTTGCCCAGGGCATTCGTGCTGCTCTTGCCATCGGCCCCACTCGTCAGCGTGCCGCCGAGAATCACCTTGCTCTGGTTCTTTTCGCACCAGTTCATCATCAGCTCGAATGCCTTGGGGTCGCCCGTTGCGGCATCCTTGAATTCCAGCAGCATGCCCTCTGGCACGATGCCGGCCGCGTTGTGGCCAATGCTGGCCAGGGCTCGCAGCAGCGTTGCCTTGTCTTTCTCAGTGGCGCTGCTGGGATATCGGCCGATCCGCAACGGGATGCCGTAGATCTCCAGGAATTCGGCCAGGTCGCCCACGCTGAAATTCTTGAACAGGTACGTCCAGACCAGTTGCCGGAACAATGCAGCCCGCTCCAGATAGCCAGACTTGGCCTTATGGATGTGGGTCACCCAGCCAAATGGATTCAATGGCTCCCCAGGAATACCGTCCACGGTCTGATTGCTGCGCAGGCGCAGCTCCTGGCGATAGCCGCGGTGCAGGCTGAACCAGCTTTGCGGCCGGTGGGTGACTGTTTTGGGCACCCAGAAGCCTTCAACCCGGTGCCATTCCAGCTCCAGGCAGGCAAACCCCTTGCCAATACCATCGGTCGCGTCATAGAGCACGTCCTCGAAGTCGGGGATCTCTTGCACCAGCTCATCGAGCTGTGCCGCATTGCGCGTTTCCATCGCCGTGGGAGACCGCTCCGGGGGCACGACCTGCCAATCCAGGATGCAAGCGCGGCGCCGCTTGTTCATTTCGCTGGCGATGTGACCGTCTTTTTCCTCCATATCCTCGAACAGCTCGAACTGCGAAACCATGTCGCCGTTTTCGGCAGCATCGAGGATGCGGGCCAGCTTGGAGGGAGTAAGGCCGCGTGTGGGATGGCTCTGCAGTTCACGCTGCAGGTGCACCAGGTTGGAGGTTTGCGGTTCCTGCAGATCAGGCATCTGCATGGGCTGGCCATCAGGGCCAAGAATGCGGGAAGTTGCCATATTCGGTCGCTACCAGTAGGCGGACTGCTCATACAAACCCAGATCACTGTCCGAATCTGGGTCTTCACCGTCCGTAATGTTGTCAAAGCCGCGCGGCAGGCGCAGCACCTCGTCAAAAGCAATAGGCGCGCTCATGTTGAGCGTCGCAAACCAGCCCAGGGCCAGCATCACGGCGCTGTCGCCGTGGCGCAACAGGTCTGGGTCTTTCAGGTCTTTGCGCCGCAGCTTGCTGACCATTGGCACGCCGTCCACGTCTTCAATTGCGCGCAAGTCCTGTGCCCAGTTGGCGTCCATTGGTAGGTCAATCAGCCCATCCTCAAAGCCCTTGATGAGCTTTGGCATCCAAGTGCTGTACCAATCTCGGCTCAGGTTGACCTGATGGACGTGGGAATGCCCAAACTTGTCGGCAACTTCTTCGGCCAAAGCTTGGCCGGGGCCAGTGGCGTCCATCGCACCGCCGCAGCGATTGGGCAAGCGCGGAATGGCATGGAGGACGATTTGCCGTTGCTGTGCATATGGCACCTTGTGCATCTCAATGCCCACACGGGTCTGGCGCCGCAGGCCCAGCGATAGCGCATGTCCCCCCCAGACAGAGAAATCT
Organism: Comamonas testosteroni; assembly: GCF_003569915.1. Taxonomy (GTDB): domain Bacteria; phylum Pseudomonadota; class Gammaproteobacteria; order Burkholderiales; family Burkholderiaceae_C; genus Comamonas; species Comamonas testosteroni_D. Next base: position 202,981 of record NZ_KZ984439.1, on the reverse strand, counting down.
CGGTGGCGTGCATAGTCCTGAGAGAACACATGCCGCATGGACGGATCTAGCTTCTTCAGCACCGGATCTAGAGTCCGCTCTATCCAGTCATCTACCCAGGCCTTGCGTTCAGACATAGGGAGATGGACGAATGCATCATCCAATGCCAGGCGAACTACCAGCTTTTCAGAAAGCGTCTGGGCACGGTCAACCCACACGCCAGGCAGACGCACGCCATTACCGTCACGCGCAATAACGTCCAGCTCTTCGCGCATCGCGGCAAGCCGAGGCCCGTATGAGCTGCGGATGCGCGTGTACCACTCTTTTTTGCCCTCGGCCGTGGGTTTTTCCCCCTTCATCAGACACACGCGCTCAAACAGGCCGTTGGCAACGGCATCGTCGAATGTGACCTTGAACACCACCGCATCGGTGCCGTACAAGCCAGCCTCGATGTCATTGCAGAACTGCGTGAATGGGTTGCTCTTGCCGTTCAGGGAGCTGATGACCGTGATCTGCCCGCCCCAAATCAGCAAAGCGGTCGCGGCGTCGATCACGCCGCGCACATCCGCATGGAAGGCTGCCTCGTCAATCACTACGTGGCCCTGCAGGCCGCGGATATTGGCAGGTCGGCTGGAGAGCGCGCAAATCTGGAAGCCAGAGGCAAAGCGGATACGGTAAGCCGCGATCTCGCGGGTATTACCCTTTTCGTCCTGGTCGATGAAGATGAATTCTTCAATGCCGGAGACTTCCCCCTGGGCTTTAGCGATCAACCGCGCGAACTTGGCGCAGTAGCCAATCGCCTCCAGACCCTTTTCTTTTGTGTCGCCGATATAGAAAACGTTGTCGCCACCCAGCTCCTTGGTGGCAGCAGCAACCAGCGTCTTTCTCAGCATCACGGCAAAAGTAATGCCAGTACGCCGGCCCTTTGGAATCGCAACAATGGACTGTGTCAGCGCTACGGCCTGGCGCTGATGCGCCATCAGCACACCCTCGGCCAACAGATTCAAATCAGCGGGAATTTCACGGGCACGAGCGGGCAGCTCGTCCCACTCGACGACACGGATCGTGCTGGCCAGGGGCTTGATCATCGACATCAGCGCACTCCCAGGAAGTCCTTGAGCCAGAAGTCGAGCTGCTCCTTGCCCATGCCCTTGGTCTTGGCGATATGTTCCAGCTTGGCCTGTTGCTCGGCCAACAGCTCATCACGCGCAGCCTGGCGGATAGAGATGCGCTCCAAGCGGTCCACCTTGCGTGCCTGGATCACGTCCTTGGCTGCGCGGGCCAGTTTGCGCACCGCTTCCATATCGACCTTTTCCGCGCCGGCCTCAATCAGGGCCGCCTGCGTGGTCAGTGTGGTAATGGCCTGCACCATCAGCGTGCCGGCCTTTTCGTCCGGGTTCTCGCCCAGCTCTTCCACCAGCACGCCAGCCATTGCCTGTTGGTCCCGCATGCGGTCCATCATTTCGCGGAAGGGCACCTGAAAGCGGTAGATCCCGCTGCGGCTTACATCGGCTGCGGGGAATTTTTCGCGCATGGCTGCGAGCAGCTCGTCCAACGTGTGGCGATCCTGGCGAATCAACTGCTCCAGGTACTTGCGCGCAGTCGGCTCAAGGCGCGACACAGAAGATTTGCGTCCCATGTCATGCTCCGGGGCGCTTCACGCCAGGCTGCACGACGCGACCCTTGACCACGTCCTGGCCGCGTGTGGTCAGTGTGGCCACGGCAACCGCTTCCACGTCGTCCAGCGTGACCAAGCCCTGCTCGGACAGCCAGGCCAGCTCGGTTTTGACCTGGTCGCGCGTCACCGAATGGCCGAAGCGCTCCAGAGCGCTGGCCAACACGGAACTGTTGGAGCGATAGCCCGGCATTTCGTCGAGCACACGCAACACGACCAGGCGCACATCCTGAATCAAAAAATCCCTGAAGCTCATCGACGGCCCCCTTCCAACAAAAACTGATGCAGCAAATTCAGGGTGTGCTTGGCCCCTGAAAACTCGCCAGACAAGGCATGGATGCCTTCGGCCAGGGCATTGACACGCTCGTAGAGCTTTCCGAGGTCGTCATGACCAGGCAGAGCCTCCAATGCCGACTCTGTTCGGGAGAGCCGGGCATCTGTCTCTTTCAGCCCTGACTCCAAGAGCGAAAGGCGCTTTTCAGCACGGACAAAGCGCTCGGTAAATCGACGGTCGTAGACGCGGGCGATGATCTTTGCCAGCGCAAAATTCGCCATCACGAATACACAAATTAGCCAGAGCACATTGCTCGTCGTCAGCTCAATCGCCATTCTTTTTTTCTCCCTCCAGCACGTTGGCTTTGATGTAGCTCTGCAGGCCTGTTACCTGGTTTGAGAGCCGGTCAGCAACGCCTCCCAGCGTTGTGTATCTGCTGCTGCACTCTCCGAGTGCATTGCGGGCGGCGGTGGCTCCATCAACGTCGGCGGCGGCGCAGGATTGCGGACCGGGGCCGGACAGCTTTGCAGCGGCAGCGTTTGCGTTGAGCTGGGCGATAGTGGTGAGCAAGCTGCGATTGCGAGAAGTGGCAGTGTCAAGAGCAGCGCGCGAATCCTGCTCACGTTGGGCCTGTTCATGGGCGATCCTTTCGGTTTCCTTTTGCTTGGCTTGCTCAGCGATGCGGGTCGCTGTTTCGTCTGCAGCTCGTTTGAGTGCAGCCTTTGCGTGGGCCTCCGACTCAGCGGCTTGGCGCTTGGCTTCGGCCTGGTCCCAAGCCTGCTGCACGCGCTTGGCGCCTTGGGCGTCGCCTTGCGCAACTAGGTGGGAATTCCATGCACGCACCCCGAACAGGGCCGCCAGCGTGATGAGGATGGCGAGCAGAATGCGGGCTCTCATGGCATCGGCTCCCCGAGGCACATGGCGCGCAGACGCCTGCGATCTGTCCAAACGCCCCTGCAGGTTCTGTTATCGGGATGGCTGCAGCGGTCGCTGGGCTTGTTCACAGGGCCGGCACGGTCATAAAGCAGGATGGCTTCGCACGCCCCCGCATAGTCCTTGGCCTGCAGACGCTTCTTGATAGTGCTGGGGCCGGTGCGTTCATTGTTGAAACAGACCGGAATAGCGCCCGTGTTGTGGCCTAAGCCGACATATGCATCCCACTCGCGCTGGAGCAGCTCGATATCACTTCCAAGGCAGCGCCGTAGCGCGACTTCGGTTTCGCTGGCATCCGCCCGCAGCCGAATCAATGCACGAGGAGGCGTTGTCTTGTCGCCCATCTTGACCCCGGCCGTGCTGCCAAATCCAAGGGTTGGAACTTTGGTTCCATGGACCGGATCGGCATAGGCGCTGTCTCGATAGTCCTCGCGCTGCGCGATGTAGGTGAGCCCAGAGGCAGAAAGCTCAGTGCTCTCCACACTCATGCGCGGCGCGACAAAGCTGATGCCAGCTACCGCAGCAGCGGCAGCAACAATGCCGACTCGAAAATCAAGTGCCATACAGCCCCCCTTGCGCCAGAGGGGCCGTGGTGTGTGGTGTTGGGGATTTCATGCACGGCAGAATGCCGTGCGGGTCGCCTTCGGGTGAAGTAAAGCGTTTTACTCGTTGCGAGGCGCCACGGCCAGAGGCGTGCCGAGTTGCCTGATGCGCGCAGCTTCTTCTAAAACGGCTGCTTCAACTCTATCGAAGGACTCCCTCCACTCGGCAGCGACCGCAGCACCGTCATGCACTTTCTCTGTGTCGTGAATCACCGAATCAGCGGCAGAGCATGCATCGCAGAAGTCCCTCGCTGCATCGAGCAGGTTAGGAATCATCACAAGCGCGATAGCGTATGCACGAGTCGCCGCAGTCGATACTGATCCCTCAGAAAACCTGCTTTTCTTGGAGTTCACATAAAGCGCATCAAGAAGCCTGTCTTGAGTTTCAACAATTGCTCGCCAAAAATCCTGGAGCTTGTCTTCGGCATCCTTTTGCTTTCGGTGAACCTCGTTTCGTTGCCATTGCAGCAACTCCTGTTGTGCCATGCGTTCAGCCTGCTTCGCGGCACTGCGCATAGCCATAATCTGCGTCATCAATGCCGCCGCGATGGCGCCGCCAGCACTTATGAGTGCAACCCATACAACATCACTCATTCATTCTTCTCCCTGCCAACCTCGACGGTGCTGCAATTACTTCATGCAATAGGTATTCCAGTAGATCTTCTCGAAAGTCGTCGGTTTGCTTTCTGTGGGGTCATCCAGTTCCATGATGGAGATATCAAGCAGGCTATCCCCCTGCAGCCCTTTGACGACGAATCGGGTACCTCCTGTGTAAGCACCGAAACTATTTTTGCCATCGATGGTGCCGCATGCAGCTACCTCAGACATTCCACTGGCGTCAGCCGGCTTCCGCACAATAAATGTCTTGCCGAACTTAGCTGAGTCGGGGTCTTTAAGCTTTCGCGCGATGTTCTTTTCTGCTGTCCAAATGAAGTTTTCATCGGCAGATCCGCAAGCAGTTAAGGCCGCAGCTCCAGAAACCGCTACCAGCACAGACTTCATCAAATTCAACGGCATGTTTTTCCTTGTCTGTTTCATGCGCGCTTCTGCGTCGAGCGCGAAGATTTGACGGCATCTGGGTTGCGCATAACTGCGTCCAGATAAAGGTTCAATCGCTTAAGCTGTTCGGGCTTGAGATGGATAACCATTCGGGTCCCAAACTCCCGCTCCATGAAGTTCAAAACGGTGATCCTATTGCGCACTTGCCCCATCCGCCTGAGGGTGCTGGACTGTTCCGTGGACTGCGGCATTGCAACAGCCTGAGTGGACACGCTCTGCATCATTTCAGATGCCACAGGCCTCTCGGGTACAGGTTCCTGAGCTGGGCTCGATTTCTCTGAAACGCTGGACATCATGTAGATGTTGTAGACGGCCTGCGTGTGCGTGTTGGTGTGATGTAAATCACCTCCTACGCTACCCGCTTGCAAATTCGCATTGCCGCCGTTTCCCTGCATCTTTTGTTTAGGCAGCAGCTTAGCTAGCCACTGCATCATCTCCCGCAACTTCACCGCGCCTCCGTCTGCATCAAATTTATTTTGTTGTCTTCTTCCGAGGGGCTGGCTTCGGCGGTACCGCTGAATAGCTGCCGCCAATGGAGCCGATCTGTACGTTGCCGTCACCTAGATTGCTCATGGTCATGCCACGCTGTTCTGCAGGTGGCCCGGATGGTAAACCGGCAGCCAGCAAAGCTGCAGCCTGTTTCAAGTGCTGCTTCGCTGCCTCGTTGCATAGGCGATACCCATTGAGAAGAACGCGCTCATCTTCTGGAAGCGCGTCAGCTGGGTGCACCGGTGGTGTGCGGTGCCCGGTGACGATAAATAAAACATCAGCGCCGGCCATCGCCATGCCTGCAAGAGCCTTCGCGCCGGGCTCAGAGCCAGCCTCGTATTTAGCCCACATCTCTCGGCGAACACCCGCTGCATCAGCCGCCTTCTGTTGCGACAAACCAAGCCTGTCCCGCTCACTACGAATTCGCTCACCACGCTGTGCATCCAAGTCCACAAACACTCCTCAAATACTGTTGCTTTGTGCACTCAAATGCACAATAATCACTGAAAGCACGACAGAAGTGCTTGCACCTAAATAGTTAGGCGAAAGGTTACCAGATGCATCCCGAGCAAATAAAGGCGGAGCTGCGCATGAAGGGCATTTCTCCCACAGCTTTGGCTGATGAAATGCGCGTGGCCAACAGCAGCGTTTCACAAGTGATCAGCGGTCGTGCGGTGTCTGCACGCATCCGTCAACGAATTTCCGAAATCACCGGCATTTCCATCGACGTGCTCTGGCCCCCGGCCGAGCAGCGTCCCTCGCTGCGTCGCACCAGGGCTGAAATTGCACTGGCCCGTGGTGCGAGGGCAGCTGCATGACCCGTGCGACCGACTACACCAATGCCGCACAGCAGCGCCTGCTGCAGCTCATCGACCTGCTTGCCGGGCATGAACTGCAGGGCCTGGCCCCCACAGCAATCGCTCGCGCCCTGAACTGTTCCGGGACGGTGATCACCCGTGATCTGGACAACCTGCGCACCGCAGGCTGGGCCGAACGCACGCCCGACCAGGAGCGCTGGCGCCTGAGCCCCCACGTCGTGCAGATCTCCCTCAAGCATGCGGCAGGCATCCGTGCAGGCCAGCAAAACATCAATGACGTGGTGCAGCGCTTCAGCCGCACCTGATCCGAAACCCATCCAAAGGAGTCGAAATGACACAAGCAGGACGCAAATCCCTCGCAGCAGCAGCCCCCGTGGCTGCAAACGCCGATCACGAAGCCATTAGCAGCGCGGTTGTGGCGGCGGACCAGATGGCCACTCTTCAGAAGAACTACGGCCAGGGCCGGGACCTGCTCAATCAGCTGTTGGGCCAAGCCCAGGCATTCCAGGCATCTGCCAATTTGCTCCAAACGTTTGGAGTTTCAAAGCTGGCATTCGTCAAGGAGAACAAGCTATATCAACAACTTAGCGGAATGGTGGCTCCAAACGGTTTGGAGTTGAAGGGCACTTGGGTCGAGTTCTGTGGCTTGCTCGGCATCTCTGACGAAAAGGCCAACCAGGACATCGCCAACCTCCATTCGTTTGGCGAGGAAGCTCTGGATTCCATGCAGCGCATGGGCATCGGCTACCGCGAGCTGCGCCAGTACCGCAAGCTGCCCGAAGACCAGAAGCTTGCCCTGATCGAAGTGGCCCAGGCCGGCGACAAGGAGAGCTTTGTCGAGCTGGCCGAAGAGATCATCGCCAAGCATGCCAAGGAAAAGGAAGCCTTGAGCGCCCAAGTACAGGAGCAGCAGGAAACCATCGAAGCGAAGGACCGCGTCCTGGCCAGTAACAGCGAGCGCATCACCAGCCTCGAAGAGAAGACTGCCAGGTCTTTCAAGCCACGCCCAGACAGCGAGGCGCGCACGGCTGACGAAGAGCTGCTGCTGGATGAAATCCAAGAAGCCACGGCTGCATCCCTGCATGGCTTGCGCCGTCTCTTCAAGGCTGCAGATGCCGCAATCATCGGCAGCGAGCGCGATGCCATTCAATTGGCCGCTCGCCAAGCAGTTGAGTTTCTGTGCCAGCAACTGGTCGATGTCGCTGCCGAGTTCAACATCTCGGTTGACCTGGAAGAGCGCCTGCAACCGTCCTGGATGTCGCCCGAGGCCCTGGCCGCTATGGAACAGCGCCAGGCTGAGCGTGACGCGGCTGAGCAATAAGGCCAAGCCATGGATGCCATCCGCATGGAAGTCATCAATCAGGCAGCGCGCGAATGCGCCGAGGCTCCATGGGGCCAGACGGGCGCCATCGTGCAACGAGCTGCCAATGTGCTGAACCTCTCGGTGCAGCGTACTACCACCTTGATCTCCAAGGCCTCGCGCGATCTGGGCCTGAGTGAGAGCCGCAAGCGCCGCAGTGATGCGGGCCAGTCTGCGATCAGCGACTCCGATCTGCTGCTCATCAGCGGCACGATGACGCATGACCGCCGCGCAGGCAAATGGATGCTGTCCTGCCAGGACGCCATCGACATGCTGTTCGATGGGGGCAAACTCGACACACGCCTGACCGCCAGTCATGTGAACCGTTTGCTGCGTGAGCGCGGCATGCATCCCGAGCAGATCAGCCGCCCGGCGCCGTCCACCCGCATGCGCACCGAGCACATCAATGCGATGTGGCAGATCGACGCCTCGGTGTGCGTGCTCTACAAGACGCCCAAGGGCGAGCTGGTGCTGCTGGAAGAGGACGGCGTGCACTACAAGAACAAGCTGCACAACTACACACGGGTCATGAACGACCTGCTGGTGCGCTATGTGGGCGCTGAGCACGCGAGCGGCGCTATTGGCACGCGCTTTTACCTGGGCGGCGAAACCACCGAGAACGCGCTCGACTTCCTGATGTGGCTGATGACACAGCGCCAGGATGTCGGAGGGCAGCCCATGCCTTTCCACGGCGTGCCCTACATGCTCTATACCGATCAGGGCAGCGCGTTCAAGTCAGGCCCGTTCGCCAACTTCTGCCGCGCCATGGAGATCGACCTGCAGCACCACAAGCCTCGCAACAGCCGGGCGACGGGTCTGGTCGAGAACGCGCAGAACCTGGTCGAACGGGGCCTGGAATCCCGCCTACGCTTCCTCGACCCCGAAAGCATCACCGTGGCACGGCTCAATGCCCTGGCCGAGTTGTGGATGCATGCGTACAACGGCGCGCGAAAGCACAGCCGCCACGGCATGACCCGGTATGCGGCCTGGGCCACTATCGGCTCACAGCATCTGCGCCTGGCTCCATCCATGGAGATCATGCGCGCGCTGCCCGCCAGCATGGCGAAGACTCGCACGGTCACCAGTGACATGCGCGTCACATACGCCCTCAAGGGCCAGGGCAGCCAGGACTATGACCTGCGCTATGTGCCTGGCCTGTCGGCAGGCGACAAGGTGTTCGTGACGGTCAACCCCTTTGACGCACCCAATGTGCGTGTGGGTGTGACAGACCGCGATACCGGCGAGATCGTCTGGCATCAGGTGGAGCCCACAGCCAAGGGCTTTATGGGCTACGACGCATCGGCCCCCGTGGCTGGCAAGGAATTCAAGTCCATGCCAACAACCCCGGCGCAGCAGCTGCGCCAGGCGGTCGACTCTCAGGCCTACGCCAAGGACGGCAAGGCCGCGTCAGCCGCCGAGGTGGAAGCAGCCCAGCGCGACAAGGTTGCTCCATATCTGGGCCAGTTCGACCCCCTGGCCGATATCAAGGCCAAGGCCGCCAGCCTGCCCACCTACATGCAGCGTCCTGGCACTGCCCATGAAGCTGCAGCGCCGAGCGTTGAGGCCGCACGCCTGTCCGTGGCCGAGGCCTGCAAGCGCATCAAGCAGGCCTTGGGCGAGCTGTACGACGCTGGCACCTATGCCTGGCTCACCGAGCGCTATGGCGCTGCAGGCGTGCCCGAGGACGTTGTCAAACAGATGATCTCGGCCCGCCGCGATCAGCAGAGCGCTGCACCAGTCACCACCGGCTTGCGTGCTGTGGGAGGCACCCGATGAGCACCCAAACCATCTTTGCAGAGCTGTCCCAGACCCTGGGTCTGAGCCAGCGGGCCATCAGCCGCGAGTGCCACATCAGCGCGGCCGGCTTGAACCGAGTCGTGAACCAGGGCATCTGGCCCAAGTTCAATGCGCGCGCACTGCGCAACCGTATTTGGGCATTCCTGGTCGCGCGTGGCGCCAGCCGTGACCAGGCAGAGGCGGCGCTGCCGCCCTTGTCCAAAAAGTTGGCCCCGGTCGTTGGAGCGACCGAGGCCGTCCCCGAAGAACCGAAACCACTCAAGAACCCCGAGGAGGATGTAATGCTACTACCCAAGCAATCCCTGACTGAAAACGCCCGCAAGGCCTTTACCCTGTTCGTTGACCCCTTTGGCTCTGAAGTCACCCGCGACGAAGAAATGTTCGTCAACGGCGAGATTCGCTTTGTGCAGGAGGCTGCCTGGCAGGCCGCACTGGGCGGTCGCATGGTGGCCGTCATTGGCGAGTCCGGGGCGGGCAAGTCCACGCTGCTGGGCGATCTGAAGGAAAAGATCACCCGTCAGCACAAGCCTGTGGTGCTCGTCGAGCCCAGCGTGGAGGGTATGGAGGACACCGACAACAAGGGCGAGACGATGCGCTCGGCGGATATCCACGCCGCCATCATCTACACCCTGAACGCCAAGGCCACGGTGGCGCGCGGCAAAGAAAAGCGCTCACGCCAGGTGCAGTCCTTGCTGGAAGAGTCCACCACCTCGGGCCGCAGCCATCTGCTGGTGATCGAGGAGGCCCACGCGCTGCCCATCCCCACGCTCAACCATCTGAAGCGCCTGCACGAAAAGATGCGCCTGGGCCGCCGCCCCATGCTGGGCATCCTGCTCATGGGCCACCCCGAGCTGGAAGACAAGCTCAATCGCCACGACGTGCGCGAAGTGATGCAGCGCACCGAGATTGTTCGCCTTCGCCCCCTGGGCTCCGACCTTGCTGGTTATCTCAAGGTTCGCGCCGAGGCCTGCAACCGCAAGCTGGACGAGCTGATCACAGTGGATGGCGTCGACGAGCTGCGCAGCCGCCTCACCGTGAACGCAGGCAAGGACCACGTCAGCCTGCTGTACCCGCTCAACGTCAACAACTGGATGGTGGCTGCACTCAACGCAGCTGCAGAGATCGGCGCCCCCGTGGTCAATCGTGACGTCATTGCCGCAATGTGATGGAGGTTCGACATGCACACCTACTGCATCACGGTCACCCAATGCGCTGGGCGCAAGCCCAGCGTGGTGATCCTGGATTTTCTCAACATGACGGATGCCTTCTCCTACGCCAGCCAGAAATGGCCACGAGCCAGCAGCATCCACATCAAGACCATCCAGTCCTGCAAGAAGGAGCCAACCTGATGCGCCGTTCTATCCCAATCGAAATGGAATGCCATCAATGTGCTCCCAGCCGCTTTGAGCGCTTCGCCTTGTTGCTGCTGATCGCCTGCTGCTTCTGCGGCATCGGCGCTGCCGGCGCCATGGCCTGGGGCTACATCGAGTACCACCTGGGGGCATGGCCGTTATGAGCGATATGCATTGCCCCGATTGCGGCAGCTCTTTCTCTCTGGAAAGGGTTGTTGCAGCACAGGCAGAGCACCAGGCGCTGGACTATCTGCTCAGCCTGGCGGTGCCAGTGGCCGACGCTGTGGCTCAGTACCTGCAGCTGCATACGCCCGCCAAGCAGCGTCTGACCCTGCGTAAGAAACTGGCTCTGGTCGCGCAGCTGCAGCCGGATCTGTCCCGCCAGTGCATTACCCACAAGGGCCGCGACTGGCAGGCACCCCATGCCAACTGGCAGGCAGCCATCGCCCAGATGCTGCGCCAGGCCAACGACGGGACGCTGACGACTCCGCTATCTGGCCACACCTACCTCTACACCGTGCTGGCCGGAATGGCCAGAACAGTCGATGGAGAAGCCCCAGGCCGCCGCGACACCGTTGTGGTGCGAGGCCAGCCCATGAGCATCGGCGAAGGCCTGCAGGTCGCCTACGGCGGCAAAGACCCGGCCCTTGCGGCCGTGGAAGAACGCAACCGCCAGGCATCTCCCATGCCTGACCACATCCGCGAACAGATTGCCGCCCTGCGTGGCAAGAAAGGCAACCAATGAGCATCGGTATCGCAATTGTGATTTTTCTGGCCGGCCTGGTGATCGGCTGCTTCCTCGGAGTTGCTGGTTCGATTACGGCAATGGAGGGCTACTGAGATGCAAAAGCTCAACCTCACCCCTCGCCAGTACCCCGGCCTGCCCGGCGATAGCCGCCGCTCCAAGGCACGCAAGCGCGCGGTCGCCACTGCACCCCAGCGCCCAGAAGGCGCGGTGGAGCCCGCCCGCTATGACCGCATGCGCGCCCCCGTTTGGGAGCCCGCCGCATCCACTCCCACACGCCCAGGCGCCAATGACTTTCAGCGCGTTGAGAGCCGTGGCGTGAGCTGCTGATAGGAGACCCGGACATGAACACAGCACACACAGCACCCGAGATGACACGCCAGGACTTCGAGCTGGAATCCCTGGCACTGGCCCGCGAGTTCCTGGCGCTCCTTCATGGGCGACGAGTTTCTACGGGCGTCGTCCTGCAGGCCTCGATGGAAGTGCATCGCTATGTGGCCAAGCAACTGCCCCTGGATGCTCAGGGCGACCTCTCCATCGGCATGGCCGCATACGCCGGAGAGCTTCTGCAAGGTATCCCTGGTTCCTCGCAATTTCAAACTACCCACTGACAGGTGCCCATCATGACCACTGAAAACACCATCCCTCCCGGCTACTGGAAGAACGCCCGTGGCGACCTCGTGCCCGAATCCCGCGTGACCGATATCGACAAGCTGCGCGACCAGGTCGTGCGTGATCTGTGCGTGATGGCCAAGGAGCGTAGTATCGGCCTGCGTGACTTCAAGCTCAGCAGCATGCAGAACGTGGCCACGCTGGTCACCATCAGCATGGAGCAGTACGGCGTCAAGAGCGGTGGCGACAAGGGCAATGTGACATTGACCACCTATGACGGCGGCTTCAAGATCGTGCGCCAAATGGCCGACCACCTGGTCTTCGGCGAGCAGCTCCAGGCCGCCAAGGAGTTGATCGACCAGTGCGTGATTCGCTGGGCCAAGGATGCTGACGACAACATCAAGGCACTGGTTACCCATGCCTTCCAGACCGACAAGGAAGGCAAGATCAATACGGGCCGAGTGCTGGGCCTGCGTCAGCTCAAGATCACTGACGAAGACTGGCTGACGGCCATGCAGGCCATCACCGACAGCATCAAGGTGGCCAGTACCAAGCCCTACATCCGCTTCTATGAGCGCAATGCCCAAGGCGGCTATGACCCGATCAACCTGGATCTGGCCGCCGTATGAGCAAAGCTGAAATATCCCGCCCTGTCCAGCTCCAGGTCAATACGGCTGGTGCCTGGAAAACCGTAGTCCGCTTCGATGCGGGCAACGACCTGGTCGCAACACAGATTCAGCAGGCCGCCCAGGTTCTGCATGAAGCTGACTCCAGCACTTACTGGCGTATCGCCACGGCCGAGCGTTCCCCAGACGTGCTGCGTCAAATGGGCAAGAACACGCATGGCCTTTGGATCAATCGGGAGCAAGCATGAGCGAACCAATGAAGCGCAAGGTGCGCGTCACCATCACCAAGGAAATTGAGATCGAGCTGACTCCGGCTGTCTTTGGCGACCTCAGCCAAGAACAGTACCTGGAGGAGTTTCGCAAGGGTCTCTGGCAAATCGAAGGCATAGAGGACGTATTTAAGTACGCCGCTGAAATGGCGGCTCACCACGGCGGGGGCTATCAGCATGATGGCCTGGGCCTGCTGAGTGAGCACTGCAGCACCCACCCACGCGTGCCGGATGTGAAGTTCAACGTGTTGGAAGAAGACACTGAATCGGAGTTCATCGAATGATCAAGAACGCCATCACCTACCGCATTGCGCCCACCTGGGTGCCTGACCTGCTGGCCCTGGAGGCTGCTCTGCAAAAGACCCTATTTGCCGAGTGTGGCGCAACCCAGGAGCGCTCGGTCGGCTGGGTGTCCCCACGCGGCGAACAGCATGGTCTGCTGGCCGAATCCGTCGCCGGCCAGTGGATGCTGCGCTTCATGACCGAGGAAAAGCTGCTGCCTGCCAGCGTGCTCAACCGCAAAGTCAACGAAAAGGCAGACGCCATCGAGAAAGCCGAAGGCCGCAAGCCCGGCAAGAAGGAAAAGCGCGACCTCAAGGACGAAGCCAAGCTGGATCTGCTGCCCATGGCGTTCACCAAACAGGGCGCGATGTGGGTCTGGATCGACCCCCAGGCCCGCTTGCTGTTGCTCGACACCAGCGCGCAAGGCCGTGCCGATGAAATCGTGTCGCTCCTGGTTGAGGGCCTGCCAGGCTTTGCGCTGGCCCTGGTCGATACACAGACCAGCCCACAGGCGGCCATGGCCCACTGGCTGCTCACGCAGGAGCCACCTGCGGGCTTTTCGATTGACCGCCAGTGCGAGCTGGTAGCGGCTGACGAGTCCAAGGCCGTGGTGCGCTATGCACGCCATCCCCTGGATATCGACGAGGTGCGCGAGCACATCGAGCACGGCAAGCTGCCGACCAAGTTGGCCATGACCTGGGACGACCGCGTGAGCTTTGTGCTCACCGACAACCTGCAGTTGCATGGCATCACGCTGCTGGATGCGGTGATGGACGGGCAGTCTCAGGACGACGGCGGCTTCGACACCGATGTGGCGATCACCACGGGCGAGCTGTCGCGCATGCTCCCGGATCTCATCGAAGCCCTGGGCGGCGAGGGCCGCGCCGGCCTCGGCGAGTTGCCCGCCTCACTGTCAAAACAGGCGACGACAACCGGCCCCAAGGCTGCTCCCGCAGATTCGGAACCGGATGCCGCTCCGTTTTAGCGACAGAAGGCCCGGAAACCCGTTCCAAAACGTTCCAAAAGATTTTTTCAGGGGGATGCCGCAGCAAAGGCTGCGAGCCCCTCAAAAGCCCGGAAATCAAAACATGCCGTCAGAACTGGAAAAGCACTGCAACCACTGCGACGAAGACTGGCCCGCAGACCTGGAGTTTTTCTACAGCGATTCGCGCGGGAAGTACGGGCTGCACTGCTACTGCAAAGCCTGTTACGCAGAGCTGATACGCCCGCCAGCATCCCGTCGCAAAACCCCGCTTCCACCGCAGATCCGCCCCTCCGACTCTTTCGCCCATCTCCTGCTCACTCCCTCCTATGACCAACAACATTGCCGCAATCCACACACTCAAGAGCAAGCTGCAGCTCTCTGATGACGACTACCGCGCACTGCTGTCCAATCTCACGGGCAAGTCAAGCAGCAAAGACCTAACGCCGCAGCAGCGTGAGGCCGTGCGCGATCACCTGCAGGGCCTGGCCGAAAAAGCCGGGGTGGCCACGCCCGTACGCCGCAGATCTTTTTCCCGCTCCAAGGCTGCTGCCAGTCCCCGCGAGCGCAAGGTCTGGGCACTGTGGCACCAGCTGTACCGCGACGGCAAGCTGCGCGATAACAGCGCAAAAGCCCTGGATCACTTTGTGCAGCGCACTGTTGGCGTGACAGCGCTGCGCTTTGCCAACAGCGAGCAGCTCAACACGCTGATCGAGGCGCTCAAATCCTGGGAGGTACGTGGCAATGAGTAACCGCCGCCGCATGACAAAAGCCGAGGCCGCTGTGCTCGACCTGCAGCTCCCCATTGGTTTGACCGATGAGATGCGCGACGTGGCTTTCTGCCTGTATGAAGCCCTGGTCACCGCCGATAGCCGTTGCGGCGACACCAAGCCGACAGGGACATGGTTGGACGTGTTGCAGAAAATGGCCCGTGTCGCTTCCATGCAGCTGCAGCACCTGGCACAAGAGAAAGGGGGGCGCAATGTCTACCTCTCCAAGTCCACGGTGTTCCACTTGAGCGAGCGAGACCGCGAGATGTGCGCCAAGTTCCGGGGCGACTATGTTTCCCTGGCCGACGAGTACAACCTGACGGTTATGCGAGTGCGCCAGATTGTGGACGCCTGGCAGCGCGAGCGCTTTCTTGGCCGCCAGCAGAACCTCCCCGGCCTAGATGCGCCGTAATTAGTAAAACGCTTTACTTCATGCGCCAGGGGCCGCCGCGCGACAGTGCGGCCCATGCCTTCCAAAGCCCACTCCCAAACCGCCAGCCGCACCGCCACAGCAGCAATTGCCCTTGCAGTGGCCGCGTGCACATTCCAGGTTCCTGCAGCCGGAGATGACGGGCTCACCCTCATTCAGTTTTTCCCCGCTGGTGAATTCCGCCCAAGCGATGGTCGTGAATTGGACGTGCCCAGCTGGCGCATCGACGCTGCTAGCGCCGAGGCAGTCATTGCGCGCAATGTCGCTCGCAATCAACCCGTAGTTCTCGACTACGAGCACCAGACCCTCAACAAAGAAAAGAACGGGCAGCCAGCCCCGGCCGCAGGCTGGCTGAAGGAATTGCGCTGGATCGATGGCCAGGGCCTGTTCGGCATCGTCGCGCTTACCGCCAATGCACGTGCAGCGGTCGACGCCAAGGAATACCTCTATTTCTCGCCCGTCTTTGAGTACTCGCGGCTGGACGGCACGGTCCTGGATGTCCGCATGGGTGCGCTCACCAATGACCCCGGCATCCACGGGATGCAACCCCTTTCCCTCATGGCTGCTGCAACGGCGGCCTTTCTTCCCGCCAACCTTCCACAGGAGCAATCCGTGAATCCTCTGCTGAAAGCCGTGCTGGCCTTGCTGGGCCTGCCCGAAACCACCTCTGAAGAAGCCGCCATTGCCGCCGCAACGGCACAAGGCCCTCTCAAGCCCTTGCAAGAGCGCGCCGTAGCTGCCTGTACTGCGCTGAACCTGCCGGCCGATGCCACGCCCGAGGCTGTCACCGCCGCCTGCACCAGCCTGCGCTCTGCAAGCACCACAACGCCCGATCCGGCCAAGTTTGTCCCCATCAGCGTGGTCGAAGGCATGCAGACCCAGTTGGCTGCACTGACCGCCCAGTCCCTGGATCGCCAGGTCAACGACCTGGTCGAGCCCGCGCTCGCCGATGGCCGCCTGATGCCTGGCGCGCAGGAAGCCTGGGCGCGAGATCTGGGCAAAACCAATATCGCTCAGCTCACCGCTTTCCTAGGCACTGCCAAGCCCATTGCTGCGCTGACTGCCACACAGACCGGAGGCAAGGCCCCGGCACTGGCCCGTGGTGATGCTCAGCTGTCCGAGGACGAGCTGGCCGTCTGCACTGCCATGGGCATGTCGGCCGACGAATACAAGGGCGGCGCCGGCAAAGCGGCGGCCTGATTTCCCAACCCATTTCCAGAAAGTCGACCCATGACTGCTCTCAACCAAGACCGCGCAACGCTGCGCCGTGACGGTGCCCAGATTGAGCCCACTGTGGCCGCCAATGTCGTCATCTTCGACGGCTCCCTAGTGGCCATCAATGCGGCGGGCCTGGCTGTGCCTGGCTCCACCGCCGTGGGCCTGAAGGGCGCAGGCGTTGCCGAGTACCGCGCAGACAACCGCAACGGCGCTGCCGGCGCGATCCGTGTGCGCCTGAATCGCATGCCTCACCAGTTGGGCAATTCGGCTGCGGCCGACGCCATCACCCTGGCCGACCTGGGCAGCACTTGCTACATCGTCGACGACCAGACCGTGGCCAAGACCGACGGCGGTGGCACTCGCAGCCCAGCCGGCAAGGTCTTCGACGTGGATGCCGACGGTGTCTGGGTCGATTTCCGCTGATTCCCAAACCAGCATCTAGGAGCAACCTCAAGATGATCGTCAATCACTCCAATCTCGCAATCCTGAACCAGGCCTTCAGTGCCGCCTTTCAGAGCGGTATCGAGCAGACCGCCCCCATGTGGTCCCAGCTCGCCAGCATGGTGCCCAGCACCACCAGCAGCACTGGCTACGGCTGGCTGGGCAAGATGACCCAGTTCCGCGAATGGGTCGGTGAACGCCACTACCAACGCCTGAAGGCACACGACTACACCATCAAGAACAAGACTTTCGAGAACACGGTGACTGTGGGTCGTGAAGAGATCGAGGACGACCAATACGGCGTCTACAAACTGCCCATGCAGCAGTTGGGCCAGGACGCGGCCGTACACCCTGACGAGCTGGTGTTCGATCTGTTCAATGCGGGTTTCACGACCGCTTGCTATGACGGCCAGTACTTCTTCGACACCGACCACCCGGTGGGCATGCCTGGCCGCCAGAAGAGCGTGAGCAACTTCCAGGGCGGCACGGGCACCGCCTGGTATCTGCTGGACACCAGCAAGGTGCTCAAGCCCGTCATTTACCAAAAGCGCCGCGACTACGCCTTCACGGCGAAGACCAGCCTGACCGACGACAACGTGTTCAAGCGCAATGAGTTCGTCTGGGGTGCTGATGGCCGTGGCAATGCCGGCTTTGGCTTTTGGCAACTGGCATTCGCATCCAAGGAAGACCTCACCCTGGACGCCTACTCCGACGCCCGTGCCCAGCAGCAGAGCTTCCAGGGCGACAACGGCAAGCCGCTGCGTATCTCTAGCCGCGAGCTGTGGGTGCCTCCCTCGCTGGAACGCCAAGCACTGGAAGTGACCAAGGCCGAGCGCCTGGGCAATGGCGCCTCCAACGTGATGGCCAACACCGCCAAGGTCGTGGTCTGCCCCTGGCTGGCCCAGTAACCCGCAACGCCCTTCAAGGATCAAGAAACATGAATGCCAAATCGAATACCCGAGGCCGTAATGCGTCGCTCGCCGCTGCCGCAGCGATCTCCCTGGCAGCCCAGGCGCACCACGCAGAGGCGGCGTCTCCCGGAATGTGCAAGGTGCTGCAGGTGATCAGCAAGAAGGATGGCTTCCGCCGCGCCGGGCGTGCCTGGCACGGCACGACAACGGTGCCACTGAATGAACTCACGCGCCACCAGGTGGGCTTGCTGCGCAGTGAGCCGATGCTGGTCATTCTGGAGATGGAGGTGCCCGAAGAGGATGTCGCCACCTTGCAGAGTGCAGATCGCGTGACTGGCGACGATGCTGACGGCGACGGCAGCACCGAAAGTACCGGCGACGAGACCCCCGAGGGCTGATCGTCCATGGCGTACATCACCCTGACTGAACTGGCCGAGCGCCCAGGCCCGCGCGAGCTGGCCCAGTGCGCCAGCACACTGATGCAGCCGGTGCGCGATGAGGCCCTGATGGACGCCACATTGCGCGGCCTCGACCGCAGCAAGTGGACACCCGAAGAGCAGGCATCTGCGGATGCAGCGCTCAAGCGCATCCAGGACGCTGTGGCCGAGGCCGATGCGGTGATCGACGGATTCCTGGCCAAACGTGGCTATCCCTTGCCTCTGGAGCTGCCTCCCACCAGCACCGGCAAGAGCGTGCTCACGTCCTGGTCGCGCGCGATCTCCCGCTACTACCTCAACAAGAGCCGCGTCACCGACGACAAAGACCCCGTCGTGCGTGATTACAAGGACGCGATGAAGCTGCTCGATTGGCTTGTCCAAGGCAAGTACAGCCTGGGCGGTACCGACCCCGAGGCCAAGGCTTTGAATGGCGGGACTGACGTGCGATTTGCTGCGGCAGAACCAGTCTTTGGCCGTGCTCAGCTCAAGGCATTTCGATAGAGGTCGGAATGGAAGTCTCTTTCATTACCGACCGTCTGCAAGGTGAGGTCGCTGGCGTCATGGAAATCAGCGGTGCTGCTGACCTGGCTGCCGCCATGCGTGGTCACGCCAGACCGCCAGCGGTCTATGTGATGCCAAGCGCTGACCGTTCGCAGCGCTTCGACCCCACCAATGTCTGCGGCAGCAGTGGCGGCCGTCTGCAGCTCATCGAAGTCATCACGGTGGTCGACGAGCTGAGCGATCCAACCGGCGATGCAGCACTGCGCAGCCTGCCAGCCATTCGCAAGCAGGTCGAGGCACGTCTGGCCGGCTGGCAACCCTTTGGCATGAAGTCCGATCCCCTGCAGTTTGTCGAAGGCGCTCTCGTGCAGTTCGAGGGCGACGGCCTGCTGTGGTGGTCCGACAAATACGCCTTTATCCGCTACGGCGGCATTTGAAACCTGGAGAAGCCATGAGCCTCAAGACCACTCTGCCCGTCATCGTCCACGCCAAAGGGAAGGTGACATCCATCCCCAAAGGCCAGCCCCTTCCCAGAGAGGCTGTCTCGGAAAGCCAGTTGAAAACGCTCAAGGGCATGGGCGCAGTTGCAGAGCCAGCCGACGCGCCAGCCGCAGCCGATGCCAGCGATGACACCGCTACCCGTAAGGCTGATAAGCCCAAGGGCTGAGCCTCTTCCCCATTACCCAACATCTAGGAGCTATTTATGGGCACACGCAATTTCTGCTGCTTCAAGGGCCGTGGCGAGATCAGCCTGGTCAACTACGCTGCGCGTCTGGCACGGACAGCCGGTTTCCTGCCAGTGGGCAACACGTCTGAGTTCACCATCAACGCGACGGAGAACACCGAGAGCGTGAAGGATTACACCTCTCCCTCTGGTGGCACAGCCTGCACGATTCGTGAGCTGGACACCGTCACCATCGCCTTGACTCTGCGATGCCTCTCGCCCCGCAACTGGTCGCTGGCGGCCAATGGCAGCGGCGAAGACGTGGAAATCGAGCCGACTGCAGTGGTCGACGAGCCGCATGTGCTCTGGCCTGGCACCGTGGAGCCACTCGACCACCTGGTCGACGAAAGCGTGGCCATCACTGTCACAAGCGTGGATGGCCAGACCACATACCTGGCCGGCAGGGACTACGAGATCACCGCTGCGGGCTCTATCAAGAGCCTGGAGGGCAGCACCATCCCCGCACCCACCATTGCATCGGGCAAGGGTGTGGCGAATATCCATGTGAGCTATACGCGCCGCGACCAATACCTGATCCAGCTGTACTCTGCGCCACCCCAAGCCATGGCATTCCATTTCGATGGCTTCAACGTGGCAGAAACGCCCATCCAGGCTACCCAGTTTGACCTCTTCAAGGTGGCCTTTGGCCCTGCCGCGACCGTCAACGTGATCAGCGAGAACGTGGCCACGTTGCAGCTGACGGGGACCGTGGAGCGCGACCGTACGCGACCGATGGGCACTCTGGCCAACCCCTTCAGCCAGTACGGCACGCTGAAGATCTGACGGGCCGGCGCAATGAATCTTGAGGAGCACAACCCGCATTACCTGGGCAGAGGCATGCTGTATGCCGGCCCGGCCATGCGTGACTGGGCCACCGGCATGCCACCAGGTCGATGCCTGGGCAATGCTTCCGGCCTGGTCGTGACTCCCGACGTGCGCCGGCTACGCACAAGCCCCTGGGACAGCCGCAGCAATGCCGTGCTCGATGGCGTTTCTGTGTCTGTCCAGCTCTATGGCCATGGCGCAGCCAACCTGGCCATGGCGCTCAACGCGCAGCGCCTGGCCACGGCCAGCGCTCCCATCACCACCACGGTCGACGTCTCCGGCCTGCTGTTGCCCGCTGGCGCCATGTTGTGGACGCCGCACCAGGTGGACTGTCGCCAGACTGTACGCGTGGTTCCTTCTTGGACAGCTTGGACTGAGGACGTGCAGTGGCGCCGGGGCGACTGGGGGATCGAGCTGCTGCAGGGCCTGGCTGCGCCGGAAGGCGCGACCGTACGCATCACCAGCACATCTGAAAACAGCGCCGAGCAGCTCGACGCCGGCAATGGCGGCGACTCCGAGATCGGCCTGGCCTACGCCGGCATCAACAAGGCAGACGGCAAGCCTGTGCGCCTGCAGTGCTACCGCTGCCGCCCTGTGCTCGATGGCGGGCTGACGCTGCTGGAGCAATCTGCCAGCAGCATCCGGCTCACCTTGCAACTGCGACCCGTACCCCGTCCAAACCGTGCGGCTGCCTGGTTCGAGTTGGCCCGTGCGGCATACACAACAAACTGAAAAGAGATAACGGCATGTCCAACACACAGCTGGCCCGAGGGATCTATGCGGGCTTTGCACCGACTGAAGATCCGTTCGCTGGCCCTAACGGTATGGAAGCCAATCTGCGCCTTATCGACGATCACCTGGCGCTGTATACCCTGGCTGGACCTGTACCTGCTGCAACTGCGCTCCCAACCGATGCCCGCCAGGGTGCAGGCCAGATTTTCACGAATGGCACCTATGCCGTTTTGAATGTCAATATTTGGCAAACATACCCTGCACGAATGGGCATGCGTGCCATCGAACTGGTCAACAAGACCGAGTACGTCAATATCGGCTCTGGCTGGCAGGTGATCACCCAGAAGAACGAAAAGTCTTACTTGACGCTTGCCATCATGCAGGCCGATACGACACAGCCTGCAGGCTCTCAAGGGGTCGTTACCAATGACCCTGGCCATACTGCCGAGCACCCGATCAATGGGATCTATACCTGGACTGGTGCCACCTGGGTGCGGAATGCGTTCCAGCCCGCCAACCAGTTGGATGTGGATGGCCTAGGCGTTGCGCTCAAAGAAACGGCAGATGATCTGAATGGTGTAGACGCGAAGGCGTCCACAGCAGCGGAGCGCATGCCGCTGCGCAACTTCGGCGACTGGCCCTATGCCATCGCAGGCGATGACCAGGTGCCCATTATTGGCGTCAAGCCTTCTGGCTTCGGCAAGCTTGTGACCGACGAACTGCCCGGCGCGGACCTGCTTGACCCGCGCTATCGCTATGCGGTAATCGACCAAACTACCGGCGATCTACTAGTCGCCTACCGCTGGGATGGTGCCACGATCAACGGCGCGGCCCGGCTGCTGGATGGCGAGTATTCGCATGTCTGGGCCGACGAAGAGGGCAATATCCTCTTTGCGCGGCGCTGGGATGGTGTACTGGTGCCAGGTGGCACCCGTGGCGATGTCTCGGTCTATGCGCAAGGAAAGCCTGGCCGCCGCAGCGTCTGGGCATTCATCGATGGTCTGCCTTATCAGCTGACATCGACCGGCGATGCCTGGGCGCCCGAAGTAGCCTCTGGCACCGTCAACTACCTTGCTCGGCAAGCCGGCGGCGTGGTCAAGGGCTCCGCAGCACTGGGTGCCAAGTACGCACCCTTTGCCCTGCGGTGCGTCCACATCGTCGCCAGCGGCCAATCCCTGGCTGTGGGGAACAATGGCGCTGCCACCAGCACCCGCCCAGCAGCTGTCAATCGCGTGCTGGCCCCAGCATTCGGTGCCCGCAAGACCGACACCGCGACGCCGATCCTGCCGGCCGAAGTTGGCCCTTTTGCACCGCTGCGCTCGGTGATCGGGGAAGCACCCGTGATCGAGATGTCCAATCGGCTAGCACTTGACTGCATGGCCCCGGCGGATGCGTTTACCGTCACATCGCTGCATGCGTCGGGCGGTAAGAGCATCACGGAGCTCAACAAGGGCACGGTCTATTACGACAACTCGCTGCAGACTGTCACCGGCGCCAAGCTCCAATGCGATGCAGACGGTATTCCTTACGCCGTAGGCTTCATTGACTGGATACAGGGTGAGAAGGATTGCAAGTCCGCGGCTGGCTTCTACGCGGCAACGCTGCTGCAGCTGCAGGCCGACTACACCAGCGATATCGCGGCTATCTCCGGCCAGGCCGGCCAGGTGCCGATCCTGCTGGATCAGATCTCCAATTGGACCGCCTATGGCGTGGCCACGAGCTTTGTACCGCTGGAGCAACTGCAGGCGGCAATAGATCAGCCGGGAAAGTTCTACTGCGCGGGGCCGAAATACTGGCTCAAGACCAATGCAGACGGCGTGCACATCAACAGCGCCGAGAGCATTGCGGCCGGGAAGATGCACGCCGTGGCCGCAGAAAAGCTGCTCGCGGGCGAGCCCTGGTTGCCCACCCATTGCACCTCGGCCGTGCGCAATGGTACCCAGGTGACGCTGCGCTTTCACACCCCGCTGGGCAACCTGGTCGCCGACACCGAGCGCGTGTCCGACCCCGGCAACCTCGGCCTGCGCTGGATCGACTCAACATCGAGCGCGGCGATCACGCGGGTGGTCGTCAACGCCGACAACACAGTGACCCTGACGCTCGATCAGATCCCCTCCGGTGCCGATCCGCAAGTTGGCATCGCGGACCTGGGAATCTCCGGCAACGCAGGCGGCCCGACCACGGGCGCCCGTGCTTGCCTGCGCACCAGCGTGCCCAGCACATTTTCCGATGGCTCCGAGATCTACCACTGGGCCTGCCATCAACGCATCAACGTGACCACTATCTGAAGGAGCAATTCATGCCAGGTCAACTCATCATCCTTCCCGGCGTCAATGCAGGCGGCAACGGCGGCGCACGCATCGATATGAATACCGCAGATCAGATCGCCGCACGCATGCCGGATCTGAAGCACGTCATCTCCGCGCGCTCTCTCAAAGCCAACGTAGGTGGTGGCATCAGCGGCCGCTGCCGGGCCACGGGGGCTTTGCTGCTCAATACGGGGTCGGCGGCGTCGACGCTCACGATCAAGCAACTGGGTTCGCGTCCTGCAATCGGTCAAAGCGCCAACGGCGCGGCAGCTCTGTCGCTGCCCAACGGGACAGCCACTGCCTCGTATTGCGCAGTGATGGCGATTTACATGGGAGTTGACAGCAAGACTGGTACGGCTGTCACCAACTGGCTCAACACCATCAAGAGCAATACGCTGCTGGGTACGATGGCGCGCACCTATAGTCAGGTGAACAGCACCAACACTGACTTGACCGTGTCTTGTGGTGGTGACTCTGGATCGCCCATTGCGTCGGTGCCTAACCAAGCAGCCGGCACTTGGGGAGTTGTCGTGGCCGATTGGAACGATGACACGGGAATCGTCTCGCTGTCGCTCAACGGCGGCGCATACGTCACAGCCACCAAGACGACAAAGCACCTTGTCGACGCCAATACCGCAGTGACCATCGGCTATCCGCTGACAGCAAGCAGCCTACGTGACTCTGGCGTGGGTGATCTTTATCTATTCAGTGCATCGCAGTTGGCGTCCAGTTACGGAAAGGGCCGAATTGCGGATCTCGTCGCTGCACTCAAGAGCCAGTATGGCGTGGCGTGAGGCTGGACATGAGCATTTTTCAGAAGCCTGAACTCAAAGCTATTGCTGGCCACGATTTCGAGGTCAGCCAGGTTCCCTTCGAGGTCTTCAGCGAGGCATTCGAGTTCGGGGACTGGTTGATCGGCATGCAGGGCGGAAAGTTCGACATGGCCAGCCTCAAGGCGCTTCAGGGCGATTCGACCTTACGCCTGGCGTTGGAGAAGCTGCTCGCAGCCTGCCTGGCGCCTGTCCAGGATGGCCAGGCCAAGCCCATGTCGGTGGCCGATGTGCGTGCGATGCCTATAGCCATGGTGCTCGAAGCCGTCTATGTGGTACTGGAGGAAAATCTCAGTTTTTTTACCCAGCGCCTGCAGGCGATCAAGGAGATCCAGGCGAAGCTGATGTCGATTGGTTCGCCGTTGCTCAGCAGCTCATCGCCGCAGGCCACGACCGCCAACAGCTTCGGCGCTACAGCATCGACGAGCTGAAAGGCTATCTGCAGGCCATCGGCGACCAGGCCGAACGCCACGCACAACACCAGGCGGCCCACACGGCCGTCGCACTTGCAGGGGGCTCAATCTGAGCCCCTTTTTCATGGGCAAACTGTAAAACGCTTTACTTACTGCTGATGGGCCAGGCGCGAGACCATGCGCCCCATGAGTGAAGAGCTGAACATTGCGTTGCGCATAAAGGCGCAGCTGGACGAGGCCCGCAAGCAAGTGCAGGGTCTGACTGGCGACATGGAGGATCTCGGCGACGCAGGCAAGAAGGCCTCGGCCGACGTGTCCTCGGTCTCTGGTCCAGGCGCTCCACCACCAGCTGCACCGGCAAAGGCCAGTGAAACAGCGACTGCAACAAAGCAAGCCACTGCGGCGACCCAAGAGCAGGCCACAGCCACTGCCACACTGGCGGCAGCTCAGCAACAGCAGGCGGCAGCAGCGGATCAGGCGGCAACAGCCGAGGAACGGCGCGCAGCAGCGCTGGCCAGGACAGCTGCAACCCCAGAGCAGGAAGCCAGGCTCGCTGCATTCAAGAAGCAACAGGCCGCTGCATCTGAAGAAGCTGCCAAAGCAACCGACCGCGAAAAACTCGCCATTGATCGGCTGATAGCCAGTCTGGACCCTGCAGCCAGTGACGCCTTCCGCCTAGCACAGGCTCAAAATGAACTGAATACGGCCCTGGCCCGTGGTCTCATCACGCAGGATCAGCACACACGTCTCATGGGCCTGGCTCAGCAACGCTTTGCCGGCCTTGGTGTTTCTGCAGGGCAAACCGCAGCTGCAATGCGCATGCTGCCCGCCCAGATCACCGACATCACCACCAGCATTGCCAGCGGCATGCCCATCTGGCTTGTCGCCATCCAGCAAGGCGGACAGATCAAGGACTCATTCGGCGGTGTTGGCCCTGCTTTCAACGCCATCACCTCTGCGATATCGCCGGCCAAGGCGGCCATTGGTGGCCTGGCCCTGGGTGTGGGCGCCTTGGCACTGCTGTTTCTTGAGGCTGAGAAAAAGGCCTATGCCTTCAATGTGGCGGTGCAAACTACCGGCAACGCGGCCGGCGCGACCCAGGGCCGCATCGAAGCCCTGGCCGAGGCGGCCAACAAGGTCAGCGGCATAAGTAAGAGCGCAGCCGAGTCCGCGGCCGTGGCCATGGTGCAGTCCGGCCGCCTCGGCATCGACGTCATCGGCAATCTGACCAAGGCCATCAACGGCTATGCCGCTGCAACTGGCCAGCCAATCGATGCCGCAGCAAGCTCTCTGGCCAAGCTGTTTGCAGAGCCGGCCAAGGCTGCAAAGCAACTGGATGAACAGTTCAACTTCCTCTCGGCAACACAGCGCCGGCACATTGCCGACCTTGTCGAGCAAGGCCGGGTCGAGGAAGCCCAACTCGAACTGAGCCGGCAGGCTGCTGACCACTTCGGCCGCGTTGTGCCAGAAAACCTCGGCGTGCTGATGCGGGCATTGAATGCAGCGGCGGATGTTGCGCGCAAGTTCTGGGGTGCGATTCTCAATATTGACAAACAGAAGACGCTCGAAGAGCAGATCAAAGAGCAAGAAAACCGTGTTACCCAAATGGCAGCGGATCTGCAGCGCCGTGGCAAGAACCTCGCCGGCAATCAACAGATGCCGCAACTGCTCAACAATGCAATAGGCGAGCTGAGCACTCTTTATGCCCAACGAGATAAGCAAGAAAAGGAGGCCGACGACAAGGCTGCTTCAGCTCGCAAGGAACGCCGCAAAAAGTCTGTGCAGGAGGAGTATGCGGCGGCCATGAAGGCCACTGAAACTGAAGAAAAGCGCCTGGCCGATAACAAGGAGAAGTGGCAGGGATGGCGCAATGAAGGGGCAATCACTCAGGCTGAGCTGGACGCACTGATCAAGCAGGCCGACGAGAAAGCCAAGAAAAATCCGCGCACTCCCAAGGGCAACACCCCAGAGCAAGAAGCCATCCAGCAGATCCGCTCGAATTTGCGCGCCCTGCAAGCATCAATCAAGAGCAGCGACGCCTTCCTGGTCAACCAGTTGGAAGAAGGCCGCGTCAGCATCGATGAGGCCTACAAGAAGCGCCTGGCCGGCATCAATCAGGATATTGACGCGCAACGCGAAGCCTTGGAGCAGGAGCTAAACGCCAAGGGCACGACCAGGGCCCGAGCCGTCGAGCTGCGTGCCTCGCTCAAGGTGCTCGATCAGTCCAAGGAAGATGCGACGCGTGAGCTGAGCAAATGGCAACGTGCTGAAGAGTTGAAACTGGCCAACATCGTGGTGCGGCTTCGCGTGGATACAGCAGCCCTGACGGGCCAGTTTGATAGGGAGGCCATCCGCAAGCAGTTGGAGCTCCAATATGCCGAAGAATTGCGCGCCGCTGGTCGCCAAGAAAATCCTGCGGATGCTGAAAAGTCCCGTCAGCAGGTCCAATTGTTGATAGAGGCTGGTGCTGCTCAGGCCGAGTTCAACAATAAGCTGGCAGAGGCACAGCGCCTTCAGAGTCAGCTCGGCGTCATCGAGCAGGCCGTACAGGCCCAGGCCACCCAGGGAACGATCAGCCAGATCGAGGCCGAGGCACGCATCAGACAGGCCCGTGCGGCCCAGGTGCCGGTGCTGCAATCCATCGTCCAGGAGCTGGAGCGGGTGCGTAACAGCCTGCCGCCCGAAGCACAGGTCGCCATTGACAACATGAGCACCAGCATCGGCCAGCTCAAGAATGAGGTGTCCAGTGCCACGCCTGTGGTCGTCAACCTTGGCACGCGCCTACGCAATACCGTCATCGACGGCGTGGCGGATGCTGCGGCCAATGCCGTGACGAACTTCAAGAGTCTCAGTGAGGTCGCCAGCGCGACCCTGCGCCAGATTGCCGGTGACATCGTGCGCAGCGATATCAAGCGGCTGCTCACCAATATGTTTACGCCTGATGTGAGCGGCGGTGGAACCATCATCGGTGGCATCTTTGGGAGCATCGGCAAGATTTTCGGGTTTGCCGAGGGCGGATCTCCTTCGACGGGCGGCGGGCGAATCGTGGGCCCTGGCACGGGCACCAGCGACAGCATCGCCGCATTGGTCGACGGCAAGCGCCCCATTGCCGTGAGCAATAACGAGTTCATCCAGCCCGAGAAGGCCGTGAATCACTACGGTCTGCCGTTCATGGAGGCGGTGCGGACCTTGCGGCTGCCCAAGCCTCGCTTTGCCTTGGGCGGCCTGGCTTCGGCCAGCCAGCGTGTGAGCTTTGCCACGGGCGGCTCTGTATCGTCCGCCGGCGGCAGCATGCCTGGTCAGATTCCGCCACTGGAGATCCGCTTCCAGAACCAGGGCACACCTAAGCAGCAAGTAGGTGAGGCAAAGGTCACTCGTGACGAGCTGGGCCGCATCGTGGCCGAAATCGTGCTGTCTGATGCGACCCGTGGGGGCCCCATCACACGGGGCATGAAGTCCGCAATAGAGCGCAACTGATGGCATACACCCGATTCCCCGACTACGCCCAGCTCGTCTTCGAGACGGATTACACCCTGCGCCCCGTGGGCGGTGTGGAGCGCACAGAGATGGAGGACGGCTTTATTGAGCAGGCCCCTGTGCAGTCTCTGGCACGGTATGAGGTGCCGCTGACCTACCGCCTGGACAGCCTGGCGCGCAAGCAGCAGTTCGAGGCCTGGCGCAAGACGGATCTGGGCCTGGGCTCAAGGTTCTTCGCCTGGCCAGATATCGAAGACCCGAGCGGCACCACGCTGCGCCGGGCCCGGATCGTTGGCGGCGCTGTCGATTACAAGGCGATCACGGACCGGCTGGACGAGTTCCTGGCCTCCTTCACGCTGGAGTACTGGGCATGAGCACGCGCAAGTCTTCCCGATATCGCCGCGCTGCCCAGCAGTTGGCCCCGGCCGAGCGCCCTCTGGTGCTCTTGGAGCTGGCCCATGCACTGCTGCCCGAGCCCATGTGCTTCGTCAATGACAACCAGGACGTGCTTTCTCGTGGCCGCCTCTATCTATCCAGCAAATTCGAGTTCACCTGGCCAGACGACCAGGAAGGCCGCACGCCGGCAGCGGCACTGAGCATTGGCAACATTTCTGGCGGCGTGGGCGCCTTCTTCGAGCGCACCCACGGCGGCCGTGGTTCCGTCATCACGGCTCTGCAGATCATGCGCAGTGCCCCTGATTTCATCGAAGACGAGCTGACGCTGGATCTACGAAACGTCGAAGTTACGACCAAGGCAGTGACCGGCCAGCTCGGCTACGACGACATTCTCAACAAAGCGGCCGTGGCTTACACCTACCGGCCGGAAACCGCTCCGGGGCTTTTCTGATGCACTGGTCTGACTCCTATATAGATATCCCGCACGAGGTCCTGGACTGCGCGCAACTCGTCGAACGAGCCCTGCATGAGCAGTTCGGCCGCACTGACATCCACTTCCCAAGGCGCCAGGTAGACGATCTGGATCACCGTTCGGCTTTGATCACGGGCCACCAGGCTGACTTCGCCAAGCGGATCGAGGAGCCAGTAGATGGGTGTGGCGTGCTGATGCTGGCGCGCGGCCGTAGAGCCCATATTGGGTTGTATTGCCTGATTCAGGGTGCTGCCTATGTGCTTCACAGCGATGCGCTATTCGGTGAAAGCGTTCGCATACCCATGTCTCGCTTGCTGCTGCGATATCGCATTGAAGGTTTCTACCAATGGATTTGATGCCTGTACTGACTGTGGTGTATCAGCCGCACCCGCTATTGCCTGCAAGCGATAGGCAAACGCTACAGGTCGCACTTGGCCCGCGCGAGACCATTCAATCCATTGTTCGCCGTGCCGGACTTGAAGGCGATTTGCTAAGGGTTGGCCTGAACGGGGTTCCCATCCCACAGGAAGAATGGGATACGACAGCGGTGGCGATCTCCGACATTTTGGTGATACAGCAAGGCCTCGCTGGCGAAACCGCTGGGGCATGGTTGGCAGCGGAAATCAGCTCCAAGACCGCCATTTCCCTGTCTACAGTCGCAACGATTGCAAGCGTGACGGCCTTTGCTGTGAATGCCGTCATCGCCTATGCCATCTCGGCCTTGGCCGGCAGCCTGGCCGCCAAGCGTCCCGGCGCAGCCCAGGGTGATGACGCGCCCACAGCGTTCAGCATTGAGGGCGGCTCCAACTCAGCGCGCAACTACGAGCCGCTGCAACTGGTGCTGGGCGAGCATCGCGTGTTTCCGGACTATGCCGGCCGACCATTTGGCGAGTTCGTGCCAGATCCCACCACGGCCACCGAGGTAATCAACAACACCCCGGTCTATGAAACGCAAACCCATCCGCCTTTCGGTTTCGAGGCAATGGTTGTAATTGCTCCCTGGGTACTGATCCGCACTGATACGTCGGGAGATACCACCGTCGAGTACTACGGCGACCAGGCGGCCCGTACTTACACCAGCAGCGGCGGCGGCACGGTGAATCAGCCCCATACGTTCGTTGTGCGACACGAGGGCTTGTTCGACTCGGTGACAACCTATGAGGACTACCTGGAGCTGAGCAATCCACCACAAACTGGGGGGGACTGATATGGCCTGGAATCCAATGGGCACACCGCTGCCCGTCCTGGTGCGCTACGGCTACACCATCATTTACAACACCGAGCGCGCGACAAGCGTGTTCAATCTCGGGTTCGGCGACTTGGCTATCACCGATGAGCGTGTCGGCGCGAACTCGGTCAGCCAGTTCAATGCCATCGAGATGCACAGCAGCCAGGTGCCGCCTGGCCAGGCTGATCGCACTGTCCTGCGCGGCTATACCAGCGCTGGCTGGCCCTCCGATATCTATCCCGGCAATGTGCAGACCGTCGATGGCGGCGCCCTGGAGCAGAGCGCCAATGTTGCGAATGGCGGCTGGATAGAGCGCCAGGGATCTCAGGCTGGCAGGTTTGTTCAGTTAGATATCTCCGGCCGGCTGCTGCGACAGACGGGCGGTGGTTTTGGGAACCTGACGTGCCAAGTGGCTGCCGAGTACCAGTTGCCGGGCTCAGGCGTCTGGCAGCCAATGCCGTTTTCTCCTATGACTCTCAGCAACGGCAGCACCAGGCCGCTGCGTGAGACATATTCCGCCATGCTCCCCCAGGCTGCAGCCAAATTCCGTGTGCGCCGGGTCACGCCCGAGTACACGGACGCCAGTAATGTGGCTGAGATTGAGTGGACACGCCTCAAGATCTTCCGCGACACCGATGCGCTGTACCCAGCTCAGTTGCGTCGGGGAATGATGGTCAAGGCGACAGGCCAGCTCAATGGCCGAATCGATCGCTACTCGGCCCTGCTGCGCCATAAATGCTGGGTCTGGAATTCGTCGGCGCCCTGGGATGGCTCTATGCCGGCAGTCGGTGCGGGTGCCTGGCAGTGGACATTTAGCACCAATCCAGCCTGGCTATTCCTGTATTTCTCGCGCGGCGGCTTCCTCAACCCCACGGCCGCGCCGGCTCACCTGGGCCAGGCTGGATGGCTGGATGAACCATCAGCCAGCAATGGTGAGCGCCTATTCGGCGCCGGCCTGCCCAATGCACGCATCGACTACGGCACGTTGGTTGCCTGGGGGCAGTATTGCGCTGCAGCTCAGCTGACCTGCCGCATGCTGCTGAGCAGCGCGCGCAGTGCAGGCACCGTGCTCGATGACATCGCTGCAGCGGGCCGGGCCCGGAAAACCTGGGCGCCCGGCAAGCTGTCGGTCTGGTGGGAAAGAGATGGCCAGCCCTGGGTGGCGGCCTTCGGAGCGAGCAACATCATCGCGGGCACGTTCAAGATCGCTTACATCACGGACGACACGGTCGACGAGTTCGGGCTCTCATACAGCCAGGCCGATAACGATTACGAGGCTGACACCGTCTATGCCAAGGTGCCGGGCGTCACGCTGCCCGTCAATCAGCAGGTCAGCCAGGCAACGTACAGCATGCCCAAGGCCCAGGCTCAGCGTCTGGTCAATCTTTTGGCCGCCTCGAAGTACTACCACCGCCGCACGATCACCTGGGAGAGTTCCATCATGGGGCTGACTGTGGCGACGGGCGACATCATCCAGCTGGGCCACGACCTGACCCGCTGGGCTTTCAGCGGCCGCCTGGTAGGCCTGGGCCTGACCGGCACTCGCGTGGCCTGGGTGGATCTGTCCGCAGAAGTGGAACTACCAGACGGCAATGACTTCTATCTGATGGTCACACCGCCAGGCGGTGACCCTTTCAGCGTGCGCTGCGCCAAGCCTGTTGGCCGCACGCGCCGGCTCACCCTGGTGGGCAACTGGCCGGCCTCGGCCGCGCCAGGCTGGCTAGACGCCGGCACACAGAACCCGCAGGCTTCTGAGGCGTGGGAGGACACAGCCCCCGAAGACTGGACGTTCCTTGGTGGTCCGCAGCAGACGCCCGGTAAGCGCGTGCGCATCATCAGCATGGAGCCCAGCAGCTCCAGGCGCGTGCGCATGACGGCCCGTGATGAATATGAACAGTACTACCCACTGGAGTGGGGCCTGGGTGTAGTGCCTGAGGTGGCCAGCGGCGAGCGCCGCGTGGCCAGGGCCTTCAATCTGTCGGCCGCACCGCTGCCCGATGGTGGGACGCGCCTGGCCTGGGAGCTGGAAGCGGCCCATGGTGCCGATGTCCGCGTCTCAGTGAACGGCGGGCCCAGCCAGCAAGTCCCCGTCGCTGGCCACATCACCGTCCTCGGCCGTGAACTGCTGCTGCCGCCATACCCGGCCGGAACGCGCCTGGCTGTGTCCCTGTTGCCGGTCACCGCTGGCGCCCCAGTTGGCGTCGAAGGCGACCAGATGGAGATCAGCCTATGACATAGACGAAAAAAAGACGGGCGACCTGGTCAAGTGCGTCAACACCTGGCCAAGCCCCGAACCGCAGAACACGCCTGCAAGTCCGGCAAGACCCGCCACCCTGTACAGAGTGCGGTGGAGCCTACCAGAGTTTCGCCACAGAAAAGAGACTTGCAATGCAGGAAATACGATGCGGCTCATGCCGTCGTAAGTTGGGCGAGGGGGAGTACTCCCGCCTATCAATCAAATGCCCCAGGTGTGGGGCCTTCAATCAGCTGAGCGCCGCGAGCGCCCCAACCGAGCCCCATCGAGGACCATCAGCTGAGATAAATGACAAATCCCATCATCCCTTGGATCGGCGGCAAGCGCCGCCTTGTCGACCTCCTGCTCAAGAGGTTCCCACCCCATAGCTGCTATGTGGAGGTGTTTGCTGGTGGGGCGGCCGTGTTCTTTGCGCGCCACCCAGCAGACGTCGAGGTGCTCAACGACGTCAACGGCGACCTGGTCAATCTATATAGAGTGGTCACCCATCACCTGGAGGAGTTTGTGCGCCAGTTCAAATGGGCGCTCACGTCCCGCCAGGTGTTCAAGTGGCTTCAAGAGACCCGGCCCGAGACTTTGACCGACATTCAGCGGGCGGCCCGGTTCTTCTACCTGCAGCAGCAATCCTTCGGAGGCAAGGTCTCTGGCCAGACCTTCGGTACTGCCACCACGGCCCCGGCCATCAACCTGCTGCGTATTGAGGAAAACCTCTCGGCCGCGCACCTGAGAATGGCAGCTGGTACATATATAGAGCAGCTCGACTGGGCATCCTGTATGGACCGCTACGACCGCGCCCACACGCTCTTCTATATGGACCCGCCTTACTGGGAGACTGAGGGCTATGGCGTGCCGTTTCCCTGGGAACAGTATGAGCTGATGGCCCAGAAGCTCAAAGCCCTCAAGGGCAAGGCCGTAATCAGTATCAACGACCATCCGGCAATCAGAGATTGCTTCAAGGACTTCGAGATGGAGGCGCTCACGCTGGACTACACGGTCGGAGGTGGTGCCAACCGCGTCGAGCGCGGCGAGCTGGTGATCTACAGCTGGGACAGGGAGGCCGAGCCGGCTGGCCTGTTCTAGGTGCTCGGTTCGATAGCTTGCAGAAACAACGAAGCCGGCAGACGCCGGCTTTTCTTTTGTGACAGGTGATTTTGTAATTCTCTTTCGTCGTGCGAAAGTTCAGGCCCTTGCATTTATCGCACTGCGACGCGGGCATTTATCGCGCGCGGCTTCAGTGTTTTGAGATCACCGAAACCAGCGCCATTGGCAACCTGAGCAATGCCACGCGGCTGATTCAAGCGCTGCGCGCCATGGGCTGCCGCTTTGCGCTCGACGACTTTGGCGTGGGCATGTCGTCGCTGACCTATCTCAAGCAGTTGCCCGTGGACTATCTGAAGATCGACGGCGGCTTTGTGCGCGACATGCTGCAGGACCAGGGCAACCACGCCATGGTGGAGATGATCAACCGCATCGGCCATATTCTGGGCAAGAAAACCGTGGCCGAATTTGTGGAAAGCCGCGAGATTGCCGAAGCGCTCAAAACCATGGGCGTGGACTATGCGCAAGGCTATGCGATTGCCCGCCCCCGCCCGATGAACGCCGAATTTTTTGCACCCACGCAGGAAAACCAGTTGCCCCAGTGGTGCGGAGCATTGGCGATGAGCTGAGCCGCCAAGTCGTGCAGACATAAAAAAGAGAGCCGCGAGGCTCTCTTTTTGCATCAGCGCTCTTTCACGCAGTCTCAGCGTGGCTTGCGACCACCGCCAGCCGTCTTGCCGCCACCGCCAGCGACGGGCTTGGCGGTTTTAAAGCCAGGCTTGTTGCCCGTCACACCAGCACGTGGAGGCAGGCCGGTGTGCTGGGTCAGCATCTTGCCGGGTTGCGGCTGGCTGGAGCGGAAACGCACATCGCCCTTGGGCTCCAGACTGGCTTCGTCCGAGCGGCGACGCACGGCCACCGCCTTGCCATCCTTGTTCGTGGTATAGCCAATGCCAGCGCCACTCTTGGACGAGGTGCTATTCTTTTTGCGAGCACTCTGATAGCTGCCGTCCACCAGCGGCTGGAAGGTCGGAATCAGGTGCTGCTTGCCGTTACCGATCAGATCGGCGCGGCCCATGGCCTTCAAGGCCTCGCGCAGCAGCGGCCAGTTGTTGGGGTCGTGGTAGCGCAAGAAGGCCTTGTGCAGACGGCGGCGCTTTTCACCGCGCACGATGTCCACGCGCTCTTCCTGCTCGTCACGCATCTGGCGGCGCACCTTGGTCAAGGTGTTGCGGCCCGAGTGGTACATGGCCGTGGCCGTGGCCATGGGGCTGGGGTAGAAGGTCTGCACCTGATCAGCGCGGAAGCCGTTCTTTTTCAGCCAGATGGCCAGATTCATCATGTCTTCATCGCTGGTGCCGGGGTGGGCTGCAATGAAGTAGGGAATCAAGAACTGTTTTTTGCCCGCTTCTTCGCTGAACTTCTCGAACAGCTGCTTGAACTTGTCATAGCTGCCAATGCCCGGCTTCATCATCTTGGTCAGCGGGCCCTGCTCGGTATGCTCGGGCGCAATCTTCAGATAGCCGCCCACATGGTGCTGCACCAGCTCCTTCACGTACTCGGGCGACTTGACGGCCAGGTCATAGCGCAGGCCGGAGCCAATCAGAATCTTCTTGATGCCAGGCAACTTGCGCGCGCGGCGGTAGATCTTGATCAGCGGGCCGTGGTCGGTGTGCAGGTTCGGGCAGATGCCGGGGAACACGCAGCTGGGCTTGCGGCAATGCTTTTCAATCTCAGGACTCTTGCAGCCCAGGCGGTACATATTGGCCGTGGGGCCGCCCAGATCAGAAATGGTGCCGGTAAAGCCCTTGACCTTGTCGCGAATCTCTTCCAGCTCCTGAATGATGGAGTCTTCCGAGCGGCTCTGGATGATGCGGCCTTCGTGCTCGGTGATCGAGCAGAAGGTGCAGCCGCCAAAGCAGCCGCGCATGATGTTGACCGAAGTGCGAATCATCTCCCACGCAGGAATCTTGGTCGCGCCCTCGTGGCTGCCGGTCTCATCGGCATAAGCGGGGTGCGGGCTGCGTGCATACGGCAGGCCAAACACCCAGTCCATCTCGGCAGTTGTGAGCGGGATGGGTGGCGGGTTCATCCACACATCGCGCGCCGTTACGCCTTCGCCGTGGGCCTGCACCAACGCGCGGGCGTTGCCGGGGTTGGTCTCCAGGTGCAGCACGCGGTTGGCGTGGGCGTAGAGAATCGGGTCGCTCTTGACCTCTTCGTAGCTGGGCAGACGCAGCACGGTGTGGTCGCGCGGCGGCAGCTTGGACTTGCTGCGCAGCGAGAGATTGGGGACAAACTGGATCGGTTGAACGTTGGCTACTGATTGAGCATCATTTGAGCCGCTGGCGCAGGATGCACCCGCGCTATCAGCTCCTGATTTCGCAGCATCTTCCTTTGAACAGCTCTGGCCTTGGGCCTCCGCCTGCTCGCTGGTCGTCATATAGGGGTTGATGTGGGGCTCGACCTCACCGGGTTCATCCACGGTGGTGGAATCGACCTCGAACCAGCCCTCTTCCGACGCACGGCGGAAGAACGAGGTGCCGCGCACATCGGTAATCTGCTCCACGGGCTCACGCGCGGCAATGCGGTGGGCCACTTCGACCAGCGCGCGCTCGGCGTTGCCGTACAGCAGGATGTCGCACTTGCTGTCCACCACGATGGAGCGGCGCACCTTGTCGCTCCAGTAGTCGTAGTGGGCGATACGGCGCAGCGAGCCTTCGATGCCGCCCAGCACAATGGGCACATCCTTGTAGGCCTCTCGGCAGCGCTGGCAGTAGACGATGGCGGCGCGGTCGGGGCGCTTACCGGCCACATCGCCGGGGGTGTAGGCGTCGTCAGAGCGAATTTTGCGATCAGCCGTGTAGCGGTTGATCATCGAATCCATATTGCCCGCCGTCACGCCCCAGAACAGATTGGGCTTGCCCAGGGCCTTGAAGGCCTCGGCACTGGTCCAGTCGGGCTGGGCGATGATGCCCACGCGAAAGCCCTGCGCCTCCAATACACGGCCGATGACGGCCATGCCAAAGCTGGGGTGGTCCACATAGGCGTCGCCCGTGACCAGAATCACGTCGCAGCTGTCCCAGCCGAGCTGATCCATTTCGGCTCGGCTCATGGGCAGGAACGGCGCCGGACCAAAGCGCTTGGCCCAGTACGGTTTGTAGCTGGTCAGCGGTTTGGCATCGCGGTGAAAAAAGGAAACGTCAACCGGGGCGTTCATGTGGATGGGGCTCTAGCGGCCAGTGCGGGGAAAGAACCGGCCAGTGTACGTTTGTCCCTGCATCCTTGCTCGTGCAAGGTCTTGCAATTCCATGGTGTGAACTCTGAAATTCATAGCAGCTAGCGCTTTCATTGCTTGGAACTCCATTCGAATTGAATCTCAAACCCAATCAACACCAGCACCGGCTACTTTCAAAGCCATAGCAAAAGCGCTGCTTCACGCGCTTTGGGTGAACTGCATTCAGTCCTTCTTGGTCGCCGTCACCGCACCGGTCTCGGCATTGAGCTTGACCTCGGTCACGATTCTGTCGGCCTGCAGCAGCTTGACCTTGTAGCTGGGCTTGCCCCAGTCCGAGCCCAGTTCGGCCTCCAGCGGCTTGCCGGGCACGGCAACGATGGCGGCATCGACGGCCTGCATCAGCGTGATGTGGGACTGGTCCAGATGCTTGTCATGCCTGAAAGCGACCTTGCCCTTGTTCTTGTTCACCACAGCCTCGCCGGTGATGGCATTGACCTTGAGCTTGATTTCATCGTGCGAGTGCGAAAC
The DNA here is from genome assembly GCF_003569915.1 of Comamonas testosteroni. Classification (GTDB taxonomy): domain Bacteria; phylum Pseudomonadota; class Gammaproteobacteria; order Burkholderiales; family Burkholderiaceae_C; genus Comamonas; species Comamonas testosteroni_D. The sequence continues at coordinate 165,955 of NZ_KZ984439.1, read as the reverse complement.
CACGGTGACTTCATAGTAAGGCGCAGCGCCTTTTTTGCCCGCCTTCATTTCGGCTTCAATGGCGCGGCCTGGCGTGACAGCCAGTGCTTTTTCCACCGCCTGGTTCAAACCCACCTGCACGGGGGCGGTGATTTCCAGCCATTTGGCGGCGCTCTTGGCTAGCGCCGGTCCGGCGGCCAGCAAGGCAGCGGTCAAGGTCAAAGCCGTCAATGAAGTGGTGCGCAGTTTCAAGGTGTTCTCCTGTGAGATGAAGGCGGGGCCAGTCCGGTCGGTTCAGCCCATTCGGCCAGTGCAGGTCTGAAGTGGCGCAAAGTGTGCGCCGCCCTGCTCTGCACAGCTGTCGGAAGGCAGCGCGACTGTGGCGGAGCGGTATTTGCCCCAAACAGACCTTCAGTCCTTATATCAAATAGACATTCAGCTATAAACAAAATAGCAAACCAAGAAAAAAGCCCACCCGCTTGCAGCGGATGGGCTTGGGCACGTTCAGCGCTGATGGGCTTACAGATCGCGCTGGGCCGTGGCAATCAGCTCGCCAAACAGCTGGGCGTCCCCCAGGTGGTTGGCCGCCAGCAGCGCCAGCTTGACCAGCAGCAGTTCGGACTTTTCAGCGCCCACGGCGTCAATGGCGGTGGCCAGTTGGTCGTAGACGGTTTCCAGCCCGCCAATATCCAGAGTTTGGGTGTTCATTCTTGTGCTCCTTGGGCTCAGGCGGGCAGCGCCATATTGAAGGCCGCTTGCAGGCGGTTGGCGTCCAGCGCCATCCAGCGGGCGCAGACATGCTGGTCGGGGCGCAGCAGATAGGCCGCGCCGTTGGCCATCACGCCGTAGCGGCTGCGGCAGCGGCCTTCGGCGTCATACAACACCACATTGGCGCCCTCGACGGCTGTAGCAGGCTTGCTGGTCACGGCGATCAGGCGCACGGCCACGCCACGGGCTTTGACACCGTCGACCACGCGTTGCAGCTCGGCAGGCACGGGCGAGCCATCGGTGAAGTACAGCAGATCGAATGCCGCGCCCAGGTGGTCGAGCAGATAGTTGTCTGCCGCAAAGCGCACGTTCACGGGCGGCGCGCCATGGGCGGGACCGGCCTTGAACAGCTGATTGTCGTCGCCCACGCTATTCAGGGGCGAGTTGCCGTACTCGTGCGGACGCGAGGTGCGCCAGTGGTAGAGCGGGCCGACAAAAGGCTGGCTCAACGACAGCGACAGCACGGCGTCGCGCAGCAAACGGAAGCCCCGCGTGGGCGGCGCCATAAAGCGCGTGCTTTTGCCCGCTTCTTCCACAATCTCGCGGGCCGCGCCCACGCGCTCGCTGCTATAACTTTCCAGCAGCTTGGGACTGGCCACGCCCTTGGCGACCAAGGCCAGACGCCAGCCCAGCGACTGCGCATCCTGAAAACCGGTGTTGGCACCGCGCACGCCAAAGATGGGCAGCATATGCGCCGCATCGCCGGCAAAAATCACGCTACCGTGCACATAGTTGGGCAGGGTCAGTGCGCGGGCCGAGTAGACCGAGCTCCAGTCCATCTCCCAGGGCGTGCCGCCAAAGCCGATCATCTCCAACTGCGCATCGATGCGAGCCTTGAGTGATTCCGGCTTGAGCGCGTCCTCGGGGTCTTCACCGGCGGGCAACTGGTAGTCCACGCGCCAGATGCCATGCGGCTCGCGGTGCATGAGGATGGTGTTTCCGGGGTTCCAGGTCGGGTCGAAAAACGCCAGACGCTCGGTAGGCAGCGGCAGATCGATGCGGATATCGGCAATCACAAAACGGCCTTCGTAGGACGCACCTTCCATCAGCAGATTCATCGCCGTGCGAATGCCCGAGCGCGCGCCGTCGCAGGCCACCAGCCAGTCAGCGGTCAATTCATACGGGCCTTCAGGCGTATCGACCTCCACCACGGCCTTGCCATTGAGCTGCTCGACCTTGTTCACGCGGTTGCCCCAGCGCAGCTCGATCAGCGGGTGGGCCTCGACGGCATCGACCAGATACTCCTCCAGATACTGCTGCTGCAGATTGATCATGGGGAAGAAGCGGTCGTCATCGGCACGGGCGTTTTCCATGCGGAACACGCGCTGGCCGCGGTAGATGCTGTTGCCATAGCACCAGGGCAGACCGGTCTCTGTCACGCGGTGGGCCACACCCACCTGCTGCAGAATTTCCATGGAGCGGCGCGTAAACACAATCGCGCGGCTGCCTTCGGAGACCTGCAATTCGGACTCAAGCACCACGCAGCGCTGGCCGTGGCGTGCAATCTCCAGCGCCGTGGTCAGGCCCACAGGGCCGGTGCCGACGATGACAATGGGGTGGCTTTGATCGCCCGGATGCCGGGATGCCAGCCAGGGCTGGTGCACCTTGTATTCGTAGTAGATGGAGCTGCGCGGCTGCGCGTGGGGCTGATGCATATTCTTGTCTCCTTGGCTGCGCCTCTAGGGTGGCGGCGCACTTCGTCTGATGCTCGTCCGATATTCGTCCGATGTGCGCTTGATGTGTTCTCGGACTGCAGTTTAGAAAAGCAGGCCGCAGCCAATGTCACCAGATGAGGACATGCATTGGGTCCACTCAAATATGCCTCTAGTCCATATACCTAATAGGCTGTCAGCTATCAAACTTAGAGTGCGCCGTCCACCGATTCGGCAGGCTCCATGAGCAAGGCAAACAGCTCACGCTGGCCCTGCACGCCCAGCTTGGCGCAGACGCGCTTGACGTAGGTGCGAGCACTGCTCAGCGTAATGCCCAGCCGCTGGGCCAGCGCATCGGCGTCCAGCCCCTGCGCCAGCGCGCGCACGACATCGAGGTCACGCGGCGTCAACTGCTCAAAGCGCCGTGCCAGCCGCGCCAGCACCAGGCCGACCAAGTCGTCCTGCAGGGTTTGCCCCGCGTAATGCAGTCGCATGGCCTGCATGACCAGCGGCGCAAAAGCCTCGATCAGCGTGATGGCCGCGGCGTCAAACACGCCGTGCTCCTCGCCCCTGTACAGGTTGACGGACAGCCAGCGCGCGTTTTCCTGCAGCATCAGCAGCGACAAGCGCTCGGCAATGCGCGGCTGTGTGTAGCAGACATGGCGGTACTCGGCGTGCGAGACATCATCAGGCGCCTGGCGGTGCAGCCACACACGCGGCTTGGCATGCGGGTCGGCAGCCAGCCGCGCCAGCTCCGCTTTCATCACGCGTTGCGAGCCATCTAGCGGGTAAAAGCGCTCGCTGTAATCCTGCGAAATCATGGGTAGCGCACCGGTGCGCGCACGGTCGCCCATACCCACCACGCGCGGGCGGGCCATGCCCTGAAACGAAAAAATCGTGCACTGCGCCAGCGGCACATGGCGACCCAGCAAATGCAGAATCTGTTCGGCCACGGCATCGCTGCTGCTGCGGCCCACGCGCTCCATCAGCGTGGTGATATCGGCCAGCGCCACGGGCAGCACCGCCGCCTGCGCACCAGCGGGCAACAGCATCCAGTGAGAACTGGGAGAAAAGGAAGAATCAGATTCAGGCATGGCGCGCCGCGCAAGGCATGGTCAAGCAGCAATAGGCTGATTGTCCACGCTGAAAAGCGAAAACCGGTAGACCCTGGGCAGATCAGCCGGTTTCAAAGAAGTCAATGTACAGAGCGCTCAGCCGCAAAACAGCCATCTAACCGCCAATCGCTCTCAAAACAGCAGCTATTCGCAGGCGCTCACCACTCACCCACATTGCGGATGCGCTGCAAAAGCTCCCATTCATCTTCCGGCCCTGCGGCTTGCATGGCCTGTGCCTCCTGCTCCTGCTGCAAAGGCGGCGGGCTGAAGTGCTCGTGGCCAAAGGTGTTTTCGCTCAAAACCTTGTCGATGGGGGTGGACATGTTCATGGCTCGCTCCTTTGCAAAAAGCTTACGCTAGGCATTGCTTTTTTCTTGTAGGGAAAGCATCGACCTGCGCGTATGACCAGACTGGCAAGCTGACATAAAAGCGTCAAAACTGCACGAATCAGATATCGGCCAGTCTTCCCCCTCGCTGCGACAGCCGGTGCTGTGGATTGCGGTTATGCTGCCGCCCTCTATGCCACAGACTCTCCGCGCTCCCGCCCACAGTGAACTGATCATCAAGAAAAGCCGCTTTATCGGCTGCGTGCAACCCATGACGGACCGCGCCAGCGCCCAGGCCGTGGTCGATGCGCTGTGGCGCGAGCACCCAGGTGCCGCCCATGTCTGCTGGGCACTGCTTGCAGGCGGCCAGTCTGCCGCCGTGGACGACGGCGAGCCCAGCGGCACCGCAGGTCGCCCCATGCTTGATGTGCTGCGCCACCAGGACCTTGAAGGCGTGCTGGCCACCGTGGTGCGCTACTTTGGCGGCGTCAAGCTCGGCGCGGGCGGGCTGGTGCGCGCCTATACGGATTCGATCGCGCAAGCACTGCTGCAGGCCGAAAAAGTCGCCATCCAGCGCATGCAACTGCTGCAGTGCACGGCGCCCTATGCGCAGGAAGGTCTGGTGCGGCGCATGGCCGATGCGGCAGGTGCCGAGCTTCTGGAAGTGACGCATAGCAGCCTGGTCCAATTCAAACTGCAGTTGCCCGAAGCGGCGGCGACGGCGTTTGTCGATGAACTCAATGAAAGCGGCCAGGGCCGTATTGGCTGGATCAAGCCCGATTAAGCGGGCATGATGCTGCCGAGAACGGCAGAACACACGCGTTTTGTCACATGCTTATTGATAGTTATTGAATATGATCAATTGAAATCAATAGCCAAACCATCAAGAAAGGCATGCATATGGAGATCAGCACCTGGCAACACTATGTCGGCACCCTGCCCGCCAATATTCAGCAGCATGCCGAGGCCTTGCGCCAAAGCATGGTCCGTGTCTGCCAGGACTCGCACCTCGATGGCTGTACTTTTCTCCCAGACCAGACCAACCATGTCGAATTTGAAGACGCTGCCCTGGTCTTCAGCGAAGCTTTTGCGCAGACGCTGCTACGCAAGCCGCTGACGCAGCACGAAATTCCCCTGCTCTATCTGGGCTACCACCTCGCCACCCGCTTTACGGGCACGCGCTATGTGCATGGTTTTTTGCTCAGCGATCAGGCTGTCTACATGCAGGATGACTTCAGCGTCATGGGCGAAGCACCGCTACCCCAGGTTTTTGCCCTGCCGCGCAACCCGCAGGACATCCCTGCCTTCATCCAGCAACTAGGCCAGCGCTTCAAAGGCTGGAAGGACTGGGCCAAGCTGGAAGATGCCGATGTGGACACCTGGCAGCGCGAAGTTCTGGCCCTGCTGCAAAGCGCCATTGCAACGGTTCTTGCCTACCACCAGCAGCATGGCAGCCAGCAAACCCTGCAACCCCAGACCATTGACCTTGCAAAATTTGTAGCTGCCCACGGATTGGGCGAGACGATCAGAGCGGGAAATCTGCCTGAAAACGCCAAGAAGCTGGACAAGGTCAGCGCCAAGTTCCGCATTCCCGCTGGTGAGGCGATTCATCTGGCTATTGCCGACTTTCCTTTTCTTGGTGGCCCCTATGGCATCGCCCTGACTGCCAGCGCGCTCTACACCAAGGACCTGATGGAAGACCCGCTGCGCCTGCCGCTATCGGACGTGGATGAGCGAACGCTGCGCTACAGCGACGACGGCAAGGAAATGCGCATCAATGGCGACACACCGCTGTTCTTCCCCAATCACATCAAAAGCGCAGTTCGTGACGAGGTGCTGGAGTTGCTCAGGCAGCAAATCCGCCTTCTTAAAGGCTGAATCAAGAGCTGAGCGGCGCAGCGCCTGAAGCCGCGCGATCTAATCTATGTTGATGCGCGCGGCACCAGATCAAACACCCGCCCATTGCCATTGCGGCTCATGGTCAGGCCGTCAATCTGCCCCAGCACCACTCCTTCGTTCTGTCCTCTGGCAACCAGATTTTTGCCCGCCAGATCAGCACAGTACACCGCAGGAGATTTGCTGGCGTTGAAAAACTGGCCGTCCTTGATCCAGCCAATCTGAAGAGTGGGGTCGCTGCGATCGACCACATCGTAAATAACACCGGCCTTCATATCCGCCCCCTTGAATCCGCCTGCAGCGGATGGGAGCAATATAGTTAACAGGACATCTGGGAATATGTCAAAGTGCCCGGTTTCCTGTCGGCCCTGCGGTTCAGGTCGGACTCAGCGCTTGCCATGCCCATGACCGCCACCCGGACGGTGCCCGCCACCCTGCGGCCGATGTCCCTCGGGGCGCGAGCCGTGACCGCCGTGCATGCCGTGACCAGGATGGGGACGGTGCACCGGAGGCCGGTGAATGTGATGGGGACGATGAACATAGCCCGGCCGGTAGACGTTCGAGTAATACACACCGCCATAGGGCTGGTAGATATAGGTATCACTGTAGCCATAGCCGTACCCGGGACCTGCGGCGTAGCAGCCCGATAGAAGCAGCACCAGTGCGGAGACTCCAAGAAGTTTCTTCATGAACAAAGTTTATGAGAAACAAGGAATTACGGGTATTCAAGTTGTAAGCCGAAGGCGGCTTAAAGGCCGAAAAGGCCTTGTCTTTCTGAATACAACTGGAGCGGGTGACGAGAATCGAACTCGCGTATCGAGCTTGGGAAGCTAGCGTTCTACCATTGAACTACACCCGCATTCTGGCGCTGGGCCGGAGATGCGCTCACAACTGCTTGGCTGTGAGAATGGCTGTCATCGTACATCAAGCCAAGCGGGGTTCCTGAAAAAATTGCGCTTCAAGCCGCTTTTTCGGCGCGGAAATTTCATCACAAAGTACTGGCAAGAGCCTGCCTTCCTTGACTTTATTAGGGACACTTGGGTTGCAGCTGCTGTGCCACAAATGACGCAGGTAAAATTGTGCAAGATCAAACAGTCTGCACTTTGGCAGCCTGCAGCTTGCCAAGGCGGCTGCACACCGGCTTGCCAGCCCGCATGCAGGTTTTCGCCCATGCCGCGCTGGGCTGTGATCCTCAATACTTTCTGTAGCTACCAACCACGCCTCCCGCGCCTGTTCAACCATGCTGATGAGCTTTTGCGATCTGTCCTTGCCTGCTTTGTGCCCGCCCTGCTGCGGCGCGCAGACCAGGACCGGGGCGATGGCAGATTCGGGAGTGCAGGCATGAACGAGCAGCAGTTGTATGACCTCGCTCCCGCGCTGGAGCTGATGGCTTTTGGGCTGCTACTGGCACTGGGCCCGCTGTGCTGGGTGTGGTGGCGCAACCGGGGCACTGGCCCCAGCCGGCGTTTGCAGGCCCTGTGCGTGCTGACGCTGTTTCTGACTTTCGATCTGGTGCTGTTTGGCGCGTTCACGCGGCTGACGGACTCGGGTCTGGGCTGCCCGGACTGGCCCGGCTGCTATGGCACGTCCAGCCCCATTCTGGCCCATGCCCAGATTTCCGAAGCGCAGGCCGCCATGCCCACCGGCCCCGTGACCCATGGCAAGGCCTGGGTGGAGATGATTCACCGCTATCTGGCCTCTACGGTCGGTGTGCTCATTATTGCGATGACGGTGATGTCCTGGCGTCAGGCGCTGGCGGCTCGCCGCGCAGGCAAGCCTGAGCTGGCCCGTGGCGCTTTAAGCCCTTGGTGGCCCACGTTCACGCTGGTCTGGGTCTGTCTGCAAGGCGCACTGGGCGCCTGGACGGTGACCTGGAAGCTTTTTCCCGCCATTGTCACGCTGCACTTGCTGGGCGGTACCGGCTTGCTCGCCTTGCTGTCCATTCCCGCCTCGGCCATGAGTCTGAAGCAGGCCGGGCAGTTGCCCGCCGTGATTGGCAAGGGCCTGCGCGCTGCGCTGTGGCTCAGTCTGGCGCTGGTAGTCATTCAGGTCAGCCTGGGCGGCTGGGTCAGCACCAATTACGCTGTGCTGGCCTGCACCACCTTCCCGACTTGCCAGGGAAGCTGGTGGCCCGCCATGGATTTTGCGCAGGCCGTGCAGATCTGGCGTCCGCTGGGCCTGCTCAAGGATGGCAGCAACATCAGCTTTGAAGCGCTGACAGCCATCCACTACACGCACCGCCTGATGGCCTATGTGGTGGTGATTGCACTGGCCGGCCTGTGGGCCGCCATGCGCCGTGCACCCGCACTTGCCAGGCAGCGCCGCATGCTGGCGTTTTTTGTGGTGCTACAAGTTTTGACGGGTCTGTCCAATGTTGTCTTGGACTGGCCTCTGGTTGCGGCAGTGCTTCACACCGGTGGAGCCGCTGCCCTGGTAACGATTGTGGTCTGGAGCCTGACTGTGACGCGTTCTGGCGCTGCAGCAGCTTGCGACCTGAAAACTGCGCCCCGCCCTGTCTGAGGCGCTGCGCACAAAGAGTAATTGCATGAGTCAAAGTGAAGCCTTGTTGGATAACACCTCGCGAATCAGCCAGTTCTATGCGCTGACCAAGCCACGCGTGGTGCAGCTGATTGTGTTCTGCGCCCTGATCGGCATGGTGCTGGCCGTGCCTGGCTGGCCTACGCTGGCCCAGTGGCTGCATATGGCCGAGGCCAGTGTCGGCATCTGGCTGGTGGCGGCGGCCGCTGCTGCCTTCAACTGCCTGGTGGAGCGCCATATCGATGCCAAGATGAAGCGCACCTCCTGGCGCCCCACGGCGCGCGGTGAGCTGTCGAGCCAGCAGGCGCTGGCCTTCTCGGCGATTCTGTGCATGATTGGCGCGACGATTCTCTGGGTCTGCACCAATGCGCTGACCATGTGGCTGACGCTGGCCACGTTCGTGGGCTATGCGGTGATCTACACCGTGGTGCTCAAGCCCGCCACGCCGCAGAACATTGTGATCGGCGGTGCATCGGGCGCCATGCCTCCCGTGCTGGGCTGGGCTGCGATGACGGGCGAAGTCGGCCCCGAAGCGCTGATTCTGTTCCTCATCATCTTTCTGTGGACGCCGCCCCACTTCTGGGCTCTGGCGCTGTACCGCGTTGATGACTACCGCAAGTCCGGCCTGCCCATGCTGCCCGTGACCCATGGCAGCGAATACACGCGTCTGCAGATTCTGCTGTACACCGTGGTGCTGTTTGCCGCAGGCCTGCTGCCCTTTATGTATGGCATGAGCAGTTGGCTGTATCTGGCCGCCGCTGTGGTGCTGGGCGCGGGCTTTATGGGCTATGCGATTGCGCTGTACCGCAATTACTCGGACGAGCTGTCGCGCCGCACCTTCCGCTTTTCGCTGATTCACCTGAGCCTGCTGTTCCTGGCCCTGCTGGTCGATCACTATCTGTTCATGGGCTGATTGCTCTGAGCACCTTGAATTCACAAGCCCGGCCCTGCCGGGCTTTGTTGTTTTACCACTATCAAAATATGAGCTGATAGCCTAATAGATACATAGACTAAAGGCTGATTTGATATAAAAAAGACCAGCCTCTTGCGAGAGCTGGCCTTTTTACAGGTCGGTCGCCCTGGGCGGATTACAGGCCCTTGAGCACCTTGCCGTTCACTTCCTTGCCATACAAGGTGAACTTGCCAGCGTGGTACTTCTCGGCCGTTGCCTTCAGATCGCCGTTGAAGCGCGGATCCTGGCCACGCTCCTGGCTGTTGATGAAGGTCGCCACATCCCAGGCTTCCTGGTCGGTCAGCGTGGCGTTGCCGTAAGGCATATTGTTCTTGATGAAGTTGGCCGCCTTGTCGATCTCGTGCATGCCAGCGCCCCAGTTGTAGGAGTCCTTGCCCCACAGCGGCGGGAACACGGCCACGCTATCCACAAACTGGCCCTTGCCGTCCGCTCCATGGCACAGCGCGCACTTGGCTTCATAGACCTTGGCACCGGCTTCATAGGTCGGCGTTTCCTGAGGCTCGCCGGCCTTCTTGAAGCCTGCGCCGGGCAGCTTCTCGCCCGTGGGAGCCTTGTTGGCCATCCAGTAGGCATAGGACTCCAGCGCCACCAGAATGTCGTGGCCATCATCCGGCGCCTTGCCGTTCATGGAGTACATGAAGCAGCCGCGCACGCGCTCGGCAAAGGTGTCGACGTGGTCGGTCTTCTTGCGGTAGGCCGGATACATGGGGTAGGCACCCCACATGGGCGCTGCGCCCTTGAGGCGACCGGCGTCCAGGTGGCAGTTGGCGCAGCTCAAGGGATTGCCCGAAAAGCCCACGGCATTGGCCGGTGTGCGGGTAAAGATGGCTTCACCACGGCGCACCCAGTCGCCCATCGGGCCTTCGGGGTAGTCCGTCACACCGGGGGGCGTGAAGGCTCCGGGCTTGGCGGCCACTGCCACCACGGACTGGGCGTCAGCCGCTTTTTCCACCTTGGCGGCCTGGGCCTTTTCGGGCTTTGCCGGGCTGCTGACATGCATGCCATACCAGAGAGCGCCGCCCAGACCGGCAAACATGCAGGCCACGACAGCGTATTCAGCCAGATTGGAAGACTTGGCCTTGTCTTGTTGTGCTTGGGACATGGTGACCTCAGGGCTTGGCGGGCGCTGCTGCGGCAGCGGGGTTGTGCAGACGCTGGTAATAGGCGGCAACGGCCTTGACGTCATCGGCCGTGAGCTTCTTGGCCACCGCACCCATCAGACCCAGAGGCCCGGCGTCGCGCTGGCCCTTGTTCCAGGCGTCGATCTGGCTTTGCATATAGTCCGCCGGCAGATGGCCGATGGCGGGGAAGTCCTTGCCCACACCCACACCGCCGGGGCCATGGCACTGCGCACAGGCGGGAATGCCGTCTGCCCAGCGACCACGCTCGACCAGCCATGCGCCCGCATCATCGTTCTTGCCGGGCAAGGGGCCGCGCACGGCCTTCACCGGCAGCTTCAGGCTGGCGTAATAGGCAGACACGTCGGCACGCTCCTGCTCGCTCAGGCTCTTGGCCATGGGGGCCATCACGGGCGACTGGCGCGCACCAGCGGCCAACTGGCTCAGCTGGCGCTCCAGATAGCCAGCATGCTGGCCTGCCAGTGCGGGAAAGCCCGTTTGACCTTCACCCTTGGCACCGTGGCAACTGGCGCAGGCCGCCGCGCCGCCAGCGGAGCCGGATTGGGCAATCTTTTCACCGGCAGCGGCGCTGCCTTGCAGTGCGGCCTTGGCGGCAGCAGGTTCCTGCGCCCAGGCGCAGGTGGCCATCAGCATGGAAATGCCGACAGCTACCCACGACTGGGGCAGAGTCTTTGTGTTCAAGCGATTCATCTTGGGAATGGTGAAATACGCGGCGCGCACTGCAGCGTGCACAACACCGGCGTCTGACCTTTGAAATCAGGGACTCGGCAGAGCAACCCTGACTGGACATTCCCGAAAGATACTTATAGAAGATTAAGTATCAATTAATAACCAAACTCAGGCGGGCGCACATTCATCCGTGCGGGCATGGCCGCAGGCTTGCACCGGCAGGAACAGGCGCACAACCAGACCGCTGTCCGCCGCCCCCTCCATCGCCCAGACGCTACGCGCTTCTTGCCAGTCGGCCAAAGGCAGCAGTTGCAAGGCTCCGCCGCTGCACTGTGCAATGCGCTGCACAATCGCCAGCCCCAGGCCGCTGCCGTGCGACTGGTGGGTCTTGCGCCAAAAGCGCTGCGTGGCAATCGCGCAGTCCTCGGCGCTCAGACCCGGCCCCTGATCGACCACGATCAGCTCCACATAACCGGCGCAGGACGCCGCTTGCGATGGCGGCAAAGGCCGTTGCGCCACATGGCGCAGACCCAGAAAGACGGGGCTGTGGACGGCGTCCTTCCCACTCTGCTGGCCGTAACGCAAGGCGTTTTCCACCAGATTGCGCAGCGCAGACACCAAAAGCGGCTGCGGCACAACGACATGCAACTCTTCCAGGCGCGCGTCGCCATGAAGCTGCCCCGGCAGCCAGCGCAGCCGCATCTGGCCGGAGGGTATGGCGGTGGCCGCAAGGTCCCAGGCTTTTTCCAGCGCCTCCCAGGCGCAGGCGGGCTCGCTGCCGCAGACGGTGCCGCCCGCGTCGGTCGCCGAACGGGCCGACTGACAATCGAGCCGCGCCAGCAGCAGCAATTGCTCCAGCGTGTGCTGCAGATGATCGACGCCCTCGCCCGCGTGGCGCAGTGCCTCATTGGCCATCGCCCATTCCCGCGTCTGCGCGACCGGCTGCCACTGAATCTGCATGGGCTGGTCTGCACCCGCAGCCACAGATTCGGGCCGCACCATCTGCTTGTCGCCCGCACTGGCCACGGCCATTTGCGCCACCTGCACATGGGTCTTCACCGCCGTCAGCGGCGTGCGTAGCTCATGGGCGGCATCGTCGCTCCAGCGGCGTTCGCGCTCGATGGCGCTGTGCACGCGCTGCAGCAAATGGTTGATGGTCTGCACCAGCGGTGCCAGTTCGCGCACCTGACGGCCCTGGGCCACGGGCGAGTCGTCACCGGGCGGGCGCTGGCTCAGTTCCTGGCGCAGCGACTCCAGCGGGCGCAGGCCGCGCGTCACGCCCCACCACATCAGCACCATGCTGGCCAGCAGCGCCAATACAAACGGAAAGACGGTGGTGTAGGCAAAGCCATGCACCAGGCCTTCGCGCACATCGATGCGGTCGGCCGTGGCAATGCGCACGCCGTGCTCTTCCAGCACATAGGTGCGCCAGGGGCGTCCGCCCTTGGTGACGGTGGAAAAGCCCAGTGGCAGCGGAGCCTGAAAACTGGGTGCACCGGCAGTGCGAGCGAGCACCTGCGAATCGTCGGCCTGCTCGGGTGTGTGCACCGGCTTGCCCGCTGGACGCTCCAGCGGCGATGCAGGGATCAGCGCGGGCTTGGCATCCGCGCCTTCCTCGTCGGCCGCTCCTGTCTTTGCTGCAGCGGGCGCAGTATGCACCTCGCTGCGCAGCATGCTGACCTCGCAAGCCACACCATCGCGCGCCACCACATTGAGCATGGGGCCCCAGTCGGCGGGCGTGGCGTTTTCGGGCTTGAACTGGTGAACAATGCCCGCCACCATGTGGGCCGAGGCGATCAGCCGGTCATCCAGCACCGAACGCAATTCGTGGCGCATGCCGGCGAACATCCAGGCCGCCACGCCGCCCCACAGCGTGCAAAGCGCCAGACACAGCCAGACCAGCAGTCTTACGCGCAGGCTGCGCATCAGTGCGATTCCGCTGCCGAGCCTGGCGTGCGCCCCAGCCTGAAGCCCACGCCGCGCACCGTCTCGACCATGTCCGAGCCCAGCTTGCGGCGCAGATGGTGCACATGCACATTCACTGCGTTGCTCTCCACATCCTGGCTGTAGCCATAGAGGCTGTCACGCAGATGCTCCAGGCTCAGCACCCGGCCCGGCGACTACAGCAACGCCCGCAGCAGCGCCCATTCGCGGCGCGACAGGTCAACGCTCTGGCCTTCGCGCTGGGCACGGCCAGCGGCCAGATCGAGCTGCACATCGCCCAGCACGATCCAGTCCACCGAGCGGCCCGCCGCACGGCGCAGCAGCGCATGCAGGCGCGCGGCCAATTCATGCAGATCAAAAGGCTTGACCAGGTAGTCATCGGCCCCGGTCTGCAAGCCCTCGATACGCTGGCCCACGGCGTCACGCGCCGTCAGCACCAGCACGGGCAGCTCCAGCCCCTGGCTGCGCCAGCGCGCCAGCAGGTGCAGGCCATCTTCGTCGGGCAGACCCAGATCGAGCACGCACACATCGAAGTGCGAGGTCCTGAGCGCCGCGTCGGCCTGCGCCGCCGAGCCCACCACATCGACCCCGAAGCCCTGCAGTTGCAGGCCCGCCTTGACCCCGCTGGCCACCAGAGCGTTATCTTCCACCAACAGCACGTGCATCGTCTTATCCCTGAACTTAGACACAGATCGGCACAGTTGCCATCTCGTTGCCGCCGCTCTTTCTACCTATTCGAAAAACGCCCAAGCATCGCAGATTTATCTTTTTTCAGCGTTAACTCCTGCTTAATCCCTTGCACCCAAGATTGGCGAGTCATTTGATCGGTTTTTACGCTCCCTCCTCCATGCTCCTTCCGCGCCTCGCTGCTGCCGCCCTGCTGTCCGCATCCCTGCTGACGGGGCTGGCCGGTGCCGCCGAGCCGCTGCAAGTGCCGGGCCTGAGCTCCAGCAGCCTGCTCAACCACGGCGATGAAGTTTTGGCATCAGACCAGGCCTTTGTCCTTGAATCACTTGGGCAGAGCGCTATCAAAACAGGGGCAAACCAGCAGCAGCTACTGCAACTGCGCTGGACGATTGCGCCCGGCTACTACCTCTACCGTGATCAGCTCAAGCTCAGCGATGCACAGGGTCAGCCCTTGGCGCTGGAAATTCCCGCTGGCGAAACGCTGAGCGACGCTTTCTTTGGCACCGTGCAGGTCTTTCACCAGACGCTGAGCGTGCAGGCGCCGCTGCCGCCAAAGGCCGAGCAATGGCCGCTGCAGCTGCAATGGCAGGGCTGCGCCCAAGTGGGGGTTTGCTACCCACCGCAGACGCAAACCATCAGTGCACAGCAGCTGGGGCTGGAGTCTGCGCAAGGTACAACTTCACTCACTTCGGCCCCATCTTCTGAACCCGGCTGGCAGCAATCGCTGGCCTTGCCGCCCAGTGTGCTGATCGGGCCGCTGGCCCTGCCCACCATGGCCTTGGCGGTCTTTCTCGCGCTGTTTCTGAGCCAGTGGTGGGCCAGACGCCAGCAACTGCGCAGCGGCCAGCCGGTCGAGGCCTTGCTGCTGCGCGCCACGCTGCTGGGGCTGCTGGCTGCGCGCCTGACCTATGTGGGGTGGTGGTGGCGGGAATATCTGGAGCCGCTTCCCGCAGGGCTGCTGCAGATCATCGATATTCGCGATGGCGGCTTTAACCTCTGGGCCGGTCTGCTGGCCGCGCTGGGCTGGGCGCTCTGGCGCAGTCGCGGCCAGACCTTGCTGCGCCGCGGCACGCTACAGGCGCTGGCGGCTGGCGCTTTGATTTTGATAGCTGCCCACGCATTACGAACCTGGACTGAGCCGCAAAAACAGCCTTTACCGGCGCTGTCACTGGTCAACGCTTCGGCACAGACCGTCGATCTGCGCAGCTATCAGGGCCAGCCGCTGGTCATCAACCTCTGGGCCACCTGGTGCCCGCACTGCCGCCGCGAGATGCCGGTGCTGGCGCAGGCCCAGAAGGAGCACCCCGGCGTGCGCTTTGTCTGGATCAATCAGGGCGAGGACGCGCAAGCCGTGCTGCGCTATCTGCAAACCATGCAGCTGCCGCCCGACCAGGTGCTGTTGGACCCGCAGCAGCAAGCCAGCCAGCACTGGCGCCAGCGCGGTCTGCCCAGTACCTATTTCTATGACGGCCAGGGCCGACTGCGCAGCACCCGCATGGGTGAGCTCTCGCGCGCCAGCCTGGCCGAACACCTGGCGGGCATTTCGCCTCTGCCAGCCCCTTAAAACAAGAAGAGAAAGTGCTTTCATTGCCATGTCAGCCCCGCTGAGCAATCCCTCCAGGCGCCGCACTGCGCTGATCGCCACCGCATCTCTGGCTCTGGTCGCCGGTGCCAGCATTGCCGCCGCCACCCTGGCCTGGGCCGGTGCCAACGATCTGCCGTCCGAGCAGTTTCTGGCCGAGCAAGGCCTGACGGTCGTCGGCCCCATGCCATCCTCGGGCGGACTCAAGGCCTGGGCCGCCTACCGCGAGCAGCAGCCCATTCCCATCTACCGCCTGCCCGACGGCAAGCACTGGGTGATCGGCACGGTGATCGACGCGCAGGGCAAGGACGTGAACGCCAAGGCGCTGCACAGCGCCGTGCAAAAGCCCATGGGCCAGCAGACCTGGGCCGACCTGGAGCGCACGCACTGGATTGGCGACGGCAAACCCGATGCGCCGCAGATCGCCTATGTGTTTACCGACCCCAACTGCCCCTATTGCAACCAGCTCTGGCGCGAGGCCCGTCCGCTGGTGCAGTCCGGCCAGCTGCAGCTGCGCCATATTCTGGTCGCCGTGCTGCGCCCCAACAGCGAAGGCAAGGCGGCCGCCATCTTGCATGCGCCCTCGCCCGAGCAGGCGCTGGCCAGCCACGCCCAGGCCTATGCCGACGCCCATGGCAAAAGCCCGGACACGCTGGGCATTGCAGCGCTGACACGCATTCCGCTGTCTGCACGCGATGCGCTGGCCAATAATCTGTCGCTGATGAACGCCATGGGCCTGCGCGCCACGCCGGCCACCGTCTGGAAAAATGCACAAGGGCTGGTACAGATCCGCACCGGCATGCCACCGGGCCTGCTCGATAGCGTCATGGATAAAAAACCAGTCAAATAGGCTTAAAGTCCACGCAATTCATAGACTGACAGCTATGATCTGCATAGCAAATCTGCACCCTTGCCGAACATGACCATGAGCACCACCGACTGGAACACCCTGCTGCCCGCCCTGCCCGCCCTGCCCGCCCAGACCCGCATCGCCCTGCATGCGCCCACGGCGCAGGCACTGCTGCGTGCACGCGGCAACTTCAAGAACCTGACCGCCGCCCAGCCCGAGGCCGAGGTCTGGATCATCGCCAACGCCCAGGCCGTGCAGGCCGTGGTCGATGCGCCCGAGGCCATGGAAGCCGCACTGCCGCGCGTGCTGCTGTGCCCCAACACCCTCAAGAACAATGGCCTGAGCGCACCAGCCAACGTGCAGGTTCTGCCCATGGGCGCGGTTGAGGCGCTGGCGCGCATGCAGGCTGACGGCTGGATCTATATCCGCAGCTGATTCGCCCCGAGATGGTGCAGCGCTGCGCTCATTTGTTGCACAGCCGCCGCGGCATGCGTCAATTTGTGTGAATTCAAATCACCGACATCCGAGCGGCCTTCAAAGCTGAGTACATTTCGGTACATCATAGAAGGCATGACCGCCCTGCAGTACGTTGCGATCCAGCCCTGCCGCGAGTGACGGTCCAAGGAGTACACATGCTGACCGCAGTCCCATCCTTGCGCACCCTGCGCAAAACCGTCACCGGCCTCAGCGCGGCAGTTGCCGTGCTGGCGGGCTTTACTGCCTTGCAGACCCAGGCCGCGGAGCTGGAAAAAATCAAGTCCGCCGGGCGCATCGTCATTGCCCACCGTGAGTCCTCCATCCCTTTTTCCTATTGGGACGCCAAAAAGCAACCCGTAGGCTATGCCGTGGACCTGTGCCGCAAAATCGCCGAAGCTGTGCGCGTGCAGCTGCAAATGCCTGCGCTGCCCATCGAGTATCTGCCCGTCACCTCGGCCTCGCGTCTGGCGGCCATCGCCGAAGGCAAGGCCTCGCTGGAGTGCGGCTCCACCACCAACAATGCCGAGCGACGCAAGCTGGTGGACTTCACGATCCCGCACTACGTCGCCTCCGTGCGCCTCTTGGTGCCGGCCGCGAGTCAGGTCAAGACCATGGAAGACCTGGCGGGCAAGGTGGTGGTGTCCACACAAGGCACGACCAGTCTGAACGAGCTCAATCGCATCAACGCCGAACGTGTGCTCAAGATGCAGATCACGCCTGTCAAGGACCATCAGGAAGGCTTCAACGCCGTGGCCGAGAACAAGGCCGCCGCGTTTGCGATGGACGATGTGCTGCTGGCCGGGCTGCGCGCCCAGTCCAAGGAGCCCGCCAAATACGCCATCGTGGGCAAAGCCATGACGGTGGAGCCCTACGCCATCGTGCTGCCCAAGGGAGATGCCGCCTTCAAAAAGGTGGTGAACCAGGAAATGCTGCGCCTGATTCGCAGCGGCGAGCTGCAGGAGCTGTACAACCACTGGTTCCAGAAGCCGATTGCGCCGAACGGCATCAATCTGCAGTGGCCCATGCCCTATCTGCTGCGCGAATCGCTGCGCTTTCCCACCGACAAGGTTGGGGACTGAGCCCACTGAGCCCACTGAGTCACCACTCCAGGCAAACTGCCGGGAGTGACTTCAGGCTTGCAGCCCATGCACCCAGGTCTGGCAGTTACCAATCCCTGTGGCCCCCTCCACATCGTCGTGCAGCGCAATCAGGCAGTCACGAAACTGGTTGAGGCGGGCCACGCTTTCGGCGCTGCTGCAGTCGGCAAAGTATTCACCTTCCAGATGCAGCTCTCCGCGCCACTGGCCGTGATGTTTGCCATCAAAGCCGTGGTAGAGGCCCGCGCCCAGATGAAAGCCCGTATCACCCAGCACCTGCACACGTAGCTCACGCGTGCTGCCATCGGCCAGCACCACCTGCAAGCTGCCGCCAAGCAAACGCTGGTTGACGGGGTCGAACTTTAGCTGCGGCTCGATGCGCTGCAGCGCGACGCGGCGGCCGTCGGCATACTCAAAGCCGCCTTGCAGCCGCTCATGGCTCCAGCCTTGACCCGCATAGCGCAGCAGATACTGGAAAAAGCCCCAGCAGCGACCATCCGCGGCCTTGAAGCGCACAGGGCTCCACAAGGCAAAGATCTTCGGCGCCAGTGCATCCATGGGGTCGGGCTGGATATCGGGCGCCGGGCTGCCCACCGCAGGCCGCAGCCCCCAGGAGTGGTCGCGCGTCATCACCCAGTCGCTCACATCGATGCGCCGGCCCTCCAGTTCGATCCAGCCATCGGCACGGCCAATCTGGTGATAGCGAATCTGATCGGCGCTGCGCCGGTAGCCCGTCATCATGCGCCGGTCTTCGCGCTCCTCCACCACGCAGGGCAACTCGCCGGTCAGCTCCAGCTCGTAGCTCAGCGGCTGAATCTCGTTGGCGCGCAGGCTGACCCGCACGCGCTTGAGCGGCTCCAGCACCTCGTAGTGCAAAGGCCCGGCGTTCACATCGTTGGGCGCGCTGGACAGCGAGCGGCTGGCGCGCACCGTCCACTGCTCCACGCCACGGCTGCAGCCGCCATAGGCATCGACCACATTGCGGTTCACATACTTGCCCAGCCCGAAATTGATGGACAGGCTGCCATCGGGCGCACAGATCATGCCGCAGACCTTCTCGGTCCACGACAGATCGGACTGCAGAACGCTGGCATGCGTCTCCACGATCTGGTGATTGAAAAACTCGTCAGCAGCCAGCAACGGCCCGATGCTTGCACTCATTGCCTGTTCCTCTCTTGCTTGCGTCAACACGGTCTGGGTGCTGCGCATCATCGCGGCGGCCTCCGTGCGCACTCATCGTCTCTTCAGACTAAGCACAGCCCTGAGTGACGCAACCCCTTTCCTCGTCCAAGCTCAACGCTGAACACCGCAATCTCTGCCGTTCGGCAGACGCTGCCCCCGGCCCAGCCGGGTGGCTTTCAGGCCTTTTTTCCGGATCACTGCCCATGCTCACCCAAGCCGATGACTACCCGATTCACCAGTTGCCCGAACCCGTGGCCACCGCAGGCTCGGACCGCAACTTCTACGACCGCTACTACTTTCAGGGCTACAGCCCCGACCAGCACATCAAGATCGGGGCCGCGCTGGGCGTGTATCCGCATCTCGATCTGATGGACGCGCATTTCATGGTGCAGATCGGCAGCGTTCAGCATCGCTCATTTGCTTCCAGGCATTTGCACAGCGAGCGCATGGACCTGCAGGTCGGCCCCATCCGTTTGGAAATACAAAAGCCCTTGCAGCGCCTGCGCCTGCTGGTGGACGATGCTGCGCATGGACTGCACGCCGATCTGACGTTCAACGCGCTTCACCCGGCCATCGAGGAGCCGCGCTTCACGCATCGGGCCGGCCCGCGCACGATTCTCGATCTGACCCGCATGACGCAAAGCGGCCTGTGGGAAGGAGAAATTCGCCTGGCCGAGCAGCGCTATCCCGTGGCCCAGTGGCGTGGCACGCGTGACCGTTCCTGGGGCGTGCGCCCGCTAGGCGCCCGCGACACGCAGCCCGTGCCCGATGCCGGCCCTACGCAGTGGTACTGGCTCTGGGTGCCCATGCATTTTGAAGAGCATCTGATGTTCTTTCACACCAATGACGATGCACGTGGCAATGGCTGGAACCGCAGCGCCGTGCTGGTGTCGCTCAAGGACCAGCAGCAGCACCATCTCTACGACGTGCGCTTCGAGCCTCGCTACCGCACCGGCACCCAGCAGATGAGCGAGCTGCAGCTCTTTGGCAAGCTGCCCGATGGTCGCCCTGTGCGCGCCCATCTGATCAGCGGCGAAATCGTGCCCAAGCAAGGCGAAGGCTACAACCACGCCAGTTGGAACCACGGCATGTACCACGGCGCCATGGCCACCCATTACGAGAGTGTGGAAACCCGCGACTGGGATCTGAACGACTTTGCCAATGTGCATCGCCACGCCATGTGCACGGCCCAGCTCTTCATCGGTGACGAAGCACCACGCACCGGCCAGGCCACGCTGGAGCAGATGCTGCTGGGCGAACACGCACCGTCGGGCTTTGCTGCGCTGCGCTTCTGATATGGACAACCTCACACGCACTTAAAGGCCTCCCATGCTCCAAGACATGAACCAGATTGCCCAGCGACTGAGCCAGTGGCTGACTGCCCAAGGCGCACCGCGCAGCACCGTCACGCAACTCAAGTCCTCTTCGGGCGGATATTCCAACATCACACTGCTGGCGACTTTCAGCCAACCTGACGGCTCGGACCCGCTGGACATGGTGGTGCGCATCCAGCCCAAGACGGCGGCGGTCTATCCGGACTGCGATGTGCGGCTGCAGTACCGCACCATGGAGCTGCTGCAGAACTCGGGCCTGCCCGTGCCCCGGCTCTACGGCCTGGAGCTGAACCCCGAGGTGCTCGGCGCGCCGTTTTTCATCATGGGACGGCTCGAAGGCCAGGTGCCTGCAGAAAATCCGCTCTATCACCTGGAAGGCTGGCTGCACGACCTTGACACCGCCTCCATCCGCCGGCACTGGTTTGCGGGCATTGACGGTTTTGCCCAACTGTCAAAGCTGGACTGGAAGGCCTTGGGCTTTTCCTTCCTGCTGCCGCCTGCAGGCACCACGCCCTTGCAACAGCAACTGGCTTACTACGAGCACATGCTGAGCTGGAGCGAATCGATCTCGGGCCAGCACTATGAATGGCTGCACCGTGGCCTGCAATGGCTGCAGCGCCATCAGCCGCGCAACGAGCCCGAGGCCCTGAGCTGGGGCGATGCCAAGATGGGCAACTGCGTGTTCAAAAACGGCCAGCTCAGCGGCATGCTGGACTGGGAGCGCCCCGCGATTGCCAACCCCGTGGACGATCTGTCCTGGTGGCTGATGCTGGACGAGTCTCTGTGCACCGGCTTTGGCCTGCCCAGACTCGCAGGCCTGCCCAGCCGCGAGGAAAGCATTGCCCACTGGGAAGCTGCCAGCGGCCACAGCGCCGAGCATCTGCCCTACTACGATGTGTTTTCCGCCTGGCGTTTTACGCTGGTGATGTCACGCATCGGCCATATCTTCACGCAGCGAGGCTGGGTGGCTGCCGATCAGCGCATGGACCACAACAACGGCGGCAGCACCTTGTTGAAGAATCTGGCGCTGCAATACGACTTCTAAGGGACAGAGCAGAATCCGGGAGCGGCCTTACAGACCCCAGGCCTTGAGCGCAGGCAAGGCGCGCTGCGTGGCCGCATAGCCTTCGTCGATGGACTCGCGCCCCCGGTGGAAGTCCATCAGCCCGATATGCGACAGGCGTGGTGCAATCAGCACCTCGGCAGGGTCGCCCGCCATACGGCTGCGCGTGATGCGCATCTGCATGATGTTGACGCTGGCCAGCACCACGTTCACGAGCGAGGGCACAACCGGAGCATCATCTTCGGCGTCCTTGACGTCCGCACCACTTTTACGGCGAATCATGGAGGACGACAGGCTTTTCACGCTGGTCATGCTGCGCTTCCACTTGCCCGTCCAGCCCACGGGCGCCTGAAGCGACTCCGCTTCGGAGTCGGGTGCCTCGGACGCCACGAACTCCGGCTCGGGCTCCATGCGCAGCGACGAGACATGGACCTCGCTGGTATGCACCTTGAGCTCGCTTTGCGACATATCCATGGGCCGCATATGCTTGCGCATGATGTCGGCATTCAGATCAACCGCAATCACGATGTCCGCCCCCATGGCGCGCGCCAGCGACACGGGCACGGGGTTGACCAGACCACCATCGACCAGCAGCCGCCCCTCATGCGTGACGGGCGTAAACAAGCCCGGCAGCGCAATCGAGGCGCGCACCGCCTCGGCAATCGAGCCCTTGCGCAGCCAGACTTCGGCACCGGTCTGCAGATCGGTCGCCACGCAGCCAAACGGTGCGCCCAGCTCCTCCATGGTTTCCTGCACAAAGTTCTCGCGCCAGAACTCGATGATTTTTTCGCCCTTGAGCAGACCGCCGCCGAGGTTGAAGTCCATGAAGCCAAAGACTTTGCGCTTGCCCAGGCCCAGCACCCAGCTTTCAAACTCATCCATCTCGCCAGCCGCATAGGTTGCGCCGACCAGCGAGCCGATCGAGGTGCCGCAGATGATGTCGGGACTGACCCCTGCCTCGCGCAGCGCATGCAGCACGCCAAAATGCGCCCAGCCACGCGCCGAGCCGCTGCCCAGCGCCAAAGCCACTATCGGTTTACGTCGCAATCTGCTCATGCATGCCTTTCTGGGTTCAGGCGGGCTTTTCACCGGCCAGCAAGGCCAGCATACCGGCTTCGTCCAGCACGGGCACGCCCAGTTCCTCGGCCTTGGCCAGCTTGCTGCCTGCCTCGGCACCGGCCACCACATAACTGGTCTTCTTGCTGACCGAGCCGGAGACCTTGGCCCCAGCGGCTTCCAGCATGTCCTTGGCCGCATCACGGCCCAGCGTGGGCAAGGTGCCGGTCAACACCACGGTCAGCCCGGCCAGAATTTGCGGCGCTTTTTCCGCAGGCTCGCCCTCTTCCCAGTGCACGCCGCAGGCGCGCAGTTGCTCCACCACCTCACGGTTATGGGGCTGGGCGAAGAAGGTATGAATGCTGTCCGCCACCACCGGGCCCACGTCCTTGACCTGCAGCAGGTCTTCAACACTGGCGTCCATGATGGCGTCGAGCTTGCCAAAGTGCTTGGCCAGATCCTTGGCCGTGGATTCACCCACATTACGAATGCCCAGACCAAAGAGAAAGCGCTGCAACGTGGTGCTTTTGGACTTTTCCAGCGCGGCCAGCACATTGAGGGCCGACTTTTCGGCCATGCGCTCCAGTGCCACCAGCGAGGTCAGACCCAGCTTGTAGAGGTCCGGCAGCACGCGCACGACCTGGGCATCGACGAGCTGATCGACCAGCTTGTCGCCCAGCCCTTCAATATCCATGGCGCGGCGGTGCGCAAAGTGCAGGATGGCCTCCTTGCGCTGCGCGCCGCAGAACAGCCCCCCGGTGCAGCGGTGGTTGGCCTCGCCTTTTTCACGCACCACATCGCTGCCGCAGATGGGGCAGGTCTTGGGCATGCGGAAATTGGGTACGTAAAACGGGCGATCCCCTGGCACCTTGCCGACGACTTCGGGAATCACATCCCCTGCGCGGCGCACGATGACCGTGTCGCCCACGCGCACGCCCTTTTTGCGAATATCGAACAGATTGGACAACGTGGCATTGGTCACCACTACGCCGCCCACCTGCACAGGCGCAAGGCGTGCCACCGGCGTGAGCTTGCCGGTGCGGCCCACCTGCACATCAATGGCTTCCATCAGTGTGGGCATTTCCTGCGCAGGATATTTATGCGCCACTGCCCAGCGCGGCTCGCGCGACTTGAAGCCCAGTTGACGCTGCAACGCCAGGTTGTTGACCTTGTAGACCACGCCATCAATTTCATAAGGCAAGCTGGCACGTTCAGCACCGATGCGCTCATGAAACGCTACCAACTCAGTAGCACCCCGTGCAATACTTACCTGGGGAGCAACCGGAAAACCCCATGATTTCAGTGTTTGCAGCATGCCGTAATGGGTGCTGAAATCCGGCCCGCCTTGGTCGGCAGACGAGACCTCGCCCAAGCCATAGGCAAAGAATGACAAGGGACGCTGGGCAGCAATGCCGGAGTCCAGCTGGCGCACCGAACCTGCGGCCGCATTGCGCGGGTTGGCAAAAGTCTTGCCACCGGCGGCCAGTTGGCGCGCGTTGAGCTTTTCCAGATCGGCGCGCATCATATGCACTTCGCCGCGCACCTCCACCACAGGCGGCACTGCGGCTCCTGCAGACAGGGTCAGCGGAATCTGGCGAATGGTGCGGATATTGTGGGTCACGTCCTCACCCACTTCGCCGTCGCCGCGCGTCGTGGCCTGCACCAGCCTGCCGTTTTCATAGCGCAGATTCATGGCCAGACCATCAAACTTGGGCTCGGCCACATATTCGATGGCGGGCGCTGATGCATCCAGACCCAGCTCCTTGCGCACACGGGCATCGAAGGCAATGGCGCCCGTGGCTTCGTTGTCGGTTTCGGTCTGGATGCTGAGCATGGGCACGGCATGGCGCACTGGCGTCAGGCCGTCAAGCACCGCACCAATCACGCGCTGCGTGGGTGAATCGGGCGTGACCAGCTCGGGATACGCACCTTCGAGCGCTTCGAGCTGCTGGTAGACGCGGTCATACTCGCCATCGGGCACGGTGGGAGCGTCCTGCACATAGTATTCATGCGCCCACTGGTTGAGCTGGGCGCGCAGGGTCTGCACCTTGGCGCTTACGCTCTCAGGCACTACAGATATAGTAGCTGCACTGGCATTAGGCTCCAAGGGATCAGCGGAAAAAAGATCTAAGGTGTCGGTCATGCTCTGCCCGCTGCTAGTTCTATGTCTGAGATAAAAAAGGCCAACATCGTTGGCCCTGTTTGTTTTAGCTGAAAAGCCTTCTGGCGAGAAGCGAGCCCGCAGACAGCTCACGGCTGTCGAGCTTGTCGTAGAGCAGCTCCAGATCATGCTGAATCGGGTCCAGTGCGGACACGGGCAGCAAATAGCCGTTCTGGTCGCACAGCACGCCGTCCATGGTCTGACACAGCTGCTCAGCCACCTGGCGCAGACGCGCAAACGGCTGCTGGCCGCGCGGCACCTGGGCCACATCCAGACTCAGCAGGAACTCACGCACCACGGACTGATCGAGGTCATCGCCCAGCGCGGCCTGCGGGTCGTAGCTGAGCACCAGCACTGGCGGCAGGCCATGGATCGGTGAAGCCAGCAACATGCGCCCTGGCATGGCGCTGGTGACAAAGCCCAGGCGCTGCGCATTTTGCTGCACATAGCCCGCGCTCCACGAAGCCTGGCGCGCGCGCAGCATGAAGCTCAGCTGCGCATCATGCTCGCTGGCGAACTGGTCCAGCTCGCGGGCGCGCGAGACTTCGTTGAGCATATCTGGCACATCGGCCATGGCGCCCAGCGCATCGGCAAAACGCTGGGTTTTGGTAACGAATTCCGAAAACTCGATTTCATTGAGCGAGCCCGTACGGTTGGCCAGTTGCACGCCGGCCTGAAAGCCCAGATAGCGGTGGCCAGCCTGCAGCGGCTCCCACTGCTTGCTGTCCTGGTTCATGCCCTCGATGGCAAACGGCTTGTTGCCTGCACGGCGGGTGCTGGGCTGGGCCTGCAGTGCCACTTCACCAGGAACGGCCTGCGCCACGGTAATCGGCGCAATGGCGTCGATCAGCGGGTCCAGATTGCCACGGCGCTCGACCGAGCTGGCCGGGGGAATGGATGGTGCCAGCGGCGCTTCAGTCAGCACAGGCTCGACGGGCTGGCGAGCGGCGGCCTGCTCGGTCACGGCAGCAATGGCCGCATCGGTGCGCAAGGCGGTATCGTCGGTCTCCACGCCAGCTTCTGCTGCAGTCTGCTGCGCCTGGATCTGCTGCTCTTTCTGAGCCGCTTCCAGCGCCACGATACGGGCCAGTTCGGCATCCGCTTCGGCAAAGCGGCCTTCGGGCATCTGCACTGGGTCGGTGCCGGGAATGGCCTTGCCAAAGTCACCAAGCACAGGCTCGTGCTGGTATTTGGTCAGATCGGCACCATGCCCCACGGTGTCCATGCCCGGTTCATGACGGGCGGGGTCGGCATTCTCTTCCTGAGGTTCCGCCCGCTTGGGCGCATTGCGCCGCGAGGACCAGGAGTTGTAGGCAACGATCAGGGCCAGCAGCAGCACACCCAGGACGGCCAGACTGATTTGCAAGTTACTCATGTCAGAAAACGGTTTTTCCAAAATATTCGGAGGCCATGGCTCAGGATAGCTCAGCCATGGACAGTGCGGACTCCATGTCCACTGCAACAATTCGTGAAACGCCCTGCTCCTGCATGGTCACACCAATGAGTTGCTCGGCCATTTCCATCGCAATCTTGTTGTGGCTGATGAACAGGAACTGGGTTCCCTTGCTCATGCTGTGCACCAATTTGGCGTAGCGCTCGGTATTGGCATCGTCCAGCGGCGCATCCACCTCGTCGAGCAGACAGAACGGCGCAGGGTTGAGCTGGAAGATCGCAAACACCAGCGCAATCGCGGTCAGTGCTTTCTCCCCGCCCGAGAGCAGGTGAATCGTCTGGTTCTTCTTGCCGGGCGGCTGGGCAATCACCTGCACGCCAGCGTCCAGAATTTCGTCGCCGGTAATCACCAGCTTGGCCTGTCCACCACCAAACAGCTCGGGGAACATGCGGCCAAAGTGGCGGTTCACGACATCGAACGTGCCCGAGAGCAGATCCCGCGTTTCCGCATCAATCTTGCGAATCGCCTCTTCCAGGGTGTTCATGGCCTTGGTCAGGTCGTCCATCTGCGCGTCAAGAAAGGTCTTGCGCTCACGGGCCAGGGTCAGTTCATCGAGCGCGGCCAGATTCACGGCGCCCAGCGCCTGAATTTCGCGGTGCAAACGGTCGATTTCGCCCTGCAGACCATGCATGCGCACATTGCCCTCGGCAATGGACTGCGCCACCGCTGCCAGATCGGCATTGGCCTCGGTCAACAGATTGCTGTATTGCTCGAGACCCAGACGCGCGGCCTGTTCCTTGAGCTGGAATTCGGTAATGCGCTGGCGCAGCGGGTCCAGCGCTTTTTCCAGACCCTGGCGGCGCTCGTCGCTGGCGCGCAGCTTGTTGGTCAGGTCGTCGTATTCGCTGCGGCGCTCGGCCACCTCTTTTTCGCGCTGCATCTTCAGATCCAGCGCATCCTGCAGGCCGCCTTGCGCAGCGGCGTCCGACAGGCGGGCCAGTTCGTCCTGGGCGCGTTGCTGCTCTTCGGCCAGCGACTTGGCCTGCTGGCTGGCGGTCTCGATGGTGCGCGAGAGTTCTGCGCGGCGCGCATGCAGAGTGCGCTGCGAAAACGTCGCCTCCTGGGCCTGACGCTCCAGAGAACGCAGTTGCTCACGTGACTCGTTGAGGCGGCGCTCGGCTTCCAGCACCTTGTCACCCAGCTGGGCATGGCGCTCCTGGCTGTCGGCCAGTTGCATATCGAGTTCTTCAAAGCGGGCCTCGGCAGAAACCTTGCGCTCTTCGATATCGGACAGCTGTGCTTCGACTTCAGACAGGTCAGCGGTGATCTGCGCATTGCGCGCACGCGCCTGCTCGGCCAGTTGCGACAGGCGCAGCGTTTCGACCTGCAGCTCATGGGCGCGACCTTGCGATTCGCTCGCCTCGCGGCGGGCCGAGACCAGACGCTGCGAAGCATCGGCATACGCGCTTTCGGCACGCACCAGCGCCGAGCGCGCCTCTTCGGCAATCAGGGCCTGGGCACGCACTTCTTTTTCGAGGTGCTCGATTTCCTGAGCCCGCGCCAGCAGACCTGATTGTTCGGAATCCTGCGCATAAAACGTCACGCTGTGCGCGGTCACGGCATGGCCGGTGGGCACATAAATCGTCTCGCCAGCCTGCAGCTCGTCACGTTTGGCCAGTGCTTCATCCAGCGTGGGCGCGGTAAAGCAGCCCGTGAGCCAGTCCACCAGCACGGCGCGCAAGCCTGCGTCGCTGAGCTTGAGCAAGTCGGAGAGATTGGCAAATCGGCCCGCTGCAGCAGATGCACCGGCTTGCGGGGGGCTGAAGAAAGCCAGACGCGCAGGCGGCGCATCTTGCCCACCCGAGCCCAGAAAGCCGCGCACCATATCGAGACGGCCCACTTCCAGCGCGCCCAGTCGTTCGCGCAAAGCGGCTTCGAGTGCGTTTTCCCAGCCGTTTTCGATGGCGATGCGGCTCCACAGCCCTTGCATGCCATCCAGACCATGCTTGGCCAGCCAGGGCTGGAGCTTGCCATCGGTCTTGACCTTTTCCTGCAAGGCCTTGAGGGCTTCCAGCCGTGCCGACAGATCGGCATGGCGGCTGTTCTCGGCATTCACGGTCTGCTGGCGCGTGCGGCGGTCTTCGTCCAGTTGCGGCACAGACTCCTGCAGCTCATTGAGCACGGCATCGGCCATCTCGGCCAGCTCCTGCGCTTCAGCCAGCTGCGCCTGCAGATTGGCCAGTCGCGCTTCATCCGGCGTTTCCAGCGCATTGCGATCGGTACGCAGGCGCTCGTAGCGGGTTTCAAACTGGCGGCGCTGCTCGTCCAGGCTGCGCTGCTCAGCGGCCAGCACCTGAATCTGCTGCTGCACCTGCACGACGGAATTGCGCTGGTCGGCGTCGGCCTTTTGCGCCTTGTGCACGGCCTCTTCCAGATCGGGCAGGCGCATGCTTTGTTCTTCGACCTGAGCGGCCAGCATCTCGGCCTGCTCTTCGGCATTCATGCCCTGGCCTTCGATGTTCTCGATCTCGCCCTGCGCCTCTTCGCTGCGGCTGTTCCACAGCAGCAGTTGCTCGGCCAGTTGCTGCAGGCGCTGCTGCACGCGCTGGCGGCCTTCGACCACGTAGCGGATTTCGGCTTCGAGCTTGCCGACTTCGGCCGTGGCCTCGTACAGCTTGCTTTGCGCCTGGTTGACCTTGTCGCTGGCGTCGTAGTGGGCCTGGCGCAGGGTTTCGAGTCCGCTTTCGTTGTTGCGGATATCGGCCATGCGCTCTTCGAGCTCGTTGACGACCTTCAGGCCCTCGACGCGCACGCGGTCCTGCTCGGCTTCGGCCTCGGCACGCTTCATGAACCACAGCTGATGCTGCTTGAGCGTGACCTGCGAGTTCAGGCCGTTGTACTTGGCTGCAACTTCGGCTTGCTTCTCAAGCTTGTCAAGGTTGGCGTTGAGTTCGCGCAGAATATCTTCCACACGGGTGAGGTTTTCGGTCGTGGCCGAAAGGCGGTTTTCCGTCTCACGTCGGCGTTCCTTGTATTTGGAAACCCCCGCCGCTTCTTCGAGGAACAGGCGCAGCTCTTCGGGGCGCGACTCGATGATGCGGCTGATCGTGCCCTGACCAATGATGGCGTAGGCGCGCGGGCCCAGGCCCGTGCCCAGAAACACGTCCTGCACGTCACGGCGACGCACGGGCTGGTTGTTGATGAAGTAGCTGCTGTTGCCCTCGCGCGTGAGCACGCGCTTGACGGCAATCTCGCCAAACTGGCCCCATTGTCCCCCGGCACGGTGGTCGCTGTTGTCAAAGGTCAGCTCCACGCTGGCGCGGCTGGAGGGCTTGCGATGGGTCGTGCCATTGAAGATCACGTCCTGCATGGACTCGCCGCGCAGCTCGCTGGCCTTGCTCTCGCCCAGCACCCAGCGCACCGCGTCCATGATGTTGGACTTGCCGCAACCATTGGGCCCCACCACGCCGACCATCTGGCCCGGCAGGATGAAATTGGTGGGTTCGGCAAAGGATTTGAAGCCGGAGAGCTTGATGGAATTCAGGCGCACGGTGTCAGAGTCGGTCTAGGGGCGGCAGCAGCGTTGGGGATGAAAGCCAGATAGGGCAAACAGAAATGGCAAAACCGGCTGCGCAGGCGCAAAGCTTGAGAAAACCCAATCTTTGCTCGCAGCCGATGACATTACCGAATCATAACGCGCCCTGCCTGCTGTCACGCCAAGTTTGCAGCAACTACATAAACCATAGCATGGTGCCTATGATTAATCTGGACAAGAGCCGGTTTTGAATCAAATTTCAGCCTCGAGGCTGAAAAGCGATCAGGCCCGCGCCCAGCAGGCACACGGCCACGCCAGCCATGTCCCAGCCGCTGGGCCGCACCCCATCGACCAGCCACAACCACAGCAACGCCACACTGATATAGATGCCGCCATAGGCCGCGTAGATGCGCCCCGAGGCCGAGGGGTGCAGGGTCAGCAGCCAGACAAAGGCCGCCAGACTGAGCGCTGCGGGCAGCAAAAGCCAGGCGCTTGCGCCCTGCTTGAGCCACAGCCAGGGCAGATAGCAACCCAGAATTTCGGCCACAGCGGTCACGCCAAACAGCAGCAGGGTCTTGATTTCGGTCACGAAAAGTCTTGAGGAAAGAAAGCCGCCCATTGTGGCAGCTCCTTGCCCGCCATTTCAGCGCATGGACGCGGGACTGAGGGCCGGTGCGCCGGAGCCCGGCACGCTGCCATGCGTCACCAACCGCTCGAACTCCAGCGGCGGCACGGCCGGGCTCATCAGATAGCCTTGCCAAGCGTAGCAGCGTATGCCTTCCAGAAAACGGCACTGAGCCAGTGTTTCCACGCCCTCGGCAATCACATGCAGGCCCAGACTCTTGGCCAGCGCCACGATGGTACGGGCAATGGCGGCATCATTGGGGTCGGTCAGCACATCGCGCACAAAGCTACGGTCGATCTTGAGCTGATCGAGCGGCAGGCGCTTGAGATAGGCCAGCGACGAATAACCGGTACCAAAGTCGTCCAGCGAAAAGCCGATGCCATAGGACTTGAGCCTCGCCATCTTGGCGATGGTGTCGTCCACATCGGTGACCAGCATGCCTTCGGTCAGCTCCAGCTTGAGCTTGCTGGCGTCCGCGCCATGCTCGGCCAGGGCCTTGAGCACCTGATCGACAAAGCCCGGCTGCAGAAACTGGCTGGGGCTGACGTTGACCGACAGCACGAGCTGCCCATAGCGCGGGTGCTTGGCCCAGCAGGACAACTGGTGGCAGGCCGCCTGCAGCACCCATTCGCCCAGCGGCAGAATGAAACCGGTTTCCTCGGCCAGCGGAATGAACTGCACAGGCGGCACATAGCCGCGGCTGGGGTGTTTCCAGCGCAGCAGCGCCTCGGCGCCAATGACGCGCCCCATCTCGACCTGGGGCTGGTAGAACAGCTCGAACTCGCCCGCATCCAGCCCGTGGCGCATGTCCAGCTCCAGCGCGCGCCGCTCCTGCAGTGCGGACTGCAGCTGGGGGTCATAGAAGCAGCTGGCGTTGCGCCCCTGGCTCTTGGCCTGGTACATGGCCATTTCTGCACGGCGCAGCACCTCTTCCACGGTCATCACCTGACCGCCAAACAGGCTCAAGTCCATGCTGACGGTGATCTGGCGCGGCGTGCCTGCGACTTCGATGGGCTCGCGCAGCACGCGCATCCAGTTCGCGGCCTCCTGCGCCAGCCGCCCTGCGGCGATCACCGAATCCGGACCCAGGTCTTCGAGCAGCAGCACAAAATCATCGCCGCTCTGGCGCGCCAGCGTCATGCCTGCGGGCAGCAAGTCCTTGATACGCTTGCTCATGCCCACCAGCAACTGGTCGCCCTGATCCAGGCCATAGGCCTCGTTAAAGGCCTTGAAGTTGTCGATATCGATCAGCGCCACGCCGCCAAAGTGCAGATTGCGCCGGCTCACATCGATTGCGCGCTGCAGGCGATCGGCCATCAGCCGGCGATTGGGCAGATCGGTCAAAGCGTCGTAGAAGGCCAGCCGCTTGACTTCCTGCTCGGCCGCCTTGCGCTGCGTCTGATCCTGCAAAACCATGAGGCAGCCATCATCTTGCATCACGCCCGAAACCAGCACCGGGCGACGTGTGCCATCGCTACCCACCAACTGCATCTCCTGCGCATCGATGGTGTAGGCACCAGACTCACCCGATTGCACGCCCCAGGCGTCGCCCTCCAGCGAGGCCAGCAGGCTTTTCTCCGCCCTCAAGGCCGCGCGGGCCTTGCTCTGGGCGTTCTGCCAGCGCTGCACCACACGCTCGTGCTCCGCCGCATCGGGGTACATGCGCTGCCACCACAGAGCCGAGCTGCTGTCGGGCAGCCCCGCCTGCCCGGCTAGGCGCAGGAATTCTTCGTTCCAGTAGACAAAGCGGCCATTGTGGTCCTCCATGACCAACCCGACAGGCAGGCGCTGCATGAGGTTGCGCAACTGCTGGTGGCCCTGACGCTCCATTTGTTCAAGGCGCTTGCGCCCACTGATGTCCTGCACCAGTACCAGCATGTGCCGGGCATCGGCAGGACCGCTGAGAAAGGCGTTCAGCTCCACCCACAGCTGACTGCCATCCTTGGCACGCAGGCCGAACTCCTCTGCGGCATGCTGGAACTGCTCCTGCTTGAGCTTGTCCATCATTGCCGCGCCTTCGGCTCGGTCTTCGGCAGCGAGCATTTCCAGCACATTGCGCTCCAACAGCTCCTGCTCGGTATACCGGGTTAGCTGGCAATAGTGGGAGTTGACGCTGATGATGCCGCGCGTATTCAGGTCCACCTCCACCACGCCCAGCGCGGCCTGCTCGCACATGGCATGAAAGCGCGCATCGCTTTCCTGGCGCGCCTGCGTGGAGGAACGAATGCGCTGCAGCCAGCTAAAGCGGCTCTGCCACCAGCCCGACAGGCCAAACGCCAGCACCAAGCCCGCCAGCGTGCCCAGTGCCAGGACCGCCCAGGGCATGGCTTTCTCCAGCCCAGCCACGGCGCTGGGCGCGGACTTGAACTGAAGCCGCCACTGTCTGTCATGCACACGCATGCGTACGCTCCAGCGGCTTTGCCGAAGCGAAAGCCGCATCGTCCTCACTCTCTTGCCAGCGCGGGCCGGTATACAGCGTGTGCACCGATCTGGGCGCGGACGGCACACTCTGCGCTGCCGAGCCCAGATCCTGTACCCGCATGGCCACATGCGGATAGGCGCTCGAAGGCACCAGATTGCGCGCCAGCTCCTGTAAACGCACGCTGGCATTGACAGTCGCCAGCAAGCGCGTCTGGGGATCGCCGGGCTGCACTGCTGCGGCAAAGATCGGCTGACGGATCAACACGCCCAGCGGGCTATCGGGCGCCTGATGTATGTGAAAAGGCCCGGAAACCGCCATGGACTGGGTTCTCCAGCTGCTCAGCAGCGACTCCCAGACCGCCAACGGTTCACGCACCGTGCCACCCAGCAGCAATTCATTGCCCTTGATAGGCCAGATGGCCGAGGTCACATAGCTGAGGGCTGGCTCACCATCCGCAGACTGAGCGTCCGGCCCTGCAGCACGCGCCAGACTCAGCGCCTGCAAACCCGGCAAGCGCTGCTGAGACAGCACATGCAACGCTTGCTGCGCCAGCAGTTGCAGGCTTGCATCCGCTGTAGCCATTGGGCTGCGCTCGAGATCAGGACCAAGCACGCTGGCAAGCTGCTCCAGGGCCTCGGAATAAGCAGCCAGTCTTTGCTCCAGCTCTTGTACGGCCAGTTGCGCATTGCTGCCCAGACGCTGCTGTGCGCGGTTTTCCAGGCTGGAGTGCAGCTGCCAGGCACCCAAAGCACCGCAGCCGGCACCCGCAAGCAGTGCAGCAAGGGCCAGCCATGGGCGACGTGTTTTCAACGATGAACGAAGAAGGGAACGCGGCATGCGAGAAACACGAAAGCTGAAGGTGGAAAAAAGCGCCCGTTCTGCACCCTGGCTTGGCTAGCCCAGATAGCTGATAGCTCAAAGCAGAACATTGACAGCTAGTTTGTAGGAAACAGCTTACAAACCCAAGCCCCCGAAGAGCAAGTGATTTCCCTGAGGCTTTGCAACATAGGCAAAAACAGCAATCATGAAATCAGCCTCAAGTCCCGGAGTAATCTTCGGAAATCGCTGCAAAATCAAGAGCATTTCTGGCTGGCATTCATTGATCAATGTCAATTTTTGTCTTCCAAGGCATCGCCAAATTTCAGATTTCAATTTTTCTGCATTGTGTTTCATAAAAACAACAAATTAGAATCCATGCTCCAGTGCAAGCGAACGCCGCCATGACACCTGCCTCCCGACTGCTCATTGTCTATCACTCCCTCACCGACGGAACCCGCCAAATGGCGCATGCCGCCGCTGACGGCGCACGCAAGGAAACCGGTATTGAAGTGCAGGTGCTGACCGCAGGAGAAGCCGGCGCCCAGCACCTGCTCGACGCGCAGGCCTACCTCTTTGCCACGCCAGAAAACCTGGCCGCCGTCAGTGGCGTGATGAAGGACTTTTTCGACCGCAGCTACTACGGCGCGCTCGACCGGATTCAGGGCCGCGCCTACGCCAGCCTGATCTGCGCGGGCAGCGACGGCCACAACGCCGCGCGCCAGATTGAGCGCATCTGCACCGGCTGGCGCCTCAAAAAAGTCGCCGAGCCACTGATCGTCTGCACCCATGCACAAACACCCGAAGCCATACTCGCGCCCAAAATCATTGAAGAGCCCGAGCTGCTGCGCTGCAGGGAACTGGGGCAGTCGCTTGCGGCTGGGCTGGCGATGGGTATTTTCTAGGCGACCGATTCATGCCACGCATCCTTTTCATCTGCAGCAGAAACCGTCTGCGCAGCCCGACCGCCGAGCAAATCTTTGCCGAGCAAGCCGGCATTGAAACTGACTCTGCCGGGCTGGCCATGGATGCCGACTGCCCATTGAGCGCCGACCAGATCGAATGGGCCGAGCTGATTTGCGTGATGGAGAAACGCCACCGCAGCTTACTCAATCAGCGCTTCAAGTCGCATCTCTCCGGCAAGAAAATCGTGTGTCTGGAAATTCCAGACAACTATCAGTTCATGCAGCCCGAACTTGTCACACTGCTGCGCCAGCGCATGAAGCCGCATTTACGCTGAGCACATAGGCAAACAAAAAAGCCCGCAGGCCGTGAACCTGCGGGCTTTGATTTTGACGGCCTAAGCCACGCATCAACCACGCATCAGCTTGACTGGCTTGCCGCGCTCCACCTTCCAGTGCTGCTGGCTGCGCTGCTTTGCGGACTGCTGCGCGCTCAACTCCTGGCGCTGGGCCAGCTTCAGGGCAATCAACTCCCGCGCCAGACGTTTGTTGGCGTGCTGGCTGCGCTCGGTCATGACTTTCACGGCAATGCCGCTGGCCACATGAATGGCGTGGACGGCTGAGTCCGTGGTGTTGACACGCTGGCCGCCCTTGCCCGATGCGCGGCAGGCCTGAAAGAGGATTTCGCTGTCTTGCGGCAGCGCCTCTGGAGCTGCGCAGCGCTGCACGGCCACAAACCAGTTCTTACGCGGGTGATGCGGTCTGAACGGGCTCTCAAACACCCATTGAATCGTGCCCAGCCAGTCTTTGAGCCACAGCGGCATGGCCTCGGCCTCAATGCGCAGCAGGGCCGACTTGCAGCCCGCCACTGTGGGCGTCTCCTCCAGCAGTTGCAGGGCAGTGCCTTCGCGCTGCGCCTCTTTCAGCAGCTCGCGCAAAGTCAACCGGGCGGCATATTCGCACTCGGTCGGGCCATGGGCCGCAGTGATTTGAATCAGCAGCATTGCATGGCTCCTTTCTTGTACGTCAGCAGGGGCTTGAGGCGCGCCACCAGCGTCAGCAGACCGGCTTCCTGCAGGCTGGCAATCACGCCATCCACATCTTTATAGGCTTGCGGCGCTTCTTCGTAGATCAGCTCGCGGTCGGCGCAGACCACGGCGCTGTCAAAGCGGGTCTTTTGCAGATCCGCCAGAGAAAAGCGCTGCCTGAGCCGCCCCATGCAGTCCGATCTGGCCCATTTGCGACCTGCGCCATGGGCTAGCGAATGCAGGGCCTCATCACGCTCGGCCACAGGCCGCACCAGATAGCTGTAGTCACCGCGCGAGCCGGGAATGACAACCAGCCCCTGATCGGCAGGTGTTGCGCCCTTGCGATGCAAAAAACCCTTCGCGCCGCGCCAGTCATGGCGCTGCACATGGTTGTGGGTGATATCGAGCACGGGCTGCAGGCCGCAGCGCAAAGCCTTGGCCATGCGCTGCGCAATCATCTGGCGATTGAGCTGCGCGTAGGCAATGGCAGCGGCATGCTGACGCCAGTACTCATCGCCCTCAATGCTCCCAGCGGCCAGCCCTGCGTGGTTGAAGCGATCGACATGCGCGCGCAAGATCGCGCCGCCCAGCCCGCGTGAGCCGCTGTGCACCATCAGATAGACCTGCTTTTTATCGAGCACGCCTTCCTCATAAATGCTGTCCACGGCCTGCAGCTCGGCAAAGTGATTGCCGCCGCCAATCGTGCCCAGGCTTTGCTGCAGATAGGCCAGATGGGCCACGCCGCTTTGCTCGGCCATGGTGGCAAGCGCTGCCTCATCGACCTGCGCCAGCAGCTCATCGGGCAGCGGTCCGTCAATCTGGCCCAGTGCTTTTTCCAGCTTGCTGGGCGATGTCTTGTGCACGCGCAAGTCCGTGGCGTGCAGCGCCATGCCACAGCCAATATCACCACCGACCAGGGCCGGATAAAAACGCTCTACCGAAAAGAAAGCCGCACCCACCGGGTAGCCGCGGCCCGGGTGCAGATCAGGCAGGCCCACGGCAGCGCGAATGCCTGCCAGATGGCTTGCCGTGGTGTGGAGTTGTTCGATGGCAGCGCTCTCCATCCAGACGCTGCGGTTGGCGAACACCTGAACATAGGTGTCCATCAAAGAATTGCCCATGAAAAATGGCCTTTGAATCAAATTCGTCTTGGGTTGCCGCCGCGCGCATACGGCACGGCAGCCGGGTGCATGAACACATGCAGCAGCCGCAAGACATCTGAATCAAAACCCGCAATCAACGCGCAGCACAACGCCTGCCACCTTGGGCAGCGAAATGTCTGCAGCGTGAATGAAAAGCGCTAGAGGCTCAGGCGGTCACGGCTGCAAAGGGCGTAGTCGAATGGGACATGGCTTTCTCCTTTGCGTGATATTGAGAGGGGTGGCGCTGCAGCAGCACAAGGCAGTGACTGCAGCACAGGCTTGAAGGTTGGCGATTCTAGGAGCTCATGGCGAAGTGCTGCAAGCCAGTGCCTGAAATCTGTGGTCTGACACACACAGTTTGCGCCTTACTCCCATATTCATAGCTACCCGTCTATATGAATCATGGACTACAGCGCTGTTTCAATCAAAACACATGGAAACCGACTCCAGCGCCGAAAAGCACCAGCACATCCACTACCATTCAGCCATTGACCACTGCGGAGACCGGCATGCAAGATCAGTCCGAACCCCAAGCCATCACACTTCAGCAACTGCTGGCCCACACGCTGCAGGAGCTGGACATTTCCGCACAGGTTCAGGGCGAGCGGCTGGTACTGGAAAACGGCCTGCAACTGGTGCCCTATGACATCAAGGGCGAGGAGCAGCCCGACGGCAGCTGGCGCACCAGCACCGTGATCGAGGTCTATCACCCGCTGATCAAGGATGTGCTGTTCGAGTACCAGCACGCGGCGGGGGAGTCGCAGCTGGCATCGCTGCAATCGGGCCTCAAAAGCTGGGCGCGCATGGATCTGGCCACGCTGCAGGACGCGGTGAACGACGAGCTTCAGTACCCGCATCTGGGCATTGGCTACACCGACGACCAAACTGGCGCCGACTACCAGCGCGAAGTCGTGCTCGGCCCCATGTCGCATTATCAGGAACGCACGCCAGAGCCTGCCGAGCCCAAGGCCCACGCAACCGACGGTGAGGATGATGAAGACGATCACGACTTCTGCCCCTGCTGCCTGTTCACCAACAGCATGGAAGCCTTCAATGAAGCTCTCAAAGGCAAGGAGTTTCTGGGCGTGCGCCTCTTTGCCTCGCGCGATAGTGATGGAGAAGTCAGCGCCGATTGCCGCATCAACGGCCATGACTTTCCTGCTGCACTGCCCTACCTCACCGCCTATGCGCAAAGCTGGCCGCAGGCCGGGTTTGAGCTACGCAAGCAATATGTGGTGATACGCAACAAGCCCTGATGAGCACCGCAGCGCTGCGCAGAATTGAAGCCGTGCTCGCCCTGCACCGGCAGGGGCTGGCCAGCACATTCCAACTGGCTGATGCCCTGCGCGGCAACGCCCAGGCCATGGAAGCCCTGCCTTACGCCGAGCTGCGCCAGCTTGAAGCACTGGCCGATGATCTGGAT
The DNA here is from genome assembly GCF_003569915.1 of Comamonas testosteroni. Classification (GTDB taxonomy): domain Bacteria; phylum Pseudomonadota; class Gammaproteobacteria; order Burkholderiales; family Burkholderiaceae_C; genus Comamonas; species Comamonas testosteroni_D. The sequence continues at coordinate 128,181 of NZ_KZ984439.1, read as the reverse complement.
CAGGCCGCAGACCAGGAGTGCGAAGGCTTTGCCTCTGATCTGCCGCAGCTGCTGATTCAGCTCGAACAATGGCTAAGCACATGGCCCACCCATGCTGGCGATGGATCACCGCCTTCAAACTGAAAGATTGTCATGGCTTTTGACCTCATGGTCGGCACCGGCTTTCGCATCAAAGACCGTCCCTGCATCATCGGTGCCATCGAGTTTGACGAGCTGCCCGAAATCAGCCGCCTGCTCAAACGCGTGGACTCGTTCTTTCTGCACCGCATCTCCAATGTGTTTGACGACCAGCAGTTCTCGGTCGATGAAGTGGCACAAGCTCTGAGCCATCTGCTGCCGCTGCTGACCGAGGCCATGCCCGAGGCCGAACGCGCCATGCTGCACAAACTGATTGCAGTGCTGGCCTTTGCGCAGCAGCGCCAGCAGACCTTGTTCGGGGTCGCGGACTGATGAAGCCCGCAGAAGCCTTCATTGATCTGGGCGACGGGCAGCGCATTGAGCTGCCGCCCATAGACATCAAGCCCAGCAAGGTGCTGGATATGGATGCATTGGTGCCCGGGATTGCACCTTTATGGGATGCGCTGGAGACGCTGTGCGTGGCAGGCTGCTGCGGCATTGATGCCTTTGACTTCAGCAACGAGCAACTGGCCATTGCACGCCGCAAACTGGACGCCGCCAATATGCACCAGCAACTGTCCCGACTGCAGAGGCTGCTCGCAGATGCACATCTTCCCGTGGTGGTGAGCAAACGCCTGAACCAGTATCTGGCCCGCGACGCCGCGCGGCAACTCATGACCCATCTGCTGCGCCATTTCTAGCGGCACATCCGCATAAAAAGCATGTGCAAGTGGTGTGAATGGTGCACATGCTTCGGGGCGGAATATCGTTCGGTGTACTTCCATGCTTAGCCGCCTGGAGCACCGAACTGTCGTCTAGGCGCCAGTTCAACCGCCCCGGCTTGCCCACAATCGCGTCTATAGAGGCTTGCGCCGACTCTCGCGCAGTGGCGGGGCAGAACCGTTAAGCCTCACCGCATTCAATAGATGGAGAAGTCGATGCAGCAATCCGCAACCCATGGTTTGAAATCTCGCAGGAACTGGTTGGGCGCACTGGGCCTGCTGGCTCTGGGCCTGAGCGGCTGCGGAGGCGGCGGCGGCGGCGGCGACGGGGGTGACCCGGTACCACCGCCGGTGGCCAAGGTCTGGCTCACCACTTGGGCTGCGGCCCCTACCGGCCCGGCTTCGCTGACGGCATCCGCCCCGTTCGTACCCGCCATCACCCTCCAAAACCAGACGGTTCGCATGATTGTGCGTGGCACGGTGGCGGGCCACAAGGTTCGTATCCGCCTGTCCAACGAGGTCGGGGATGCGCCTGTGCCAGTGCGCATCGGCGCAGCCAGCATTGGACTGCGTGACAAGGGCCATGCCGTGGTGGCCAGCACCAGCAAGGCGCTGACCTTTGATGGGAAAAAAGAGGTGACGATCGCCGCCAAGTCCGTGGTCTACAGCGATCCGGTGGACCTGGATGTACCCGCGCTCAAGGACCTCGCGATCAGCCTCTATCTGCCTGACAAGGTGACACTGCAAAGCGCTCACTTCGTCACGCGGCAGATGAACTACCTGAGCCCGGGCAACGAGACCGCCTCGGCCTCCTTGCCCAACACCGCCGCGCCCACGCCGTACTGGTATGTGGCGACCGGTGTCGACGTGCAAACCGTCAAACCCATGGCGCTGGTGGCGTTTGGCGACTCCATCACGGACGGCTTTGGCGAGGCCTCGCTGCGCAACGACGCACCCACGCCTTGGCCCAGCTGGCCCAGCCGTCTGGCAGACCGCTTGAGCGCGGCCAGCGGTCTGGCGGGTCTGTCCGTGCTCAACGCTGGCATCTCCGGCAACCGCGTCTTGAGCGATGCTCCCAACCTCGGCCCGACTGCCGAAGCCGTGCGCGCGCTGGGCAGCTATGGCAGCAAAGGGCTGGATCGCTTCCAGCGCGATGTGCTGGAGCAACGCGGTGCCTCGTGCGTCGTGATTCTGGAAGGCATCAACGACATCGGCATCGGCTCCCTGGAAGGCAAACCCGTCACGTCGGAGCAACTCATCACGGCGTACAAGCAGTTGATTGCCAAGGCCAAAGCTGGGGGCCTCAAAGTCATCGGTGCCACGCTGCTGCCGTTTGCAGGCTATAGCGCGCCCTACTATTCGGACAGCAACAATGCCACACGAGAGGCCGTCAATCAGTGGATTCGCACAGGCGGCGCTTATGACGGCGTCATCGACTTTGACGCGGCATTGAGAGATGCCACCAACCCCAAGCAGTTGCAGCCGCAATATGACAGCGGCGATCATCTGCACCCCAACGACGCTGGCTACAAGGCCATGGCCGACAGCGTGGATCTGGGCATGCTGCAAAAGCTCTGCATCAAGCCCTGAGCTTGCCACCCGCCTGATGCGTTCAGAGGCAAGGCAGCCGCGACAACCTCAACTGCGGCTGCCTTGCTTTTGCATATTTATCAAATTCCATAGCACTCAGCGCATATGAATTCTTGACTAGCGGCTGATTACCCTTTGTTTTTCTGGGCAGCAGCCTATTTCGACGCGCTCTCCAAATCCTGCAACTCGTTGATCTTCTGATCGGTCATATGCACCATGCACGAGGTGTACTGGGCACGGCCTGAAGGCGCAAGCAGATTGGCCGCTTCCAGATAGCGGCACCATGACTCCCGGTAGTCCAGCCAAGCTTTCTGCCCCTTGGTCATCCGTGATTTGCAAGCCCTGCAGCTCTTTGCTGCTGCGCCGTCTCCAGCAACCACTGCTTGAGCGCCGCCGCCGCCGGGCGCAGCACCGTCTGCCGGGGATGCACCAGATAGTAGCCTTTGTTCAGCGGCAGACGGCATTGCGGCCACAGCTCCTGCAAGGCGCCAGACTCCAGCTCTGCCTCTACCAGAATGACGCTGCACAGCAGCAGGCCCTGCGCATGGCGCGCCGTCTCTACGGCCAGCATGCTCTGGTCAAAGTGCATGCCCTGAATCTGCGCCGCCTGCGCGCCCTTCAGTCCGGCAAAGCGGGCCAGCCAGTCCGCCCAGTACGGGTGCTGGGTGGTATGCAGCAAGGTGCAGCGCTGCACATCGGCGGGGCTTTGCAGAGCCATGCGCCGCGCATAGTCGGGCGCGCAGTACAGGCGGGCTTCATCGGCACGCAGCAGGTCCGCCTGCAAATCCTTGCTCTGGCCGTCAAAGTTGCGAATCGCCAGATCGACCCGCTCGCGCTCGAAGTCGGCCAGCGCGGTGGTGGCGCTCAGGTGCAGCGAAACGCCGGGCCATTGCTGCAAAAAGCCCGCCATGCGCGGCGCAAACCATCTGGCGGCCAGCGTGGGCGGCATGGACAGCCAGACCTCCTGCGCCTGCGCCAGCCGCAACTGGTCGCTGGCCTGCTGAATACTGGCCAGCGCCGGCGCTATCGACGCCCAGTAAGCCTGCGCCTGCGGCGTGGGCTCGATCTGCCGCACACCGCGCACAAACAGGCTCTGGCCCAGCCAGTCTTCGAGCTTTTGAATCTGCTGGCTGACCGCGCCGGGCGTGACATGCAACTCCTGCGCGGCCAGGCTAAAGCTTTTGTGGCGCAGCGCCGCACCAAACACCTGCAGGGATTTGAGCGGCAGCGGCTGCGCCGATGGCGGATCAAGTGGATGGTTCATGGTTTAGTAATTCTATTTCATAGCCGCTATTAAATCGTTTGTCAGTGTCCGAAGTAATTCTGAGAATCACGCTATCTCAGACTTTGCATCAACGATAGAAAAACTATTATGACAAGCAGCACTACCCCCAGCTCGGCCACCATTCCCATCGCTGACGCCCCGGATGCGGCGCAGCGCAGCGCACGCCAGGCCTGGATTCTGGTGCTGGTGGCATCGACCATCCTGCTCATCACCATGGGCTCGCGCCAGTCCATGGGGCTGTTTGTCTCGCCGCTCAACTCCCATACGGGTCTGGGCATTGCCAAGATCAGCTTTGCCATGGCCATAGGCCAGTTGGTCTGGGGCGCGGTGCAGCCCGTGTTTGGCGCGGTGGCCGACCGCTGGGGCCCGGGCCGTGTGATTGTGCTGGGCGCTGTGATGCTGGCCGCAGGCAGCGTGCTGACCACCCAGGTCACCAGCGAATGGGGGCTGATTGCCGCGCTGGGCTTGCTCAGCGCGGCCGGGGCGGGCGCGGGCAGCTTTTCCATCTTGATTGGCGCTACGGCGCAGCGCATTTCGGCGCAGCAGCGCTCGTTTGCCGGTGGCGTCATCAACGCGGGCGGCAGTATGGGGCAGTTCATCTTTGCGCCGCTCAATCAGGCGGTGATGAGCGCTTTTGGCTGGATGCAAGCCATGTGGATGATGGCCGCCTGCGCGCTGGCCACAGCCCCCATGGCCTGGTGGCTGCGCGGCAAACCCAAGGCCGTAGCGCAGGCCAGCGCCAGCAGCGCCGCCAATGAAATGACGCTGCGCGAGCAACTGCGCATTGCGCTGCGCAACAAGAGCTACTGGTGTCTGCACGCGGGCTTTTTCACCTGCGGCTTCCATATCGCGTTTCTGGTCACCCATCTGCCCGGCGAGGTCGACCTGTGCGGGCTCAGCAGCGGCGTGGCTTCGGTGTCTCTGGCCATCATCGGTCTGGCCAATGTGGCGGGCAGTCTGGCCGCAGGTGCGCTGGGCAGCCGTGTGCGCATGAAGAGCCTGCTGTTCTGGATGTATGCCTCGCGCGCCGTGGCCATCTTGCTGTATCTGGCCGCACCCAAGACGCCCATGACCTTCTACATCTTTGCCGCCGCGCTGGGCGCAACCTGGCTGGCCACCGTGCCGCCCACGGCAGGCCTTACGGGCAAGCTATTTGGCACGCGCTATCTGGCCACGCTGTTCGGGCTGACCCTGCTGACGCACCAGATTGGCGGCTTTCTGGGCGCATGGCTGGGCGGGCTGGCCATCGTCAACACCGGCAGCTATGCGTGGATGTGGTGGGCCGATGCGGCTCTGGCGCTGCTGGCCGCACTGGTCAATCTGCCTATTGACGAGGCCAAGGTTCAGCGCCATGCGCCAGCCACGGCGTAAGCAGCCATCAGCCATGCATCACCACGCTTTCTGACAGATCGGCCCGGCCCACCTTGAGGCGGTTGACGGTGGCGTCCGGGTCCGCATGTCCAAACGAGATGGCAAACAGCAGCTTGTACTGATCACCAATACCCAGCGCGCGGCGAATGGTGGGTGCGAACATGGACACCGAAGTCTGTGGAATGCCTGCCAGCCCATGCGCGGCCAGCGAGAGCAAGAACGTCTGGCCGTACATGCCCAGATCGCCCGCCACACGTACGCTGTCGCCCACCGCAGGCATGAACAGCAGCGCCACATGCGGCGCGCCAAAAAAGCTGAAGTTCCGCATGCCTTCCGCATTGCGGGCCTGCGCATCTTCACGCCCTATCTGCAGTAGCTCGTAATGGGCTTTGCCGCTGTCCCGGCAGCGCTGGGCCAGTGCGCCTTCAAACGCGCTCTGGTCAAAGAAAAAGTCAGGCGCAAACGCGCCTTGCTCTACGGCGCTGGTTAAAGCAGCTGCCAGCGCATCGCGCGCCGCGCCAGAGACGATATGCACCTGCCAGGGCTGGGTATTGCAGTTGGACGGTGCCTGCTGCGCATCCTGCAGCACAGCTTGCAGCTCGGCCTCGCTCAAAGCCTGGGGCAAAAACTGCCGCACGGCATGGCGGCTGCGGACCAGGGATTCAAAAACAGTAGCGGTTGGGTTGGTCATAAGGCTTGCTCGATCTCAATGCCAGCAAGATTAATGACAACTAATTTGAAGATAAATACACTGAAAATCTTCAAATTAACAACCAATAATTTCCAATGCTGGACAGATTTCGCGCCATGGAAGTGTTTGTGGCGGCCGTCGATGCAGGCTCTTTTGCTGCCGCATCGGCGCGGCTTGAGATGACCCCGCAAATGGTGGCCCGCTATGTGCAGGCGCTGGAAGCACGCCTGCACGCCACACTGCTGACGCGCACCACACGCCGCCAGAGCCTGACCGAGCTGGGCCAGCAGTACTACGAGCGCTGCGTGCTGGTGCTCAAAGAAGCCGCTGCCGCCGATGCGCTGGCCCAGCAGGCGCTGGCCGAGCCACACGGCCAGCTGCGCATCAGCGCGCCGCAGCAGTTTGGCTCGCAGTCGCTGACGGATTTTGCGGTCGCCTTTATGCAGCGCTATCCGCAGGTCGAAGTCGATCTGCGCCTGTCCGATCAGGTCGTGAACCTGCTCGATGACGGCATTGAGGCCGCCTTTCGCATTGGCGACGCCGCCGTGGGCGATAGCGCCAGCCTGATTGCACGACCTTTGCGCCCTTTTCGCATGGTGGCCTGCGCCTCGCCCGACTATCTGGCTGCAGCGGGCATGCCGCAGCACCCCGCTGATCTGACTCAGCACCCCTGCATTGGCTTTGTGTTCTGGAACCGCAAGGTCTTCAACGAATGGGTCTTCACCCAGGGCCAGCAGCGCTTTGCCGTGCGCGTGGATTGCCGCCTGCAAGTCAACAGCGGCCACGCCCAGCTGCGCGCGGCGCTGCAGGGTGCGGGCATTTTGCTGGCCGCTGATGACCTGATTCGTGACGATCTGAACGCTGGCCGCCTGCACCGCGTGCTGCCGGACTACGAAGGCCCGACACGCCCCATGCATCTGCTCTATGCCGCAGACCGCCAGCGCACGGCCAAACTCAAGCGCTTTGTGGATGAGGCCATGCAGGCGTTTGGCGAGTGAACGCACTGACCTGCAAATGCATTTTTCGCGCAAGCTATCGCGCAATCCGCATAAGATGATTTCAATATAAAAATCTGAAAATATATTCCTTTTAAGAATTTAATAGTCTTTTTAGACTGGCTCTCAGTTCATAAAAACGCCTTCTGGAGAGCCATTCATGTCCGCCGTTCTTGCCCCCGAATCCTTCGCCCAGCCCGCTCCTTTGCAGCAAACACTGGCCAGCGCCGAGCCACAGAATTTTGTGATTCGCCCCGCTCCCGGCGCTGCGGGTGATCTGGGCGCCGAGGTGGTCGGGCTCGACCTTTCCAAGCCCTTGTCGGATGCCGATTTTGACCGTCTGCAGCAAGCGCACTGGAAGCACCATGTGCTGGTCTTTCGCGATCAGCGCATCACACCCGCCCAGCATGTGGAGTTCAGCCGCCGCTGGGGCCCGCTGCAGATTCATGTGCTGCGCCAGTTTCAGCTCGCAGGCCACCCCGAAATCCTGCAGGTCTCGAATATTCGTGATGCCCAAGGCAACCCCGAAGGTCTGGGCGATGCAGGCCAGCTCTGGCACTCCGATCTGTCGTACAAGGAAGTTCCCAGCCTTGGCAGTCTGCTGCATGCGCAGGAGCTGCCCGCCGAAGGTGGCGACACCCTGTTTGCCGACCAGCACGCCGCCTATGACGCGCTGCCCGAGGTGCTGAAAAAGCAGCTCGATGGCCTGCAGGCCGAGCACAGCTATCTGCTGCATTACGAAAAGCTGCGCGAGAAAAGCCCCTGGCGCCCTGCGCTGACGCAGGCGCAGATCGACGAGGTCAAGCCCGCGGTTCACCCCGTTGTGCATACCCATCCGGGCAATGGCAACAAGGCGCTGTTTGTCAGCGAGCATTTCACGGGCCGCATCGTGGGCCTGCCCGAGGACGAAAGCCGCGACCTGCTGGCGCAGCTGTTTGCGCACAGCACCCAGCCGCAGTTTGTCTACCGCCACCAGTGGCAGCCGCATGACCTGGTGTTCTGGGACAACCGCTCCGTCCAGCATCTGGCCGCCGGCACGCCCGAGCATCTGCGCCGCAAGCTCTACCGCACCACGGTGGAAGGCACCAAGCCCGTCGCTTAAAACACCTTCACCACTACCAAATCAATAGCAATCAGCGCATATCTCGCGCTGACATGGGGCAGCTTTTGCCCAAAAAGGAATAAAAATGTCGATTTTCAAGCGCCGCAAGACCCTCACCGCCATTGCCGCTGCCAGCACCTTGCTGGTCGGCGCTCTGGCCGCACCGCTGGCCCATGCCAAGGAGGGCGAGCTGCGCATTGCCCAGCAATTCGGCATCGTCTACCTGCTGCTGAACGTGGCGCAGGAGCAAAAGCTGATCGAAAAGCACGGCAAGGCGCGTGGCGTGGATATCAAGGTCAGCTTTGTGCAGCTGTCGGGCGGCTCGGCCATCAATGACGCTCTGCTGTCCGGCAATGTGGATGTGGCCGGTGCCGGCGTGGGCCCGCTGTTTACGCTGTGGGACCGCACCAAGGGCCGCCAGAACGTCAAGGGCGTGGCCTCGCTGGGCAACTTTCCCTACTACCTGGTGAGCAACAACCCGAACGTCAAGACCATTGCTGACTTTACGGACAAGGACCGCATCGCCCTGCCCGCCGTGGGCGTGTCCGTGCAGTCGCGCATTTTGCAGATGGCGTCTGCCAAGCTGTGGGGCGACGCGCAGTTCAACAAGCTCGACAAGCTGCAAGTCGCGCTGCCCCACCCCGAGGCCGCAGCCGCCATCATCAAGGGCGGCACGGAAATCACCGGCCACTTTGGCAACCCGCCCTTCCAGGAACAAGAGCTGGCGGGCAACCCCAAGGCGCGCATCGTGCTCAACTCCTATGACGTGCAAGGCGGCCCGGCTTCGTCCACCGTGCTTTACGCCACCGAGAAGTACAAGAACGAAAGCCCCAAGACCTACCGCGCCTTCCTCGACGCACTGCATGAAGCCGCGCAGTTTGCCCAGAAGAACCCCGAACAGGCCGCTGATATCTACCTCAAGGTCAGCGGCGGCAAGCAGGACCGCCAACTGGTGCTGGACGTGATTCGCAGCCCGCAGGTGCAGTTCACCGTGCAGCCCCAGCGCACGCTGGCACTGGGCCAGTTTCTGCACCGCGTGGGAGCCATCAAGAATGCGCCCGCTCAGTTGGGCGACTACTTTTTTGACGACCCGCGCGTGGCAGGCGGGAACTGATGTCGAGCCAGCGAGGAGCCCCCATGACACGTTTTTTCCAAACCTTGACCCGCTCGCTCCAGCAACTGACGCCAGCCATGGTCGGCTCCAGCGCATGGAACCCCAGCGGCCAGCCGCCAGCGGGACTCTGGGCGCACAGCCCTGCGCCTAACGCTGCGGCACGCGAATCTGCAGAAAAACAAGCTCCAGTCCAGAATAATCATGGGCATAGAGCTATCAAAACTGAAGCGATAGAGACAACAAATACCCAGACTCAGCCCCTGCTGCAGATTCAGGATGTCAGCCTGATCTACCGCACCGCGCAGCAGCAGGTGCAGGCCACCTACCGTATCAATCTCGATGTATTTGAGGGCGACCGCTTTGTGCTGCTGGGCGCTTCGGGCTGCGGCAAAAGCAGCTTGCTCAAGGCGCTGGGCGGTTTTCTGACGCCCAGCGAAGGCCAGATTCTGCTGGACGGCCAGCCCGTGCAAGGCCCGGGGCCGGACCGCGTGGTCGTATTTCAGGAATTTGACCAGTTGCCCCCCTGGAAGACGGTGCGCGAGAACGTGATCTTTCCGCTGATCGCATCGGGCCAGCTCAACCGCGCCGAAGCGGGCGAGCGCGCCGACGCCATGATTGCCAAAGTGGGTCTGAGCCAGTTTGCCAATGCCCACCCGCATCAGTTGTCAGGCGGCATGAAGCAGCGCGTAGCCATTGCCCGGGCTCTGGCCATGCAGCCGCGTGTTTTGCTGATGGATGAGCCTTTTGCGGCCCTCGATGCACTGACCCGCCGCCGCATGCAGGAAGAGCTGCTGGCCCTGTGGGAAGAGTTGCGCTTTACCCTGGTCTTTGTGACGCACTCAATTGAAGAAGCGCTGGTCGTGGGCAACCGCATCGCCATCCTCTCGCCCCACCCGGGCCGTGTGCGTGCCGAGGTCAATAGCCACCAGTTTGATTTGAGCAGCCAGGGTAGCCCTGAGTTCCAGGCCACGGCCCAGCGCATTCACCACCTGCTGTTTGAGCAGCCTGCAAACACTACAAATACCGCTGAAAGCCACTGATGAGCAGCCTGATTACCCCCTCCAACCCTAGGCTGCAACCGCCTGTGCGCTCCGAGTACGAACTTCCTCTCAGCGCCCCCGGCGCTCTGGCCGCCGCCCAGCCGCTAACCTTGCCCCAGCGCCTGTGGTCACAGGCCGGTCTGCGCCGCGCCGTGATTCTGGCCGTGCTGGCCCTGCTGTGGGAAATCGTGGCGCGCTGGCAGGACAATGATTTGCTGCTGCCTACCTTCACCCAGACCGTGCATGCGCTGTGGGATGGAGTGCTCAGCGGCGAGCTGCTGGATAAAGCCGCCATTTCGCTGGTCGTGCTGGTGCAAGGCTATCTGCTGGGCATCATCGGCGCGCTGGTGCTGACCACGCTGGCCGTATCCACCCAGCTGGGCCGCGATCTGCTCACCACGCTGACCAGCATGTTCAACCCGCTGCCCGCGATTGCGCTGCTGCCTCTAGCGCTGCTGTGGTTTGGGTTGGGGCAAGGCAGCTTGCTGTTTGTGCTGGTGCATAGCGTGCTGTGGCCGCTGGCGCTCAACACCTATGCGGGCTTTCAGGCCGTGCCCGAGACGCTGCGCATGGCAGGCCGCAACTATGGGCTGACGGGCGTGCGCTATGTGCTGCAGATTCTGGTGCCCGCCGCCCTGCCCGCGATTTTGTCGGGCCTCAAAATCGGCTGGGCCTTTGCCTGGCGCACGCTGATTGCGGCCGAGCTGGTGTTTGGTGCATCGTCGGGCAAAGGGGGGCTTGGCTGGTATATCTTCCAGAACCGCAATGAGCTGTATACCGACAAGGTGTTTGCGGGCCTGCTCTCGGTCATTGCCATCGGTCTGCTGGTAGAGACGCTGGGCTTTCATACGCTGGAGCGGCTGACGGTGCGCAAATGGGGTGTGCAGCGATAAGCCCCACAGAATCTGCTGGGTGAGCAACCACTAGAATTCCTGCACTGCCGTGTTTGTCTGAAATAGGCTTCATCCCTATACACAACAAACGCGGACAGCTATCAAAAGCAGAGAATTCCCATGACAGAGACAGCGCGGTTTGCACCGCAGATCAAGATTGCCGCCACCTATATGCGTGGCGGCACCAGCAAAGGCGTTTTCTTCAAGCTGCAGGATTTGCCCGAAGCGGCCCGGCAGCCCGGCCCTGTGCGCGACGCGATTTTTCTGCGCGCGCTGGGCAGTCCCGACCCTTATGGCAAACAGATCGACGGCATGGGCAATGCTTCGTCGTCCACCAGCAAGGGCGTGATCCTCAGCAAAAGCAGCCGCGCCGATCACGATGTGGACTATCTGTTTGGTCAGGTCGCCATTGACCAGCCGTTTGTGGACTGGAGCGGCAACTGCGGCAATCTCTCATCAGCCGTGGGAGCCTGCGCAATTCACATGGGACTGATTGACCCTGACCGCATTCCGCACAACGGCACGGTCAGCATTCGCATCTGGCAAGCCAATATTGGCAAGACCATCGTCAACCATGTACCCATCACCAACGGGCAGGTGCAAGAAACCGGTGCCTTCGAGCTGGACGGCGTGACCTTCCCCGCCGCCGAGGTGGCGCTGGAGTTTCTGGACCCGGCTGATGACGGTGACGAAGGCGGCGCCATGTTTCCCACGGGCAATGTGGTGGACAAACTCGAAGTGCCGGGGCATGGAAGTTTTTCAGCCACGCTGATCAACGCAGGCATTCCCACGATTTTTCTCGATGCCAAAGAGCTGGGCTACACCGGCTGCGAGCTGCAGGACGCCATCAACGGCGACGCCACCGCCCTGGCGCGCTTTGAAGCCATCCGTGCCCATGGCGCGTTGAAGATGGGCTTGATCCAGAACCTCAGCGAAGCGGCCACACGCCAGCACACACCCAAGATTGGCTTTGTCGCGCCTGCACAAAGCTATGTGGCATCCAGCGGCAAGGCGATTGCTGCAGCAGACATTGATCTGGTGGTGCGTGGGCTTTCCATGGGCAAGCTGCACCACGCCATGATGGGCACGGCGGCGGTGGCCATTGGCACGGCGGCGGCCATTCCCGGCACGCTGGTCAATCTGGCCGCTGGCGGCCAGCGCAGCAGCGTCACCTTCGGCCACCCCAGCGGCACGCTGCGCGTGGGGGCAGAAGCAAAGCTGGTCGATGGTCAATGGCAGGTCACCAAGGCCTTGATGAGCCGCAGCGCCCGCATTCTGATGGAAGGCTGGATTCGCGTGCCCGGTGAGGTGCTGGAAGCAAAATAAGCCTCAAAACAGCCTCTAGTCCATAAAACATATAGGCTTACAGCTATCAATTTTCATTAAACCTGAGAATACCTGGCATCTGCTGAAGCCTGTGCAAGAATCTCTGAAGACCACCACTCCAGAGCCTTTGCCCTTGTCTGTCGCAGAACATCTGTCCTACGCCTATCTCGCGCCGTCCAGTCTGGCCATGGCGGCGGGTCAGGCCCAGCTTGAACTGGCGACCAGTGGTGGCACGCCCGCAGAGCACCCGTTCTTCTTTTCAGGCTCGGTACAGCATCCCATCGTCGTGGCTCAGAGCCTGCTGATGCTTGCCCGCGTTGCGCGTACCCGGTTTTATGTGCCGCCCAACTCGCTGGCCGCCGTGCTGCGCGCTGCCGATCCCGTGGTCACCTGCACGCCCGAAGGTCTGCGCTTTGAGTCCTTCAGCGCCTGCTGCGGCGTTTATGCAAGACTGGATGTGGATGCTGCGGCGCTGAGCACCACACACCAGCGCAGCGGCGTGACCAATGTTGATGTGAACCCGCCGCTGCGTCAGGCGCTGGCCAGCCTCAAGCCCCGCGAGGCTTTGCAGCTCAATGTGGGCTCTCACGCTCTGCAAGTGAGCACCCCGCAAACCCAGGTCGTTGAAGAAAAAGTGCCGCTGCCCAGCCGCTGGCTCAAAGGCTTTGCCGAAACGCAGATGCTGTGCGCCAGCATGTCGCTGCGCCATGCCATTCAAGGCCCGGCGGTGCACCAGTTTGTGCAGACCCTGCCGCGCTCATCGGCCACCAAAAGCGTGATGTGGGCAGCTCCATCGCTGCGCGCCTTGCGTCTGGCTTCCAGCCCATCGAGAGACGCCGTCTGCGTGGCGGGGCCGGAGCGGCTGCGCGTGCTCGAACCTTTGTTGCGCTTTGCCAGCGCCTTGCGCGCTTATGGGCCCGATGTTGATTCGGTTAGCCTGCCCCAGCCCAGCGCCTGGGTGCTGGAGTTGCCCGGTGCCCGCATCACCCTGGCCCTGAGCCCCGAAAAAGCGCGTGGCTTTTCGGGCGAAGGCTCGGTGCTGCACCTGCTGGCCCAGGGCGACGCGCAGGAAGACGCAGACTTTCTGGCCAGCTTGCTGGCCTTCGAGCCGCGCATCAACATCCCTGAACTGGCCCGCCGCGCCTTGCTGCCCGAGGCCCAGATTGCCGCAGCGCTCAGCGTGCTGGCGTCTTCGGGCCAGGTCGGTTTTGACCTGACGGCGGGCTGCTACTTTCACCGCCCGCTGCCGGTGCAGACCGAGCTGCTGAACCGCTTGCATCCACGCCTTGCCAATGCGCAAAAGCTGGTGAACCAAGGTGCAGTGACCGAGCTTGGCAAGGAGCGCTTTACCGTGCAATCCGATCAGCAGCTCTATGAAGTGCTGCTGGCCGAACAAGCCGCCCAGGACCGCTGCAACTGCCCCTGGTTTGCCAAATACCAGGGCACACGCGGGCCCTGCAAACATACGCTGGCGGTGCGCATTTTTCTGGACCCGCTCTCTGACCCCTCCCCAGCCACCGGAGCCATGCCTTGAACGCAGCAAGCAACCCCGACCTGAACCAACGCAAAACGCTGCTGCGCGAGGCCCTTGCCGCCAGCAATGTGCATGACTTCGCACCGCTTGCTGCAGCCTTGCAGACCGCCAGCGAAGAAGAGCGTGCCGCCCTGGCCAAAACACTGCCGCCTTCGCGCCTGTTCACGGCTGAGGGCGGCACAGCGCGCGCCTTCTATGCTCTGGTCGCACTGGGCAAGCCCAAACTGGCAGCGGAAACTCTGGTCAAGGACAAAAACAAAACCAACTATCTGCCCGCAGCACTGGCCGCTGGCCGCGACCGCAGCGAGGAATGGATTCTGGCTTTTTGCGATGAGCTGGCCGAAGTCTCAGGCTGGCAACAAGGCCAGCCGCTGGAGCTGGCACTGCAATTGCAGGCTGCGCGCGGCCTGTTTGCCAGCTCGGCGCGCTATGTGGGGCGCATCCCCTACTTCCTCACTGCAGATCTGGACCGCAAGACGGACCTCAAAAAAAGCGGCCAGCATATTGTTGAAGGTCTGCAAAGCCATGGCGGCCTGCCCATGCATGCCTTCTGGCGTTTTTTTGAGATTGAAGGTCTGGGCTCCGACTACACGTTGACGGATTACCAGTCCCCCGCATGGAATGCGGCTATTGAACAGCTGGGGCAAAGCCAGAGCGGCTTCAGAGAACGCGCCATCGACGCCAGTCTGGACGCGCTGCTGCGCGACTTCTCCGCCCGCAACATCCTCTGGTATCTGCAGGTTCAGCGCGTGCTGCAGCCCACAGCGCAGGAAGTTGCCGCACGGCAAAGCCGCTATCTGGCTGTGCTCGGCACCCAGCCCAGTACCGCTGTAGGTCTGGCGCAGGAGCTGCTTGCCAGCGCCCTCAAAGCCCGGGCGCTGGACACCAATGCCCTTATCGAAGCCAGCAGCGCCGTGCTGCTGCGCACCGAGAAAAAGCTGATCAAGGCCCAGCTCAAGCTGCTGGGCGAGATACCCGCTACGACAGAACAGCGCCAGCGCATCTCGCAAGTTGTGGAAGATGCCCTGCCGTCCATGCCTGCAGACTTGGCCGAGCAAGCGCGCAAGCTGGTGCAGGCTGGTGACAGCTCACCCGCCACCCAACCTGCGACAAAACCTACCGAGCTCAGCAACAGCGAAGCCATTGTCATTGCCCCGCCCCGAAGCACACCGCTGCCCGGCGCGCGCCCGGAACTGCCCGCGATCGAAAGCCATGAAGCATTGATGGCACTGCTGGCCGAGCTGCTGGAAGGCAATGACCGTGGCGCAGACCTGCCACGCATCTTTGACTATCTGGCCCGACATACGGATGCAGCACTGCCCCACGCCCTTGAACAACGCGCCGCGCAGGTGATCGGTGAACTCTGGGACGAAAACCATGCTGCGCCGCAGCGATTGCTGCTTGCCGCGCTGGCCGGAAAGCAGCAGCCAGGCTTCAAAGGCTACCGCCGCTATGTGGTGGCAAGACAGGGGGCGCCTGATCTGCCAGACGTGGAATACCGCACCAATACCGGCACTACCAGCAGCTATGACCCGGCAAGCGGTGAAATGAAGCTCACCGAGACATGGACCTCGCGCTCGGGCTACCAGTATGTGCCCACCAACTCGGCCACGGCCTTGCTGGCCGATATGTGCAAGGCGCTGCAGCAGGCAAGGCAAGCAGGTCAGGCTTTTGTGGCACCCACACCAGTTCCCGCTAAGGCACGTCAGTGGCAAAGACAGCTCGCCAGCCCCGGTCAGGGCTGCTTTACGCGTGATCTGGAAGTGCTGGGCAAAGGCCCCAAGCCCTTCTGGATCGCTGCAAATGCCATCCCCCAGCCCGCCAGCTTGCATGAGCGAGCGCTGGATGTCAGCCAGATTGCGCCGGAGTTCACCTTCCGCGCGCAAGAAGCGCGCGAACAGGCGGGCTATGACGCCATCGTCCACTGGGCCGCATGGCTGCTGCGTGACAACCTCGACACCCTGGCTGCACAGATGCACCCTGTGCTCTGCGCGGCAGTGCAAGTCATCAATGTGCGCGGACTGGGGCCGTTGCTGGCGGCGCTGGGTGCATCGCGCCAACCGCCTGCGCAGCCTGTGTATTCAGCACTGGCACTGGCGGCATCGGCCAAGATGGCCGAGCACCGCGCCCAGACTGCCGAAGCATTGGCCCAGCTGGCCGCCGCCAACCTGCTGGACCCCGAGGCTTTTGCCACGCAGATTGCCGCGCATCTGGCCGATGAATTTGCCCTGGCCGGGCGGCTGGCGCAGACGCTGGGTGATGCATCGTCCATCAGCGCGGCCACTGGCCTGCGCGTATTGCAAACACTGGGCGCACTGCTTCCGCATTTGCTGGACGCGGACGGCAAACCGCTCACGCAGGCCAGCAAACTGATTGAGCTGGCTGCGCGTCTGTCAGTGGACTATGGCTGGCCGCTCCCCATTCCCGAAGCCCTGGCCGCCAGGCGCAAAGGCAGCTCGGCTCTGGCCGTCGCGCTGCGCACGCTGGACGCCGTCACACCCCAGACCACGCCGCTGGCGCGCGAAGCGGCATCCGCTCTTTCCTGATTGCAACCTTGAGAAGCCATGAGCAAAAAAGATTACTTCGTATTTGATGAAATTGCCCAGAAGCCCGAAGTCAAAGCCCTGTTTGACAAGGCCATCGAACAAATCAACAGCGGCGACCTGCCCAGAGTCAACAAACACTACCCGATTGGCCTGATGGTGGACAAGCAAAAGCTGCTGGGCAGCTCGGTGCTGGAGTACCGCTTGAGCCAGGAACCGCTGGCCGACTTTCACTACGAAGACGTGCGCGCATTTACCGAAAAACTGCGTGAAATGATGAGCTGGCACGAGGTGGACTACGAGTTGCGTCATTGGGTGGAAAAAGCGCTGCGCGACCCGTATTTCAAGGATGAGGGCAACGATTTCATCTACAAGAAATGGGTGCTCAACCCCGGTGTAGGCCAGGTTGAACTGCCAGAGAATATTTTTCGCTTTGCCTGTGATATCGCAATCTGGAACCTCAAGTACGGCCCGAGCTACGCAAGCGTCACGGCCAATGAAATCTTTGACTGGGTCACGCAACTGGGCAGCGACCTGCCCGAGCAGCTCAACAAACATGGCACAGGTCAGTTGCCCAAAGCGCTGCAGAAATGGACCGGACAAGGCGTCAGCGCCACGACCAATGATGCGCTGGCTGTCATTCGCATTACGCAAAAAGAAGAAAGCGAAGCCAGCTATGGTCAGGTGCTGGACTATCTTATCGAGCTGCTGACAACGACGGACTTTCCGCGCTCTTACGCCATCGAGTATCGCGGCCCCAGCAAAACCTACCTGCCCATCAAAGGCCTGCCCAAAAAAGGCGTGCACCAGCTGTTTGCCAGCGCCGCCGCCTACCCCGGCTTGTTCGAGAAGATGGAAGCCTATGCGCGCGCCGCAATCAGCGAGTTCAACTGGTACCAGAACCTGGACGAGGAAGACGGTGCCATGCCGGGCAGCTTTGCCGTGTTTGCACTGGCGCTGGCCGATACGCGCTTTGCGCCGCTTGTTCTGCACTACCTGAACACGGTCGATGGCGAGCACCAGTCCATGCATGGCAATTTTGTCGAGGCCTATATCGATGCGCACGGCTTTACCGACACCAGCCTGGCCTATCTGATGGCCTGCGCGGGCAATATTCAGCATCTGCGCCACCGAAAGACCTACCCGGCCTTGATGGCCAATGCGCAAAGCTTGCAGGCGCTGATCGCCGCGCGCCAGCAGCACAGCAGCGATGCGCCCTCTGCCATTGCCGCGCTGCGCGCCAATATGGAAAGCCAGAGCGCGGCAGAGTCTGCCTTTACCGAAACGCGCAACGTCATCTGGGGCGAAGCGGCCAGCAAAGACAATGGCCGCAAGCTGATCGCCAGTGCGCCGCCAGAGCTGCAGGCGCTGTATGAGCAGATCTTTGCGCCCGCCGCCAAACGCTTGCCCTGAAAGGTGAAAGACCATGTTCAGCTACGCCATCCAGAAGGCCGGTTTTGATTTCGATGAAGTCGAGCAGCGAGGCGAGGTTGACCTGCCGGGGTTTCTGAACGCCATCGACGAGTTTCCGTGGCGGGCGCAGCATCAGCAATGGGATGAGCAGCAGGATGGCGCGCTGCCCACGCTGGTGCTGCAGTGCGAGCCTGAGCAGCGCCAGCTCTGGATCAGCGCTCTGGGCCAGGCGCTGGGCCAGGACTTTCAGTTGCAGTCGGTCTCAAGCCAGATGCGCAAACACCTGTTTGGCAAACCCAAGCAGGAGCGCAATGTGGTGGTGCTCGATGTGCATGAACGCAGCACCGTCAACCAGCTGTGCGCGCTGTTCTTTCAGCGCGAGTTCGAGGTGCTTGACCATGAGGTTCAGCGGCTGGCGCTGCTGGACGGCGAAGACTGAAGCGTCAAGCTGGCTTCGGCTTTTTCAGCCTTTGATGGCGGCTTCTATCGCTGCAATATCGATCTTGCGCATATCCATCATCGCCGCATAAGCGCGCTGGGCTGCTGCGCCACCGTGCGCGCCTGAGACTGCCTGCATCAGCACTCGCGGCGTGATTTGCCAGGAGATGCCCCAGCGGTCCTTGCACCAGCCGCAGGCGCTTTCCTGACCGCCATTGCCCACAATCGCATTCCAGTAGCGGTCGGTTTCGGCCTGATCATCCGTGGCAATCTGGAAGGAAAACGATTCGTTGTGCGTGAAGTGCGGCCCGCCGTTCAGCCCCACACAGGCCACGCCCGCGACGGTGAACTCGACCAGCAGCACATCGCCCTGCTTGCCATCGGGATAGTCACCGGGCGCGCGATGCACCACGCCCACATGGCTGTCGGTAAAGGTTCTGGCATAGAACTGCGCGGCTTCCAGCGCATCGCCCACGTACCAGAGACAGATGGTGTTCTTGGCGCTCATGGAGCCTCCTGCTAGTGAATACGCAACCCGATCATTGTGCGCGCATGGGCTCGGCCAGCCTGTCGGCCAAGCACTCCAGCTCAGGCTTTCATGCGCCGCCACAGCGTAGCGCGGCTGATGCCCAGTATGGCGCAGGCACGGCTCTGGTCGCCGTCCACACTGT
Organism: Comamonas testosteroni; assembly: GCF_003569915.1. Classification (GTDB taxonomy): domain Bacteria; phylum Pseudomonadota; class Gammaproteobacteria; order Burkholderiales; family Burkholderiaceae_C; genus Comamonas; species Comamonas testosteroni_D. The sequence goes on along the minus strand of NZ_KZ984439.1, from coordinate 109,336 downwards.
CCAGCACTTCGCGCACGCGCTGGCGCTCGGCTTCGCGGCGGGTGTCGCGCAGGCGGGTGCGGGCAGCGGCCACGGGTTCGGCCAGCGGCATCAGCGGCGCGCATTCGGGAAAGATGTCCTGCAAGCGCCCGGCATCCAGCGCACCGTCTGCCGCAGTCAGGTCAGCATGGCAGGCCAGCAGGCGCTCCACCCAGTTATCCAGTTCACGCACATTGCCGGGCCAGTCATGGGCGACGGCATGGGTGAGCACGGCCTTCAGCAGATCGGCCAATGCGCGGTGCGGATCTGCTTCCAGCGCCTGCGCGCTGCTCAGGCCCAGATGGCGGGCCAGCATGCTGCGCGCCAGCTCGGCCACGTCATCGGCACCACGCTGACGCAGACTGGGCGTGCTCAGGCGCAGCACGGCCAGTCGGTAATACAGGTCACGGCGGAACAGGCCTTTTTGCACCTGTGCGGCCAGATCGGCATGGGTGGCAGCAATCACGCGCACATCAACGGGAATGGGCGCGGTGGAGCCCACGCGCAGCACTTCGCGCTCCTGCAGCACGCGCAGCAGGCGCGATTGCAGCGCCAACGGCATATCGCCGATTTCATCGAGAAACAGAGTGCCCGTGTGGGCCGCTTCGATCAGCCCGGTCTTGCCGCCGCGCCGCGCGCCGGTAAAAGCGCCTTCTTCGTAGCCAAAGAGTTCGCTCTCGAGCAGGCTTTCGCTAAGCGCGGCGCAGTTCACGGCCAGAAAGGGCTGGGCTGCGCGGCGGCTGGCGCGGTGTATGCCCTGAGCCACCAGTTCCTTGCCGGTGCCTGATTCGCCCAGAATCAGCACCGTGGCGTCGCTGGCCGCAAATTGCTGAGCCAGCTGGCGCACGCGCTGGGCCGGGGCGCTGCTGCCCAGATAGTCTTCAATGCGCCAGCGCACGCCTGCACTGCGCAAGCTGCGGTCGGCACGCAAGCTGCGCTCGGCCCGCTGAATGACGGCGGGGTCGCGGCAGACCAGCAAGGCGCCCGTCACGCTGCCGTTTTCCACAATCGGGCCACGGCGCACGACCAGTGTACGCAGCGCCAGTTGCACCACTTCTTCGGCCACTTCCTCGCCCGCCAGCGCGCGCGCCATGCCTAAAGCGGGGGCGATGTCTTCAAGCTGCCTGTCGTGCAGGGACTCGACCGACGCGCCCAGCAGCGATGCCATGTGGGGGTTGATCGCGCAGATGCGCCCGCGCTCATCCACGGCCAGCACGCCGTCCTGCAACTGGCCCAGCACGGTCTCCAGCCGCTGGTGGCGGTCGCGTTCGGCATGGCGATGGCGGGCCAGCAGCATGGCATCGCTCAACGCCTGGCGCACGGAAATATCGGAGTACAGCAGCACGCTGGCCATGCCCGATTGCTCGGCCAGATCAGCCACCAGCCCCGGCGCCACCACTGCGCCCACGCGGGCGGCCTTGAGTTTTTGAATGCATGCCGTGGCGTCCTGCGTACCCTGATAGGCAATCTGCACCAGCCCCAGTCCAAAGAGCTGGTCAAACTGCGCGACCACGGCCGAGGGCTGCTCGAACATCACCAGCCCGACATGGGGCAAGTCTTCGGTAGTCTGCAGCTTGGCCTGGCGCAGCGCCTGCATCAGATCAAGCCCGCGCACCTCAACCATGGCAAACGGCACATCGACCCGCTCCCGAATCCAGCTGCCGCTGGCCCCTGCGCCCACCAGCGCATCAATGGGCTGCTGGCGGTTAAGCGCATGCAACTGCGCCACCGCATCATCAAACGAGGCCGTGATATGCGTAAAACGCGCCTGTCCGGACCAGAGCTGGGCCAGCCGCTGCAGCACACGACCAATCCGGTAGCGGCCCACGGTAACGATATGGGGCAGTTGCGCATCGGACAGCAATGGGCGCGGTGTTGCAGCGAGCAATGACTCATTCATGAAACTCATTATTTCAAAAATGAATCATTACTGAGCACAAACACGGAAAGGATTTCCTGAAAATCTCATAAATCCTCATGATTTCAATCACTTGGCCAATAAAGGGTTAACCCTTGGCGATGTTGGCACAGGGTTTGCAAAGACATCTGCACACCAATATTGGGTTTCAAATCCAAGGAGATAGACATGTTTTTGAACCGCCGCTCGCTGCTCGCTACCACCATCACTTCTGCCATCGCCGCCGCCACGCTGGCACCCGCCGCCGCTTTTGCCGCCGATGCCAACTGGCCCACACGCCCCATCCGTCTGGTGGTGCCGTTTTCTGCCGGTGGAGCGAACGACCTGATGGCGCGATCTGCGGCCGAAGGCGCGTCCAAGATCCTGGGCCAGCCCGTGGTCATCGACAACCGCCCCGGCGCGGGCGGCACCGTGGGCGCAGACATCGTGGCCAAGGCCCAGCCTGATGGCTACACCCTGCTGGTCAGCGCTGCGGGCGTGATCTCCAACAGCATGATCAAGAAGACCATGCCCTTCAAGGACGACGCGCTGCAGCCACTGGTGATGATTGGCCTGGCGCCTTCCGTGATCGTGGTGCCCAAGAACGCGCCATACAACAATCTGCGCGATTTTGTGGAAGCGTCCAAGAAGGGCGAGGGCTTTAACTTTGCCACCGCTGGCACGGGCAGCACGCCGCACTTTGTGGCCGAGATGCTGAACGTGAAATACGGTGCCAAGCTGCAGCCCGTGCCGTACAAGAGCGGCTCCGAGAGCACAACCGCCGTGCTGGGCGGCCAGGTGGAAGGCACGTCTGAGGCCAGCATCATCGCCCTGCCCCACATCATTCATGAAGGCAAGTTCAAGGCGCTGGCCACGACCTGGACCAAGCGCATCTCCGCCTATCCGCAACTGTCCACCGCCGTGGAGCAAGGCTTTGCCGATGTGCAGATCGCGCACTGGGCCGGCATTCACGCGCCCAAGGGCACACCACCCGCCATTTTGGACAAGGTGGCCGCTGCCGTGGACAAGGCCATGAAGGACCCGGCCACCGTGGAAAAGCTCAAGGGTCTGGGGATTGAGCCCATTGGCGGCACGCGCGCCGAGTTTGTGAAGTTTGCCGACGCAGAACGCAAGCGTCTGGGCGAGATCGTCAAGGCCGCGAACATGCAGGAAAAGTAAGCAGGGCCTATCCTCCATCTATCAAAAACAATAGCTGTCAGCCTATATCCAATATGGACTGCTGGCTTAAAACACTGAGAAAACTCTCCTATGACCTCTCGCCGTCTCACCCTCTGCACGCTCGCTGCCATGGCCTTGCTGGGCAGCACCAGCATGGCCAGCGCCCAGGGCGCTGACGCCTGGCCCAGCCGCCCCGTCAAGCTCATCGTGCCCTATGCCGCCGGTGGCTATGCCGACACGCGCGCGCGCCTGATCGCGGATTCGCTGGGCAAGGCGCTGGGCCAGCCCGTCGTCATCGACAACCGCGGCGGCGCGGGCGGCGTGACGGGCACGGACGCGATTGCCAAGGCCAATGACGGTCACACCTTCGGCTTTGGCTCGCCCGGCCCGCTGGTCACCAACCCCATGCTGATGAAGAAGATGCCTTATGACGCCAGGACCGCGTTCAAGCCCATCATCCTTATCGAGCAGGCCCCGCTGTTCCTGACCACGGCGCTGAACCAGCCCTTCAAGAACGTGCAGGAGCTGCTGGCCTATGCCAAATCCAAGCCCGGCGAGCTGACCTTTGGCTCCTCGGGCGTGGGCGGCGCGCACCACCTCTCGGGCGAGCTACTGGCCTATCAGACTCAGACCGAGCTGACCCATGTGCCGTACAAGGGCGGCTCTCTGGCCGCAACCGACCTGATGGGCGGGCATCTGGCCATGATGTTCGAGATGGGTTACTCGGCGCTGCCGTCCATCAAGGCCGGCAAGATCAATGCGCTGGCCGTCTCCAGCAAAAAGCGCCTGTCCGTACTGCCCAATGTGCCCACGCTGGACGAAGCTGGTGTCAAAGGCTTTGAGTCGTACAACTGGCTGGGCATGATCGCGCCCGCCAGCACGCCAGACGCCGTGATCGCCAAGCTCAACAAGGCCGTCAACGATGCACTCAAGAACGACGCGGCCCTGCGCCAGATGATTGAAGGCAGCGGCGGCATGATCGTGGGCGGCACGCCTGCCGCCTATGGCAAATACATCGAGGCCGAGCGCGCCAAGTGGGGGCCGGTGATTAAGAAAGCGAATATATCGCTGGATTAACCCCCTGAGGCGCTTTGCGCCTTCCCCCTAGCCGGGCGCCCCTTTCTCTACGCGCTGCGCGCTATGGAAGGGGGACGACAGCCTCGGTGCGGGGCGGCCCTTCCTCGCTGTCCCACTCTTTTGGGGAGTGCCAGTTTTTAGGTGCAGCTCACTTTGGCTAATGAATTTGATAGCAATCAGCGCAATTGGAACGCTGACTTGATGCGGTTTTGATAGGAAATTTGATGAATCCCAAACAAAAACTCAAGGCTCTGGCCGATGCGCGCCGTGGCGTGATTGTGCCGGGGGCGTTCAACGCCATGTCGGCGCGGCTGATTGCGGATCTGGGGTTTGAAGCCATTTATGTGACTGGCGCTGGCGTGACCAATATGTGGTTTGGCATGCCTGACCAGGGCTTTATGGGCCTCTCCGACATTGCCGACCACACGGCCCGCATTCGCGATGCGGTGGATGTGCCGCTGCTCGTCGACGCCGATACCGGCTTTGGCAATGCCGTCAACACCTACCACGCCGTGCGCACATTGGAACGCGCCGGGGCCGACTGTATTCAAATTGAAGACCAGGTCTCGCCCAAGCGCTGCGGCCACTTCAATGGCAAGGATGTGATCGAAACCCACGAGATGCTGGGCAAGATTCGCGCTGCCGTGGATGCCCGCCGTGATAGCTCCACCCTCATCATGGCCCGCACGGACGCCGCTGCCGTCCACGGCTTTGAAGCCGCCATCGAGCGCGCTCAAGCGTTTCAGGAAGCCGGTGCCGACATTCTGTTTGTCGAAGCCGTCACCAAGGCCGAAGAAGTGCGCGCCCTGCCCCAGCGTCTGCAAGCGCCGCAACTGATGAATATGGTCATCGGCGGCAAAACGCCCATCTTCAATGCCGATGAGCTGGGCCAGCTCGGCTTTGGCTTTGTGCTCTACGCCAACGCCGCCCTGCAAGGCGCGGTAGCCGGTATGCAAAAAGCACTGACCCTGCTGCGCGACGATCACAAGGTGGACGAAGACCCCGCCATCGTCGCCCCCTTCCTGGAGCGCCAGCGTCTGGTCAACAAGGACTTCTGGGACGGGCTGGAGAAAAAGTACCAGTAAGCGGTTTTTCTCAGCCTGAGCAGACGAGGTAGACGATGGATGCGGAAAATCCGCAGCCCCTTTCTCACCCGCTCTCACCATTCAAGCTGCCAGCGCCCGGTTTTCGGGTGCTGGCAGCTTTTTTCGCAAATGGGTAACCATTTTTCCCGACATATTGCGTCCATCGCTCCACCCTATCACCGCGCTATTTGACGATTTATGACAAAACCGCAGGGCTGAACCCCTTACGGGCGCTTATGACGGCTTCCCGTCCTACGCGTAACTGAGCTTTACCGCCAGAAACTAAGTGTCAATACGTAACCGTATTTGCATTCAGTTAATAAAAAGCGAAACAAGGGGGAAGCCATGCGTCCAGTCGAACACATCCGTCGCTCCAGCAGCCGTACGCTTGCCCTGGAACCTCGCCTGCTTTTTGATGGAGCCGCCATGGTTGCGGCGCAGGATGCGCTTCATCCTCAGGACGATGCATCGGCAGATCAGCAAGAAGCCGACGCGACAGACGCCGCGCATGAGCTCAGCAACGCAGACTTTCAGGGCGAAACCGCGCGGGCCGTGGCCCTCATCGACGCCCGCGTGCCGCATCAGGCCGAGCTGGCCCAGTCACTGCAGGCCCAGGGCGTGCAAGTTCATGTGGTGCAGGCGGGGGAGTCCGGGCTCAGCGCCATCAGCAACGCACTGGCCAGTGCCCGCAATGTCAGTGATCTGCATGTCTATGCCTATGGCGAAACCGGCCAGCCCGTGCTGGGGCAGGACAGCCTCTCGCAAGATGGCCTGCAAGCCACGGCGCACACCGATGCGCAATGGCAGTACTACCTGAGCACAGACGCCAGCATTGAGCTGAGCCAGCCCAGCAGCCGCGAGATTGTCTTTGTCAGTGATGACACGCCAGACTGGCAGCAACTGGTCAGCACCCTGCCCGCCAATACCCGCGTGGTCATGCTCGACGCCAGCCGCGACGGCGTGGAGCAGATTGCGGCCGTGCTGGCCAATGAGCACGATATTGACGCGATTCACATCATCTCCCACGGCTCGGCTTCCGAGCTTCAGCTGGGCACAGCGCAGCTCAATGCCCAGAGCATGCAGGCACAGTATCTGAATGCGCTCAGCGCCATCGGCCAGTCATTAACGGCAGACGGCGACATCCTGATCTATGGCTGCGACTTTGCCCAGGGCGATGCGGGCCTGCAGGCGGCCATGGTGCTGGGCGGCATCACGGGCGCGGACATCGCCGCATCGACCGACCCGACAGGCGCAGCAGCGCTGGGTGGCGACTGGGATCTGGAACTGCAGACCGGCGTGATTCAAACCCGCAGCATTGCCAGTGCTGAATCGGCTGCAGCCTGGAGCCATTTGCTGGCCCTGCCAACGGATAGCGGTGAGACCGTCACCGTCGATGAAGACACCACTCTGGAGAAAACTGCCGCTGACGGTCTGTTGGCCAATGCATCGGACGCCGATGGCGACACGCTGACGGTGACCGGCTTTCGCGTCAATGGCGTGGCAGGCGTCATCGGCAGTGACTTTCTTATCAGCGGCGTGGGCGCGCTGCTTATCAATGCAGATGGCTCCTACCGGTTTATTCCAGTGGCCAACTTCAACGGTTCGGTGGGACTGATTCGCTACGACGTATCTGACGGTGGCCTCACCCCCACGACTTCCACGCTGAGCATTACCGTCAATCCTGTCAACGATGCGCCGGTCAACACCATCCCCGGCACCGAAGGCAATGTGCAATGGACTACGCCTGAAGACACGCTGGTCAACCTGTCCGGGCTTCAGGTCAGCGATGTTGATGCAGGCAGCGCGCTCATCGAGGTCAAGCTCTCGGTATCGTCCGGCATTCTGGGTGTACTGGGCGACAACGGCACGATTGGCGGTGTGACAGTGACGGGGGCCAGCACCGCCACCGTCACGCTGACGGGCACGGTGGCCAATATCAACACTTATCTGGCCTTAACCGGACGCCTGAACTTCAACCCTGCAGCCAACTTCTACGGTGACGTCAAACTGACCATGACGACTACCGATAAAGGAGCATCCGGCGCAGGTACTGCGCTGACGGACATCGATTCGCGCCTGATCACGGTGACGCCGCGCCCGGACGCCCCCACGGGCACGGACAAGACGCTGACCATGAATCCCGGTGATGTGCATACCTTCACGGTGGCGGATTTTGGTTTCTCGGACGCAGACGATGGCGTGCTGGCCAATAACTTCAAGCAGATCATCGTGACCTGGGTGCCCGCTGCGGGCACGGGTACATTGACGCTCAATGGCGTTGCCGTAAAGGTCAATGACGTCATCACCGTCGCCCAGATTCCCAATCTCAAATACACGGCCAACGGCAGTGGCCTGTTTGTGGCCATGGGCTTCAAGGTGGTGGATGACGGCAGCACCACCGGCGGTGGGCAGAACACGGACCTCACGCCCAACAAGATTCGCGTCCACATCCCCGGTGATGATGTGGGAGCCATCGCGGACACATCGACCACGCTGGAAGACAGCACCGCCTCCGGCAATGTGCTGACCAACGATATCGCCGGCAATGGCGGAACGCTGAGCGTGAAGTCATTCACCGTCGCGGGCCAGACTTACACGCCCGGCAGCACGCCAACCTCGGCCACGATTGCGGGAGTGGGTGTCTTCACGATGAAATCGAACGGCGACTGGACTTTTACCCCGGCCGCCAACTACGCAGGCCCGGTTCCACAAGTCACCTATATCGCGGCGGAGACTGTGGACATCAATATGCTGGACACTGGTCGCAGCTACGGAGATCAAGGCCTTCCCGCCAACTCGGTAGACCCCAACTACGTACTCATCAGCGGCCCTGCAGGAGCAACCCAGCCCATTCTCAAGAACCACCCCTGGTTTGGCTGGAACTCCATCTCATCAGACAACAACCAGGCCCTTAAGGGAACCTATGTTTATGAGACCAGTTTCTATATCCCGGCAGATGTAGACCTCTCCACGCTGGCCATGAGCCTGATCGGTGGCGCTGATGACTACGGCGCTATCAAGATCTATGTCAACGGCGTGGAACTGGTCTCCACAGGTGTCGCCCCCGGAAGTTCGCAGTACTACTACAACATCTCCAGCACCAACCCTGCTGGAGCCACACCGCTGCAGCATGAAACCAACGTCATGCGCATCGTGATCGAGAACACCCAGTCCCAGCAGGCCATGCTGGTCAAAGACTGGAAGCTGAGCTACCAGACCTTCGACACGTCCACGCTGGATATCACCGTAAAACCCGTTAATGACGCACCGGCGGGGACCGACCGCACGGAAACGATCAATCAAAATGCCAGCTACACCTTCAGCGCAGCCGATTTTGGCTTCAGCGACCCCAAGGACAACCCCGCCGACGCATTCCAGTCCGTCTTCATCACCACATTGCCAGCCGCCGCACACGGACAGCTGCTGTACAACGGCGCTGCCGTCACCCCAGGTCAGGAAATTGCTGTCGGTGACCTCGGTTTACTGGTCTATCAGTCCAAGAGCGGCCTGACAGGAAACAGCCTTGGCGCATTCACCTTCCAGGTCAAGGACAACGGAGGCACCGCCAATGGAGGCGTCGATACCGATCAGTCCCCCAACACCTTCAAGTTCAACATCATTCCTCTGCCCCCGGTCTATGACGCCGATGAGACCGAAACCAACTACGAAGACACTGTCGTCACCGGCAACCTGCTGAACAACAGCAGCACCAGCGCCCCCCCGGTGGTGGTGCTGGACTTCACGGTGGAGGGCAACAAATACACGGTGCTGCCCATTTTGGGTGCCACCGCGAATATCACCGGCGTAGGCAGCCTGCAGATTCTGGCCGATGGCAGCTACACCTTTACGCCCGTCGCCCACTGGAATGGCAAGGTGCCGCAGATCACCTATACCGTCCGCAACCTGGTCTCCAGCACCGACACATCGACGCTGGATATCACGCTGCTGCCGGTCAACGATGCACCTGCTGGCACGGACCACACCGAAACCATTGCCGAAGACGGCAGCTATGCCTTCAAGGCAGCCGATTTCGGCTTCAGCGACCCTGACGACAATCCGTCTAACACCTTCCAATCCGTCATCATCACCACGCTGCCTCCTGTCGCTGAGGGTGTGCTGCTGTTTGATGGCCTCACCTTCGCTGCGGGCAAGGAAATCGCCGTGGCCGACCTGGGCCGACTGGTCTTCAAGCCCACGAGCGACCTCAACGGCAATGGCGTGGGAGCATTTACCTTCCAGGTCAAGGACGACGGCGGCACAGCGAATAACGGCGTCGATACCGACCAGTCGCCCAATCGCTTTGACTTCAATATCACGCCCGTGACCGATGGCTTTACCGATGCCGACGAGTCGGTGAGCACTCCGGAAGACACCCCCATCTCCGGCAACTTGCTCACTGGCACGGCCAGCGTGGACGGCCCCGTATCCATCACCAGCTTCAGAGTCAATGGGACAAGCTATGCGGCAGGTGGCACCGCCACACTGGCTGGCATAGGCACATTGCTGATCAAAGCCGATGGCAGCTACACCTTTACGCCAGCGCTGCACTGGAATGGCGCGGTTCCCACGGTCACCTACACGGTCACCGACACCATCAGCAGCGACACCTCCACGCTCAAAATCGTCGTGACGCCGGTGACCAATGGCTTTACCGATGGTGATGAAGTCGTCAGCATTCCCCAGAACACCTCCATTACCGCCAATGTGCTTGCGGGCTCCAGCAGTGTGGACGGACCACTGTCCATCCAGGATTTCTCGGTCAATGGCATCGCCACACCCTTTCTCCCGGGGCAAACCGCCACTATCGCGGGAATCGGCACACTCATCGTCCAGACTGACGGCACCTACACCTTTACCCCTGTCACGGGCTGGTTTGGCACAGTGCCTCAAGTCAGCTATACCGTCAGCGACACCGTCAGCACCGATATATCCACGCTGGATATCACCGTCACCAAGGTGATCGATGCCGACGAAATCGTGACTACCCCCGAGGACACCCCAATCAGCGGCGATGTGCTGACAGGAACGACCAGCGTCAACGGCCCCGTCTCGGTTCAAAGCTTCAATATCGAGGGCGTGAACTATGCTGCTGGCACCACGGCCACTCTCGCCGGCATTGGCACACTCGAAATCAAAGCGGACGGCAGCTACACCTTTACTCCAGCTGCCAACTGGCACGGCACCGTGCCGCAAGTGATCTATATCGTCAGCGATACCAAGACCACGGATATCTCCACGCTCGACATTACCGTTACACCCGTGACCGATGGCTTTACGGATGGCAACGAGGTCGTGAGCACACCGGAAGACACGCCCATCAGTGGCACCGTGCTGGGCGGTACCTCCAGTGTGGACGGGCCAGTGTCGGTGGTGGATTTCACGGTTGGCGGCAGCACCTATGCTGCAGGCTCCACAGCCACCTTGGCGGGCATCGGCACCTTGGTTCTGCGAGCCGATGGCAGCTACACCTTCACACCAGCGGCCAACTGGCACGGCACCGTGCCGCAGGTCAGCTACACGGTGAGCGATACGGTGAGCACGGACAGCTCTACGCTCGACATCACCGTCACACCCGTCACCGATGGCTTTACGGATGCCAACGAGATCGTGAGCACGCCGGAAGACACACCCATCAGTGGCACCGTGCTGGGCGGTACCTCCAGTGTGGATGGAGCAGTGTCAGTGATGGATTTCACGGTTGGCGGCAGCACCTATACCTCAGGTTCCACGGCCACCCTGGCGGGCATGGGTACCTTGGTTCTGCGTGCCGATGGCAGCTACACCTTCACACCTGCAGCCAACTGGCATGGGACAGTGCCCCAGGTCAGCTACACCGTCAGCGATACGGTGAGCACGGATAGCTCCACGCTGGACATTACGGTCACTCCCGTGACCGATGGGCTTACGGATGCCAACGAGATCGTGAGCACGCCGGAAGACACACCCATCAGTGGCACCGTGCTGGGCGGTACCTCCAGTGTGGATGGACCCGTGTCGGTGGTGGATTTCACGGTTGGCGGCAGCACCTATGCCGCTGGCTCCACGGCCACCCTGGCGGGCATCGGCACGCTGGTTCTGCGTGCCGATGGCAGCTACACCTTCACACCTGCGGCCAACTGGCATGGGACAGTGCCCCAGGTCAGCTACACCGTCAGCGATACGGTGAGCACGGATACTTCTACGCTCGACATCACCGTTACACCCGTGACCGATGGCTTTACGGATGCCAACGAGATCGTGAGCACGCCGGAAGACACACCCATCAGTGGTACCGTGCTGGGCGGTACCTCCAGTGTGGATGGACCCGTGTCGGTAGTGGATTTCACGGTTGGCGGCAGCACCTATACCGCTGGCTCCACGGCCACCCTTGCTGGCATCGGCACCTTGGTTCTGCGTGCCGATGGCAGCTACACCTTTACGCCTGCTGCCAACTGGCACGGCACCGTGCCCCAGGTCAGCTACACCGTCACTGACACGGTAAGCACGGATAGCTCTACGCTCGACATTACCGTTACACCCGTGACCGATGGCTTTACGGATGGCAATGAAACGGTGACGACTCCTGAGGACACGCCCATCAGTGGCACCGTGCTGGGCGGTACCTCCAGTGTGGATGGACCCGTGTCGGTGGTGGATTTCACGGTTGGCGGCAGCACCTATACCGCTGGCTCCACGGCCACCCTGGCGGGCATCGGCACCTTGGTTCTGCGTGCCGATGGCAGCTACACCTTCACGCCTGCGGCCAACTGGCATGGGACAGTGCCCCAGGTCAGCTACACCGTCAGCGATACGGTAACCACGGATAGCTCCACACTCGACATTACCGTCACTCCTGTGACCGATGGCTTTACCGATGGCAATGAAACGGTCAGCACCCCTGAGGACACGCCCATCAGCGGCACCGTGCTGGGCGGAACGTCCAGCGTGGATGGAACCGTGTCGGTGGTGGATTTCACGGTTGGCGGTAGCTCCTATACCGCTGGCTCCACGGCCACCCTTGCGGGCATCGGCACCTTGGTTCTGCGTGCCGATGGCAGCTACACCTTTACGCCCGCAGCCAACTGGCATGGGACAGTGCCGCAGGTCAGCTATACCGTCAGCGATACGGTGAGCACGGATACTTCTACGCTCGACATTACCGTTACACCTGTGACCGATGGCTTTACGGATGGCAATGAAACGGTGACAACTCCTGAAGACACGCCCATCAGTGGCACCGTGCTGGGCGGTACCTCCAGTGTGGATGGGCCAGTGTCGGTGGTGGATTTCACGGTTGGCGGCAGCACCTACACGGCTGGCTCCACGGCCACCCTGGCGGGCATCGGCAGCTTGGTTCTGCGTGCCGATGGCAGCTACGCCTTCACACCTGCGGCCAACTGGCACGGCACCGTGCCTCAGGTCAGTTACACCGTCAGCGATACGGTGAGCACAGATACTTCTACGCTCGACATTACCGTCACTCCCGTGACCGATGGCTTTACGGATGCCAACGAAGTCGTGAGTACGCCGGAAGACACACCCATCAGTGGCACCGTGCTGGGCGGTACCTCCAGTGTGGATGGAGCAGTGTCGGTGATGGATTTCACGGTTGGCGGCAGCACCTATGCCGCTGGCTCCACGGCCACCCTTGCGGGCATCGGCACCTTGGTTCTGCGTGCCGATGGCAGCTACACCTTCACACCTGCGGCCAACTGGCATGGGACAGTGCCGCAGGTCAGCTACACCGTCAGCGATACGGTGAGCACAGATATCTCCACGCTCGACATCACCGTTACACCCGTGACCGATGGCTTTACGGATGGCAACGAGGTCGTGAGCACACCGGAAGACACGCCCATCAGTGGCACCGTGCTGGGCGGCACCTCCAGCGTGGACGGGCCAGTGTCGGTGGTGGATTTCACGGTTGGCGGCAGCACCTATGCCGCTGGCTCCACCGCAACTATTGCTGGTGTCGGCACACTGGTGATCAATGCCGATGGCAGCTACACCTTTACGCCCGCAGCCAACTGGCACGGCACAGCGCCTCAAGTCAGCTATACCGTCAGCGATACGGTGAGCACGGATACTTCTACGCTCGACATTACCGTCACACCTGTCACCGACGGCTTTACGGATGGCAATGAAACGGTCAGCACACCTGAGGACACTCCTATCAGCGGCACCGTGCTTGGAGGCACCTCCAGCGTAGACGGACTCGTGTCTGTCACAGACTTCACGATCAATGGCAACACCTACGCCGCTGGCTCCACAGCCACCATTGCGGGCGTCGGCATGCTGGTGATCAATACCGACGGCAGCTACACCTTTACGCCCGTCACGCGCTGGAATGGTCAGGTGCCGCAGGTCCGCTACACAGTCAGCGACAGCATCAGCACCGATACCTCCACGCTCGATATCACGGTCACGCCGGTCAATGCTGGGCCGGTGGCGGATCACGATGCTCAGACGGTGGAACATGGCGCTACGGCCACGGGCAATGTGCTGGGCAATGACAGTGACCCCGATGGCGATGCGCTGACGGTGACCGGTTTCACCATCAATGGTCAGCACTACAGCGCGGGCAGCACGGTGACGATTGCCGGTGTGGGTCAGCTGAGCATTGCCCAAAACGGCGACTACCGCTTTGTCCCGGTCAACGGTTATAGCGGCAGCGTGCCCACGGCGGGCTATGTCATTACCGATGGTGAACTCACTGCCACGGCCAACCTCGATCTGAAGGTCAAGCCCTCCGAGGTTGCACCGGTGATTCAGGTCATCATTCCGCCCAGCCCTTATCTGCCCGCAGAGCCGCCTCCACCGGGCTGGCCTGTGGTGACGCAGTCTCTGGGCATTGGCGAATGGGTGCTCAAGACCGTGCAGAACGCGCAGCAGGAGCAGCAGATGCAGGCGCAGGTGTCCGATCCTCGGGTGCTGGAGACGCTGAACCAGCTGTTCTCCGAGCCCTCGCAGTCGCTCACGCCCCAGGTCATCCAATACGTGATCTATGCCGTGCGTGACAGCCAATACCAGGCAGCGATTCTCAAGGCCCAAGCCAGCGACAGCCGCCAAGCCAGCCTCCCCGCAGCGCCCAGCAAGCCGCGCGGTGACACCCTGCCCGACTGGCTGATCAAGGAGATTGAAAACCAGATTCAGTCAGTGCAGGAAGCTCCGCAGCCGCCTGAGGCACCGGTCAGTGAACGCAATGCCGAAAGCGACAGGGAAGAGCTGGTGGCCCAGTGGCTGTTTGCGCCGGATTCTGGTTTGCAGCAAGACATGCAGCCGCCCGCCATGGCCGGTGGCTGGGCCTCGTCGCTGAGCGCTCAGCTCCGCGCCAATGCCAGTCGGCTGCCGGGGCAGCGGGTGCTGCAGGCGTAAGAGGTAGAGCGCTTTTTGATACCCAATGAGCTTCAAGCCTATATCAATCATAGGCTTGAGGCTCATCTTTCAATAGCAATCAGCCACAGCCACAATCACAGCCCCAGTGCCTTCATCTCCTGCTGCTCCTTGTACAACAGCAGCCGGTATTTGTCGGCGCTGCGCGCATCGCCGCCCTGCTCATGCAGGCGCACCAGCTTTTCCAGCAGATTCCAGTGCAGCTGGTTCATGCCGCTGACCAGCGACTGGGCCCAGCGGCTGACTTCACGCGATTGATCACTGGGGCCTGCGGCGAGCACATAGTCCGCATACAGCTCGGCAATAAAACGACCCAGCCCCAGCTTGCGCCACTGTTTGAACTCGGGCTGCATGGCTTGCAGCTCGGTGATGCAGCCCAGCAGCGCGGGCAAGTCGGGCTGACTCAGATACAGCTGGCCCAGATCCAGCAGACGACTGGCGCGATCGCGCGGGCTTTGCGCGTAAGCCAGCAGCGCCTGCTGTGCGGCAATCATGGCTTCGGTATCGCCTACGCTGCGCTGAAAGCTGTAGAGCGCCTGCCAGCCTTGCTCAGTCTCGGTAAAGACGCTGCTTTGCCAGCGGGCAATGGCGGCCTTGGCGGCTTCGGTCTCACCCAGATCAAGCAGAAAATCGATTTCCTGCTCGAGCCCTGCAAACCTGAGCTGAGCGGGATACCTGCGCGCCTGCCGCTCGCGCCATTTGTCCAGCTCGGCCTGTGAAATCTTGCACTGCTGCGCCGTTGCGCCCAGATAGTCGGTAAAAGCCTCGCGGTAGTCGGCATCAAGCTGGGCCAGCGCGGCGTAGCTGGCTTCAATGCCGCTGCTCAGCAAGCACTGCACATCCAGCCCGCAGTGGGTGTCGAAGTTGGCACGCTTGGCGTCGATCATCAGCGGCAGATGCTGAATATTTTGATAGCGCGCCAGCAATGCAACAGCGAGACTCAGGGCCGGATACAGGCCTTGAAATGCCTCCATGCGATGGCGCTCTATCTCCGCCTGCGTCAACGCGGCAAGCAGAGCTTCATCGCCGTCCTGCAGATCACACTGCAGCGCCAGCAGCAGCCGAAAACGGGCCTGCTCATGGCTGTCGCTCTGCGCTCCATCGGCCCCTATGACTGGTGCAAACAGAAAGTCCTGCGGCGTCTGTTCGCCTGCGCGAATGCGCTGCAGCGCCTGTCTTGCGGGGGTCAACACATCCACGGCAACTCCTTTTTCAACCGGCTTTCCAGCCTTCGAGCATCAGATCCAGCGCCTGCAGCGCCTCGTCCAGCCGCTGGGGTGCGGCACCTTCCTCGGCAATCCAGAAAGCGGCTTCCACCAGACAGCCATTGAGCAGCCGCGCCAGTGCAACGGGGCTGGCGCGCACGATAACGCCCTGCTCCATCAGATTTTGCAGATAGCCCGCCATGAACTGTATGCACTGCTGGTGCTGCGCGCCCTGATCCGTTCCCGTGAGCACGGAGCGCGCATCCTGCAACACGATGCGGCGGATTTCCGCCTCCTGCGCCATGGCCAGATAGGCACGGCAATAGGCCAGAAAGCCAGCCCATGGGTCGGCGTGGGCGCGCAGCACCATATCCAGACGCGCATCCATCTCCGCATCCATCTGCGCCACCACGGCGGCCAGCAGGCCGGGCTTGCCGCCAAAGTGATGGTAGAGCGCGCCGCGCGTCAGGCCCGCCTGCGCCGTCAGCTCATCCATGGACGCCTGGGCATAGCCATGCTGGGCAAAAGCGGCGCGCGCAGCGGCAATCAGCTTGCCACGCGTGGCTTCAATCATGCTGGCGCGGCTTTGGCGAACCTGGCTCATACCCTGCTCCATTCACATACAACTCGTATGCCAATAATAAATCAAAGCCATCCCCGCATAGAATGGCACTTACATACACAACGTATGTCAATGATTCTGTTCTGAGGTTTCCATGTTCCACGCATACCGCCACCTGTTTACGGCACCGGGCAGCGCAGGCTTTGTGCTGGCCGGCCTGCTGGCGCGCCTGCCCTTGTCGATGACGGGTATCGGCCTGATCACCATGCTCTCCCAGCAGCGCGGCGCCTATACGCTGGCGGGCATGGCTTCGGCCTGTTTTGCGCTGTCCATCGCCATTCTGGCGCCGCGCATCTCGGCGCTGGTGGATCGACATGGCCAAGGCAAAGTGCTGCCGTTTGCAGCAGCCAGCAGCGCGCTGGCTATGCTGGCCTTGCTGGCCTGCGCGCACTGGCAGGGGCCGGACTGGCTGCTGCTGGTGCTGGCCGCCGCCGTGGGCAGCCTGCCCAGCATGCCTGCCATGGTGCGCGCACGCTGGACGGCGATTTACAGCGGCACGCCGCAGTTGCAGACGGCGTTTGCGCTCGAAGGTGTGCTGGACGACCTGGCCTTTATCGTCGGCCCGCCGCTTTCCGTGGGGCTGAGCATGCTGCTCTTTCCCGAAGCCGGGCCACTGGCGGCCGCATTGTTTCTGATCATCGGCGTGGGCCTGTTTGTGATGCAGCGCAGCACCGAGCCTGCGGTCAGCCCCCAGTCGGCGGGCGGCAGCGCGCCCTCCATGCTGCGCCAGAGCGTGGTGCGCACGCTGGCGCTGTTCATGCTGGCGCAGGGCATCATTGTGGGTGTGATCGATGTGGCCAGCGTCGCTTTTGCCACCGCGCAAGGCCAGCCCGGCATGGCCAGTGTGGTGCTGTCTTTCTATGCGCTGGGTTCCTGCGCCATGGGGCTGGTGTTTGGCACGCTGCGCCTGAAGATGCCGCTGTCGCGCCAGATTGTGTGGGTGGGGGCTTCGGTCGCCATCTCTGCCCTGCCCCTGCTGCTGGCCAGCAATCTGACGGCGCTGACGCTAGCCGTGCTGCTGGCGGGCATTACCTTTGGCCCGACGATCACCGTGGCCATGGCGCTGGTGGAGCAGCAGGTGCCCGCCCATCGCCTGACCGAGGGCATGACCTGGCTGCTGACGGGTCTGGCCACCGGCGTAGCTTTAGGCGCAGCACTGGCGGGCTGGCTGATTGACCACTGGGGTGCACAGCGCTCGTTTGTGCTGACGCTGGTGGCCGGTGCGGCCATGTGGCTGTGGGGCGTGCAGGCGGGGCGACTGGCGCGCCAGAGCCGCACCCAGGAAGAAATTTGATGATTTTTGGCGCTGAATCCTTATAAATCATAGGCATTCAGCTATCAAAAACATAGTTCCTGATACATCCCGACGCTTGTCGAGGCACGCCGATATGAGCCTGTCTCGCGCATGGGCAGGCCCATCTCCGCTAGGCTAGCGCCTGTTCAGGAACAAGACACAAGACTTCGCCCCATGCTTTTTATCCTCTTCAAACTTCTGCACCTGCTGGCCGTCATCGTCTGGGTCGGCGGCATGTTCTTTGCCCATTTCTTTCTGCGCCCCGCCGTGCAGGGCCTGCAGCCTCCAGACCGCGTGCAGCTCATGCACCGCGTGCTCAAGCGCTTTTTTGCCATGGTGATGGTGCTGGTCGTGGTGGTGCTGGCCTCGGGGGTCGGCATGATTGGCAGCATCCACTCCATGGCGGCAGCGGCGGGCGGCAAGTTCAATATGCCGGTGAGCTGGATTGTGATGAGCGCTCTGGGCCTGGTGATGATGGCCGTGTTTGGCCATATCCGCTTTGCGCTGTTCAAGCGACTGGACGCCGCCGTGCAGGCCAAGGACTGGCCCGCAGGCGGCAAGGCGCTGGAGAGCATTCGCAAATGGGTGGCCTTCAATCTGGCGCTGGGTCTGGTGATTGTGGTGATGCTGCGCGTGCCGCTGTAACACCTGCCCCTCTCTCCCCCAAGCCCGGCGTCGCCGGGTTTTTTGTGTCAAAACAGCCTCTAGTCCATTAATCACATAGACATACAGCTACTAATTTAATAGTAGATAGTCGCTTACGTAACAAAGAACCGCCCCTCGCACCTGCTGCCTGCCCTGCAGATACAGCGCGTTTGCGCAATAATTGCCGCCGCAATCATTGACCAGACAAATATTGGTGTGGCAATAGCCATCCATCCCACAACACCCGATGGAACCAGAATCTCTCATCGACCCGCAGGACGAGTCCACCTACTTCTATCAGCCTAGCGAATACCAGCCTGAGCAGAGCATTGGCTTTTTCATGCGCCGCGTGCTCAGCTCCATCCTGCAGGCGGCGGACGCCCAGCTGGCCGAGCAAGGCCTGACCTATGTGCAGTGGCTGCCGCTGTACAAGCTGCTGGTCTGCGCAGACACCAACAGCAGCGCGCTGGCCAAGGATCTGGGCATGGACCCGGCCTCCGTCACACGCGCGCTGGACCGCATCGAAGCCAAGGGCCTGCTGCGCCGCGAGCGCTCCACCACCGACCGCCGTGTCGTGCACCTCGTGCTGACCGACGAAGGCCGCGCCGTCGCCCAGCAGGTGCCGCAAGTGCTGTGCCGGGTGCTCAACGGCCACCTCAAGGGTTTTAGCCATCAGGAGTCCGCCCAGCT
Source organism: Comamonas testosteroni (assembly GCF_003569915.1). GTDB lineage: Bacteria > Pseudomonadota > Gammaproteobacteria > Burkholderiales > Burkholderiaceae_C > Comamonas > Comamonas testosteroni_D. Next base: position 90,252 of record NZ_KZ984439.1, on the reverse strand, counting down.
GTTTTCAATGCTGCAGCGCATGCTGGCCAATGGCGATGCGATGCGCGAATCCCAGCCACCGCCGACCGAGGCCGAACCCGAGCACTAGGCCCAGCACCCCGTTTTCCTTCCCTCTGCCCTATTTCAATAAAAACCACTGGCAACTCTTATGACCACCTGCACCTCTCGCAACACAGGCACGGCTGCCGTGCGCAAACCTCTTGGCGCTGCATCGGCTTTGCTGGCTGCGCTGGTTCTGGCGGGCTGCGCCTCTCAAGGGCCGCAGCACCAGCCTCTGGCCCAGCTCAATGGCTCCGAACTGGGACTGGCCGCCCACTCCACAGGCAGCGCTGCCGATGCTACCGACGCCACGGCGCTGGCCTCCGGCCAGTGGTGGACGGGCCTGGGCGACGCCCGGCTCAACCAGCTGATCGACCAGGCACTGGCAGGCAACCCCAGCCTGGCCGCCAGCAACGCCCGCTTTGAAAAAGCCGCCGCACTGGCCACAGCCAGCAGCACGGCCAGCGATATTCGCGGCACGCTGGGGGCGGATGGCACGCGCCAGCGCTACACGGCCAACGGCATGATTCCCTACCCGATTGCCGGCCATGTCTACAACAGCGGCAATGTGCAAGCCGGTGTTTCCTGGTCGCCAGACTTTTTTGGCAAGCATGCGGCCGATCTGGAATCAGCCCTCGGCCAGGCCCGCGCGGCCCGCGCCGACAGTGCAGCAGCGTCCACCCAGCTGGCGGCGCAGGTGGCGCGCAGCTATGTGGCTTTGGCGCGGCTGATTGCACAAAAAGAAGTGGCCCAGCGCACACTGGCTCAGCGCCAGTCGCTATTGAATTTGAGTGAGCAGCGCACCCGCGCCGGGCTGGACAGCCAGGTCGAGCTGACCCAGGCCCAGGCCGCCATGCCCGATGCACGCACGCAAATCGAAATGCTGGACGAGCAGATCTCCCTGGCACGCCGCACCATCGCTGTGCTGTGCGCGCAGGCCCCCGATGCACAAAATGCGCTCTCGCCCAAGCTGGCCGGGCTGCGCATTCAGCCTGTGCCACAGGTGCTGGGCACGGACTTGCTGGGCCGCCGCCCCGATGTGGTGGCCGCGCGCTGGCGCGTGGAAGCGGCCACGCGCAGCATTGATTCGGCCAAGGCCGACTTCTACCCCGATGTGAACCTGACGGCCTTTATCGGCCTGAACGCCATCGGCTTTGACAACATCTTTCAGGCCAGCTCGCGCCAGATGGGCGTAACGCCTGCGCTGCGCCTGCCGATTTTTGACGGCAAGCGCCTGCGCGCCCAGTTGCGCGGCAAGCAGGCCGATCTGGACACCGCCATTGCCCAGTACAACGGCGTGGTGCTTGATGCCGTCAAGCAAGCCGGTGATTCCATTACCTCGGTGCAGTCGCTGCAGCGCCAGCAAGTGCTGCAGCAGGAGTCGCTGGCCAAGGCCGAGCGCGCCTATGACTTTGCCGTGCAGCGCTACCGCGCAGGCCTGGGCAACCAGATCACCGTGCTCAACACCGAGACCCAGATGATCACCCAGCGCCGCCTGGCCGTGGACCTGCAGGCCCGTGAGCTGGACACCCGCGTGGCCCTGGCCGCAGCCCTGGGCGGCGGCTGGAGCGACGATACCGCTGGCGTTCAGGTCAGCAGCAAATAAGCCTTCTTCAGAGCCAACGATTTCCAACCAGGGCGCGGCCCGTCAACCCCGCGCCCGGCAGCAAAACCCATTACAGATAACAAAGCGCCAAACATCATGACTGACAGCACCAAGCCTCAAAACGCCGCACCTCAAGCGCCTGTTGCAGCCTCTCCCACCGCCAACCCGGCAGGCCGCCGCAAGGGCCTGACCATCGTGGCCGCCGCCGTGGCCGTGGCCGCTCTCGCTTGGGGCGGCTGGCACTGGATGGTCGCGAGCAAGTACCAGACCACGGACAACGCCTATGTCGCAGGCAATGTGGTGCAGATCACGCCGCAGGTCGGCGGCACCGTCATCAGCATCGGTGCGGACGATACCGACTACGTCAAGGCCGGTCAGGTGCTGGTGCAACTGGACCCTGCCGACTATCTGGTGCAGCTGGCCCAGGCCGAGTCGCAACTGGCACAGAACGCGCGCCAGACCAAGACTCTGTATGCCAACAACGCCCCGCTGGCCGCCCAGGTTGCACAGCGCGAAGCCGACCTGCTGCGCCTGAAAGCCGATGCTGCCAAGGCCCGCGACGATGTGGAGCGCCGCCGCCCGCTGACCGCCACCGGCGCCGTGGGCAAGGAAGAGTTTGACCACGCCCGATCGCTGGCTGATGCGGCCAGCAATGCCGTCGTCGCCGCCGAAGCCGCCGTGCGCGCTGCCAAGGCCCAGCTGACTGCCGCCGAAGCCCAGACCAAGGGCACCACGGCCGAGGACTTCCCTGCCGTCATGGCCGCCGCCGCCAAGGTGCGCGAAGCCTATCTGGCGCTGCAGCGCACCCGTTTGATCTCGCCCGTCGATGGCTATGTGGCCAAGCGCGGCGTGCAACTGGGCCAGCGCGTGGCTGCGGGCTCGCCCATGATGACGGTGATCGATCTGCACAAGCTCTGGGTGGACGCCAACTTCAAGGAAAGCCAATTGGCCGATCTGCGCATGGGCCAGAAGGTGGAGCTGACCGCCGACGTCTACGGCGACAAGACCACCTATGAAGGCAAGGTCATCGGCCTGGGCGCAGGCACGGGCGCGGCCTTCTCGCTGCTGCCTGCGCAAAACGCCACCGGCAACTGGATCAAGGTCGTGCAGCGCGTGCCCGTGCGTGTGAGCCTGGAGCCCGAAGCGCTCAAGCAGCACCCGCTGCGCGTGGGCCTGTCCATGGATGTCAAGGTCAATGTCAGCGAAAAAGATGGTCTGGCACTGGCCAATGCGCCCCGCACCGAGCCTGTGGCGCAGACCGCTGTGTATGACGGCACGCTGAACCAGGCCGAAGACCGCATCCGCCGCATCATTGCTGGTGAAAGCCTGCCAGCACTGACTTCGCTGGAAAAAGTCGCGGCGGCCGTGCCTGCTGCTACCGCTCCTGCTGCCGCGTCTGCAGAGACCGCCAAGGCTGCCCAGTAAACCCCAGCGGAACATCCCATGACTTCCACTACTTCCGCTGCCGGGCCGGGTGATCCGGGCGCGCCCGCTGCCAGGCCCGCGCCCGCCATGCCAGCGCCCATAGCTCCGCTCAAGGGCGCACAACTGGCGCTGGGCACACTGGCCCTGTCACTGGCCACCTTCATGAATGTGCTGGACTCCTCCATCGCCAACGTGGCCATTCCGGCCATCTCGGGCGATGTGGGCGTCAGCCCCAGCCAGGGCACCTGGGTCATCACCAGCTTTGGTGTGGCCAATGCCATCTCTGTGCCGCTGACCGGCTGGCTCACGCAGCGCTTTGGCGCGGTGCGCCTGTTCACCATGAGCGTGCTGCTGTTCGTGCTGACCTCCTGGCTCTGCGGCTTTGCTTCGTCTCTGGAAATGCTGGTGCTGTTTCGCGTCATGCAGGGCGCGGTCGCCGGGCCCATGATTCCGCTGTCGCAAACCCTGCTTTTATCGAGCTACCCCCCGTCCAAAGCGGGTGTGGCGCTATCACTTTGGGGGGGTGACCACGCTGGTCGCACCCGTGGTCGGGCCGCTGCTGGGTGGCTGGATTACGGACAATATCTCCTGGCCGTGGATCTTCTACATCAACGTGCCCGTGGGTCTGCTCTCGGCCGTGATGACCTGGAGCATCTACCGCAACCGCGAAACGCCTACACGCAAGCTGCCGATTGATACCGTGGGCCTGAGCCTGCTGGTGCTCTGGGTGGCAGCGCTGCAGCTGATGCTGGACAAGGGCAAGGAGCTGGACTGGTTTGCCTCCAGCGAAATTATCGCCTTTGCCGTGATTGCCATGGTGGCCTTTGCCGTGTTTGTGGTCTGGGAGCTGACGGACGCCCACCCCGTAGTGGACCTGCGCTTGTACAAGCGGCGCAACTTTGCGGCAGGCTCGATTTCACTGTCCATCGCCTACGGCCTGTTCTTTGGCAATGTGGTGCTGTTGCCGCTGTGGCTGCAGCAGTGGCTGGGCTATACCTCGACCACGGCCGGTCTGGCGCTCGCGCCCGTGGGGCTGATGGCGATTGTGCTCACGCCCGTGGTGGGCCGCAAAGTCACGGTCTGGGACCCGCGCAAGATGGCGACCATCGCCTTCATGATCTTTGCGCTGGTGCTGTGGATGCGCTCGCACTTCACCATCGAGACGGACTTCCGCCATATCCTGATTCCCACACTGATTCAGGGCGTGGCCATGGCCTTCTTCTTTATCCCGCTGACGACCATCACCCTGTCGGGCATCACGCCGGATCGCATTCCCGCGGCGGCGGGTCTGTCCAACTTTGTGCGGATTACGGCCGGTGCCATGGGCACCTCGATTGCAACGACGCTGTGGGAAAACCGAGCCGCCATGCATCACGCGCACCTGACGGAGCTGCTGGTGCAGGGCCAGGGCACGTTTGCCCTGACGGTCAACCAGTTGCAGGCCGCAGGCATGAGCGCCGAGCAGGCCTATGCGCAGATCAACCGCATGATTGACCAGCAGGCCTTCACACGCGCGGCGGACGATATCTTTCTCGCCTCGTCCTTTCTGTTCCTAAGCCTGATTGTGCTGATCTGGTTTACCAAGCGCCCTGCCGCGCACCTGGGAGGCGCTGACGCCGCTGCAGGCGCTCATTAAAGCAAAATCTTATAAAAACAAGCTGCCAGTCCTTCATTCATATAGGCTGGCAGCTATTTTTTTGATAGTTACTGTGCCATCAGCTCGCGGCTTGCTGTTTGTCCAGCCGCTTTAAAAACACCTGCAGCTCCTTGACCACCTGCGCATCGCCCTTGGCCTCGGCGCAGGTCAGCCCCTTTTTCCAGGCGTCCCGCGCACTGGCGGCATCGTCCAGCGCCAGTTGCACCTTGCCCAGTTGCTTCCAGGCCACCGAGTAGTTCGCGTCCTGCGCCACGGCCTGCTGCAGATGGGCCAGCGCCTGTGCCCACAGTTCCTCATCGGCATAGGCCTTGCCCAGCGTATAGCGCAGCAGCGCGCCGTCCTTGCCGCCTGCCAGCAGTTTTTCCAGATTGGCCACCATGGGGTTCATTGCTCAAAGCCTCCTTTGCTGTAGGAGAGTGTCTCCGGCCTGCAATGGCCGCTGTTTTGATACGGCCTCTTGCAATTTCGTTCTTGCGGCAAAGCTGGCTGGCCCAAACTAGGCAAGACCCGCCACTTTGCTGCGAACCATCTTGCCCAAAGCCGCCTTCTTCTCCGCGCCGATTGCCGACTATCAGGACTCGCCTCAGTACGCCGGCGGGCGCTTCCATAATGTTCACCCCCGTCCGGCCAACAGTCCCAAGCCCGACACCAAGACCCTGTGGAAGTTCTTCTTCAACAAGCCCCCCGATACCGAGCCCGGCAAGGCCCTGCCCGTGTTGCCGCTAAGCGCCGCCTGTCTGGACGCCGCGCCCGAGCGCAGTTTTTACCGGTTGGGCCACTCCACCATGCTGATCAAGCTGCGCGGCGGCTGGTGGTTGACGGACCCGGTGTTCTCCGAGCGCGTCTCGCCCGTCTCCTTCGCCGGCCCCAAGCGCTTTCACGCGCCACCCATTGCGCTGGCCGATCTGCCCCCGCTGCGCGGCGTGCTGCTCTCGCACGACCATTACGACCATCTGGACCACGCCACCATCCGCAAGCTCGCACCCAAGGTCGGCATTTTTCTGTGCACGCTGGGTGTGGGCGACCGGCTTCAGGACTGGGGCGTGCCTGCCGAGAAAATCATCCAGCATGACTGGTGGCAAAGCAGCGTGGTCGACGGTCTGCGCTTTACCGCCACGCCAGCCCAGCATTTCTCGGGCCGCAGCCTAAGCGACGGCAACCGCACGCTATGGGCCTCTTGGGTGATTGAGGATCTGCAAGCCACGCGCCCTCTGCGCGTCTTTTTCAGCGGCGACGGCGGCTACTTTGACGGCTTCAAGCAGATCGGCCAGCGCTTTGGCCCGTTTGACATCACACTGATGGAAACCGGCGCCTATGACGAACACTGGCCCTATGTCCACATGCACCCGGCCCAGACCATTCAGGCCCACAAAGACCTGGGCGGCAACTGGCTGCTGCCCATCCACAACGGCACCTTCAACCTGGCCATGCACGCTTGGTGGGATCCGTTCGAGCAGATTCTGAACCTGGGCCAACAGCATGGCGTGCCCATTGCCACACCCATGATGGGCGAGCGGCTGGACCTGAACCAGCCCCATGCGGGTGAGCCCTGGTGGCGCGACTGCATCGACAGCTCGCCCAATCTGGCGCGGGCTTGAATCATTGAATCACAATGACGGGCATGACGTTTTCAAGCACCTCCAGAACTCTTGCTCTTGCCTCCACCACTGCAGCGGTCCTGACACTGGCAGCCTGCACCACCACGGCGCCCGGCTCCAAAAAGCCCTGGCCCGAATGCGCGTCCGCCCAAGAGTTGGATACCCCGCCCAAAATTCTTCGCCGTGGCCAGCCTCGCATACAGGAACACTGGTTCCCTGAAGGCAAGCAACTGAATGTGGTCCTGACCTTTGAAGTCACACCCGAAGGCAAGATGGGACGCCATAAATACGAACCTGCTGAGATGGACTCTCGCGTGTTCCAGGCCTTTGAGCGCTCCCTCAAGGACTGGCGCTTCAAGCCCGGCATGCACAAAGGGCAGCCCGTCTCCGTCTGCTTTGCTCAGCCCTACGATCTGATCTTTGAAGGCTCGGAGGAAGCAAGTTCTGACACAAAAGCGCCCAAGCAATAAGTACCCGTTTTTCAGCGCCTTTTCCCGAAAACCCCACATCCTGCAAATTGCGGTGGTGCAGCCAGCCCACTCACCGCTAGAATCACGCCCGTCAGGAGAGAGTGCCAGCCGCTTTGAGTGGCCAGGCACCGCCGAAGGCGCAGACAGCCCAACCCGCTGTCAAAACGCTCAGGCAAAAGGACTGACAAGCGCTGAAGGGCCTTGAAAACCCACAGCGTTCCTTGCTGGAGAGAGATGCCCCAAGCCGGGCATCCACCGAAGGAGCAAGCTGCCCGACTTCACTGCGGCGGTGAATCTCTCAGGTAAAGCGGACAGCAGGGCAAGCCCGCCATCCATGGCTCTGGTCATGCATGGAACACTCATGTGGTTTTGATACCGGAGCGCTTGCCTGTGACTGCTGCTGATAATTCCTCTGCCCTGCGCACCACACCTTTGTTTGCCCTGCACCAGAAGCTCGGTGCGCGCATGGTGCCATTTGCGGGCTACTCCATGCCAGTGCAGTACCCACAGGGCCTGATGGCCGAGCATCTGCACACCCGCAAGGCGGCCGGTCTGTTTGATGTCTCCCACATGGGCCAGTTGCTGCTGCGCGGCCCCGATGCGGCGGCTGCGCTGGAAAGCCTGATGCCCGTCGATGTGATCGACCTGGGCCTGCACAAACAGCGCTACGGCCTGCTGCTCAATGAGCAAGGCGGCATTCTGGACGACCTGATGTTCGTCAACCGTGGCGATGATCTCTTCCTCATCGTCAACGGTGCTTGCAAGGCCGATGACATTGCCCACATCCAAAAACATATCGGCAGCCGCTGCGAAGTCGTGCCCCTGCCGGAACATGCGCTGCTGGCGCTGCAAGGCCCGCAGGCCGTTACCGCGCTCTCGCGCCTGATCCCTGAGGTCACATCTCTGGTCTTTATGACCGGCAATCACTTCAACTGGCAAGGCCACGCGCTCTACATCACGCGCAGCGGCTATACCGGCGAAGATGGTTTTGAAATCTCGGTACCCAACGAGGGTGCCGAAGCGCTGGCCGAAGCCCTGTTGGCCCAGCCAGAGGTCGCGCCGATTGGTCTGGGTGCACGCAACTCCCTGCGTCTGGAAGCCGGTCTGTGCCTGTATGGCAACGATATCGACACCACGACCACGCCCGTGGAAGCAGCTTTGAACTGGGCCATGCAGAAAGTGCGCCGCGCTGGCGGTGCCCGTGAAGGCGGCTTTCCCGGCGCGGCCACCATCCTGGCTCAGTTGCAAGACCCCAAGCAACTCAGCCGCAAGCGCGTGGGCCTGATTGCGCTGGAGCGCATTCCCGTGCGCGAACCTGCCGAGCTGCAAAACGCCGCAGGCCAGAAGATTGGCCATATCACCAGCGGCCTGCTCAGCCCCACGCTGAACCAACCCGTGGCGCTGGCCTATGTGCAGCCTGACTATGCGGCCGTGGATACGCCAATTTTTGCCATCGTGCGCGGCAAGCAAGTGCCCATGAAGGTCGCTGCCACGCCGTTTGTGCCCGCCAACTATTACCGCGGCTAAGCCGCATCAAGTGACCCTGCCTCTGGTTTGAGCAGGTCAATTTGCCGAAAGCGCCACAGAACACCGCTAAAGTGCGAAGTGGACCTTTCTCAAACCTCTGATTTTCCAAATCCCCATCTGGAGCTTTGCATGAGCATCAAATATTCCAAAGAACACGAGTGGATCAATGCCGCTGACACCAATGCCGCCATCGTCGGCATCACCGTCCATGCACAGGACGCGCTGGGCGATGTGGTGTTTGTGGACCTGCCTGCCGTGGGCACCACCTTCAACGCAGGTGATGTCGCTGGCGTGGTCGAGTCCGTCAAGGCCGCTGCCGATGTGTACATGCCTGTGACCGGCGAAATCGTGGAAGTCAACGAGACGCTGCGCGCCGACCCGGCTCTGGCCAATAGCGACCCGCTGAACACCGGCTGGTTCTTCAAGGTCAAGATGAGCAATGTGAGCGAGCTGGACGGCCTGATGACCGAGACCGCTTACAACGATTTCGCCAAGGACAACTAATCCACCTCAACGGCCTTTGCATTGCGAAGGCCGTTTTTGTATCCATGAGCAGCCCTCTGTACTTTGACGATCCGGAAATCGGCCTGTCGCGCAGCACCAGCCACCCGGCCTTTGTGCGTGTGGCCGCCGAGGATTTCTACTACGACTGCGGCGACGACTTCAGCCCCTTTGGCAGCGATGACGGCAGCGACGCCCTGGCCGCTCTTGAAGAGTGGTACCAGGAGCAAGCTCCAGGCAAAAAGCCAAAGCCCATGCGCTTTTTGCGCCAGCAACTGAGCGACTGGGACTTTCCCGTCCCCAAGGACATGCTCAGCCGCGACGATGCAGCCAAAACGAAATGGCTGGCCAGGGATGACATGAACCACAGCTATCTGCAGTCGGTATGCCGCGCAGCCGTGGCCGTGGCTTTTGGTCAGCTCAAGATTGCAGGCGCCATCGACACCGATGTTCTGGAGCAAGCCCGGCTTGCCCTGAAATACCAGCAATGGCTGAACACCGTGGCGCGTGCCAAGCATCTCGATTGGGAATATGGCGCTCAGGAAGCCGAGCGCCTAACCCTTATGACTACTGCGCTGGAGCAAACCCAGGCAGGCTAATTTTTGTTCACCGGCCATGCGCTGCATGGCTTTTCCGGTCAGTCACAGTATTGAGAACAGGTCCCTCCCATGCTGATGTCGTCTCCCGCCCCCGTTGCATCGCTTTCCTCGCTGGAAAACAGCCGCGAATTCATCCCTCGCCACATTGGCCCTGATACTGAAGATCAGCAAAAAATGCTGGCCGTCATTGGCAAGCCCACACTCGACGCGCTGATCCGCGACGTGGTGCCCGCCTCCATCGCCCGCGCCAAGCCCATGGACTTGCCCGCCCCGGTGACGGAAGCCGCCGCGCTGGCTGAGCTCAAAGCCATTGCCAGCAAGAACCAGGTGCTGAAAAGCTTTATCGGCCAGGGCTACTACGACACCTTCACGCCCGGCGTGATTCTGCGCAATATTCTGGAGAACCCCGCCTGGTACACGGCTTACACGCCTTACCAGGCCGAAATCTCGCAAGGCCGCATGGAGGCGCTGGTCAACTTCCAGACCATGGTGACCGACCTCACCGGCATGCCGATCGCCAACGCCTCCATGCTGGACGAAGCCACCGCCGCCGCCGAAGCCATGACACTGGCCAAGCGCTCGGTCAAGTCCAAGAGCAACCGCATCGTGCTGGCGGGGGACGTGCACCCGCAAACCATCGAAGTCATCCAGACCCGCGCAACGCCCATCGGCATTGAAGTGGTGGTGGCCAACAGCAAAGAAGAATGGGAAGCCGCGCTGGCGGGCGACCTGTTTGCCGCCGTCATCCAATACCCCGCATCGAGCGGCTGGATTGTGGACTGGAAGGCCGACGTGGACGCCATCCACGCCAAGCAGGCTGCCGCCATCGTCGCCACTGATCTGCTGGCCCTGACCCTGCTCACGCCGCCCGGCGAATGGGGCGCCGACATTGTGGTGGGCAATAGCCAGCGCTTTGGCATTCCCATGGGCGCAGGCGGCCCGCACGCCGCCTTCATGGCCTGCCGCGACGAGTACAAGCGCTCGCTGCCCGGCCGCCTGGTGGGTGTGAGTGTGGATGTGCACGGCAAGCCCGCTTACCGCCTGGCGCTGCAAACCCGCGAGCAACATATCCGCCGCGAAAAAGCCACCTCCAACATCTGTACCGCACAGGTGCTGCCGGCTGTTATCGCCAGCATGTACGCCGTCTACCACGGCCCACAAGGCTTGAAGCGCATTGCCCAGCGCGTGGCACGCTTTACCGCCATTCTGAGCCGCGGCCTGGCTGCGCTGGGCTACAGCGCCCGCCACCATGACAGCGCTTTTGACACGCTGAGCCTGCACACCCAGGGCGAGACGGATGCCATCGTGGCCCGCGCACTGGCCAAGGGCGCCAACCTGCGCAAAGCCTGGGGCGAATACGTCTGCATCAGCCTGGACGAAACCACGACCCGCGCCGATGTGGAACTGCTGTGGAGCGTGTTCGCCAAAGACGGCGCCAAGCTGCCCACCATCGAAGCCATGGACGAAGGCGCAGCCTCGCTGATCCCAGAAGACCTGCAACGCACGAGCGCCTACCTGACGCACCCGGTCTTCAACAGCCACCACTCCGAAACCGCCATTCTGCGCTACATCCGCAGCCTCTCGGACAAAGACCTGGCGCTGGACCGCAGCATGATCCCGCTGGGCTCGTGCACCATGAAGCTCAACGCCACCAGCGAGATGATCCCCATCACCTGGCCCGAGTTTGCCGGCATGCACCCGTTTGCACCTGCCAACCAGCTGCAAGGCTATGCCGAGCTCGATGCGCAACTGCGCCAATGGCTGTGCCAGGCCACCGGTTACGCCGGCATCAGCCTGCAGCCTAATGCCGGTTCGCAAGGTGAATACGCGGGCCTGCTGGCGATCAAGGCTTTCCACGAATCCAAGGGCCAGGCACACCGCAACATCTGCCTGATCCCGAGCAGCGCCCACGGCACCAACCCCGCATCGGCCCAGATGGCCGGCCTGCAAGTGGTGGTGACCAAGTGCGACGACAACGGCAACGTGGATATGGACGACCTGAAGCTGGCCTGCGAGAAACACAGCGCCAACCTGGCCTGCATCATGATCACCTACCCCAGCACGCACGGCGTGTTCGAAACCCAGGTGAAAGAGCTGTGCGCCCTGGTGCACAGCCACGGCGGCCGCGTCTATGTGGACGGCGCCAACATGAACGCCCAGGTCGGCCTGGCAGCGCCCGGCGAGTTTGGCGGCGACGTCAGCCATCTGAACCTGCACAAAACCTTCTGCATCCCCCACGGCGGTGGCGGCCCCGGTGTCGGCCCCGTCTGCGTGGTGGAAGACCTGGTGCCTTTCCTGCCCGGCCACGCCACTGGTGGTGATGTGCGCAAGGTCGGTGCCGTCAGCGCTGCGCCGCTGGGCAATGCCGCCGTGCTGCCGATCAGCTGGATGTACATCCGCATGATGGGCGAGCCCGGCCTGAAGCTGGCTACCGAAACCGCCATCCTCAACGCCAACTACATCAGCGCGCGTTTGAAGGAGCACTTCCCCACGCTGTATGCGGGCGAAAACGGCCATGTGGCGCACGAGTGCATTCTGGACCTGCGCCACTTCAAGGAAACCTGCGGCGTGATGGCCGAAGACGTGGCCAAGCGTTTGATCGACTACGGCTTCCACGCGCCCACGCTCTCTTTCCCCGTGCCCAACACCTTGATGGTGGAGCCGACCGAAAGCGAAAGCCTGTACGAGCTGGACCGCTTCATCGACGCGATGATCGCCATCCGCGCCGAGATTGCCGAGGTGGAAGCGGGCAAGCAGTCGCAAGAAGACAACCCGCTCAAAAACGCCCCGCACACGGCAGAAACCTTGCTGGTGGCCGACTGGCAGCACGCCTACAGCCGCGAAACCGCCGCCTACCCCGTGCCGGCTCTCCGCCGCGCCAAGTACTGGAGTCCCGTGGGCCGCGTGGACAATGTCTACGGCGACCGCAATCTGTTCTGCAGCTGCGTGCCGATCAGCGCGTTTGAAGACTGATTCGGTCTTCAGTGATTGACATCATGGCCCTCAGTTCTTTGACTGCAGGGCCTTTGTTTAGAGCGGCTTTTATTCTGAGAGCCTGCAAGACATGAGCACTGCGCGCGCACTTTCTGAATCGCTAAAGCTAAGGTTTGAAGCTGCAAGCCAGCCGCAGACCCTGAGCCCGGCTTTTTTTCAGCGCTATCCAAAAATTCCTGCAGACTATCTGGATTTTCTGCAGTCCTTTGCCCGACTGGAAACAGCTGATGAGACAAGCTGGTTCAACAGCGTTCATGATTTCAATAGCAGCAACTCCTCATCCGAATTTGCCTGGAACGAGTTTGAACTTCAATCTCTAGAGGCATTGCCCGACGACACACAAAGCCTCGCCATGGTTCGAGGCTTCTGGGATGCGCACCTCCCTATCGCTCTGTCCGTCAAACAAGGCTATGCCTATTTCGCGATTGGCGTTGCGGATCACAACTGGGGGCAGATTTTCTACGGCGAAGAACCTGAATATGAAGAGGCAGTGCTGGTGACAGACAGCTTTGCCGACTGGATGAATGCCTTGATGGAGGGGAGTCTGGAGGAAAAATTTGCCTGCCTCTTGCGTCCCGCCCCAAAGGCGGACGCCAGCGAGCAACGCTACAACAGTTGATAGCTGAAGCGAACGCCAGCTGAGCTGTCAAGCGTCGCGACTTGTGGCCTATTGCGCCAGCCGCTTACACTGCCGACTCCTGCCATCGTCCTGCGGGTTTGCAGCCTCATGCCATCGCCCTCCTCTTCCAAGTTGCCTCCGCCGCCCCCCAGCCTTGCCCCTGCAGAATCTGACGAGCTGCCGCTGCACGCCCTGCTCTCGCCAGTCAGCTTGCCGCCTCCCATGAGCACAGAGATTCAGCCCATCGTTGCCGAGGACGATGATCCGCTGCAGGCACTGGTGACCGAGCTGCGCAACTACCAGCAAGAGCTGGAGCTGCAAAACGAGGTTCTCAACTACAGCCAGGCGGTGGCCGAGAGTGCGTCCGAGCGTTTTGAGACGCTGTTTGCCAGCATTCCGCTACCGCTGCTGGTGGTCGATGAGTACGACTTGGTGGTGCAGGCCAATGCCATGGCGCACCGGGCGTTTCAGCCCACGGAAAAAGACCGGCTGCTGGTCAACTTCAAGCCTTTTGTCCATGCCCGCGATGCACAGCGTGTGGAGCAAGCCTTCGAGCAAGCCCGTACCACAGGCCGCGCCGAAGTGCATGAAGTCGTATTTCAGATCACGGAGAGCGAGGAGCTTTGCGGCGACCTGCATGTGGCCGGTGTGGCCGTTCCGCAGCAAAGCGGCCCCTCCACGCTGCAGTATCTGTGCGCCGTGGTCAACCAGGGCCCGCTGCTGGCCGAGCGCCAGGCGCTGCAGGAGCGCAATCAGCAGCTGTATGCCAGCGAGCGCAGGCTGGAGTCGGTCATCAACTCGGCGCTCGATGCCATCATCTGCCTGGACAGCCGCCAGCGCATCACCGTCTTCAACCCCACGGCTGCGGCGCTGTTTCTGTGCTCGCCGCGCGATGCGCTGGGCAAACCATTGGAACAGTTTCTCCCGGATGCCTCGCGCGCCCTGGCTTTTGCTCCGCTGACCACGCAGGCCGTGCTCGGCGAGATGACGGGCATCACCTCCAGTGGCCACGAGATCCCGGTGGAGGTCAGCGTTTCCTTCGAACACCATAGCAGCGGCGACACCACCACCATCTTTGCGCGCGATCTGACCAGTCGCAAACGGGCCGAAGCCCAGCGCGGCGCACTGGAAAACCAGCTGCGCGAATCGCACAAGATGCAGGCCGTGGGCACCATGGCGGGGGGTATCGCTCATGACTTCAACAATATCGTGGGCGCCATCCTCGGCAATGTGGAACTGGCCAAGGCCGACTGTCTGGACAACCCGGCCGCCCAGGAAAGCCTGCGTGAAATCGAAAAAGCGGGCCGCCGAGCCCGAGATTTGGTGCGCCAGATTCTGACCTTCAGCCGCAACGCCCCCCCCGAGCGCCGCCCTGTGCAGGTGCTCGAAGTCATGCAGGACACGGCGCGGCTGCTGCGCGTGACGCTACCCCCCGCCATCGAGCTGCAGGTGCACGAGCCGGTCAGCGAACTGCCCCCTCTAATGGCCGACCCCACCCAGGTGGAGCAAGCACTGTTCAACCTCTGCAACAACGCCATGCAGGCACTGGGCGAGGAGCGCGGCCAGATTCAGATCAAGGCCTTCCGCCTGACACCCGACACCTACCACTGCGAGCGCCTAGGCCTGCCGCTGGCCGAATATCTGGTCTTCATGGTGCTGGACTCCGGTCCCAGCATGGATGCTGCCACCCAGCGCCGCATCTTCGAGCCTTTTTTTACCACCAAGTCCGTGGGCCAGGGCACGGGCCTGGGCCTCTCCGTGGTGCACGGCGTCATGCGCACCCATGGCGGGGCGGTCGATGTCTACAGCGAACCCGGTCACGGCAGTTGCTTCATGCTGTACTTTCCGCTATCGGGCGACCATGCTGGCACGCCGCCTGTACCTGCAGCACCCGCAGTCCCCACTCCGGCACCTGCCGTCGTGGCGCCCTCACCCACCCCGACCAACAGCTCAACGGCCCAGCGCCACGTCATCTATGTGGACGACGACCAGGCCCTGGTCTTTCTGTTCCAGCGACTGCTGCGGCGGCGCGGCTATCAGGTCAGCGGCTTTACGGACCCGCACGAGGCCGTTGCCGCACTCGAAGCAGACCCCGCAGCCTATGACCTGCTGGTGACCGACTACAACATGCCCGGCTTCAGCGGCATCGACCTGATGGGCCAGGTGCTGAAAATACGCCCCGACCTACCCGTAGCCCTGGCCTCGGGCTATGTGACGGCCGAAATCGAACAGGCCGCCGTCGCAGCAGGCGCCAAGGCCTTAATTCACAAACCCAATGATGTGCAGGAGTTCTGCGCCACCGTGCATGAGCTACTGAACCCATGAGCGATGTCACCTGCCTGTATGAAGACGCATTCCTGCTGGTGTTGGAAAAACCGTCGGGCCTGCTGTGCGTGCCCGGTCGCGGCCCGGACAAGCAGGACTGCCTGAGCACGCGTGCCTTGCAGCACTGGCCCGATGCGCTGGTCGTGCACCGGCTTGATCAACCTACCTCGGGGCTGGTGATCATGGCCCGTAATATCGAGGTGCAGCGCAAGCTCAGCCAGGCCTTTGCCGAGCGGCAGATTCACAAACGCTATATCGCCGTGGTGGCAGGTCGGCTGGGCATTGATTGCCTCCCCTCAGCCGCATACAGCCCCCCTTTCGCCAGGGACGCCGAGCAAGAGCCGCCTCGCGGCGAGGGCGTCGTCCCCCTCCAAGGGGGAAGCCGCGCAGCGGCTCAGGGGGTATGGAACACAATCGACCTGCCCATTGCCGCAGACTGGGAGCGCAGGCCGCTGCGCGTCATCGATCACGCAACCGGCAAAAGCAGCCAGACGCTGTGGAAGCTGCTGACCCATGAAACCACCGCCGCTGGCCTGCCCTGCAGCCGTGTCCTGCTAAGCCCGCTGACGGGCCGCACCCACCAGTTGCGCCTGCATATGGCGGCCATAGGTCATGCCATGCTAGGAGATGCGCTCTATGCCGATGAAGTCCTGGCCGCCAGCGCGCCGCGCCTGCTTTTACATGCAGCGGCCCTGGAGTTTGTGCACCCGGTCAACGGTGAGCTATTACGGTTTGAGAGTGCTCCGGATTTTTAAGCAGCATCAAATTGCGTGCAGTGTGTTTCAATCCAAGTTGCTGCACTGCAACAAACATAGCATTCATCGTAATATTGACCTTGGCTTGCGCTGTGTTTTTATCTGATTTTGGGGTCTAGGCACATTTCATGAACCCAAGCAGCCTCAAGCGTAGAGCCACTGTGCAGTACGTGCTATGCCCTGCATAGCAAAAAGTACAAATTCGCGCCACCCCCTGCATACCCTCTTGTTGCTGATAACCACTCGTTTAATCTGAACTTCTTTTCGCAGTCAGCATGGTGCTACTGCGTTTCACGAACTGCTTACCGAAGTTGAAGGAAGTCCACATGAACGTTCCGTTCCGCATGCAAACCGTTGTCGCAGCTCTGGGTCTGGCTGGTGCCGCCCTGTTCTCGACAGCGCATGCCCAAATCAAGATCGCTCTGGTGATCCCCACGACTGGTGCTCTGACCCAGTACGGCGACATGGTCAAGGAAGGTGCAACGACTGCGGTTGAAATGGCCAACGCCGCTGGTGGCATTGGTGGCAAGAAGATCGAACTGGTGCCCGTGGATGACGCCTGCGAACCCAAGCAAGGTCCTGTGGCTGCCAACCGCGTGGTCAACAGCAAGATCGGCTATGTGGTCGGCCCCGTCTGCTCGGGCGCATCGATTGCCGCCGCTCCCATCTACAACAACGAAGGCGTGGTCGTCGTGACCCCCTCGGCCACTTCGCCTGCTCTGACTGACGGCAAGAACTACCACTTCATCTTCCGCACCATCGGCCGCGATGACCAGCAAGGCCCCGCCGCTGCCAAGTTCATCGTCAGCAACATCAAGCCCAAGAAGGTTGCCGTGCTGCACGACAAGCAGTCGTACGGCCAGGGCATTGCCTCTTCCGTGCGCGCCGACCTGCAAAAGGCCAATGTGCCTGTGGCCCTGTTTGAAGGCATCAACGCTGGCGACAGCGACTACTCCGCCATCATCACCAAGCTCAAGAGCGCAGGTGTGGACTTTGTCTACTACGGCGGCTACCACCCCGAAATGGGCCTGCTGCTGCGCCAGGCTGCCGAGCAAGGCCTGAAGGTCAAGATGATGGGCCCAGAAGGCGTGGGCAACCCTGAAGTCAACGCCATTGCCGGCCCCGCTGTCGAAGGCATGCTGGTGACGCTGCCTGCTGACTTCGCTGCCAACCCCAAGAACGCTGCTGTGGTGAAGGCCTTTGCAGACAAGAAGCGCAACGCTTCGGGCGCTTTCCAGCTGACTTCGTTTGCTGCCACGCAATCGCTGCTGGCCGCCATCAAGGGCGCTGGCGACAACCCTGCCAAAGTGGCTGACTGGCTGCACAAGTCCACCGTGGAAACCGTTCTGGGCCCCGTGTCCTGGAACAAGCAAGGCGACTTGAACTCCTTCGACTTCCAGGTGTTCCAGTGGCACAAGGACGGTAGCAAGACTATCGCCAAGTAATTCCACCGCTTTCTTCCGGGGCGCATAAAGCCTGGCTTTCATGCTCCCCGGATGCTTGCAATATGGCCCTCGGGCCTTTTCCTGTTTAAAGGGTGGCACTGCATGTCAGACATTCTCCCTCAGCTGATACAACAGCTATTCAACGGGCTCTCACTCGGAGCCATTTACGCCTTGATCGCCATTGGCTACACCATGGTCTACGGCATCATCGGCATGATCAACTTCGCGCACGGTGACATCTATATGGTCGGGGCCTATGTGGGCCTCGTCACGCTTTCGGCCGTTGGCACGCAAAGCGGCCTGCCCATCTGGGCCATCATCGGTCTGATGCTCGTGGTCTCGGTCTTTGTGACCGGCGTCTACGGTCTGGTGATCGAGCAGGTGGCCTATAAGCCGGTGCGGCAAAGCCCGCGTCTGGTGGCGCTGATCTCGGCCATCGGCATGTCGATCTTTCTGCAGAACTGGGTCGCTCTGGGCCAGGGCGCGCGTGACATGGCAGTGCCTTCGCTGCTGCCCGGTGCCGTGAACTTCCACATGGGTGACTTCGAGGTCTTCATCCCCTACACCCGTATCCTCATCATTGTGGTGACGGTGGTGCTGATGATTGCGCTGACGCTCTACATCAAGCGCTCGCGCATGGGCCGCGCTTCCCGCGCCTGCGCGCAGGACATGCACATGGCCAATCTGCTGGGCATTGACACCAACAAGGTCATCTCCTTCACCTTCATTCTGGGCGCCATGCTGGCGGCCGTGGGTGGCGTGCTGATTGCGCTAGCCGTGGGCAAGCTCAACCCGTTCATCGGCTTCCTGGCGGGCATCAAGGCCTTCACGGCAGCCGTGCTGGGCGGTATCGGCTCCATTCCCGGCGCCATGCTGGGCGGTGTGATTCTGGGTGTGGCCGAGACTTTTGCCGCTGCCTACATCTCGTCGGAATACAAGGACATCGTGGCCTTTGGCCTGCTGGTATTGATCCTGCTGTTCCGCCCCACCGGCTTGCTGGGCAAACCTGAAGTGGAGAAAGTCTGATGAAGTACAGCTTTTCCTCTTCTTTTCGCGATGCGCTGATCGCCACGGTGATGACGGCCATCGTCGTCGCCCCGGTGTTCAGCCTGCATCTGGAGCGCGCCGGCATGCGCACCAATATCGTGCCCGACTGGCGCTGGACCATCTGGGCCTGCATCGCCGTGTTTGTGGTGCAGATGCTCAAGCCGCTGCTGGCAGGCAAGCTGCCCAAGGTCAGCCTGCCTGCACTGCCTGAAGTGAAATCGGGCACGCGCAACGTCATCATCTTTGTGGTGCTGATGATGGCCGCATCCTGGCCCTTCTTCGCGGGCCGCAACGCGGTGGACATTGCGACGCTGGCCATGATTTACGTCATGCTGGGTCTGGGCCTGAACGTGGTGGTCGGCTTTGCTGGCCTGCTGGATCTGGGCTTTGTGGGCTTTTACGCCGTCGGTGCCTACACCTATGCGCTGCTGTTTCACTGGGCGGGCTGGAGCTTCTGGGAAGCGCTGCCGCTGGCCGGTGCTGCTGCCGCGCTGTTCGGCTTCTTGCTGGGCTTTCCCGTGCTGCGCTTGCGTGGTGACTATCTGGCCATTGTGACGCTGGGCTTTGGCGAAATCATTCGCCTGCTGCTGGTCAATCTGACGGACTGGACCGGCGGGCCGGACGGTATCTCCAGCATTCCCAAGCCCTCGGTGTTTGGCCTGCCCATGACACGCTCGCCCGTGACCGAAGGCGGAACCACCTTCCACCAGTTCTTCGGGTTGGAGTTCAACTCCATGCACATGGTGATCTTCCTGTACCTGATGGCGCTGCTGCTGGCCATGGTGACGCTGTTCATCAGCAACCGCCTGATCCGCATGCCTATTGGCCGCACCTGGGAAGCGCTGCGCGAAGACGAAATCGCCTGCCGCTCGCTGGGTCTGAACCCCATGAAGATCAAGCTCTCAGCCTTCACGCTGGGTGCCATGTTCGCGGGTTTTGGCGGCGCTTTCTTTGCCGCACGCCAGGGCATTGTGAACCCTGAGTCCTTTACCTTCATCGAGTCAGCCCTGATTCTGGCCATCGTGGTGCTGGGCGGCATGGGCTCGCAGCTGGGTGTGATCATTGCCGCCATCATCCTGACCGTGCTGCCCGAGCTGGCCCGCGAGTTCTCCGAGTACCGCATGCTGATCTTCGGTCTGGTCATGATCTTGATGATGGTCTGGCGTCCGCAAGGCCTGCTACCCATGAAGCGTCACCATGTGGAGGTCAAACCATGATCTGCCACAACGCTATCATTTTCATAACTAAAACCACAGGCAGGACAAAGGCATGAGCGAGTATTTGCTAGAAGTCAAAGACCTGTGCATGCGCTTCGGCGGCCTGCTGGCCGTGGACAACGTAAGTCTGAACGTGCGTCCGCAGGAAGTGTTTGCCGTCATTGGCCCCAATGGCGCAGGCAAGACCACGGTGTTCAACTGCATCAGCGGTTTCTACCAGCCATCGAGCGGCTCCGTCGTGCTCGACGGCAAGAGCATCGCTGGCAAAAGCAGCCATGAAGTGGCCAACCACGGCGTGGTGCGCACCTTCCAGAACGTGCGTCTGTTCAAGAGCATGACCGCGCTGGAAAACCTGCTGGTGGCCCAGCATGCACGCTCCAGCGCCACCATGCTGGGCGGTCTCTTCAACACCCGTGGCTACCGCCGCGCGGAAGAGGAAAAGATCGAGAACGCACTGCGCTGGCTGGACGTGATGGGCCTGCGCCAGTTTGCCAACCGCGAGGCGGGCAATCTGGCCTATGGCCACCAGCGCCGTCTGGAGATTGCGCGCTGCATGATCACCAAGCCCCGCGTGCTGATGCTGGACGAGCCCGCCGCCGGTCTGAACCCGCAGGAGAAAAAAGACCTACAGGGCCTGATCGACCAGCTGCGCAAGGAGTACGGTGTGGCCGTGCTGCTGATCGAGCACGATATGAGCCTGGTCATGGGCGTGTCCGAGCGCATTCTGGTCATGGAGTACGGCAAGCCCATCGCCATGGGTCTGCCCGAGGCCATTCGCAATGATGAACGGGTCATCAAGGCCTATCTGGGAGAGGCCTGAGATGAGCCAGCATATGTTGCAACTGGAGCAGGTCTCCACCCACTACGGCGCCATCTGCGCGGTCAACCAGGTCAGTCTGCATGTCAATCAGGGCGAGATCGTCACCCTGATCGGCAGCAACGGCGCGGGCAAGACATCGCTGCTGATGACGGTGTGCGGCAACCCGCGCGCCAGCTCCGGGAAAATTGTGTTCGAGGGCGAGGACATCACCCAGATGTCCACCCACCACATCATGCGCCGCGGCATTGCCATCTCGCCCGAAGGCCGCCGTGTCTTCAAGGACCTGACAGTGACCGAGAACCTGCAGATGGGCGCGTTCTTTCTGAACAAGGCCGAGATTGCAGACGGCATTGAGCATGTCTTCAAGCTCTTCCCTCGCCTGAAGGAACGGGCCACGCAGCGCTCGGGCACCATGTCCGGCGGCGAGCAGCAGATGCTGGCCATTGGCCGCGCGCTGATGAGCAAGCCGCGCCTGCTGCTGCTCGATGAACCCACGCTGGGCCTGGCGCCGCTGATCATTGCGCAGATCTTCGAGATCATCCAGACCATCCGCGCAGCGGGTGTGACGGTGTTCCTCGTCGAGCAGAACGCCAACCGCGCCCTGCAGATTGCCGACCGCGGCTATGTGCTGGAAACCGGCAAGGTGGTGCTGGAAGACACGGGCGCCAATCTGCTGACCAATGACGATGTGCGCAAGGCCTATCTGGGCCACTGACCCAGCACAACTGCGCGCATGAGCAAACCCAAGCGCCGCTTTGTGGCCAGGGCGCAAGCCGGTCAGGGCTGGCGCATCTGGGACAACACCATTGGGCGCTGGTGGGGCGAGGCCTACGCGGACATGCCCGAGCAGTTGCTGCAGGAGCTCAACGGCGGCAAGCGCCCCGAGCAATTGCAACAACTGCAGCAGCTACAAAAACAGATGCCGCGCAAACGCTGAGCCAGCAATGCACAAGCCCCGGTTGATCCGCGATCACCGGGGCTTGTTTTTTTCTGTCATGAATCACCCGTAAGATTAGCTGCATGACCAAGCATCTGACGATTTTGACCGGTGGCTCGCGCGGCATGGGTCTGGCCATGGGCCAGCAACTGCTGCAGCAAGGCCAACACCTGCTGAGCATTTCCCGCAAGACCAGTATCGCGCTGCAGTCCGCAGCGCAAAAGCCTGAGCAGCTATTGCAATGGGAGCAAGACCTGGCCCAGAGCGCCACCGCCGCGCAGCGCCTTGCCACCTGGCTGCGCACCCTCAAAAGCAGCGACTGGGCCAGTGTCACACTGATCAATAACGCGGGCATGATTCCACAGATCGCGCCGCTGTCGCAACTGCCTGCCGCTGAAATCATCAACGCCCTGCGCGTGGGCCTTGAAGCACCGATGGCGCTGACAGGCGCATTTCTGGCCGCCACCGACGGCTGGCAGATGCCGCGCAAGGTGCTCAATATCTCTTCGGGCCTGGGCCGCCGCGCCATGGCTTCGCAAGCCTGCTATTGCACGGCCAAGGCAGGTATGGACCAGTTCAGCAACTGCGTGGCGCTGGAAGAAGCGGCCAAGCCCCATGGCGCGCGCATTGTCTCGCTGGCGCCCGGCGTGATCGACACCGATATGCAGGTGCATCTGCGCAGCGCGGCAACCGAAGACTTTCCCGATGCTGGCAACTTTGCCAAGCTCAAGGAGAGCGGCATGCTCACCTCACCTGAAGATGCCGCTGCACGCGTGCTGGCATGGCTGGAGCGCGCCGACTTTGGCGAGCGCGTGATTGCAGACGTGCGCCAGCCTTGAGCGCCCCATTTCAGTATCAAAACCATAGCTGCCAGCGCATGATTCCTCTGGACTGGCGGCTTGTTTTTATCTGAAATCAGCGTTCATTGAATGGTCTGTACAAAAACACGGTCTATTCACCCCGCAAGCCCTTTGCCGTGCAGACTGCATGGCAGAATGTTTCACCTGTTCTGAAGTCAGTGCCAACGCCTGCCCTCAGCACCGCAATCCGCGCCGTGGGCCACATCGGCAGCGTCACCTGATCGGAACGCCGCCCCCGTGCAGCATTTGCAGCAACCCTGCAAAGCAGCGCGCGACTGCATAAGCCTGCCATGTCCGTACGGCATGACGCAGGCCTCTTCGGTAAAGACAAATACCCATTGATGGCGGAACCACCCTCCCCGATCATCGAAAAGCCCACCTTCCGTGACTTGGCCTCAGCGTCTGGAGCCTCGCCCTGATGCTTCGACCTGAACGCCGTTCGCGCCAGCACCGGTGCCATGCCAAAAGCATTGCGCTGGCTCTGCCGTACACCCTCTTCGTCTCTGGAGTTTCTTTTTCATGTTTCGCCAACTGATCACCTGCACCGCCGTGATTGCAGCCACCGGCCTGAGCTTTTCCGCAACCGCTCAGAATCTGGCCAAGGACTACCCCAACAAGCCTGTGCGCATGATCGTGCCCTTTCCCCCAGGCGGCGGCACCGACATCCTCTCGCGCGTGATCTCCAGCAAACTCACCGAAGTCAGCCACTGGACCGTGGTGCCCGACAACCGCGCAGGCGCGGGCGGCACCATCGGTATCACCGAAGCCGTGAAGGCTGCGCCCACCGGCTATGACATGGTGATGGGCCAGAAGGACAACGTGGTTCTGGGCCCCTATCTGTACAAGAACCTGAGCTGGAACCCCACGCGCGACCTGACGCCCGTGGCCCATGTGGCCTACACCCCCATCGTGATTGCCACCGCTGCCAACTCGCCCTACAAGACATTGGCCGACGTGATTGCTGCGGCCAAGAAGAACCCATCCAAGATTACCTACGGCTCGCCCGGCAACGGCACCAGCATTCACCTGGCGGGCGTGATGCTGGAAAAGGCTGCGGGCATTCAACTGACCCACGTTCCCTACAAGGGCTCCAACCCCGCGATGATGGATGCGCTGGCGGGCAATGTGGACCTGCTGGTGTCGTCCGTGCCCTCGGCCATTGGCCAGATCAAATCCGGCAAGATGCGCGCGATCGCGGTGACCTCCGCCTCGCGCTCGACCTCGCTGCCCGACACGCCCACGCTGGCGGAATCGGGCCTCAAGGGCTTTAACGTGAGCACCTGGTACGGCATCTTCATGCCGCGCAACACGCCCACGCCCATCGTGAACAAGGTCAACGCCGAAGTGAACAAGCTGCTGGCCATGCCCGAAGTCAAGGAAGCCATCCTGACCCAGGGTGCCGAGCCTCAGGCCATGAGCGTGCAGGCCTTTGACAAGTTCTTCCAGGCGGATTTCAAGGCCAATAAGGCTATTGTTGAAGCCTCTGGCGCGACGATTCAGTAGGCTCCCCCCTGAGGCGCTTCGCGCCTTCACCCCTCTCTCGCTACGCGGGAGGGGGACAACGCCTTCGCCGGGGCGGCCCCGCCGCGAGGCGGCTCTTGCTCGGCGTTTCTCCATTGGGGCATGCTTGTTTTTAGTGATGCGCCCTGAATGCAAAAGACCTCCATCGGAGGTCTTTTGTTTTTTAGCTTTGTGCTTTATTCGCGTACCACGAGCACAGGGATTTTGACGGCACCCAGCACGCGCTGGGTGACGCTGCCCAGCATCAGCTTTTCCAGGCCACGACGGCCTTGCGAGCCCATGACGATGAGGTCTGCACCCACGTTTTCCATGGTGTTGACGATGCCTTCATGCACGGCATGGCCTTCGCCGACCAGGGTGGTCACTTTGACGCCCTCTTCATCCATGATGGTCTTGACGGCATCCAGCGCCTGATTGGCTTCAGCAGTGGCGGCGCTCAGGTACTGCGACTGGCCATAAGCGAAATCGGCGCCCACACCAGTGAACGGATAGGGGTCCACCACATAGACCACTGTCAACGCGCAGCCAAAGACTTTGGACAGTTCTGCCGCCTTGCGCGCAGCCAGCATCGAGGGCTTGGAGCCATCAACAGGAACCAGGATGTGATTGAACAGGGACATAGGCTTCTCCTTCTTGGTATCAAGGTGGCCTGCCAATGCAGATCACCGTTTCAATAAGTTGAGTCTGCGCCCATCATGCCCCAGCGTATTGACCTGCATCAACCCTAGTCCCTACACGCATCAAAGACAGACATGGGCCGAGTTATACGCATAGCACTTGTCCAGCAGCTTGTGCGAGCGGTCGGTGATCGTGATGCGCGAGCCATCAGGACGCAGCAGCGATACATGTTTGAAGGCAGGCTCCTGCGGCTGGCTGGGGCCATCACGGCGCACGGTCCACTCTTCCTGCACCTGACCCGTGGGCAGGTCCAGCAGCACCTGAATCTGCCGGGTATCGTCGGCCAGACGAATGCATTTGGCGTCATCAATCACCGAGACCGCGCCCGCAGGCGCCGCCAGCCCATACGGGCAGTCCTCCAGGCCGTGGATGGGCACCGTGGTGTCTGCGACGGTGATCTCCAGTCCATTGCGGAAGTAGATCGTGGGCTCCTTGACGAAGGCCTGGGCGGGATGATCTTCTGAAGGGGTGCAGGCCGCGATGGCGGTCACAGCGGCAAGCGAGGTCAGCAAAATGGCGGGAAGACGTTTCATGCAAGAAGCAGCCGCACGCAGCGGTGCAGCTCAGGCCTGTTGATTTTGGAATGTTGGAAGGCGACAGGTGTGCGCCGCAGTCAGCGGCGCGGCTTGACGACATCAAGGACGCGCATCATGCCGCAGAAACGGGCTCTGCTTTGTTAACTTCGCACAGAACAGTTTTGCTCAGACTGCAGGCTGATCGTCGCCCTGAAAGCCGCCGCGCCGATAGGTCAGTACCAGCGTGTCGCGCACACCGCCCTCTTCCAGTGGCTGAATTGGCGTGGTTTCATGAATCATGCGTGCATCATCGAGCAGCAGAACCGACCAAGGCTCGGTCAGCGTAAAGCGCTGGCCGCTGGGGCCGGCGGCTTCAAATACGCGTGTCTCGCCGCCTTTGACGCCCTGGCGGTTGACCACGACCACGACCACCAGATCCACACCATCGCGGTGTGCGCCTTCGGGGGTTGGGCGGCCAATGCCGTCGGCCGTGTCGATGCGGAACTGGTGCGCTTCGACAAACCAGCGCTCCTGCTGACCAGCGGGGCAAAACACCTCGTCCGACAGCTCACCCAGCGACAACAGCATGTGCTGCCAAGCCGGGTTTTGCGCCGTTGCGTCCTGCATCGGCGCAAAAAGCCGCTGCATGCCGCCGTGCAGCGCGTTGTATTCCACGGGCTGCCAGTGGGCGCGATGCGGCACCTGCTGCAGCTGCCCGCTCTGGGCCACAAAGCAGGAATGGCGGCGGCGGCGGTAGCGACCACCGTCCTTGAGGAACTCATCGGGCGGCAGACCTAGCCAGTCTGCGCCCAGCGCCTGCAGGTCTTCAAGGTTCACGCCCACCCATTGCGCAAAGTCTTGGGGCCTGAGCACGGCAAAGCCCTGGGCACGCAAGGACTGCGCAGCATCGCTGGCCACGGTGTAGGGAGGGAGGAACGAGATATGCGCCATAAGGTGGGCAAGCTTACTCCGGCCAGCACCTTCAGGAGCAGGCCGCAACAACGATATTTGCGCAAGGCTGCATCAACCAAATTGCATGGATGCCAAAAAACTGCCTGCATCGCCCAAAGCGATACAGGCAGCCGAAGGCAGGCGAAGGAATCAACGCCTGCGGTTCATCACGACAGTGACGAGAGCAAAACAGTCTGCAGATCAGACCAGTGGCAGACCTACATAGTTTTCGGCCAGCGAGGTGGAACCGGCTTCGGAGTGGACGATGTAGTCCAGCTCGGCTTCCTGCACCTTGGTGTTGAACTCGCCCTCACCCGGGAAGTTGTGCAGCATGGAAGTCATCCACCACGAGAAGC
Source organism: Comamonas testosteroni (assembly GCF_003569915.1). GTDB lineage: Bacteria > Pseudomonadota > Gammaproteobacteria > Burkholderiales > Burkholderiaceae_C > Comamonas > Comamonas testosteroni_D. Next base: position 63,790 of record NZ_KZ984439.1, on the reverse strand, counting down.
GCTCGGCCTTCCAGACACGGCGCAGGCACTGCTCGGAGTAGCGGTCGATACCGGCTTCGGACTTGTCCTTGAAATACTCGACAAAGGCCTGCGAGAGGTAGCCCACGTCAGATGCGGCCAGATTCAGGCCCTTGGCACCGGTGGGGGGCACGATGTGGGCTGCGTCGCCGGCCAGGAACATGCGGCCAAAGCGCATAGGTTCGGTCACAAAGCTGCGCAGAGGCGCAATGCTTTTTTCCAGCGATGGGCCGGTCACCAGATTGGCGCGGGCTTCGGGGTCCAGGCGCTTCTTGAGCTCTTCCCAGAAAGCTTCATCGCTCCAGTCCTCGACCTTGTCGGTCAGTGGCACTTGCAGGTAATAGCGGCTGCGTGTGGCGCTGCGCTGGCTGCACAGCGCAAAGCCGCGCTCGGTATTGGCGTAAATCAGCTCATGCGAGACGGGAGGCGTGTCGGACAGCAGACCCAGCCAGCCAAACGGGTACACCTTCTCGAAGGTCTTGATCTTGTCCTGAGGGGCGCTGGCGCGGCAGATGCCGTGAAAGCCGTCGCAGCCGGCGATGAAGTCGCATTCGATCTCATGCACCTGACCGTCTTTTTCATAGCGCACCTTGGGCTTGTCGCTCTCAAAGTCGATGGGCTGCACATTGCTGGCTTCGTAGACCGTGGTCAGGCCTTCCTGGGCACGCACTTCCATCAGGTCGCGCGTCACCTCGGTCTGGCCGTAGACCATCACGCGTTTGCCACCGGTCAGCCCATGCAGGTCGATGCGGTGGCGCTTGCCCTTGAACAGCAACTCAATGCCATCGTGGGGCAGACCCTCTTCGTTCATGCGCTTGTCGGCGCCGGCCTTCTTCAGCAGATCGACGGTGACCTGCTCCAGCACGCCTGCACGGATGCGGCCCAGCACGTAGTCGGCGCTGCGCTGCTCGATGATGATGTTGTCAATGCCGGCCTTGTACAGCAGTTGACCCAGCAGCAGACCCGAGGGACCTGCACCGATGATGGCGACTTGTGTGCGCATGATGTATGACTCCTTGTTATGGCTCAAAACCTCGTCAACCGGCGCGTCTCAGACGTCGGTTGCGACATGCCTGCAAGACTAAGTTTTGTGTTGCATCAAAGCACAGAGGGCTTGCCGCTGTTTGCGCGATAATCGCACAAACAGTTCGATAATCGCGCAAAACACCGCTGATAACCAAGGAAAGCCCACCAATGAGCGACCGCAGCGCCCACACCATTGCCCCCGCAGACTTCATCGCCGGCCTTGCCAAAGGCCTGGCCGTGCTGGAGAGCTTTGACACGGAGCGCCAGCGCCTGAACGCCACCATGGCCGCCGAGCGCGCTGGCATCACGCGCGCCGCCGCGCGCCGCCATTTGCTGACATTGACGCATCTGGGCTATCTGGAAACCGACGGCAGCCACTACTGGCTGGCGCCCAAGGTGCTGAGACTGTCGGGGGCCTATCTGGCCTCGGCGCGGCTGCCGCGCATCGTGCAGCCCATATTGCACAGGCTGGCGGCGCAGACGGGGCTGTCCTACTCCTGCGTGGTGCGCGAGGGCAGCGAAGTGGTCATCGTCGCGCGCAGCGCCGTACATGAAAAAGGCGAACGTCTGATGGCCCACGGCCTGCACCTGGGCACGCGCCTGCCCGCGCATGCCACATCGACTGGCCGTGTGCTGCTGGCATCACTGTCACCCGCAGAGCTTGATCAATGGTTTGCCACTTATGACCTGCCCAAGCTCACGGCCCACACGCTGACCGAGCCGGACGCCATCAAGGCGGTGCTCAATGAGGTGCGGCGGCTGGACTATTGCATGGCGCTTGAAGAGCATGAGCTGGCCATTCAAGCCGTGGCCGTGCCGCTGCGCGATATGCAGGGCCGCACGGTGGCGGCGCTGAATGTGGTGACATCTGCCAAGCGCATGAGCCCGCAGGTCATGCAGCAGGAAATTCTGCCGCTGCTGCAAGAAGGTGCCAGAACGCTGCGGCCGCTGGTTTGACAGATTGCTATTAATTAAATAGCTACAAGTCTATGTAATCAATAGACTTAAGGCCTGTTTGGCTCAAAATTCATCCAAACGGCTGCAGAACCGCACTTCTTGCACCAGCCCCGGCACTGGCAAACAGAATTTCGCGGCCTTCTGTCTTGAGTAGTTGCACCACCAGACCACCGTTGTCATGCAGGTAAATGCGCGTCACCGGGGCCGCGCTGCTGTCCCACCAGCAAGGATTGCCTTGCAGATTGAACCAGCCATGTTCAGGGATCAGTCTTCTTGACCGCACAAAGCTCTGGTAGTCGCTCTCGGCACCAGCTTCAATGGCAGCCTGCAACCAGGTCGTCATGAAATGCTCGAACGCCTGTTCTCTGGAGTGGCAGGGGCCGGAACGCTCCAGAATCTTCAGCCAGAATGCTTGAATGCGGAAGTAATCCACTTTCATAGGGGTTTGGAAGTGCAGCAGGTGGAATACACGGACTGGGGACACGCCCATCGGGGGCCGCAACCCATTGGAATTGTATACATCAGTTACAAATGTCCACTCTCCACCGAGCACACCTGCAGACTCAGCCGCCGCAACAACTCCGCCGTGCGGCGAATCAGCGGCGTGGACTTCTTTTTGGCCGACTGCACCAGGCACAGCGTGCTCACGATATGCGGTGACTTGATGGGCACCTCCACCAGCATGGAATCCGTCGCATGGCTGTGCATGGCGCTGTCCGTCAAGGCCGCAAAACCATAGCCGCCGCGCACCAGATCGAGAATGGCAGGCACGCTGGAGACTTCCCAGACCACATTGAGCTTGACCTGTGACAGCGTGGCCTGCGCTTCCATCAGCTTGCGAAAGATCTGGCCGCGCTGGGGCATGATCAGTGGGAACTCGTCCAGATGCTCGAACGGAATGCTGGTGCGCCCGGCCAACGCGCTGGCTGGGCCGATCAGGTTCAGGCGCTCCTCCAGAATGGGCGAGACTTCGATATGTGCATGGGGCTCCGGTGTGTAGACCAGCCCCAGATCCATGCGCCCCGAAGTCAGCCACTCCGAGATATTGACGGAAAAGCCCTCCACTACGGCCAGCCGGGCCTTGGGCATCTCGCGGCTGAAGCCGTCGATCAGCGGCAGGGTCAACCGGCGCGCCAGACTGGGCGGCAGCCCCACGGTAATGCGGCCCACGGGCTCGTCGCGCTGGCTGCCCAGGTCCTCCTTGGCCAGGGCCACGCGCTGCATGATGGCGTGGCCGTGCTCGAGCAGGCGGCGGCCCGCATCGGTCAAGGTCACGCCGCGGCCCGTGCGGATCAGCAAGGTCTCGCGCAGCTCGGTCTCCAGCGCTCGCACCTGACGGCTCAGCGCTGGCTGCGCAATATCCAGCAGCACAGCGGCCTTGCTGAAGCTGCCCGCCTCAGCCACCTGCACAAAGGTTTCGATTTGCTGAAGATTCATGACACAAGGGAAAGGTTAGAAGCTATGCTATTTTGCTATAGCTGCTAGCCCAAGCTAGACGTAGGTGTTTTGCCTAGCGATGCCACAATGCGTTCAACTGGGCCTAAAAACAAAAAAAACAGCCGACGAGATTCATAAAGCGTGAAAAACACGCAACTCATCATCGACAGTCCTTTCCAGGGAGACAACCATGACCCAAAAGCTCAATATGAGCCGCCGCCAAGCTGCCTTCGCGCTGGGCGCCATTGCCGCCTCTGTGGCTGCCCCCTCTTTCGCCCAGGGCGACAAGTGGCCCACCAAGTCTTCGCGCATCATCAACCCCTTCCCCGTGGGTGGCGGCCCCGATGGCTTGTCCCGCCTCGTGGCCGACAAGCTGGGCCGCGCTTGGGGCCAGCCCGTGGTCGTGGAAAACCGCCCCGGTGGTAACGGCTTCATCGCCATCAACGAATTCAAGCGCGGCGCGACCGACGGCACGGACATGATCCAACTGGACAATGTCCACATCGCTGCCTACCCGCACCTGTTCAAGAAGCTGCCTTACGACCTGAACAAGGATTTCGACATTCTGCTGCCCCTGTTCCGCAACTACTTCTTTGTCTGCGTGCCGGTCAACAGCCCCTACAAGACGATTGGCGACTTGATTGCGGATGCCAAGGCTCATCCCGGTAAGCTGAACTACGGCTCTTGGTCCGTGGGCAACCCCGTGCACCTGGGCTCGGCCCTGCTGGAAAACCAGACCGGCACCAAGATGGAGCACGTCATCTACAAGGAAACCAGCCAGCTGTACCAAGGCGTTGCCAATGGTGAGCTGACCTTTGCACTGGGTTCGCTCGGCACCGCAGGCCCGCTGGTGCGTGGCGGCAAGCTGCGCTTCCTGGCCGTGGCTGCCCCCAGCCGCATCGCTGGCTTCGAAAACGTGCCCACGGTGGCTGAATCGGGTGGCCCCAAGGACTTCACCGCTATTGGCTGGAATGCCCTGGCCGTGCGCCCCGGCACACCAGCGGCCGTGGTCGAGAAGATTCGTACCGATGTGCGCCAGGCCCTGACCGGCCAGGACGTCAAAGACAAGTTCGCCGCCTTTGGCTACGAGTCCTTCAATCCCACGCCTGCCGAGTTCAAGGCCTTCATGGCTTCGGAAAGCAAGCGCTTTGGCGATGTGATCAAGAAGGCGGGTCTGGCGCTGGACTAAGCTGCAGACTACGGCTTCAAAAACCGCCTTCGGGCGGTTTTTTTGCACCTGCTTTTTTCATCTGCTATCGCGCTGCTGCAGGTAAGCAATGTCTCGTGTCATGAAAAAAGCCCGGCAAGCCGGGCTTTGAGAGGATCGGCACAGGCCAATTACTGGTCACGTGCCTCGATGGCGCGGTTGATACCCAGCGCCGCCAGCGTGCACAAAGCGCCCGACAGCAGATAGATGCCCAGAGCCACCAATCCAAACTTAGCCGACACACCCAGTGCCACCAGCGGAGCAAAGGCCGCGCCAATCAGCCAGGCCATGTCGGTGGACAGAGCCGCGCCCGTGTAGCGGTAGTGGGATGAGAAGTTCGCTGTCACGGTCCCCGAAGCCTGACCATAGGACAGCCCCAGCAGAATGAAGCCGACAATGATGAACACATTGTTGCCCGTAGTGCCGCTGCCCAGCAGCCAGGGAGCGAGGAAGCTGAAGATGCCGATCAGGCAGGCCATGGTGCCCAGCGTGTTGCGACGCCCCACTCTGTCCGCCAGCCAACCCGAGAACATGATGGCTGCAGCCGCCAGAATCGCGCCAATGATCTGCACCACCAGCACCTCCGTCATGGACTGGTCCGAGAACATGGAAATCCAGGACAGTGGGAACACGGTCACCAGATGGAACAGCGCAAAGCTGGCCAGGGCCGCAAATGCCCCAATCATCACATTGCGGCCTTCATCACGCATCAGGCTGGTCACGCTCTTGGGCTCGAGTTCGCGCTCCTGCAGCATCTGCACATAGGATTGGCCGACCACCAAGCGAAGACGTGCGAACAGCGCTACCACATTGATAGCAAAAGCCACGCAGAACGGATAGCGCCAGCCATAGCTCATGAACTCGTCGGCCGTCAGGCTGGCGTACAGATAGGCAAACAGTGCCGCAGCGATGATGAAACCCAACGGCGCGCCGAGCTGACCAATCATGGAGTACCAGCCGCGCTTGTTCTTGGGCGCTGACATGGCCAGCAGCGAAGGCAGTCCATCCCAGGATCCGCCCAGCGCCAGCCCCTGACCGATGCGCAGAATCACCAGCGCCCAGACAGCCTTCATGCCCGCCACTTCGTAGCTAGGCAAGAACGTCATGCCTACTGTGCAGACGCCCAGCAGCAGCAGCGCCAGGGTCAGCTTGGTCGCCCGCCCCCAGCGGCGCTGCACCGCCATGGACAGTGCCGTCCCCACAGGCCGGGCCACAAAGGCCAGCGAGAAGATGGCAAAGGCCGCCAATGTGCCATCCAGTTTGGAGAGATAGGGAAACAGCAGTGTGGGAAATACCAGCACGCAGGCGATGCCGAATACAAAGAAGTCGAAGTATTCGGACGAGCGTCCAATAATCACGCCAACCGCAATTTCACCTGGTGTGACATCCTCATCGGTGTCCGCATAGGCCAGCGTTTCCGAGTTGTCATAGTCTTGCTGAGTAAGACCAATGGATGGGTTCATGCTACTCATATAGATACAGCTCCTTGTCTTACTTGTCTTGTCCCACGGACGCTTTCCGTTCTACGCGCAAGCATGTGCAGCTGCAATAGAGTTTTTGCCCTGAAGACTGTCGGCCCAGGGCTGACCGGATGACCTTCATGGGGCGGTTTTTAACAATTGCAAGTGCTTTCTCGCCACGGAAAGCGCAGCCTTCTGACAGCGCTAAGCCCTTGTCGCATACCGGATTTCAGCATTCCAAGTCTTGACCTTGGACAAAATGTCCAATGGACATATGCCGTATCCGTATTACATTTGCCGAGATCCAGTAATCCGCGTTTACACCTAAGCGCGACTTTGTCACGCCGAAAGCAATGTTAAAAATCAAGGAAATCCGTGGGCCCGCGTGGCTCGCAGCGGCTGCTTTGACTGCAACCCTCACAGGTTGCAGCAAGCTTGTCGTGCTCAACCCCGCTGGCGATATTGCCAAGCAACAGGGCGATCTGGTCGTTACGGCCACCTTGCTGATGCTTCTCATCATCGTCCCCGTCATCTTTTTGACGCTCTTGTTTGCCTGGAAATACCGACAGTCGAACACCGAAGCCAAGTACGACCCTGAATGGCACCACTCCACAGCGCTGGAACTGGTGATCTGGACCGTTCCCCTGCTCATCATCATTGCCTTGGGTGCCATTACCTGGATCAGCACCCACAAGCTCGACCCCTATCGCCCCCTGGACCGTGTTTCTGACACCAAGTCCCTGGACCCCAACGTCAAGCCTCTGGAAATTCAGGTCGTGTCCCTGGACTGGAAGTGGCTGTTCTTCTACCCCGAGCAAGGTATTGCCACGGTGAACGAAGTGGCCGCTCCGGTGGACCGCCCTATTCACTTCAAGCTGACGTCCTCCCACACCATGAACGCGTTCTACGTTCCTGATCTGGCAGGCATGATCTACACCATGCCCGGCATGCAGACCGAGCTGAACGCTGTGATCAACAAGCCCGGCGTGTATGTCGGCAAGTCCTCGCACTACAGCGGCGCAGGCTTTGCGGGCATGACCTTCAAGTTCCATGGTCTGGAAAACGGTCAGTTTGACGAGTGGATTGGCAAGGCCAAGACCGAAGGCAAGGCTCTGACAAGCGAGGCTTACCTGAACCTGGTCAAGCCCAGCGAGCGCAACCCCGTGGAGCGTTTCGCCTCCGTGGACGAAGGCCTGTACAACAAGGTCCTCAACCGCTGCGTGGAAGACGGCAAGATGTGCATGCACCACATGATGGCCATCGACGCCGCTGGTGGCGAAGCCCATATGAAGGCCTCCGGCCTGAACCTGCCCATGGATGTGTGCACGGTTCAAAACGCTGACCGCGTTGTGGCCCTGCTCGATGAAGTCGCAGCCTCCCGAGCTGTCGCACAGCAATAAGTAGCTTACGGTGTGGATGAGCTAACAGCCTGTGCACACCAATACGACAAAAGAGTCTCAACATGACTGAAACAACAACCCCAGCCGCCCACTGGCTGTTGGGCCGCATCACATGGGATCAGATTCCCATGACGCATGAGCCCATTGTGCTCATGACCTTCCTAGCCGTGGTGCTCGGCGGCCTCGTCGTGGTCGGCGGCATCACCAAATTCAAGCTCTGGGGCCCGCTCTGGACTGACTGGCTGACCTCGATCGACCACAAGAAGATCGGCATCATGTACATGATCCTTGGTCTGGTCATGTTCCTGCGCGGCTTTGCTGACGCGGTGATGATGCGTCTGCAGCAATCCATGGCCTTTGGCGAGAACATGGGCTATCTGCCCCCTCACCACTACGACCAGATCTTCACCGCCCACGGCGTGATCATGATCTTCTTCGTGGCCATGCCTTTCGTCACCGGTCTGATGAACTATCTGGTTCCTCTGCAGATCGGCGCACGTGACGTGTCCTTCCCGTTCCTGAACAACTTCAGCTTCTGGATGACCACTGGCGGCGCCGTGCTGGTGATGATCTCCCTGTTCCTGGGCGAGTTCTCTACCTCCGGCTGGCTGGCCCTGTCGAACCTGGGGCACCAGAGTCAGAGTACGGGTCTTGATTACTACATCTGGGGCCTGCAGGTCGCAGGTGTCGGGACGACCTTATCGGGTATTAACCTGATCGTCACCATCATCAAGATGCGCGCCCCTGGCATGAACCTGATGAAGATGCCTGTCTTCACATGGACTGCTCTGTGCACCAACGCCCTGATCGTGGCTTCCTTCCCTGTGCTGACTGCCGCTCTGGTGCTGATGTCGCTGGACCGTTACATGGACACGCACTTCTTCTCGAATGACTTCGGTGGCAACCCGATGTTGTACGTGAACCTGATCTGGATCTGGGGTCACCCTGAGGTTTACATCCTGATCCTGCCTTGCTTCGGTGTGTTCTCCGAAATCGTGGCGACGTTCAGCCGCAAGCGTCTGTTCGGTTACACCTCGATGGTTTACGCCACCGTGTGTATCACCATCCTGTCCTACCTGGTGTGGCTGCACCACTTCTTCACCATGGGCTCGGGTGCCAGCGTGAATACCTTCTTCGGTATCACCACGATGATCATCTCGATTCCTACCGGCGCGAAGATCTTCAACTGGCTGTTCACCATGTACCGCGGTCGCATCCGCTTCACGGTGCCCATGCTGTGGACCATTGGTTTCATGGTCACCTTCGCCATCGGCGGTATGACTGGCGTGCTGCTGGCCGTGCCTCCCGCAGACTTTGTGCTGCACAACTCGCTGTTCCTGATCGCCCACTTCCACAACGTGATCATTGGCGGTGTGGTGTTTGCCGTGTTTGCCGGTATCAACTACTGGTTCCCCAAGGCTTTCGGCTTCAAGCTCAACGAGTTCTGGGGCAAGGCTTCCTTCTGGTTCTGGCTGGTCGGCTTCTGGGTCGCTTTCACACCCCTGTACATCCTGGGTCTGATGGGCGTGACTCGTCGTGCCAACCACTTTGACGATCCTTCGCTACAAATCTGGTTCATCATCGCTGCCTGCGGTGCGGCCCTGATTGCCGCTGGTATCGCCTGCTTCTTCATCCAATTGGCTGTGTCCATCTGGAAGCGCAACGAACTGCGTGACGAAACCGGTGACCCATGGGAAGGCCGTACGCTGGAATGGGCCACTTCTTCGCCTCCTCCCCAGTACAACTTTGCCTTCACCCCCGTGGTGCATGACATCGACGCCTGGACCGACATGAAGAAGCACGGCTACCAGCGTCCGCTGACCGGCTTCGAGCCCATCCACATGCCCGCCAACACCGGCGCTGGCGTGGTGATTGCTGGCCTGTCCACCGTTCTGGGCTTTGCGCTGATCTGGCACATGTGGCCTCTGACCATCGCGTCGTTCATTGCGACCGTGCTGGCCTCGATCATCCATACCTTCAACTACAAGCGTGACTACTACATCCCGGCAGCCCAAGTGGCCGCTACGGAAGAACTTCGCACGCAACAGCTTGCCCGTGCAAGCCATGCTTAAGGCGGAGATTTAAACGATGTCCAATACACATACCGCCACAGTGGGCCCACGCGAGTACCACCTCGCGCATGAGCCCCATCCAGAGAACGGCACCTCGCTGGGCTTCTGGCTCTATCTGATGAGCGACTGCCTGATCTTTGCAGCGCTCTTCGCAACCTACGGTGTGCTGGGCCGCAGCTATGCGGCTGGCCCCACCGGCAAGGAACTGTTCGACCTGGGTCTGGTGGCGATCAATACCGCCTTCCTGCTGCTGTCGTCCATCACCTTCGGCTTTGCCATGCTGCAAAAGCAAAAGAAGAACGTGAACGGCACGCTGCTGTGGCTGGCCGTCACCGGTCTGCTGGGTCTGGCCTTCCTGTGCGTGGAACTGTATGAGTTCCACCACCTGATCCATGAAGGTGCAGGTCCTCAGCGCAGCGCCTTCCTGTCGTCCTTCTTCACGCTGGTGGGCACCCACGGTATCCACGTGACGTTTGGCCTGATCTGGCTGGTCACCCTGATGATCCAGGTCAAGAAGCACGGCCTCAATGAAGCCAATGTGCGCCGTATCAACTGCCTGTCCATGTTCTGGCACTTCTTGGACGTGGTCTGGATCGGCGTGTTCACCTTTGTGTATCTGATGGGGGTGCTGTAAATGAGCGCACACGATATCCACGCAGGTCATGACGATCACCACGCACATGACGACATTCATGTCACCATGGGCGACTACGTCAAGGGCTTTATCCTGGCCGTCATCCTGACTGCCATTCCCTTCTACCTGATCATGAACGACGTGATCACCGATCGCTCCACCGCCGTGGCTGTGCTCGGTATCTTCGCCATCGTTCAGGTGCTGGTGCACATGGTGTACTTCCTGCACATGAACGGCAAGATCCAGGGCGGCTGGACCATGCTGTCCACCATCTTCACGGTCATCTTCCTGGCGATTGCGATCTCCGGCACGCTTTGGGTCATGCACAACATGAACACCCACATGATGCCCACTCACGAGATGCCTGCAGCACCTGCTGCCACGGCTCCTGCTGTCGTCACACCTTGACGAACTCCATGAAGAACCAGAGCGCTGCGCGGCAGCGCTCTCCCTTCACCAAGGCGATGCTCGCGATAGTGGGCATCGCTTTGTTTTTAGGGTTCATCGCACTGGGCACCTGGCAGGTGCAGCGCCGCGCCTGGAAGCTCGATCTGATCGAGCGCGTGGACCAGCGCGTGCACAGCGCCCCTGTCGCCGTGCCAGCACAGGCCCAATGGCCCCAGATCAATGCCGCCAACTACGAATACCTGCCGGTGCAGACTCAGGGCATCTGGCTGGACCGGCAAAGCGTGCTGAGCAAGGCGCTGACCGAAGACGGCTCGGGCTTTTGGGTCATGACGCCGCTGCAACTGGCCGATGGCTCTCAGATTTGGGTCAACCGCGGCTTCACGCCCGAGAAGATGCGCAGCGAGTGGCTCAAGCAGATTGGCGAAGCCAGTCCATCGACCGAAACCGTGACCGTGATCGGCCTGATGCGCATGAGCGAGCCCGGTGGCGGCTTTCTGCGCAAGAACGATGGCGCCAGCGGCCAGTGGTACTCGCGCGATGTCACGGCCATGGCGCAGTCCATGGGGCTCACGCAGGCAGCGCCCTACTTCATTGACCTGGGCGTTCCCAAGAGCAACCCCGCGCATGCCCAGGCCAAGCCTGATGCCATGTTCGACGGCGTGCTGCGCTCGGGCATGACGGTGATCCAGTTTCCCAACAGCCATCTGGTCTATGCCATTACATGGTATGGGCTAGCTGCTATGGTTTTAGGTGCAGCCTGGCTGGTGCGCCGCCACGACAAGGCCGCAGCGCTCAAAGCCTGATCTAGCCACCCTCACAAGCGCCCTCCAAGGGCGCTTTTTTCATGCCTGCACAATTTGACCTGGTCACTACACCAAAACGGCAAAGCCCCTGATCGTCGCGTACATGCAGGGTCAAGGACAATTGCGCGGTGAGCAAAAGTTCCGATTCCCTGTTTCGCGTTCAGCGGCTGACCGAGCGGCAGAACATGCAGCTGCTGATCCAGCTGCGCTGGATTGCCGTGGTCGGCCAGGTGGTGACCATCTCGCTGGTGCACTATGGCTTCAACATCACCCTGCCGCTGCTGCCCATGGCGCTGGTGCTGGTGGCGCTGGTGGCCACCAATCTGGCCTATATCTACTGGAGCCAGGGCCCGCACCGCCCTGTCACATCGCGCAGCGTCTTCTACGCGCTGCTGGCCGATGTGCTGGCCCTGACCATTCAGCTGTATCTGAGCGGCGGCGCCAGCAACCCCTTTATCTATCTGTATCTGCTGCAGGGCATTCTGAGCGCCGTGCTGCTGCGCCCCCACTACACCTGGTGCGTGGTGGCGGCCTCTTTTGTCGGCGTCATCGGCCTGACCCTGTTTCATCAGCCGCTGCATGTGCAGTTTGTCAGCCAGGAAGGCCTGCCCAGCCTCTATGTGATTGGGGTGCTGCTCAGCTTCGGGCTGACCAGCATTCTGACCATCGTCTTCCTCACCCGCATTGTCGACAATATGCGCCGCCGCGACACGCGCATCTCCGACATGCGCCAGCGCGCCAGCGAGGAGGAGCACATCGTGCGCCTGGGCCTGCTGGCCACGGGCGCAGCCCACGAGCTGGGCACGCCCATGGCCACCATGTCCGTCATTCTGGGCGACTGGCAGCACATGCCCGCGCTGATGCAGGACGAAGACCTGCGCGAAGACCTGCAGGAGATGCAGCGCCAGTTGCTGCGCTGCAAGTCCATCGTCTCGGGTGTATTGCTGTCTGCCGGCGAAACGCGGGCCGAAGGTGCTGAATCGACCACCTTCGTGAGCTTTATGCAGGGCATCGTCAGCCACTGGCAGGCGCACAACAGCGTGGGCCACTTTGCGCTGCGCAACCAGGGCGCGGCGGACTTTGCCATGCTTTCGGATACTGCGCTGCAGCAAATGATTTTCAATTTGCTGGACAATGCGCTCGAAGCCTCTCCCGACTGGGTGGAACTGAGCATTGCCAGCCAGGAGCAGCAAGTGGTGCTACAGGTGCGCGACCACGGCCCGGGCTTTGATGCCGCCGTGCTGCAGCAACTGGGCCAGTGCCATGTCTCCACCAAGCAAGAGCGCCCGGGCCGTGGCCTGGGCCTGTTTCTGGTCATGAATGTGGCGCGCTCGCTGGGCGGCAGTGTTCAGGCCCGCAATCAGTCTGTGCACAACGGCGGCGGTGCGCTGGTCGAAGTTCGCCTGCCTCAGTCAGCCCTGGCAATTTGAAGCGTTTGTTTGCATGCAAGAAGAACGATTACTGCTGTTGGTCGAAGATGACGCCGCCTTTGCCCGCACCCTCAAGCGCTCGTTCGAGCGCCGGGGCTACCGGGTGCTGCATGCCGTCAGCGGCGAAGATGTGTTCCAACTGCTGGAGCACAACCTCCCCCAGTACGCCGTCATGGACCTCAAGCTCGCGGGCAATGCCTCCGGCCTGAACTGCGTGCAGATGCTGCACCAGAAAAATCCCGATGCCCTCATCGTCGTGCTGACCGGCTACGCCAGCATCGCCACGGCGGTGGAAGCCGTCAAGCTCGGCGCCTGCCACTACCTGGCCAAGCCCTCGAACACCGACGATATCGAAGCCGCTTTTGGCCGCGTCGAAGGCCGCACGGATGTCGAAGTCAGCAACCACACGACCTCCATCAAAACGCTGGAGTGGGAGCATATCCACGAGACCTTGGCCGAGACCGGCTTCAACATCTCGGAAGCCGCGCGCCGCCTGGGCATGCACCGCAGAACACTGGCGCGCAAGCTGGAAAAGCGCCAGGTCAAATGATTTGAAGTCAAATCAGCTTCTAGTCCATGATTTATATAGACTAGCAGCTATCAATAAAAGAGCAAATTTACAGACAAAAAAGCCGGCAGCTTTGACACTGCCGGCTTTTTGGGTTTCAGCGCCGCTTATTCGGCCACTGCGGGTTCGGACTTGGGCTGATCCTTGGGCAGCTCGGTGATTTCGAGCTTCACATCGCCCTTGCCTTCGTTGGCGGCTTCATCCCAGTCCACTTCCAGGCGACCACCGTCGGTCAGGCGACCAAACAGCAGCTCATCGGCCAGCGAGCGGCGGATGGTGTCCTGAATCAGGCGCTGCATGGGGCGAGCACCCATGAGCGGATCAAAGCCCTTCTTGGCCAGATGCTTGCGCAGACCGTCGGTGAAGGTGACCTCCACCTTCTTCTCGGCCAGTTGCTGCTCCAGCTGCAGCAGGAACTTGTCCACCACACGCAGGATGATCTGCTCATCAAGCGCCTTGAAGCTGACGATGGAGTCCAGACGGTTGCGGAACTCGGGCGTGAACAGGCGCTTGATATCGCCCATTTCGTCACCGGCCTCACGCGGGTTCGTGAAACCAATGGTCGCCTTGTTCATGGTCTCGGCGCCCGCATTGGTGGTCATGATGATGATCACGTTGCGGAAGTCGGCCTTGCGTCCGTTGTTGTCCGTCAGCGTGCCGTGGTCCATGACCTGCAGCAGCACGTTGAAGATGTCCGGATGCGCTTTCTCGATTTCGTCGAGTAGCAGCACCGAATGCGGCTTCTTGGTGATCGCTTCGGTCAGCAGACCGCCCTGGTCAAAGCCCACGTAGCCGGGAGGCGCACCAATCAGGCGCGACACCGCATGACGCTCCATGTACTCGGACATGTCAAAGCGGATCAGATCCACGCCCAGGATGTACGCCAGCTGCTTGGCCGCTTCCGTCTTGCCGACGCCCGTGGGGCCGGAGAACAGGAAAGAGCCAATCGGCTTGTCCGGCTTGCCCAGACCCGAGCGCGCCATCTTCACGGCAGAGGCTAGCACTTCCAGTGCCTTATCCTGACCGAAGACCACGCTCTTGAGGTCACGCTCCAGCGTCTGCAGCTTGCTGCGGTCGTCATTGCTGACGTTCGCAGGCGGAATGCGGGCAATCTTGGCCACAATGGCTTCGATCTCGGCCTTGCCGATGGATTCCTTGCGCTGGCCCTCGGGGGCAATGCGCTGGGCCGCACCGGCTTCGTCGATCACGTCAATCGCCTTGTCGGGCAAGTGACGGTCGTTGATGTACTTGGCCGACAGCTCGGCAGCCGCTTGCAAGGCTTCCTGCTCGTACTTGATGCTGTGGTGCTCTTCGAAGCGCGACTTCAGGCCCTTCAAGATGTCCACGGTCTCGGCCACGGTGGGCTCGACCACATCCACCTTCTGGAAACGGCGCGACAGGGCCGCGTCTTTTTCGAAGATGCCACGGTATTCCGTGAACGTGGTCGCACCGATGCAGCGCAGCTGACCGCTGGACAGCGCAGGCTTGAGCAGATTCGATGCATCCAGCGTGCCGCCCGATGCCGCACCGGCACCGATCAGCGTGTGGATTTCGTCGATGAACAGAATGGCATGCGGCTTGTCCTTGAGGGACTTGAGCACGCCTTTGAGACGCTGCTCGAAGTCACCACGGTACTTGGTGCCCGCCAGCAGCGCGCCCATATCCAGCGAATAGACCACGCCGTCCTTGAGCACATCAGGCACCGTGCCTTCGGTAATGCGCCATGCCAGACCCTCGGCAATCGCCGTCTTGCCCACGCCAGCTTCGCCCACCAGCAGCGGGTTGTTCTTGCGGCGGCGGCACAGGATCTGGATCGTGCGCTCGACCTCGTACTCACGCCCGATCAGCGGATCGATCTTGCCGTCCTTGGCTGCAGCGTTCAGGTTCAGCGTGAACTGCTCCAGTGGCGAGGCTTTTTCATTGCGCTCGCCACCCGCGCCCTCTTCACTCTCAGACGGAGCTTCGGACTTGGCGGGCTCGGGCGGCTCGCCCTTCTTGATGCCGTGGGCAATGTAGTTGACCACGTCCAGACGCGTCACGCCCTGCTGGTGCAGGTAGTACACGGCATGGGAATCTTTCTCACCAAAGATGGCCACGAGCACATTCGCACCCGTTACCTCTTTCTTTCCGTTGCCCGTGGACTGCACATGCATGATGGCGCGCTGAATCACACGCTGGAATCCCAGCGTGGGCTGCGTATCCACCTCTTCGGTGCCTTCCACCTGCGGCGTGTTGTCCTTGATGAAGTTGGACAGCGATGCACGCAGATCGTCAATATTGGCCGCGCAAGCGCGCAGCACTTCGGCTGCACTGGGGTTGTCCAGCAGGGCGAGCAGCAGATGCTCCACGGTAATGAACTCGTGGCGCTGCTGCCGAGCTTCGACAAATGCCATGTGCAAGCTGACTTCCAGTTCCTGAGCGATCATGTGCGACTCCTTTCGGCTTGCTTGGGTTGACTCACTGCTAACTAATCTTGGGGCGGGATTCGCTTATTCAACAGGCTCAAATGTGGCCTGCAGCGGATGACCTGCTTTTTGTGCGGCCTGCAGTACCTGCTCGACCTTGGTCGCGGCCACATCCTGGCTGTAGACGCCGCAGACGCCGCGGCCATCGAGGTGGATTTTGAGCATGATCTGCGTGGCCGATTCACGGTCTTTGCCGAACAGCTCCTGCAGCACCGCAATCACGAACTCCATGGGCGTGAAGTCGTCATTGAGCATCACGACCTGGTACATGCGCGGCGGCGCCAGGCGCTGGCGACGGCGCTCGAGCACCAGAGAATCACCATCGCCAGGCGTATTGGTGACCGCTGGTCGAACCGGGGGAATTGATGGGGGTTGGGTTGCCATGAAATCCATTCTAGCGAGCCATTGCAGTGTTTTTGCGCTGGCATATGCATAGCATTGTTAGGGATTTCAAGACGCTTGCCGAGGAATCAATGACTTAGCCTTAAAAATGAGGCCAAACCCTGATCAATCAAGCGCTTTCAGCTATGAAATTTATTAGCAGACATCAAGCCTGTTTTGCAAAACTTCACCAAAGCATGCGCCGGGCGTAACCCACAGGCCCGCTGTGACGAGCAAAGCGGGCCGCGGCAGCGCATGAAAAGCGTGAGCAAAGCGCCTTATTCGTAGACGACTTTGACCTGCCCCGCCCCTACCGAGCCGTACCAGGCTGCCAGCGCCGCGTCGCTGGGGTAGAAGCGGCTGCTCTCGCCCAGCGCCAGCTCGCAGCCGGCCGAGCCACGCGCATCGCGGCAGATCAGGTCCAGACGCACCTTGACGCCATGGTGGATATTGCCGTTCTCGGTTTCCTCGACCTTGGCCGGGAACTGGCGCAGCAGGCCCGGCACATCGGGTAGGCTCTCGCCCACGCTGACCTGTAGATAGCGGGCAAAACGGCAGCGGGCGTCTGCCAGGCTCCACATCTGCTGCACCTTCATGCGCAGGCCGCCGCTGAAGCGGTCGGGCTGCAGACGGCCCGAGACGACGACAAATTCGTCTTCCTTGAGCACATCGGCGCAGGCCGCCATGGTTTTTTCGTCGATGGATGCTTCAATCACCGCCGATTTGTCGTCCAGCGCGAAGATGCTGAGCTTGCCGCGCTGGCCGTTGATGGTGCGCAGGCCGCTGATGATGCCGGCCATGACCTGGGGCTCGCGGCTGTCGCGCATCTCGGCAATCGGGGTGCGCACAAAGCGGCGCACCTCGGACTCAACCTCGTCGAACAGGTGACCGGTCAGATAGAAACCAATCGCCGTCTTCTCCAGCGTCAGCTTTTCCTTCACGCCCCAGGGCAGGACATCGGCCATGGGAGGCTCGGCCGTGCTGGAGCCCAACGCGTCGTCACCCATCATGTCGAACAGGCCGCCCTGGTCGGCATTGGCAATCGAGGTGGCGGCAAAGCCAAAAGCCGTGTCCAGCGTCGCCATCAGCGAGGCGCGGTTCATGTCGATGCTGTCGAAGGCGCCGCCCTTGATCAGCGCTTCCACCGTGCGCTTGTTGAGCTTGCTGCGATCCACACGCAGGCAAAAGTCGAACAGACTCTTGAACGGGCCTTTTTCGTGACCATTGGGGCCTGTGCCTTCGCCATTGCGCGCAGCCACTATCGCTTCGATAGCAGCTTGTCCAGTACCTTTAATGGCTCCAAGGCCATAACGTATGACTTTATCGGTCACCGGCTCGAAGCGGTGCACGCCGCGGTTCACATCGGGCATCTCGAAGGTGATGCCCTGCTTGAGCGCGTCCTCGTACAGCACCTTGAGCTTGTCGGTGTTGTCCATTTCCACGGTCATATTGCCGCAGTAGAACTCCGCCGTGTAGTGCACCTTGAGCCAGCCTGTGTGGTAGGCCAGCAGGGAATAAGCAGCGGCGTGCGACTTGTTGAAGCCGTAGCCCGCGAACTTTTCCATCAAGTCGAAGACTTCGTCAGCCTTGGCTTCGTCCAGACCATTCTTGGCCGCACCTTCCCGGAAGATCATCCGGTGCTTGGCCATTTCCTCGACTTTTTTCTTGCCCATGGCACGGCGCAGCAAGTCGGCGCCGCCAAGGCTGTAGCCACCCAGCACCTGGGCGGTCTGCATCACCTGCTCCTGATAGACCATGATGCCGTAGGTCTCAGCGAGCACAGGCTCCACCAGCGGATGCGGGTATTCCACGACTTCCTGCCCGTGTTTACGGGCAATAAAGGTGGGAATCAGGTCCATGGGGCCGGGGCGGTACAAGGCGTTCAGCGCAATCAGGTCCTCCAGACGCGAAGGCTTGGCTTCCTTGAGCATCTGCTGCATACCGCGCGATTCAAACTGGAAGACGGCTTCGGTCTTGCCTTCCTGGAACAGCTTGTAGGTCGGGTAGTCGTCCAGCGGAATGTTCTCGAACTGGAAGTTTTCCTGGCCCTTGTGGCGCTTCATGATGAATTCGCGCGCAATTTCCAGGATGGTGAGCGTAGCCAGACCCAAGAAGTCGAACTTCACCAGGCCCACGGCTTCCACGTCGTCCTTGTCGTACATGGCCACGGCCGAGGTACTGCCGGGCTGCTGGTACAGCGGGCAGAAGTCAGCCAGCTTGCCCGGTGCGATCACCACACCGCCGGCGTGCATGCCGATGTTGCGGGTCATGCCCTCGAGCTTCTGGGCCATCTCGATGATGGTCTTGACGTCTTCCTCGCGCTCGATGCGCTCGGCCAGAATCGGTTCTTCCTTGATGGCGTAGGTGTACTTGTCGCCTTCCTTGGGCGGGTTGGGCGGGTATTTGAGCGTGACGTGCAGACCGGGCTTGTTCGGGATCAGCTTGGAGATGCCGTCGCAGAAGGTGTAGCTCATGTCCAGCACCCGGCCCACGTCGCGGATGGCCGCGCGCGCGGCCATGGTGCCGAAGGTGGCAATCTGGCTGACGGCGTCGCGCCCGTAGCGCTGCTTGACGTACTCGATCACGCGGTCGCGGTTTTGCTGGCAGAAGTCCACGTCAAAGTCGGGCATGGAAACGCGCTCGGGGTTCAGGAAACGCTCGAACAGCAGGTTGTATTCCAGCGGATCGAGGTCGGTCACCTTGAGCACATAGGCCACCAGCGAGCCCGCGCCCGAGCCCCGGCCCGGGCCCACGGGGCAGCCATTGCCCTTGGCCCACTTGATAAAGTCCGACACGATGAGGAAGTAGCCGGGGAAACCCATCTTCATGATGGTGCCCAACTCAAACTCCAGGCGCTCTACATAGCGCGGGCGCTCGGCCTCGCGCTTGGCCGGGTCCGGGTAAAGGTGAGCCAGCCGCTCATCAAGACCGTGATAGGACTCCTGGCGAAAGAACTCGTCCATGGTCATGCCGTCCGGCACGGGAAAGTTGGGCAACTGCGGGTTGCCCAGCACCAGCGTCAGACTGCAACGGCGGGCAATTTCCACCGTGTTTTCGATCGCACTGGGGATGTCGGCAAACAAGGCCTGCATCTCGGCAGCGGTCTTGAAATACTGCTCGCGCGTGAATTTGCGCACGCGCTTGGTGTTGCCCAGGATCTCGCCTTCGGCAATGCACACGCGCGCCTCGTGCGACTCGTAGTCGTCGGGCTTGAAGTACTGAATCGGGTGGGTGGCCACCACGGGCAGGTTCAGACGCCCCGCCAGCTTGACGGCAGCGGCCACATAGGACTCGTCATCGGCACGGCCCGCGCGCTGCAGCTCGATATAGAAGCGATGCGGGAACATGCCCGCCATGCGCTGGGCAATCTCGGCAGCGCCTTTTTCATCACCGCGCGTCAGGGCAATGCCCACGGGGCCGGCTTGTGCGCCGGACAGCACGATCAACCCTTCACCCAGCTCCTGCAGCCATTCCCATTTGTGCTGGGCCTGATCGCGCACCACACCGCGCGTCCAGCCACGGGCCAGCAGCTCGGCAATGTTGTGATAGCCCAGCTTGCTTTGCACCAGCACGATGATGCGCGACGGCGGGGCATCGCCCAGCCCTTCCATGACGATTTCCGCGCCCAGCACGGGCTTGACGCCTTTGGCGCGGCCTTCCTTGTAGAACTTGATGCCGCCAAACAGGCTGTTGAAGTCGGTGATGGCCATCGCCACCTGCCCGTCATCGGCAGCAGCCTTGATCATGGCATTGACGCGGGTGGTTCCGTCAACGACGGAAAATTCGGTGTGCAGGCGCAGATGGACAAACATGAGCTCTATTGTAGAAAGAGCCATGCGTCCCTGCGCGCTCAATGACTCTGCCGGACCGTCTCAATGCGTAAAGACCGGGCCAAATGGCGACGCAAGGCAGCCCATGACGGCAGCGCCCCATTACAATGCTTTGCTCCCGGTCCCCCAGCGCGGTGGTGTATGGTGTGGTTTTACGCCAATTCGCAGCGCCAGACCGGCCTGTCCAACTTCCAGCCAATGACTGTCAGAAAACTGTCCACCATGCCGCGTATTTCACTGACTCTAGTTCCTGCCGTGTTAGTTGCCGCTGCCCTGGCCGGCTGCTCCAGCACCAAGGATGACCCGACGGCCAAGTGGACACCCGATCGCATCTACACCGAAGCGCGCGACGAATCCTCTTCGGGCGCTTACGACAAGGCCGTGCCTCTGTTCGAAAAGCTCGAGGGCCGCGCCGCTGGCACGCCCCTGGCCCAACAGGCGCAGCTTGAAAAAGCCTATGCCCAGTACAAGGGCGGTGAAAAAGTCCAGGCCCTGGCCACGCTGGACCGCTTCATGAAGCTGCACCCCGCAAGCCCTGCCATGGACTACGCGCTCTACCTCAAGGGCCTGGTCAACTTTAATGACAACCTGGGCATGTTTGGCTGGCTGACTCGCCAGGATCTGTCCGAGCGCGACCAGAAGGCGGCCAAGGACTCCTATGAAGCCTTTCGCGAGCTGGTGACGCGCTTTCCCGAATCCAAGTACGCCGAAGATTCGCGCCAGCGCATGCAGTACATCGTGAACTCGCTGGCCCAGTACGAAGTCCATGTGGCCAAGTACTACTATGGCCGCGGAGCCTATGTGGCTGCCATTGCGCGCGCGCAGGCTGCCGTCAAGGACTACCAGAACGTGCCCGCCGTGCGCGACGCCATGGTGGTGCTGATCAAGTCCTATGACGCTCTGGGCATGACCCAGCTGCGCGATGACGCCCAGCGCGTGATGGAAAAGACTTACGGTGCCAACTCCGAAGTCAAGTTCTCCGCCGATCAGAAAAAGTCCTGGTGGAAGCTCTGGTAAGCCCTTCACGGCTTGAACCGAAAGAAGGCTGCGTTGTTCGCAGCCTTTTTTTGTGCTTACGGCGCCTGGCGCAAATCACACAGCGCAGCCTCGAACTCGGCCTGACTGCCCAGCAGCCGCATGGGCGGCAGCGCCGCGATCAGCTCTGCGCCGTAGCCCATGGTCAGCAGCCTGGTGTCACAGACCACCAGCACACCCCGATCGGTTTCGCTGCGGATCAGACGGCCCGCGCCCTGGCGCAACGCCATGGCGGCCTCGGGCAGCATGTAGTCATGAAACGCCGCACGGCCCACGCTCTCCAGCCGTCTTGAACGCGCTTCGACCAGTGGGTCGTCAGGAGGGGGAAACGGCAGCTTGTCGATGACCACCATCTGCAGCACATCGCCGGGCAAATCCACCCCTTCCCAGAACGTGGCCGAGGCCACCAAAATTGCGCCGCGCTGCGAACGCACGGCACCTGCGGCCATGAAGCGCTCGATCAAGGCCAGCTTGGGTGCCTCGCCCTGCACCAGCACATCGAGATCGGCAAACAGGCCCAGCGACGCACGCAGCGATTCGCTGATGGCTTGCAAGGCCTTGATCGTGGTGGTCAGCACCAGCGTGCGCCCGCCGATGCGCTGCGCCGCATCCAGCACCAGTTGCGCGACCTGCAGGCTATGCGGGGCGCTGCCCGCGGCGGCAAAAGGCTGGGGCACATACAGCGCAGAGTTGCGTTGATAGTCAAATGGGCTTTGCACCTTCAGCACCCGCGCACCGCGCAGGCCGCAGGGTTCAGTAAACCAGCTCAGCTGTTCATCATGGCCTAGCGTGGCTGAGGTAAAAATCCAGGTCTTGCCTAGATGTTGTTTAGGCAGATTGCTATCATTTTCAATATCCTCTACGGGGCTGCGCTGCAGCAAGCGCTCTTGCAGGATGCGCGCAATCGTCAGCGGCGACTCCAGCATGCGCAGGTGCTGGTGACCGATCTCCAGCCAGCGCACCGAGTCTTCATCGGCCGCAGCCGTGAAACGTGCCAGCCGGGCCAACAGCGCGCAGCCGCGCTCGTACAGGCGCTGCAAGTCGGCGGCCATGACCTCCATGGTGGCCAGCGGGGTCAGCAAGGCACGCAGGCTCTGGCCCAGCCGCACCAACGCTGCACGCCAGCGCTGGGCGTCCAGCCCCTGCGGCGTCACCGCCTGCCACGGCAGGCGCCCGCCCGCCGGCGGCTTGCCTGCCTCAAGGCGCAGCTCCCGCATAGCCTGCTCCAGCGTGGCGCACAGCACCAGCCAGTCGGCCATGCCGCGCGCATGCTCCTGCGTCAGCCGCAGCGCATCACGTGCATAACCTACGAGCTGCTGGCTGGAAAGCGCCTCGCCCGCAAACTGCACGCCAATGTCGTTGAGCTGGTGAGCCTCATCAATCACCACCACGCCCGTGCTGGGCAGCAGTTGGGCCATGCCTGAATCGCGCACATCCAGATCGGCAAACAGAAGGTGGTGGTTGACGACGACCACGTCAGCCTCCAGCGCCTGCTGGCGCGCCAGGTTCACATGGCAGCTTTGCCAGTGTGCGCAGCCCGAGCCCAGGCAGTTGTCCTTGGTCGATGTCACCAGCGGGACCACGGCCGAGCGCTCGTCCAGCGCGGCCAGCTCGGCCAGATCCCCGGTGCGCGTGGTTCTGGCCCACCTCTCCACATCGGCCACCTGGCGCAGCACCTGCGGGTCCTGCGGCGCTGTGCGGCCCTGGCGCACACGCTGCAGCCGCTCGATACACAGATAGGAGGAACGCCCCTTGAGCCGCGCCATGCGCAGCGGCAGGCCCAGGCCATGCACGAGGCGCGGCAGATCGCGGGCAAAGAGTTGGTCCTGCAACGCCTTGGTGGCAGTGGAGACCATCACGCGCTGGCCGCTGTAGAGTGCTGGCACCAGGTAGGCGTAGGTCTTGCCCACGCCCGTGCCTGCCTGCACCACCAGCACGGCGGCGTCTTCAATGGCCTCGGCCACGGCCAGCGCCATCTGGGTCTGGCCTGGGCGCGGGCGAAATGCGGGCTCGGCCTCGGACAGTGCGCCTTGCGGCATAAAAGCGGCAGCAACCGCATCCAACAATTGACTCAAGACTGCGTCACTTTCCTTGCGGGCACAGAAAACGCGCCGCGCGACGATAAAATGCAAACCCCATACAAACGGCAACACTCCCCCATGTCACCCAGCTACCGCATTCAGGCTGCCACAGGCATACATCGTGGGGACCGGGAGTACCAGCAGGATCAGGTTCTGCTGATGCCCCACCCCTATGCCAAGGGCTGCATTCTGGGCGTGGTGGCGGACGGCATGGGCGGGCGCAGCGGCGGGCGCAAGGCCTCGGACCAGGTCATGCTCACGGCGCGCCAGCTGTTTGAACGCTTCGAGCCCTCACACGAAGACTGCACCCGCCTGCTGCGCACCATTGTGCAGGATGCGCACACCGTCATCCGGCTCACGGCCATTGCCGCCGAGGAAGAGCCCCACAGCACGATTGCCGCCTTTGTGGTGCTGCCGGACGGCACAGGCCACTTCATGCACTCCGGCGACTCGCGCCTGTATCACTTTCACGGTGCCAGCCAGGTGCACCGCAGCAAGGACCACTCCTATGTGCAGGCGCTGGTCGATCGCGGCGATCTGACCGAAGAGCAGGCGCACAACCATCCGCAGTCCAATATCTTGCTGGGTTGCCTGGGTGCCGAAGCGTCCCCACCGACCGGCCACCACGTGATCGAGAGGCTGCAACCCGGCGATACGCTGATGGCCTGCTCGGACGGCGTATGGCACTACTTCACCAGCCAGGAGCTGGGCGCGGTGCTGGAAGCCCTGTCGCCACGCGAAGCCTCGCAGTTCCTGATCGAGAAAGCCCGCCAGCGGGCCAACGGCGGTGGCGACAACCTGTCGCTGGCGATTTTGAAGCTGGAAGCGGCAGAAACAGTCGCTTAAGCCTCTATTTACAGCAAAAAATGCCGCATGTCCTTACAACATATAGGGCATCAACAATCATTTTGATAGCAAATCATCACTGAGCAGGTGCTGGCAGCGGGGCCGACTTGCTGCCGCCCTCCTGCGCTTTCTTCAGCACGCTGGCCTTGTGGTCCTCTGCGGCCTTGAGCTTGGCTTCGTAGTCCGCTCGGGCCTTGGCTTCGCGCTCGGCGCGGCCCTGCTCGGCCTTGGCACGGTTTTGCTCGTGGCTGCGCACGTAATCAGCCTGCCTGGCGGCGCGCTGCTGGGCCTCAGCCTGACGCTGGGCGCGGGCGGCGGCCTCATCCACGGGCGGCTTGGCGCCTGAGCCCTGAGGCCCCGGAGCATTGCGCGGGCCTTTCTCGCGTTGCTGGGACTTCATTGGCACGGCGGCGTTATCGGCTTTCTTCTCCTCAATGGCCTTGAGCCGCTCGGCCGCCTTTTCCTTGCGCTCCAGGTCGTTGATTTCCAGCTCCCGCGCGCGCAGCGGTGCGTCTTTTTCCCGGGCAACGCCACGAGCCTCGGCCAGGCACCCTTCCACCGCAAACTTCTGGTAGCAGAGCTTTTCATCAGCGAGGCGCTGCTCTTCGATCACCGCGCGCTTGCCCTGCAGCTCCTTGCGCTCCGCATCCCAGCTCTTGCGCAGGCGTTCACGCTCCTTGTCCTGAGTCGCTTTCTGGGCCTGCTTGGCCGCGCCACCGGGCGCAGCGGCCACCGGCTCGGCAGCCGCCGGCGCGCCGATCATGCACAGCGCCGCCGCAGGCAGCAGAGCCCATCGCGCAGCGCGGTCAAGACAGGCGGAAATCGAGGCAGGAAACTTGGACATCTTCAGAAACGGGAATACAGGACACAAAGCCCGGAACTGTGCATCTTAACGACTCAGGTCAGGCTGGTATCCACCACGCGGCGCTCCAGGGCCAGATATTCCTTGGACTGCATCTCGTTCAGGCGCGAGACCGTGCGCGGAAACTCGTGGGCCAGCGGGCCTTCGGTGTAGATCTTCTCGGGCGGCACGGCAGCCGAGATGATGAGCTTGACATGACGGTCATACAGCACGTCCACCAGCAGCGTGAAGCGGCGCGCGGCCGACGCCATGTTCACATGCAACTCGGGCACATCGGACAGCAAAATCGTATGGAACTGCGTGGCAATTTCCAGGTAATCGTTTTGCGAGCGCGGGCCGCCGCACAGCTCGCGGAAGTCAAACCAGATCATGCCGCCCGCTCGGCGCTTGGCCGCAATCTTGCGCGTTTCGATCTGCATGACCGGTTCTTCATCCTTGGCCTCGGCCAAGCGGTTGAAAGTATCCTCCATGGCCGCATCCGCCTCAGGACCCAGCGGGCAGTGGTAGAGCTTGGCATCTTCCAGCGTGCGGCGACGGTAGTCGGTGCCGTTGTCCACGTTGATGATTTCCATGCGCTCTTTGAGCAGCTCAATCGCGGGCAGGATGCGGTCACGGTGCAGGCCGCCGGGGTACAGACCGTCAGGCTCGAAGTTCGATGTGGTGACAAAGCCCACGCCATTGGCAAACAGCGACTCCAGCAGCTTGTAGAGAATCATGGCATCCGTGATGTCGGAGACATGGAACTCGTCAAAGCAGATCAGCTTGTACTTCTTGGAGATCTTGGCACCCAGCGCATCGAGCGGGTTCTGCGTGCCCTGCATGAGGTGCATCTCGCGGTGCACTTCGCGCATGAATTCGTGAAAGTGCAGTCGCACCTTGCGCTTGATGGGCACGGCGTTGAAAAAGCAATCCATCAGAAAGCTTTTGCCGCGCCCTACCCCGCCGTACATATAGACGCCCTTGGGCAAGTCGGGGTGGTTGAGCAGCTTCTTGAGCGCGTTGGAGCGTTTGTTCTTGTAGACGGTCCAGTCATCGGCACAGCGCTGCAGCGCCTCGACAGCGCGCAGTTGCGCGGGATCGCTTTTAAAACCCTTGGCGGCCAGTTCTGCCTCGTAGGCCTGTTTTACATTCACCGTCTCGTCTCCAGATGCTCAAAAAACAATAGCTGCAAGCGCTTATGAACTAAGCGCTTGCAGCTATTTTCGCTGGAATTTCAAAAAGAAAACTCAGCTTGCGCGCGGGCACATTACAGCCATGTCATAAGCCTGCGCGCAAGACTGAATGAAACCTTAGAAATTCAGAGTGCGCTTGTCCACGGCCAGAGCCGCTTCCTTGGTGGACTCGGACAGCGAGGGGTGTGCATGGCAGATGCGCGCGATGTCTTCGCTCGATGCCTTGAACTCCATGGCCACCACGGCTTCGGAGATCAGCTCGGACACCATGGGGCCCACCATGTGCACGCCCAGGATTTCATCGGTCTCGGCATCCGACACGAACTTGACCATACCGGTGGTATCGCCCAAAGCGCGTGCGCGGCCGTTGGCCAGGAAGGGGAAGGAGCCAGCCTTGTACTTCACGCCATCGGCCTTGAGCTGCTGCTCGGTGCGACCCACCCATGCCACTTCGGGGCTGGTGTAGATCACGAAGGGGATGGTGTTAAAGTTCACGTGACCATGCTGGCCAGCGATACGCTCGGCCACGGCCACGGCTTCTTCTTCCGCCTTGTGCGCCAGCATGGGGCCACGCACCACGTCGCCCACCGCCCACACGCCAGGCAGATTGGTCTTGCACAGATCGTCCACCACAATGGCGCCACGCTCGTCCAGGGCCAGGCCCACGGCTTCCACGTTCAGGCCAATGGTGTTGGCAGTACGGCCGATGGAGACGATCAGCTTTTCCACTTCCAGCGCCTGAGCTTCGCCCTTGGCATTGGTGTAGGCCACGGACACGCCCTTCTTGGAGGTCTTGACCTCGCCCACCTTCACGCCCAGCTCGATCTTCAGACCTTGCTTGTCGAAAGCCTTCTTGGCTTCCTTGGCGATCTGCTCGTCCACGGCAGGCAGGAACTTGTCCATGCCTTCCAGCACGGTCACTTCCGCACCCAGACGACGCCAGACCGAACCCATTTCCAGGCCGATCACGCCAGAGCCGATCAGGCCCAGCTTCTTCGGCACCTTGGCCAGATCCAGAGCGCCGTCGTTGGAGAGGATGTTCTCTTCATCGAAAGGCACGCCGGGCAGCGCACGGGCGTTGGAGCCGGTAGCGATGATGATCTGCTTGCCGGTGATGACTTCTTCTTCCTTGCCAGCAACCTTGATGGCGTAGCCGCCTTCAACAGCCTTCTCGAAAGAGCCGCGGCCGTGGAAGAACGTAACCTTGTTCTTCTTGAACAGGTACAGGATGCCGTCGTTGTTTTGCTTCACGATGCCTTGCTTGCGGGCAATCATCTTGGCCACATCCATCTCGACCTTGCCGGTGGAGATGCCATGGTCCGCAAAGTGCAGCTTGGCATGTTCAAAATGCTCGGAAGACTGCAGCAGCGCCTTGGAGGGAATGCAACCCACGTTGGTGCAGGTGCCGCCAGGAGCAGCGCCGCCAGCGGCGTTCTTCCACTCGTCGATACAGGCGACGTTGAAACCCAGTTGTGCTGCGCGGATAGCAGCGATATAGCCGCCAGGGCCAGCGCCGATCACGACGACGTCAAATTGCTTGCTCATGATGTAAATCTTTTCTCTGTTTAACTCGAAAAAAGCCCACCGCTTTTGGTGGTGGGCTTTGTAGAAGCTCGGTCTGTTGAATTACAGATCAAACAGGAGACGAGAAGGATCTTCCAGCGCATCCTTCATGGCCACCAGGCTCAGCACGGCTTCGCGGCCGTCGATGATGCGGTGGTCATAGGACATGGCCAGATAGTTCATGGGACGAATCACGATCTGACCGTTTTCGACCACAGCGCGGTCCTTGGTGGCGTGCACGCCCAGGATGGCGGACTGAGGGGGGTTGATGATGGGGGTGGACATCATCGAGCCGAAAGTACCGCCATTGGAGATGGAGAAGGTGCCGCCTGTCATTTCTTCAATGCCCAGCTTGCCGTCCTTGGCCTTCTGACCGAATTCGGCAATCTTCTTTTCGATGTCGGCAAAGCTCATCTGGTCAGCGTTGCGCAGAATTGGCACCACCAAACCACGAGGCGAGCTGACAGCGATACCGATGTCGAAGTAGCCGTGATAGATGATGTCGTTGCCGTCGATCGAAGCGTTGACTGCAGGGAACTTCTTCAGGGCGTGCACAGCAGCCTTGACGAAGAAGGACATGAAGCCCAGCTTCACGCCATGTTCCTTGGTGAACTGGTCCTGGAACTTCTTGCGCAGTTCCATCACGGGAGCCATGTTCACTTCGTTGAACGTGGTCAGGATGGCGTTGGTCGCTTGCGATTGCAGCAGACGCTCGGCGATACGGGCACGCAGACGTGTCATGGGCACGCGCTGCTCTGGACGCTCGCCCAGGTCTTCCTTGCCAGCAGGAGCGGCCACTTGAGGCAGAGCTGCCTTGGGAGCGCCTGTGGGGATAGCAGCGCCAGCCTTGATGGCTCCCAGGGCGTCGCCCTTGGTCACGCGGCCGTCCTTGCCTGTGCCAGCCACGTTGGCAGCGGACAGGTTGTTGTCGGCCAGGATCTTGGCAGCGGCGGGCATGGCCACACCGCTCTTGTCTGCGCTGGCAGCAGCGGCCACGGGGGCAGCAGCAGGAGCCGGGGCAGCAGCGGCGGGAGCGGGAGCTGCAGCACCAGCCACAGCAGCGGTGTCGATCTTGGCGATCAGCTGCTCGGCAGTCACGGTCGCACCGTCGCCTTGCAGGATTTCCACGATCACGCCAGCTGCGGGAGCGGGCACTTCGAGCACAACCTTGTCGGTTTCCACTTCGATGAGGATTTCATCGACGGCCACGGCTTCACCGACCTTCTTCTTCCAGGTCAGCATGGTGGCTTCAGTGATGGACTCGGACAGCTGGGGAACTTTGACTTCAACGATTGCCATTTTGAATTCTTCCTAAAGTGTTTTGTCTGATACGCGTGCGAACGTAGATAAAGGGGTTACTGCCTTACTTGGTCAGGACAAAACCCTTGAGTTTGGCGAATGCGCCTTCCACCAGTGCCTTTTGTTGCTCTTGGTGCAGATGCGAGTAGCCGACGGCAGGCGACGCGGACGCAGCGCGACCGGAGTAGCCCAGCTTCTGGCCTTCACGCATGTTCTCGTGAATGTTGTGCTGGATGAAGAACCAGGCACCCTGGTTCTGAGGCTCGTCCTGGCACCACACGATGTCAGCAGCGTTGGCGTACTTCTTCACTTCGGCAGCGAAGGCCTTGTGAGGGAAGGGATACAGCTGTTCGACGCGGATGATGGCGACGTCCTTGCTTTCCTTCTCGGCACGCTTCTTGACCAGATCGTAGTACACCTTGCCCGAGCAAGCGATGATGCGCTTGACCTTGGCGGCGTTCTTGACCACTGCGTCGTCCTGCTCGGGAATCACGGTCTGGAAGTGACCGCTGGTGAACTCGGACAGAGGCGATGTCGCGTCCTTGTTGCGCAGCAGCGACTTGGGCGTGAAGATGACCAGAGGCTTGCGCAGGTTGCGCACCATCTGACGGCGCAGCACGTGGAAGATCTGGCTGGCGGTCGTGGGTTGCACGATCTGCATGTTGGCGTCGGCGGCCAGCTGCATGAAGCGCTCCAGACGGGCCGAGCTGTGCTCTGGGCCCTGGCCTTCGTAGCCGTGAGGCAGCATCAGTGTCAGGCCATTGATACGGCCCCACTTCACTTCACCGGAAGCGATGAACTGGTCGATCACGACTTGAGCGCCGTTGGCGAAGTCGCCGAACTGGGCTTCCCAGATCACCAGGGTGTTGGGATCGTTGGATGCGTAGCCGTATTCGAAGCCCAGCACCGCCTCTTCGGACAGGATGGAGTCGATGACGGTGAAGTCAGCCTGGTTGTCGGCCACATTCTGCAGAGGAATGTAGGTGCCCTCGTCCCACTTTTCACGCTTTTGGTCGTGAATCACGGCGTGACGGTGTGTGAAGGTGCCGCGGCCCGAATCTTCACCGGACAGACGCACGGGGTAGCCCGAAGCGACCAGCGAGCCGAAAGCCATGGTTTCACCCATGCCCCAGTCCACGTTCACTTCACCACGGCCCATGGCAGCGCGGTCGTCATAGACCTTCTTGACCAGAGCGTGAGGATTGACCGTCGCAGGCAGCGTGGTGATCTTCTCGGCCAGACGCTTCCACTCGGTCAGAGGGATGGAGGTATCGCCAGCGTCAGTCCAAGTCTTGCCCACGAAGGGGCTCCAGTCCACGGCGTACTTGCTCTTGAAGTTGGTCAGCACCACTTCCTGAGTGTGACGGCCTTCGTCCATGGCAGCGCGGTAGGCCTTGACCATGTCGTCGCCCAGTGTCTCGCCCAGACCTTGCGTAGCCAGCTTGTCTGCGTACAGCTTGCGAGTGCCGGGGTGAGCAGCAATCTTCTTGTACATCAGAGGCTGTGTCAGAGCAGGAGTGTCTTGCTCGTTGTGGCCCAGCTTGCGGAAGCAGACGATGTCCACAACCACATCCTTGGAGAACTCCATGCGGTAGTCCAGAGCCAGTTGCATGGCCAGGCACACCGCTTCAGGATCATCACCGTTGACGTGCAGCACGGGGGCTTCAACCATCTTCACGATATCCGTGCAATAAGTGGTCGAGCGCAGGTCGCGCGGGTCAGAGGTCGTGAAACCGATCTGGTTGTTGATGATGATGTGGACCGTACCGCCGGTGGTGTAGCCACGGGTTTCGGACAGCGCCAGAGTTTCCTGGTTCACACCCTGACCAGCAAAGGCCGCGTCACCGTGCACCAGCACGGGCAGCACTTGCTTGCCTTGGGGGTCATCGCGGCGATCCATGCGCGAGCGCACCGAGCCTTCAACCACGGGGTTGACGATTTCCAGGTGGGAAGGGTTGAACGCCAGCGACAAGTGCATGGGGCCGCCCTGGGCCGACACATCGGAGCTGAAACCCTGGTGGTACTTCACGTCACCAGCAGGCAGGTCTTCAGGAGCGGTGTGGTCGAACTCGGCAAACAGGTCCTTGGGCATCTTGCCCAGGGTGTTGACCAGCACGTTCAGACGGCCACGGTGGGCCATACCGATCACGACTTCCTGCACGCCCTTGACGGAGGCTGTATTGATCAGCTCGTCCATCGCGGCGATGAAAGACTCACCGCCTTCCAGCGAGAAGCGCTTCTGGCCCACGTACTTGGTGTGCAGATAGCGTTCCAGACCTTCTGCAGCCGTCAGGCGATCCAGAATGCGCTTCTTCTGATCAGCATTGAAGACGGGCTTGGAGCGAATCGACTCCAAGCGTTGTTGCCACCAGCGCTTTTGGCTCTGGTCGGTGGTGTGCATGTACTCGGCGCCAATGGTGCCGCAGTAGGTTTCGCGCAGCGCATTGAGCAGCTCGCGCAGAGTCATGGAGTCCTTGCCGAAGAAGGTGTTGCTGGTGTTGAACACCACTTCCTGGTCGGCGTCGGTGAAGCCGTAGAACGAAGGCTCCAGCTCGGGAATTTCGGGGCGCTCGGTGCGCTTCAGAGGATCCAGATCAGCCCAGCGCTGACCGACATTGCGGTAAGCGGCAATCAGTTGCTGCACAGCGGTGCGCTTGCGGCCCAGTTCGGAGTCGGCGCCAGAAGCCACGACCACCTTGGTGCCGCCCTGCTTTGCACGTTCGGCAAAGGCATTGATCACGGGCAGGTGGGGAACGTCCTTGGCATCTGTACCGTCCACTGCAGGCACATGCTGCAGAGCGTCGAAGTATTCGCGCCAAGAATCTGGCACGCTGCCTGGGTTGGCCAAGTAGCCTTCGTACATTTCTTCGACATAAGGCGCGTTGCCGCCGAAGAGATAAGTGTTGCCTTGGTAGGCTTTGTAGATCGTCTGATCGCTCATTTCTGCGCTGACCTCCGCTTTCCTTCAGAAAGCATTAGCTGGTTTGTAGAACCTTCCGCGACACGGCTGTACCGATTGGCGGATGCGACTGTGGCTAGGGAAGGGCCTTGAGTTGCGTCGAGCATTGTGCCACTGATCAAAGCCCTACTCTTATGAAAGACCACATGTTTACAACACAAAGCCTCGCTTAAAGTGTGCGCGCCACAAGAATTAGGAAAAACATGCCACTCCTGCCGTTGCACAAACGTAGTTTTATTCTTCTTTTAATAGCAGTCACCCTAGCATTCGTCTGGGTTGTCTGGGAATATGCCCTTCCTATTTTCTGGGGCGTCACTCTGGCCATCGTATTTGCGCCATTGCACCGACACATTCTGCTGCGCATGCCCCGGCGCCCTTCCCTGGCGGCATTTCTCACTTTGCTGCTCAGCCTTTTCATCGTCATTCTTCCTCTGGTGCTGATCAGCATTTCCCTGGTCAAGGAAACTGCGGCCATCTACGAACGCATCAACAGTGGCAACGTCTCCGCAGGCGCCTATCTGCAACAGGTCTTCGACGCAGCGCCCGCATGGGTCACACCCTGGCTGGAAAAGCTGCACCTGGGAACCATGGCCGAGCTGCAGGAGCGCCTGTCCAATCTGGCGCTGCAGACCAGCAAGCTGGCCGCCAGCAAAGCTGTGGGCTTTGGGCAGAACACGCTGTTCTTCCTAGTGGGCTTTGGCATCATGATGTATCTGCTGTTTTTCCTGCTGCGCGACGGCCGCGCGCTGATGGAGCAGATTCGCAAAGCCACTCCGCTGGCCCCTGAGCACAAAAGCGAGCTCTCCGCCAAGTTCATCACAGTCATCCGCGCCACTGTCAAAGGCAATCTGGCAGTCGCTGCCGCACAGGGCGCGCTGGGTGGGCTCATCTTCTGGATTCTGGGGATTCAGGGCGCCGTGCTCTGGGCCGTTGTCATGGCTTTTCTGTCCCTGTTGCCTGCCGTGGGCGCTGGCCTGGTCTGGGGTCCGGTCGCCATTTATTTCCTGGCCACAGAAGCCATCACCAAAGGTCTGATCCTCGCAGCCTACGGCATTTTGGTGATTGGTCTCGTGGATAACGTGCTGCGCCCTATTTTGGTAGGCAAGGACACCAAGATGCCTGACTACATCGTGCTGATCTCCACACTGGGTGGCATGGCGGTGTTCGGCCTCACCGGCTTTGTTCTGGGTCCAGCCATTGCAGCCCTGTTCATGGCTGCCTGGGATATGTTTACCGAAATTCAGCAGCGAGAAGAAGCCTTGTGGAGCAGCCGCGCAATGACCGAACACTCCTCGCAAGACGCCACCGCGCCGCGGCTGGAGCCAGCCCGTGCTTCAGATCAAGAACTACCCCCTCCGGAGCAGACAGAAGCAGCTGAGCCAGAAAAATGAATTCAGCGCGCTTTCGAGCGCTTCTTTACTGCTGCAATTTCACCTGAAACGCTTTATTCCTGCATGCTTTTCGCTATAGTTTTTGCTAATTTCAACCATTGAAAATTCAAAACGCACAAAAACGAAAGCATGCAGAGACAAAAGCGCACACCGGCGCTCAACAATTAAGGGATTATTAGAAGAGCCAATTGGGAACCCAATCGTAAAATTTGCTTTCACATAAAAGCGTTCATTCGAAAAGGTACCCCACAATGGTCCAATTCTCCAGACGCCAGTTCATGAAAGTGACTGGTTCGACTCTGGCGGGTTCCAGCCTGGCGCTGATGGGTTTCTCACCCACAGCCGCTCTGGCCGAGGTGCGACAGTACAAGCTGTCTGCCACCACCGTGACCCGCCAAACCTGCACCTACTGCTCCGTAGGCTGCGGCATCCTGATGTACTCGCTGGGCGATGGCGGCAAGAATGCCAAGCTGTCGGTCATGCACGTCGAGGGTGACCCAGACCATCCGGTCAACCGTGGCACGCTGTGCCCCAAGGGCGCTTCACTGCTGGACTTTGTTCACAGCCCTCACCGCCTCAAGTACCCCGAGTACCGCGCTCCTGGCTCCAACGAGTGGAAGCGCATGTCCTGGGACGAGGCGCTGAACCGCATCACCAAGCTGCTCAAGGATGACCGGGACGCCAACTTCGTTGAAAAGAACGACAAGGGGCAGACCGTCAACCGCTGGCTCACAACGGGCATGCTGGCCGCTTCGGCCTCCAGCAACGAAGCCGGTTACATCACACACAAAGTGGCCCGCTCCTGGGGCCTTCTTGCACTCGATAACCAAGCACGTGTCTGACACGGCCCGACGGTGGCAGGTCTTGCCCCGACGTTTGGCCGTGGAGCGATGACGAACCATTGGGTCGACATCAAGAACGCGGACGTTATTTTGATCATGGGCGGTAATGCCGCCGAAGCACACCCTTGCGGCTTCAAGTGGGTGACCGAAGCGAAGGAGCACAACAAGGCTCACTTCATGGTGGTCGATCCACGCTTTAACCGCTCGGCATCTGTGGCTGACTTCTATGCACCGATCCGCTCCGGCTCGGACATCGTCTTCCTGGGCGGTGTGATTAACTATCTGCTGACGAACGACAAGATTCACCACGAGTATGTGAAGAACTACACGGACTTCTCATTCATCGTGCGCGAGGACTTTGCGTTCGACGAAGGCATCTTCTCTGGCTACGACCCTGAAAAGCGTACCTACGACAAGGCTTCGTGGGACTACGAGATGGGTGAAGACGGCTTTGTGAAGGTTGATCCCACGCTGGAACACCCTCGCTGCGTCTATCAGTGGCTCAAGAAGCACTACGCTGGCTACACCCCCGAAAAGGTGGAATCCATCTGCGGCACGCCAAAGGAAAAATTCCTGCACGTGGCGGAAAAGCTGGCTTCGACGGCGCAAGCTGGTCGCGTGGCTACCATCCTGTACGCACTAGGCTGGACTCAGCACACCACGGGCGCGCAGATTCTGCGTACCGGTGCCATGATCCAGTTGCTGCTGGGCAATATCGGTATTGCTGGCGGCGGCATGAACGCCTTGCGCGGCCACTCCAACATCCAGGGCCTGACGGACCTGGGCATTCTGTCTGCTTCGCTTCCGGGATACCTGACGCTGCCTAACGAAGCCGAACAGGATTACCAGGCCTACATCAACACACGAACACCCAAGACGCTGCGTCCGGGTCAGATGAACTATTGGCAGAACACGCCCAAGTTCCATGTGAGCCTGATGAAAGCATGGTGGGGCCCCGCTGCAACTGCTGAAAACAACTGGGCGTTCGACTACCTGCCCAAGCTGGACAAGCAGTACGACATGCTGCAGGTCTTCGACATGATGACCCAGGGCAAGCTCAACGGCTATATCGCCCAGGGCTTCAACCCGCTGGCGGCTCTGGCCAACAGCAACAGCGTGCGCGAAGGTCTCAAGAAGCTCAAGTTCCTGGTCATCATGGACCCGCTGGTCACCGAAACTTCCGAATTCTGGAAGAACTACGGTGAGTTCAACGATGTGGACCCCGCTTCCATCCAGACCGAGGTGTTCCGTCTGCCCACCACCTGCTTCGCTGAAGAAGATGGCGCAGTGGTCAGCTCCTCGCGCGTGCTGCAGTGGCACTGGAAAGCTGCCGAGCCCCCAGGAGAAGCCAAGACCGACATCAACATCATGTCGGAGCTGCATCTGCGCCTGAAGGCCGCGTACGAAAAAGACGGTGGTAAGTTCTCCGAACCCATCACCAAGCTGTACTGGCCTTATCTGCAAGCCAAGCACCCTGGCTCCGACGAAATCGCCAAGGAGTACAACGGCCGCGCGCTGGTGGACTTGTTCGATCCCAAGGATCCGACCAAGCTCATCCGCAAGGCTGGTGAACAGCTGGGCGGCTTCGGCGAAATGCGCGATGACGGCAGCACCCTGGGTGGCTGCTGGATCTGGGCTGGCAGCTGGACATCGTCCGGCAACCAGATGGCCCGCCGCGACAACTCGGACCCCAGCGGTCTGGGCAACACGCTGAACTGGGCCTGGGCCTGGCCAGCGAACCGCCGTGTGCTGTACAACCGCGCCTCCTGCGACCGCGAAGGCAAGCCTTTCAACCCCAAGCGTGCACTGATCAAGTGGAATGGCAGCAGCTGGGGCGGCATCGATGTGCCCGACATGGGCCCGACCATGCCTCCCGAGACCACCAACCCCTTCATCATGAACCCCGAAGGTGTGGCCCGTCTGTTCGCTCGCAAGGGCATGGCCGAAGGTCCGTTCCCCACGCACTATGAGGCGTTTGACAACCCGCTGGGATACAACCCCATGTATCCACAAAACAAGCTGGCGGTCATCAACCCCATCATGCGTATTCTGTCCACCGCCAAGGACACGCAGGGCGACCCCAAGGACTACCCACATGTGGGCACGACCTACCGCCTGACCGAGCACTTCCACTACTGGACCAAGCATGTCCAGCTGAACAACATCGTTCAGCCCGATCAGTTTGTGGAAATCGGTGAAGCGCTGGCCAAGGAGCTGGGCATCGAGACTGGCCAGCAGGTCAAGGTGTCGTCCAAGCGCGGCTTTGTGAAGGCAGCGGCCATTGTGACCAAGCGCATCAAGCCCATGAAGATCGATGGCAAGACCATCCATCACGTGGGTGTGCCGATTCACTGGGGCTTCTCGTCCACAGGGCGCAAGGGCTATCTGGCCAACAATCTGACGGCCTCGGTGGGTGACGGTAACAGCTTGACCCCTGAATCCAAGACCTTCCTCGTGAAGGTGGAAAAGATCTAAGGAGCAGCTGATGTCATCAACCATGTCTTTAGATATCAAGCGCCGCTCGGCCACCACCACGCCCGCCCCCAGCGCGCGTGGTGCCCATTCGGGCGAAGTGGCCAAGCTGATCGACGTTTCCAAGTGCATTGGCTGCAAGGCTTGCCAGACAGCCTGCATGGAATGGAACGATCTGCGTGACGAAATCGGTACTGCCGCAGCAGGCGTCTATGACAACCCGACGGATCTGACGTCGGAGTCCTGGACCGTGATGCGCTTTGCCGAGTACGAAAACGAAGCCACCGGCAACCTGGAATGGCTGATCCGCAAGGACGGCTGCATGCACTGTGAGGATCCGGGCTGCCTGAAAGCCTGCCCTTCCCCTGGTGCCATCGTCCAGTACGCCAACGGCATCGTGGACTTCCAGCAGGATCAATGTGTGGGCTGCGGTTACTGCGTGACCGGTTGCCCGTTCAACATCCCGCGCATCTCCAAGAAGGACAACAAGGCCTACAAGTGCACACTGTGCTCTGACCGCGTCGCTGTTGGCCAGGAGCCTGCCTGCGTGAAGACCTGCCCTACGGGCGCCATCCAGTTCGGCACCAAGGAAGCCATGAAGGAACACGCCGCTCACCGCGTCGTGGACCTGAAGGAGCGCGGCTACGAGCAAGCTGGCCTGTACGACCCTCAAGGCGTGGGCGGCACCCACGTGATGTACGTGCTGCATCACGCGGACAAGCCTTCGCTGTACAAGGGCCTGCCGGACGATCCGTCCATCAGCCCCATGGTCGCGCTGTGGAAGGGTGTTGCCAAGCCTCTGGCTCTGGCAGCCCTGGGTGCAGCCGCCGTTGGCAGCTTCTTCCACTACATCACCAAGGGTCCTCTGGAAGTACCCGAGGAGTTGG
Source organism: Comamonas testosteroni (assembly GCF_003569915.1). Taxonomy (GTDB): domain Bacteria; phylum Pseudomonadota; class Gammaproteobacteria; order Burkholderiales; family Burkholderiaceae_C; genus Comamonas; species Comamonas testosteroni_D. Next base: position 26,285 of record NZ_KZ984439.1, on the reverse strand, counting down.
AAGAGGAAGAAAAACGTGCAGCTGAGCGCAAGGAGGATCGCACATGACCCGCAGCAAATCTAGTGACATCGTGCGCTACACGGCGGCCGAGCGCGTCAACCACTGGGTAGTGGCCATCAGCTTCGTGCTGCTGGCTCTGTCCGGCCTGGCGTTCTTCCACCCCTCGTTCTTCTTCATGACGAACCTGTTCGGTGGCGGCCCCTGGACCCGCATCCTGCACCCCTACATCGGCGTCGTCATGGCGGTCGGTTTCCTGGTGATGTTCTTCCGCTTCTGGCAGCTGAACATCATCAAGGACCGCGATGTGGAATGGCTCAAGAACGTCGGTGCACTGGTCAATGGCGAGCATGAAAAAATGCCTCCCGTTGAAAAGTACAACGGCGGCCAGAAGCTGCTGTTCTGGCTGCTGGTGCTGTGCATGCTGGGCCTGACCATCACCGGTGTGGCCATGTGGCGCGCCTGGTGGAACCTGCCTGTGACTGTGGTTCGCATCGGCTCGCTGGTGCACGCCTTGTGCGCCTTCGGCCTGATTGGCCTGATCATTGCCCACATTTATGCAGCGATCTGGACCAAGGGCACAATCCGTGCGATGACCCGCGGAACCGTGACGCGTGCCTGGGCACGTTTCCACCATCCGCTGTGGTTCCGCAAGGTAACAGGCGAAGACAAGTAATCGCGCAAGCGCTCAGGCTCTGCGCCTGACGAGGTGCCGCCGCCTCCCTTGCGGAGGTCGGCGGCCATTTTTTTGGAAGACACTATGCAACGCATTCTTCAACCGGGCGAAATCGAAGCGCTGGATCACACCAGCTTCCCGCGCATCATCCTGCCCGAGACCGGCAGCCTGTTTGCCGAGCGCGCCGCAAGGCTGCGCCAGCTTGCAGACAGCAACCCCATTGCCGACTATCTGCAGTTCGTCGCAAAAATCATGGATGCGCAGCAAAAAGCCGTGAGCAGCGTGGACATCAGCGCCGCTGACGTAGAAATCATTGCGCGTGCGCAAGAGCATTCCATGCCTTTGCTGCCCGCCGTGGACCATATCGACCCCGCCTGGCAGCTGGTTCTGGACAATATGCTGGACACGCTGCAAGGCAGCGAAGGCCTACCTGCGCTGCTGCAGCCCCTACTCAAGGAACTGCGCGCGCTGGCCCCTGAAACCCGCGATGACATCGCCAAAAAGCTGCTGCAAAAAGAAGTGGCGGCCCGCCATGTGGGCATGGCTCCCTTCATCATGGCCGCGCTGCAGGTCGTGTTCAGCAAGCGCGCCGCTGGCATTGCCGCGCGCGATGTGCCCATGACCGACCCGGCCAGCATTTGCCCCATCTGCGCGTGCGAGCCCGTGGCCAGCGTCATCCGCATCGGCGGCAAGATGGCCGGCCACCGCTATCTGCACTGCGGCACCTGCGCCTGCGAATGGCAGATGGTGCGCGTCAAATGCTCGCACTGCGAATCCACCAAGGGCATCCACTATCAAGGCGTTGATGGCTCGGGTGAAGTCGTGCTGGCCGAAACCTGCGACGAATGCGGCAGCTACCGCAAGATCGTCAACCAGGAAAAAGACCCACTGGCCAACCCGCTGGCCGACGACCTGGCCAGCCTGATGCTGGACCTGCTGATGAGCGAGACCGAATTCCAGCGCGCCAGCCCCAACCCGCTGCTGTTTGTAGCCGTAGCCGAGGAACAGGACGGCGAGCTGGACAACTCTCTGATTGACCCCGCTGCCTGAGCCTCACGCAGCAGGCCATCTGGGCCACAATGACAAGGGCGGCGATCGCAGATCTGCCGCCCTTTTCCATTCCCCGCCGGGAATCATTCTTTTCGTTTTTGTAGCACCCCATGCAAACCACTGCAGCGCCCACCCAAGAAGCCAAGCCGCAAATCACGCATCCCTCGCAACTGCCTGCTGTTGACAAGCTGCTGCTGAGCGAGGCCATGCAGGCGCTGCGCCACAGCCATGGTGGTGAAGCCTGCACCCTGGCTGTGCGTGAGGTGCTCAGCGATCTGCGTCGCCGCGTGCTGGCGGGCGAGACTCTGCACTGCGACAGCGCTGACATGGTGGCCATGGCCAGCCAGCGCATCGCCACACGCTTTGCGCCGCGTCTGCGTCCCGTGTTCAATTTGACCGGCACGGTGCTGCACACCAATCTGGGCCGTGCGCTGCTGCCCCAATCGGCGATTGACGCCGTGGTGCAAGCCATGAGCGCGCCTGCCAATCTGGAATATGACCTGGAAGACGGCAGCCGCGGCGACCGCGATGATCTGGTCGAATCACTGATCTGCGAGCTGACCGGGGCCGAAGCCGCCACCATCGTCAACAACAACGCCGCTGCCGTGTTGCTGGTGCTGTCCACTCTTGCAATGGGCAAGGAAGTCGTCGTCTCGCGCGGTGAGCTGGTAGAGATTGGCGGTGCGTTCCGCATCCCCGACGTGATGACCCGCGCCGGTGCCAAGCTGGTTGAAGTCGGCACCACCAACCGCACGCACGAAAAAGACTATCTGGGCGCAATTGACGAAAACACCGCTGCGCTGATGAAGGTGCATTGCAGCAACTACGCCATCACCGGTTTTACCAAGGCTGTCAGCGACGCCGACGTGGCCGGTATTGCCCATGAAAAAGGCCTGCCCATGATCGTGGACCTGGGCAGCGGCACGCTGATCGACATGCGCGACTGGGGCCTGCCCTATGAGGTGACCGTGCGCGAAACCGTGGAGGCTGGTGCCGACATCGTGACCTTCAGCGGCGACAAGCTGCTGGGCGGCCCGCAGGCCGGCATCATCGTGGGTAAGAAGGAACTGATTGCCCAGATCAAGAAAAACCCGCTCAAGCGTGCGCTGCGCGTGGGCAAGATCACCATGGCCGCGCTGGAGCCCACGCTGCGCCTGTACCTGAACCCCGAAACACTGGCTCAGGAACTGACCACGCTGCGCCTGTTCACACGCAAGGCCACTGACATGCAGGCGCAGGCCGAGCAACTGCAGCCTCTGCTGCAAAGCGCGCTGGGCCAGCACTATGTGGTGGAAACTGCGGCCATGAACAGCCAGATTGGCAGCGGCGCCCTGCCCGTGGAAAACCTGCCCAGTTTTGGCCTCAGGATTTATCCGGCCAGCAGCAAGCAGGCGGGCCGCCAGCTCACCCAGTTGGAAGAGCGCTTTCGCACCCTGCCCCGCCCGGTCATTGGCCGATTGCATGACGACGCGCTCTGGCTCGATCTGCGCTGCCTGGAAGCCGATATGCAGGCGCAATTTGCGCAGCAGCTGGGCAAGCTCGCCTGAGCAGCCAGCTCAATCACTATCAAAACAATAGCTGTCTGCGTATGATTTACTTGGACAGTGGCCTGTTTTCATTCAAAACATGCTGACAGAGAAAGCAGATTCATGATCATCGGCACCGCAGGCCATATCGACCACGGCAAGACCACGCTGGTACGTGCGCTCACGGGCGTGGAGACCGACCGTCTCAAGGAAGAAAAAGCGCGCGGCATCTCCATCGAGCTGGGCTATGCCTATGCGCCCTTGGCCAATGGCGATGTGCTGGGCATCATCGATGTGCCGGGCCACGAAAAGTTCGTCCACACCATGGCCGCCGGAGCCGTGGGCATTGACCACGCGCTGCTGGTCGTGGCGGCGGACGACGGCATCATGCCGCAGACCATCGAGCATCTTGAAATTCTGCAACTGCTGGGCGTCAAACAAGGCTCGGTGGCGCTGACCAAGGTGGACCGCGTGCCGCGCGAACGTATCGACGAAGTGCGCGAAGAAATCGCCGCCATTCTCTCGGTCACCGCTCTGGCGAACTCGCCTATCTTTGAAACCGCCGCTGCGCTGCCCAATGATCCCGGCGTCTGGGCGCTGCGCCAGCACCTTGACCTGCTGGCCCAGCAGATGCCAGCGCGCACGCAGGATGGTCTGTTTCGCCTTGCGGTGGACCGCGTCTTCACACTGGCGGGCCAGGGCACGGTCGTTACCGGCACCGTCTTCAACGGGCAGGTCAAGGTGGGCGATACGCTGGTGCATTCGGCCAGCGGCAAGTCCGTGCGCGTGCGCAGCATCCACGCCCAGAACCAGGCCAGCGAAACCGGCGTGGCCGGCCAGCGCTGCGCGCTCAATCTAGCTGGCATTGGCAAGGACGAGATCGAGCGCGGCGACTGGATGGCCGATGCGCGCGCCCTGCAGGCCACGGACCGGTTGGACATGCATCTGCACCTGCTGGCCGAAGCCGCACCGCTGCAGCAATGGACGCCTGTGCACGTGCATATCGGCACCCAACGCACCACAGGCCATGTGGCCTTGCTGCAAGACGCCGCCATTGATCCCGGCACCGAAGCGCGCGTGCAACTGGTGCTCGATGCGCCCGTCTTCACCCAGCCCGGGGACCGCTTGATTCTGCGCAACGCCCAGGCCAGCCGCACCATCGCTGGCGGCATGGTGCTGGACCCCTATGCCCCCGCTCGCAAGCGCCGCAGCGCCGAACGCATGGCCTATCTGGACGCGATGGAAGCGCTGATAGCGCGCGGCGATCTGGCCCCGCTGATCGCGCAGGCGCCGCACGGCATTGCCTTGTCGCAACTGCAGCGCCTCAGCGGTCGCGATATTCAGGTGGCGACGGCCTTGCCCGATGCCGTGTCGCTGCCGGTTGCCGATGGCGACGCTCTGGTGCTGAACCAGCTGCGCTGGCAAATCCTGCAAGACCAGACGCTGCAGACCCTGCAGCGCTTTCACGAAAAATCGCCTGACGAGCCCGGCGTCAACGCCGCGCGCCTGCGCCGCATGGCCCTGCCTGGCCTGCAGCAGACTGCGCATGACGCGTTGTATCAGGCCTTGATCGACGCCCTGCTGGCGCAAAAACGTCTGTCCAGCACGGGTGCATGGCTGCATCTGCCCGAACACCGCGTGCAACTGTCGGCAGCCGAGCAGGCACTGGCCGAGAAACTGCTGCCCGCCATTGATGCGGGCCGCTACGACCCGCCCTGGGTACGCGACCTCGCGCGTGACCACAGCGCAGGTGAAGAAGTCGTGCGCCAGCTGCTCAAAAAACTCTCGCGCCAGGGTCTGCTGTTTCAGGTCGTCAAAGACCTGTTCTATGCTCCTTCACGCATGGACGAGCTGGCCGCACTGGCCGCGCAAATTGCCGCAAATAGACCCAACGGAGAAATCGAAGCTCGCGCCTTCCGCGACGCCACCGACCTGGGCCGTAAGCGTGCGATTCAGATTCTGGAATTCTTCGACCGCATAGGCTACACACGCCGCGTGCGCGACGCCCACCTGCTGCGCCCCGATGTAAAGTGGCAAAATTCAAGCCAAACAACCGCTTAGTCCAGTATTCATATAGGCATGCAGCTACTACTTTGGTAGTAAGCCACATCAGGCACTCCATATCGCAACATGCGCCTGAGCCATGCAAATGCTGGCTACAATCCTCCATCTTCTACAAGAGTGCGACAGGCTCGCGCTCTTGCTCAAAGGAAGGCAATCGTGCCCGGTGGCGCGGCCAGGCTTCAAACCTGGTGGGGGGCGTCAGCCGCTCCCGGGTTGGTTCGACTCCAGCTGCTTTCCGCCACCCAAAATGCGCCTGGGTTACACAGTCAGGTGACACATCAAACGTCACATCGTTCTCTCACTTTTGCGTGGAAACGATGGCATGGCAACGGTTGAAGGGCTCCAGCTCAGGGGCTCCCGATATTTACTCCAGGACGTTTGAGCGGCAAGTGGCTGAGCTCAACATTCGGACATCCGTGCCGAATCAATTCACCGAACTGGGTACGCCTCAAACGGTGGCTGTGGCACAACTACGTCCGGGGTTTGGGATAGATCGGCCTCAGGCTGGCTTATGCAACAAAGCCCGGAGGCACGCGACCACTGAGAACGGATGAGCCAGATACCATCTACAGTGCGGAGTTGGCGGCGTTCCACCTTGCATACACTTGTCAACCTGATACCTTAGACAAGCAGATGTTTGATTTCTACTACGTCCAACGAGTCGTTCCGGTTAAATCAGCCGCTGCAACGCTTAAGATTAGTAGGAGTCACTTCTACTTGATCTTGAAGCAATTCCGTAAGCGTGTTTACAAAGGTTCGCTTGCGTTGCTCGATATCTAGGGTGAAAAATTCAAATTAAAGTAAGAGAAATATAATGACTGATGAGAGATTAAGTTTTGGTTCTGTGAGTCTTGTTCGCCAAGGTAATCATAAGTTTTATTCACTTACGTTACCGACTGAAGTTTTGGCTGAAACTTGCTTTGTTGTTGATCGCGAAGAGGATCCAGAGAAGGGTTTTCAGCGCGTTCTCGATAAAAAGCGGGCTCAAGAAATTGCGAATTACATTGATAGTGGACTCGGCACTATACCTAGCGCCATTGTTTTATCTGCACAGCCAGATGCCACTCTTGAATACGATTCTTCAAAAAAATCAATTTCTTTTAATAGCTTAAAAAAGCTTTTTTGATTTTAGATGGGCAGCACAGAGTTTATGGTTTTAGACTTGCAAGCAAGGCATTTAGAGTACCTGTTGTTATTTATGATGGTCTATCAAGAACGGATGAAACACGTCTCTTTATAGATATTAACTCTCTGCAGAAGGGTGTTCCTGCAGAGTTGCTTTTGGATATTAAGAAGCTTGCTGAATACGAAAAAGACGAAGATCAGTTACTTCGAGAAATTTTCGACGGCTTCATGGTCGAATCATCCAGTGCTTTATATGGCAAACTTGCGCCGTCTTCTCGAACCGAGGGGAAAATATCAAGGTCTGTATTTAATACAGCATTTAAACCTCTTGTGAAAATATTCGGAGGTAAAAGTGCACATGAAATTTATGAAATAATGAATTCATATTTCATTGCCTTTGATCAAGGTGTTTTGGTGAGACATCAGAGACAAGATTTGCTCAGTACTGCGATATTTTTCAGGGCAATGTGCGCTTTTTTCTTAATCATTGCACCAAAGGTTAAAGATAGGTTTGGTGCAATTTACACAGCTGATAATTTTTATTATTTTTTGGAGCAGGTTGGAGATAATATCAAGGTCGCAAAATTAAGTGGAACAGGCTCTGCATACAAACCAATTGTTCAAGCTCTGGAGGACTCACTAAAAGGCGGATTTCAACTTTGATGCGCCAATAGTATGACTGCTGTTGTTCGTGTCATTCTAAATGAGGCAATAATATCTATTTTTGAATCAAGTGCACTTGGTGCAATTGACTTAAAAGCTTGGATTGCTTCACAAAATTATTTCATTAATTCAGATATAAGTCAAGATAATTTTTCATTGCATTCATCAGCCAGTGATGAGGTGAGAAGAGCGCTTTCTAACGATTTCAATAGAATGGCATGTGCAGCCTTTGAAAGTGCGGCAGGCATAGGCAAAGATAACGCGTTACCCCAAAGCCTTGCATGGGCATCAATTAGATCCTATTATTCGGCTTTTTTTGCTGCGCATGCAATTATGCGGATATACGGTTGGTCCTGCACTCAACTGGAAACCGCCCACACTCGTAAAATATTCGAGTCCGCAAATATTTTTGGAAAAACTGGAGGCCTCACATCTTTAGGTGATGGACTATTTTTTTTGAAAACTGATAAAATGTGTAATCAAGTGAAATTTTTGAGGTTAAAAGAATCACATAAAGACACTTGGGCTACGTTTTTATTACTACTTCAATTTATAGAGAATAGCATTCCTGGATCAATGGCTTTAAGTCAGCATAAAATTGAAGCAGCAAAAATCATTTCAGAAATAAAATCTATTATTACAAAGAATAATTCTCTCAAGGGTAATAGACTTTCAGTAATGAGAAATTCAATTAATTACAAGCTTTCCCATGGAGTGTGGTTTCCATATAGCAGTAGGGCTGTGAAAAATAATTTTCTAAATGACATTTCGAAAAAATGGCTAAATAATGGTGTTGAGAGCCTAAATGACTCCGATGAGGAAGTTGAAAGTTTTTTCATAGCTTCTATGAAAATACTTTCACTACTTAAAGAGTTGTTGGGTGTTTCAACGGATATTGTTCCATCTGTAGATAAAATATTTACGAATGGCGTACTTAAACTACTTAACAGTGTTCAGTCGCAACAAGCAGGAGGGTAATTTCATCAAGCGCTCAATTATCAGCTTCACATGGCGTTGTTGCACAACTCCAACTCCGCAGTGCGGTAGGCCGCCAGATGAGTGAATCAAGCTGGGGCGCAAGCGTACTGCACCACAAACTGGAAGGCGTACAACACAGCATTGAAGGCCCGAGGCGACGTGAGATCTGGCTGGACTCTGGGCTGCAGTGGTTGGCCCTTCCAAGCGACAAGCGTGGCCGCAATCGCACCTTCTCAGATGCTGCCATCCAGTTTGTCTGACCATCAAATGTCTGTTCAGCTTGCCTTTGCGCCAAACCTTGGGCTTGGTGCAACCGTTACTCAAATTGATGGGCCTGCCTTAGGCTGCGCCAGACTTCAGCACGGTGTGACGTAGGCAAGTTCAGGTGCGCTACCATCCAAGCAGCCAGGGCCTGCACATGCTCGCTGACTCAATGAGCATCAAGTTCCTGGGCGAAAGCGAATGGAAAACAAAGAAGCATGAGGCAGAGCGTCTTCGTCAATGGTGAAAGGTGCATCTGGGTATTGATGCCGACACTTTGCAGGCCCGAGCCATCGTTGTGACCACCAATGAAATCAGTGACTCACCAGTGGGTGCCGAGTTACTGAATCAAATCCCAAGCCATGAAACTGTGGCCAGCTTCACGGGTGATGGAGCGTATGACACGCAGGACGTGCATGAGGCTTGTTACAGGCGGGGCAGCATTCCTGTGATTCCACCTCGAAAAGGAGCACTGCACAAAGGACTGGCATTCACCCATCGCAATGAGGCAGTCAAGGCGTGCGAGCGATTGGGTGAGAAGGTGATTTCCAGGACGTTTGAGCGGCAAGTGGCCGAACTCAACATTCGGGCATTCATCCTGAATCGATTCACCGAACTAGGTACGCCCCAAACGGTGGTTGTGGCTTTACTACGTCTGGGGTTTAGGATAGCTCGGCCTCAGGCAGGCTTATGCAACAAAGCCGAAGAAACCACCGGATGACACCGGTCAGACCCCAGCTTCTCCCTCAGGTCGATAATAGAAGCTATGCCGCTCAGCGGCTTCGCCATTTTGTTCTGAACGCGGCAATTTGATTGCTGCAAGTTGCCCGGACTGTCATGACCACCACCTCTGCCCCCAGCACCACCCCACCCGCAACACCACGCCTGACCTCGCTCTCCCACGGCGGTGGCTGCGGCTGCAAGATTGCGCCCGGTGTGCTGTCCGAGCTGCTGGCCAAGAGCAATCTGCCCAAGCAGTTCTTCCCTGACCTACTGGTGGGCACCGAGACCGCTGACGACGCCGCTGTCTACAAGATCAACGACGAGCAGGCCATTGTGGCGACCACGGACTTTTTCATGCCCATCGTCGATGACCCGTATGACTTTGGCCGCATCGCCGCCACCAATGCGCTGTCCGACATCTACGCCATGGGCGGCACGCCGCTGATGGCGCTGGCCATTGTGGGCATGCCCATCAATGTGCTGCCCCACGATGTGATTGCCAAGATTCTGGAGGGCGGCGAGTCCGTCTGCCGCGATGCTGGTATCCCGCTGGCGGGCGGCCACTCGATTGATTCGGTCGAGCCCATTTATGGCCTGGTCGGCATCGGCATCGTCAACCCCAAGCAGATGAAGCGCAACGCCGATGCCAAGGCCGGCGACGTGCTGATTCTGGGCAAGCCACTGGGCGTGGGCATTCTGTCTGCAGCACTCAAGAAGAACCTGCTGGACGACGCAGGCTACCGCGCCATGGTGGATGCCACGACCAAGCTCAACCGCCCCGGCGCAGAACTGTCCAAGCTCGAAGGCGTGCACGCCTTAACCGATGTGACCGGTTTTGGCCTGCTGGGCCACGGCCTGGAGCTGGCGCGCGGCGCAGGTCTGACCGCACGCATCGACAGCGCCAAGCTGCCCGTGCTGCCCGGCGTGCAGGCGCTGGCCGAGCAAGGCATCTTCACCGGCGCATCGGGCCGCAACTGGGCCTCCTACGGCGCGTCCATCGAATTGGGCGCATCGGTCAGCGATGCACAAAAGGCTTTGCTGACGGACCCGCAGACCTCCGGCGGCCTGCTGGTGTCCTGTGCACCTGAAGCGGTGCAGCAAGTGCTCAAGGTCTTTGCCGACAGCGACTTTGCAGATGCTGCCATTATCGGAAAAATGGAGTCTGGCAACGCCAAAGTCTGCGTAGATTAAGCGCAGGCAGCTACAAAAAAGGGAGCCGAAAGGCTCCCTTTTTCATTCCCTCAGATGTTTACTCACTCACAGTCTGGGTACTGTAGTTTTTGTCAGCGGCGATGGCCGAATCCGTAAACGGCTGGCGCACCCATTGCTTGGCACCGTAAGCCTGGGTGTAGTCCGCATAGTGCGGGTTCTTCGGATCATCGGACAAAGAGAAGGTCAGGAAGGTATGAGCCTCCACTCCGGCTGCAGGAAAGCTCACCACCTGCATATAGCTATTGCCATGGGGCTGACCGTCCATGGAGTAATTGCCTGAGCTGATGCTGTTTTCCGAACAGTTGATGGTGAAGTAGCCCACATTGCCGCAGCCGCCGTACAGCGCTGTCGTCGTTCCAGCCTTTTTGGAATACAGCAGACTGCCACGCTCAGCCGCCATGGCGACACCACCTGTGTTGACCGCCTGCACCGCCTGGCCAAAAGCGAACTTCAGCGCACTTTGTGCTGACGCCTTGATGCCATTGGGCGTGTTGATCGGGTCACTGCTGCTGAACGGGGTTTGATACAGCTCGGTGGCCTTGATCTGGCTCGCCACACGTGACCAGAACTCGTCCCAGATGTGCGAGCCCTTGGCCTGGCTATCGCCCACGCCATTCCACTGCATCAGCACCTGGCAGGCTTCAGTCACAGGCACCTCGGTGCCGCTGACAGAAACCGTGGCCTTGTCACAGACCAGTTGCAGAGCTTCGTCCTTGAACTTGGTGGAATAGATTCGGCTATCCAGAACCATCTGGCGCACGATCTCGCTGCTGGCGTTCTTGCCTGCATAGCCATCGGAACCCTCAAGACGCTGCAAAGCCATGGTGTGACCCAGCCTCGTGCGCAAGCTTTGCGCGGAAGACGTCGAGCCGAAGATGGACGGATAGCCTGTCAGCGGGGCTTTAGCGTTGGACAGCCAGTAACTGTCATTCATATTCCCTACATAGTCGTCGCGCTTGAGGCTGGGCATGCGCGCAGGGCCAATCGCGCCATCCTGCACAGAATCTGCATCCTTGACCCAGTCACACTGGCTGCTGCTGCCCACCAGCACCGGCACTTCGGGCAGGCTCGCGTTCAATGCAGCTGACAAAGGCGAAGCACAGGCCTTGAGCAGGGCTGGCGGCGCATTGGGCACGGCGCCAATATCGGCATACCAGACCTGCGCACTTCCCCGTCCCGCCGCGACTGTGTTGACCCAGGGGATGGCGGCTTCTTCCTTCTGAATCTGAATAAACTCGTCCAGAGACTTGGCCTGATTCCAGCGCAACCAGTTGCGGAAAGTGCGAAAGTTGTAGGCATTGATATCTCGGATGGCCAGCACATACTGGCTATTCCAGCCCAGGGCGGGGTTCATCGCCGCCAATGTCAGCACGGGGCCATGCTCGGTCTTGTAGAGCGTGCGTTTGACGGTATCTGTGCCGCCCGAAGCATTGCGCACCTTGACGCTGATCTCGCTGGCCTGCATGGCCTTGGGCTGGCCGTCGCGCATGTACTGTGTCGGGTCACTGGACGAGAGCTGATAGAAGAAGAATCCAAACCGCCGGGCTGTGGAGACGGTATGGCTCCATGCCACATCGTTGTTGAACCCGATCAGCACCAGCGGCATGCCAAGGAACGACGCACCGCTGACATCCATCTTGCCGGGGATGGTGAGCTGCTGCTGATAGAAGCGGTCTGGCCCCTTCCAGTACCAGTGCGGGTTGCCGAACAGCACACTGCTGTCGCCACCCGTGACCTGCTGACCAAAGCCATACATATTGCTGCCGATGCCTGTGGTGCCACCGACCTGCAAGGCGGGAGTCTTCACAGTGCCGGGCTTGAGCATGGCCAGCTGCACCTCTGCGGCCTTGGCTTCTTTGGCACGCAGGCTTTTGGCTTTAGCGCTGGGCTTGCTGCTCAATGCAGCTGTTTTCGTGGCTGCCGGTGGCTGGGCATTGGCAATGGCCGCAACAAAATTGCTCAGGCCGCCCGCCAGATTGGCCGTGTACATGCGCCGCCAGACATCGTCGTTCGTGATCGGCTGCAGCCAGGCCTCCTTGGCACAGGCCGCATGGCGGTCACCGCCTTTTTTCGTCTCCGCCAGCAGGCGGTTATAGCCTGCCACGTAGCCGTCAACCAGCTGCAGCAAGTTGTCGGGCTGCGCTTTTTCCATCTGCGCAATCATGTCCGCCGAGACGACATGACGGAAGAAAAAGTCCGAGTCGATATTGCGTGGCCGGTCTATGGTGCTGTCGTACACAGCCGTCGCATCACCGCCGAAATACTGGGAACGCTCTCCCCGATAGGTCACAAACGAGTCCGCCAGCGTGCAAAGATTGTCCTGCGCCTGGGCATAACCGGATCCATAGCCCAGGCCACCCCAATCCTGCGCCTTGATGTGGGGCACGCCCATGGTGGTACGCCGAATCTCGGCCTTGTACTTGCTCTGGGCCTCGGGTGCAGGGCTGTCCGAACCACCGCAGGCAGCAAGTGCAGCCGCAGCAACCAGTGACAAAGACCTCCACGAACTGCGAAACACTGTCTGGATCATCGCGTCCCCTCCATTGATATGGGTGTATCTCATGCGGCGCATGAGCACTCCAGCATAGAAAGGCACTGACTTGGTGCATAGCAAGCATAAATACCGAGGTTCTGAAATCACGCTGAACAATGTCCTGCCGTAAACCCTTGGGCTCTGCGATTTAGCGCCGACAATACACCCCGCGTTTTTGGACTCTCAACCGCGCAGCACAAGGTTGTGCTGCGGGCTTTCTCATGACAGACAACACAGTGGCCGTTCTTGGCGCCGGCATGGTCGGCGTGGCAACGGCCTTGGAATTGCAGCGCCGCGGCATGGCCGTCACGCTGATGGACCGGCGCGCGCCGGGGCTGGAAACTTCGTACGGCAATGCAGGCGTGATTGCGCGCAGCTCACTCATGCCTTTCAACCACCCCAAACTCTGGGGCACCCTGCCCGGCCTGCTCAAGAACAAGGGCGCGGGCTTTCGCTACAACCCGGCTTTTATTGCCAGCCATCTGCGCTGGGCGCTGGGCTTTGTGGCCAATGCCCGCCAGAGCGTGTTTGCTGAGACCACCGCAGCGCTTGACGGGCTGATCCGCCTGTCCACCGCCGAGCATCAGCGCCTGTTGCAAGAGGTCGGCGAGCAGCACCGCCTGCGCGACAACGGCTGGCTGTTTCTCTACCGCTCGGCCCAGGCCTTTGATGCGCCCGGCGCACAACTGGGGCGCGAGACCATGGCGCAATTCGGCATTACCACGCAGACACTCAATGAGGCCGAACTGCGCGACCTGGAGCCAGTTCTCAAGCCCGTGTTTGCCAAGGCGCTGTGGATCAAGGATACCTATTCGGTCAACAGCCCCGGCGCTGTGGTCAAGGCCTATGCCGATGCTTTTGTCGCACGCGGCGGCAAGCTGCAGACCACCGATCTGCGCACCGTGCGCCAGACCAACAATGGCCGCTGGCAGGTGATTGACGCCAGCCATTTAGCGCAGGAGTTTGGCCGCGTCGTCGTCGCACTGGGCCCCTGGAGCCCAAAATTCATGGCCGAGCTGGGCGTGGACATTCCCATGGGCTTTGAGCGCGGCTACCACATGCATTACGCAGCGGGCAACACAGGCAGCGCTGCCAGCGCCCTGCAGCGCCCCATCTATGACACCGCAGGCGGCTATGTGCTCTCGCCCATGGAGCAAGGCCTGCGCCTTTCCACCGGCGTCGAATTGAACCGCTGCGATGCGCCCATGAAGCCCGTACAGCTGGATGTGGCCGAAGCCGCTGCGCGCCAGGCTTTGCCGCTGGGCGAGCGCCTGCAGCACCCGCTATGGATGGGCCGCCGCCCCACTCTGCCCGACAGCCGCCCCATCATTGACCAGATGCCGGGCCGCCCCGGCCTGTGGCTGGCCTTCGGCCATCAGCATATTGGCTTTAGCACCGGCCCAGGCACGGCGGCGCTGCTGGCGGCGATGATGCTGGCCGATGCGCAAACGCCGCTGGACCCTCACCCTTTCAGGGCAAGCCGTTTTCTGTAAGCGCTGAGATTCCATTAGCATCCAGACGGCAACACCATTTGACATGGCTCCAGTTGCCGCTCTGGTTGGCTTCGACCACGCCATGCGCCCAAAGCAGCTCATGCGTGCCGTCTGCATAGCGGCTCTCTTCCTGCACTTTTACAGACAGACCTTCCACCAGTTGCACCGGCAAGCCGTTGATGTCCAGACGCTCATCGGTCTGGGACAGCATGAGCAGATCATGCTCCAGCAGCTCGTTGAAATCGACGGCAAAACAAGGCTGCATCAAGACTTGCCCTCTTACATGCTCTGCACACGCTCTTTGAGTGAGCCTGATGCGCCAAACTCGTCCAGCGTGCCGCCAATATCGAGCCAGCAGCGCTGGTGGCGATTCTCTGGCTCATCCATGGCACCAGCAGCCCAGCTGAAGACGCCGCTGAGTTCATGCAACTCGCCATTGCCACGCACGGCCAGCTCAAACTCAAAAGCCAGACCGGTGCGCACCAGAATGACTTTTTCCTCTTCGTCTTCAGACTTGCGAGCCCCGGTCAGCCATTGGGGCTCCGAAGTGACCACAAAGGATTCAAGCACGGAACCCGGAACCTGCTGGGCCAGCATGCCCTGCACTTCGCCAAAGATTTCCTCGTAGGGCTGATCGGCCAGCCATTGCAGCATGTGCTCGGTATCGTTGAGTTTGCTGAAGTCTTTCATGCGGAGCTTCTCCTTCTCAAATGGCAAGGTCTGCAATGCGCTGTCGCTCTGGGTGGCATTCAGTTGCCTTCCCCAAAATCCAGCCCGGCTGCCTCACGCCGATAAGCGGGATCTGGTTCTAACAACTCTGGCCGATCCCACCAATAGCCTTCGCCATGCAGCCTCAGCATGGCCCAGTGCCATGATTCATCATGAAAAATCAGGCCGCGATATTCAGCCTCTGGTGGCTCATAGGGGTAGCGCAACAGGGCTTCGCGCTCGGCCTCTGGTGCAGAAAAGCCGCCGTGCTCGCGCAGCACAAAGGCAAACAGATGGCGCTCTGCTGCCAGGTAGTCGCAATACTCCTGCTCACTGGGCCAGTCGTCGTCATGGAATGATTGACTCATGGCCCAGTATCGCTTTTAGCTTGCGGGCTGCGCCACGACTTCCGCCGTCGTGCGGCGGTCGATCTTGCGGCTCAGGACCACCGAGGTGTAGGTCTGCTGAATGCCGTCGATCAGGCCGATGCGGTCCAGCAGCGCGTCCAGCTTTTCATTGCTTTCGCAGCGCACAAACACCATGTAGTCGTACTGGCCGCTGACGGCGGAGACTTCTTCCACTTCAGTGAAGCGATTGAGCGCCTGCATGACCGAAGTGGCGGTCTTGGGCAGCACGCGAATGCCGCAGTACGCGCGCACGGCGGACTGTTCCATGCGAGAGCCCAGGCGCACGCCGTAGCCGGCAATCACGCCTTCCTGCTCCAGTTTGGCGATGCGCGCCACCACCGTGGTGCGCGCCAGGTTCATCTGCCGGGCCAGGTGCGCGGTGGAGGCACGCGCATTGGTCTGCAACAGGCGCAGCAGCTGGCGGTCGGTTTCGTCGAGTCGATATTCCATTGCTTGTCGGTTCCTTGATCGGGTGCTCAGGCCCGGGCCGCCGCGTGGCTGCTGCCCAGAATCCGGCCCAGAAAACTGCGGGTCGCTTCCTGCTGGGGATTGTCAATCACTTGCGAAGGTGGACCCGATTCCACCACCACACCGTCGCGCATGAAGACGACCTTGTCCGCCACTTCGCGGGCAAAAGCGATTTCGTGCGTCACCAAAATCATGGTCATGCCCTCCCTGGCCAGCGACTGGATCACCCCCAGCACCTCGGCGACCAATTCGGGGTCCAGCGCCGATGTGGCCTCGTCAAACAGCATGACCGAAGGCTCCATGGCCAGCGCCCGGGCAATTGCCACGCGCTGTTTCTGACCTCCGGACATTTTGTCAGGGAACATGTCGGCACGCTCGGCCAGCCCGACTTTGGCAAGCAATTCCCGTGCCTTGGCCTCGGCCTCGCGTCGGCTTTTCTTGAGTACGGTCACGGGGCCTTCCATCACGTTCTGCAGCACCGTCATATGCGGGAACAGATTGAAGTGCTGGAACACCATGCCGGTGCGCGCCCTGAAGCCCGCCAGCACCTTGTCGCCAGGCAGCTCAGTCGCCTTGCCGCTGAAGGCCAGAGACTGCTCGCCCACCTTGATTTCACCACCATCGGGCACGGTGAGCAGGTTTACGCAGCGCAGCAGCGTGGATTTGCCCGAGCCGGACGGCCCGATCAGCGCCACCACGGTGCCGCGCTCCACGCTCAGGGAGATGTTTTTGAGGACGGCCAGATCGCCGAAGGATTTCTTGAGGTTTTTGATCTCAATAACAGGAGCAGACATTGCTTATGCCTCCTCGACTTGAGAGTGATTTTGCTCAATCCGCTTGGCCCACATCGTCGCGGGCAGCAGGATGATGAAATAAGCCACGGCGATAAAGGTATAGACCTCCAGCGGGCGGTAGGTGTCGTGCGCAATGACCTGGCCCTGGTACAGCAGATCGGGCACGGCCAGCACGGATAGCAGCGAGGTGTTCTTGAGCTGCATGATGGACTGGCTCATCAGCGGCGGCACCATGCGCTTGAAGGCCTGCGGCAGGATGATGCGGCGCATGACCTGAAAGCGCGTCATGCCAATGGCTTGCCCGGCTTCGGTCTGGCCCGGGTCGATGGAGATGATGCCGCCGCGAATGATTTCGGAATAGAAAGCGCCGCCATACAGCGACAAACAGATGCCCGCCGCCATGGGCGCGGACATTTCGATACCGGTCAGCACCGGCAGCGCGTAATAGAACCACACCAGTTGCACCAGCACCGGCGTGCAGCGAAATACTTCCACAAAAGCGCGCAGCGGCGCGGTGATCCATTTGTTGCTGGACAGCCGACCCAGACCCGCAATCAGGCCCACGGCCAGACCGCCGACCACGCAAATCGCCGTGAACAGCAGCGTGTAGCCAATGCCCTGCAGCAGCAGCGTCTTATAGGTCCACAGCAGGGAAAAATCCCACTCGTACATCTCTCAACTCCCAAAGGCACGCGACATCGTTCAGATTCACGGCCTTTTTCAAACGCGCAACGGCCACCGTCCAGGCCGGTGGCCGCTCATGCATTCCCATCTGCAAGCCGCCGAAAAGCTCCAAGCGGCCTTGGGTCTTAGAACTTGACTTGCTTGGGGAAGCTCTCAGGCTTTACACCGGCGAGCTTTTCCATGTTCTTGACAATGACGGACTGCACCTCGCCCTTGCCACGTGCTTCCTTGAGCCAGGCGTTGACGGCGTTTTCAAAGTCCTTGTTGGCGCTCTTTGGCAGGCCGATGTGGGTGGGCGATGTGGTCACGGGCTCAGGCACGAACATGGCGCCGATGTCGGGCCGCTTGGCCAGCAGCGGCTGGGCCAGCAGCACCATCAGAATCTGGCAGTCGGCGCGGCCGGTCTGCACGGCCATGGAGGCGGCGCCCGAGCTGTCCAGACGCGAGATCGTGGCCTTGGGCAGCATCTTGGTAGCGTACTGGTCCTGGTTGGAGCCTACGTCCACCACGATCTTGACCTTGGGGTCGTTCAGTTGCTCCCAGGTCTTGACGGGCCCAAAGCCTTTTTTGCAGACGGCGGTCAGCGTGTTGTTGAACAGCATGTCCGAGAAATCCACCATCTCGCGGCGCGCCGGTGTGGGGCCCATGCCGAACATCACGTCAATCTTGTTGGCCTGCAGGTCCATCACCGAGTTGCCCCAGGTCGTCTCCACCAGCTCGATCTTGGTGCCCAGCTTGTGCGCCAGACTGTCGGCAAAGTCAGGGCCGAAGCCGCCCCATTTCTGCGTGACCAGATCCTTGTGGAAATAAGGCGTTGCGCCCGAGATCACACCCACGCGCAGCGTCTTGGTGCGCTCCACGCGCTGCATCGGGGTTTCCTGCGCCATGGCCACGGTGCCCATGCACAGGCTTGCAGCCACTGCCACGGACTTGAGAATCGAAAACTTGCTGGCCATACGCCGCTCCTGGAAATCGGGATATCAACTTCGACCTGATACGAACAAAAATCGAACCAAAGTCGAACAAAAGAGCGCAAAGTCTAAGACCAGTTTTCAGAGCAAATATCTGCCAACAGACGATTCGACGAAATCTGCACTGCGTTATGTACAGACTTGAGCAATATTTATCGACACATAGGTGCTAACCCTAGGATTTCTGAGCGATTTCAGGCGGTATTTGGGGTGCGTCAGCTGACATTTCGTCATCAGGCAATCGCCACATCGCCCAGTACGCTCGCCAGGTCTCACCATGTCTGCGCCGATCTGTTGCAGAGCATCGTCACAATGAAATCAGGCTCTAGTCCATGAAATATATAGGCTGACAGCTATCAAATTTGAAATTGCAACTCTATGAATAAATGCATCGGTAGTGCGATGACGGGGGCTGAAGCTGGATCAACGGCTGAAATCGGAACGCAAAGTACGGAAAAGAAAAAACCCCGTTCACTTGCGTGAACGGGGTTTGAATCTTTGGCAGGGGAGGAAGGATTCGAACCTGCGCATGCCGGAATCAAAATCCGGTGCCTTAACCAACTTGGCGACTCCCCTACGATGAACGGAATTGTACAACGAGTTTCAGCTACAAATTTCGAAGTATGCGAAAAATGTGCAGTTGCACAAAAAACAGGCACTTGCTGCGATGGGGCTGCGCCCTATTCCACCACTACGGCGGTGCCACTGGCCGACACCATCAACATGCCATTGGTCTCGCCCAGCACTTCAAAGTCCAGGTCCACGCCCACGATGGCATTGGCCCCGGCTTCGCTTGCGCGCTGTTCCAGTTCCCGCAGCGCGATTTCACGCGCTTTTTGCAGTTCTTTCTCGTAGGTGCCCGAGCGGCCACCGACCAGATCGCGGATACCGGCAAACAAGTCCTTGAACACATTGGCGCCCAGAATCGCCTCGCCCGCCACCACGCCGCAGTAACGGGTGATGCGCTTGCCTTCGATATTGGGAGTGGTGGTCACAATCATGGTGTCTCCTGGGGTGGCTTTTGCTTGGATGGGCTGACCGGGGCCAGCAAGGCCGCCAGTCTATCAAGCATCCAATAAAAAACAGGCTCAACTGCTCCATAGTCTTTACAGAATATAGGCAGGCAGCTATCAAACAATGAGTAAATAAAGCAACGATGTGCCGCTACTGCGCCGGGCACAGCTGCCCGCGCATGGCCTGCACGGCGTCGCGCAGAAAGTTCCAGGTGGTGGCGATGCGCGGGATCTGGCGCGATTCGACGGGCATGCTCATCCAGAAGGTGCGGGTAAAACAGGCCTGATCGGGCAACACGCGGCTCAGAATCGGGTCTTTGTCGGCCAGAAAAGCGGGCAGCACGGCCAGCCCAGCCCCGGCGCGCACGGCTTCGTACTGCGCGGTGATGCTGGTGCTGCGCAGCGCAAAGCGCTCGGGTCGGTGCAAGGTGTCGAGCAGTTGCAACTCGCGCGTGAACAGCAGATCGTCCACATAGTGCACAAAGCTGTGGTGGCGCAGGTCTTCGGTTCTGGCTACCAGCGGCTTGCGCGCCAGATATTCGCGCTGGCCATAGAGGTAGAGCCGGTAGTCGGCCAGCTTGGTGACCACGATGGAGCCGCGCTTGGGACGCTCCAGCGAGATGACGATATCGGCCTCGCGGCTTGAGAGATGCAGCATGCGCGGCAGCGCCAGCAGATCGACGCTGAGCAACGGGTAGCGCAGCGTGAGCTTGGCCAGCTCACCGGCCAGCATTTGCGTGCCAAAGCCTTCGGTCGCGCCCACGCGCACCAGCCCGGCTGGGCCTTCGCTGGCTGCGGCCTGGGCCAGCGGGCTGCTTTCCAGCCCCCGCACGGCGCTTTGCATGGCATCGGCCACACCCAGCAGTTGGCGGCCTGCTTCGGTCAGCCGCCACTGGCCGCCGTCGCGCGCAAACAGCACGGCGCCGAGCTGCTTTTCCAGTGCCTGAATGCGACGCGAGACTGTGGTGTGCTCCACGCCCAGCTTGCGCGCCGCTGCCGCCATGCTGCCGCTGCGGGCCAGTTCGCCAAAAAAACGCAGATGGTCCCAGTCCACGCGCTGCGTCCTCAGTCTTCGGCGTCTGGTTTGCGGCTCAGGCCGTTGACGGCCCTGACCGCCGCGCTGCGCTTGCGGTCAGGGTTGCGCTCGGCCACGGCGCTGGGCGCACGGGCGAATTCGTCGTTCTCGTGGATCAGCAGCGAGAGCATTTCCATGAAATGGGCGCGCTTGTCGTCGGGCAGCGGGTCCAGCATGCGGCGCTGGGCGCGCAGCACCGAGGCTTCAGCCTGTTGCAGCAGCAGGCCGCCGTCTTCGGTCAGCGTCAGCAGGCGCACGCGGCGGTCTGTCGGGCTGGCGTTGCGCTGCATCAGGCCGCGCGCTTCCAGCCGGTCGATGACGCTGCCGATGGTGGACGTATCAAAACCGATATTGCGCGCCAGCGTGCGCTGGTCGATGCCCGGCTGGCGCAGCACGGCCGACAGCGCAGCGTACTGCACAGGGGTGACGCCGAACTCCTCGGTTTCCTCCATGAACACCGCCACCGCAATCTGCTGCAGGCGGCGGATGTGGTAGCCGGGGTAGTTCTCTAGTTCTGCGGGTTGGTATTGCATGGTGTTCGGTAAGGCGCAGCAGCCGCAGGTCCTGGCCGCTTGCCTGCATTGTCCCCCAGCCGCAGCGCTGGCGGACAAAAAGCCAGCGCAGCAGCAGCCCGGCCGTATGACGTGGATCACCTCAGGGCTTATCCCGATATGTTTTGAATTGAAATCAAACTTACACTGATCGTCAGCACACTGTTTATTTGTTCTTGCACAAGACCGCACGGGCCAATCTGTGTCAGCCACCAGGCCCACACAGATCCCCCGCCACGAAAGCGATACCGATATGACCCAAGCCCCCTCTTCTTCCTTGCCTGTATTGATTGCCGGTGGCGGCATTGGCGGTGTTGCGGCAGCGCTGTCGCTGGCGCGCCTGGGCTATGCCGTCAAGGTGCTGGAGCAAGCGCCCCAGTTGGGCGAGATCGGCGCGGGCATCCAGCTCGGCCCCAATGCCTTTGCCGCTTTTGATGCGCTGGGCATTGGCGAGCTGGCCCGGGGCCGCGCCGTCTACACCGACGAGATGGTCATGCACGACGCGCTGGACGAGCGCCTGGTGGGACGCATCCCCACGGGTCAGGCCTTCCGTGATCGCTTTGGCAACCCTTATGCGGTGATTCACCGAGCGGACATTCACACCTCGCTGCTGGAAGGCGCGCAGCAGCACGGCAATATCGAAACCCTGACCGGCACCCGCATCGAGCGCGTGGAGCAGGACGACGACACCGTCACTGTCTACGACCAGCATGGCAAGGCGCACCAGGGGCAGGCGCTGATTGGGGCGGACGGCGTCAAATCCGTGGTGCGCCAGCAATATGTGGGCGACCCGGCCCGCGTCTCGGGCCATGTGGTCTACCGCGCCGTGGTCGAGAAAGCAGAGTTCCCCGAAAACCTGCGCTGGAATGCGGCCAGCATCTGGGTCGGCCCCAACTACCACCTGGTGCACTACCCGCTGCGCGGCGGCGAGCAGTACAACGTGGTCGTCACCTTCCACAGCCGTGAGCAGGAGGAATGGGGCGTGCGCGAAGGCAGCCGCGAAGAGGTGCTGAGCTACTACCAGGATTGCTGCCCCATTGCGCACCAACTGATTGACCTGCCCAAGAGCTGGAAGCGCTGGGCCACGGCCGACCGCGAACCGATTGGCCAATGGACGTTTGGCCGCGCCACGCTGCTGGGCGATGCCGCCCACCCCACGCTGCAATACATCGCCCAGGGTGCCTGCATGGCGCTGGAGGACGCCGTGACGCTGGGCGAAGCCTTGAAGCACTGCCAGCACGACTGGCCCCAGGCGCTGCAGCTTTATGAGCGCTCGCGCATTGCCCGCACAGCGCGCGTGGTGCTTTCTGCGCGAGAGATGGGGCGCATCTTCCACGCCAAGGACGTGGAACGCCTGGTGCGCAACGACTTGTGGAAGGGCCGCACGCCCGAGCGTTTTTACGACGCCATGGAATGGCTCTATGGCTGGACGGTTGATCAATCTCTCGCCCTCTGAGCCGCTCCGCCTCCAACCGCATTGGTAGAAAACACATGACGATAGAACAAGCCCTCCCCTCCCCCGTCAAGCTCAGCGCCAAAGCCGCCCCCGGTCAGCCCGAGCCCACGCCAGCGCTTGAGCAGCTGTACCGCGGCTTCGAGCAGGAAATGCTGGTGCCGCTGTGGACGGAAATCGGCGGCCTGATGCCCGCCCACCCCAAAAGCCAGGCCGCAGCCCATTTGTGGCGCTGGGACAATTTGCTCCAGTTGGCCGATGAAGCGGGCCGCATCGTGCCCGTGGGCCGGGGCGGCGAGCGCCGCGCCATTGCGCTGGCCAACCCCGCGCTGGGCGGCCGCCCCTTTGCCACGCCCACGCTGTGGGCCGCCATTCAGTACCTGATGCCCGGCGAGGATGCGCCCGAGCACCGCCACACCCAGCATGCGTTCCGCTTTGTGGTCGAGGGCGAAGGCGTGTGGACCGTCGTCAACGGCGACTCCATCCGCATGTCGCGCGGCGACTTTCTGCCCCAGGGCGGCTGGAACTGGCATGCCCATCACAACGCGGCCAGCCAGCCCATGGCCTGGATCGACGGGCTGGACATCCCGTTTGCCTACTACACAGAGTCTCAGTTCTTCGAGCATGGCCGCCTGAGCCTGGACGCGCACGAGCGCATCACACCCGAGTTCTCGCGCTCAGAGCGCCTGTGGGCCCACCCCGGCCTGCGCCCCTTGGCCCATGTGGAAGACAGCCCCGTCACGCCCCTGCTGGCCTACCGCTGGGTGGACACGGACCGCGCGCTGACCGAGCAACTGGCGCTGGAGGCCGAAGGCTACGCTGCCACCGTCAGCAAAGGCCACGCCGCCGTACGCTTTAGCAACCCCACCAATGGCCGCGACGTGCTGCCCACCATCCGCTGCGAAATGCACCGCGTGGCCAGCGGTGCCTGCACCCAGCCCAAGCGCGAAGTGGGCTCGGCCGTGTTCCAGGTCTTTGACGGCCAGGGCCAGGTCACCGTGGGTGACCGCCAATGGCAGGTGCGCCGTGGCGACCTGTTTGTCGTGCCGTCCTGGCAGCTGTTTACCGCGCAATGCGATGCAGGCCATCCCCAGCTCGACCTGTTCCGTTTTGCCGATACGCCGATCTTCGAAGCCGTCCACGCCTATCGCTCCCAGCTGGGCTAAGCCTCGCATCCATCACAAACCAGGAATTTCATGACCCAAGCCAACTACCTCTGGACCCCCGCCCCGGTTCAATCGCTGCCCGTGCGCGGCAGCGAGCAACGCCTGCCCATCCATCGATTGTTCTTTGTGGGCCGCAACTACCATGCCCACGCCGTTGAAATGGGCCGCCCCGTGGACAAAAGCGTGGAGCGCCCCTTCTACTTCACCAAGGCCCCGCAGACGCTGACCGAATCCGGCGCCACCGTGGCCTACCCGCCCGAGACCCGCAACTACCACTTCGAGATGGAACTGGTGGTGGCCATTGGCAAGGCCGGCTTTCGCATTCCCGCGGAGCAGGCCCATGAGTACATCTACGGCTATGCCTGCGGCCTCGATATGACGCGCCGCGACCTGCAGTTGGTGGCGCGCGACAAGGGCCGTCCCTGGGACCTGGGCAAGGACGTGGAGCAGTCGTCCGTCGCCACCGAAGTCGTGCCCATGCCCGGCCAGGTGATCGAGTCGGGCGTGATCGAGCTGTCCGTCAACGGCCAGGTTAAGCAGCAATCGAATGTGGACAAGCTGATCTGGAACATCCGCGAAATCATTGCCGACCTCTCGCTGTTCTACCACCTGCAACCGGGCGACCTCATCTATACAGGCACGCCCGAAGGCGTGGGCGCCGTGCTGCCCGGCGACCGGATCACCGGCCGCGTCGAAGGCGTGGGCGAGATTGCCCTGACCGTGGGCCAGCCCGAATAAGGAGTGCAGACCATGAAGCTCTACAGCTTTTTTCGCAGCGGCACCTCGCACCGCCTGCGCATTGCGCTGAACCTCAAGGGCCTGAGCCCCGACTACATTCCCGTCGATCTGCGCGTGGACGAGCAGGCCCAAGCCCCGTTCAAGGCCGTGAACCCGCAGGGCCTGGTGCCCGCGCTGACGCTGGACAGCGGCGAGACCCTAATCCAGTCGCCCGCCATCATCGAATGGCTGGAAGAGCGCTACCCCACGCCCGCGCTGCTGCCCACCGGGGCCGAGGCGCGCGCCCATGTGCGGGCACTGGCCGCCATCGTGGGCTGCGATATCCACCCCATCAACAACCGCCGCATTCTGCAAACCCTGCGCCGGCAGTTTGGTGCGGATGAAGCCGCCATCAACGCCTGGTGCGGCACCTGGATCAGTGCCGGTTTTGACGCCATCGAAGCGCTGCTGGCCCAGGACCAGACCCGCGGCAGCTTCTGCTACGGCAATGCGCCCACGCTGGCCGATGTCTACCTGATTCCCCAGGTTGAAAGCGCACGCCGCTTTGGGGTGGACCTCGGCCGCTGGCCGCTGATCAGCGCCGTGGACGCCGCCTGCAGCGCCCTGCCCGCTTTTGCCCAGGCTGCGCCACTGGCCCAGCCAGATGCCGCCTCATAACCACTCCTAAACATTCCTAAACATTCCCCCGCCCCCAGGCCATGGAATCACAAAACCTAGCCATGGCCGCCCTTGACCACCCTGAGGCCTTCAACGAGGAGACAACCGTGAATTACGATAAAAACAACGCTCAAGTCCATACATCTATTAGACATACAGCTATCAATTTTGAAAATTTGCGCATGCTTGCAGGCCTTGCTACGCTTGCGCTCAGCGGCACGGCACTGGCGCAAAACCCCGCTGCGGCCAGCTACCCCAACCGCCCCGTCACCGTGGTCACCGCCTTTGCCGTGGGCAGCGGCCCGGACGCCGTGCTGCGCATCGTGGGCGAAAAACTGGGCCAGCGCTGGAAGCAAAGTGTGACCGTGGACAACCGCCCCGGCGGCGGCGGCTTTGTCGCCATTGAATACGCGCGCCGCGCCAAGCCCGACGGCTACACCCTGCTGCAACTCGACAGCGAGCATGTCTCGGCCCTGCCCTACCTCTACAAAAACAAGAACTTCAACACGCTGGACCACTTCGACCCCGTGGCCCCGCTGTTCCTCACCCCCTTCTTTGTGGCCGTACCCACCAGCTCGCCCTGGAAGAACATGGCCGACCTCATCCGCGCCGCCAAGGCCGAGCCCGGCAAGATCAGCTACGGCTCCTGGGGCGTGGGCAGCCCCGGCCACCTGGGCGGTGAATGGCTGGACTACCTGAGCGGCAGCAAGATGACCCATGTGCCCTACCGCGAAGTCAGCCAGCTCTTCACCTCGGTTGCCAACGGCGACCCGAGCTGGAGCTTCGGCAGCCTGCCCTCCAGCCAGGGCATCTACAAAAGCGGCAAGATCCGCTACATCGCCGTGGCCGCACCCAAGCGCATTCCCCAAATGCCCGATGTGCCCACCGTGGCCGAGGCCGGCGGCCCTGCCGAGCTGGACGTGAACTCCTTTGTCTCCCTGCTCTCGCCCAAGGGCCTGGATACCGCCACGCGCGACAAGATCCGCAGCGACGTCGTGGCCGTGCTGCAAGACCCGCAGGTCAGGGAAAAGTTCTCCACCTTCGCCTTCCAGCCCATCACCTGGAGCGTGCCCGAGATGCAGCAGTTCGCGAAAAAGAAGTCCGAGCAATACAAGCTCCTGATTGAAAAAGCCCATATCAGCCTTGATTGACCAGCGCTGATAGCTATCAAAGGCGTTGTTGCACAAATGCCGGTCGCAGCTGAGGTAGGCTCGGGAGATGAGAGAGACGAGCTGGGGTCGGGTTAAGTACCGCACAACGAACTGGAAGGCTTACAACGCAGCGTTGAAGGCGCGAGGT